>NZ_JACIGW010000001.1:0-1823600 GCF_014198105.1 Aliirhizobium cellulosilyticum | reverse complement strand
TTCTATCTTAGGTATGTGACTGGTCATAATGGGCACATTACTCCTAACACTTAACAAGTGGGAGATCGTGTCCGGGGGTTTAGGGGGCCACTACAGCCGCCTTTTGCTGTTTTCGCCCGATGTGCCGCAATTCGAAACGGCACAGAAGGAATTTAATTCCCTTCTTGATATCGCCGTCGGCCGCATGCAGGAGCTTTCGGTACTTGTTCCGAGCACCAAACAGGCGATGGACAACCTTATGGTCGACATCAGCGGCGTGCGGGAGCTTCTTGCTGATATCGTGAAGCTGCGCAATGATGGGCAATATCCGGCTGCCGTGGCTCGGATGGGGGCGCTTGAAGGTCTGACAACGCGGATCTCCAAGCAGTTCAACGACAGCAATAGCGCCTTGCAGGCGGTGCAGACCGCCGGCACGGATCGTCTGGCGGCACTCGTGCACAAAACAATCGTGACCAACATGGCCGCTATGGTCATCAGCATTGTTCTCGTTCTTGTCCTTGCTGCATATTTTGTCCAACAAGGAATAACCAAGCCGATGAATGGCTTGCGCGCGCAGATGCAGCAATTGGCACGCGGAGAGACATCCGGGGAGATCGTCGGTCGCGATCGACGTGACGAGATTGGGGAAATGGCGGCTACAGTCGCGATCTTCCGGGAAAATGCGATTGAGCGTGCTCGTCTGGAAGAACAGACGGAAGCTACCAGGAGCAACGCCGAAAGCGAGAGAGCGCGTCAGGAAATCGAGAAAGCCTCGGAGGCCCGCAACGTCCAGTTCGCGCTTCAGTCGCTTGGCAATGGCTTGAAGCGGCTGGCCGCTGGTGATCTGGTGACAAGTATCGATACGCCGTTTGTGGCTGATCTCGATGTTGTTCGCGAGGATTTCAACGACTCGCTGAGCAGGGTTCGCGAGGCGATGCAATCCGTTGGTTTCAATGCGAAGGCAATTTCCGCCAGTGCCAACGAGCTTCTTGCTTCGGCCGACGATATGTCCAGTCGCACGGAGCAGCAGGCTGCTTCTGTCGAAGAGACGGCCGCAGCGCTTGAGGAGATCACCACCACCGTCAAGGACGCGGCGAGCCGTGCCGAAGAAGCCAGCCAGCTTGTTGCCCGTACGCGTGCAGGGGCGGAGAAATCCGGCGAGATCGTTCGGGACACAGTGAATGCGATGCATCAGATCGAGCGTTCCTCGTCTGAAATCAGCAACATCATAGGTGTGATAGACGATATCGCCTTCCAGACGAACCTTCTGGCGTTGAATGCCGGGGTCGAGGCCGCACGCGCGGGTGATGCGGGCAAGGGCTTCGCCGTCGTGGCTCAGGAAGTCCGCGAGCTGGCCCAGCGTTCAGCCGCTGCCGCCAAGGAAATCAAGACGCTGATCAATACCTCCGGCAGCCATGTCGAGCAGGGCGTCAATCTGGTCGGCGAGACCGGGAAGGCACTTGATGCAATCGTGGCCGAGGTCCATGAGATAAATCGGCATGTTCAAGCGATCGCAGAGGCGTCACGCGAACAGTCGCTTGGCCTTCAGGAAATCAGCACGGCCGTCAATACGATCGATCAGGGAACGCAGCAGAATGCGGCAATGGTTGAGCAATCGACCGCTGCCAGCCATAGTCTTGCAAAGGATGCCGAGGCGCTGATGACGTTGCTTGGCCAGTTCCAGGTCGGCAGCGAAAGTCCGCAATCTTTCCGTTCCGCCGAGCGGCCTGCTTTCGATCGGCAGGCCTCGCGTGTATCCGCACCGGTGCGCGTCGCCGAGCAGGATGAACGGCCTCGCTTGTCTCCTGCTCGTTCCCTGGGGCGAAAACTCGCCTCCGCATTCGGTGGTGGTTCGGCATCAGCCGCTGCGGTAAAAGAGTCGGAATGGACTGAGTTCTGAGGCTTCTCTAACTCAAGCCATCCATGAGTTGCAGCCAAATCTGAACGGGCCTTCGAACCTTTGTGGCGAAGGCCCGTAATCATTTTACGGATTGATCACGTCAGGTGGGATTGCACTTCATTCCATTGCGTCGGGCATTGTCGACACAGTCACTCCTGTTGACGTAGCTCTCTGCCGAAGCGCCTACGATGCGGCCATTTGATGCCGTGCGGCGCCAGCGCCACTGGCTGCCACTCTGATAGATTTCCCAATTATCCCCATTGCTGTCCTTGCAATTCGGCATGTCGTCCTCCCGAGTGTTACAGCGAGAACGCTAGGCGATTCGGCAGGACCGCTCCACGAAGCGGATGCAGCCGCCAGGTGTATCTATGTGCGGATCCGGTTGTGCTTGTGGCTGACTTCCGCTGGCTCCGTTAGCCGCCGGACCAGAATCGGTCGTGATCGAATTCTTCTGCGATCGAAAGCGGCAACGGCGTTGTGCTCTCCGGTTTTGCCGTCAGGTCCGTCAATGTTCTGCCGATGACGACCGGCGCGGCCATGCCGACATTCTCGGCAGGGGCAGCGAGCGCCCATGACAAAAGCGTGTCTTCGCCATCGAATTCGTCCTCGACATCGAGATCTGGTCCCGAGATCGGCAGCAAGGCGATCGAGCCTTCCGGTGCTCGCAGCAATTTCATCCCGTCTGGTGCAGCAAGTGCCGCAAGGGCGCTGAAGGCCGGCGTGCTTGCAGGCGCCGAAGCCGCTACCGGTCGTGCCGCAATGATGGGCGCGAGGCTCGGTGTCGGCGCAAGCGATGCGGTCTGCACGGGATCGACATCGACAGCCTTCGACGGCCGCAGGATCGGCAGCGGGGCGGAGAGAGCTGCAAGATCGGCAAATTCTGGATCGCTCTTGCGGCTCGCTGCCTTGGCGATAGCCGTTGGGCTAGTCTGTTCCGCAAGTGCTTCCGCCGCACGGCTCTTCGGTGTCGGCAGCATCGCGGTCAAGAGGCCGCTGCCACCACGTTTTGCGCTGCCGGTATCCTCGTCATCATCCGGTGCCGTGCTGGCGATCTGGATCGATTGCGATCCGACGCGGCGCTTGTAGTCGGCCACCGCCTGATCATAACCTGGGAGCGGTCGTCCATCTGCCGGCACATGCATCGTCCTGCCGTTCGGAAAAACACCCACCAGTTCCTTGCGCGACATGCGCGGCCAGGCGCGTACACTGCCGACATCGAGATGCACGAAGGGTGAACCGGAGGTCGGGTAAAAGCCGACACCGCCAACCTGCGCTTGCATGGCAAGCCGGCGCAGCGTCGAGATTTTTACGCCCGGAATATAGAAATCCATCGCCTTGCCCAGCATGTGCTGGCTTTTCTTGGCAACGCCGGTACTGCGCGAGCGACCGCGCAGCATGCTGTTGGTGGCCGGCGAGCGATAGGCGGAAACGACATGGATATAGTCGGTGGCGCCGCTGCGCTGGTAAACTTCCCAGACGAGATCGAGAAGGCGCGGGTCCATCCGCGTCGACTGGTTGCGACGCCAGTCGCGCAACAGCCGGTTGGCCTGCGCAAGGCCCTTCTGGTCAAACCTGCCATTGCGCTTGTAGGTAATCGCTGCCCGCTCGCCCGTATGGGTGAAGTGCAGCTTCAGCGTCCGGTCTTCCGCAAACGCCATCGCGGCAGTTCCAGCACATGCGGAAAGCGCGAGAACCACGGCGCAGGAGGCCTTGGCGATTGTCAATGCCGTATCGGCGGCATGGCCAAGAAGCGTGCGGATAGCACTCTTGATGGGAGCATTCGACAGGGGCTGGAACACGACACAACTCGCTTTACGCCAAGATCACCACACCGGGACAAAAGGATGAGAACCCGGCAACGAAGCCCTGATTATGGTCAATGAAATGCTAATAGGAGGTTGACGAAATATTAGCCGTGCCGATCCGACACGCTTTCGTGAAGGCACGGGCAGCTTTTGCACCAATTTTTTGGCCGGTCCGGCTTGTCTGAGCCACCGACATGATGCCGGCAGAGGCTTGTGGATTTTCCCGCTGAAGTCGTGCAGGTTGCGCAGATGAGTGGCCGTGGCTCGCTGGATCTCATGACCTCGCGCGCTATTTGCCTTGATGGCGACAGATGGGGTGTTTCGAACAGTTGGGCGGGCGAATATTGCGATTTGTTTTGCGGTTTATGGGATCCCTGAGCGCAACGGGCGTGCTGCTCGCACTTCTCTTCTTTGCAGCCTCCCTCACGCCAAGCCTCATGCCACGGTCCTGGCTCATCCAGGGTGTCTTGTCCGGTGCCTGCGCTGCGATCGGTTATGCGTTCGGGGTCTTCATCGGCTGGCTCTGGCGTTATCTGGAACTTCCATGGTTTTCTAAACAAGCGGCGCCTTTGAGGGCAACCACGCTTCTCTTCGCCATCATCGTATCGGTCGTGTTCCTCTGGCACGCGGTCGAATGGCAGAATTCGATCCGCACGCTCTGGCAGATGCACCCGCAGCAAAGCGCAGATCCGTTTCGTCTGGCAGGGATAGCCGCGATTACGTTCGCCGTGCTTCTGGCACTCGGCTGGCTGTTCCAGCTCGCCGCAAGCCGGTTTTCCCACTGGCTCGACGCGATCATGCCGCGCCGCGTTTCCAATGTTCTCGGGTTAACACTGGCGATCGTGATGTTCTGGTCGATCGGGCAGGGCCTTCTTGTCCGATGGGCGCTCGATGCGACCGACGCCTCGTTCCAGAAGGCCGATTCGCTGATTGAGCCGGACGAGACGCCACCGACAAGCCCGGCCATGACCGGCGGGCCGGGCTCGCTGGTCGGCTGGGATACGCTCGGCCGGCAGGGCAGAGTCTTCGTCTCGACCGGCCCGAAAGCCGAATCCATCGGCAAGTTTTGGCAGAAGCCGGCGCTCGATCCTGTACGCGTCTATGCCGGGCTGAACAGCGCGGAGACAGTCGAGGAGCGTGCGGCTCTGGCTCTCAAGGAACTGGAGCGGCAGGGCGGGTTCGAGCGTTCGCTGCTGGTGGTTGTCGTGCCCACGGGTACCGGCTGGGTCGACCCGGCCGCCATGGATACGCTGGAATATCTGCATGATGGCGATATTGCGAGCGTCGCCCTGCAATATTCCTATCTCTCGAGCTGGCTTTCCCTGCTGGTCGAACCGGAAAACGGACAGGATGCGGCGCGTGCGCTGTTTCAGGCGGTCTATGACCACTGGAAAACTCTGCCGAAGGATCGGCGGCCACGGCTCTACCTGCATGGCCTGAGCCTCGGCGCGCTGAATTCGCAACTCTCCACCGACATCTATGATGTCGTGGCCGATCCGTTCCAGGGCGCCCTGTGGAGCGGTCCGCCTTTCCGCAGCGCCAGATGGAATGCGATCACCGCGATGCGCGAAAAGGGCTCTCCCGCCTGGCTGCCGAAATTTCGCGACGGATCGGTCGTGCGCTTCGCCAACCAGGTGGAGACGGCCTCCGGAGACTTTGCGCCCTGGGGGCCGATCCGGATGATCTATCTGCAATATGCAAGCGATCCGGTCACCTTTTTCGATCCGTCCTCCTTCTTTCGCGAGCCCGCCTGGCTGAGAGGCCCACGCGGACCGGATGTATCGCAAAGCTTCACCTGGATTCCGGTCGTCACCGGCCTGCAGCTTGCCGTAGACATGGCGATCGCCACCAGCTCGCCGATCGGCCACGGCCATGTCTACGCGCCCGAGCACTATATTGATGCCTGGATTTCGCTGACCGATCCTGCCGTGTCACCGCAAGACGTCCCCCGCCTCAAGCAGCATTTCCAATCCATGGGAAACTGAGATTTCCTGCGCCCGGGCGACAGAGGTTCGAGATTGGAAACACAGCGTCCATCATATGGCGGTCGGCGGGCGGTTCACACTCCGGTGAAAAGCACCTGATTCAACAGGATATTGTTTTTGCTGTGTTAAAATGAATTTCCTGCAATGATCTGCCTCAATGAACTATCCGCCCGCCGCTCCATTCTGGCCGGTAACGGTTTCGTTGGTTGCGCCCAAACCCTTGCCTTGGATCGCCAGCCGGTCGATATCCGCGTGGTAGTTTTTCCATTGATCAACTGGAAGTGACAGACATGACCAAGCGAATTTTTGCCTCCCCCGGCCGTTATATTCAGGGAAGCGGCGTCATTGCCGAACTCGGCGATTATCTTTCCGAAATGGGCACCAAGGCTCTTCTCGTATCCGACGATATCGTCTGGGGCCTGATCGGCACGAAGGTCGAGGCGGCAGTCTCCGGCAAGGTCGAATTTTCCCGCGAAAAGTTCTCAGGCGAAGCCTCCACCAATGAGATCAACCGTCTCGTCGACGTGGCGAAGAAAAACGGCACCAACCTCGTCGTCGGTATCGGCGGTGGCAAGACGCTGGATACGGTGAAAGCCGTGGCCGACGAGCTGAAAAGCCCCGTCATCATCGTCCCCACCATCGCCTCGACGGACGCGCCCTGCAGCGCGCTCTCGGTCATCTATTCCGATGACGGCGTGTTCGAGAAATACCGTTTTTATGCCAAGAACCCGGATCTGGTTCTGGTCGATACCTGGATCTGCGCCCAGGCGCCGGTTCGCCTCTTCGCATCGGGCATCGCCGATGGTCTCGCAACCTACGTCGAGGCGCTCGCCGTCCAGCGCTCCAATTCCAAAACCATGGTCGGCGGTTCCGCCACCATCGCCGGCATGGCAATTGCCGAAGCCTGCGAAAAGACGCTGCTGACCTACGGCCTCAGCGCCTATCAGGCGGTGGAAAAGAAGCTGGTAACGCCGGCCGTCGAAGCGGTCGTCGAAGCCTCAACGCTTCTCTCCGGCCTTGGTTTCGAGAATGGCGGTCTGGCTGCCGCCCACGCCATCCATAACGGCTTTACGGCGCTCAATGGTGATATTCATCACCTCACCCACGGCGAAAAGGTCGCCTACGGCACGCTCGCCCACATGATCCTCGAACAACGCCCCGACGACGAGATCGCCGGCTATATCGACTTCTACCGCTCGATAAAAATGCCGGTGACGCTGGCCGAACTGCACCTGGAAGGCGTGTCCCGCGAAGACCTGATCAAGGTCGGCCAGCTTGCCAACAGCAAGGACGACACGCTGCAGAACCTGCGTGCCGACTTCACGGCTGAGGAAGTGGCGGATGCGATCTTTGCGGTGGACGCGCTGGCGAAGGTTGTTTGATAGATAAATGCGTCGGGCATCTTCTGGTGCCCGGCTTCTCCTGCCGCAGCGCGACCTGCTGGCGCTTTCGTGAACGGGCGGATGGACGACTAAGCCACCAGCGCCTTGGCCGTCCCTTCAGGATCGACGGCGATCACCTTGAGATAGGCGCGCGCCGGCTGATCCGGCTCCGAACGCCCCTGTTCCCAATCCAGCAATGTGCCGAGCGGGATCCTGTAGCGCGCCGAAAACTCTTCCTGCGTCAGACCAAGCGCCCGACGAATGACCTTCACCCGCGGCATGCGGGGAGCCGTGCGAAGCTGCTCCTCGGTCATCGGCGGATTGTCGGCATCGGCCAACGCATTGTCTTCCGCTTCCTCGTCGGTCATGGCGTCGAGGTGAGACCAGTCGGTTTTGTTGTCTCTCTCAGTGGGCATTGTCGTATTCCCGTCGTTCGGCGCGGGTCGATTTTCGCGCGGAGATAAGGCGAATTGCCTCTTCGCGCTCGGTATAGATCACTGTCAGAAACCGGCCGTTGCCAAGCCCGACAATACGTCGCCGGATTTCACCGTAATCCATTGATCGTTCCTCTAGGTCGAGGGCGAATGGATCGTTGAAAACGGCCGAAGCATCAGCAAAGGTGATTCCGTGCTTCGCGAAGTTGGTCGCAGCCTTTAGTTCATCCCATTCGAAATTTATCATGGGTGACTACGGGGTTCCAGTAGGTTGTGTGTTGAAGCTATCGGTTGCTAATCATAGTCCTACAACTCGGTTCCAATCCCCGATATACATATACAATCTTTGAAACTCGCTGGGCAGAAGCATTCGGTTGTGAGCTATGAAGTTTTGCACTTTTTCCATCTCATCCATTCTTTGTTTAAGCCAGTGTTGAGATGGAAGGATGGGGAAATATTCCCATTTGTTGATGATAATTTGCGCGAGATGACCAAAATCTACAAAGCCCAGCAGATCTGTATTCTCTCCTTCAAGCCAAGAGTCTTGGATGGCTGTCTCACACCGAGATTCTGCATGGGATTTTATCTTAGGCGGTAGTTTCTCGATCCGGTCTAAACCGTCTTTCTCTGAAAGAGTATCGCGAATGAAATCCCGCACCGAATTTTCGAAGCAAAACAAAACGGCATAAAGTCTCGCCATTTCGAGCGCTTGATTTCGGAGAGAAACATTAAATGGCGATAGAGCGGCCGCGAGCAATTTCTCTTCAACGTCGCTCTGATCTGCTCCAACTTGAATCCCTGCTGACTGGAAATTAGAAGCCTCCGCTTCAAACATTAGCCCTCGGAAGAGAAAATCTCTTAGTTCTTTAGTGGTCATAGAGATGCTCTCTCAATGACTTGAAAATGGCGTTGTAAACTTCGACGTCCTTTGTTGCCGGTAAGTGAATCTGGATGTTGTAGTGAAGGCCAGGTGGGGCTTTGGGGCTTCCATGGTGAATCGGGGGCGTCGTTCGATCTTCCGTAACCGCAACTGGTTGCGGAGCCGCTTCGCGTTTGTCGATCGTGCCATCTTTGAAATCAGCTAGCTCACATAAGGCCAAGAAAGTCTTTGTCATCAAGCTGGCGACGTTGTCTGTTGTATTGTGATAGCTTTTAAATTTTCCGAGAATAGCGCCCCTGTCTGCAGCGGACGGAATTTCTTTTATAAGGAAGATATCCGCGTATGCCTCTCTAAGAGCTTCTGCCATCACCTTCTTGGATCGAGAATGATCCCGATAACTGTGATAACGAGAAGTTGGTTTTCCATCAGGGGAGAGGAAGCCGAGAGCTTTTAACAACGGTATGTATGCTCGGTCATTCGATGAGCTGAACCCCCAGTCTTTAAGAAGTTGCGTCGTAAACTGTTCAGGTGCCTGACCACCTTTTAATTTGTCAAAGAAATCTTGAACTCGCCCTGACCCTACAAGGTACGTATTAGTGAGCATAACAACATGACCTTTTAAGCGTTAATCCCGGCGGCGAACTCAATCACCGCGGGGATCAGCTTATCTAAACTTGGGTTGCCGGAAAGTGGCGACGCCACTTATCCCTGCAATTATCAAGAGCAACCGCTCGTAGCACCACACGTGTCGCACTTCTCACACGTGCCGTTGCGCACCATCGTGAAGTTCTGGCACTCGGAGCACATGTTGCCGGTATAACCCTGCATGATCGACTTCATGCGGCGGTCGGCTTCGACCTTTTTGGCTTCGGTCTTGGCAGCGGCTGCGTCGGCTTCGGCCTTGTCGGAGAAGAGCGCTGTTGCGACCTGCTTTTCTTCCGATACGACCTCTGCGTTCACCTCTTCCGCGATCTCTTCGGCCAGTTCCTTGGCGCGCTCCTCATAATCGCGCTTGAAGGAAACGACTTCCGAGGTCGAGATGGCCATTGCTGGCTCGAGCTTGCGGGCCGTGTTGCCGGCGATCGAGGTGACGCTGGCCGAAGCGCGGGCAGGGGCGGCGGTGGCTGCACCCTTGGCTTCGGAGCCACCCATTGCACCACCCTGGATCAGGGTCGGCTTGTAGCCGCGGGTCCAGCCGGTCGAGACGAGCTGCGTCTTGCCTTCCTGAATTCCCTTGCCGAGTGCCGTGTTGGAAAAGTCCGACGTATCGACATGCGCAAGGTCATGACGGCCGAGATAGGAAACGGCAAGTTCGCGGAACACGTAGTCGAGGATCGACGTGGCGTTCTTGATCGCGTCGTTGCCCGTGACGATGCCGGCCGGCTCGAACTTGGTGAAGGTGAAGGCCTCCACATATTCTTCCAGCGGCACGCCGTACTGCAGACCCAGCGAGATGGCGATGGCAAAGTTGTTCATCATCGCACGGAAGGCAGCACCTTCCTTGTGCATGTCGATGAAGATCTCGCCGATCCGGCCGTCACCGAATTCGCCGGTGCGCAGATAGACCTTGTGTCCGCCGACATTGGCCTTCTGGGTGTAACCCTGACGACGGTTCGGCAGCTTTTCGCGCTCGCGGGTGACGCGCTCGATGACGCGTTCCACGATCTTTTCGGTGATCTGAACGGCCTGGGCAGCAATCGGCTGCTGCATCAGCTCTTCGACAGCCTCTTCCGCATCGTCCTCGTCGATCAGCGACGCATTGAGCGGCTGGCTGAGCTTGGAGCCGTCGCGATAGAGAGCGTTGGCCTTGAGCGCCAGCTTCCAGGACAGCATGTAGGCTGCGCCGCAATCCTCGACGGTCGCATCGTTCGGCATGTTGATCGTCTTGGAGATCGCACCCGAGATGAACGGCTGGGCAGCCGCCATCATGCGGATATGGCTTTCGACCGAGAGATAACGCTTGCCGATCTTGCCGCAGGGGTTGGCGCAATCGAAGACGGCCAGATGCTCGTCCTTGAGGAACGGCGCACCTTCCAGCGTCATCGCACCGCAGACGTGGATATTGGCAGCTTCGATGTCCTTCTTCGAGAAGCCGATATGCTCGAGCAGGTTGAAGCTCATGTCAGCGAGCTGCTCGTCGGTAACTTTCAGCGTGTTCTTGAGGAAGTCGGTGCCGAGCGTCCACTGGTTGAAGACGAACTTGATGTCGAAGGCAGCCTTGGTGGCGCCGTTGATCGCTTCGATCTTCTCGTCCGAAAAGCCCTTGGCCTTCAGTGTGCCGGGGTTGATGCCTGGAGCCTGGTTCAGATTGCCGTGACCGATCGCATAGGCTTCGATTTCGGCGATCTGGCTTTCGGTGTAACCGAGCGTGCGCAGGGCTTCCGGAACCGCACCGTTGATGATCTTGAAGTAACCGCCGCCGGCGAGCTTCTTGAACTTCACGAGCGCAAAGTCGGGCTCGATGCCGGTCGTGTCGCAGTCCATCACGAGGCCGATCGTGCCGGTCGGCGCGATAACGGTCGTCTGGGCGTTGCGGTAACCGTGCTTTTCACCAAGTTCCAGCGCCTTGTCCCAGGCGGCCTTGGCGTGAGCCGACAGCGTCTGGTCCGGGTTTTCCGAATGGTAGAGCGGAACCGGATCGACGGAGAGCTGCTCGTAGCCGGTCGTCTCGCCGTAGGCTGCGCGGCGATGGTTGCGGATGACCCGCAGCATGCTTTCGCGGTTCGGCGCGAAATTCGGGAACGGGCCAAGCTCGCCGGCCATTTCTGCCGAGGTCGCATAGGAAATACCGGTCATGATCGCGGTCAGCGAACCTGCGATCGCACGGCCTTCCTTCGAGTCGTACGGAATGCCCGACGACATCAGGAAGCCACCGATATTTGCATAGCCGAGGCCGAGCGTGCGGTACTGGTAGGAGAGTTCGGCGATTTCCTTCGACGGGAACTGCGCCATCATGACGGACACTTCGAGCACGACGGTCCACAGGCGAACCGCATGTTCGTAGTCTGCGATCGCGATGTTCTTCGTTGCCTTATCCTTGAACTGGAGAAGGTTGAGCGAAGCAAGGTTGCAGGCCGTGTCGTCGAGGAACATGTATTCCGAGCACGGGTTGGAGCCGCGGATCGGGCCGCCGGCCGGCGAAGTGTGCCAGTCGTTCATCGTCGTGTTGAAGTGGATGCCCGGATCGGCAGATGCCCATGCGGCATAGGAAATCTGTTCCCACAGATCCTTGGCCTTCAAGGTCTTCATGACCTTGCCGTCCTTGCGGGCGGTCAGGTTCCACTCGCCATCGTTTTCGACAGCCTTGAGGAAGTCGTCCTTCAGGGAGACGGAGTTGTTCGAGTTCTGGCCCGACACAGTAAGGTAGGCTTCCGAATCCCAGTCCGTGTCATAGGTCTTGAACTGCAGATCCTTGTAACCCTGCTGGGCGAACTGGATGACACGCTTGACGTAGTTTTCCGGAACCAGGTCCTTCTTGGCAGCGCGGATTTCGCGCTTCAGGGCCGGGTTCTTCAGCGGATCGTAGCAATCGTCGTCACTGCCTTCGCAGTTGACGCAGGCCTTCATGATCGCCTTCAGGTGCTTGGCGACGATCTTCGAACCGGTGACAAGGGCAGCAACCTTCTGCTCTTCCTTGACCTTCCAGTTGATGTATTCCTCGATATCCGGATGGTCGATATCGACGACGACCATCTTGGCCGCGCGACGGGTCGTACCGCCGGACTTGATCGCGCCGGCTGCCCGGTCACCGATCTTCAGGAAGCTCATCAGGCCGGAAGAACGGCCGCCGCCGGAAAGTTTTTCGCCTTCGCCGCGCAGATGGGAGAAGTTGGAGCCGGTGCCGGAACCATACTTGAACAGACGCGCTTCGCGAACCCACAGGTCCATGATGCCGCCTTCGTTGACCAGGTCGTCGCCGACGGACTGGATGAAGCAGGCATGCGGCTGCGGATGCTCATAGGACGACTTTGACTTCGTCAGCTTGCCGGTGAAGGGGTCGACATAGAAATGGCCCTGGCCGGGGCCATCTATGCCATAGGCCCAATGCAGGCCGGTGTTGAACCACTGGGGGGAGTTCGGGGCAACGCGCTGGGTGGCGAGCATGTAAGCAAGCTCGTCCATGAAGGCGGCCGCATCGTCTTCGGACGAGAAATAACCGCCCTTCCAGCCCCAATAGGTCCAGGTGCCGGCAAGACGCGAAAAGACCTGGCGGGCATCGGTTTCAGAACCGTAGCGCTCGCCTTCGGGAATGTCCTTCATCGCCTTCTCATCGGCAACCGAACGCCACAGGAAGGACGGGACGTCGTTTTCTTCAACGCGCTTCAGGATCTTCGGAACGCCGGCCTTGCGGAAATATTTCTGCGCCAAAACGTCGGTCGCGACCTGGGAGAACTGCGACGGCACGTCGATATCGGCAAGACGGAAGACGATGGAACCGTCCGGATTGCGGATCTCGCTGGTCGCCTTGCGGAACTCGATAGTTCCGTAGGCGCCTGTCTCAGGCTTCGTGAAACGACGTTCGATGCGCATTGCCTCTAGTCCCTCATCCTTTGTCGCCATATAGGCGCACGGGTTCGATGCGGCTGCTCTCCATCATGGGCAGCCGGCTGAAATTTCATCCAGACTCATTGGATGTCTATCTGTATATTGTGCTGGATAATGGCTGCCAACACTAAATATAGTATTAACAACATGTTTATGCCAGCCCAATCGCCGTCTTGGCGATGATTTTCAAAGCGCACGGAAATCCGTCGCCCGGCTGTCTGTCAGAACAAGCCCTGCGCTCGATTGTTTCCATAAAACTCGAAAAAGAACCGGCCTCGTTACTCCCGGTCCAGTCGCCGCCGCAACATGCGTTTATTCATGGCCGCGCATCCTGATTCGGTCAAGCCGTAGCCGGTAGGAGTTTCTAAACCACAAGATATTGTGGCTGATGCCTGTGGATAACGGGGAATAAAAAACAGCTAGGATTCTCAAGTGCTTGGCGACCGGAGCTGAAGCTTGCGCGAGGCTTGCGAAATTCGATTGTGGCACGATCGGGGCAGATCGGCGGCTCTGGAAGCCCTTTCTGAACGGGCATTTTAGCACTTGGCCATACCATATTGAGACATATGGGTAACACGGCCCTCTAAATGTAGAAAAGTCCGCCATCCTGTGGATGACGGACCAGCTATTGACATCAAAACGACAGGGCAGGGTATGCGTCAGCGCATATCCTGCGGCTCGTGGTTGAAATGGAATGGGGCCACTATCTGTTGTGGTCCTCAAGTCTTGGAAATCTAGCCCCGGTGTCCCTTGGCGATCGGCTCCTGATAGGTGAAGCCCATGTCCCAGGGAAAATAGATCCAGGTGTCCTGGGAAACCTCGGTGACGAAGGTGTCGATCGTCGGCACGCCGGTCGGCTTGGCATAGACGCAGGCAAAATGTGCCTTTGGCAACATCTCGCGCACTTCCTTTGCCGTCTTGCCCGTATCGGTCAGGTCGTCGACAACGAGAATGCCTTCGCCGCCGTTTTCCAAAAGCTCGGGCGAAATGCCTTTCAAAAGCACGGTTTCGCCCTGGTCGACATAGTCATGGCGCGTGGCGATACAGACCGTATCGATGAGACGAATATTGAGTTCGCGCGAGATGATCGCCGCCGGCACCAGGCCGCCGCGGGTGATACAGACGATTGCCTTGAACTCCTGGCCAAGGCCGGAGAGGCGCCAGGAAAGCGCACGGGTATCGCGGTGGAATTGGTCCCAGGAAACGGGAAATGCTTTTTCAGGAAGAGACATGAATTTGCTGCCAGAACGAGAGTTTCTTTGGCTCTCGCTAATAGCGGCAAGCGAGGGGAAAAGGCAAGCGGTCGGACTTTATGTCGGTTGCGCGCCTCTTCCCCTTACCAGTTTCAGGCTTGTCTGTGCGGGGTGAAGGTGAGGGCGACGATAAGGCCAATGATGGCGCAGGCCGAGGTCAGCCCGGCAACCGCTCCCCATCCGCCATGTATCCAGAACCATCCGCCGGCCCAGCCGGTAAAGCTGGCGCCGATATAATAGAACAGCAGGTAGAGCGCCGAGGCATGGCTCTTGGCGGCGCCCGAACTTGCGCCGACGCCGCTGCTCGCTGCCGAATGGCCGATGAAAAAGCCGATCGTGATCAGCGAGATGCCGAGGATGGTGAGGGTTAGGCTGGAGGTCAGCGTCACCACCACGCCGGCAAGAATGGTGGCGAACGTGACGATCAGCGTTGTCCTTCGACCGAACCGGTCCACCATCCGCCCGCCGGACGATGAAGAAACGATCCCCAGCGCATAGGTGAGGAAAATCATGCTGATCGCCGTCGGCCCGAGATGATAGGGCGCACCGGCCAGCCGGAAGGTGGAGTAATTGAACACGGTGGTGAACACGCTCGTCAGCATCGTGCCGATCAAATAGAGTCGCAAAAGCGCAGGGTTGGAAAGATGCTGCCGCCACAGATGAAGATGCCGCCCCACAGGCATGGATTGCGGCCGGAAATTTCGTGACGGCGGCAAAAGCAGAAAGAAGCCCATTGCCGCGGCGACACAGGCTACTCCCAGCGCATACATGGCGATCTGCCAGGAGGTAAAGGCCGACATCAAGCCCATCCCCACCCGTCCGACCATCGCCCCGAAAGCGGTGCCGCCGATATAAAGTCCCATCGCCCGGCCGAGGCTCGCAGGTTCGATCTCTTCTGCGAGATAAGCCATCGCCACCGCGGGCACGCCGCCAAGCACGAAACCCTCGACAGCCCGCGCTGCGAGCAGCCAGCCCCAACCACCGGCGCTTGCTGCGACAAGGTTGCATACTGCGGCCAGCATCATCGACGTGAACATCAGCGTCTTGCGGCTGACGATCTGGGCAAATGCGCCTGACAGAAGGATCGCGAAGGCAAGCGCACCGGTCGTCAGTGATAGCGCCAGCGAGGCCGTTGCAGCGTTGACGCCAAAGTCTTGCGGAAATTCCGGCAGAAGCGGCTGGACGCAGTAGATCAGCGAGAAACTGGCAAAACCGGCAAGGAAAAGCGCCCAGCTGGCGCTACGAAAGGCAGCGCTGTCGCCTTTTATCCAGGTTGTTTCGAATTCCGTCGGTGTCGCCTGAATAGCAGCTTCAAGTGTGGCGGGCTGGGGCATGGGGTATCCTTTGCAGACGCATATAGCGCCATGCCGACATTGCCGCTAATATATGGATGAGGCATTCTCCATATCTGGAATTAATATCATGGAGCTCAGACACGTCCGTTATTTCCTGGCAATTGCCGAGGAGGGAAGTTTTACCCGCGCGGCAGAGCGCCTTGGTATCGCACAGCCGCCGCTCAGCCAGCAGATCAAGGTGCTGGAGCAGGAGGCTGGCGTCCGGCTCTTCCGCCGCCTGTCACATGGGGTAGAGCTCACGCCCGCTGGCCGCGCCTTCCGGGCTGCGGTCGGTAACGTTCCGCATGAGATCGCCGAAGGCGTACGGCTTGCGCGCAAGGCTGCTGCGGGTGAAAGCGGCGAGATTCGCATCGGCTTTACCGGGACCGCAGCCTTGAGCCCAGCCGTGCCTGTCTGTATCGCGCAGTTTCGAAATACCTATCCGGATGTCGAGATTAATGTCACGGAGGCCAATTCCATGGCGCTTGCCGCGGCACTGATCGAAGACCGGCTGGATGTCGCCATTCTGCGTCCCTCGAATTCCGATCCCAATCTTCTGGCCGAGGAGGTTCTGACCGACGAGCCGCTTCTCGCTGCGCTGCCGGCCACCCATCCCTTGGCGGTCTCTGGAGAGATTATCGATCTTGCCAAATTGTGCGATGATCCGTTCATCCTGACGCCCCGCAGCGTTGGCGTCAGTCTTCATGATGCGATCCTGCGGGCCTGTGCGAAATCCGGCTTCACGCCCAAGTCGGGGCCGGCAGCACCCCATATCGCTTCGATACTCTCACTGGTCGCAGCAGGCCTCGGCGTATCGCTTGTTCCGGCATCCATTGCTCGCGTGGATTTGCGCGGTACGGTATTTCGGCATCTGGGTGACACCGCCGAACGTGTTGCGATCGCACTCGCCTATCGCAGGGCAACGACATCGCCTGTTGTTAGAAACTTCTGCTCCGTCGCACGAAAGGCGCGCATGGATAGGCGCTTTGAACTGCAGGCGCAAAAAGAATGAGGTCCTCGCGTCTGTTTTCTTCATCTGACTTTCATCCCGCAAACACCCTGTCGCCGCATTTGGTTGCAATGCCGACCGGGCAGATATGAATGAGGAAAACATGGACGAACTGGAAAAAGCGGCTCGCGGATTGCTTTATGATGCAAATTACGATTCTGCCGTTCTGGAAAAACGCAAGGCGGCCAAGCGTATCCTGCATCGGCTGAATGCACTCTCGCCGGATGAGAGGCAAGAACATGCCGAGCTGATCCGCGGGTTATTGGGACGCATCGGCAGGAATTTCGTCTTCGACGGTTCGTTTCACTGCGATTACGGCTTTAATATCGAAATAGGCGACGATTTCTATGCCAACGTCAACCTTGTCATTCTGGACGGCGCGAAGGTCACTATCGGTGATAACGTCTTCATTGCTCCCAATGTCGGCATCTACACCGCGGGTCATCCGCTAGACCCAGAGCGCCGCAACGCCGGCCTCGAATATGCTCTTCCGGTCACGATCGGGAACAACGTCTGGATCGGCGGGGGAGTTTCGATCATGCCGGGCGTGACCATCGGCGATGGTGCGGTGATCGGCGGCGGCGCGGTCGTCACGCGCGATATTCCGGCGAATGTCGTTGCAGCAGGAAACCCGGCACGCGTTATCCGGGAAATCACGATCGAAGACGCAAAGCGCGAGAGTTTCGGCCGCAAGTAGCCGTTCCGCGTATTGGGCAAGCGGCAGCACCTTCTGGCTGCTGCCGCTCGACCTTTATCGTGAAAGCAATGTCAGCGCCGTCATCGAATCGAGCAGGCTGCGCGTTACCCCGCCGAAGAACATTTCCCACCAGCGCGAATGCCCGTATCCGCCCATGACAAGCAGATCGATGCTTTTGTCTGCAAGGCGGTTTTCGATCGCTGCAGCCGGCGAATTGCCGCCGCTGTCCTGCGTCGTCAATGTTACGTTTATGCCGTGGCGGGCAAGTGTTGCGGCAAGCTCGGAACCTGCAAATTCCTTTTCCCTATCGCCGCGCTCAGGAGGATCGATCACCAGAACCTCTACCGAAGAGGCCTGCTTGAGGATCGGGAGCGAATCGAAGGTGGCACGGGCAGCCTCCCGTGAACCGTTCCAGGCGATCAGCACACGTTCGATCGGTTTTGGCTGCTTCAGCGTATAGGGCACTAGCAACATCGGCCTGCCGCTTTCGAACAGGAATGTCTCCAGGTCGGCGCGATGATCGGCCTGGGACGGGCTGCTCTGGTTGGCAACGATCAGGTCCGCAGTCCGTGCGACCTCCTGTACGGAGCTTGATGCATAACCGGCCGCCAGCATGTAGCTGCGCCATTCGGCCGAAAGTCCCTCGCGCTTGGTCTTCTGGCGGAAGATCTGCTCAATTGCCTGAGTTTCCTTCTGGGCGCTTTCCTGCAGGATCTCGATTGCGGTCGGGTCGGGGATTTCCATCGGCGCGATCAGCGGAACGGCGGTTAGCGTCTCGGCATGAACCCCCACCAGATGCGCGGAAAACTGTTCGGCGATCGCAACCGCAAAATCGGTGATCTGTGGCGCGTTTCGCTGCGTGTCGAGAACAGCAAGAACAGTCTTGTAGGACATGGACATCTCCTCATTACAGGCTTCGTTTCGAGCCCTGTTTCAATAAGGTGGTGCTGCCGAGGCGCGGGTCAACGGGCGCCGCCCTTTGGTTATGCGTCCGCAGTCGGATTGGCCGAAATCCCTTTTCGATCGAGGCCGGCAATCATCTCCGAGACTGCTTCTGCAGCGGCATCCATAGCCTCGGCATCACGGCCGCGCACGACGATCTCGGTCGAGAATTTTTTTCCGTCGAAACGCGGGTAGGAGCCGATGCTGGTTTCCGGATGCGCCTTCTGGATATCAGCAAGCAAGGTGCCGATATCGCCTTCGCCATAGGGGCAGGAGACGGCACGCGACAGCATTTTTGCGCCGCTGCGCAAGGTCGGCAGAACGTTGTCGACCATCGCCTGGAAAACCTGCGGCACGCCTGCCATCACATAGACATTGCCGATGATGAAGCCGGGGGCCGTGGAAACGGGGTTGGCGATATGTTTCGCACCTTCCGGCATCCGCGCCATGCGCTGGCGGGCAGGGGTGAATTCCATCTCGCGCCGCTTGTACATCTCACCAAGCAGGGTCATCGCCTCTGAGTCATAGATGCACTCGACGCCAAATGCCTTGGAAACCGAATCCGCGGTAATGTCGTCATGGGTGGGGCCGATGCCGCCGGATGTGAAGACGTAGTCATAGCGTGCCCTGAGCGCATTGAGCGCCTCGACAATCGCTTCTTCTTCGTCCGCAACAATGCGAACCTCTTTGAGGTCGATGGCGGAGAGTGTGAGCATATCGGCCAGATGTCCGATATTCTTGTCCTTGGTTCGCCCCGAAAGCAGCTCGTCGCCTATGGCAAGCATGGCAGCGGTTACAATGGTGGAGGAGGCGGAGTGATCGGACATGAGGAGCTCGCTTTCTGTGATGGCTGGACGTTAATCCGCCTGCCGGGGAATGCAATCCCGCCGACGCTTACCTGATAATACGCAAATCGAACAAGATATGCCGCCATCGTTCGAAAATAGTAGACAGTGCGTCGTGGCATCGCCGTCTGGCGGCGCATACCCGGCTCGGATAGCTTTCGGCCACACGCTTGTAACAAGGCAGATCAATGATCATCGAGTTCTTGAAAAAGCTGTTGGGCGGAGCACCTACTGTAAGCTCAGCAACAGCGTCCACTCCCGCAGAGGAAACGAAGAAAATGACGAAGGTTCTGGTTCTTTACTATTCTTCCTATGGTCACATCGAAACGATGGCCTACGCTGTCGCCGAAGGCGCGAAGTCGGCCGGTGCCGAAGTCACCGTAAAGCGCGTTCCGGAACTGGTCCCGGAAGAAGTCGCAAAGTCCTCGCATTTCAAGCTCGACCAGCCTGCACCGATCGCCACCGTTGCTGAACTTGAAGAATATGATGCCATCATCGTTGGCGCCGGCACACGCTTCGGCACTGTCGCCTCGCAGATGCGCAATTTCTGGGACCAGACGGGTGGCCTGTGGTTTACCGGCAAGCTGGTCGGCAAGGTTGGATCTGTCTTCACGTCGTCCGCCACCCAGCACGGCGGTCAGGAATCCACCATCCTCGGCTTCATTCCGACCCTGCTTCACCACGGCATGGCCGTTGTCGGCCTTCCCTATGCCTTCCAGGGCCAGATGGGTGTTGAAGCAGTCAAGGGCGGCTCGCCCTACGGTGCCTCCACCATCACCGACGGCGACGGGTCTCGCCAGCCTTCGGATGTCGAACTGGAAGCCGCAAAGTTCCAGGGTGCCCATGTTGCAAAGATCGCAGCCAAGCTTTCAGCCTGATCTCGATTAGCCGTCGGAATTCACCTGAAAGGGAGTGGCCTTGGCCGCTCTCTTTTTGCATTCTGGGCACAGTTTTGGGCACAGATGACGAATTGGTGCCCATGATTGAAGGCGCGCCGTCTTCGATGTGAAGTTCGCGTATCTGATTTGTTTTATTTATATCAATGACTTGGGTGATTGGTGCGGACGGCGGGGATCGAACCCGCATGACCGAGGCCGAGAGATTTTAAGTCTCTTGCGTCTACCAGTTTCGCCACGTCCGCTTGGGTCTTGCTTTTCAGGTAGATAGACGATTCCGTCAAGCTCAGCTTTGCAAAACAAGTTCCGGAGTTTTGCAAAGCTGAGCTTTTGTACCGGATCGTTGCGGCCGTCCACAGCAAGGCCTAGTCATACGTGAAGAAAAAGGCCGGCACCGCGGTGCCAGCCTCATCACAATTACATCTCCGCAGCCTTTGTCAGTCGAGAAGATCCGCAGGCACCTTGCCGCCGTTTTCCGACAGCTTTTTCATCAATGCCTTGTGAAGCCACATGTTCATCTTGGCCGAATCCCCTGTGTCGCCGGTGTAGCCCAGTTCGGCTGCAAGTTCTTTGCGCTCGCTGAGGCTCGCATCCATGCCAAGAGCCTTCATAAGGTCGACGATCGAGTGGCGCCAGTCGAGCTTTTGGCCGCTCTTCTTGACCGCAGCGTCAAGGATGGGCGCGACGTCGACGGGCGCAGACGGACTTGCTGCCGGAGCGGCGGACGCCGCTGCGGGGGCAGGGGACGACGTGGCAGCAGTCGGCGCGGCGCCCGTTGCGGCGGGAGCCGCAGCTGGATTTTCAGCTGCCGCCGCCGGGGAGCCGAAGATCGCATTCTTAATCTTGCTGAAGATGCTCATGGGTCTTCTCCTCGAGGTTAGATGGTAAGGAACTAGGGCGTCCAGTGCTGGAGGAAATGGGGCCGATGTCTAAACGAAGCGAATTGTGGTGGTGAGAAATATTGTCGGGGAGGTGCAGGATCGCTTCAGGTTGACGCTTTAATGTCCGGGGCTATGTCCTCCTCCATAACGAGGAGGAGAATATGGTCGGGAAAGTATTGCTCTTTTTGATGATAATCTTCACCGGCTCGGTGGCGCATGCGGAAGGTACGGTAAAGGAAGGCCAGGTCATGGCCAGCCGCATTCTCGGAAAGAACGTCGAGTACTCGCTGTATCTGCCACCGGGTTACGGTCGTGACGAGAGGCGTTATCCGGTCATCTACCTTATGCATGGTGGCGGCGACGGCCAAAATCAGGATTGGTATCGTTTCGGCAACGCCAATCTGGTTTTTGACAGGCTGATCGAATCAGGTGAAGTGCCGCCCTTCATCGCCGTCACGCCGGAAGGCCGCCGGGATGACGACAACAAATTCAACACCTATTACATGAACGATGCCGACGGCCAGTATTTGTGGCAGGACATGTTCGTGAAAGAGTTCGTTCCGCATATCGAAAAGACCTTTCCCGTCATTCCAGGTAAGAAGTCCCGCGGCATTCTCGGCCTGTCGATGGGCGGATATGCAGCAATTGCTTTTTCCATGAAATATCCGGATCTTTTCGCCGGTGCCGCTGCATTGAGTGCGGCCTTCCGCACCGACCAGCAGATCGTCGAAATGGATCAGGCAGGATATGATCGGCGCTATGGCAAAGCCTGGGGTGTCGGATTGGCCGGACGCGATCGCCTCAATCAACCTTATTACGCCAACAGCGTTCTCGATCTTGTCGACAAGGTCCCGGCTGACGATCTAAAGAAGACCGAGCTCTATATAGACTGCGGTTCCTATGACGATTTTTTCGTCGGCAATGCCGAGCTGACAATGAAACTCCGGAAGCTGAAAGTGCCGCATCATTTCATGGCCCGCGAGGGTGGTCATGACTGGACCTATTGGCGCACCGGGCTGCCGCAGGCGACCGTTTTTCTGGGTAAGGTTTTTCGTCAATAACAGGCCGCTAGACATTATTTGTTCGTCTCTGCCGGAATGCTGAAGTTGGCGGAGAACTGAAAGCTGATTAAACGGGCTTGGTCTTCATCCACAAGCTATGGCATAGCGATGAAAATCTTGACGAGCCGTGGATGGTTTATGTGATGAAGACAGGTGTGGATGATGCCAAGGCGGCGATGCGGACGATCTTTCCGGAGACTCCGCTTCAGTTGAACGAGCATCTCAGCCGCCGTTACGGCGCAGATATCTGGTTGAAGCGTGAGGACCTGTCGCCGGTCCGTTCCTACAAGATCCGCGGCGCCTTCAATTTTCTGCGCAAGGCGATCACTGCTGGCGCGAGCGACAAGACGTTCGTCTGCGCTTCGGCCGGCAACCATGCGCAGGGGTTTGCCTTCGTCTGCCGCCATTTTGAAGTGCCGGGCATTGTCTTCATGCCGGTCACGACGCCGCAGCAGAAGATAGACAAGACCCGCATCTTCGGCGGCGAATTCATCACCATCAAGCTTGTCGGCGACATCTTCGACCAATGCTACGCTGCCGCCCGTGCCCATGTGGAGGAAATCGGCGGCATGATGGTGCCACCCTTCGACGATCTAGACATAATCGAGGGGCAGGCGACCGTTGCTGCGGAAATTTCGACCCAGCTACCCGATGGCGTGTTGCCGGACTTGGTCATCCTTCCTGTTGGCGGCGGCGGTCTTGCTTCCGGCGTCACTGGCTACCTCAAGGATGCGGTCGCCGCTGAAGGTTTTCTCTTCACCGAGCCGACAGGCGCGCCGAGCCTGAAGAAAAGCCTCGAGGCCGGATCGCCCATAACGCTTCCGAAGGTCGACAACTTCGTCGATGGTGCCGCGGTCGCGCGCATCGGTGATCTCAATTTTGAAGCGTTGAAAGGTTTTTCGTCGTCGCAGGTGATGCTGGTTCCCGAAAATGCGATCTGCGTCACGATGACCGACATGCTGAATGTCGAAGGTGTCGTGCTGGAACCGGCAGGTGGTCTTTCGATCACCGCCCTGTCGCTTCTTCCGCGTGAAAAGATCGCCGGAAAGACCATCGTCTGCATCGTCTCGGGCGGCAATTTCGATTTCGAGCGGCTACCCGATGTGAAGGAGCGGGCCATGCGTTATGCGGGCCTGAAGAAATATTTCATCCTGCGTTTGCCCCAGCGTCCCGGGGCTTTGCGCGATTTCCTCAACCTTCTGGGCCCGGATGATGACATCGCCCGTTTCGAATATCTGAAGAAATCGGCTCGCAATTTCGGCTCGATCCTTATCGGTATCGAAACGACGGCGTCGGAAAACTTCGCCGGCCTTTATGAACGTTTTGAAGGGGCAGGGCTCGGGTACGAGGACATCACCGAAAACGAAATCCTCGCCAACCTGATCATTTGATGGGCTGGCGCTTCCGGCCTGAAACGGTTACAGGCGGTTGGGTGCGTTTCGGCGCCGGGAGCAATGTGGTAGGCAAAAATCATGGCATCTTTTTTCTCTTCTCTCCTCTCAGCCTTTTCAGGCAAGGATAAGCCGGCCCAGGCTGCCAAAGGCGTGGAACCTGTTGCTTACAAGGATTGCCTGATCTATCCGGCACCGATCGCCGAAGGCGGACAATACCGCCTCGCTGGCCGGATCGAGAAGGACGTAAACGGCGAAACGCTGGTTCGCCATGTCATTCGGGCCGATATGTTCTCGTCGATGGACGACGCTGTGACTTTCACGGTCCGCAAGGCTGAACAGATCATCGACCAGAACGGCTCGTCGCTGTTTTCGGACGGTCAAAGCACCCGTTCCGCCTGATCCGCCACTGATCGGACGTTCCATTTTCAGTTCCTTTGGGGACGAGAAGGCTATCCTTGTTTCTGAGATCATGCGGCTCAAAAACGATGCCGCCATCTGGCGCTGCACGATCGGCCGACCGGCTTGCCCAGTCGAGTCCTGCTCACTGAAAGCCTCAACGAAATCGTGGTGCATGCCGGCAACGGCCACGCTTTCAGCATCGCCATGATAGATCTCGATCGTTTCAATTCATGGCCATCAGGCTGGCGATGCGGTCATCCGCGAGGTCTCTGTTAGGCTGAAGGCTAAGACCGGGCCGCAGGATATGATCGCTCGCCTTGAGGGAGAAGACTGCGCAGCAATTCTGGCAAGCGTGTCGACGGAACAGGATCTGGAAACGTTCAGCGCTCTGCCCGGAGCATACGGCTGACAATGATACGTCAGTCGGTTGTGCCGATATCGCGCTCTATTGAGATGATCCCTAGATTGCTGGTCCATTGAAACACATGCCAAGACGATTGCCGGAAGTTGCAGGTCTCGACTTCAATGAGGGCGCGATTGTCCGTCTTATCAGATAACTTGCGCTGGACCCGCCGGGATTTGAGGAAAACTTAACTGAGACGATCCTAAAAGAGCTTGTTCTCAATGGCGCAAGGAGCGCCCATGCAATGGCTTAATCTCGGCCTGTTTCTGATTGAAGCGGTCGTCTATTTCTCCGTCATGACGGCGTTCCTGCATTTTCGGCGTTCGCTTGGCCTGGGTGTGTTTTTGGCCGCGCTCGGTGTGATGCACTTCATGGAGACCTACCTGGCGGCGGTCTTTTACGTCGAGCTTCCATTCGGAACGGTATCGCCAGGTTCCTCCATCTTTTTTGCCGGCAAGCTGATGATGATCCTGATGCTTTATATCAAGGAAGACGCAGCAACGGTGCGGCAGCCCATCTACGGACTGTTTCTCGGCAATCTCCTGACGGTCGGCATCGCCCAAATATTGCAGCTGCACGCGGCTGTAACGCTGCCGGGCGGACGCGCTGCCGATATGGCCTTTCTCGATGAGATGGGTTGGCTCATGGTCTGGGGCACGACGATCCTCTATGTCGATGCGATTGCCATCATCCTGCTTTACGAGCGGTTGGGGCGTTTCGTCGACAATGTGGTCGTGCGCTTCGCCATCAGCGGCGCCGTTATGCTGACGTTTGATCAGGTAGCTTTTTTCTCTGTACTCCACATCTTGCTTGGTGTGCCGTTGCCTGTCTTCTTCGGTGGCTGGTATGCGAAGTTACTCGCGGTGCTTATCTATTCGAGCCTCTTTGCAGTCTATCTCAGGATCGATCAAAACGACCGATGGTTCGCGTCGTCACGGCAGATCAAGGACATTTTTCACGACCTCACATTTCGCGAGCGTTATCAGGCTCTGCTGGCAAAGGCTGGTGTGGACGGACTGACCGGTCTTTTGGATCGCGGCCGTTATGAGGTGGACGGACCTGAACTGGTGCGAAAAAGCCTCGCAATGCGCCAGTCGATCAGCATGGTCATTGTCGATGCCGATCATTTCAAGGAGGTCAATGATCGATTCGGCCATCAGCGTGGTGATACGGTTTTGCGGGATTTGGCAGCTTGTCTGAGCAGGAGCGCTCGCTCAAGTGATCATTTGTCCCGTTTCGGCGGCGAGGAATTCGTGATCCTTTTGTCGGACACCGACCATGAAAAGGCTCTGGAAGTCGCAGAGCGCCTTCGGGTGGATATTGCCGCCAACATCACGCGCCCCGATGGCGCGCCGCTTACGGTTTCGATCGGCGTTGCGACTGCGCCGGAGGATGGCCGAACGCTGGATCTCATCTTGAGCCGGGCCGACGAACGGCTCTATCAGGCAAAAAATAACGGCCGTGATAGGGTTCACGGCCGTCTTGGAAAGTTCTGAACGTATTCAGGAAATTAGGCAGCGAGAGCCAGCTGCTCAGTCCGTTCCTGGGCCGAAGCAATTGCCTTTTCGAAGGCTTCCGGACCGAAAGCCGTGCCTTCGACATAGATGACTTCGACATCGGTCATTCCCATGAAGCCGAGGACGGTCTTCAGGTAAGGAACGGCATGGTTCATCGCCATGGCAGGGCCTTCGGAATAGATGCCTGCGGCCGACAGGACGACATAGACCTTCTTGCCGGTGGCAAGACCCTGCGGGCCTTCGGCCGTGTAGCGGAAGGTGAGGCCGGCGCGGGCAACGTTGTCGATCCAGCTCTTCAGCTGCGAGTAGATGTTGAAGTTGATCAGGCCAGTTGCCAGCACGACAGTGTCGGCGGCCAGCAGTTCGGCAGTGAGCTTGTCCGACAGTTCGGCGGCAGCCGCTTCCTCGGAATTACGCTGGTCAGCCGGCTTGCGGATAGCCGAGGTCGTTACGGTGTCGAGATGGGAAATCGGATTCTGACCAAGGTCGTGACTGACAACAGTTGCGCCAGCGTTCTTCGCCTTCAGCTTATCGACGAATTCGTTGGCGATCTTGGTCGAGAGGGATTCGTCGCCGCGCGGGCTAGAGGTGACGAGAAGAATGGAAGACATGGTGCCAATTCCTTGATTTGTCTTGGAGGTCTTCTTGCGACCTCGATATATGGGGCGAGACTGGAGGCTCGTGTAGCTGACAAATAGGTCTGGACCGACATCGATAAAACGGGGATAATATCGAAGGTTCTTATCGAATATCTGGATAGCTCTCATGGATGCAAATCCGACCCTCGACCAGTTGCAGGTCTTCATCGCCGTTGCGGAAACGGGAAGCTTTTCGGCCGCGGCCCGCTCGCTCAACCGGGCGCAATCCGTGGTCAGCTACACGATCGGCAATCTGGAAGCCCAGCTTGAAGTCACGCTTTTCGAGCGCAGCGGTGCACGCCAGCCAAAACTCACCGAAGCGGGTAGGGCGATGCTGGCCGATGCTCGCCGGATTGTTGCCGACCTGCAGGTCATGCGCTCGCGCGCCAAGGGTATCCGGCAGGGGCTTGAGGCGGAAATCACGCTGGCGATCAGCGTCATGGTTCCGGCCGACGCGCTTGTTGCCGAACTCAAGGAATTCAGGATCGAATTCCCGACCGTCGCGCTCAACCTAAATGTCGGCGAACTCGGCATGGTGATGAACCTTGTCATGAACGGCAAGGCGGATATCGGCATTGGCGGGGCGCTGTTGAAACAGGACGATTCGCTTATCGCGGAAAAGATCGGCCACGCTTTCCTGCTACCGGTCGCTGCCGCCGACCACCCGCTGGCCAAGCTCGGGCGACCGCTGACGCTTGCCGATGTTCGTGAGGAGACGCAGCTCGTCGTCACCGACGCATCGGGCATCACTGCCGGTCGCGATTTCAACGTTCTCTCCTACAAGATCTGGCGGGTCAGCGACATCGCCACCAAGCATCATCTCGTCAAGGGTGGGCTCGGCTGGGGCGGCTTGCCGGCGTCGCTGGTGCGTGATGATGTGCGTGACGGCAATCTCGTCGTTCTCGATATCGAAGCCTACGAGCAGGGCGAATACCCGCTTTATGCGCTGCGCAGGACGGCAAGCCCGCCCGGTCCTGCCGGCCAATGGCTGATCGAGAGCTTCGCCCGCAGGCTTTCGACCTGCCCGAACAAGCAGCATTTCACCACCCTGCTCCGCGCCGATATCGACAAGCCCATCGATGTGCCTGCCTATCCCGAGGCGGCGGAGTAGGCCGGCGCAATCCGTGCGATTGACCGCGTCGGGCTGATCTTGATATAGATCGCATCACGGTCAGCAGTTCACCGAGGCGTCGCCGTCCCTTATGGGAAGCTAAACCTGCACATTCAGATATCAGCACTTATCCTGTGCCGAAGTCGACAAGACGGTGACCAGCGACATACCAGACGGACCGGCACGCTTTAAAGGATAAGCCATGCCCAGAACCATCTTTCCGATGGCCGTGTCAGATATGTCGGCCTTCGCCAAATCCCTGCGAGACCAGATCGACAGGCTCGATCACAAGCCGACCCATGTGGAGATGCTCAATCTCCTGAGCCGCGCCGCGGGTTTCCGCAATTACCAGCATTTTCGCGCAACGGCCGATAGCGCCGATCCCGCCGAGATGAGCCACACCACGGCCGAGCCGGAACCGCAGGCAAATGAACGTCGTGTCATGCACACGCTTCGCGTCTTCGACCGGGACGGGCGTATCATCCGCTGGCCGGGAAAACGCTCGCAGCAGGAGCTTTGCCTCTGGTTCCTCTGGTCGAAGATCCCGCGCGGAAGAATGTTTTCCGAACGGGAGATCAGCGTATTCCTGAACGGACAGCACCTTTTCGAGGATGCCGCATTGCTAAGAAGAGATCTCTTCGATCTCGGCCTCGTCACCCGCAATCGTGACGGGAGCGATTATCGCCGCATCGAGAAAAAGCCGCCACCGGAACTAGGGCTTCTCCTGCGCAAGGTCGCAACCTTGCTGGTGAAAACCCCGACCCGGCAGGGACCGGCGGCCGGCTTGCCGCAAACGGCAAGCCCGGCCTGACCGTCATAGCGTCAGCGTGCCCGAAATGCATGTCGCGACCTCGCCGCCGACCCAGATGTCGTCGCCGGCCTTGTCGACATGCACCCGGCCGGCGCGGCCGAGCACCGTGCCTTGCGCAGCGACATAGCTTTCCGGCGCAATTCCGGAGCCGATCAGCCATTGTGCAAGCCCGGCATTCAGGCTTCCCGTCACCGGGTCCTCGTAGCCGTTACGGGTAAAGGCGCGCACTTCGAACTGCGCGTCTTCACCATCCGATTGCGGATCGAAACGGCCGACCAGCCCGACCCGCACACCTGCAAGAATAGAATAGTCCGGCCTGACCGCCAGCACATCTGCGCGCGCAGGCAGGCGCACGCCGATCCAGTCCGGGCCGTTCTCGACCCAGTTGGCGTCCTCGATCATCGAGACCGGGATGCCGAGCCCCTTGGCTATCCTCTCGATCAATGCCGGCTCCACCGGGCCGCTTCGCACGAGCGGTGGTGCGGCAAAGGCAAGCCTCTGGCCATCGCGGCGGATCCGCACCAGCCCGGCGCCGCATTCCTGAACGATCTCGCCCTGAGGCGCATTCGCCGCCTGGCTCAGCCACACATGTGCACTACCGAGCGTCGGATGTCCTGCAAACGGCAGCTCCTGTGTCGGCGTAAAGATCCGCACACGGTAATGCGCCTCCGCCGTTGTCGGCTCCAAAAGAAAGGTCGTTTCGCTGAGATTGGTCCAGTTGGCAAAGGCCTGCATATGCGCGTCATCGAGCGCATCTGCGCCGATGACGACCGCAAGCGGGTTGCCGCGCATCGGCTGGCTGGAAAAGACATCGACCTGCTGGAAGGAAAAGCTTGGCATAGGGATCACTGCATCCGGTTGAAACGAAAACGGCAGCCTTTCAGCTGCCGTTTGATTCCGCAAATGATTTGCCAGGTGGCTGATCGCCTCACAGCACCAGCCGGAACTTCGCAAAACCGTTTTCACCGTCGCCGGCATCCTCGATTTTTGCCCCTTTGATCTCGCCGGCGAAATGGCGCCCCTTCGGTCCGCTCTCGAACACCGCCGTCGTTCCCGGCAACGGCTTGAAGGACCAGTTGCCGTCGGCCGTCGGGTTGATCGTCCCCTGTTCTACGATATAGCGCACGATCACGTCACGGTTGGTATCGGGCGCGACGAAGATCACCTTATCACCGGCAATTTCCGGGAACTTGCCGCCACCACCAGCACGATAATTATTTGTCACGACGACGAATTTCTTAAGTGGATCAATCGGTTTCCCGTCAAACTTCAAGTCAGTTATGCGGTGTGCATCTTCATTGATCAGCTTGCCGTCCTTGTCAAAGCGCACCTGCTGCGACAGGTCGATCTGGTAGGTCACGCCATCGATGACATCGTAATTGTAGGAAGGGAAACCGTCGTTCAGCAGCGCCGCATCCTTGGCTCCCGCCTTGACCTGATTGAACATGCCCGCCGACATTTCCAGCCAGTTTTTCACCTGCGCGCCGGTAATCAGTACCGCCTGAACCGTGTTCGGATAGAGATAGAGGTCGGCGACGTTCTTGATCGCGATATCACCGGTCGGCACGTCGGTATAATATTCGGCACCGCCACGTCCGCCGGCCTTGAATGGTGCCGCAGCCGAAAGCACCGGATAGTCCTTGTACTGGCCATCCTTCAGCATCTGCTTGATATACCAGCTCTGCGCATTCGAGACGATCTGCACCGAAGGATCGTCGGCCACCAGCGCGAAATAGGAATAGAGCGGTGCCGAGGTCTTGCCGACAGGTCTGCGCACATAGGCGAGCGTCGCCTCATGTTCGGCCTTGGCCGCGGCCAGAACCTCCGGCTTGTCTTTGACATCGGCGACCACCTTGCGGTTCTCGTCGCGATGGTAGATCGGCCGTGCTTCCGACGTGGACGAGATTATCTTCCAGCTGTTGCCATCCTTTTCCAGCAGCAGGTCGATCAGGCCCATATGCGAGCCCCAGAAGCCGGCCATCACTGCGGGCTTGCCCATCAACGTGCCCTTCTTGGCATCCGCGCCGGCAATCCCGTCAAAATCCTTCGGCCCGGGGAAAACCAGGTGCTGGTGCCCGGTGAAGATCGCATCGATCCCTTCGATGCCGGCGAGATAGAGTGAGGCATTTTCCATCCGCTCGCTCTGGCCGGAACCGTCGATGCCGGAATGTGAAAGCGCGATCACGATATCAGCACCTTCCTCCTTCATCTGCGGCACCCAGGCCTTGGCTGCATCGACGATGTCGCGCGTCTGCGCCTTGCCTTCGAGGTTCTTGGCATCCCAGACCATGATCTGTGGCGGCACGAAACCGATGAACCCGACCTTGATCGGCGAGGTGGCTCCTGACCCGTCACGGATCTGCTTTTCGAGGATCACATAGGGCTTGAAGAAAAGTTCATCCTTCTTGGCATCGGATGCCAACATGCCTTTGGTTAGATTCGCACAAACGTATGGAAAGCCCGATCCGGCGAGCACCTTGTTGAGGAAGTCTAGGCCATAATTAAACTCGTGGTTTCCAAGTGTCCCGACGTCATAACCAAGCACGTTCATCGCGCTGATTACGGGATGCTTGTCACCCTCCTTCATGCCACGCTCATAAGCAATGTAATCGCCAAGCGGATTGCCCTGCAGGAAGTCGCCATTGTCGATCAGCATCGAATTGCCGGCCTCGGCGCGGATCGCGTCGACGATCGAGGCGGTGCGGGCGAGACCCAGCGTGTCGTTCGGCTTGTCGGCGTAATAATCGTAAGGGAAGACGTGGACATGGATATCCGTCGTTTCCATGATCCGAAGATGTGCCTGGTTGGCCTGCGCTCGCGCGGCGAAAGGATGCAGCGCGACCAGTGCGGAAGAGGCGGCAATCCCACCGAGAACCGAACGGCGCGAGAGCTGAAAGGATAAAGTGGAGGACGGCATGATATCTCCCTATTCGTCATCGAAAGGCGTAACACTAGGCGCATTCGCATGAGCCTGCATCACCAAAATGACAGGGGGAATAATCCTTCTCTGGCCTACCGCTTCAGCACGGGCTGGATGTCCTGATGGAAGAAGCGGAAATAGGCTGCGACCTGTGCTGCTGCGTTCGTATTGGGGCGAAACTGGATGCCGAGGCGTCCATTATGGCTCCACTTCACCATACCCTCCAGAACACCCAGCTCCTCACTGTCAATCCTGACGGGGCTTCCGATGGAGGCATTGAGTGGTGCGCCGAGGTCTAGCGCCAGACCGGTCGCCGAAATATCGACGACGCGAGCATTGACCGATTGCCCGTAATATTTCAGCGTTCCGGGAATGCGTGCCTTGCGCCGAGGAGCAGAGCGCACCTTCATGTTGAGATTGTTCACTGCCATGTCCTGATACCTCCTGACCTTTTATCCCGATTATATCTGGCATGAATTGAAACGCCTTTAGTTTGCGTCATAAAATTGTAACAGATCGGGTAACCGCCGCTTTACATCCGCCTGCGTCTGGCGCGAATGGAGGAGGGAGAGAAGCTGATTCTCTCGCCGCGGAGGATCTGCATTTGCCTCGATATTTTGGCCATACTGCCACGACCGGAATGGATGCCGGATGAGCACATCGGTCGTGCTTCTGGCTTTGTTTGCTGCAGTTCTTCATGCCAGCTGGAATGCTTTCCTGCGTTCGGGTGCCGATCGCTTCTGGATGATGACGGTCATGAACCTTGCCATCACGGTTGCCGCCATTCCGGTTGTGCTCATCTTTCCCGTGCCGGTCGCGGATGCATGGCCCTATATCATCGGCTCTTCGCTGTTTCAGGTCGCCTACGGCCTTCTGCTCGTCGCCGCATACAGGCATGGTGAACTCGGGCAGGTTTATCCGATCATCCGTGGCAGTGCACCGCTTCTGGTCACGGTTGGCACTTTCTTCCTGATGGGCGAAGTGCTCCAGCCCTTGGCTATGCTCGGCGTTCTGTGCATCGTGCTCGGCATCATGACGCTGGCGCTCGGCAAGGCGAGGGCATCCGGCACGTCCATGCTGTTTGCACTTGCGACCGGCGTGGCGATCGCGGGTTATTCGACCTTTGATGCCATCGGCATCCGGGTGGCAGGAGAACGAGTAGCCTATATTGCCTGGGTGTTCATTCTTCCGGGCATTCTTCTTTCCGCGGCCTACACGGCTATACGTGGGCCTCTGCATATCGATATCCGCTCACCGGAAACCCGCAAGGCGATCGGCGGCGGCCTGGTCTCGCTTCTCTCTTACGGCACTGTTCTGGTTGCTTATTCATTGGCACCGGCCGGTCCGGTATCGGCACTCAGGGAGACCAGCGTGGTGTTCGCTGCTCTCATCGGATGGAAGTTCCTGGGGGAGCGCCTGACGCCGAGGCGAATCCTTGCATGCATCGTGGTTGCCGCCGGCGCCATCCTTATTGGGGTTTCGTGACGCCGCGACCCATCTTTAACGGGATTTCCAGCTCATAGGTGCAACCACATTGGGGCTGGTTGCCAGATCAAGTTCAAGAGGAATGCGTTTTTCGCCTGCAAGTGCCCCCACGGTGAAGGCTCCCCAGGCTCTGATGACCAGCTTGGCTTCACCCTTGGTCACCGGAACGCGGTATTGATTGGGCTGGAAACTATCATGCAGGAAGAAATCGACCACTCCCGTAAGTATGGTGTCCTTTGTCGCCCGAACGGTGATCGAGACCTTCTGCCAATCGCCGCCGACATCAGATTTCTCGACTATGGCGGCAATCTGCAGCCCCTTATTGGTTTCCTGACCTCCGAAACGCTGTTTCTGCGGATCATTGGCAACGGTGATCGCCGGCAATTCGGGCTTGTCGGTGGTGGAAATACTCTGAGCCTCAAAGCCGCTTTCGAGACTGGAGGAAAATTGCCGTAGCTGTCGAAGCTCCTCGAATATCTGCGAGATCTTCTGGTTCAACTGTTCATCGAGCTCGATCGCAACGTTTTTCGTCCGCTCGATACGCTGGCCATTTTCTTCCACTTTCTCGGCCAGGGAGGCTACGAGACCATCTTTGCCGACACTAATGCTCGCAAGTTTTGGAGCAAGCAACGCTATGATCGCCATGGCAAGATATGTGGCGATCTTTGCACTGTCACTGCTTTGATACCCGATCACCTCTCCGATGACGAGCAATATGGAAATAATGCTGACGATACCCGCGCCTAATTCCAGTGAACTTCGCTTCATCTACCCCTCCCTTGAATGGCGCTTCAAGATTGGGTGTATTTTGGATTTATGCAACCCTAAATAATCATAGGCCGACATTGGGTCTATCGATGATTTCACGGAGCGCGAAACTTGAATTGATCTTCACCACATGCGGTAGAGCCGAGAGCCAGTCGCGATGAATACGCTCGTAGTCTTCAAGATCCTTGGCCGCGACGCGCAGGATGTAGTCATATTCCCCGGACATCAGATAGCAGACGAGCACATTGGGGCACAATTTCACCGCGGCTTCGAATTCGGTCAGCGTTTTGGCGAACTGGCCCGATAGCGAGATGTGGACGATGACCATCATCTTGTAGTCGAGCGCGGCATTGGAAAGGCGTGCGTGATAGCCGCTGATCGTGCCGTTTTTTTCCAGAATGTCGAGGCGGCGCGAACAGGCGGATGGTGAAAGCCCGACACGTTCGGCCAGTTCCGCGTTGGATATTCGCCCGTGATCCTGCAATGTCCGCATGATCGCACGATCGATGGCATCAAAGCTGCTCATTGCGGTTTCTTCCGAAAAATGACGATCTGGCGCAATAATCCCCGAAAATCAGGGTTGCAGCAATCACTCTTCGCAAGGACATTCCGTCGCTTTTCTGATGTGCTCGTCGGGCAAAAAATCAACTGGCGATAGCCAATATAAAAGAGAGGAATGCTGTATGCGTGTCGGGTGCCCGAAGGAAATCAAGAACCATGAATATCGTGTCGGTCTCACGCCCGGTGCCGTGCGTGAATATGTGGCGCATGGCCATGATGTGATCGTGGAAACGAAGGCTGGTGCCGGTATTGGCGCGGATGACGCCGCCTATCAGGCGGCTGGCGCAAAAATCGTCGCTTCGGCCAAGGATGTCTTCGAAAAATCCGACATGGTGGTCAAGGTCAAGGAGCCGCAGCCGGCAGAGTGGGCACAGTTGCGTGAGGGCCAGATCCTCTACACCTATCTTCACCTTGCTCCCGATCCGGAACAGACCAAGGGCCTGCTCGCCTCCGGCGTAACCGGCGTCGCTTATGAAACGGTCACCGATGAGCGCGGCGGCCTTCCGCTTCTGGCGCCGATGTCGGAAGTCGCCGGTCGGCTGGCAATTCAGGCCGGTGCAACGGCCCTCCAGAAAGCCAATGGCGGTCGTGGTATCCTGCTCGGCGGCGTGCCCGGCGTTGCGCCTGCCAAGGTCACCGTTATCGGAGGCGGCGTCGTCGGGCTTCATGCTGCCCGGATGGCGGCAGGCCTCGGAGCCGATGTAACCATTCTCGATCGCTCGCTGCCGCGCCTGCGCCAGCTCGACGATATTTTCGCCGGCCGCGTCCATACCCGTTATTCGACCATCGATGCGCTCGAAGAAGAAACCTTCTCGGCCGATCTTGTCATCGGTGCAGTGCTCATCCCTGGCGCTGCAGCCCCGAAACTTGTCACGCGCGAAATGCTGTCCGGTATGAAGCAGGGCGCGGTCATGGTTGACGTTGCGATCGATCAGGGCGGTTGCTTCGAGACATCCCATACCACTACCCATTCCGACCCAACCTATGAGGTTGATGGCATCGTGCATTATTGCGTCGCCAACATGCCGGGCGCGGTACCGATCACGTCCGCACATGCGCTGAACAACGCCACGCTTCAGCATGGCCTCGCTCTCGCCGATCGGGGCTTACGCGCCATCGCCGAAGACAGGCATCTGCGCAACGGCTTAAACGTGCACAAGGGACGGGTCACCAACAGGGCCGTTGCCGAAGCACTCGGTTACGAAGCCTTCGCCCCTGAAAGCCTGCTGAACGTCGCCTGATCTGCCTCAATTCTGCCAGTCTGAACGCCGGGTGCAGCAGCGCCCGGCGTTTTTTTGCACGTAAAATCAATTCGATATTATTTAGATATATCGAAAGGCTTGCGTTGTGAGTTTATTGGGCTATCTTTAGATATATCGAAAGACAGTCTAAGGAGACGGAAATGTTTGGACACAGGTTTGATGGCCGCGATCGGTGCGGCGAACACGGGGGCCGGGGAGGCAGCAAGGGCTTCGAGGAAATCTTTGCCGCGCGCGGCGGCCCATTCGGTCGCGGCTTTGGCGGTCCCGGCCGTGGTGGGCGAGGTGGCCCGGGCGGCGGTCATGGCTTCGGTGATGAAGGTGACGGTCGTATCGGCCGCTTCCTGATGCAGGGCGATCTTCGCCTCCTTGTCTTGGCGCTGATCGAAAAGGAACCGCGCCATGGCTATGAGATCATCAAGCATATCGAGGACATGACCTACGGCTTTTACGCGCCAAGCCCAGGCGTCATCTATCCGACGCTGACCTATCTCGAGGAGGCCGGTTATGTGGTCTCTGAAGCCGATGGCAACAAGAAGCGTTACGCCATCACCGAAGAGGGCAGGGCCCATCTCGAAGAAAACCGCAGCTTTGCCTCCACCATTCTCGGCAGGCTTTCCGAGCTCGCCGAACGCATCAAGCAGCGGCAGGAACGCAACGAACATCACCAGCGCCGCGAACACGGCCCGGAACTGCCGCGCAGCGTCGACGCGGCGCTCCTCAACCTGCGCGAAGTCATCGCCGCCAAGCTGGCGACGGACGAAAGGAAAGCCGGTGATTTCGTCAAGCTTCTGCTGCAAATGGCCGAAGATCTCGATCGTGACGGGAACAAGGATACCGGTGGCTTGAGCTGACCTTTAGGCACCAATCCAGAGAACAAGTTGTTGCTCTCTGGATAACCTTCGCTTGCGGGGAAAAGTGCTGAAGGACAGGCTGGTGAATTAAGCTCTATCGATCCGGCACTGATAACAGTTGTTGCGGGCCGAGCGCACATGCACATAGGCAATTTCGTCGCGTTCCAACAGGCTTGCCGCGCGTTCGGCAATGGTGTCGGTCGGCGTTACCGCGCCGCTGCCGTAAACGATACGGTCGTTGAAGCCGTAGCCGCGAACGATATAGTCCGGGCTAGAAAGGATCGGCGGCAAACCCTCTTCGCAGGCATAACGTGGGCAGGGGTTCGCATGCAGGAAGATCGGGCCTGTCTCGGCATAAGGCTGCAGCGAGGGAAAGGGCCGATAGGCAAGCACAAGCAGGCCTTCTCCTTCGTCTATGTTCTGCAGGCAGTGGCGGCAGGGATGGCCCGGACCATCCGAAACCATCGTTTCGGGCCTGTTTTCATAGGCATCGGCGCCGCCGTTCCAGAGGGCCTCGGCCTCTTTCGTCGGCATGGCTTGAAAGCGAATTGTAGACATTGGCCTCTCCTTGAATTGGAAAAGCCATGTGATGGCGGTGCTCGGCCAAAACCGCCACCCGTTTCTTGCCGGCCTTGGCCCTTATCCGTCCAGCGCCTTGAGAAGCTCCGCATCCGTAATCGGCACGATCGCCTCTTCGCTGGTGCCTACCGGCGAAAAACCCATCATCTGGTAAAGCTGGATTGCCCGCGGATGGTCGAGATTGTTGGTGGTGACCGTCACCTTCGACGGATTGTCCTGCCAGGCGGCATAAAGCGCCTGCAGCAGAAACCACTTGCCGATGCCAAGTCCCATAGCCCGTTCGAACAGGCCGAAATAGGAAAGCTCGACAACGTCTTCCGGCTGTTTGGCAAGCTCGAAGAAACCCGAGGGCGCGCCGTCGACATAAAGCACGCTGATTGAAACCGGCTTGCCATGGATGATAGCGGCCAGTTCCTCGTCGCTCAGCCGCAGCCGCTCATACCATTGCCATCGCTTCCCCACTTGCCGGTAGAGATAGCGGTAGAAATGCAGCGGGATTTCCGGCGAACGCATGATCGCTGTTTGCACATTGACCGGCACCGGCAGACTGCTGCGAGGTGCCGCCGTCATTTCGAGCCGAGTGACACGGACTTTCAGCGGGAGCGGTTTCTTTGCCATGAAAACTGTTCCGGCCTATCGCGCATCTGCCGGTCCGGTCACAACCGGAGCATCGTCTCGCCCGCCCCATTCTGTCCAGGACCCGTCATAAAGCGCATTGTCCTCGTGACCGAGCGATTCCAGCGCCAGCGTAATGATCGCGGCGGTGATACCCGATCCGCAGGTGGTGACGACCGGCTGGCCGAAGTCGATCCCCGCATCCTCGATCGCCTGACGCAGCTCCGGCAGGCTGCGCAGCTTGCCGTTGACGGAAAATGTGCCGGAAGGAAGGCTGCGGGCGCCCGGCATGTGGCCGGAGCGCAAGCCCGGGCGCGTTTCAAGCTCTGTCGCGGCAAACCGGCCGGCACTGCGCGCATCTGCGATCTGCCGCTTGCCGTCGACGACGATCGACAGCATTTCGCGAAAATTGATCACCTTGTCGAGGCGCAGATCGGTCTTGAATGTGGTGGTCGAAGGCGCCGGGGTCTCTGTCTCCAGCGGCCGCCCTTCGGCCTTCCAGCCGTCCAGCCCACCATCGAGCACGAAGACGTTTTCAGCCCCCATGATCCGGAACAACCACCATCCGCGCGGCGCGGAAAAGATGCCGGGGCCATCGTAAACCACGATCCGGTCTGTCTCCCTGATGCCCATCTTGCCGACAGCCTCGGCAAATAACTCCGGGGCAGGGACCATGTGCGGAAGGCCGGTCGAATGATCGGCGACCTTGTCGTGATCGAAGCGGATGGCGCCGGGAATATGGCCGGCAAGATATTCGGCATCTGCGTTGCGGCCCTGCGCCGGCAGATAGAAGGAGGCATCGATAACCTTCAGGTCGCTCGCCCCCAGTTCGTTTGCCAGCCAGTCCGACGAGACCACGAAACGGCTCGTCTTTCTCTCAATCGCGTCGCTCATGCCATTTCTCCCTTGGCCTTTTCAGGCCTGTATTTCGGGCTCGCCGAACCTGATCCGGAAGCGGCGGTTCTCCTTGCCCTTCTTTTCTATTCTGGCGATATGGATCGCCCCGACCTCGCTTGTTCTGGCGACATGTGTTCCGCCGCAAGGCTGGCTGTCAATGGTGGAGTTTTCGCCGATACAGACCAGACTGACTCGCCCGAGGCCGACCGGCGGGCGGACATTCTTCGACTTCACGATGCCCGGATTGGCGGCCAGTTCCTCGTCGGTGATCCATTGCAGGTAAACCGGGTGATCCGCATCGACGAGTTCCATCAGCCTTGCCGTGACGTCGTCCTTGTCGATCGTGTCGGTCATGTCGAAATCGACCCGCGATTCCTCCTCGCCGACGGCAGCCCCGGTAATCGGATACTGGCAGACGACCGAAAGCAGATGGCAGGCGGTGTGCATGCGCATCAGGTTGAAACGGCGCGGCCAGTCGATCGACAGCGTAACCGTCTCGCCGACCAGAAGCTGGGCCTGGCCTTCGACCGGAACGTGAATGACGATATCTTTTGTCGCCCCATGTCGGGTCTGGCCGAGCAGAATGCGGCTTCCGTCCGCCCGGTCGAGAAAACCGGTGTCGCCCGGCTGGCCGCCGGAGGTCGCGTAAAAACAGGTTCGATCGAACTCGATCCCGCCATCGTCATGCGCGGATGTCACGACGGCCTCTGTCGTGGTCAGATAAAAGTCGTCGCGATAAAGCAGTTGGGAAGACATGGGATGCTCGCAGATGTCGTGATCAGGCCGTCTCGAAGGGCACGGATATCTGCCGCTTCTGCGTCAGCCATTTCGGCAGCGGCAGGCCTTTCGACTTCAGGAAGTCAGGGTTGAACAGCTTGGACTGATAACGGTTGCCATAGTCGCAGAGCACCGTGACGATCGTATGTCCCGGTCCGAGGTCCTGGGCAAGCCGGATAGCGCCGGCAATGTTGATCCCGGAGGAACCGCCGAGGCAAAGACCTTCTGTCTCGACCAGATCGAAAATATAGGGCAGGGCTTCCGCGTCCGGGATGCGATAGGAGAAGTCCGGGGTGAACCCTTCGAGATTGGCGGTGATCCGGCCTTGGCCGATGCCTTCGGTGATCGAATTGCCTTCCGACTTCAGCTCGCCATGGGCGTAATATTCATAGAGTGCCGCACCTTCGGGATCGGCAATGCCGATCTTGATGTCGGCATTCTTGGCTTTCAGGCCCATGGCCGTGCCGACCAGCGTGCCGCCTGAGCCGACCGAGCAGATGAACCCGTCCACCTTGCCGCCGGTCTGTTCCCAGATTTCTGGTGCCGTGGTTTCAATATGGGCCTGACGGTTGGCGACATTGTCGAACTGGTTTGCCCAAATCGCACCTGCGGGCTCTGTCTTGGCGAGCTGCTCTGCAAGCCGGCCCGAGACCTTCACGTAATTGTTGGGGTTGCGATAGGGAACCGCCGGAACCTCGACCAGTTCCGCGCCGAGCAGCCGCAGGGCATCCTTCTTCTCCTGGCTCTGGGTCTCGGGAATGACGATAACCGTCCGATATCCGAGCGCCTTGGCAACCAGCGTCAGGCCGATGCCGGTATTGCCGGCCGTGCCCTCGACGATCACACCGCCTGGTTTCAGCAAGCCCCTCCGCTCGGCATCGCGGATGATGAACAGGGCAGCCCTGTCCTTCACCGATTGGCCCGGATTGAGAAATTCTGCCTTGCCGAGGATCTCGCAGCCGGTCTTTTCCGACGCATCCTTCAATCGGATGAGCGGGGTGTTGCCGATGATGTCGATGACGTTGGGATAGGAAACCATGATGAAGCGCCTTTTTTGGCTGATTTAATCAGCGTCTTTTCCACGGACAAGCGTTTGCGTGCAAGAAAATCCGTTCTCGACCTCTCGGTTGATAGGAAAAGCTCTGCTGCCTCGCGACAGGTTACGCAAAACCGCGTCGGAAAGCATGCGCGCGATTTTGTGATCCGATTAGACGTACCCCTAAAATCTACCATCTTTACGTTGTGCCGATAGGCCTCTAAATTTGACAACAGACATGTTGCTGAACCTGGAACGGCTAGATCTGCTTGTTGCTCACTACGTCGCCGGTTGCCTGCCGGAGCCGGCGCATATCCTCGTGGGCTCTCATCTGGAGATGCAGCCGTCATCGGGACGGTTGGCAGGCGAACTGGAAATTCTTGCCGGACAAAGCCTGGAAGATGCCGAGCCGAGCGAGTTGTCGTCGTCCGAAAGCCGGTTGAAAGCGATCCTGCAATCGAGGCCGGAAATCGACGTGCCGCCTGCAATGGCAAGGCAAGGCGATTCGCTGCCGCATTATCTGCGTTCCTACGCTGGAAGAAATCTCGACGATGTTCCGTGGAAGACCAAGCTTCCGGGCCTCAAGCAACATGTGATCGAGAAGTCGTCGGGGATGGAGGCAAGTCTTTTATGGGCAAGGCCCGGCCGCGCATTGCCGCATCATCACCATAAAGGACTCGAGCTGACACTTGTCTTGCAGGGGCAGTTTTACGATCATCGAGGTGCGTTTTCGCAGGGTGATGTTTCCGTTGCCGACGAGACCATCATTCATCGACCCGTCGCGGCGTCCGATAGTCCTTGCCTGTGCTTTTCGGTTCTGCTGGCGCCCATCACCTTGAGCGGGCCGACCTTCAGGATGCTGGGCGATATCTTGGGCATGTAATGCTAAGCTGATGCATGGCCGCAGCCAAAAAATGCGGCCACCCGACGGGTGACCGCAATCTGACCTCGTAAAAGTCAGTAAGGCAATCTCAATTGACGTGAAGCTGTGCCTCGCTCACCGCGTTTTCGAACTCCTGCCGGGCCTCCTCGGGCGTGCGACGCCCGTCGAGAGCTGCGCGGCAGCAGCTTCTTGCCTTGACGAAATGTGGCCCTCGCAGATCCGGCCAGCGATCGGTCAGCACCATCAAAGCCTCCGAAGGGCTGCTGATCATCTCTGTCCCATGATTTCCGAATGCGACTTGAACCGGCTTTTGCCAATTTTCATGCGGCATGAACGATCCTCCCAGTGCTCAGCCCCGAACAATAGTGAACCTACACCCAGCGCCCTGTTGCGGCTACGATTTTTTTCCCGTTTAGGCTGCGCTCGTTAGGCCAAGTTGCCGCATAAGCCCGCATGCTTGGAAAACACCTGCTCCACTAGCCGCATTGGAGAAGTTGCAGCGGTCATGGATTATTCGACCGACGCGTGCTCTGCTTCATATCGGCGTCGGCTTTTGAGCCTCGTTTGCGCCGCGACCACCAGATCACCAAACGGCGGCGCCTGCGCCGAATAAACGCGATGTCGTTCGACAGCACGATGAAGCCGAGCGGCAGCATCCAGAAACCGAGTACCGGGAGAAATCCGAGCGTCCCTCCCACCATCAAGGCAGAGCCTAGGCCAATGCGTCCGACGCGTGATCTCGGCATAGGAATACGCCATGTGCCGAGCGCCAGTTTGCCGCTACGAGGATCTATGCCGAAATGCCGTTTATGCGGTGTCGATGCCATCCAGTCGAAAAACCCTTTGATTTCATGAGATATCTGCCTGTGAGATGGGGACAGGTTGGGGATTAAACAAGGAATTTCATTTTTTTGTAAAAAAGCGCTTGGCAAATCGGAAAAGCATGCGTATTACCCGCCGCACACGCCGCGACGCGGTGTTCCCTGGTAGCTCAGCGGTAGAGCATTCGACTGTTAATCGACAGGTCGCCGGTTCGAATCCGGCCCGGGGAGCCAGTTTCAAAGATAAGAGCCTGTTTTCATTGGATAAATGGAAGCAGGCTTTTTCTTTCCCACTTTCCCTCCCCACTTTTGAACGGCGAAAATAAAAGACCGCCCAATCTGGTGAGGATCGAGCGGCTTGGCCGGTGGTGACAGCGAAAATGGCGACCCCTGCAGGAATCGAACCTGCGACAACCTGCTTAGAAGGCAGGTGCTCTATCCAGCTGAGCTAAGGGGTCATTTTGTTCGAGGGCTGGCTCACGAGAACATGCAGCTCGTCGAATGCCTCCGACACACGGTAGGCCTGCCAGCTCTCAATCTCGGTGTCGCTGCCAGCTTCCTCGGCGTATGCGACAAGGGCGGACATGATACGGATTTCGATGCCTAGTGCCCTAACTGCCGCCTGGAGTTTGTCGGTCGCGTTCATCGGCTGGCCTCCACGAACACATGCCCGTCGTTCCGTGGATCGGAGTAATAGAGGAGGCCTGCGTGTTCACGCGTCACGCCGCTTGTGGCCTCGATGTATCGAGTGATCTGGATGAGAAGGCGTTCAAGGTTGCGATAGAGGTTCACGCCTTCAAGGTCGTCGACGTAGTTTGCGACGAGAGTGTCCGCATGCGAGCGCGCTACACCCAACTGATAGAGTGCTGCTTCGGGTGTGGTGGAGGTGTAATATGACGCCTCCGTTTCGAGCTGGGAAATTCGTTCAGCGGAAATCTCTCTTTCAGTGTCGCGATGATTCTGATCCGCATGCTGCCACTGGTGCATGGCGCTTACCGCGACTGCTGCTATAGCCTCTGCCGTTAGCCCGTTGGTAACCATGTCTCGCTTCATTTCGGAGCGCTCCGTTGCATGTGTCCGATAGGTTTGATACTAATAGTATCAATATCACGGAGCGATTATGTGTCAATACTAAAAGTATCAATTCGTCAGGTGAAGGCGGCGCGCGCGCTCCTTGGCTGGTCACAGGCCGACCTAGCAAAAGCATCAGATATTTCGGAACCGACGATCAAGCGGCTTGAGGCCGGTGATGGTGATCTGGGCGGAAGACCTGATACGATCCAGAAGATAGTCGATGCGCTAGCGCTTGCGGGTGCGGAGTTCTTCGATGGGGAATACTCGTCGACAGGCGGCCCCGGCGTCCGCCTTCGCGATCGGCATCCATGAACGACGCCCTGGCTAACCTCCCGCTCTTCGCCACCGACCGCGAAATAGCCATTGCCGTGGTTGGGAAAGAGAGGGCGTCCTATTACACGAAGGCTGTCATCCCGATGCTAGAGCGGCAGGGATTTCCTCTTCGCGATCCGCTTCACGATGGCCGCCCAGTGCCTCTGGTAGCAAGGTTCTACTCCCAATATTGGGGGATCGGATCGGGGACCGCGATTGGCGGACCCGACGGCAAGGAGGACTGGAGCGCGTGGGATAACACCAAACGGCGTAGCGCGAAAAAGAAGCCGCAACTCGGCCTCGATACCCGTAGCCAGAACGCGCTGGTGTTTATGGCAGAGCATCCCGACGTGCGGTCGCACCTAGCTGTTCCCAATGCCAGTACTCACACAATGAATGTGCTGGTTGAGAAGGGCGCCCTGAGGCCTGGCAAGAAAGACCAGGACGGCGATCCGACCTGGGTGGTTACAGAGGCCGGCAAAGATGAGGCAAGACGTCTGGCGGAGTATTATGGCGGAAAGTCTCGGCCATGACTGACGGCCCCCGCCTAATTGGTCGCAAGGAAGCTGCTGCTTACCTCGGCATCGCCGAATCCCCGTTTTCCATGTGGGTGGCGACGCATAAGATGCCGCCTGCCATCGCTGGAACTCGCAAGTGGGATAGGCGCGCCATTGACGCCAAGCTTGACGAAATCAGCGGGCTTGCCACCGCCGAAAAAGACGATCCCTACGAGAAGTGGATGCGCGAAAATGGCGGCGGAAAACGTAGTCGGTCGTCTTCTGCGCACGGCACCGACATCGCCGTCTGGCGTGCCGACAAGGAAAAACGCAGAGCAAAATACAAGCCGCAGCTGGGCTTGAGCGGCAAGATCGAAACCGCGCTGATTTTCATGGCGACACATCCAGAGTGCGACACAGCTGCCTCGATACCAGGGGCAGGGCAGGTGCTTCTCGACGAGCTCATCGCCGCCGGTGCCGCCAGATTGGTCGGCACAGAAAAGAATGCCTTCCGATATTCACTAACCGAGGAAGGCGTTGCAGAGGCCGCCCGCATCAAGAAATGGCGGGCGCTTTCGCCAGATTAAGCGCGCAGGCCTCTTCACCTTATGGTTTAAAGACCTCGTCATGATAGAGCCCCACATATCGAAATGGGGTATCGTTTTTCTTCTTCTGCCCGATGCCCGCAATCTTTCCGATTGTGATGCTTCCGCCGGCCACAAGACTATTGCCCAGCGCAACTGGCCACGTCGCTCCGATTGCTAACGATCCAGCCGCTGCAGCAACGCCGGCAACGAGATTGAAGTCAGAAGCTAAATCCATAAGGCGAAACGGAATCCTGGATTCATGAATTGCGTCCACCTGATCCTTTGCACCGGAGGCTAAGCGCTTTAACGCCGTGTGCTCTGCCAGTGGACGATCAGGGGCATTCACGACAGACTGATAGACATCGTCGATATGAGCCATGAGGGCTTCACGTTCTGCAGAGCGTCTATCGCGAAAGGTAAGTATGTCATCGAGCGGAACGTCTTGGTTTGGAATGGGCAACGCGGACATTAGTGCGACACGCAGAATTCGTCCGTCCTTCACGTCCATCTTATCTTCGGGATCTAATATTCCGTACACCGCCCAAGGCGATATATCGTGCTCTTCAAGCCTATCAAAAAGCTCCAAGCTAGTTTCTCTGAATACGTCCGGACCAGTTCCTCCGAAATGATCGACGAAGTGGTTGGAGAATATTCCCGCCGTTTCAAGAAATTCGTATTCCCTCGGAAGCCCGACGACAAAGTTTGATTGCGTGGGGTTCGCGAGTTTATCCCAATAAAGAAGCCACATGCGAAGTAACTGATCGTCGTGTCGACCCATAGCGAACTGAGTACCAGGACCGATTTGCACACTTGGTGTTACAACTAAGCCCCGCATATTTCCCCCGAATCATTGAACTTTCGATGTCAGCGCAGTCGCAGTCTGATTCTATCGGCAACCAAGATCAAGATCACAAACGGCAACCACATCCAATTCATCGAACCCGTCCAGCACAGAGCGGCGAGGGCGCCGACTAATGCAGATGGACCGTGCCAAATTGTAGTTGTTTCCAAAGAGCCCCTCCAAAAAAATGGGCGTCGGCTTCGGCCGGCGCCCTCGATGTATTATTGATCAGAGCACTGATGCAGCCTCAACCGTTGTGACTTGCCGAAAATCCAGCGCTTCGAAAAGCCCGTCGATATCGACCAGTGAGATCTTCTCGCCATCACGGGAGGGCGTGACGCCAGAAACTTCGTACTCAGCACCAAGCGTTAGATTCCCCGAACTAGGGCTCGGGGTGATCGATCCGCACATAACTTTGTCGCCGATTTGCATAGTCTGATCCTTCCTTTTACCAAACCGTTCCGCTGCTGGTGGGGTCGAAGAACGTGTTACCGGAGGCGTTACCCGACCCGGTCACGCCGGGCGTTCTAGAGGTGCTGTTCAGCATCCCGTTGACGCCGTATCTGCCATTGTTGTTGATCTGCACGGAGTCACCGCGGAAGTGGGAGTTCCCAATGATGGAAACGCCATCGAGAGTGTTGTCATGGAACTTACCGCGATAGGCGCGGACCATACTCAGCTCGGCACTGGCAGCACCGCTTTGTGAGTTGCCGTAGACATCGCAATCGTCTGCGAAGATCGTGCCGCCCACCAGAGAATAGAGGCCATTCTCATTGTATCGGGAGACAATTCTCTGGGCGCTGGTATGCCCCATTCCGCACTCGAAACCGGTCTTCAGATTGTACTCTGAAACCGTGTCATCGACATGCATCTTACCGTTTTCATTTCCCCAGCCGATGTCGTTGTTTCGAAAAGCACACGACGTTGCACCGGCGATGAAGTTGGCTCCAGCTTTTGCATAGCCTCCAGCACCGAGATTATATCCGACATGAACAACACCCGGGCAGTTGAAGTCACCGCCGAATGCCCAGACACCACGCCCGCTATTGCCGCAAGACATGACCTCCGCCGAAACAAAAATCTCCGAATTGTCAGTGAGTGAAACAGCATCCCCGCCGCAGGCCCCGACAAAGATCGCGGTCGCGTAGAATTGCGATTGGCGTCGCCCGGCCAGGAGAGACAGGCAGTTCGAGCCACGAAGGTCCCCCAGGAATGTACGCGCACCCTGCCCAAGAACGCCAGAGGCAAACCCGTTTATGCTGACGCCGGAGAGACGTAACTGATCTTTCACATAGTGTCGGTCCTCGTCGATCCAGCCAACGGTTATGCCAGACGTGTTGACGAACGCGCCGCTGGTATAAGGCCCGGTCAGTCCAACGTCGGTGATGTTGATGCGAGCAAACTGGTTTTGCACGTAGATCGGGGTACGCGAACCTGCGTAGGTGATGATCGACTTATTCAGCCGCCAAGAGCCCGTGAAACTCACCGATCCGACAATAGTCGGCATCTTCGCGGTGATCGTCCCGTGGTAGGAGATTGAGACCGTGACAACATTGCCTACAATGCTTGTGATCTTGTTCGCGCCTGCGAGGAGGCATTGGCTGGTTCGCTTGTCGACGACGGTCGTGGGGACAAGCGAGAGCAACTGCCCAACAGCGATCCCGACCGGTAGCGATGGAAATGTGATCGCTGCTGTGTGGTTTCCAGCCGTGCCCGCAAAGGTGATGCTTGCGGCTGTCAAGGTGCCGCTACCGTTCTCACCGCGAAGGTTCAGGTTGAGCGGCAACGCGCTCACGAAGCCATAGTAGTTGGTCGCTGGGTAGAAGCCTGTGCCACATAAAACCTCGATCACACCGGGTCCATAGCATCTGCCAGCGAGCGTCATGATCGTATCGAAATTTGCCGCGGTGGCGTTAACTCTGAAGATGCCTTCGGGGATGTAGATCTGCGTGCCTATCGCCGCGGCCGCAACGAATGATGCAGCATTGTCGGTAGCTCCATTGTCAGCTACTCCACCAAACCAACGGATATCGACGCCACCGTCGAAATCACGAACCCACGACCCGGCGCTGGCTGAAACGTCGTCAGCCTCGAGATATACGGCGCCTTCGGTGTCCGATGCGACGCGGGCGGTGAAATCACCAACCGTCCAACGAAACTGGCCTTTTCGCCCGCCCTCGTTGTGAAAAGCCAGCGTCGAGACCGAAGCGTTGAGAGCTCTGACCTGAGCCCGCGTCGCAACGTTTTTGATGTTGACGCTGGCGGCAGCCGCCTGAGCCTCCGCAGCAGCTGCCTCCGCAGCGGCGACGATCGCACTAGAGGCTTGATCGCTCACTAGCCTAAACGTTGCCCCGGAGACGATGCCAAGCACGACCATGCCTGCGACTATTCCGCCCGTCGCAGGATCGTTGCCGGTGTTGGTTTTCAACACGAGCGGCCCACCGCCGTTGAAGCTAACTACAACCGGGGATCCTGTATTGGTCTGTGCAACCTGCAGCCACACGAGCGCAGACTGCGAAACCGGGATGGCCGTCGTCGCCATGATTGCGTTAGGCGTTCCTGCTCCAACGTCAGAGGCTACGATAAAGCTGAACGGTAGGTCAGATCGACGCGTCCACGAACCAGAGCCCGAAGCGCCGACCTTGCCATAGACTCCGTTATTTGCGGCGACGGAGTCGCCGAAAACCCAAGCCATAGAGTTGGCCGGCTTGGAAAGATCTGCATTGAGGAGCGCCAGCGAAGAGTAGATCAGGCCGCCATTCGACGTGAATGCAGCGATGATCTGCTCGATCCACGTACCCCAGCTGCGGATCTGCGACTTCTGGGGCTGCGTGGGCATGCTGGATGGGCCATCGGCCCAAATCGTATTTGCCAATTCTGGCATGAAATCTCCCATACGGAAGCGCTCCGGCGCGCGGCCAGTGCGAATGATTGGATGAGTTGGGGTGAGCGCTTAGGCGCTGATGGGGCCGGCGGTGTAGGTCTCTATGACGTGCTCGCCGATCTGGGTGACGTTCATGAAGCCGCCGACGTCGGGTGAATTCGCCTGACTTTTGAGGAGATCGGGCATCAGTACGATTGGATCAGCGGAGAAGGCGTCGGCGACTTCCTTGGGAACGGTTGGCGTGATCAGGACGTGCTGAATGTCCATGACCTTGCCGCCGGTGTTCGCGGCCGAAATGATGAAGGCCGCCGGACCTTTTGCGGACCAACCTGCAACGACGATTTCCACCTCGTCCAGGCCTAGCTGGGGATACGTGCCAGCTAGGAAGGCCCGGCAGCTATCGTAGTCGAATGCGCCGACGGAGATCGCGCCGACTACTTTCGAGATGGCATCCATCCTGCCGCGTGTGGCAACCGCCAGCCGCATATGCGGGCAAGGCATTACCTTGGCGACGTGAAAGTCAGGATTACCTGCTGCGCGCGCCAAGGTGTCGCTGACAATGACGGCGTATTCCGGGGTAAGGATAACGTTGATGGCCGTCATCGGACGATGATTCCTCCGGTAAGGGCTGTCACGGTGATCGCCGAAGCAACAGACGCGACGGTGATGCCGGTAGCGCCGATCGTGACGTTTCCGATGATGGCCGTGAACAACGGTGTGAAAATCGGATCGAATACGACTTGGCTGTAGAGGCTGCTGGTATGGCCGAGGCCATACCGTTGCAGCATCATGCGATGATGGATGCTCACGCCGCACCTCGCAGCGCCCGACGAGCCTTGCGGTTCATGAGCGGCACGACCGTCTTGTGGTCGACTGACGGGTCGATCATCTGGCCGACCTTGTCATCCCAGACATGAATGCGCTCGATCCGCGCGCCGTCCTTGTCGACCGTCGCCATGTCGATGTGCCCGCCGATCTGGTAGCGAGGCTTCGCATCAGTGTCCTTCAGGTACATCGGGAGGCCGGGGATCTCACGCATGCGTGAAAGAACAGCCTTGCCGAAGTACCGTGCGTAGCTTTCCACGGTTTCGCCTGGTACGAGAGGTCGAGCGATGGTGACTAGATCCATCACTTCCATCTTCGCTCCGCGCATGGTGCACTCACGATCGATGTTTGGTTCGAATGCTCTGACGGTAACGTCATCGCGCAGTTCGTCCATCGTCTGGAAGCCAAGGCGGAAGCCGCCCTTGGTTTCACTCCACGCCGAGATCAAAATCGCGACGTTCTGCACCTCGTGCTGCTGGTGCTCGGCATACACAAGCGCCGTCTCCCGAAGGAAGGCAGGCAAGAAGTTGTCGACGAACTCGTCGATTCCCCAGCGGTCGGCCTGCTTGATCAGAAAGTCTTTCATCTTGTCGCCCAGTACCTGGTGACCGACCGCCGTGATGGCAATCGGGGCGACCTGGCCGCAGGCAATCTTTTGCGTAAAGTTTCCGACGACGCCGTTGGTGTCGTAGCCGGCGCCGTCTGCAAAGAGGTAAGCCGCCGATTGGTCAGGTGCGGTCAGATAGACGAATGCGCTCATGCGCGGCTCCACTTCATTGTGAAATTGACTTGCGGCCCCAGGATCGGCCGTTGAATGCTGTCGGCAAGCGCCTTGCCAATGCCGCCCCCGTTCTGAAGAACGCCGTTCGAGAAGTCCGAGGCGAACGATTTGATATCGTCACGGAAGGATTCATCCCGAAGTGACTTGCGGATCTGGCCTGCTTCGGGGCTGTTGAGGTCGGTGGAAAGACCATACTGTTTGAGTGTCGTCACCACCTGCTGGTCGGTCGACGACATCGAACTAAAGCGTCGCTGTTCCAGGAGATCCTGTTGCAGTTTGGCTTTCGCAAGCTGGTCGGCATATCGGCCGTAAATCTCAACCTTCTTTTCGACCTCGGCGCGCTGTGCGTCATTTAGGGAACGTCCCTTGTCCTCGGCCTGCTGCAACAGGTCGAGTTTAAAACGGGCCGCATCAGCTTCATTCCCGAATTTGCCTAGAAGGGCAGCCTCGAGCTGCATCTGGGCGATACGGTCGTCCGCGGACTTGATCAGGTCGCGGTATGCATTGGCGGCACGCTGGGCTGCAGTCTCGGACTTTTTATCGGCACCGGCAGCACCTGGCAGGCCTTCCAGCTCGACGAGCGGCCGACGAGTCGGGACGCCTGGGTTGACCGGCTGGAACTGCTCGCTGGTGTATAACTTTCCGCCTTCGGACCACGTTTCGCCAAGAGTGCCGAGCGGTGGAAGCTCCATTCGAAATGCGGCCGCCTTGCCTGTGGCGGTCTCAATTTTGCCGGCGAGGATATCGAACTGGTCGCCGTAACCTTTAAGTGCCTTGCTACCGGTGGCTTCGATGATTGTCGCCAAGGCTTGCGTCGCTCGGCCGAATGCGTCCGAAGGATCCTTGCCGTCTTCCAGCGACTTCCGCATGTCTGCGATAGCCTGCTCATAAGCAATGGCCGATGTGGCCGCCTCCGGCGATGTCGCGTCTCGGAGAGCGCGCGAGACCTCTGGGGAAATCTTCACGAGTTGATCGAGCGCCGCGGCCTGATCCTGGTAAAGGCGAGTCGTCGCAGCAGACTGCGCGTCCTGTAGCTGCCCGGCGTCCCGTGCCCGTACAAGCTCATCGGAGTAAGCTTTCAAGGCTGGATAGGCGTCACCCCATCGCTGAGCGACGGTTTCGATGAGCGTTACTTGCGCTTCGAGTTGAACCTTCAGTTTTTCGGCCTGGTCATCACCGGAGGTGAAATACTGGATCAAAGCAGCTGAGCCGGCAACAAGGCCGATGGTGACGAGAGACAGCGGGCTAACAATCGAGGCGAATGCCCCCGCGAGTGCTCGACCGGAAGACTGCCCTTCGCCTCGCATCTGCGACAGGACGGCAGAAAGCTGAGTGCCCTGTTGCAGCGCGATGGTCATCGGGTTCATGCCGCCGAACGCGGTAACGCCGATATCCTGAAACTGTGCGGCGATATTGCCGGTCTGGAACGACCCAGAGCCGGCGCCACGAACCGAAGGCGTCGCGGGCGTCTCAACAAGTGCCCTGTTTCTGCCTTTGATCGCTGCAGTTGCCGCCAACGCGGCCTGTCGTTCCCGGCTGATGGCCGCGGCCATCTCGTTAGATGAGATGGCACCGAGCGCATGGGCACGACGGATATCTGCAACTGCCGATTTGTAACCGTTTATGGTATTGAACAGCGGTGAGTAGCGAGCACGCAACCGTTCGAGCTCGGCGCCTTGATCAGCGAGCGCACCTGTCCACTCTTTCGCCGCCTTGGTAGCGACGCCCGTCATAGCGTTGATGCGGTTCTGCAGAGAGCTGGTTAGGGAGTTGTCGACTGTCTTTCCGACGTTATCGAACTGCTTTTTTACGCTGCCTGCGAGGCCGCCGAGATCTCTCTCAATGCGCTGAATCGACCGGCGCAAAGTGGCCTGGTCGGTGGAGATACTGATGATCAGGTCATCGGTGTTATCAGTGGCCATAGGGCCTCCTAGACCCATTAGGGGTCAACATTTGAATTGTGGGAATGTACGCGAATGAGGCCGAGCGGTAGTCGAGCCGGCACTCGGCCCGACCTCTGACCGCCCCTAGAGGCCCTTCGCCGCCCGCGCCGACTCTTGGTGAGGACGGCATAGGCTGACCAGCTGATCCGCGTCGAAGAACAATGCCGGATCGCCGTCGTGCCGAGAGAGGTGGCTTACGGCAGTGGCAACCTCGACGATCTCATCTTCAATGCAGACCTGACAAAGCGGATGTGCCTCGATGTGCCGGCGTCGGAGCCTGCGCCAGGTGTTGGTTTGGTAAAGTGCGCGGATGGATTCGATGTCAGGTGATGCCACGCGATTTCATCTTCGCTTGTGCGCGCTGGGCGGCGGCGGATCGCCGGTCGACAACCTCGGCGCTCGTCGATTTCCCGTAAGCGCCCCAGAGAACGATGCTGACCTCCGCCAAAAAAGCGCGAGTGATCAGCCGCTTTGGGAGCTTACCGCTGTCGTCCCATTCCTCCTCGATCGAGGAAAAGCCGACTGACACTTCATTGACGAGGCCAGACCGCACGCTCGCCAACGCCTCTTGGCCCATAGGCGACTTCTCGTCGGGTGCGAAGGTGTAGAAAAGGCCAATATTGTCAGACCGGAGTTTTAGGCTGCCATTCGAGACCCTCGCTAGAGGTTTGGTGCTGTCGTGCCCCCAAAGAACTGCAACGTCGGGATGATCAACTAGGCTCCGATCAAACGCGCCGCGGGCGAAGCGCTCTTCGAAAAGTCCGGCAATGACTGCCGGCCGCCCCCATTGCACCGCATACCCGCTTACATCAGCCACTCGCGCGCTCCGCTAAAGCCTTCTCACGCTTGGAGATGGCAAGGCGCCGCGCGATTGCTTTCGCGCTCTCAGAGCGCCCTGTGTGGCGCTGTTCGCCCGGTAGTTTCACGGATCGGAGGGCGGGGCGGCCGTTGTCGGCTGGACGGATGTCATACTCGCGGCGTTCAGACATAACCAGCCTCCGCGGCTTCTCGCCTGAAGCGGTGGATGTGTCCGTCGTTCCGCTCGCCGAGGAAGTTTGCGCGGACGGCAGGTAAGTATGTGATTTGCACGCCCTCGTTCTCCAGACCGTCGAGCAGGGCATCGGCATGGAGGCGGGCGGCGTGAACCGCGTCGAGCGCTTCGACCAAAGCCGAGATCCGCTTTCCGTATTCGGCACGGACGACAGCACATGCTGCTACGCTCGCCTGTGCTTGGCGGTCACGCATACGGCGTCGTATGATCTCGATAGCGGCATCTACGTCAGCGGCATGCTTGCGCAGTTCAGCGAGCTTTGCTGGTCGGCTAGCAAGGGTCTGGTCGACGGTCTCGCCGAGAAGAGCGGCAACGCCTGCCTGTATCCTTGGGGCAGGGCGAGCGATAATATCGGCTGCGAGCTCATCGATCTCAGCGTTTGTGCGGCTGGCCTCGGTTGCAAGCTCGGCGAGTTTGGCTTCCATGGCCGCGTAATCGGCGTCTGCTTCGGCTAGGGTCGGCACGCGGAATGGGGTGGATTTATTGAATTTCATGCGAATAGATCCTTGATGACGTCGGCCATAGCTGCGCCGTTGATGACGATGGATTTTCGATGCCCGGAGTACTGCCAGTGGCCGGGCAGAGCGCCAAGTTTGAGGAAGCGGTGGATACCGCCGCCGTCGAAGTGGATTGCAACTTCCGGCCAGCTTGAAACGAATTCGAAGCGGAGCCTGCGAAGGTCGGCATCGTCGTACATCTCGGCGATAGCCAGCAGCTCGTCGCCGGCGGTTTTGCAGTAGCCAGCGGGTGCTCCGGTCACGTCAGCCCCGTCTGGGGTCAGGCCGATGTACGTCTCGACCGACCTTGCAGACAGGTGGAGGGGAGCGTCGGCCGCATAGGCGACCACAAGCGCGACAACGTCCGCAAGGTTCAGCTGCGGAGCCGTGCGCGGTGCGCCGGTCGGAATGAGGCTGGCCTGTTGCAGGCGCTGCGAAACCGCAACTAGACGGCCGCGGCGGAAGCCAATGCGGCGCTCGAGAGCGGCAATGGCGTCGGCGAGGGTTACGGTCTTCATGCAGCCACCCATGCGGCCTTGTCGCCAGTGTCGACGTAGATGTCGACGTCGGTGTTCGCTGGCACGAAAACGCGCGGGCTCATCGACGGATTCGGTGTCTTGCCGATCGCAAAGTAGGCATCGGCGGAAGAGCGCAGCCGGAATATAGGCTGGCCGAGGGCGTCACCGACAGCCGGTGCGGTATTGGTCGTCGCTACGCCGGTAGCCGGCGATTCCGACCAGGCTATTTTGCCGAGGATGGGTTGCTGCTTATCGGGCTGACTGGAGCCAGGATAGCCGGCAACGATATGCACGCCAGATAGCGGCATTGGGTTCTCCATACTTTTTGGAATGTTGAATGACAGGGCAATAAAAAAGACGCCGGCTTTCGCCGACGCCCTTTCAACCACCCACTGGAAACGGAACCCCGCCGCGCGCCGTGTCGGCGGCAGGGTCGATCGACCTTGTCGGCAGACAAGGGATCTAGTCGCTGCGGTTACATCCGCCGTCAACGAAAAGGTTGCCGTCGGGCGCTACGATGGTAGGCGCAACGCTTTCACCCTGTGAGGGCAAGGTGGACGGCTTCGGCATGGGCGTGCCGAATGGGAAAACTGAAATGGGCTCTCACCCATTGGTGACCTGAGTGCGCGTGGTGCGACGGCGCGCAGATCTCTCCATAGGAGTACGCAAGAACGCGGCACGAAAAGGCACATGGGTATGCTGATTTTTCAGCGTACCCCATTATTACCGCTCAGCAGGCCGTTTGAGTTCGTACTCATCCATAAAGATACGCTGTAGCGTGGCACGATTTTTCGCGCCCTTCACATATACAGGTGACAACTTCGCGTTTTGCACACCTTTCGGCCAAACAAACTAGCTCCCCGGAATACGGGAGCAAGCTAGGTGTGGCGGATTAGCAACTATTACGTTCGTCCCCTCATAGATCCACACCACGGCTGATGCAGTAAGTGGACCCTTCATATGTACACACCATGGCCATTGCTGTTTCTGCCAACTAAGCGGTAGAAATATCATTGATTGCGGCACTAAGCGCGAATTTTTCCACTTTGAGGCCAAAAACCTCAATGATTTCTCGCGCGCTTGCGCACGCGGGAGGGAAAAAACTGTATTAGCACTCGTTGTTTTGGACACCGCCGGTAGGCGAAGATTCGTCTGTGGAGAAATGATCGCCCCCTCCTAGTCGTATCTGATTGACACACAGTATTCTCCATCTGGGTTAGTACAGGTGGGGCATGACCGATTCGACAGATAAGAAGTGGATGATGGATAGGCAGCAAAGCGCTGCGGCCGTCTATCACGATCTAAAAGAGAGCCAGAGGGTAACGTTCACACTCTCCGCAGAGTATGGTCGTTGGCTTCTGGCCAGTCTGTTTCTTATGCATGGAAGCGCGCTATTCGGCCTCTTTACGTTCTTAGGAGACGTAGCTGACAAACCTGAGCTGCTCAATGGGTACGCGGCTGCAGTGTGGTGGTTTGTCGCTGGCTACTTTTGGCCATGCTGACTGGGTTCATCACTTGGGTGAACTGGTCAATGCACAGCAATAACTACGATCACAATGCCAATGTTGCTATGCTTTGGGACCCTCAGGTCTGGATTGGTAAAAGCCCGCACACTACCGGCCTGAATGTCACCCACTGGGCCGCCATAACAACGGGGTTCGCTTCTGCATTCTGCACGTTGGGCGGCGCAGACGCTATCGTCAATCGAGGAGCAATTGTGAGCAGTATCTTGAACGCAGGCGGCGCTACTTGGCTAGCCGTGGCATCTGATGTTTTCGTGTCAATCGGTTTGCTCCTCACTGCGATAGGGGCCGGAATAACAGCCAAGGCTGTCATTCTTACCGATAACGATGCAATCACCATAGGCGTTGCCCGCTATGCGGCAGCAACCAAAGAAGAAAATTTGAAGCTTCCGGCAGTTCGTAATCTTCTGAACTCGTCGAAGGCGGCTAGACGTGGCTTACTCGCAATCGTGTGGGGTACCGGGTTGCAGCTCAGCGCGATTTTCGTGAAGCCGATCATCTGGCTCATTGGCTGAACAACATCATACAGGGGCGTGGAAGCGCCGTGCCGGCTTCCACCGGCACCGGGGTGGTTCCACCCCTGTGGGGGTATAAGGGGGAGGGGTGGAACGGTTGGTGGAAGGTGGTGGAACACTGGTGGAAGCGAGGTGGAACGGTTGGTGGAACCGCCTTTAATTGCCTCCGCCGAAGTCTTCCGACGCCAAAATCAGCCGCTGCCGAGGCCTCGATGGTGGGCCTTCCACCACGATCTTTATATCACCTGACCGCAGCAAGGCATTCATCGCGTCGACGAACCTAGCCTTCGGGACGCCCTCAGCTTCAGGCATCTTCGCCATCATAGCCGGAGCATACGTTGTCCCTGGTACGTGACATACGCTGCGACCCTGCCGATTGAACATTGATAGAAGGTCACGGAAGATGGCCTCGGCGCGTGCCGCCAGCATCATAGATCCGGCGGCCGGCTTGCCGTCGTCGAGCTCGAATGATCCATCTTTCCATCGGATGGTGATCTCGCCGCCGACCTTGCCGTAGTTGATTTTCATCGTCCTCAGCACGCGCAGGTCCGCGTCAGCTCCCTTATCGTCAGGCCTCGTCATGTAGAGGCGACTACGCGAACTGTTGCTCCATCCGGTCGAGCCTGAGGATCCGGTGCCAGTCTGCATACCTTGCACAGATGGGTGAGCAAGAAGGACAACGGCGCAGTCGATCTTGATGGCTAGATGCCGAAGCATCGAGATGAACTGGCGCGCCTGGCCGCGCTTGATCTCATCGCCGCCGAAGAGGTCGGCCACGGTGTCGAGCACGACTAGCTTAGGCTTGAAACCTTCGGCATATTCTTCGACCGACTTCCAAAGCGGGGTCGGTTGCATCACCCCTTTGTTGTCTGGAATGGCTAGTAGGGCATCCATCCCGGCCAAAGGCACGAGCCGGAAGTCCTCAAGGTCGGCGAGAGTCTTTCCGTGCGCGCTGACGATATCGAGAAGTCGCCGGTGGAATTCTTCAGCTTCATCCTCAGCGCCGAGATACAGCGTCCGACCGCCAAGAAAGGTCATACCGAGCGTTTCAGATCCCATGCAACCCGCGGCACCAATTTGTAGCGCGAGGAGTGATTTGCCGACGCCACCATCGCCAGAGATAATCGTGACCTGTCGCATCGGGATGAGGTCAGTTGCATACCATTCGCGCTCTGGGACCTCCTCGCCGTGCCAGTGCACCGGATTAACAACACCGATCTCGCGGACCGCAGGCTCTTGCTTTTGGGGGTTGTTGTCGTTCGCGGCGGTCGGCGGTTTCGCAAGCCGATCGCCGATTTCGGACAATTTTCGCTCCATCGGCGTGAGGTCGGGCATCTCATGACGTGGGTCTGCAGTGGGCAGTACATCAGCTAAAGGAATGTCATCGATGACGGCATCCATGATGGCGTCGACGGCCCTGATGCAGGGCTCACCACCAATCTGCTGAATGATAGGCGTGCCAGCCCGCCAGAGCGTTACGACGGAAACGTCCTCGCCCTTGCCAATAAATCGCTGGAAGCCATCAGTCAGGATCGCTAGGCGGGGAATGTCTGTTTCTTCGAAGTCGGCCCAATCATTGACTTTTTCGACTGTGTCCCGGTTGGTTGTACTCCAATCTGGTTCGCCGTCAGCGAAGGGGATGAGTACCGAGTCGCCGGAGAGCATGTGGCAGAGTTCGCGATGGATTGTCCAAGCTTCTTCGCGGGGATCTGGCTTAGGCTGCGCGGATGCGGTCATAGGCGGTCAGTGCCTCATATTGGTCAAGAGCAAGTCGGGTGATGCGTTCAGCCAGTGGCGTCGCGAAGCTCGCGACACGGCGATATCCAGACTGCGGCGCAAATGTCAGCAAGCGACCGTCGCGCATTCGGAGAAGCCGCAAGCCGTAGAGGCGGCATTCATCGGTAAGCTCGAGGTCAAAGACCGCAATGGCTCTATGGCCGCCGCTCGGTTCGTCTATAGTTTTGAAGTCGGTGATCTGCATTGGTCTCCTTCCACGATGAGATAGCCCGCCGGCGAGGGCCGGCAGGTGGTTGTGTCACTGGTTGGTGATGTTGATCAGGCGGCGCGCGCGTCGATCTTCGCCTGAATCCAAGCGGCGACCTCGGACCGAACGAACGCAATTCGGCGCTCGCCCAATTCGAGCGCCACAGGAAACCGCCCTTCGGCGCGGTAGCGGTTCAGCATGGTGCGGGACATGGACGTAAGGCGGCAAGCCTCGTTCAAGCTGACGAGGGCAGGGGTATTGTCATTTGAAGGTGTCATAGTTCTCCTCTTCCGGCACTCGGCCAGATCAATCACGTAAAAAGGTGAAGGCCGGCATTGCCGGATTAGAGGTTGGATCTGCCTAGCAGATCATGGCGGGGTTCCCGCCGGTTGCAGGTCGCTCAGCGACAATCAATATATAGGCGATATGGTCGTAAAAGTCACGCCGCATTTCTGTGGAGCGGTTCACCATCAATGGCTGCCGGCTCGGTCATGCAGTGGTTTGCCCATTGCTGCATTAACTGACGGCGACGCTCCAGCGCATCCGACCTTGCGTAGGACTGCTCGACCTTATCGCCAACAGCATGAGCGAGGGCGGCCTCGGCAATCTCTCGCGGTGCATGTGCTACCTCGGTTGCCCAGTCGCGGAAAGTCGACCTGAAGCCATGGACCGTGAACACTCCGCCGCCCGCAGTGTCCAGCGCCTTCGCCAGTGAGGCATCCGACAGAGGCTTCTTGTGCCGGACACCAGGGAAGACGTAGTCGTTGACCGACTGTTCCTCCATCTTTTTCAGGAGCGCAGTTGCCTCGTCCGACAGCGGCACGCGGTGTATCTTGCCGCCCTTCATGCGGATTGCTGGAATAGTCCAAACCTTCGCATCAAGATCGAATTCCGGCCAGACCGCGCCTCGCGTTTCGCCGCTGCGAACGCCGGTGAGTATCGTCAATTCCAGCGCGCGAGCGCTGACGCCGCTTACCTTGGCCAGCTTCTTCATGAAGGCGGGCACGTCGGCGTGAGGCATGGCCGCGTGATGGTTGCGTGCGACAAGCTCGTTAGGCTTGTGGAGGACATGTTCGAGGTTGCCTTTCCAGGCTGCCGGATTATCACCGGAGCGATGCCCCTCGACCTTGGCCGCGTCAAGAACACGCTCAATCGCCTCGCGCAGCTTCTCCGCGGTTTCCTGTTTTTCGCCCCATAGCGGCTTGATGACCTTCACTACGTCCGCCACGCGGATGCCGCCGATAGCCTTAGAGCGGATATCCTTTGCGTGATTGCCGAGTAGATTACGCCAGCGTGCTTCCGTCTTACCTCCGCGCCAGCGGCCAGCCTTTACGGCCGCATCGATGAAGTCGTCGGCATAGGCTCCGAACGTCATCGCGCTGGGTGAGGCCTCCTCTGCCTCGCGTTTGGCCGCCAGTGGGTCAACGCCCGTGCGAATCAGTTTCCGCGCGTCCTCGCATTTCTCACGTGCTTCAGCGAGGCCGATTGTGTGGAGCGGACCAATACCCATCTCGCGCCGCAGGCCGGCAAAGGTGTAGTTGAACATCCAATAGCGACCGTTACCCTTGGCGACGAGATACAGGCCGCCGCCATCGCGCAGCTTGGTGGCCTTACTAGCAGCGATAGACTTCACAGTAAGAACGTTACGAGTATGGCTCCCCATTAATCTTCCCCACAATTTCCCCGCTATTGGGGTATGCGCTATATATGCGCATCGTGGTCGGAATGGTCAAGTAAGCCATTGAAAGAAAACGGTTTTGGAGTGCGACGGTTGTCGCTATCGAGCAGTAAAGTTACTAAAAATTATCCGGCCCGGGGAGCCAAATTCAAAGAAGCCCTGTTTTCGTGGATATCCATGAAAACAGGGCTTTTTTATTTCATATCCTTTTCCATTATATTTTCTGTGTCGTTGCCGTGCATGGCTAATGATCATTTATTGCACGCCAGCAGATCCGAAGCTTTGTCTTGAAAGACCACGGCGGGCTCTCCCTGCCTTTCAGATGCACAGCGATTCAGCATGGCCTGTTCTGTTCTTGACTTTTCTCGAAAAAAATAATAGAACGTAAGGTGAACATTATGGAGGTGCAGATGAAACGTGCCGAAGATGTCGCTGAACGTGCGCTTGCCATGGTCGCTGCCTCCCGTGCTTTGCGGGAGCGACATGATAAGCAGCGCAAGGAAGTTTACGAGCGGGTACAGATAGCCTCGCTACGCAAGCCGAAAATTCCCAAGGGAATACAGTTGAGATTAGACCTGCAATAGGTTCCGGCCTGGCTGTGCCATACCACGCCGGAATTCTTCTCTGCTCAACGAAGGAGGGCTGATCTGGTCAGCTGAAAAAGGTCGCGAGGCCTTGGCCGGCACTGAAAGCTGCGTAGGCAAGAATGCCAAAATAGACGATCGTAATCACGTTGAATAAATGGCCTACAAGTACGATCGCGCCGTCTCGCTGGAGTATGCCTGCAGAAAGCAGGAGTATGGCTATGCCGGGAAGTGTATTTGAGAACGGTATAAGCCCTAACGGAAACATTAGAAGTACGCCGGCAAGAGTGATGGCAAGTCCGTTCAGTCGGTTGACGGTGGTTCCGGTCGTTAGCGCCCGCAAGCGCGGCTTGAGGAAGCGGTCGAGGCGCGACACGATGTTTGCGCCTTTATCCAGCGCAGGCAGAAGTTTTTTCGTGTCCAGTTCGCGATCCAAAATCTTTGCCGGAAGCCAGGGCATCCGGTTCAGTGTGATTGAAATGCTGATCAGAATGATGGCAGCGCCGAACACCGTGCTGACGCCGGGAATGGAGACCGGAATAAGAAAGGGCAGGGCGGCGACGGCGCAGACGAGCAGTAGTCCCTGTTCTCCAATCCGCTCCATCAGATCCCGCAACGATACAGTTGGTCCCTGAATGCCTTTGATAAGACCTCGGAGAGTTTCGCTGAGGGAGGTGCTGGTATCCTGAAAGTCGAATTTTGCCTGCAAAATAGTACTCCATTGCCGCCGCAGAGGAGGCAATGGATATCAGGAACAGCCAGTCAAGCAAACCCGAAGCTCCTACTCTCGCGCGAGATGGAGAGCGAAGTGCGGCATATGTCCGTGGTTTTGCTACTTGTGATGGGTCTCCAGCCAGTGGTCATAGATACCGCAAACGACCACCACGGCTAATACGCCCAACACGATGGGATTGATGGATGTGAAAAATTCGACGTAATGCATGCCAGCCTCCTCCTGCTGCATATCCGATACCCGACGCCTTCCCCGCCTGGTACACAACCATTTTATCACCAACGCCGTCCCGACGCAAAAATATGTTACCCGGCAAAAGGACGCAGTATGCGGATCTTGCCGAATTTACCGGTGAGGGCGCTTCAAGAGAGTTGGTCGCCAAGTGAGCGGCGCACCAAGGTGCTCCGGCTCCCTGCCGTTTTTTGCTGCTGTATGGCTTGCCCGCGAGGAATGATTCAGCGGCGTTTGTTCTCAGTCGCGGGAGGTCGGGCAGGGGGAATTGGCTAGAAGAGCGCAAGCACCATGTGGAGCACATACAGGATGCTGGAGAGCGATATGATAGTCGCGAGCGCCGCGAAGGCGTCTGAAAAAGTCAGTTTCATGTCGATCATCGCCGTCATGGCGATCCTTCCGAAATAAAAGGTTACGGCAACATCGCCGCTAACGACATGATTAGGTGGCGCGCTTTAAAAAATGGACTAACGGGGAGTGTAAATATTCAGTTAAGAAGAGCTCGCTTGTTGAGCGTTCATCCAAGCATCTTTGCCTCAATGCTGGCGAGGATAAAGGTTTCCCTGACCTCGTCGAGCGGAACCCGTCTTTGCAGACATGCTGCGCATTCATTCAGCGCTTTTGCGTAATAGTCACCGTAGCGAACCGGCCAGCGCCAATTGAGGTATTCGAGCGCTTCACGTGGTCCCCTGATGGTTTCTATAAAGCCGTAGCCCACCCTTACCCTGACGGGCTCTGACCAGAGAATCGTATCTTGGATGTGCCTGTCGTCCATGTCCTGCACCTTTATTTGCGGCGCAGAAAACGGGCTGCGTTCGGTTCGGTTCCCAAATTCTTGCAAAATTGTGTTCCGAATTCGCCAGACAGGAGAGGCGATCACGATTTCAAGTTTCGGCGCGGATACCGATTGCTAACATGTTGTAGATAAATGAAATTAACCGATGAGGAGGCTTTTGCCATATGGGGCAATGTCCACTTAAATATCGGGGAAAATTGGAGGCCTCGCCCGGAGTGCCTAAATTGATTGATTTCCATTGATTGCCAAAACGCGGTGCCACACTTGGCTGAAATAAATGCCAAGCAATTTCAATCAGCGCCGCCACACCCTGCCACACCTTCCTCGGTGTCATTCGCCGGCAGGAGCCTGTCTCCCACACCATCCCAATTGATCTTCGATATCGTCTGCCTTGCCAGTCGTGCACGCTCGGCATGCCGGGTGTAGATCTTCGACGTCTTCCCATCCTTCCAGCCGAACATCGCCTCGAGCATATTGTCTGTCGCCTCATTGTGGGCGGCGTCGGTGGCTGCCCCCTTGCGGACGGAATGCGATGTCAGGTGGGGCATTCCCGCCTGTCTGAACCAATCCGAGATCCGGTTACCCAATCCCTTCACGCTGAACGGCTTCCCGAACTCTGTCACCAAATAGGTGAGGGCGGTGACCTTGTGCATCGACAGAACCGCCTCGAGGATCGGATGGAGCACGATCTCGATGTCGACCGGCGTCCGGTTCCTGTTTTTGAACAGGCGGAACTTGAAAGTGTCCTTGCGGCGGTGCTGAGGGCCGAGGACGGCCAAATCGGACACGCGAAGGCCTGTGTACATCGCAAGCGAGATATAAAGCGCCGCCTTCGATTCTGCCCCGTGGTGTTCGATGAACTTTGCCAGATCCTCTGGCATCGCTGTAGCGTGTCCGTCGGATTGAACTCGGAACGCCTTGACGAGGCGAGCGTGGTTGACGGTGTAGGGTTTCCCCGTAGGATCTTTCGTATCGAAGACTTGGCGCAATACCTTCAGCCGCTCGTCTGCGGCGAATGGAACATCCTTCTTCCTGTCCCTGAGGGCTTCTATGTGACCGACGTTAATGGCTTTGATCGGTATGTCGGCAACAACGCGCTTCTCGTCTGGAGATAGCGACAGAGGCTCGATCCACATCGACTCCATGATCGATCGGCGCCGGGCCTGTGTGGTTGCGTCGAGCTTGGTGAAGGACGTTGATTTCATATAGGCCAAGCAGAGCCACTGGAAGCTGTTTGGCTTTACGGACAAGTGGATCAGGCGATGAGCGGGTTCCTCGCGCTGGACAGCCTTCTCTGTTGCCTTTCTGGCCTTCCAATATGCGGTCGCGAATTCCTCGCTATTGATATCGTTTGGCAGCCTGCAGATGCGCTTGCCGTCAATGCGCAAGTAGTAGCGCATCGTGTCGTGACGGCTTTTATTCTTCTCGACATAAGGAAGATCGATATTGGCCATGTCGTTCACGCCGACATGCTCCAATCTTCGCCGTCGGCCTCCCCAGCTGCTTGCATACCTTCTTCCGGCCAAGATGCCATGGCGGTGACTATCTCGGCAACCAGCCAGACCTTGCGGCTGTGCCACTTTCGCGGCTTCGGCAAAAATCCCTCATCCACCATCACATCGACGGTGTTGGCACTGACGCCAATGGCTTGGGCAACCTCAAGGCGGTTAAGACCGAGGCGCGGAACGTTGCGGTTCAGGTCGACCGTGTTTGTCATCAGTCCCCGCTTTCCCCGTTCTTCACAGTGCGAACACGGGTTTCCATCAGTTCGATCCTCGCTATATGCTGATAGCTCACTCCGAATGCTGTCGCTAAATCTGCTCGGGATACTGATTTTTGCCTGAGCCAGCGGATAGCTACGATATCTCGATCCGACAATTTTGCCGTACCGACATTCTCGCCAGAGAGGTGAGTCCCGTGGCCGATTTTATCTAGGCTGTTCTCCCGAGGTGTCGCCCACCTGATGTGCCTTTTATTTACGCATGACTTGTGGCCATTTCCGCAAGAATGGGCTGCCTGCATGTTCGAATTGCGCGGCTCGCCATGGGCCATGGTGCAAACATATCTAGCAGCGTTCACTCGCTTGCCATCCACCATCAGCATGCCGCGTCCTAAACTAAATGGCCAGATAAGACATTCATCCTGATCGCAAGCTAAAACCACATCGCGGATGTATTTAATCATCTCTCCACGAGACGCGTTGCCAGCCATTGGATCTCCGTGCCTCTGAAGCCTTCTGTAATGGGCTCTGCACAGGCCTTTTGCCTCAAGGGCACGCTCGCAACCAGATACGGAACATGTTTTCATCTGGCACCGTCCACAGGGGTGATACCCCGCGCGCTCGTCTGAGGGGATGGGGAAATGGGACCCGCAACGGTGATTGGCGTCCCAATCGGAAAGTCCCGATCAACGATGGTCGCCTTCCTCCCTCTGAAGGTGACCGACTCCACAGCGAAACCCATGTAGTTTGTCCCTGACGCTGCCTTTTGGAGCGGTGTGTCTAGATCATCGTATCCGTCAGGAAGAGATGCGGTCGACACTGGTGGCGTGTCCATCGGCCCGTTCGATCCGTCTGGGTAAGGACAGAAGCCAATGTATTTCGGCTTGTTATCATCCTCCCATTCGACCATTTCGAAGCCGACATCCCAGAGGCGGGCAATCTTCCAGCAGATGCCGCCAGCGCCGGGATTTTCTGCGATGTGCTTTTCCGTTGCGATGCGTATGGCATCTTGCGGAGTGTCGGCATGAACGACTATGGCGCGTCCTTCGCCTTCATCGTCCCAAGACCAATCGCTGTCCGTAAGGGCGTAGAAGCTCATTCTACGATCTCCCAGTCATCGGAGAACACATCCTCCTGGGAGAAAACCCACCCCGGCTGGTATTCCCCCTTGGCAGTTCGCAGGATCAGGACCGGCTTAAAGCCGTTTGGTTCGTGCTGGTAAACATACATACCCTTACCGTTCCAGCCTGAACGGGCGATGCGGTGGCCGTCGCGGACAGCCTTGATTGCTTCGTGAGATTTCACCATTTGGGGTTCTTCCGATTTGTGAGGTGTGGTTGATCCGCCAAGAGACGAGGGAGGTGGAGCACCCTCCGGCACGAGCCGGTACAACGTCGTGGTTTCAGTGAAGCCGTAGAATTCGCCGATCGCGCAATCAGGCGGGATGGTAGCTAGAGCGACGAATTGGGTAGCGGGAATTTTGTCGATTTCATCAATCGCTGCCGCCAACCCCTGCTGGAAGCCGTCTTTATAGGTGTCTTCCCGTTTTTCGCCCCCGGCATGACGAGACATCAAAAGTCGTAAGGTTTCCCGCAGGCTGTTAAGGGCTTCACTTGACATCTAAAGGCTCCTGTTCGTCTTCGGAACCGGTCCAATAAGTTCTGTCGCTCATGGATTCCGCTTCACGGAACATGATGCGGTCAAGGCGCTCGATCTCTGCGATCAGAAGGGCTACCGCCTTCACAAGGTCGCGACGGCGATTGGTCGGCTTTAGCCAAGAGGTGTCCCAAGTCGTTGGCCAATTGCGAATAATTGCTGTTGGTGTTCCTGCAAGGCCGAACTGATCCATAACCGCGCGATCGGGACGATCAACGCTCGCGCATGCCGCATAGACGCTCGCTGCCTTCGCTAGGCTGTAGTCATCGTGCTGATCATCATGCTCTGGCGTCCAGCCTTCGGACGAGACTTGCCGGTGGCGCTCTTCCAAGACATCTAGCAACGCTAGGCACATGTCGTCCTCAAGCTTAGCGATCCGACCCGAAAGCTGTTCAACCACTTCGAACCGAACATATGCGCCAAGCTCATCTTCGCGCATTCCTCCGCCGTCAGGGTGCTCATCATATCTCTTATAGGGATGGCAGGTGCTGCCCATCATTTGCGTCTGGTGCGCGGGGTTAGAAGTCTTTTCCTGCTGTGTCATGGCTGGATCCCTTTCCAGTCGGCAGCTCTGCCGTTTTCCTTCATGGCTTTGAGGGTTTCATCGATCATGCGGGCGATGAGGTCTTTTTCGTAAGGCGAAAGGCCATCCCAGAAATCCATGCAACCGCCTTTCTGGGCCGCGTATTCCTCACCCCAATAGGCCATGGCGAGGCGTGCTTCGGCGTGCGGGCGTAGGTTGTCTCTTCCGTGGGTCATACCTGTTCCTCGCGATATAGCTGGCGCGGCGGCAGTTGCGCGCGCTCGTTTTTCGGCTTGGTGGATTGTGGGAAACCGCGACTGGCAATCTTCTGCTTCGGCGCGGTGATGCCGATGTGGCGCTGCTTCACCCGCTTGGCTTTCGATGCCCGGTGATGATCGTCAGCATCCTTCACGGCTTTGCAGCTGATCTGGTGAGCTGGTCCGCAGTTGGCATCCACGTCTTCGCCGCCAAGCTCCAAGGCGCGGATATGCTCGACGAACCAAGGCTCTCCGACCTTGATCGGCAGGCCGCAGGTGACGCACACGCCCTTGTGGTTTTCAAAGATCCGCAGGCGGCGGCCGGGCGTCATCGATTTTCGCTTGGTGGTTCCGACGTCCGTCATCCCCGGTACCCCGCTCTCTTCGCCAGCGCCATAAGCTGGGCGGCGATCTCGGCAAGGGTCATTCGGCCCGGCCCGGGCACCGGATCGGCTATGGGCTTCGCGAGGCGGTCGTCGTTGGCGCTCACGATTTCCACACCGCGGAAATTGAGAAACGCGATGCGGTCGGCGCGGCGCTCGATAAGGTCTAGGTGCCGCTCGATGTATGCGTCTGGCTTGCGAGGCTTCTGGCGCTCGTGCTGGCGGACTATAGTCATGCTACAGACCCCCATACTTGGCGAGTTCGAATTCTTTTGATCGTGGTGCGCGAAACTCCATAGGCGCGAGCTATGTCGATAGTTCTCCGCTTGTCAGCGCGAATTATAGGGATATCGCTTTCAAGCAGCTTGGCGTTGACGTATCGAGCACCGTCACCAAAATGCCGTGCTCGCCCCTTGCTGATGCTATCCTGCTGATTTTCTTTTGCCGTGCCCCAGAAAAGATGTTGGGGGTTGACGCAAGCAGGAACGTCACATTTGTGGCATGCCATAAGGCCATCGCCGCTTCGGCCGGTGGCAAGCATCAGCGCAAGCCTATGCGCGCCGGTCTTTCTTTTCCTGATAGAAATCGTGCCGTATTTTCCAGCTCGTTGGACTGGTCCAAGCCATATCCAGCAACCAGAGTTGGGCTCAGGGATGCTATTATCAAAAATACGATCAAGGCTAGAAGCCTGCCTGTTGATGGCCTTCTTGCAGCCGCAGCTACGGGATTCTCCTGCCGACAACGCAGACGCGGAAACGAACCTCTCCCGGCCACAATCGCATCTGCAAAGCCAAGCAGGTTTTTTGCTCGCCCCTCTGCGCGTCGATGTCTCGGAAATCACGTACCAGCTACCAAAACGCCTACCTGACAGATTGAGTGCTGTGCTCATGCCGCACCGCCTTCCGCCTTGGCGATGGCGGCACGAGACATCACGATTGTCTGTTCGATCGGCTTGAAGACCCCTTCACCCTTTGAGAACCCCTCAAGAGCAAGCGTCGCCTCTTTGAGCGCTTCCAGAAGATCAGGAGCGGCGGCGATAAGGCGAGCGTTGGCGTAATCCTCATACCTGTCCGAATGGCCCGAAGAATTGCCAACGCCTGTCGAGCAAAGAAGGCCCCGATTAGGCTTTTGGACATGGTACTTGGAATAATCTGATACGATCCAAGGCCCCGGCGTATGCTTTGCTGCTTCGGTCATGCTGCACCTCGATTATCTTGCAGAGGCTCCGACCATTCGACGCCATGCTCGGCGCCGAAGGCGAAGATCATTTCAATGAGGGTCGTCATCTCGTCCTTGGACAAATCCGATGACGACGTGCTGAGATTGACGAAGCCGGTCCCGTCCGTGTTCGGGACGATGCGAAGCTGTTCCCGCGTCTCCCGGCGCAGCGCGTCGAGCATGACGAGCTTCCAGTCGTCGGGCGCGAGCCTCTGACCGTGCCAGGAAAGCTGAACCGATAGATCGGTCAGCATGGCCCACATCCGGTCATTCTGCGGCAGGGTGCGCTTCGGGCCTTTAAACTCGACGCGGGTCTCCCATGGCGCTTTCTCTATCCACTCGATAGCGCGGCGCTTGAAACGGTCGTTGGCGAGGACGAGGAGAGCACGGCCCATTTCAGCCACCGTTCATCGGATGGAGCTGGGCGAGCCGGCGTTCCTTGATAGAGAACGCGGCGTCGATCATGTCTGCGTGGCCTTCGCTTTCCAGAGTGGCCGGCGCGTCGAAGTCGGTCCAGATCTCTTCGACACTGGCTTCATCTGTCGCGCTGCCGAGCGCCGTCTCGATTTCCTCGAGGTAGCCGCCGAGGTCAAATTCGTTCTCGGCCGGTTGCGCATCCTGCGCCGGCTCGGCATCGATCGTCTTTGCGGACGGCGGGGCAGGCGGCTTGGGTGGCTTGGGCGGCGTCGGACGGCTCTCGGATACAGGCGTCACGTCGCGCATCTCGTCGGCGTCCGCGATGTCGCGAGCTTCGAACTCATCGCGGATACCGCCGAGGACATCGCCGAACAGCTCGCGGAGGCAGTAGCCGGCCGCGCGCCAAGCGATCATGCGCTGGGGGTACTTGTACCAAGGCGCGTCGTTCGGCTGTCCTTCCTTCCAGATCGGCTTGTTATCTTCCCAGACCTTCTTGCGGATAGTCGGCCGATTGTCCCACAGGCCAGCGCGCTCGGCTTCCGCCTGCGTGAACTCGACGCGGCTTTCCTCGCCCGTATCGTTCCGCTTGGCATGGCAGTAGCCAACCATCTGGCCATCGCGCATCTCGTGGCCGGTTTTGAGCAGGGCGACCTTGCCAGACTGGCGAACGACATTGATAAGGCCGTCGCCATAGAGGGCAGGCTTACCGTTGATCACGGTAAAGCTGCGGAGGCTGACCATCGGCTTGAGGCCAAGCTCGGCGCCAGACATGATGCAGACAGCCACGGCAGCCGCGGCGTCGTCACCGGTCTTCTTCCCGATCAAAGCGGAAGGCGCGAGGCCAGAAGCCACCACGGCGCGCGAGACGCGCATGGTTTCCTCGAATGTCTGTGGCACGATCGCCATGACCTGACCGCCGGCGGAGAGCGTTGCTGGAACGTGTGCGTTCATGGTCATGCGGCCCTCTGTTCGGATTTGATGACCATGCCCGGCTGTTCGACGCCGGAACGCGCTGCGCGATTGGCAACGCTCTCGACGACTTCGCGGATTTCCTGACGATCTTTGAGGGCCAGAAGCAGCTTTTCGTAGTCGGTGATCTCGGCAAAGACGAAGGTGCGAAGCGAAACCTTGGCACCAGTTCGGCCGGCGCTGGCATTGCGGGCCTGCGTTTCCCGCTCGGCGGCTGCCGCCTGCTGCGCCAGACGTTCGGCCTCGGCTGCAGCTTCCGCCGCGCTGTTGTCGTTCTGGACCGACGCCTTTTCGGCGGCGATGCGGGCGGCGTCGGCTTCACGCTGGATGCGCTCGGCTTCCTCGCGCGCCTTGCGCTGCCGTTCCAGTTCTATCCGCTGCTGCTCCTGCAGGTAGGCGTCGAGATGGCGCTTGAGCTTCTTGCTCAGGGCGTCCGGCTCTTCCTTGAGGTCGCGCCACTTGTTGTCGACGTTCCGACCGGCGTCTAGATGCGGCTGCTTTTCGACCTTGTGCAGATCGGTAGCGCGCTTGGAGATGCCAGCGATGCGTTTCGACAGGACGCCGATCTTGTTCGCCTGATCCTGGGTTTCGACCTTGGACTTGAGCAGTGTGTCGGCAAGCTCCTGCTCACCGGCGAACTCCAGCTTCAAGGCCTCGAAAGGGTCGGTCGGCAAGTTGTCGCCCATACCGCGAACCGTTTCCGGCTCATCCCCCCAGCCCTTGCCGACCATCGCCGCCTCATAGGCGTCTTCCGTGATCGGGTTGCGGCATACCCACGTCCAGATCGCAGCGGCGTCGGTTTCCTTGCCGTTGCGGAGTGCGATCCAGCGCTCGCCATCATTCCAGATGGCAACTGGAAGGAAAGGCCCGTCCTTGCCGTCCCGGACACGGTAGAAACCCTGCTGTGGGTCGCTGTCGTGGATCGGGCCGAAGTTTCCGGCGAGGGCGGCTTGCCACCAAGCCCATGCGTTATCGTTGGACGACATGAACGTTCTCCTGATTGATCAGCGCTTCGCGCTTGAAGTGATCGTCGAGGGTGAGGGCGCCGAAGACGGCGACCGAGATGGAAAACCCGAAGGTGAAGACCGCGAGGAACGGGAAGGCGGTCTGCTTCGCCATGACCGTGCGCTCGGCTTGGGTGATCTCAGCGGCGCGAGCGGTGTAGGACTTGCACTTGCCGTCCTCACAGGCGCCGTCGAACTGATTGGCTGCGCAGCAATCACGCATCATCTTCCTCCAGGTCAAACTCGCTGATCGTCCATTCGAGAAGGCAGTCCTCGCAGAGGGCTTCGCCATCGTCGTTGAAGGCGACGGCCGTCTCCGAGCAGCTACGGGCCTCGCAGACCTGATTGCCGCTTCCGTTGCAGGCTTCGCATTCGCGGTCGCGCCAGACATCAGGGTCGTTACCGCCGTAGCGCGACTTGAAGATCGCGCCTTCGCCGTTGCAGGTTGAGCAGGTGAGGCGCATCAAACTTCCTCCTGCACTGGTTGACGCCGAAGCTGCAGATGCTCGGATACGCATTCGAGAGCGGCTTTCGGATCGTCGCCAAACTCAGCGATCAGATCCTCGATCTTGTCGGCAAGCTTTTCGATTGCGCCCTCTGCCTTCTCGGCGCGAGCGCGCTGCTCACGGATGTCAGCGTAAGGGTCGCTCTTCATGCGATTGGTTTCGTCAACCGCGTCCCAGACCCATGATTCCATGGTGTGGAAAAGGCTGACCAACTCGTCGGCGTCATTGGTGCTACCGAAATAACGTCGATCACCTTCGTCCTCGATGTGGTCGGTGACATGGACGAGCTTGTCGCGAGTTCTGCTGACCAGCTTTAAGAGGGCGCGATATTTCCCCTTGAAGAGATTGCGATCAGAGCGCAGCTTTGCGATCTCCGCATCCTTGGCGGCGAGGGCTTCCCCTTTGTCCTTGATGGCCTCGAATGCGGCGTCTGTCAGAGGGCCAACCAACCAAGGGGAAAGCTGGAATATCGAGCAATCGAATTCCTCGCTGATCTCCCGCAGCGTTTTCCCGTCGCGGTAGAAGCGAGCCCAGATCCTGTCGTCATGGAAGAAGTCGTTGTTCTCAGACATTTGCGCTCTCCCTCGACTTCCTGCTCATGTCGGGACGACGGGCAGTGGTGAGGGCGGGGATTTCGGAGCCGAACTCGATCGACGGCGAGATGTCGGCTTCTTCACCGCGAGCCTTCACGAGGCGCTGAAAAGCTTCCTCCGCCTTGCGGGATGCGATGGCGCGAACGGTAAGGTCCGGGTGGATCATGTCGCCAAGGGCTTCGTACAAGTCCTTTGTGGCGTTGAACTGGGATGCGATGCTCATGGCGAATTACTCCGCAGCTTCGAGGAATTGAACGGGGGCGATCAGCTGGGCAGGTTCGAAGGGGAAACCGGCGAAGACGCCTTTCCACTCGCGTTCCTTGCGCTCTTCGGCGGTGAAGCCGACAAGCTGGTCTCTGAGAGGGGTAGGTTCGAGGTCAGCCCAGAGCGGACCTTTGGCACCGAGGGCGATGCCCTTCACGCGCAGAGCGTGGCAGACGCGGAGCGTTTCGACATAGGCCGCTGCAGCATTCGGAGAGCGCAGTCCCTTCGCGGTCCGCTGGCGGATCCGGAAGACCTTCGCGTCAACGATCTTGAGGTTTTCCCTCAGTGCTGTGGCTGTGATGTCTGCTGCGGTTTGCATCGCCGTGACCTCATTTGGTGATGAGGTGAATGTACGTAAATCATACATACCCGTCAAGTGGCAGTGAATGAAAAACGTACATTTCTATTTTTGATCGTACAGCGAAGAAACGACTCGACTCAGGCTCGCCATTCTGGCTTCATAAGAACAGAAGGAGAACAAGATGGGCATGGCAATGGTAAGGGAGCGGTCGCCTCTTCGGCTGCACATCAGGTGCGAGAACTGCCTAAGGGAAAGTTCGAAAGAGCTTGAAATCCCGCCCGGCGAATATGTCCCCAGCGATCCACTCGAGTTGGCAGGCGAGGGGTATCTGGACGGCGTCAAATTTCATTGCGGTCATTGCGATAGCTCGATCGGCCGCCTGTTCGCGATCAGCGGAGGATCACGCTATGAGTAAGGAAGTTCTGGAATTCATCATTGTCCCGCCATTCAGCAAGCGGGAGAAAGTCGATGCGGCCAAGGAGCGACTGATTGCCTATCTCGGCTACCAGTTCCCCGGTTACACCTTCAAGGTCGGGCCGTTCGTTCCGGTCGGAGATGAGGATTGCTTTACCGTTCTGCCGGTCATGAACTTCGTTGGAGACGACGGCAAAAGCCGAATGTGTGAGCAGCCAAAGCGATGGTTCCTGCAGGAGATCGTCGATGCCTGCGGTAACTTCGACCTGAAAGGGAATAGAAGCTTTGCCGCTTAGGCCAAGCGCGTTCCGCAATGATCACAGACGCGGGCTGCGATAGAAACTGGTTCGCCACAATCAGGGCAATCGGTCATCGACGGGTTGCTTTTTCTCCCGGCGCCAACAAGAGGATGATGGCTGCCGGATGGCGCGGAGATAGCGCGCGGCAACGCCAGCACGAGAATAAGTCCAAAGATACCAGTCACGGCGGCAATCGCCAGCCATGCGAACGGATTTCTATCTCTCGACCCCGCTATGATCGCTGTGACTATGGCGCACGTGGCCCAAGCGATAATCCCGAACGCTAGAGCCATTCATCAAAACCCCGGCATTGTGTTCAGCACCATCCGCACCACCCCTATGACCTCGACTTTCACGCCGTCATCTGCATCAAACTGACGGTTGACGACGATGGGCTTGTGTTTCGGGTTGCTTGACCTCGGGTGAAACTCCGTCCTGTCCTCGTAGATCTCAATCTGTTTCACCGACCATTCACGCATCATACCGTTGTCGCGTGATCGCTCAACGACGACGACCATCCCGTCTCGGAGCACGACACGGTGCGCGATGTCCTCGTAGGCAGTGCAGACGACAGTATCGCCGGGAAGGATCGGGCGAGGGCGCAACTCATTCATGCTGTCGCCTTCGACCTCGAAGGTTAGCTGCCTGGCGTTCGGGAAGTTCTCATCGCGAGGGACAATAATTTCTTCCGGTTCAGACTGGTCGAATTCATCGACCTCTCGGAACAGCCCAGCGGCAACAGTCCCCACCTTACGAGCCGGCACCCACTTCGCTTCTGAGGGCTTCACTTCTCCGCCCGGCGGCTCGACCTCAAGGTAAGCGGCGATCTTCGGGATCTCGTTCACCTTCAGCTTCCGCTTGCCCTTCAAAAGCTGCGTTATCTGCGGATGCGCGATGCCGAGGTGGTTTGCGAGGCCAACCTGCGTTTTGCCCGGCTGTTTCAGGGCTTCCCGGATCCAGTCCAGATAGATGTCAGAAGGTGCGTCATTCATTGTACAATTTTCGCACGGCGCGCTGAAAGATGCATTTAGCAAAATCGTACATTTCCTGTTGCTTTGTCTGTATGAATATCGTACATTATCGACATGAGATGCGAACCCGCCAACACGATCATCAAGAAGTTCAAAGGCTTGAAGCCGCTGGCTGAGGTCACGAACGTCAAGGCCCACACGGTCATGCGCTGGCGCATGCCGAAAGAGAAAGGTGGGACCGGCGGCGTCGTGCCCCACTGGCATATCCCAGCCATCCTTGAAGCTGCTCGCGAGCGAGGTCTCGACATCCGACCGACTGATTTTGCACCGGTCATGGAGACTGCAGCATGACCTTTGAAGTCGCACGCGATCAGCTCAAAGCCATTGTCGAACGGGTCGAGCGCCTGGAGCTTGAGATCAAGGATCTCAACGCCGACAAGTCCGACATCTACAAGGAAGCTCGCGCCAACGGTTTCGACGTGAAGGCGATCAAGCAGGTCGTCTCGCAGCGCAAGCTCGACACTTCCGAGCGCGAAGAGGCAGACCTCGTATTCGAGACCTACTGGAACGCGGTTCACGGCATCAACCTCGTGCATGCACACGCACGAGAAAACATTGAAGAATTTGACGCGGAAACCGGTGAGGTCCGCGACGTAAATCCACGCCTCATCCAACAGGTCGTCACCGGCATGCAGACCGAAACCGGTCGCGCCGCGCTGATCGCTGCCGTCGATATCATGATCGAACGGGAAGAGGCGGAAGAATTCCAAGCGAAAGCATCCGGCGACAACGGTGCGACTGGTCAGGCTGATGAAGAAGCCGCCGACAGCATGACGGGAGATGCGAGTAGGACGAGCCGGGGCGTCGATACCCCGGCAACCAATTCCCCATCGGATGACGACGCAATCGCTGCAGTGAAGGGCAAGGCCCGACTGGCGAACGTCGCTGACGTTGAACCGTCGTCGTCCGCCCCCATCGCTCCAACTGAGGAGCGGACCCAAGCCCAAAGCATCGACGGGAACGCCGACGCCAACACAGGAGGCGATTATGTAACCGCATCCGAGAACGCCGCAACACATCAGGCTGGGGTCGTCAGTAATGCCCCGGCCACCCCCGGCTCCATCCTTATTGAAATGGATCCTCCATTCCCGATGAGGCGGTCCGAGTTCGCTCATTGTTTCCCTGAACTCTCGAATACCGCTTACGACGCGCTGGCGAATGACATCGCGGACCATCCGATCGGCATTGTTGAACCTATCATTCGACAGGGCGACGTGATCCTCGACGGATTCTGCCGATACAACATCGCTCGATCGCTCGGCCTTGAATATCCAGTTGAGGAATACGCCGGAGACGACGCTTTGCTCGACGTAATCCGTTGGCAGCGCTCGTCCAGAGACTGGACCCCACAACAGGAAGCCAAGATCGCAAAGGCGCTGGCAGCGGAAGTACCCGCTCGCGCTGAGGAAATCTTCGCGGCTTTTCATATCGCTCTCAATGACATCGGGGAGGTCGTCGCAGCATGAGCGCCCTGATTCCTATAGGTGAGCACGAGAGCAACCTCGACAAGACAGCCAAACTTGAATGGCCTCTCGGAAAAGTGTGCCGTGGCGCCGTCTATTCTGTTCGCAAGGGCTTCGTCGCCATTCTCGATGACATGGCTTTCCCCGGTCATTTCTCGACCCTTTCTGAGGCAAAAGCCGCTGTAGGTGCCGCATGACCAAGCGCCCCGGCCCATCAGAACCCACCGACATTCAATCCGTCCAAACAGACATAGACGCTCAAGACGCCATTGAGGCCACGCAGGGCGCGGCCCGTTGGGAACGGAAACAGACACCAAGGAGGCAAGCATGACCTTCATCGCATTCCTCATCGGCATTGGCGTCGGCTTTGCCTGCTCCATCGCGATCATCACCGCCTTCTTCATCTACCAGATCTGGAAGGCCAAAAAGGAGAACTGGCGCGCTACTCCGAAGCTGCAGCCGATCCTCCCGAGCAATGTCATCGCATTTCCGAATACGGCGGTCTCAGCCTCCCAGTGAGCCGTCGTCACTGGTCCCGGGCTTACCCCCGTTCCCCAACGTGCCCGGGACCAGAACATTCAACCTCACTCTGTCGTCCTGCAGCCTCAACACGACGGCGCGGACGATAGAGCCAAGAGGCTCAAACGAGGGGTGTCCCGAGGAGGTCTCGGAACACCCGGCAGAGCCCAAAGCGGCGGCGGTGGCTCTGCGAGGGAATGGAATGATTGAATTTTCGGTTGGCCCAGAAGGCGGACCAAACGGTGAGGCAGGGGTACCTGCCAGGGTATCAGCCTCACCGTTCTCAATATCGATCCTGCTCATCTGTAGCTCCCTGAACACGAGCGAACCTAGAGCAGGAGACAGACAACGTGGTGTCGAAACCCAACAGAGATTTGTCGAAACGGGACAAGGAAATGAGTGACGTTTTTTATGCCCAAAGTCTTTTGAAGGAGGCGTTCCCACGTACTCGCTACGGGAAGGTGGACGCCGTTTTCTATGAAGCCAGGAAGTTCATCAACAAGCGGGTGAACAAAGAAATCACGCTCCGTCGTATTCGCACGATCTGGGAGGGCACGGCCCGTCGCATCGACAGCGAGGAGATGGAAGCACTTAAAGCCGCACTACACGAGGAAGAGCGCCGTGAACAAAGAGAACTCCGTGCCCGTCTGGCTTCGCTGGACGAAAAGATTGCCGCGTTCGATGCGCTCACGGCTCGCCAAGCGGTGGCGGCGGATCGCCGGCACTCGGATCACGTGGGCTGACTGGATCACGAGGGACTGAGGATGCAGCAGCTTTCCATGTTCGACCTGATGATGCCGCCAGCACTGCCGGTGATGGCTGCGAAGTCTTATGAGCCGCCGCCGCGTCGGGGCTTTGTGACCCGTGCTTATGGCGTAGAGACAGTCATGGAGATCGACTTGGATGAGCGCGATCCTATCGAGATGGTAGTCCGTGGCATCCCGACCCTCATCCGGTTTTCGTATGGGTTCCAGACCTATGCCGTGCAGCCTGCAGGATCGGAATACTGGTCGGAGACTGGATTTCGCAGCTTTGCCAGCGCGTGGACAGTAACCGGGCCTGGCTTCACAGATGAAGACGTAAGGTACCTGATCGAAGCCAATATCGACAGCAAGCACGGATGCAACGGTAATCTCACCAAGTGGTGGCCGGATTACTGCAGACAGTGGCGACAGGATAAGGCTTTCGCGGACAAGTTCGAACGCTCGACGACATGGGACCAGTGGGGGCCGGAGAAGCAGGCCGAACACTGGGCGAGGCATGACACCCGTCAGTCCGCTGCGCTCGAGCGTATGGCCGCAGAAGGCATCGATCCAGCCGAAGTGTGGAGGACGCGCCGATGACCGAGCTCGACCTCCTCAAAGAAGAGATCAAAGACATCGAGGGCGACCTCTTCCGCATTCGCGGCAGCCTTCAGAAGCAGGACAACGGCGTCAAGCTTTCCCGCATCGCCATCAAAACCCGCACGCTCGATCGCCTCAAGGCATTGGCCAAGAGGGAGAACGCCGCATGAACGCGCCAGTCTCCGCACGCGGCCTGTTCCGCGCCACCGGCAAGAAGTCGAAGCCAGTCGCCATCCGCGATCTGGAAGGCAACATCGTTAAGGTCGACGCACTGGAGCGCGAGGAAAACGAGTTCTATCCGACTCCGGTTGATCCTATCCGCTCGATCATCCACGCCGAGATGGACCGACTGCGTGACTTCCCGGCCATATGGGGGCCTGCGTGCGGTACAGGAGTGATCGGGCGCGAGTTGCGCACCCATGGATTCCGGACTTTCGATAGCGACCTGATCGACAGAGGTTGCGGCGCTGAGATCAAGAGCTTCTACGACTTCAAGGAAGCACCGGCCCGGGCCATGCTCGAAAACCCACCCTTCGCTGAATGTGGCTGGGGCAACGGTAAGGCTCGGTGGCTCTACCACGCGCTGGAAACACTCGACATCGAATACATGGGCTTGCTGATGAACTGGGGATTCCCCGGTGCGGGCGGCCTCGCTCCCTTCTGGGCCAAGTATCCACCGGCGCGCGTCTATCTGATGCGCTGGAAGATCGATTTCACAGGGCAGGGCGCGCCGCCAATGCTCAACGGCTGGTTTATCTGGGACAAGGCTTGGAAGGGCGAGACCGTCCTCCGCATGCTCGATCGCAAAGATGCTCGGCAAGGGGAGATGGACCTATGAACCCGCTCGACCTCTTCCGCTCCGGCATGGACTACATCTCCATCGCCTCCCACCTCAACACCACAGAGGCAGAGGTAGAGCGCCAGATACACAGGCTGCGCCAGGAGGAGATCGACGAGGCTGCCCGGCAGAAGGCCGAGCGCATCGAAGCCCAGCGCCGCCGGGACGAGGAAGCCCGCGCAAAGGCTGATCCAGTTCGTCTCGATCTCGTAGCCGCCCGCAAGGCTTACAACGCTCGCAACAGAGCCTACCGCGCGACGGGGAGGCTCGCATGACCGAGACGCTGACCCGCGAGCAATATCTTGCCGAAGTCGCTCCGAAGAAACGCGCCAACAAGTATGGGGCAAAGAAGACGGTCGTCGACGGCATCACCTTCGACAGCAAGCGCGAGGCCGAGGTCTATGCCGACCTCAAGCTTTTGGAGAAGGCCGGGAAGATATCCGGCTTCACCCGCCAGCGGAAATTCGAACTCATCGTGAATGGCGAGATCATCGGCACCTATCGCGCCGACTTCGCTTTCATCGACCATGAGCAGGACGGAAGGCTCCGCGTCGTTGACGTCAAGGGCGTCGTTACCCGCGATTTTCGCCGCGTCCAGCGGATCATCAAAGCAGCATACAACATCCAGATCGAGGTGTGGAAATGAGCAACGTGGTGTCTCTCCATGACCACCAGACACGAGCGTGGGAAACCTACATCGAGGCGATGCAGCGCGCCCAGTCGAGTGGCGCGATCGAGGACGGCATAGCCGCCGGCAGGGCTTGGCGTCGATGGCTCGACCTATTCATGACGCCCGAACAGCGACAGTCTATCGGAAGCAGGGTGGCAGGATGAACGCGCCCGTCTTCAAAACCGATGCCTATATCATCGAGGTAGAGCAGAACGTGCTCGGCGCTCTGATGTTTGACGGCGATGCGCGAGACACTATGGCCATCCTTGCCGATCGCCATTTCGTCTACCCGTTCCATCAGCACCTTTACCGGGCGATCAAGTCGGCCCGCGAGCAATATGGCACCGGCAATCCGGTCGTCGTCGCCAAGCTCATTCCCGATATCGAGAAGACCTGGCTAAAGAAGAATTCCGGTGAAGACGTCATGCAGTATCTTGCGCGCCTTCTCGGTACCGCCACTGCTGGCGCGTCGGCGTCAGTCGAGAACGCGAAGAAAATCATTGACCAGTGGGCACGCCTTAATCTGGCAAACGAAGCCGGGCGCGTCTATGCGGCGGCGAATGACCCGCAGGCTGACGTTCGGCTCATCGCTCATGAGGCGGCAAGCGCGATCGACGACATCATGTCTGATGTTCGGGCCGGGGCATCCAGAAAGACGCGTGTCAGCATCGGCAGCGCCGCCGGCCGCGCGTTTGAGGCCGCGTCAGAGGCTCGCCATACCGGGACCGGTCTTACCGGCATCACATGGGGACTGTCGGACCTCAACCGTCTGACCGGCGGAATCCAGCGCAAAGACCTGACGTTGGTCGGCGCGCGCCCTTCGATGGGCAAGACAACCTTTGCTCTTTCTGTCGCCATGAAGGCGGCGGCTGCAGGATCCAGCATTGGGTTCGTCTCGCTGGAAATGGATGCCGACAAGCTGGCCTGCCGCGCAATCTCTGACGCGCTCTATGATTGGCGTAAGCGCGTTCCCTATACCAGCATCATCCGCGGCACGATGACAGACGAAGAGTTCGACATGGTGGCTGAGGAGCAGGCCCGCATGAACGCGCTGCCTATCCTCATCGACGACCAGGCCGGCCAGACGGTGACCGATATCCGCACCCGGGCCGAGCGTCTTGTCGAAGAGACGCAGGCGCATGGCAACCGGCTCGCGGTCCTCTTCATCGACCACCTTGGCCTTATCCGCGCCTCGTCGCGCTATAGCGGCAACCGCGTGAATGAGATTGCCGAGATCACGTCCAGCCTCAAGGGCATGGCCCGCGATCTGGACATCGGCGTCGTTCTCCTTTCGCAGCTCAACCGCGCCGTGGAGAGCCGGGAGAACAAGCGGCCGCAGCTTTCCGACCTCCGCGATTCCGGCGCGATCGAGCAGGACGCCGACACGATCGCCTTCATCTACCGCGATGCCTACTACCTGGAGCGCGGGGAGGGTGGCACGCCTGAGGAGCAATTCGAGCGCGCTGACAGGCTGGAAGCCTGCCGGAACGTGATGGAGTTCAGCGTCGCCAAGCAGCGCAACGGCGGGCTGGAGACGGTCAACCTCTTCGCAGACATGGCGTTCTCGGCCGTGAGAAATGGAGCGAGATCATGAGCAGGCACATCCCATATTTCGACTTCTATCCGGCCGACTTCATGAACGGCGTTCGCGGTCTGTCGGCGCAAGAGGTCGGTGTCTACACGATGATCCTATGCCGCATCTATGAAGAGAGCGGGCCTATCGATTTCCACGTCGCGCGCCTCGCCACCTACTGTGGAATGCGGCCGGCCACGTTTGAAAAGGTCGCCTCGAAATTGATCGATCTTGGCAAGTTTTCGGTGGTCGACGGCAAGCTCTCAAATGCACGAGCTGAACATGAAATTCAAAACCGTGCGGACAAGTTGAAAATTAATTCCAAGGCAGGGAAAGCAAGCGCATCAAAAAGGCAACAAAATCAGTCGGTCGATGCAACGGACGTTCAACGGGCGTTCAACCAAGCAGAAGCAGAAGCAGACACAGATAAGAATACGCTTAGCAGCGTATTAGGCGCGCCTGCTCAGATGGACTTCGATATCCTCCAAAGCAAGCTCATCGCAGCAGCTGGGGAGAACGGAATTCAGCCGCACGGCGCATTAGTCGTGGGTCCGATCTTCGAACTCATCGCGTCAGGCATCAGCCTCGAAGCCGACATCATCCCGACAATCCGATCCGTCGCGTCTCGCATCAAGCGACCGGCTGGCTCGTGGTCCTATTTCATCCCGGCGATCAAGGAAGCCTACGAGCGCCGTGTCGCCGCCGGAAAGTCGATCCCGCGCCCGACCGAAGAGTTCAAGGCCGGCACGATGATGAAGTCGCCTGACGGCAAGACCTTCGTTCCAACGACGGAAGCCCGCTGGGGTCAGCGTGTGTCGGCTTGGCGATCCGGTACCGAGTGGAGCGTCGTTGAATGGGGGCCTGCGCCTGGCCAAGCCGGCTGCAACGTCCCGAGCAAATTCCTCCAGCAAGACAGGAGCGCAGCATGAGACCCGCAGAGATCCGCCGGGTAGGCCTCAAGGATGAGGTGATCCGGCTCCACTTCGAAAACCCGAAGGCGACGACCGAGGAGATTGCCGAGGCTCTTGGCGTTGGCGCTCCATACGTACGGTGCACTTTTCGGCGGAACGGTCTCACTGCGGTTTTCAAACGCAGGAAGAGGGAAATAACGGCAACAATCCCGCCGGTCATTTGCCCGAAGAAGGTTTCCGAAAAGCTCCAGCCATATGCCGACAAGCGCGGCATGACGGTTGAGACCCTGATTGCCACGATACTCAACGTAGTCGCAGCAGATCGGATGGTGGACGCAATTCTCGACGACATGGAGGACGCGGCATGATTCCTCAAGACACGATACCGGAAGGCGCGGAACTTGATGCACAGCTCACAGCATATGTCAGCGAGTTCTTCGCGAGGAAATTTGGCGGTGAGGGAGAGGGCGACGTCTTCATTGACCTGATGAAGACTGCCATCCTTGCCGAGCGCCAGCGCTGCGCCGCCGTCATCCGTGCAAAGGCCGATCAAAGCAAGGCTTTGTGGGACGAGTTCATCGCGAGTGGTCGAGATGGTCCTGCATCCAGCAGCCACCCGGCCTACTACGATTGGGCAGATGAAATCATGAACGGCATATCCGCCCCGAAAGGCGGTGAAGCATGAACCGCTACGCCGGATACGCACATCAACTCCGCCGCGGCTGGTGGGCGATGGTTCGCTTTGCAAAGGACAGCCACCCAAAGCCGATCATGGGTGAGGGCGGGGCACCGGTCGTGTTCGAGACCGAGCTGGAAGCCATGAAGGCCGTCAACAAACACCTGCTTCAATACCTCAACTTCCCGATCGTCGGGGGTGAGGTGGAAGGCGGGCAAGCTTCGGTCGCCCGGGCCAAGGCTGAGCGACTGTTCCTCGGTGGCGGTCGTGTGGTCGAGGTCGAACGGTTGGAGGCGGTGCGATGAGCGATGAACCAATCGAGGATCAGGCTTACCTCTCTGGCCTGACGGTTGTCGATATAGGAGATATCCGCGTGTCTCGCGGTATGACGCGCCGGCCGTATTCATCCTGCAATCATAGACGCATGGCCTACGACCCGAAAGAGAGGCGCGTTTGGTGCAAGGATTGCGAAAAGGATGTCGACCCCTTCGATGCCTTCAAGAACCTTTGCGAGAACTATCACGCAGCCCATGAGGGGCTGAACCGGCAGCGCAAAGAAATCACCGAGGCGGCACATTTCCAGTGCCGCTCGATTGCAGCCAAGGAAATTGACAAGGCTTGGCGCCATCGGAAGATGGTACCGGCTTGCCCTCATTGCAGCAACGGGCTGTTCCCCGAGGACTTCGTGAAGGGGGTCGGTATGGTCGGTCGCGACTTCGCGCTTGCCAGGCGGGCGGTGAAGAAATGATCGATATCCCAGCGGATCAGCTCAAGATCGAGACTTGGCCCATTCCCGGCATCCACAGCCGCGGCGGGCAGCATGTCGGGACGTATCCAGGCGTCAGGGTCACGCACATACCGAGCGGCATTGCCGCCTATGTCGAAACCGACAGATCCCAGCGCACGAACCGAGAGATCGCGATGGAGATGATCCTCGCGGCGATCACCCATCCGAAATTCAGATAACCGAGCAGGCGGCTCGAATACGAGGGAAAGAGAATGAAAGCGGCGAAGAGATCAGCAAGCAAAGCCAGCAGGAAGCGCGGGAGACCACGCAAGGAAGACGCGGTCAGGACCGAAAGTGGACAAATATCTCGCGCCAAAGTGCCGGGCGAGGCCATCGACAGATTAGCACGGGAGACGAGAATGCGGCATTACGGACTGAAGAAGGATGATGCAAAGCAGCCTGAGGCCGGAACGGTGATCGGGAGAATGAAGCTTCTGGGTTTGATTTCGGGCGAGCTGTACGATGCGTTCACCCGGTATCAGATGACTGTGGAGCGCTACCGGCTCGCGCTTCAAGTGCCTGACAGTCTGAAGACAAGGCGCGGGGGCGTGATGAACGTCGCCCCTGATGAAGCTGACGAGAACGCTGTCGTCGCGTGGGACCGCCTATCTGCGGCAATCAAAGAGGCCCAGGCCAAGTATTCCGGAAACCTCATGGCCCCTCTGAATTACATCGTTTCTCGGGACGAAAATCACCCGCATATGATGGCGGATCTTAGAGTTGTGGGAAACGTACTCTGCCGGTTCTATGGCATTGACGTTTTACGCAAATCAGCCTAATTAAATGCGCACTGGATATAAGCCCGAAGTGTGAAAACGCCTCGGGCTTATTGATTCGCTCAAGGGCCTCGATATGGCTGACCTTCGAAGGACAAAGCGGAAAGTAGTTGGTGGGTTGACGATGCTTTCGCCAATCGAAAGGTGACGCCGGACGATGATGTGATTACCCACATGGCTCTTGTCTATGCTGGCAAGGCCATGGTGAAGGACGATGAGCGCCGAGGCGTTAAGCTTCGCGAGTTCAAGGTCGACCCAGCCTAACCCCCGCCTAGCCAAAGGCATCTCAAATGCGCACCTACACTCTCAAGGTTCTGCACGGCACTTCAACCACCACCATGACTTTCGAGTGCTGGGCGAGTTCGTATGATGATGCGTGCAGGATTGCCCGAGAGAATGGCCTCACTCCAGTCCGCGCCGCCTAGCCAGAGGCAGATTATGAACCTGTTCTTTCAAACAGAAACGACAGTGCTTGCTTGATAGCTCCTTCTGCAGTGTCTCTATGGGTCCACGGAAGATCGAAGTCGAGCCACATGTCTGCATAAAGTCCATCTGACGGGATAGGAAACTCGTAACCAACCTTAACCGACCTCAGGATGTAGGCTCGAGTAGAGAATGAGCCTTTTTGATCATCAAGGGCTTCGACACGGATATGATGATCTTCTCCGTTAATGTTCGCGACGACGATTTCTGTTCGGGCAACAACATAATGCTCGCTGAATTTCAAGTTTCAATCTCCCAAGATTAACCCATGCCAGTCATAGAAAAACTCCCGGCATGAGAAGTTAAGTTTCGGCAGCCTTTGCTGCTTTGATACCGCGATCGATTTTCGCGGTGAGAACAAACAGGAAATTACCGAGAGCTTCAGCGAACTCAACCGACTGCTTCGCTTCATCGTGAGAAACGTGAGGGTTTTCGGCATCTGCATGTCTCGGCCGATTCGAGCCAAGTCGGACTTCGTGGGCCCAGTCGGCCATACCTTGGGTGAGCAGGTTGTCCTTTAGCGCTGCATCAATTCGCACATACAGGGAGCCGTCCGTGTACCCTTTTTCTTTGAGCATAGCGTCAACGGCACTGCCGGCCATCACCGCGGCAGCATCTGGCGCGTGCATGGTTTCGTAAGCTTGCTGCAGAAAGGTCCTTGCTATCGGCGGGATATCTTCGTGTGCTTGTTTGCTGTCAGGGTAAATGAAGGCAGCTTCGTTTCCCATATATGACCCGTGACCCTCCGCGGTGACCGCTCCACCGCAAGTCCTGCAGAGATAAGTGGCCCAAGCTTTACGGCTTTGCCCATCTGTACGAGATGTGCCCGCGTTGTCTTGTGAGGCCCACACTTGATAGAGCAGCGGCGATGCAATGCCGCAATGTGGGCATCGACGAACATCTGTAAGTTGGCTTCCCATTTTCATGGATTCGAGTTTCTCCGCTCTTGAGCACTTCCCGTTGATGGGATCTTGTTCACGCGACGGTGGAGGAGTCGAGTCTGCTCAACGATGAAGGTTAACTCCGATGTTCCGGCCATCGTTCTGATCGTCGGGCTGCTTCATTCAGGTGGAATTTGAGTGGCTGACAAAGACGACAAAAATGGCCGTTTTTTACCGGGGAATAACAGTTCCACCGGAAGGCCGAAGGGCGCACGGACCAAGCTCGGGGAATCCTTCCTCGAAGACTTGCTCCACGCATGGGAGAGCCAAGGGCCGGCTGTAATCCAGAAGGTTATCGAGAAGCGCCCGCAGGACTTCCTGAAGGTCGTCGCGTCTCTGATGCCGAAGGATCTCAACATCAACGTGAATCAGATTGGCGAGATGACGGATGAACAGCTCATCGAGCGCATCAGGAAGCTCGACGCCACCATCCAGCCTTTCCTCTCTGCTCATGGAGAGGATGGAGATAACGGCGGAGATCGAGCGCAGACAGCGCACTAACAAGCTCCGGTTCTACAAGCCATATCGGAAGCAGCGGGAGTTCCACGCCGCAGGGGCGGAAAAGTCCGAACGGCTGTTCATGGCAGGCAACCAGCTGGGCAAAACCATCGCTGGCGGCGCTGAATGGGCAATCCACCTTACCGGGCGGTATCCGGATTGGTGGGAAGGCGCGACGTTCAACAGGGCCCCGCTTCTTTGGGCTGGCTCGGTCACAGGCGAAAGCACGCGCGACAACCCGCAGCGTATCCTGATCGGACCGCCGGCAATTGAAGAGCAATGGGGTACCGGCTTCGTCCCGCAAGACTGCATCGTTGACCGCACTCGCGCCATGGGCGTCCCGAACCTCCTCGATAGCGTCGTGGTGCGCTGGGGCGGTGGCGGCGACATCCAGGCATCGGAAAGCATCATCGCCTTTAAGGCCTACGAGAAAGGCCGCGAGAAATGGCAGGGCCCGACGGTCGACGGCGTCTGGTACGATGAAGAGCCGCCGGAAGATATCTATAGCGAAGGCCTGACGCGAACCAACAACGGCCAGCGTGGGCAGTTCGCGCAGACAACGTTCACGCCGCTGCTCGGCATCTCGACGGTAGTTGCTCGGTTCATCATGCCGGCTCCTGGCGATGTCGGGGCTTTGTCGCGTCACGTCACGTCAATGACGATCGACGACGCGGAGCATTACACACCCGAGGACCGGGCGAAGATCATCGCCAGCTACCCGGCCCATGAACGAGAAGCACGAGCAAAAGGCATTCCGACGCTTGGATCGGGCCGGATTTTCCCGGTTACCGAGGAAAGCATCACTATCGCCCCGTTCGAGATCCCAAAGCATTGGGTCCAGATCGGCGGGCTGGACTTCGGTTGGGATCACCCATTCGGGGCTGCTGGGTGCGCGTGGGACCGCGACGCCGATGTCTTCTATGTGACGAAGACCTATCGCGAGCGCGAGGCCACGCCGATCATCCATTCCGCGGCGCTTAAGCCATGGGGTAGCTGGTTGCCCTGGTCGTGGCCGCACGATGGATTGCAGCACGACAAGGGCAGCGGTGAGCAGCTGGCCAAGCAATACAAGGCGCAGGGCCTCGGGATGCTGCCGGAGCGGGCAACGTTCGAAGACGGAACAAATGGCGTTGAGGCCGGACTACTCGACATGCTGCAGAGGATGCAGACCGGGCGCTGGAAGGTGTTTTCCACCTGCGGCGAATGGTTCGAGGAATTCCGCCTCTATCACCGGAAGGACGGCAAGGTCGTGAAGGAGCGAGACGACGTGATTTCAGCATCTCGATACGCCCTCATGATGAAACGGCACGCCAAGGTGAACAAGCCGGCATCTGACTGGAACTTCAAGACGCAGGCTGTCGCGTAAATGGCTGATACCAAAGCAAAACCCGACAAGCTGACGTCGATCGTCGCCTCGCTCGTCCGAGACGCCGAGTCTTACCGGAACGAGCTTGGCGACGACCGCGACAAGGCGAACGAGTATTTCGACGGTGAGATGAACGACGTTCCGGTGATGGTCGGTCGCTCGTCCGTTGTCTCCCGCGATGTCCGTGCCAATATCAAGAAGGCCAAGCCGTCACTGGTCCGCACCTTGCTTGGTAACGACAAGGTCGTCGAATACGAGCCTGTTGCCGAGGGTGAAGAGGCCCAAGCCGAACAGGCAACCGAATACGTGAACTACGTCATCCTGCCTGAGAGCAAAGGCTACGAGGCTATTGAGGATGCTCTCACGGATGCAATGAAGCTCCGCAACGGCATCCTCCGCTGGTACTACGACAAGAAAATCTCGGTTCAGGTCTCGAACCATACCGGTCTGGACGAGGATGCGATCACGCAGCTCGTCGCCGACGATTCCGTCGAGGTGCTGGAGGCCAGCCAGACATTCGAAACGATCCAGGATCTGAATGGCTCGTCGATCCTGACGCCGGTCTATGATCTCAAGATCAAGCGCCGGTCGGAAAAGGGGAGGTGGGTGGTCGCGGCAGTTCCTCCCGAGCAGTTCCTCGTGCACCCGGACACGATCGATCTTGACGAAAGCCCGCTGGTCGGCATCAACACCCGCGAGCGCCGGTCTGACCTGGTCGCCATGGGCTTCGACCGTAAGAAGATCTACGGCATCCCGGCCGTCGGCGAGAACGACGACAAGGAGATGGAAGAGGACACACGCCGCCAGGACATCTTCAAGTTCGGCGACGACATGCCAAAGGCTCTGGAGGAGCTTGAGTACTACGAGCTCTACGTTCGCATTGATCAGGACGACGACGGGATTGCCGAGCTTCGCCGCCTGATCTACGCCGGTGCGATCAAGGAGGAATATCTACTCTCGAACGAGGAATGGGACGAGGTTCCTTTCGCTGACATCGTGATCGAGCGCCGGCCGCATCAGCGCGAAGGCGTATCGGTCACCGACGACACGAAGGACGATCAGAAGGTCAAGACGGTCCTTCTTCGCGAGACGCTGGATAACCTCTACTGGCAGAACAAGCCGCAGCCGATCGCCCAGGAAGAGGCCATCGTCAATCCGGACGCGGTGCTTAACCCGTCATTTGGAAAGCCGATCCGCGTAGCATCGGGCACCGATGTTCGGGCCGCTCTGGGCTTCACGCAGGTTCCGTTCGTGGCTGCCTCGTCGTTCCAGATGCTGGATTACTTCGACAAACGTATGCGGGACACGACCGGCATCTCTGACGCCTCCGGTGGTCTTCCCGCAGATGCTTTGCAGAACGTCACGGCTACTGCCTCGGCACTGATGGAACAGTCCGGTATCGGCCAGACCGAACTTATGGTCCGCACCTCGGCGCGAGGTCTCAAGCGCATGTTTAAGGGCCTCCTGAAGCTCATCATCAAACATCAGGACAAGCCCCGCACGGTCATGCTCCGCAAGAAGTGGGTGACCTTTGATCCGCGCCAGTGGAACGCCGAGATGGACGCCACGCCGAATGTTGGCCTCGGCGCCGGCACGCGAGAGCGGGACATGGCGGCGGTGCAGATGGTTCTCGGAGTGCAGGAAAAGCTGCTGGCGGCCTACGGTGACGTCGGCAACCCATTCGTGAAGCCGCAGAACGTTTCGAACGCGATCGGCAAACTGGTGGAAGCGGCCGGGTTACCGTCCGGTGACATGTTCTTCACCAAGCCGACGGAACAGGACATTGCCAAGCTGGAGCAAATGCAACAGCAGCAGGCGAACCAACCAAACCCTGAGGTGGAAAAAGCAAAAGCCGAAGCTGCGGCAAAGGCCGAAAAGCAGCAGCAGGATTTCCAGCTTGCGCAGCAGAAGCTGGCGAACGACCGAGAACTGCAGCTTGAGCGCATCAATCAGGAAATGGCGCTCAAGCGCTACCAGATTGAGCAGGAGCTTCAGTTGAAGTCTCGCCAGTCAGCGGTTCAGGCGCTTACGGGTGAACCCATGAGCCACGTCTCGATCGGAGGCATGCCAGGGTGACAGAGTCTCTTCGCGACAAGATCGTGGCATACATTCTCAATGACAGCATTCCTGCGGATGCAGTGAAAGGTGTTTGGTCCGGTTTTACCTATCCGGGGGATGTGCTGGCAGGGCACGCAAGGCCAGATGATATGGGCCGGGTTGTCGACACTGCCGGCCTTATGCTTGGAGGTGTTGCATCGGGCGGGAGCCTCGCAAAATCCACCGAAAACGTTGCCAGCAGGAACCCAAGACTGTATGATCCTCCGGTGAAATCGCCTCGTCCGTTCGAGGCGGATTACCCCGCTGGAGCCCTATCTGATGACGCAGGCAAGCTTGTATCAGACATTGATGGAAGGCAACTTTCTGCCCGATATGTGGTGGGAAGAGGGGAAGTGTCCGGACCTGATGTGGGCCTACCGCGTGAAGCACTGGACGAGATCGCAAAGGCGCGAACTGGCGAGGCAATACGTTACGTTGCGCCGGGATCTCCGGAACTTGGACGAGACGTGGGCCGGGCAAAGTTCGGAAGCAGTGGCGAGCCTGATCATGTCGCTCTCTCCCGATCGCTCGAAGAGCCTCAGCGCAGCCGCGTAGCACAGCACGAAATCGGTCATGTCATCGACCAGACCGCCGGCGAGATACCGCATGGCGGTCTGAATGCGCAACTCCGCAGCGTCTACAACGACATCAACAACCCGCAGAGCTTCGGCAAGCCTTTCGGCCCGGAGCAAAATGGCTATCGTGGTGCGGAAGTGCCGCGAGAGCTGATGACCGAAGCAATCCGCGCTTACATGGCGGACCCGAACTACATCAAGACCGTTGCGCCTGAGACAGCGGCGCGCATCCGCCAGTACGTCAACGACAACCCAAAGCTCCGAGATATCATCCAGTTCAATAGCGTTGGACCTGCAGCCGCCGGCGCTGGTGTAGCTGCAGGCCTTTACGATTGGTCGCCTCCTGCAACTGAGGATGACCGTTTCGGCGCCCTCTACCGGGCCGGGCGAGCCACGTAAAATTCACCAATCATCCCCGACAGGATGACCCATGTTGCGCAACGGGCGGGCGGGGTGTCGGTCCCGCTCGCCCATCCTTCCGACAAAGGATGAAAACATGAAAAATACACCTTCATGGATAGGCTGGTCCTATCTCGCATACGTAGCTGTGGTTATGTTTTTCACAATCGGCTGCCCAATGTATGCAGTCTTCGTTCTTGAGCGGAATCCGTGGTGGTTGCTGCTCATCCTCGTGTCGTCTTTCGCCTATTCTCCGTGGCGATGGTTCGCTCTGATGGATGGTGTTGAACGTCCTTGGCAACTAAAGGCGAAGGATACCGACCAATGATCTCCTTCGAACGAATTAACGTCTTGCTCGAAAAGCTCGGCATCCATCACAGAGCGCAGCCGGGCGGCCTTATAGACGAGACCATGGCCTGCATGCTGGAGGCTCTTCCGGCCTACATCGAGAGGTTGGTGGCCGACGAAGTGAAGCGCCAGTTGGAAGATCTGGAGCGAAGCAAATGACCTATTCGGCATTCAGCCAAAGTTTTGCTGCAGCTCAGCAGGCGGCGTACGAGGATGCAATCCGGCGCCAGCAGGAAGCTTGGTACGATGAACGTGTACGGAGAAAGGAAAATCCGTTTCAGTCATCGCAATCACCGAGGTTAGCAAACGACCACTGGGCTAAGGTGCTGAATTTGCCCGTCACTGCAGCTGCCGCAGAAATCAATGCCGCTTATCGAAAGCTGGCGAAGACCGCACACGCCGACGCTGGCGGCAGCGATGAGAAAATGTCGCGGCTCAACACGGCTCGGGACCAAGCGTTACAGGAGCGGAAATGAGACCCGAAGAACGCATCGCCTGCGCCCGAGCCATGCTGGATAATCCGCTTTTCGGCGTCCTGATGGATGAGATGGAGAAATCCGCCGTCGATCGCTGCGTAAACGCTAAACCGGTTGATCACGAAACCCGCGCTGCAATGGCTGCCGAGGTTCGCGCCATCCGCAAACTGCGGAATACCATCACCGTCCTCGTCGAAGAGGCTAACGCGCCGAATACGAGCGCACCGGCCTAACAGCCAACACAGTTTCAGAACTTCGTAACCGGGAGCCTGCGGGCCAACCCGGTTCCTAGGCGTTCCCGCATCAGCCGGAACGTGGACCACCAGCCCAAGAGGCAAACCCAAATGACGGACCATGCAACCACCAACCCCGGCCAGCCGGGGAGTGATAGTGCAATGTCACCATCGACCGATATCGACAACCCGGAAAACCTGAACTTTTGGGAGCCTACCGTCGAAGAAGAAAACGACGAACAGGCCAACTCGGAAACCCAGGAAGCGAACGGGATCGCCGGCGAGACGGATGAGGCCGCACAAGATGCGGACCAAGAGGCCGATGCATCCGCAAACACCGAAGAGCAGGAAGACGAACAAGCAGAGGCCGAACAGCCAAAGCCCAAGTCGACCAATGACGAGGACATCCTTGTTACGCTCAAGGGAGGCGAGCAGGTTCCGATCAAGGAGCTCAAGCTCGGCTACATGCGGGAGCGCGATTACCGTGTCAAAACCTCCGACCTCGGGAACAAGACCCGATCGCTGGAGGAGCTTTCCAACCGGGTGTCCAACACGGCCACCACGATTGCACAATTCCTGATCAGTCAGATGCCGCCGGAACCGAAGCCGGAGTTGGCCATGCAGGATCCTGGCAGATACGTCCAAGAGCGAGCCGTCTATGAGGCCGCAGCTCTTCGCGTGAACCAGCTTCTTTCGCAGGCCAACGAGCCGAAGAAGGTCGTCGAGCAGCTGACGAACGAGCAGAAGAGCGAAAAGCTTGCCGCCGAGGATGCCAAGTTGAGGGGATATTTCCCTGAAACAGCTACTCCGGAGGGCCGCGAAAAGTTCTTCCAAGGTGCGTTCGAAACTGGCAACGAACTCGGCTTCTCCAATGAGGAGATGCAGAACTTCGAAGATCACCGATACCTCCGCGTCATTCACTACGCCAAGCTAGGCCTTGCGGCCGAGCAGGCGAAGAAGAAGGCGATGAACAAGGTGGTCAACGCGCCGGCGCCAGTGACGCCGAAGCCGAGGGCTCAGGGACCGAACGTACAGCAGTCCCGGCGAAATCAGGATGCGATGCAGCGGTTGGGCAAAACCGGGTCGATGAAGGACGCCCTTAACATCGACTTCGATTAACCCCTGTTATCGAGGATCAGCACATGGCTGTCATTTCCAATACCGTCCGCACGTCTGGTGCGGTCGGCAACCGTGAAGAGCTTTCGGATGTGGTCTCCCGCATCACCCCGGAAGACACCCCGATCTATTCCATGATCGAAAAGGGCAAGTGCTCGTCTGTTCATCCCGAATGGGAAACGGATGAACTCGCTCCTCCCGGCGACAACGCCCGCGAAGAAGGTGAAGAATACACCTTCGGAGCAGTCACTCCGCCGGAACGCCTCGGCGATTACACTCAGATCCTTCGCAAGGACTGGGTGATCTCAAACACCCAGGAAGTTGTCGACGAAGCCGGCAAGGTCCAGAAGCGCCGGTACCAGAAGCTGAAGAAGGGCGTCGAAATCCGCAAGGACGTCGAATACGCTATCGTCAGCAACCAGGGATCGGTCGGCGGCAATGTTCGTCGTCTCGGTGGTCTGCCTTCGTGGATCAAGACAAACGTCTCCCGCGGTGCCGGTGGCGCCAACGGCGGCTTCACCAACGGCTTCACCGTTGCAGCCACGAACGGCACCCAGCGCGCATTCACGAAGACCATTCTGGATAACGTGATGCAGCAGGGATACCAGAGCGGCGCATCGTTCAAGCACGTCATGGGCTCGTCCTACATCAAGTCGGTGTTCGTCACCTTCATGTCGGACGCGAACGTTGCTCCTTTCCGCTATGCTGTTTCCGGCAATGGCGGTGAGCGTCGTACGATCGTCGCCTCGGCGGATATGTACGAAGGCCCGTTCGGCACGGTCATGGTTCACCCGAACCGCGTCATGTCCACGTCGCCCAACATCGCCCGCAACACCTTCTTCATCGACCCGGAATTCCTCGAATTCCTCTGGCTCCGCAAGATCCAGGAAGACAAGGGCGTTGCGAAGACGGGTGACGCTGACAAGGGCGTAATCATCGGCGAAGGCACGCTGAAGGTTGGCAACGAGAGGGGCCTCGGCGTCGCGGCCGATCTCTTCGGCATGTCGGCATCGCAGTAAGGAGGAAGCACCATGTCTGCATATGCATACTACCCCTTCGTTGCCGATACCGCCACGCTGGCGCTCAACGGCAGCACCCACGGTGGCGGCGTAACCGTCGTCGCCTCCCGTGCGGCAGGTATCACCATGACCCTGCCCAAGTGCCTCGGTCACGGCACGGAGTTCGACATCTACGTCGGTACCTCGATCACGTCGAACGCACTGATCATTCAGTGCGCCGACAGCGTCGATGTCATGGCTGGCGTAGCCTACGTCGCTCAGGATGCTGGCGACACGGTTGCAGCCTACGAGACCGCAGCTGATTCCGACACGATCACGCTGAATGGTTCCACCCGGGGCGGCATTCGTGGCGATCGGATCAAGATCAAGGCCGTACAGGCTGGCGTCTGGTCGGTTCAGGTCTTCTCATCTGGTACCGGAACCGAAGTGACGCCGTTCGCCGCCACGGTCTGACCCCTTGTAGGGCGGGACAACTGAGGGCGCTCCAATCGGGGCGCCTTTTTCTATTCCTCAAGGAGAAAGCACCATGACCAAGGCACAACTCACCAAGAAGGCCGAAGAACTCGGCATTGAAGTGGATGGCCGCTGGAACGAAGACCGTATCCAGCAGGAGATCGACAAGAAGGAAGCGGCGAACAAGGCTGCCAGCCAGGCACCGGTTGCCCCGACGCCTTCACAGCCCGATATCCCGCGCGCTCCGAACCAGCCCACCGGCACGGACTCGACCAACGGCTTGCCGCTGGCGCGTTTCGCACCGGCCGATGACGCAGCACCGCCGGAAATCGTCGGCATTACGCCGGGAGAAACCCCACAGCCGATCCCGGCCACGGTCGAGCCGAAGAACAACGAGAAAACCGTCAAGGTCGTCCTCGATGCGGCTTACTGGCCGGAAGAAGGCGATCGCCGTGAAGCGGGCACCAGCCTCGAAGTTCCTTCGACCAAGGCCAAGGAACTGATCTCGGCCGGCAAGGCTCACCTTCCTTTCCCGGAGGATGATCGTTGATCATTCGGGACGGCGACTGGTCGCTTTTCGACTACGACCACCAGACGGGGCGATCCGTCTGGTGCAAAGACGACGGTGTTGAGCGGGTATTCCGCATCGATACCCCTGTCGACCACATCATTCGCGAGAACGAATTCACCCGCAATGCCACCTCGGGCAACCGGATGGGAGATTGGGTGAAGATTGCTTCCATCCCGTTGAACCACGCTCACCACGAAAACCTGGTCCGCGCTCATACCGAGGGCGACGACAAATTCGTGAAGCGCTGGTTGAACGACGGAGACAACCGGGCATTCCGAAGCTTCGAGGCCACGATCTGATGTCCGCAATCAGCGACTATGCCAGCCTGCTCATCGATGCCGGCGAATATGCCGGTGCCAATGACATTGCGAACGTGTTTCCGCGGCTAGTCGCTTTGGCTGAGGCTAAGTTCAATCGCGTCCTCCGCGTGGCCGAAATGGAGACGGTGGGGACGGTCACGCTGATCGACGGGAATGCTGATCTCCCGGCCGACTTCCTTGAGGCTCGTCTCGTCACGGCGCCTGATGGCAGCGGTCTTTCCGCATGGTCGCTTTCGGAGTTGAACCGACGCTTCGGCACCTATGGTGGCATCCCGGCCGGGTATTCCGTGGTTGGCGGCTCTCTTCGCGTCCGTCCCACATCGAGTGAAACTGTCTCGCTTGAATATTACGCCAAGATCCCGCCGCTAACGCCGGCAAACCCGACGAACTGGCTGCTTGAGAAGGCACCTGACGCTTATCTCTACGGTCTCGTCGAGGAGATCGCGATCTGGAAGAAGGATGTCGACGGCGTCCAGGCCGGCCGCACGCTCAAGGAACTCGCCCTGCGCGGTCTCTCGCTGCAGGATGAGCGGGCGAGGTGGGGCAACGCTCAGGTCGTTATTGGAGGCTTGACCCCATGAGCCTGAAGACAATCATCGACGAGGTATGTGATGCCGTCTCGATCGACCGCTTTGACGCCATCTATGGCAGTGACGACCCCAACGCTTTGACAATGCTCGATCACGCTCAGCAGGCAGGTGATGAAATTGCGCGTCGTGCCGATTGGCAGGCCCTGCTTCGCACCGAGATGCTTGTCGCATCAGGTGACCCATTGCCCGAGGATTTTCAGCGCCTGGCGCCGGGTGGCGGTATCCGCGCTGCTGACGGTACTTTCATCCGCCCAGTCACAAACAGCGGCCAGTGGGCGATCATCTCTCAGGTTGGATCCGTTCAGCCTTACTATTTCATCAGCAATGGCACGGTTCGCGTGGCGCCTGTCACTTCGGGTGACGGAGCGCTGATCGATTATCTTTCCAAGGATTGGATCAAGAACGGGGCCGAGTTCAAGGCTGAATACAGTGTCGATGATGATACGGCGGTCTTCCCAGAGCGTCTTCTGGTCAAGAACGTGATCTGGCGGTGGCGCCGGCAGAAGGGGTTGGCTTTTGACGATCAGCTCGCCGAGTTCGAGGCTGATCTTGTCCAAGAAATCAATTCGGACCGCGGCGCATGAAGATGGCAGTCCAGCCGGGCAGGATCCGGCAAAACAATCGTGGCGGCGGGGTAGGGGCAAGCCAGCAGCGATCTGCGCCACTGCCGTTTCCGGCACCTACGCTGGGGCTGGTGACCACTGCCGACATCGCCTCGCAACAGAGCGGCGCGGCAATTGTCTTGGAGAACTGGTTTCCGACGCTGACGGGTGCCCGCATTCGCGGCGGCAGCGAAAAGTGGGGCCTGGTTGCCGACGGCGGCGCGATCGTATCGGCGTTCCGGTATGTCTATGGCTCGATCGAGCGCATGTTCATGGCGACAGCGACGGCGATCTACGACATGTCGGCTCCGGCTGTCCCGCCAACAACGACGGCGGCGGTGGTAACGGGACTGACGAGTGGCGATTTCTGCACATTCCAACAGACGAACGCTGGCCAGAGTTTTCTGGTCTGCTTCAATGGGACAGATGATCGGCGCGTCTACAACGGAACGACCTGGGGCACGACCCCAGCCGTTACATTTTCAGACGCCACGACGATGGCGAACCTGAATTTCGGTTGGGTGTTCAAGAACCGGCAATTTCTGCTGAAGAATGGTTCGCTGGATGCCTACTATCTGACCACGCTCAATGCCGTCGGCGGCGCATCGGCGGTCTTCCCGCTCGGCGGTGTGATGCGTAAAGGCGGCTCGCTGCTGATGGGCTTTTCATGGTCCGTAGAAAGCGGCAATGGCCCGAACGAATATTGCGTGTTCTGTTCGACTGAGGGAGAGGTGGCCGTCTACAGCGGATCGGACCCGGCCAACGCAAATGACTTTGGGCTCGTCGGTGTCTACCAGATCGGCCGGCCACTTGGCAAAAACGCATTCTACAAATCCGGCGGGGATGTGCTCATTGCCACAGTCGACGGGCTGATACCGCTATCGCAGGCGTTCCAGCGCGATCGGCAACAGCTCTCTCTCGTTTCGCTCTCGCGGCCCGTAGAAGATGTCTGGAAGGCTGTAGCGGCAGTTACGGGGGCGGGGTGGACGATCACCTTGTGGCCGGAAGAAAACCTCGTGTTCGTTTGTTTTCCGTCCAACCCGATCGCGCCAGACACGACCTTCGTGTTCAACGCTCTGACCAGCAAATGGTCGGTCGTCACAAACTGGATGGCAAACTGCTTTTCGTCCTATCAGAAGAGCCTGTTTTTCGGATCGGGTGCCGGCCTCGCGTGGCATGGCGACTATACCGGAACAGACGACGGGATGCCGTTCAAAGCGTCCTATCTTTCGCACTTCAGTTCTGTGCAGGGATTTGGCCAGGAGAAGGCGGCAAGTACCGCGACGATGAGGTTCAAATCCTCTGTAAAACCGACCGTCAGACTGTTCGCGCGCTCAGATATGGATCAGTCGATCCCGTCGTTTTCGACAGTCTCTGCAAATACCACCGGAGCTTCCGTTTGGGATGTCGGATTGTGGGACGTGGCCAAATGGGACGGCGATGGAATATCCCGAAATTACTTCAAGTACAGGCAGAACGTTCGGGCGCAAGGTGATGTTTTGGCTATAGGATGTGTTATCGTGTCAGGCGGCGCCGTCAAGTTGGACGTTGAGATAGACCTCGGCACATTGCAGGTATCCTCCGGGGCGAGCGACGGCTGATGCTCCCCGACGATCTGAAGGAAAGACGGACCACGCTTTTGCGCTGCACCCTTGGGGACGAGTCCGCGGCGGACTTCCTCAACCAGATGGCAGAAATGACGCGCCTTGCCGACGATATCGTCGATGAGGAAGAGCATCGCCAAAGGAACGTGTGCTGGCTTTTGTCTCGGGCATGGACGGTTCTCCCGTTCAACCTCTTCTTCCAGCGCCACGGCATCGTCCTTGGACCGCTTCTCAACAGCATCATCGTCCGCTGGCAGCAAAGCGACGAGTTCCGGCTTTCCGGCGATCGCCTGAAGCAAACGTTCGGCTTCGTGATCCGAGAAGACATCGGCACGCTCACCATTGCCGTGGCCTCGATTATCGGCGGTTACGAGCATGCAAAACAGGTCGCCGACGAGATGTTTGCGATGTGCCACGCGACGACCGGCGAAACCGTCGAAGATTGGGTAAAGGAATAAGCCATGGGTCTCTATGGATCAGCACCGAAGACGCCTGACCCGAAGGAAACCGCGTCTGCCCAGACCGCGACCAATATCGGTACCGCCATCGCGAATGGCTATCTCGGGAACGTCAATCAGGTTACCCCAGACGGAAACCTGACCTATTCGCAGACCGGTACGAACAAGTGGACCGATCCGTTGAACGGGAAGACCTATGATCTTCCGACGTGGACGGCGACGACGACCCTTTCCCAAGCTCAACAGGCGATCAAGAATCAGGAAGATGCGGCGAGCCTCAACCTCGCTACGCTGGCGAACACTCAATCGAACCGTCTGAACTCGCTTCTCGCGAACCCTTTCACGATGAACGGCGCGCCGGCCGCTGGAGACGTTTCGAAGCTTACAGCTCCTACCTATCAGCAGTTCGGTTCCGGGCCGCAGTTACAGACCTCGATCGCGGGCGCAGGCGATATCACCAAGAGCTATGGCACTGATTATTCTTCCAACGTGAAAGAGGTGCAGGACGCGTTGATGGCGCGGCTGCAGCCATCGCTCGACCAGAACCGCGCGGCTCTCGAACAGAAGCTTGCCAATCAGGGGCTGCAGCCTGGCTCAGAAGCCTATGACCGGGCGCTGGCAACGGCGACGGCGCAGGAGAACGATGCTCGATATGGAGCTATCCTCAACGCCGGGCAGGAGCAAACCCGTCTCGCCAATCTCGCAAACCAGCAGGCCACGTTTCAGAACGCGGCACAGGCCCAGCAATATTCGCAGAACGCCAACAACGCGAGCTTTGCGAATTCTGCCAATCAGCAGATGTTCAGCAACCAAAATCAGGCAACGGCCGGCAACAATGCCTTGAAGGATCAAAGCTTCAATTCTCAGCAAGCGATCATCAATGCTCAGAACGCTGCCCGGGCAAACTACCTCAATGAAAACTACGCGCAGCGAAACCAGAACATCAACGAAGTTCTAGGCTTGGCGTCGGGTGCTCAAGTATCTAATCCGAATTTTGTCGCGACCCAGGGGCAGAGTATTCCGACGGTAGATTACGCCGGGCTCGTCAACCAGAACTACCAGAACGAGCTTGCGGCATATCAACAGAACCAAGCCGGGATCGGCTCGCTTCTCGGGGGATTGGGCAGCCTGTTCTCGCTCTCCGACGAGGACGCAAAGAAGGACGTCGAGAAAGTCGGCGGTCTCTATGCCTACCGGTACAAGGGTGAGAGCAAAAACGCTCCGAAGCGGATCGGCGTCATGGCGCAAGAGGTCGAGAAGATCCGACCAGATACCGTTCGAACCGGCCGGGACGGTTACAAGCGCGTGAACTACGGCGCCCTCTTTCAGGCAGGAGCAGCGTAATGCAGGCTTTCCTCATCCACGGACAGAATGGCCAGTCCATGACGCCTGAACAGCGCAAGCAGGCGATGGTCCAGCAACTCCAGCAACAGATCATGGGCCAACCTGCGCAGAACGTCACGCAGGGCGCTGGTCAGCTGGCGGCAGGGATCGGCATGGGCTTGGCGAATTACGGCAACCAGCCGAAAAACCAATTTCCATCCGCGCCGGTGGCGCCTTCTCAGGGAGCGGTCGCTAATCCCACCACTCCCACGATGGGCCGCATGAACCTCGGCAATCTCTTCAATTTCGGCAATAAGGGCTTCTTCTAATGGTTGGATTCCTTTTCGGCGGAAATACCGGTCTCAATTATGAAGACCTGCAGAACCGTCGTGCCGCGGCTGATGCCTTGGCAAAGCGCATCATGGGGCAGCAGCCGAAGAACACCTATGAAGGCATCGGCGCGCTTCTGACAGGCGCGGCTGCCGGCATTGGCCGGTACCGTGCCGACAAGGAGATGAAGCAGGGTAGAGATCAGGCATCGAGCCAGTTCAACGATATCCTGAGCAAGATCACCGGCCAGCCGGCTTCTACTGATGCGGCCAGCCTGCCGATGCCGGGCGCGGCGAGTGAATTGGCGGCAACAAGCCCTGCTGCTGATGTGTCGAGCAACGGTTCAACTTTCTCGCCATTCATTGACACGGTAAAGGCCGGCGGCCTGACCAACCCGTATGGCCTCGCCGCGGTCGCTGCGACCGGCCGAGCAGAAAGCGGGTTTTCACCAGCGAACGCAGCCCGGACATGGAGCGACCCCAGCGAGAGCGGACAGGCAGGCACCGCCGGCGGCGTCATGTCCTGGCGAGCAGAACGGTTGCAGAACCTCCAGCGCTACGCCGCCTCCAAGGGAGAGCAGGGGAACGGCTCGCCTCAGACGCAGGCCGAATTCTTCATGCGGGAAGATCCTCAGTTGGTCGCGCAGCTCAATGCTGCGAAGTCGCCGGAAGAGGCTCAGGCCTTGATGAACGGTGCGTGGAAATTTGCCGGTTATGACCGTCCGGGGGGGGAAGCGGGGCGACGCCTCGGATATGCCAACGGATACGTCGCGCAGTTTCAGGGGCAGGGCGGCCAGCAAGTGGCCTCGCTTGACCCGTCCGCTGGAATGTCTGGCGCTGCTGCAATCGAGCAAATGGCGCCCGGTTCCGGCTATGTCGATCCGAGCGCTTCAGCCCCGAACGCCGTTCAGCCTGCCCCAACGTTCGATGCCGGTCGTTTCGCCGATCCGATCAATCTAGCAGAAATGCCTGCAAATCGCGCTGATCTACCTGGCGGTCTTCAATCTCAGGCGAGCGCGTATGCTGCTCAACAGCCGCAGATGCTCCGCCCGTTTCGTCCAGGTGAGCGGCGCGATAATCCAGACGGCTCCTATTCGACCGAACTCAGCACCACTTGGCAGCTGCCGGATGGAACGTGGACCAACGTTCCGTCGCTCTGGATGGGGCAGAACGGCCCGCAGCAGTTCGACCCGAATGATGAGCAAGGCATCCTCGGCGCCATGCAGCGATACGAGCAGCAAGCGGGGCCGACCTTCCCGCGCTTTTCTTCGCAGCAGGAAGCCGAAATGGCGGCGCGCAATCGGTCAGCAGCGGGCGGGGCTGGCGCTCCGTTACCCGGTTTGCCGACTAGCAACGTTGCGGCCGCTCCTCAGGTAGCCGCAGCGCCACAGCAGCAGGTGGCGCAGGCCCCGGCTCAAACCTACAGCGCGCCGCAGTATCAGCCGTATCAAATCGATCCCACCGTACTGCAATTTCTGTCGAATCCCTTCGCGGATGAGGGTCAGAAGCAAGCGGTCCGGCTGCAGGTCCAGCAACAGATGCAAGCTCATCAGCAGCAGCAAGAGGAGAATTCTTGGCGCGCTCGCCAGGATTATGAACAGCAGATCCGCCAGAATGATCCGCTCTATCGCGCGCAAGTCGAGAAAGCCAGCCGACCGGGTTACAGAATGCTCTCGACTGAAGAGCGCACAGCCTACGGCATCCCCGCCGACGATACCCGACCGTATCAGGTCGGCCCTGAAGGCCAAGTCTCTGCGATCGGGGGAATGGGACAGGCCCAGACCCCGGGAGTGGAAGCACGACAGAGGCGCGAACTGGCAATCCAGAACGGGATCGACCCGAATTCCGCGGAAGGCCAGCGATATATTCTCACCGGCACGCTTCCCGCATCCGACCGCGGCGTCACTGCTGGCGATAGAGAGGCAATCCGTGACGCCGACGATATGGTCAACACCGGTGAGGCTACTCTCGGTCTGATCGACCGAGCGATTGACCTGTCCGGCAAGGCTTATGAAGGCGCAGGAGCCGGCACACGAGCCCTTGTCGCATCACAGTGGGGCGACGATGGAGCTATCGCGACGCGCGAGTTTGACAATATCATCACCGAACAAGCTCTTGGGCAGTTGAAGAGCATCTTCGGTGGAGCCCCGACAGAAGGCGAGCGGGCCATCCTTCTCGAGGTCCAGGGTTCGTCGAGCCAGCCCAAGGCAGTTCGTGACGCCATCCTCCAGCGCGCGCGCAAAGCCGTCGAGCGTCGGGTCAACTACAATCGCGACAGGGCAAACGAACTGCGCGGTGGGACTTACTACAAGCCTCGGGAGGCAGCACAGCCGAACGTCCAGACGAATACACCCCAGACACCGGCAGAAGCAACCGGCATGCCTCCGACTTCAAACAGCAGAGGCCCGAGGGCACCCATCGCCATTGACGGCTACACCATCAAACAGGTGAACTGATGCCAGATTTCGAAATCACCGGACCTGACGGCAAAAAGTGGGTCGTATCTGGAGACAACGCGGAAGGTGCTTATCAGGCCTTTCAGAAGCATCTCAGCTCAGGCGCTGCGCAAGGTGCAGGATCTCAGCCCGCGGCGACAAACCCCGATACGGGAACTCAGAAGGTCGACGCCTCAACCGTCTACGTCGATGAAATGCTGTTTGGCCTGCCTGGGAAAGCCTCTGCTGCTTTGAATGCAGCTATCCGTTCTCCCTTCACCGACAAAACGTTCGGTGAGGAATACGACACGATCCGCAATCAGTATAATAACGCTCGCGAGCGGTATGCTGAAGAGAACCCGGTGACTAATGCTGCAGCATCGATCGGCGGGGCTATTCATGGCGGTGGGGCTGTAAACGCCATCGCAGGCCGCGCAATCACTCAGGCGGCTCCACGCGCAGCACAGGCGCTCCAATCGACATATGCTGGCCGTATGGCTGGTGACGCGGCCTCTGGTATCGCTCAGGGTGCTGCGTCTGCTTACGGTCATGATGAGAACGTTGGTGTGGGTGCGACGATCGGCGGGGTAGTGGGTGGGTTGGCTCGTCCGGTCATGAGCGCTGGCGGTGCGGTTCTGGATTCGGCGGGTGGTCTTGTTGGTCTGGGAAATGCTGGCCGTGCAAATCGGGCCATTGCGGAGGCTGTATCTCGATCTGGACAAACGCGCGATGACGTGCAGGACGCTCTGTTTCGCGCTGCGCAGGACGGCCAGACAGAGTTCACAGTAGCGGATGCTCTAGGAAACTCAGGGCAGCGAATGCTCACCGGAATTGTCCGATCCCCGGGCGATATGAGGCAAACAATTACAGAGACCTTGCAGCGTCGTCAGGCAGGGCAGGGTAGGCGCTTGCAGAATGCCCTCGTTGAGGGGTTCGGCACGCCACAGACGAAGGCGCAGACGGAAACTGCTCTTACGGCCCTACGTAAAGCGGATGCCGGCACCAATTACACGGCAGCGCGACAAGGAGCAGGCGCGGTTAATCCATCGAATGCAATCACGAGAGCAGATGAGTTCCTAGGAACAGGAGGAAGCCTGCCTCTCACGAATATCTCCGACGATAGCGTTGAGGGAGCGGTGAGGCGGGCTCGTTCGCTTTTGACGGACGGAGAAAATGTTGTCAGCGATTTCGACACGGCATTCCGTGCCAAAGTCGAACTCGACAACATGATTGAGAATGCAAGCCCAACCATTCAGGGCAGGCTCATCCCGATCCGAAACGAACTCGACAAGGCTCTCGAGAAGTCTTCCGATGTCTACGCCAACGCGCGAGACACGTTCCGTCGCCAGAGCCAGGATATCGAAGCGGCTAATATCGGCCGTGACGCCGCGATGAGGGGACGTGTGGAAGACACTGTCCCGCGGTTCCAGTCGATGCAGAGGCCTGAACAGCAGGCGTCGTTTAGGGCTGGATATGTTGACCCGTATATTGAGGACCTGCAGAAGACGGCTGGCCCAGCAACGAACCGAGCCAGGCCGTTGATTACGGATGCAACGGGAGTAGAATTCCCCGCTTTTGCTGCACCGGGCAGGGGCCAGCAGATGCAAGACCGCATTGGCCGTGAACAGCGGATGTTCGAAACCTACAATGCGGCGCTAGGTGGGTCTAAAACCGCGGACAATGCAGCGGATCAGCTTGACGTGCAGTCTTTCGACCCGACGATGTTCGGTATGGTCATGAGCGGCAATTTTCCCGGTGCGGCGTTGCGGGGCCTACAGAACGGTATCAACACCATTCAGGGAAGAAACAGCCAGACGCGCGATCTGGCTGCCCGTATTCTTCTAGGCACGAACGGGAATGGCACTGCCGCCTTCCATCAGGCACTTGATGCTGCGCAAACCAATGAAAGCCTGAGGGAACGGATACTGAGGGCGATGATCTCGGGTACTGCAACCGCACCCCAGTCCTTGGCCAACTAGAAGGGCCAGCCGTTCCGCCACAGAAACAGGGCCACCGCAACACATGCGATGGGCCAGATATAGTTCACCAAGTCGAGTGGCGTGGCCGGTCGCCCGTGCTTTTCCTCCGCCCAGCGTCGTTCGCCATAGTTGGGGTACTTGTGATGCTCGTTCGGGTCGTGGTCGATAGTGTTCAATAGCAGCTCGTTGTGTAGCTCGAAGGTGCGCCACCAACAAATGTGCTGTGCGGCGTAGTCGTGCAGTTTACCGGCCGTGTTGCATTATAGCTAGCTGCGTTTTGCTGCAGGGTTTGTCCGTAGGATGATATGCCATTGGCGATAGCCAGACGGGCGTTGGTAGCGCGAGAAGCGTTTGCGTTGCGCAAGGCGATGTCTCGGTCCAATTCAGAATGGGCGCATGTCATCATCTCTGGTGACTTCAATGGGATCCCTTGCGCAAGGCATCGGTCGACCATCTTCTGAGCAAGAGCTTTTTTCTCGGAGTAAGTAAGTTGTTCGACCGGTGTTGTTTCGCAGCTGGCCAGAGCTATAGCGACAAGGGCTAGTGGAATGATCCGGATCACTGACATGGGAACGCCTGAGATAGAGCCATCGAGACAAGAGCGGGGCCGCCAAAATCTCTGACTGCAGGGTTTTTTCTAAGATATTGGCAGACAATATCGGTCAATTGCCCTCCAGTTGCCCCGCCTCTGAGGCAAACTGTTTTCCGAACGTTCCCATTATCTTGAGACACTAAAATTGTATCGACGGCCCCTAAAACGTACCCGGTAGAAGACGCTCGGAACTGATCGCAGAATTCGAGCAAGTCATTCCCGCTTACGAACGCGGCATTTGCATGCGAAGAAATCGCAGTAATTACTACTGCAGCGGCAACGCGTTTCATTCGATCCTCCAGCTAGGATCAACCTCAGCAAAAATGCGAGATAAAGTCGAATCCGAAATCAGAACATCGTTAAACTCCGCCGCAGATAAGCCTGTGGATAACTACACCCCCGCATTTCATCAAAAAATCACAGGGTGAGGAGATTAGATAGGTCAAGGTGTTGGTTTTGCTCAACCCGATACCCCGCGCCCTAGAAATCTAGGGCGAGCTTTACAGCGCCAAATGTGAACGGCTTAGTGAGGTCACGATCAGAAAAGGAGGTTTAGGGCTTGTTCTTGCGAGCGATGCGGGCGTCGTCATCGTCGCCAGGAATGCGAGGCGTCTTTTTGGAAGAAGCATCGGTCGCGTAGGGGAAGAAGCTTATTTCCCCGTCCCATCCCGCTCGCACGGTCCACGGCTGATCTGCATCTGAGAGAGCTGAGTTTATGTAGTCGAGATAGCTCTGGTCGCCATCGGGTGCGCTGACCCCGATCAGACTGGAGAGAAAGTCGGATAACAGGTTAATATCAATAGATTTTGGCGGATACGCTTTTTGAAGGGTATCAAGGATTTCCGCATTGACCGACTTTTCGCCAGCAGCCTCCTTCACCCTCTCGTATAGCGGGGTTGGGATCCTAACGGTGTATCGCGTGTAGCCATCATCTCTGGTCATTACGCTTTATCACGACGCTCGTGAAAAAAGTCAATAAACACTATTGACCACGAAATTCGTGAATGACATATTTACGTTGCCTCACGAAATTCGTGAAAGGAAGGAAATGACCGAAGAAGACCATGTGCGTATTACCATCGTAGTCCCCTCAAGTTTGCGGAAGCTTTTGAAGGTGAACGCTGCAAAGAATGACAGGAGTTTCAGCGGAGAAATCGTACGCTGCCTGAAAGTCGGATCGGGCTGGGATAGCCAGCCACAAAACGAAAAGAGCGGGACCACGGCGTAGGAACCGTCCCGCTCAATTCAGCACCACAATCGATGAAGAAAGGAATGCGCTATGGAAGATAGCAGCAAACGCATGCCTGTGCAAATCGGCAACTCGCTCACCATGTCGAGCCGCGAAATCGCGGAACTGACGGAGAAGGAGCACAAGAACGTCAAACGTGACATCGAAAAGATGCTCTCGGACCTTGGCGGCAATGCGCTCAAATTTGAGCGCATCTATCGAGACAGCCGAAACCGCGAGCAGACTGAGTACCATCTCGATCGCGATCACACCGAAACTCTGATCCTCGGATATAGCGCGGAGCTTCGGCTTCGGGTGGTACGCCGGCTTCGTGAATTGGAAGGGGAGGCCGCGAAGCCCCGTTTTGACCTGAACGACCCGTCCAGCCTCCGGGCACTGCTACTCGACAACGTGAACAAAGTGATCGAGCTTCAAGGCGAGGTCGAGGAGATGCGGGAGGGCGTCGAGGCGCTGGACCGGATTGCGGAATCACATGGCACGTTTAACCGTACCGTTGCCGCGAAAAACCTCGGCGTGTCACCCAACGTCCTGATCCGATGGATGAGAACAAACGGCTGGACATACCGTCGCCCTGGCACTTCGGACGATCTTGCCTACCAGTCGAAGATTGCTTCGGGCTGCTTGGAGCACAAGATTACCACCGGCCCGCGTCCTGATGGCACGGAATGGTCGTCCACTCAGGTCCGCGTCACCGCCAAGGGACTTACTATCTTGGCGAAGGCGTTTCCTAAGCCGATGGAACCTGCGTGATGAACCGCCGCACAGTCCTGAAAGCCGGCCTTGTCATTGCGGCAACGTCTCACGCGGCTACCAACGCGCCGGAAACGCCGGTGGTGCCCGTCTCTGTGGACGACTTCCTAAAGGCCGCGACGCCAGCGGAAGTCGCCCGGTACCACACCAATGCGCTTCTGGAAGCGCTCTCGGAAATGCGACCTGATCTCAGGTGGGCTGCCTTCACCGATATCGATGCGTCCAACGTCTCGATACAGGGGATGGTCGCTTAGGCGAACCAGATTTGAAAACCAGCAATAGGGCGGTTCCTCGGGGCCGCCTTTTTCTATGGGCGAAAGGATACGAATTTGCCAAGAACTGGAGGGGTATACAGTATCCCGGCGGGTTCAAAAGGAACTCCGGGAACAACGATCCAAAGCTCGAAATATAACGCGTTTCTGGACGACATTGCAGCCGACGCGAACGCTGCTCGGCCTATCACCGCCGGCGGCACGGGCGCGACGAATGCGACGGCGGCTCGAACGGCACTCGGTCTGACGCCAGGGACCGACGTGCAGGCATATGATGTTCTGCTGCAGGCAATCGCGGGTCTGACCACAGCGGCCAACCAGATCATCTACACGACGGCGCCAGATGCGGTTGCGGTGACATCCATTACAACGTACGGCCGATCGCTTATCGACGACGCCGATGCTGCCGCAGCTCGGACGACGCTAGGTCTCGGCTCGCTGGCAACTCTCGGGTCCGTCAACGACGCAAACTGGTCAGGCGCCGATCTCTCTATTGCAAACGGCGGTACCGGAGCTTCGTCGGCCGCGGCGGCGAGATCGAACCTTGGGCTGGCGGCAGTTGCGTCGAGTGGTAGCGCGGCTGACCTTACCGGCATACTTCCGAACTCAGCCCTGTCGGGCGGATATGGCAACATCACGAACTTGGGCATCAGCGGCACGCTCGCAATCACGAGCACCGCGCCTACGATCAATTTCATCGATACGACGGCAGGCTCTTACAACACTCGCCTGATCGTCGATGCAAACAACTGGTATCTGCAGAAGCAGGCGGACGGTTCAACGAGCTGGACCACCTTCGCCCAGTTCGAAATGGATACGACCAATGCGTACCTAAACGGCTCGCAGATTTGGACGCAGGCCAATCATAACCACCTTGCAATCGGTACGACGGCTGCAACGGCTCGGTCGGCCATGGGCCTCGGCGGTCTTGCCACTCTCGATGTAGCCGATCTTTTTTACACGGGAACGTCTGCCGGAAATACGAACTTTCCGGTCGGCTCTTACATCAACGTGGCCGATACAGGTGGTCAGATCGATAGAAACGCCTCCGCGGTAATAAGGCTCAATCCTGATAGCAATGTCTATTATCGGGTCGGCGGGTCGGGCGCGGCATTGTCGGGAACGTGGCGGTGCCGCGGATACATCGGCAACGGCGTGGCTATTTTTCAGAGGACAGCGACATGACCACAGTTCAGGTAATATCTGCGTCGCATGGTGCTAGCGGTGAAGTCTTCTTTCGAATTCAAATAGACGGCGATAGTGGCACTGAACTCGTCAGCAACGTTTACCGGTCGAATGACCCCTATGCCGGCCCGATAGGTGAATATCTGGCGGGCTGGATTGAAGAGCATTCTTCAGAGATTGGCCCTTTTGTGCCGCCCCAACCAGAACCCGCGCTTTATCAGATCTCGAAAACGACGCCATGGCTCCGAATGACGGATGAAGAAGCTGCCGTAATGGACGCTGTCATGAGCGAGACCGGCGCGCGCTTGAAGCAAATCTATATGGCGGCCACCTATCTCGCATCGAATGATCCGCTCTGGGCCACGCTTCATGAGATGCTTGCCAACGCCTTCGGTTCGGCTCGCGCGGATCAGCTTCTTGCACCGGAGACCTGACGATGGCGAAGAAGATACCTGACGCTGGCCCACTGACCGGTTCCGAGGGCGCAATCGTCATTCAGGACGGTAAGGCGGTGAAGACTGATGTTCAGTCCATCGCCAACAAGGCGCAAACAATCAAGGGCGATCCCGGCAAGGACGGTAAAGACGGTGCTCCGGGCGCTCCCGGAGCCGCCGGGAAGGATGGAGCAGCTGGCAAAGACGGCTTGCCGGGGAAAGATGGATTGCAGGGTGTTCAGGGCGTGGCAGGTAAAGACGGCTCGCCAGGTGTCGCCGGGAAGGATGGTACACCGGGTGCAGCGGGACCGCCCAAACGGATAGAACGGTTTTCCGGCTCTACCACGAGCACAGGCATCGCGACCATTTCTTTCTCTCCTGCCTTCGAAGCAACTCCGGATATCGACGTGATCGAAGATTGGTCAAACGAACAGATGATCACCGGCAAGGTTGTCTCTGGATCGGGCACAAAGGCCGGTTGCCAAGTGCAGGTTATGGTTTCGCGGGGCACGCTGTTGCTGACAACCGGCCCTTTCCAGAAGGCAGGCGCAGGCGTCTCAATCACTGTCCGAGCGATCGGCAACTAATACTACCAACCCCAACATCGTGAGGTAATCCCCATGGCTTTCTCAGGCCTCCATGTCGTATGCGGTTTTGCTGGCGTTCCGAGTGCCAACCGATCCGTCCAGCCGGTGCTTTCTAACGTCCGCTGGTCTCAGGCTCCTGCGAGCGGAACGCCCACCACGCAGGCAGCCCCGGGCGGTGCCGAACTCGGCAATCCAATCTTCCGGGTCGAATCCTCGGCAGACGTCTGGGTCTCCGTCGGTCCAAATCCCGATGCTACGGTTAGCCCTCGTGTTCTCGTCCGCGCCACAACAGCCCAGCCCTATGACATCGGGGTTCAGCCGGGTGATAAGCTGGCTTGGGTGGCCGCGTAATGGCTGGGCTTGGTTCTTCTCTGGTCGGCCTCCGCCTGCCGCAATCTTTGGCCTCACTTGGAGGCGCCCCGGTACAGGGCGGTGAGGTCGATGACGGCACGTTCATCGTGACCTTCGATAACCCTGATGCTTCCGAATACATCCTCACCTTCGACGATCTCGACGGCAACGAATACATCCTCACGATGGAGGCCGCATAGCCATGGCTACAATTCAGAAAAACGTAAAGACTGTCCTCCTCGGCCTGGCTGCCTCCCTGCTGGCGGTCAACGCTGCAGGCCAGCTGGTGCGCGTCGATGCAGATGTCATGGCTCCGCGCCCGGCATACGTCGGCAACGCTGCGACCCGATGCTTCCCCTGCAATAACCGCAACGCTTCGATCACTCGCAATATGAGCCGGACTTTCCATATCGCTCGCGAACGGATGTATAACCCGGTCGTTGAGTATGCGAACTGGGCATTCAGCAATGCCGGCGAAGTGGATGGCTATGCTGGTGCGACTATCAAAGTCGCAATCGAATATCCGGCCGGCAGCACGCCAGTCCTTGCGAACGAGTGTATCGCGGCCGGAAACGCCGCCGTGCCTCATCCTATCGGCAACACAAAGCTGACATTCGGAACGACGGCAAATCCTGTTGTTATCCCATGGGGCGCAATTTTCTTCATGCGCGTCTACGTGGTCGGCCCAAATGGTGTGACCTGGACGCAGCTTGCAGGCGGCAACCAGAGCCAATGGGGAAGCGCGCCGGGGGAATTCTGCGAACTTGGCACCACAGACAATGACAAGGTGATGGCTGGTTCCGGCTCCATATCCGGTGCTGTCTATGCTCCTATGGTCATAGCCACGTCCAAGACATCCCCGTCGCCTGTTATCATCGGAGATAGCCGCCCGGCTGGCGGCGCTGGCACCAACCTGCAGGCCAATTACGACAACGGACCGGAAACCCGCATCCTGGGTCCTGTCTTCGGTTATTCCAACTTCGCCATGAGTGCCACGCTCCTGTCGCAGTGGAACGCCGGGTCTCATACCTATTTCTATCAGTTGCTCGCCAAGGGATATTGGACGCATCTGATCACGGCCTACGGCACCAACGACATCGGAAATGCGCAGACCGCAGCGACGATCCTTGCCAACCGTGCCACATGCGCTGCCAACCTCAAGGCGATCAAATCCGATCTCATCATCATCGGGGAAACGATCTATCCTTACGTCAGCTCTTCCGATGTGTTCGTCACGAAGGCAAACCAGAATATCGGCGCCTATAACAGCGGCAACCAGTACCGTATATTCACACTCAACAATGGCATTCGCGCCGGTATTGTTGGCGAGGATTACGTGTGGGACATCGCCGATGCGCTCGATCCGACGCGGGAAGGCCTTTATCCGGTTTCCGCAGACGTTGGCCTCGCGGCTCGCACGCCGGCAAGCTGCACGGCCGGCGCAATCTCTGGCACGACCTTCACGGCTGGCGGCACTGTAACGGGCACCTTCAAGCCGAACGACTACCTTTACGATGCAGCGCTGAACATCAAGGACAGCACCATGATCGTGGAACAGCTCACGGCCACCACGTTCCGGGTCAATAAGAATTATAATGGCAGCTTCCCGAACCCGGCAGCTGTTGCAGCAACGACTGTCACCACGGCTGGCACGGTCACGCGCGACGGCCTGCACGTTCAGAACGTCGGGGAGGAAATCATCATCCGCGACAAGGGGCCGGACCTCATCACCAAGATTGCGGCGTAGGAGACGGGAAAATGAAGATCGAGAAAGTAAACAAGGATCTGCGGGAGCATTTCGATACGCACGTCGTTGCGGGGTTGCAAAATCAGGGAATGGATGACGCGTGCTTCTACGTCTTCGCTCAGGTCGATGGCGAGCCGGCCATGCGAGGCCCGGCTATCGTTGCTGCGCCCGGCTCAACTGATGCAAGGGTCAACGTCTCAATGGACGATCTCAGGGCTGCGGGTGAGAACCTACTGGGCACCGCCTAGTAGAACTTGAGCATCGTAAGTCTAGCTCGTGCCATCAGGTGTCGGTGAGCGGAGATCTTACCGCGCGTACCACTTGCGGATTTCGATGGACCATGCACTTTAGCGCATAACCTCAAGTTGAGATCCGCAAGTGACCCACGCTACTCCTGTAAATGACCAAAAGTTTTCTATGTCGTTACACGGTGCTCGCGGTATTGCCGCATGCATAGTCGTTCTCGGCCACACAGCCAACATTGCAACACAATACGGAAGTGGTTTTTCCCTTCCGTCAGGGCTATTCAATGCATCTGCGGCGGTAGTGCTTTTCTTTGTGATGAGCGGGATTGTCTTGTCACCCTCAGCCTTGGAGGCCTCTGGTGGTGTCTCGGAACTGACAAAATTCTACATTCGCAGGGCATTTCGACTGATGCCGCTTATGATCGTGGTCAATATAGCATCGGGTGTCTTCGTCGCTTCTATTCACCCCCAACTGCCATACCAAGAGCCGCTGACGGGGCCATTTAGAATTGACGTATTTCTCGTCGGGTTTGTTGGGGCGACACTCAAAATAAACGGGCCAAGTTGGTCTATTTTCATCGAAATCGTCGCTTCTGCGCTCATGCCATTTCTGGCTGTTGCCGCTGCATCTCGTTTTCGCTGGCTGTGGCTGGTCGCGATATCCGCGCTGGCTTACGTGCCGGTCTCAACACCCTATCAACTCCAGATTTTTCTGGTCCCATTCTTTGTCGGGGCTTGCATACCGTTCGTCGTCGGTACTCGAGAAGTGCTTAGAACAACACCGGTGATGGCCAGCGTTGTGTCGATCGGGTTTCTGCTAGCGTTCAACTTCGTGCGTCCAGTAGCCCACTGGGTTGCGCCGGAGTTGAATGTAAATACAAGCCCTCTCGTGGTGATGGCCGAGACTGTATTAATCGCTCCAGTCATGGCCGTAATGTTTCTTACGTCGTGGCCGAGGCTACTTGCTGCAAAGGTCTTCCAGGTCTTAGGAGACATCTCTTTTCCGCTTTATCTCCTGCACTTCAATATTCTCACTCTAGTCTATAACGGCGTCCGTATTGCCGGCTTCGATCAGGGGTGGGTAGTTTTCATCCTCTCCGCATTCTTGACATTCCTCATTACGCTTCCGCTGGCTTGGCTGGCAAATGCTTACATTGAGGTACCAGGCATCGCCGCGGGGCGGAAAGCTGCCGGCTTTTTTGGCGGAAGACTTCGTCCCCGGGCCTTGTAGCAGGGTACATTACGCGGCAGTCGACGGCTGGTAACGATCCTTGATCGACTTGAGATAGTATGATCCGGGCGACCGTGCCGCCGCGAGAGCATCAATTTCGTGCGCGGGCACGTCAACGAATTCACGAATTTGACCATTGGTCAGGAAAAGCTTTAGACGCAGTTGGGAGGCATCGTACTCGGCCGCGTCGATGAGCTTGCTACGAAGTTCGATCCGCATCGCTGATCCTTGCCTAGTGGGTTTCGCAGTGCACAAGATACGTGTGCCAGGAAATCATGCAACAGCCCGCCGCCCTGACATCAGACCTCGATTGTTGATGGGCAGTGCCATATACTCCAGGGCATGTCAGAAGAAGAATTCCATCGTCGTTTCGTGCAGGCGGTCGTCACGAAGTGCTTCCAGAGCGGAAAGCTGCCGTTCGGGCGAAATCCTGGCGAGTACGCCGCAGAGGTCGCATCGAGCTATTGGCTGGAGTTTTTGAGCGACGGTGGACACCTGAAAAATAAGCTGATGAAGACGCGTTGTTCTGGATCTAGCTGACCCACGCCCTGACATCCTTCGCTAGAGGACGATGAAGTCAACGCGCTCCGCGCCGATGTAAAATTCGGAGGAGCGAACCTGTTCAACTGTACGCTCTGTATCGCCTAGGCAGTCAAAGTCGACAAACGTGATGCCGCTTTCAATCGTGATCGCTATTCCAAAAGAAATCACGCTTTGGGTTGAGTTGGTGCGCTGCTCGATTTTAAATTCACGAACATTGTGGAAGTCGATCCGGCAAGATCTCCATGTCGGCTCGTCTGCATCGTCGTCCTGGCATGTCAGCGTGATTTGGATGTGCGGAAGAGCGCGCTCCGCATAGTCTACCGATATTGCTCCGAGAAGTGAGTCATTGAAGTGGTCAAATCGGCGAAGTACGTCGGATGTCGAGGACGGGATTAGCATTTGGGCGCCTGTCTAACGATGAACTTGATCAGAGCAGCACAATCCTGTGGCGCCTGCAACCAAGTGACTGATCACCCCGCACCCTGACATCTTGCTCTTGATGTTAACTCCCGGAGCCTACACCTCTATGGGGTATTAAGGAGATCCCTGGTGCTTGAGTTCTTGATCAATGCCTTGTCTGAAGGTTTTGGAAGCAGAATTAGGTCGAAGCACCGGTGGGTGACTGTCCTTAATGCCGGAGTATACGTTTTGTTGGCCGTATGCGTAGTACTTTGGTTCTTAGTTCCGAGCCTACGATAACCCACCGCCCTGACATCATCGGTGCTATCGAGCTAAGAAGTGATCGCTTCCGATCGCGCCTTCTCGAGCAGTTCCTTCAATTCCTTTAATATGACTTCGGTAAGGTAGACGCCCTCGTACAGAGCGGACGCCTGACCTTCATCTTCGATGTCTTCGATCGCCATCTTCACCAGCTTAAGGCGGCGAAACGCGAGATTGGTCTTGTCAATGAGGTCAATGTTCACGGGTAGCTCCTGTTCACGGTTGGCTTTCACAGCCAACCTTTCGGAACCGACAGCCGCAATATGGCAATTTCGATAGAGCGTTACGTCACATCCACGAACACGTAGAGGTATGCCGCCACGAGCACCAAAGAAGCATACATTACAAAGTTGTAGATCGTCAGGCGCATTGTTTGGCTCCGTTGAGGTGACCTAACATAGAGCCTCCGACGGCTGGCGATATACGATCTTCAGATCGTAGATAAGCACATCTTAATTTTAGAGATGACATCACGACTTCGGGTTCACGACCTCTGAGGCGGGCGCATCGTTGATCTCACCGGGAGTCTGGAAGAATGTGTAGTAGCCCACAAGCATCAGGCCCAAGACAAAGAGTGCGGCGACGAAAATGTACATACGCGAACGGGCTTGGCTTCCAGTGCTCATCGTTGATCCTTGCTGTTTCTGACGACGCGAGAACGGACAAAGTTCGAATTGGTTGCTTACCGCACGCGCATCACAGTTGTGTCGCCCACATCCAAATGATTGTCGGGTTCAGCCGTTCGAAGTTCCGCTTCCGGTTCTGCAATTATCATTTTCCGATCGATGCCACCGTTTCCAAGCCAGGGGCGGCAGTCTGCGTTTGCCCGTGGTAACGAGGGCCGCTTCCTTTTTTCGAAATTGGTCAAGCGGGGAGAGGATATCCCGGCGGGACGGGTTGATGGTTAGACGTCGGGTAGCAACAGCGTTCACATTCTTTCCGGAGGGAAAAAGTCTCCTAGATACGAGATATATGATGATGCTAGCATTCAGGGGACGAGCATTGAATGACAGGTAATGGTATGAGTGAAATGCAGTTCTCGCTAGATTATGTTGACCTCGCGCAGTGGCGGCTTGCAGGGCATGGAGCCTCGAGAAACATTTTCGAAAACAGAATGCATCCAGACGTCGTCATCAAAACGGTGAAGCCATCCGCTCAATCGGCGGGGGGCAACAGAAAAGTTAAGAGCAAACTTCTTTTTTTTAAAAAGTGGCGTCGGTTTGGCGCATACATGGTTTTCCGTCGGGAGCTTGAAGAGTATCTCAACTTGGCGAGAAAATTTGCGGGCGAGGAAAAGCGCCTCCCGATCGCCAAGATTTTCGGTTTCGTTCAGACAAGCCAGGGCCTGGGGATGATTGTTGAACGAGTGTCCTCGCGTGACGGCTCATTGGCTCCAACTCTGCGAAGGCTAATCGAGGAGCGTCGTTTCGAACAGAACCACCTTGATGGCTTGAACGAGTTTTTCAGCGAGGCACAACGTCTCCACATAGTTTTGATGGATTGTAATCTTGGTAATTTCGTCTGGTGCGATGGGGGGGGGAGCAACCCGAGGGTAGTTTGTGTCGACGGCACCGGTGAGAAATCACCAGTCGGGATGTACGCGATGAGCGGAGTGCTGAACCGCATCAAACTGAAAAGATATCGCGCAAGGCTTCATCGGCAGATTTGGAAGCACGGCGAGGCTGCTGGCATAAACGTGTCTTCGTTGGTTGGTATGTCGGTTTGACATCGAATTCAGGTTAGCGTCAGGAATAGCCGATAGGGCCGCTCCATCTTAGGAGATTATTCGATGAAGAATGACAGGGATCTCGCCTCCGAAATCGTGGATCGGGCGGCGATCGGCGACGTTGAGGGAGCTAACTTGCTACTCAACAAGGCGATACTTCAGAAGACCGAGACGACCTTTCGGGCGCACTCAGTCAAGTATTTAGTTGCATTGTTTTGTCTGACTGTGATCTGCTTGGGTATCGATGCTCTAGACGGTCACATCATTGATCACCTGTAGCAGACAGAACTTCAATCGCGGGTTAGGCAATTCTAACCCGAATTCGCTTCAGATCAGCGGAACCCCTGATTCTTCTGAAAAATCCGCCTGATTGGTATAAATTGGATGGCCTCGCATTAGCGCTGATCGCAATGCTGCTCTGTCACCCCGAACGTGAGCGCGTTCCCGGTTCTTGTTGTTGTACGCGTGGCCTTGCTTGGTTAGCGAAAAGCCGGTCATGACTATCTTTTTCACACCGTATGATACGCACAGGAAAACGGCCGCCACTCCATTGCTGGGCTTCTGTGTGTTGTCCTTAACGGCTATGCCAGTTGCACCGCGGATCCACGCCAGGCGCTCGGCAGTGGATAAAAAAATGACACGGTCATAGCTGTATCCGAGGCGAAATAGCTTGTACCGTTGGTTGTCGATGAATTTTTCTCGATCGAATAGAATAAGTGTTCGAGTTTTACGGCCTCGCAGCACGTCTTTTGCTTCGCGATTGGTCGGCTTGTTGCGTAACGTCGATGTGCCAAACAACGTGAAATCAGGAACAATCGTTTCATCCTTTAAAACTGCTTGCGAGGCATTGATCGAAACAAGTGACCATGAATCGTCCAGCTCGTCTGGAATAGAGGACCCTGGCCCGGATCCCAGCACAAAAACGTTCTCTGTAAACTCCAATGGAAGCGATGACCGCTTCATTAGGAAACTCCTAAGCGCCGGCAAGAACGACATGTTGATCCCCAATGACATCAACCGATTGTAATTCCGCATTCAGTAACGCTTCAAGTAGAAAAATACTCGGTACGGTAGTGGAACTGTCTGTCGTCCCAAGATATACCAATCTCAGATTTCCAGAGGGGTCGATCGTGGTAGCGACAAGAAATCTTGAGCAGTATGCGGAAATTCACAGACGTCAAAAGTACGGCACTGGCTCTGCAAAGGCGCGCCGATGGATCGAGCCGTGGATTATCAGTCGGAGGCCGGCTTCGATGCTAGATTACGGGGCAGGGCAAAGCAAAACGGTCGAACTTTTGCGTGCCAGGACGCTTGGCGTGCGTCACCGGTTTGACCCGGCAATTCCAGAGATAAGCAAAGTGCCTCACTCGAGATACGATATAGTTACATGCACAGATGTTCTCGAGCATTTGGACGAGGCAGAGATCCCGGCCGTTCTTCATCATATTCGATCGCTAACCACTCACGCGATTATAGCTGCTGACACGAGGCCGGCTGACATGGTCCTTCCCAACGGTGAGAACGCACATGCTACCGTTAAGCCTCCAGAGTGGTGGGCATCGCGGATTGCCAAAGTGTTCGGAACGGCTGAGTTAATCCATGTTACAGGCACGAGTGCCATCTTCCGCACGTGGCACGCTTCGCCGATAGATAAGGCTCGCGCGTTCGTAAGGCGAACTTTGCTGCGATTTAGCAACTAAACGGTCTTCCCTAAATATCCGGGGTTGCTGAGAGAGCCGCTGATCTCGTCCCCGTGAGAAAACCATGAGGCCAACCTGAAGCCGCCCACTGAGGCGGCTTTTTCTATGCCCGCCTTTCTGACCTGACATCATCAACATCGGAGAAACCCATGAATCGAGCGAAGTTCTTCGCTGGGGTGCGCACGTCTGTGTTTGACGGGCGGATGAACCAGCCACAGGTGGAAGGGATCGAAGCCATGCTCGATGCTTCCGCCGCCTTCAAGGTCAACGATCCTCGCCACATTGCCTATATCCTGGCAACACCTGTGATCGAGACCGGCGGCACCTTCCAGCCAATTGTTGAGAACCTGAACTATTCGGAGCAGGGGCTTCGGAACACGTTCCCGAAATACTTCTCGCCGGCCGATGCGAAGGCTTACGCGCGCCAGCCCCAGAAGATCGCCAACCGCGCCTATGGGAACCGCATGGGCAACGGTTCGGAATCTTCCGGCGATGGATGGCGTTATCGGGGCAGGGGGTATTGCCAGATCACGGGCAAGGACAACTACGGCAAGTTCTCCGACCTTCTCGGCATTGATCTGGTTGCGAACCCCGATCTTGCCCTGACTGACGATGTGGCCGGAAAAATCATCACCATCGGCATGCGCGATGGGATATTCACAGGCAAGCGGCTGGGCGACTATTTCACCAGCAATGGTTCCGATTGGGTCAACGCGCGCCGGATTATCAACGGCCTCGATCGGGCGAACGATATCGCAGGCTACGGCAAGAAGTTCTATGCCGCTCTTCTGGATGCCGCCTGATGCCGAAGAAAGCTGCAGCACTGAGCCAGGAACTCACTCGCGACAATTGGCCGATCCGGCGGCGCTGGATGTTCCGCGTGCTCCTATGGGCCATGGCAAACGCACAGGGCATCATCCTGGCATCCGTCGTTGGCTTCATCAAATCGAGCAATTCCATCCTTGAGCAGGCGCTCATTGCGCTCTTGACGCTCATCGCGGCGATCCTCGGCAGCTACGTCTTCGGCGCCGTATGGGACGATCGAGAGAAGCGCAAGTTCATTCGAGATATGGACGACGGCGACTTCTATCAGCCGGAGCCATACACCGCGCCATCTCGACCTTTCACCGCAGATGATACGGGGCCGAACTGATGGCAGCTATCTTCGCAACAGCCGTGCGCCTATTCGGGATCGGCGGCGTTCTCTTCATTTTGGCGATTGCATTCTACGAAGGCGTGCCCGGCGCATCCCACATCCCGTTCCTGACTTCCATCCCTGTCGTCAGCGACATCATTGCCGGCCGGGTCGAGACTTTCGCGGCCCAGCGGGTCAAGGAAGCCACTGCCGGCATGGCAAGCAAATACGAGCTGCAGTCCGTCCAATTCCAGCTTCAGCGAGAGCGAGAGCTTCGAAAGGCGGCAGATGATGCCGCAGCGTCAGAGCGCCAGCGTGCGGCCCTGTCTGAGGCTATTGCAGCCCAGCGACAGGCTCGCATCGAGCATCTGGCGGCAGAGGCCCGAACCAACACCAAGCTCACCCGTCCAACAGCGGAGGATCGCCAATGGCTCGACCACAATTGATCCTGCTCTGCCTGCTCCTGACCGGCTGCGCGACCACAGAACAGCGCGTCACCGCCGCGGCAAAGACTGAAGGCGAGGCGAGGGCGGTTATCCCGTTCCCCGAACCGCCGGCATCGTGCGTTGCCAAGATAGGCCGGGTTCGCATCGGTGATGAGCCGTGGGTTGTGACATTCAAGCGTTGGGAAGTCGTGGCGGATATCCGAGACCGTCAGGCCGAAGACTGCGCGGCGTGGTTCGCCGACATCAAGCAGAGGTGGGGCAAATGAACTTCCTGCACAACAATCCGCTGGCGGTCATGGCGGCAGTTATCTCCATCGTGGCCGGTGTTGCCACGGTTCTCTCATACTGGCTGCTCTCCTGAGCCTGCCTGAATAGCATACGCATAGAAAAGGGCGACGGGACGAATGGCGGCAGGGAACGATGACATGAACAATGGAAATGGGCAGGACGTAAACCGGATTTACACCGACGCTCTGACTGCTCAGCTTGGCGAGAGGGTTACCAACCTAAACCGGCGGCAATCAGATCTCGAGACGGAGATGAGGTCTGGTTTCAAGCAAATCGAATCGTCCATGACCTCGATGTCATCGGAGATGCGTAGCGCCGTTGCGGCCCTATCAACGAACCTGGCAGAGAGAAACCGGACCCCTTGGGCGATCATCATCGGGTTCTGTTCTGTGAGCATCACCATCCTTGGCGGTCTCGGGTTTCTTGCCTTGCAGCCGATCAAAGACAATATCGCCCAGATACGCGACGATGCTAAGGTTCTTTCCGCAAGCACGACGACAAGCCTCTCTTCCCTCGTCGACAAGATGGTGACCCAGAAGGAAATGGAGTGGCGCACGGCGCGTTCCGCGGAGGACCGTCAGCGAACGGAGGGGGCAATCAAAGAAATCCGCACGGATCTCGTCCCAAGGGCGGAGCATGAACGTGTCTGGCAGAACTATACAAACAAGGATGACGACCTGCAGCGCCAGCTCGATGAGATGAAACAGGCGGCAGGCAGCGTCTACGGTCTTCGCGATATCCTGCTCGATCTGAGGAACCGGATGGATCGCGTGGAACGAGAGCGGTCGAGCCAGCCCTAAAGCGCCGCCACGAACCTCACCACAGCCATCACCGCATTATACCCAGCCAAAACAACAGCCGCCGCCATGAAGACGAGGAAGACATAACCGCCGATGTTCCAGTCGTAGCGCATCATCGCGGTTCCAGCCCGTTCCGCTCTCTCATCGCATCATACCAGTCCTCAACCGCCTTGGCAGCTTGCCAGTGCTCTTTCTCCCAGCCCTGATGAGGCATCAACCTATTATTGAATGATTTCCCTCCAGCGCCGCCAGACCACATGAACTCGTTCTTATGGGTGTGCGTCGTCAGGTCTCGCATGATTCGGCCGATGTAGAGATCGCCGTCATATGCGCTGTAATCTTCGTGGCCTTCACCGGGCCAAGTCACGCGCCACGAGTATTTCTTCTGCCAGGTCATGAGGTGAAATCCAGAACGGAGTGCCACACCTTGTTTTACTGTGGCAGAACGTTTGAAGCCCATATTGCCACACCTGAAAAATTATTCAGTGTTGGCAATCGGTTACGTCATTGCTTGGAAGGGGTTGGAGGCCTCGCCCGGAATTGAACCGGGGTACGAGGATTTGCAGTCCTCTGCGTCACCACTCCGCCACGAGGCCATCCATGCAGTAGTTTGCGGTGTGTGTCGGGGCGTTTAGAACGAATCGAAACGCTGTGCAAGCGCCTTGACGATCAATGCGCATATTTTTCTTGTCGCATCTTGTGTCGCAGAAATTTCATGCAACCACCCAAGTCCCGCCACGGATCATGGTTAATTTTTAACTTCTTTACGCGAGCCTGGAACCGAAGGCGCGTCATGCGCTTTTAAGGCTGTACTTGAAGTGAATGGAGGATTTGCCCGTGCTCACCAAATTCGTCAACGCGTTTCGCCCGTCTGTCGCCGAGGTTGAGGGAACAGGAACCTATCCTGATGGTCTTTTTGCCGCCGCGCTTGCAAATCAGCTGGAATTTGACGGTGCGAGCGGTTTGCGATCCTCCTACGAGAAAGATTATCTGGCGGCGAAAAAGTTGAATCAGCCGCTAAGGCCACATTCATGACGCCTGTTTGAGTGAGACGCCGGGCCTGTCTCCTCGATTCTCTTTTATCTGGCGTTTTCGGCTTCGGTAACGGCACTCTCTGAAGGTTTTTTAATGAGCCGCCATGCGCCGTCTTGAAACCAGTGGGCTGCGCCAGTAATACGGTCGGCAGACAGTATACGAGGCGCAGGACATGATTGATTTCGAGGCCGCCCGGATAAAGATGGTTGAACATCAGATCCGGACCACTGACGTAACGTCGCACTCTGTTCTGCGTGCGTTTCTTTCCGTGCCACGTGAGGCTTTTGTTTCCGAGAAGGCTAAGCCGCTTGCATATCTCGATGCGGATATCGAGCTTTCGCCTGGCCGTTACCTGATGGAAGCTTCCCCTTTGGCTAAGCTGCTTCAGGCAGCCGAGATTACCAAGAACGATCGCGCGCTCGACGTCGGTGCAGGCAGCGGTTACGTGGCGGCGTTGCTTTCGCATTTGGCCGGTTCCGTCACTGCGCTCGAGAGCGATGGTGCATTGTGCGAGCTTGCAGCGGCCAATTTGAATGCGCTGGGCTGTCAGAACGTCACCGTCGTGACGGGCGAGTTGACCAAGGGATATGCGGCGGCTGCGCCATACGATCTCATTTTCGTCAACGGCTCGGTGGAGGAGGTGCCTGCCGCACTTCTGGAGCAGTTGGCGGAAGGCGGGCGCCTCGTTGCTGTGATCGGCTACGGTAACGCTGCGCAGGCAAAGATTCTGCTCAAGGAACATGGTTCTATTTCTGAAAGCTCCCGCTTCAATCTTTCCGTGAAGCCGCTACCGGGCTTCGCCAAGGTCAAGGAATTCGTCTTCTGACATCGGTATAATGGTCGTGACACGAGGGGCGCCGGGCGCCCCTTTTTGTTTTTAGCCAATATCGGCTGTTGCAAACGGGACTCTATGTCTGTGCAAAAGCTGTGTATCGCTGCCTTTGCTTATCCCCGTCACATTGTGTCTTGTCGCCAAGCCCTTACACTAGCAACGAGTTTACCACCGTCGAGAAGACGGTAGCACTCGGCAACTGCGAGGATGAAATGGCTCAGCCAAATGTAGCGCGTGAACCTTCCATGGAGGAGATATTGGCTTCGATCCGTCGGATCATTGAAAGCAATGATCCCGGTTCAGACGCGGCTGGCCTGCACGACGCTTCCTCGACCTTTGAAGACGACGAGATCGAGGATTTTGACGAAACTGCCGCTTTCGTTCCCGATTTGGTGGCTAACGATGCCGGTTTGCCGAGGCAACCGGAGTTTTCTATCCAGCGGGAGCCGGTCGCGGCTCCAGCAGCGACAGAACGATCCCTGTCGCTTGCTGATGTCGCCGCCCGGGTTCGCGCAGCCTCCGCACGGCACCAGGATATGGCGATATCCGGCTCCGGCCGCCCCTCCGATGTCGGCATCCCGTTGATGCGCGATACTGCGCCGCCCGCGAATGAAGTTCCGTCGCAGACTGTATTCAGCGAACCTTCCGCGCCTGTGATCCCCTTGCCGTTGCCCGAGCTGCGCCCGTCTTTCGAAGATAGCGCGATAAGGCCGCCGGTCGCTCCGGCGAGTGTCGAGGCCGTAAAGCTTGCAGAAGAGAAGCCGAGTCAGCTCCCCGCAATTTCGGCGCCTGAGGCTGTCAATTCCGATCATGTAAAGCCGGAACCTGTTGTGTCCACAGAGGTAAGGCCGCAAGCAGTACAGGCGGGAGCCTCGATTGCCATGATGGCCGGCCTTCTTTCTGAAACTGCCGGTGCCCAGGTGGCGAAGTCCTTTGGCGAGCTCGCCGACGTGTTCGATGGCCTGGAGCGGCGCTCTGTCGAGGATATGACGCAGGAAATGTTGCGGCCGATGCTGCAGGAATGGCTCGATGACAACCTGCCAACGCTCGTCGAGCGGCTTGTTCGGGAAGAAATTGAGCGCGTCGCCCGCGGCCCGCGCAGATAAACGCGCCGTCAAATCGCCGCTTACGCCATTGAATATGGCCGCTCCGGAAACGGGGCGGCTTTTTTATTGACTTGTCACCCCCCACATCTTTAACAACCGACCATCTCATTCATAAATAAAAACGGGTCAGGAAATGCTCGAAAAGACCTACGATTCCGCCGCCGTCGAACCGAAGATCGCAAAAGCCTGGGACGATGCGGATGCTTTCCGCGCCGGCGCCAATGCCAAGCCGGGTGCGGACGCCTTCACGATCGTGATCCCGCCGCCGAACGTTACCGGTTCGCTGCATATGGGCCACGCGCTCAACAATACGCTGCAGGACATCATGGTCCGCTTCGAGCGCATGCGCGGCAAGGACGTGTTGTGGCAGCCGGGCATGGACCATGCCGGCATCGCGACGCAAATGGTTGTCGAGCGCCAGTTGATGGAGCGCCAGCTTCCCGGTCGTCGCGACATGGGCCGCGAAGCCTTCGTCAATCGCGTCTGGGACTGGAAGGCCGAATCCGGCGGGCTGATCTTCAATCAGCTCAAGCGCCTCGGTGCATCCTGCGACTGGTCGCGCGAACGCTTCACCATGGATGAAGGTCTTTCCAAGGCCGTGCTCGAAGTCTTCGTCACGCTCTACAAGGAAGGCCTGATCTATCGCGGCAAGCGACTGGTCAATTGGGACCCGAAATTCGAAACGGCGATTTCTGATCTCGAAGTCGAGAGCAAGGAAGTCGACGGCCACATGTGGCACTTCAAGTACCCGCTGGCCGGCGGCGAAACCTATACCTATGTCGAGAAGGATACCGACGGTAACGTCATCCTGTCGGAAGAACGCGACTACATCTCGATCGCCACAACCCGCCCGGAAACCATGCTGGGTGACGGCGCGGTTGCCGTTCATCCGTCGGACGAGCGTTACGCGCCGATCGTCGGCAAGCTCTGTGAAATCCCGGTCGGTCCGAAGGAGCATCGCCGCCTGATCCCGATCATCGCCGACGAATATCCGGAGCCGGATTTCGGCTCGGGTGCCGTCAAGATCACCGGCGCGCATGACTTCAACGATTACCAAGTCGCCAAGCGTAACAAGATCCCGCTCTATCGTCTGATGGATACGGTCGCTTCCATGCGCGAGGACGGCGATTCTTACGCCGAATGTGCAGCGAGGGCGCTTGCCATCACCAAGTCCGGCGAACTGCCGAGCGAGAGCGATGTCGACGAGATCAACCTCGTTCCGGAAGAGTATCGCGGCCTCGACCGCATGGTCGCGCGTACGAGAATCATCGAGGCGATTAATGCCGAAGGCTTGGCCGTCACGGTCAAGGATGCCGAAGGCAACGACATTCCCTATGTCGAGAAGAAGAAGATCATGCAGCCGTTCGGTGACCGCTCCGGCGTCGTCATCGAGCCGATGTTAACCGACCAGTGGTTTGCCGATGCAAAGACGCTGGCCGAGCCGGCGATTGCTTCCGTTCGCGAAGGCCGCACCAACTTCGTTCCGAAGAACTGGGAAAAGACCTATTTCGACTGGATGGAAAACATCGAGCCGTGGTGCATTTCGCGCCAGCTTTGGTGGGGTCACCAGATTCCGGCCTGGTACGGACCGGATGGCCAGTGCTTCGTCGAAAAGTCCGAGGAAGAAGCGCTCGACGCGGCCGTCCAGCACTATCTGGCGCATGAAGGTCCGTGGAAGGCCTGGGTTCAGGAAAAGCTCGAAAATTTTGCGCCGGGTGAAATCCTGACCCGCGACGAAGACGTGCTCGACACCTGGTTCTCGTCTGCGCTCTGGCCGTTCTCGACGCTCGGCTGGCCGGACAAAACGCCGGAGCTTGCGCGCTATTATCCGACCAACGTTCTTGTCACTGGTTTCGACATCATCTTCTTCTGGGTCGCCCGCATGATGATGATGGGCCTTCATTTCATGAAGGATGAGGAAGGAAATCCGGTCGAGCCGTTCAACACCGTCTATGTCCACGCGCTGGTGCGTGACAAGAACGGTCAGAAGATGTCGAAGTCGAAGGGCAACGTCATCGACCCGCTCGACCTGATCGACGAATACGGCGCTGATGCGCTGCGCTTTACGCTGGCGGTCATGGCAGCGCAGGGCAGGGATGTGAAGCTCGATCCGGCCCGCATTGCCGGCTATCGCAATTTCGGCACCAAGCTGTGGAATGCTACGCGTTTCGGCGAGATGAACGGCGTTACCCGCAATGCCGACTTCAGGCCGCAAGACGCAAAGCTGACGGTCAATCGCTGGATCCTCACCGAACTGTCGAAGACGGTCGAGGAAGTCACGACGGCAATCGAGACCTATCGCTTTAATGAAGCGGCTGGCGGTCTTTATCGTTTCGTCTGGAATCAGGTCTGCGACTGGTATGTCGAACTCCTGAAGCCGGTCTTCATGGGCGAGGACGAGCAGGCGAAGGCGGAAGCCCAGGCTTGCATGGCTTACGTCATGGAAAAGACCTACGCGCTTCTGCACCCGTTCATGCCGTTCATGACCGAAGAACTCTGGGCGCACACGGCAGAGCGTGATGGTCTTCTGGCTCATGGCGACTGGCCGGCTGCTGATTTCAGTGATGAAGAAGCCGCCAGTGAAATCAACTGGCTGGTCGATCTCGTCTCCGGTCTGCGTTCGGCGCGTTCGGAAATGAACGTTCCTCCGTCGGCGACCGCACCGCTGATCGTCGTCGGCGCAAATGAGGTAACGGCCTTCCGCATGCGTCGCCATGAGGCTGCGATCAAGCGCCTGGCGCGCGTCGAAAGCATAGAACCGGCCGATAGCGCACCCAAGGGCGCCGCCCAGATCGTCGTCGGCGAGGCGACAGCCTGCCTGCCGCTCGGCAACCTGATTGATCTGGCCGCTGAAAAGGCCCGTATCGAAAAGGCGATCGGCAAGACGGAACAGGAGATGGAGCGCTTGAACAAGAAGCTCTCCAACGAGAAGTTCATCGCCAATGCAGATCCGGAAGTCGTTGCTGCCGATCGCGAGCGTTATGCCGAACTCGAAGTTCAGCTTGCCAATCTCAAGATCGCGTTGACGCGGATCGCCGAAGCCGGCTGATTTTAGAGACGACTCAGCGATGTCAAATGCCGCATCCAGCCATGGGTGCGGCATTTTCGTATGCGCTTGGATGTCCAATTGATTTATTGTGCAGATGCGTGGCCGGAGAAAAGGACTCTGTTGCGTGAAGGTCACAGACGCATATTACCACAAGATAAAATTCCAAGATCGACTGCGATTCGTCAATTTTGCGGTAATTTCATCTCCTGTCGGTCGATTCTCTCCCCGTTGCTGAATAGCTTACGTAAATTTTGAGCGATTGTGCATTGCAATCGTCCCGACGCCCGAAAGTTGTTGTTTAGGATCAACGATCTACAGTGATGCCGGTAACTTACCGGGAGTGGGAGAAAACATGGTAAGACACTTTATTTCAGGCGGAGTTCTGGCTGCGGCGGCGGTCGGTATGCTGCAAACGCCAGCGCTCGCTGGGGGGCTTGAGCGCGGCGGTTACAACATCGATCTCTTGTTCGATACGTCCAGATTTACGGCAGAGGCGACGTCGACCTTCGTTATGCCGGACCGCAAGCTGAAGAATGTCCGTGACACTGATCCGACCCCGTTTAACCCTGCTGGCGGAACAGCGGGTGGTGGCGATCTGACCGGCCTCTCGACATCGGCAGATGGCAGCGAAAATTATTGGTCTCCCCGCATTGGGATAAAGGCCGGTATCGGAGACGCGGCAGACTGCATGTTTGATTATTCGGAGCCATGGGGTGCGCACAAAAATCCGGGACGCGATTGGGCCGGTGCAAACGAGGATATCGAGACCAAGGTTGAAAGCCGCAACTATGCTGCGACCTGTTCCTACCGATTTGATATGGGGCCGGGCCAGCTTCGCCTGATTGGCGGCGGGTTCTATCAGGAGGTTTATGGATTTCAGGAACGTCTGGTTCAGGCGTTTCCGGCCGGATTTCCCCTTTCGGGCGTTGGTCGCCTCGATCTGGAAGGTGACGGCTGGGGTTGGCGCGCGGGTGTCGCCTACGAAATTCCAGAATATGCGTTCCGCGCTAGCCTCGTTTATAACAGTGAGGTCAAGCTGAACGATATTACCGGCACACTCGATCTCTCCCAGGTGTCGGGAACTCCCAAATTTGATGTCTATGGCTCTCAGGCGATGCCTGATGTTCTTGAGCTTAAGGTGCAATCCGGTATCGCGCCCGACTGGTTGGCATTCGGTTCCGTGAAGTGGACGGATTGGAGCCAGTTGCAGAAGGTGCCGTTCTTCTGCTCTTCCGGAGTTGCAGGTGTCTGCGCCTCCGGCACTCAGGTCACAACACTCGACCTCGGCTATCGGGATGGTTGGACTGTCATGGGCGGCATCGGCCATAAGTTCAACGAGCAGTGGAGTGGCGCTGTCAGCCTGACTTGGGATCGTGGAACGTCGCAAGGCTTTGGATCACAGACGGATACCTGGGCGCTCGGCGTTCTTGGCAGCTATTCACCGACGAAAAATGTCGAATTCCGCCTTGCCGGGGTTCTTGGTCTGATGACCGGTGGTTCTTCCCGTACCGTTGTACTGGATGGCCTGACTTATGGGCAAAGAGCCAATTACGATTTCGACGACGATATCGTTGCCGCTATTTCGACGGGTATAAAGGTCCGTTTCTGATCTCTGCTTTATCAAAGACAAAAGCCCGGTTTCGACCGGGCTTTTGCTTGTCGCGGTTATTCGCTTGGCTGCTAAAATACTGTGACGATTTCGCAACACTTTTTTGTGACGATCGCGGCGCGTTTCAAGGCTAGGACTTTTGTCCATTTCCCGCCACAAACGAGGCGCAGCGGTATGTAAGTAGAGAGCACGAACTGCGGGGGCGGAACGTGCGTGTTGGAGTATCATGGGCGGGTTTTCTGAAGATAAACGGGGCTTTGCTGGATTGGGCAAGCGGATAGCGAATTCGTTTTCCGCTGCTGCCGCGATCTTGTTTAGGGGTCCAAGTCTTGCCGGAAATGGAACCTACAGTTTCTCTCGCCCATCGGGAGGCAGAATGTCGGGATCGTCTTGTCCTGATCTTCTGTCCGCACGGCCAATAATGCACGCTTCGGCTCCCAGCCGCGAGCGGGTCGAAAGAAACTGAACCATGCGGAAGTCTGGCACTGGATCCATGAGAGTATTGCTTCTTGGAATATCGCTGGCGGCAATCTGTGCCGGGAACGCTCTTGCCTTCGACATCAAGGCAGGTGTGTCGAAAGAATCTGGTCCTTTCGATCTCTTCAAGTTCGGCTTCAAGGCTTACAAGAACGGTCAGAAGGAAGATGCGGTCGAAGCCTATCGTTATGCTGCCGAAAAAGGTCATACCGGTTCGCGCTGGGCGCTTGCCAACATGTATGCCTATGGCGATGGTGTGACCAAGGACGATTATACGGCCTTCAAGATCTATAACGAGATTGCAGCCCAGGGCGTCGAGCCGGGCTCCGAGGACACGGGCTTCTTCGTCAATGCGCTTCTGTCGCTTGCGAGCTATTACAGCCATGGCATTCCAGGCAGCCCGGTAAAGCCCGACCTTTATCAGGCGCGTCAGCTCTATTTCCAGGTAGCCTCCACCTTCGGTGTGGCCGAAGCGCAGTATCAGCTTGCCCGAATGATGCTGTCGGGTGAGGGCGGCGGCTCAAACATCCAGCAGGCCAAGAAGTGGCTCAATCAGGCCCGTAAGACCGGCCATGCCGGCGCCATGGCGGTATTCGGCAATATCCTCTTCCAGGAAGGGCAGGCGGTTCGCGGGCTGGCATTCATGACGGCTGCGCTGGACCGCTGCATCGCCAAGGATTGTGGCTGGATGGAGCAGCTTCAGGAACAGGCATTCTCGGTCGCCGACGAACGGGACCGCCGCGGTGCGGTTGCGCTGTCGCACCAGCTGGCAGATACCGACGACTGACCCGAACCGCGCTTTAAAGCGCGTTCGCGTCGCCCTGGCGTTGCAGATCAGGCTGCGAAATCGAATATGCCGACCACCGGAACGTGGTCGGATGGCTTTTCCCACGCACGCACGTGTTGTTCGATCGAGGTTGCCTTCAGCCGGTCTGCTGCTTCCGGTGACAGCAGCAGGTGATCGATGCGGATGCCGTTGTTCTTCGGCCATGCGCCGGCTTGATAATCCCAGAACGAATAGAGTTTGGTTGCGTCGGTCGTGGCGCGCACCGCGTCGATCAGGCCAAGATTTTCGAGCCTGCGGAAGGCCTCACGCGTCTGCGGCAGAAACAGTGCGTCTGTCGCCCACACGGCCGGATCGAAGCAGTCATGCGGTTCCGGAATGACATTATAGTCGCCGGCGAGGATCAGTGGCTCTTCCAGCGCAAGGCAGGCTTCCGCATGGCGGCGAAGCCTTTCCATCCAGGCGAGCTTGTAAGGGTATTTCACCGGATCATCGGCCGGATTTCCGTTCGGAAGATAGATCGACGCGACCCTTATAACGCCGCCGGCAATAGAGAACACGCATTCGATATAACGCGATTGCTCATCGAGAGTGCCATCCGGCCCTTCACCGCCGGGTAGACCGCGCATCACTTCGTCGGGCTTGATCTTCGACAGGATCGCGACGCCGTTAAAGCCCTTCTGGCCATGCGTTTCCACATGATAGCCGAGCGCTTCGATCTCGAGCCGCGGAAAGCGCTCATCGACCGATTTGATCTCCTGAAGGCATACGATATCCGGTGACGAATCGGCGAGCCACTGGCGCAGATTATCGATCCGCGCCTTGACGCCGTTGATGTTCCAGGTCGCGATCTTCATGCGTCATCCACTTCATGTTCCTGATCGTCCCTTTTAGACGATCAGGCGCAGGAAGGAAGCCGGGTTGGATTGAAATGCCGGCCAGAAAAAAGGATCAGATGGAGAAGCTGGTACCGCAGCCGCAACTGGCAACCGCGTTCGGGTTCTTGATCTGGAATGACTGCCCGAGCAGGTTGTCGACGAAATCGATCTCGGATCCGGCCATGTAAATCAACGACATGCTGTCGATCAGAACCTTGGCATTGCCGTTTTCAATGACGATGTCGTCTGCCTCCGGCGCCTCGGCCAGATCGAACTTGTAGGAAAAGCCGGAACAGCCGCCGCCTTCGACGGAGACGCGCAGTGCCTGCTTGCCGCTATCGGCCGAGACAATCTGGGAGATCCGCTTTGCTGCGGCATCGGAGAGGGTTACATTTTCAGTCATCTAGTGTCTCCTGCCGGGGTAAAGGCCCGGTGAGTTTCAGGCCGGTGCCTGAATAACTCGAAGATAATCGTCACCGGCTTTGCGCGCGGCTTTACTATAGGTATGAAGGCGTGAACGGCACGTCAATGGGCCGTGCGGAACGGAATTGCAATGGAAATGCAGGTGAAGGCATGACGATCGATACCAGGACGCTCGGTTTCGGTAGCGGCGAACGGGCGGTTTATGCGTCGGACCCTTGGAATTCCCGGGGGCGGATGTTTGCCGAAGATGGCAGTCTGACGCGCTCGGAGTTCCAGCGTGACCGCGACCGCATCGTCCACACCACCGCCTTTCGTCGCCTCAAGCACAAGACACAGGTCTTCATCAGCCCCGATGGCGATCACTATCGCACCCGTCTCACTCACACGATTGAAGTCGCCCAGATCGCCCGCGCACTGGCGCGCGCCTTGAAGCTCGACGAGGACCTGGCTGAAGGCGTCGCACTTGTCCACGATTTCGGCCACACGCCGTTCGGCCATACAGGCGAGGACGCCCTCGACGAGGTGATGAAACCTTTCGGCGGCTTTGATCACAACGCCCAATCGCTACGAATCGTGACCAAGCTGGAACGCCGGTATGCGGAATTCGATGGCATCAACCTGACCTGGGAAAGTCTTGAAGGTCTGGTCAAGCATAATGGTCCGCTGATGACAGCAGGCGGCGAAGGGCTGGACGGGCCTGTGCCGCAACCGATCCGCGATTATTGCGAACTCCACGATCTCGAACTGGCGAGTTTCGCCAGCCTTGAGGCTCAGGTCGCTGCGATCTCGGACGATATCGCCTATAATACTCATGACATAGATGACGGCCTGCGCTCTGGCCTGCTGACCTTCGAGATGCTGGAAGATGTACCGTTTCTGTCCGGTCTGATGCGGCAGGTGAGGGCAAAATATCCACATCTTGAGCCGAGCCGCTTCGCCTATGAGGTGACGCGCCGGCAGATCACCCATATGGTCGAGGACGTGATCGGTGTGGCGCAGGCCAATCTGGCCGATATCCGCCCGCAAAGTGCTGCCGATGTCCGGACGGCAGGCCGGGTGATCGCAACCTTCTCGCCAGAAATGGCGCAGACGGATCAGCTGATCAAGAAGCTGCTGTTTGCCCGCATCTATCGCCATCCGGAGATTATGCGCATCCGTGCTGGCGCTTCCAAGATCGTCACCGATCTCTTCGAGGCCTACATGAATGACCCGACCTTGATGCGCAGCCACTATTGGGTGGATCATATTTCCGGGTTGAAAGAGGCCGCCAAGGCCCGTCACGTTTCCGATTATCTGGCCGGAATGACCGACACCTATGCCGTCCGAGTACATGGAGAGCTGTTTGACCAGACTCCCGATTTGCGCTAGGCCGACCTCCAAACACCACCGGCTTTACAAAAGCCCGCTTCGCATTACGCGTGGATACGAGACATGAATCTTTTTGCTGACTTCGATAATAGAATTAAGAACGCGCTGGAAAAAATTGATATTATCAAGGAAAAGCGCAGTGAAATCGATTTCGGACGACTGACTGTCGAGCCGCCGCGTGACCAGAGCCACGGCGATGTGGCGACCAACGCAGCTATGGTCCTGGCAAAGCCGCTCGGCACCAATCCGCGCGCGCTTGCCGACCTGATTTCGGCAGCATTGCGCAATGATCCCGACGTCAGCGAAGTTTCTGTGGCCGGCCCCGGCTTTATCAATATCCGCCTTTCGACCGGTTACTGGCAGCGTATCCTTGGCTCGATAATCGAAGCCGGAACCGATTATGGTCGCTCGACTTTCGGTTCGGGCAAGAAGACCAATGTCGAATACGTCTCGGCCAACCCTACCGGGCCTATGCATGTCGGCCATTGCCGTGGTGCGGTGGTTGGCGACGCTTTGGCCAACCTCCTGTCCTTTGCCGGCTACGATGTCGTCAAGGAATATTACATCAACGATGCGGGCGGCCAGATTGACGTGCTCGCCCGTTCCGTTTTCCTGCGTTACCGCGAGGCGTTGGGTGAGGATATCGGCGATATCCCGGCCGGCTTGTATCCGGGCGACTATCTCGTTCCCGTCGGCAAGGAACTTGCTGCAGAGTTCGGCCCGCGGCTGCACAGCATGCCGGAAGAAGAATGGCTTCCGCTCGTCAAGGATCGTGCGGTTGACGCGATGATGGTGATGATCCGCGAGGATCTTGAGGCTCTGAACGTCCACCATGACGTCTTCTTCTCCGAGCGCACGCTGCATGCCGAAGGCGCCAAGCTGATCCGCGCGGCGATCAACGACCTTACCTTCAAAGGCCATGTCTACAAGGGCAAGCTGCCGCCGCCGAAAGGCCAGCTTCCGGAAGATTGGGAAGATCGCGACCAGACGCTGTTCCGCTCGACCGAAGTCGGTGACGATATCGACCGGCCGCTGATCAAGTCCGATGGCGCTTACACCTATTTCGCCGCCGACGTCGCCTACTTCAAGGAGAAGTACGACCGCGGCTTCGACGAGATGATCTATGTGCTCGGCGCCGACCATGGCGGCTATGTGAAGCGGCTCGAGGCGGTCGCCCGTGCCGTATCCGACGGCAAGGCGAAGTTGACCGTGCTTCTGTGCCAGTTGGTCAAGCTTTATCGCGATGGCGAGCCGGTCAAGATGTCGAAACGCTCCGGCGATTTCGTCACATTGCGCGAAGTCGTCGATGAGGTCGGTCGTGATTCGGTTCGTTTCATGATGCTTTACCGCAAGAATTCCGAGCCTCTGGACTTCGATTTCGCAAAAGTTACTGAACAGTCGAAGGATAACCCGGTCTTTTATGTCCAGTATGCACATGCGCGCTGCATGTCTGTATTCCGGCAAGCTAAGGATGCGTTTCCGGGTCTTGATATCGATTCGCTCGATCTGGCCTCGACCGTCGGTGAAATAACGGATCCGAACGAGTTGCAGCTGGTTGGAAAGCTCGCCGAATACCCGCGAATCGTCGAAAGCGCAGCGCTTTCGCAAGAGCCGCATCGCATAGCGTTTTACCTCTATGATCTGGCCAGCTTCTTCCATGCGCACTGGAATAAAGGTAAGGAACAACCTGAATTACGTTTTGTTAACGATAAAAACCGAGAATTGAGCATCGCCAGACTTGGGCTGGTGCGTGCAGTCGCTTCCGTATTGAGGTCTGGCCTCACAATTACGGGTACGGCTGCGCCGGAGGAGATGCGCTAAAAACGCCCTCATTTGCCCATATTGCTCTGGCAGAAGCGTAGTAATGTAGGTGAGTGGACGACGTCATGGCGGATAATAACCTTGCGCGTAGCCGGAATGATGTGCCGGAATTTTTTGCTGATGGTGATCCGTTGGCTGAACTGGCGCGGATCGTCGGTTATGAGGATCGGGTTGTTGCAAACCCGGCTCCTCCTGTTGCCGAGCCCGTAGCGGCAAGGCGGACCGATCCGGTCTTCAACCTTGAAGATGAACTTCTCCGCGAGTTCGAGCGTTACGATGCGCCTCGGCTCGATCCTGTCGATGATCTTGTCGTTGCAGAGCCTTCGATCGCTGCGATGGATGATGTTTCCGTCGAGCCTGTGTTCGAAGGCAACCGGTTTGTTTCCGGTCTCGATCAGGCAACAGGCGAAGATCAGGCTCAGGCTGAAGGCGATCCGCTGGAGCCGTGGGCTTCAGACGACATTTCTAATGATGCCGTGGCTTCGAACGATGAAGCTTCGGATTACGAAGCAGAGTTGGTCGATGGCGGCGATCGCGGAGTTGCCAATCACGCTTACGTAGAAAGCCTTCCGGACACGCTACCTACAGAGCCTGAAGAGGCCGGCTCGTGGCGTGTGCCGAATGAGGCTGTCGATGCAGTTCCGGCGTATCAAGTCGCTTCGTTGGCGGATCAGGATCTGTCATTCGACGAATTCGATCTGGCCGCGGAATTGGAAACGTCCTTCGTTTCCACGCCGGTTGTCGCCCCCGTTGTTGCGACTCAGCCCCTGTCTGTGGAGGCTCAGTCGCCGCCGATGGATGCGAAACGTAAAGGGGCAGGATATACGCCAAGCTTCCGCATGCCTCTTGCAAACTTCCAGTCAGGTGCAGGCGTGGCGTCCCACCAGCGGACAGAGGCCAAAGTCGAGCTGCAGGCTGCTCCGTCAAAGATTGAACCGGTTTCTTTCGATGGATGGAATGTTGCCGCGCCGGTGTCGGTTGCGGTTTCTGCCCCTGTCATCTCGGATTTGCCAATCCCCGCGATGGATATTCCCCTTGCTGGCCCGGCTGAGCCGATTGCCGCCAAGGTTGTCGCACCTGTAGGGGAGGTCGCGCCGGATCTGCCGAAAGATCAGTTCGCTGATCTGGATGCCCTTCTTTCAGGCGTTGATCATTATTCGGTCTCCTCGCGCACTGTGGCTCCGGTCGTTGAGACCGTGCAGGTTTCTGTCGACAGCGAACTCCTGTCGCTAGCTCCCGCGCAGCCGCAGGTATACGCAGCCCCCACTGCGCCATCTGTTCCATCCGAATCGGTCGACGAAGCCTCCGATCCCTTTGCCGATCTGGATTTCGAGTTGGCGCTTGACGCTCTGGAACTCGACCTAACGGATATGGTGGTCGAGGAGAATAGCAAGGTTGTTGCTCCAGTCGTTGCCTCTGTCGACCCCAACGTCTCCGCTCCTGCCACGGTTGCTCCCGTCGCACAGCCTGCTCCGGCGCCGGTCGCCTCTCCGGCTGTTGCAGCGCCCGTCTATGCTGCGGCCCCGGTATATTCCGCTGCGCCGGCATTCGACCTGGAGCCTGAAGACGACGTGCCGTTCGATCCGGCTCTGCTTTCCGAACCTGAAGAACAGCCGGAAGCGATTGCAGAACTCGATGTGCCGACCCTTCCTGTAGAGGAGAAGGAAGAGCAGCCTGCTTATCGGAACGATTTCGATCTCGATATCGACGCGGAACTCGCCTCTCTTCTGGAGGCACCTGAGACTGCGGCATCGCTCCAGCGCGGAAGTGTCCAACCGCAGCTCGCGGCTGTTGCTTCAGCACCGGCTGCTCAGAAATCCGTTTACGCGGATCTGGATGATTTCGAGCGGGCCCTCGAAGAGGATTTCCGTCGCAGTCTTGCAACCCCGCTTACCGCCAATGAAAGTTATGCTCAGGCCGAAGACTATGAGCAGAATGTCGATGACGTCGAACAGCGTGGATCTTCGCGACGTTGGATTGCTCCTCTCGTTGCCGTTGGTCTTGTCGCCGTTTGCGGCGCGGGTGCCTTTGCATGGTTTGGAAACTCCACGTCCGGTCTTGGCGGAAATGGTGAGCCGATGGTGATCGCTGCCGACAGCGAGCCGGTCAAGATTGCGCCGGCGAACCCGGGCGGCAAGACCGTGCCCAACCAGGACAAGGCCGTTTACGACCGCGTCGCCGGTGCAGGATCGGAAACTCCCAAGCAGCAGCAGCTGATTTCGAGCAGCGAAGAACCGGTTGACGTCGTCCAGAAGACTCTGATGCCGGATACCCTTCCGCTTGAAGGGGAAAACGACGTGCAGATGACCGACGTAGCAGAGACCGAGGATCCACGTCTTCTGCCGCAGGATCAGCAGCAGGCCGGTGAACAGCAGGCCGTCACGGTTATGCCGCGCAAGGTCAAGACAATGATCGTTCGCGCCGACGGCAAGCTGGTCGAGCAGGAAGTCGAACCTGCCACTACGGCAAAAATCGCTGCGGCTCCGGTTCGGGCTGATGCTCCGGCACAGCAGACGGCTGCAGCCTTCCCGACCGCCGCCCCGGCTCCTGCCGCACCTTCGACAGGTATCGTTCCGGTCTCGGCTCCAGCCGATACTGTATCGACCATGCCGGTCGCCGCCCAGGCTCCGGCATCGATCGAGCAACTGGCGGATACCGCACCGGCTGCCGCCGTTCGGGCTCCTGTTCCGACCACTCGTCCGTCGACTCAACCTGCCAATGTCGTCGCCAGTGTCAGTGATCAGGGCAATGTTCGCACCGCAGCACCTGCCGCCGCCGCTCCGGCTGCGCAGAATACGCAGGTGGCTTCGCTTGGCGAAGGTGGATACGTGATCCAGATTGCTTCACTGCCGTCCCAGGCCGATGCGCAGAAGTCCTACCAGAGCCTTTCGAATAAGTTCGGCAGTGTGATTGGTGGACGTGGCGTCGATATCAAGGCTGCCGAAGTTGCCGGCAAGGGGACTTTCTACCGCGTCCGTATCCCGGCCGGTAGCAAGGAGCAGGCTGTCGCACTCTGCGAAAAATATCGCTCGGCCGGCGGCAGCTGCCTTGTGGCGCGATAAGACTTGATTCAGCCGAAACAGACGGGGCGCGCGGCGCCCCGTTTTCGTTAGGGCAATTCCAGCAAAATTGAAAAAAAACGGTTTTGCGTCCGGAAATGCTCCAGATCATCACAGCGGGTAGTTTGATATGAGTGTTTCGAAATCCATGATTCTCGGCGCTGGCGGCGCGACTTTGACTGCCGACGAAATCTCGCTCTATCGTGATGAGCGGCCCTGGGGGTTCATTCTCTTCGCCCGCAACTGCATCGAACTTCCTCAGATTGCCGATCTCGTTGCCGCCATGCGTGACGCAGTCGGCAGGCCTGATGCACCGGTTCTGATTGACCAGGAAGGTGGCCGTGTGCAGCGTATCCGTCCGCCGATGATCGAGCGTTATCCTTCGGCCACCGCTCTGGGTGAAATCTATCGGCAGGACAGAGAAAAGGGCCTGCGCGCTGCTTGGCTGATGTCGCGCCTGCATGCCTTCGACCTCATGAAGCTCGGCGTGACCGTCGATTGCCTCCCCGTCCTCGATGTTCCTGTCGAGGGGGCGAGCAATGTCATCGGTGATCGCGCCTATGGGTTCGATCCGCAAACGGTAGCATCAATGGGCAAGGCAGCAGCCGAAGGGCTGAAGGCGGGTGGCATGCTTCCGATCATGAAGCATATGCCGGGCCACGGCCGAGGTATGGCCGATTCTCATCATGAACTGCCGGTCGTCACCGCTTCGCGCGCCGAACTCGAAGGTCATGACTTCGTACCCTTCGTCGCGATGAAGGACGAGTTGATGGCGATGAGCGCACATATCGTCTTCACCGCCTATGACGATCGCGATCCGGCAACGATTTCGCCGGTGGTGATCGAAGATGTCATTCGCGGTCATATCGGGTTTGACGGCCTGCTGGTCTCGGACGACACATCGATGAATGCCCTGAAAGGCACGATCGGCGAACGTGCCGCACGAATCATGGGGGGAGGTTGCGATATTGTCTTGCATTGCAACGGCCTCATGGACGAAATGAAAGCGGTAGTGAAGGAAGTTGTGCCTTTGTCTGGTAAGGCTTTGCAGCGCGCCGAGGCCGTCGAGCGCGGCTTTGCAGCTCCCGATGCGTCCGACGAACAGGCGCTGCGTGCAGAATTTCACGAAATGATGGCGGTCGCCTGACGAGGTAGGGCTGCCGAACGAGAGAGGTGAACTGGTTTGGCGGGGAATTCGGGGCAGGGCGCCATTCCAATGGACAAGCTCTGGCAGGACGTGTCCGAACGTGCTGCCGACGACCCGGCATTTGTCATCGACGTTGCCGGATTCGAAGGTCCGCTCGATCTTCTCCTGCATCTCGCCCGTAGCCAGAAGGTGGATCTCTCCCGCATCTCCGTGCTCGCGCTTGCAGAACAATATCTTCTCTTCGTCGATAGCGCGCGGCGTGTGCGCATAGAGCTCGCCGCCGACTATCTGGTGATGGCGGCCTGGCTTGCCTACCTGAAATCACGCCTGCTCATTCCTCAGCAGGTCAAGGGTGATGATGGTCCGACCGGCGAAGAGATGGCGGCGACACTTGCCTTTCGTTTGCGGCGCCTGGAGGCAATGCGGGAAGCGGCAAGCCAGCTTGTCAATCGCAACCGGCTGGGACGTGATGTCTTTGCCCGTGGCGCGCCGGAACATATTCCGCATCGCGTTCAATCCGCCTACGATGCGAGCCTCTACGATCTCTTGTCAGCCTACGCCAACCTTCGGCAGCGCACGGCGATCACCCAGGTCACGATCGAGAGGCGTAAGGTCTGGTCGCTGGTGGATGCACGAGAGTTGCTGACGCGCATGCTGGGCGAGATCGCTGACTGGACGGCATTGCAGACCTATCTGCTTCCCTATCTGCCGCCTGAGGATCGGGTAACGGCAACGGCAAGCGCCTTCGCCGCGTCTCTGGAACTCGTGCGTGAGGGGAAGCTGGAAATACGCCAGGACGGCGCCTTCCAGCCGATTTATCTTCGTGGTGGCAACCGGCAGCGATCCGCCCAGGTGCCTGGAGGTGGCGAATGACGTCCGGAACCGACGGAATCGAAATCTTTTCGAACGCTGGTCACGATGTGGATGACGGTCATGGCGGGGGATTTTCGGACCTCGAAGCCGAGCGCATCGCCGAGGCACTGATTTTTGCCTCGGCCGAGCCTGTTCCTGAGCGATTTCTGGTCGACAGACTGCCGCGCGGAACGGATATCCCGGCGCTTTTGGGCCGACTTGCAGAAAATTATGCCGGCCGGGGCGTCAATCTTGTCCGCATGGCAGATTGCTGGGCCTTCCGCACGGCTCCCGATCTTTCCTTCGTTATCCGCAAGGATGATAACGAGGTCAGGAAGCTGTCGCGTGCAGCGCTCGAAGTGCTGGCGATCATAGCCTATCATCAGCCTGTCACCCGCGCGGAGATCGAGGATATCCGTGGCGTTCAAACCTCCAAAGGTACGCTGGACGTGCTGATGGAGGCCGGTTGGGTTCGTTTTCGCGGTCGCAGGCGATCGCCCGGTCGCCCGGTCACGCTCGGGACTACAACGGATTTTCTCGATCATTTCGGTATCGAGGAACTGCGTGATCTTCCCGGACTGGAAGAGTTGAAGGGTGCCGGCCTGTTAAGCGGCCGTATACCGCCGGGGTTCCATATTCCCATGCCGGGTGCGGATACTGATCTGTCGGATGAAGAAGATCCAATCACTCAGCTTGATCTTGAGGAACTAGGTCTGCTGAGCCCTGGCGGTGCTTCGGACGATTAGTTTTCGCAATTTATCGCAGAGCGTGTATCGGCGGCCAATGATCTCGCATGGCGCTAACGAGCGCGTGATTAGCGATGTATCATGCAAATTTGCTGTTTGAAAAAGCGCCACAAAGCGCTTACATCGAAGACTAATTCGAATTGGAGTTGGACTAATGGGTTCTTTCAGTGTGTGGCATTGGTTGATCGTTCTGGTCATCGTGCTCGTCTTGTTCGGGCGCGGTAAGATTCCGGAGCTGATGGGCGACGTCGCAAAGGGTATCAAGAGCTTCAAGAAGGGCATGACCGACGAGGACGCCCCGGAAACGACCACTGCGAAGACCGTCGACCACAAGGCTGACGAGGCGAAGGAAACCACCCGGTCCTAGTGGAACGGGTAGGGGCTTCAGGAGCTTCGTTGCATGTTTGATATCGGTTGGACCGAACTGCTCGTCATTGCGGTCGTACTTATTGTTGTGGTCGGTCCGAAGGATCTGCCACCCATGATCCGCGCATTTGGTAAAATGACAGCCAACTTCCGCAAGATGGCTGGTGATTTTCGCACGCAGTTCGATGAAGCCTTGCGTGAAGCGGATATGGATGACGTCCGCAAAACCATATCGGATGCGCAAAAGCTTAATCCGACAAATGCCCTGCGTGATGCTATCAATCCGCTGAGGCAGATGGGGCAGGATATCAAGTCGGACCTGCAGAAGGCGACGCAGATTCCTAGTCCTCTCGCCGAAAACACGACCGAACTTTCACCGACAGATGCTGAGGCGCAGCAGTCGATCGAAGGGGCCGAGCCGATTTCTGCTGCTCCTGAAGTTCCGGCAAGCGTCGAGCCGGCAGCCGCTGCAACAGCTGCTCCTACAGCTGTAGCCGCAAATACGGTGTCAGCCCCGGTAACGCCGGTACCCGTTGTTGCCGATGCGAAAAACCTCGCTCAAGCTGCGCCTGTGGCTGCGACGCCGGCCAAGGTAGAGGCTGCCGTTGCAAAACCTCGTGCACCCCGCACGTCGGTGGTGAAGGCCGGCGGAGAAGCCAAGGTGCGCAGCAAGTCTTCCAAGAATTCTGCGGGTTCCAGCAAGACGATTGCAGAAATCGCACCTGTGGTTGAAAGGCCCAAGCGGGCCAAGGCCGCGCCGAAGAAGACTGTCGAAACCGCATCCGTTGCCGTTGAGGCACCGGTTACCAAGGCGCCCGCCCGCAAGCGCACGCCCAAAAAGACTGATACTCCGAAGGACGAAGCATGAGCGACTACGAGGACAAGCCGCAGCCGCTTATCGAACACCTGATGGAGTTGCGCACCCGACTGATGTGGTCGATCGGCGCCTTCTTCATCGCTTTCGTCGTCTGCTTCTTCTTTGCCAAGCAGTTGTTCAACCTGCTCGTCATTCCCTACAAATGGGCTGTGGTTTGGGCGGGGCTGGATATCGCCAAGTCCGAACTGATCTACACCGCCCCACAGGAATTCTTCTTCACCCAGGTGAAGGTCGCGATGTTCGGTGCATTGGTGATCGCTTTTCCGGTGATCGCGTCGCAGATCTACAAGTTTGTCGCGCCCGGCCTCTACAAGAACGAGCGATCTGCATTCCTGCCGTTCCTGATCGCATCACCGATCCTGTTTCTTCTGGGCGGCGCACTGGTCTATTTCTTCTTCACGCCGATGGTGATGTGGTTCTTCCTTGCGATGCAGCAGGCTCCGACCGAAGGTGAAGTCGGTATTTCGCTTCTGCCGCGCGTGTCGGAATATCTCAGCCTGATCATGACGCTGGTCCTGTCCTTCGGTCTGGTCTTCCAGCTGCCGGTTGTCACCACGCTGCTCGCCCGCGTCGGTCTGCTGACAAGCGACTGGCTGAAGGAAAAGCGCAAGTATGCGATCGTCATCGCGTTCATTGCCGCAGCAATCCTGACGCCGCCGGATCCGATGTCTCAGATCGGTCTTGCTATACCGACCATCCTTCTCTACGAGATTTCCATCTATGCCGCGCGACTCGTCGAGCGCAAACGCAGTGAAGATTCTGAAACTGCAGAATCTTCCTCGGAAGTCGCCGAGACCGATAAGGCTTGAGGATTTTCCTGGCCTGATGCGCGCGGCGTCTCGCGTTGAAGGCTAGGATTATGCTTGATATCAAATGGATTCGTGAAAACGAACAGGCTCTTGATGAGGCGCTCGCCAAGCGTGGCGCCGGGCCGATGGCCGCTGAACTCGTGGCGATGGATGAACGTCGCCGCAGTATAATCCAGAAGCTTCAGGACATGCAGTCCCGCCGCAACGCTGCCTCCAAGGAGATCGGCGCTGCCATGGCGCAGAAGAACCTTGAACTGGCGGACAAGCTCAAGGCAGAAGTCGCCGAGATCAAGGAAACCATGCCCGCCGCGGAGCAGCAAGAGCGCGAGGCAATTGCTGCGCTTGATGACGCGCTGTCGCGTCTTCCCAACATCCCGCTCGATGACGTGCCGGTCGGCAAGGACGAACACGACAATATCGTGAAACGCGTCGTTGGTGAAAAGCCGCGCTGGAACCATCCGGCGAAGGAGCATTTCGATATCGGTGAAGCGCTCGGTTACATGGATTTCGATCGCGCCTCGAAGCTGTCGGGTGCACGCTTCACGGTTCTGACCAGCCAGCTCGCCCGTCTTGAGCGGGCGCTTGGCCAGTTCATGCTCGACATGCACACCATGGAGCACGGTTATACGGAAGTCTCCTCACCGCTGATGGTGAAGGCCGAGGCCATGTATGGCACCGGCCAGTTGCCGAAGTTCGAGGAAGATTTGTTCAAGACGACCGACGGCCGTTACCTTATTCCGACGGCCGAAGTGACGCTGACTAATCTCGTTTCGGCCGAAACGCTTGAGCAGGAAAAACTGCCGCTGCGCTTTACCGCGCTGACGCCGTCCTTCCGTTCGGAAGCAGGTTCTGCCGGCCGTGATACGCGCGGCATGCTGCGCCAGCACCAGTTCTGGAAATGCGAACTGGTTTCCATCACCGATGCGGAAAGCGCGATCGCTGAACACGAGCGCATGACGGAATGCGCCGAGAATGTTCTGAAGCGTCTGGGCCTGCATTTCCGCACCATGACGCTTTGCACCGGCGATATGGGCTTTGGCGCTCGCAAGACCTACGACATCGAGGTCTGGTTGCCGGGACAGGACACCTATCGCGAAATTTCGTCCTGCTCGGTCTGCGGCGATTTTCAAGGCCGTCGCATGAACGCGCGCTATCGCGTCAAGGACGAGAAGGCGCTTCGTTTCGTTCATACGCTGAATGGTTCGGGTACTGCCGTCGGTCGCTGCCTGATCGCGGTTCTGGAAAATTACCTGAACGAAGACGGTTCCGTCACAATTCCTGATGCGCTTCTGCCTTACATGGGCGGCCTGACCAAGATCGAGAAGGCATAAGGATATATCACGATGCGCATTCTGCTCACCAACGATGACGGTATCCACGCAGAAGGTCTTGGCGTCCTGGAACGGATTGCACGGACGATTTCTGACGATGTCTGGATCGTTGCGCCGGAGACGGACCAGAGCGGTCTTGCGCATTCGCTGACCCTGTCCGAGCCGCTTCGGCTGAGGAAGATCGACGACCAGCGTTATGCACTGCGCGGCACGCCGACAGATTGCGTCATCATGGCCATCAGCGAGATCATGGGCGGCAAACCCGATCTCGTCCTATCGGGCATAAACGACGGCGGCAATATGGCCGACGACATCACCTATTCCGGCACGGTCGCTGGTGCGATCGAGGGAACGCTTCAGGGCGTGCGCTCGATCGCGATAAGCCAGGCTGCGCGTAAGGAAAATGGCCGTTTCACGCCATGGGAAGTTGCCGAATCATACGCTGCCGATCTTCTTCGCAAGTTGATAGAGGTCGAGCTTCCTGACGGAACTTTCCTCAATGTGAACTTCCCGCATTGTGCGCCGGAGGAAGTGAAGGGCGTAGAGGTCACTTCACAAGGAAAGCTCGATTTCGGCCTGATGATAGATGCGCGAGAGGATGGTCGCGGCCGACCCTATTACTGGCTGAAATTTTCGGAGCGGAAAGGAAATTTCCGTGACGGCACGGATATCCAGGCGCTTAAGGAAAACAAGATTTCCGTAACGCCGCTTAAGCTGGACCTGACCGATTATTCGGTTCAGGATCGCTTGGCATCCGCGCTGGGAGCAGGAGTTGCCGGTTGAAAACTGGGATGGTCGAAAAAGAAGGGTTTGCTGCACTCGTCCTGCGCCTGCGGGCCGAGGGCATCTCCGATCTGGATCTTCTGACAGCCGTGGAGCAGACACCTCGTTCCCAGTTCGTACCAGCTCCGCTGGCCGAGGAAGCCTATTCCAGCCGCACGATCCCGATCGATTGCGGTGCCTTTATGGAAGGCGCCGACCTCGCTGTGCGCCTTCTGCATCGTCTGCAGGTAAAGCCTGGTCATCGTGTGCTCGAAATTGGCACAGGTAGTGGGTTTACCGCTGCGGTGATGGGGCGAATTGCCGAGCGCGTGACGACCGTCGAGCGTTACCGCACGCTGGTTACGGCAGCCAACGCCCGAATGGACGCACTGAGTCTTCGCAACGTCATCATTCGACAGGCGGACGGTAGCAACGGCCAGCCGGGTGAGGGAACTTTCGACCGCATTCTGGTGACTGCCGCATTTACCACTTTACCGCGGTTTTATGCCGAGCAGCTCACGCATGGCGGCTCCATGATCGCTCCGCTCATCCTTGATGACGAGACCTGCCTCATGACGCGTCTGACCAAGACCGGCAGCCGTTTCGAGCGTGAGGATCTGTTCCCGGCCCCCTATCTTCCGCTTGTTCCGCACGTGGCCGAAGCTCTCTGAGCTTGGTTGGCATGGTTAGCAATTTGACAAAATACCGACTTTTGGTGCGGCGCCTTAACCTGCCAGTAAGACTAACAGGTTTTAATGACTCTCATGATGGTGGCGTCATGAGTAGGTCGAGTCAATGCGTTTCAAGAGTTCATCCAAGTTCGGTACATCCGTTGTAAAGTTCGCAGCGGCAGCCTTGCTGGCCAGCGCTGCGACCGGTTGCAGTTCAGACGCTACGCGTTTTTCCGGTCTGTTCGACGGTACGGACAATATGACCACGGCATCCATTCCTCAGCGGCAGGGAGGTGGTGCATACGGTCAGGCTCCGGTTCCGCGTGGTGACGTGTCTTCGTCTCAGGGCATGCAGCCGCAGTACGGTTCGAATAACGTTGCTTCGTCTCCGTCTTATCCGCCTTCGGGTGGCTATTCGTCGCCGGCGCGCGTCGCTTCCGCGCCTTCGAGCGTTCAGCGTTCGGAGCTGTCTGCTCCAAGCAGTCTTCCTCCGGTGTCCGGATCCGATTCTTCGATGCGCCAGCAGGCCATGGCTCAGCCATTTCCGCAGCAGTCGAACACTGCTCCGGTTCGTGGTGCAGACAACCTGACAACCGGCACGGTCAAGCCGATGTCCGGCTGGTCAACGGTCAATGCGCCGCGTGTCACGCTGAGGCCAGGCGAGTCTGCCAAGACATTGGCAAACCGTTATGGCGTTCCTGAAAAGGAAATCCTGCGGGCAAATGGCGGTACGCTCGCAGCCGGCCAGTCGGTCGTAATTCCGACCTTTGGTCCTGCGCGCAATACTGCCAAGACTGCCGCTAGCGATATCGATCTTCAGAACAATGCACATGCACCGGAAAACCAGTCCGAGCAGAAGCTCGCTGTTCTGCCGTCGCGTGACAAGTCGCTGGCGGAGCCGGGCAAGATCACGCCTCCTGGCGGCAAGCCGATTGGTGGCACATACACCGTCAAGCCCGGCGACACGCTGACCAAGATCGCCCGCGAAACCGGCACATCGGTCGAGGCGCTGAAGGCTGCGAACGGCATGACCGATGGCACCGTTCGTATCGGCCAGACGCTCAAGGTTGCCAATGGCATGACCGACCCGGTTCGCACTGCCTCGGTTCCGCAGAAACCTGCCGAGCCTATGCACGCAGCGCCGAAGGCTGCAGCTCCGCAGCAGCCGGCCGTCGCCAAGGTTGAGCCTGCCGTAGCAGCACCATCCAAGCCTGCCGCTGCAGAAAATGCATCGCTCAGCGAAGTCGAAAAGAAAGCTGATGTTGCGTCTGTCGCCCCACAGTCCACGGGGATCGAGAAGTACCGCTGGCCGGTCAATGGCGCGGTCATTGCCGGCTACGGCTCCAACGTCAATGGCAGCCGCAATGATGGTATCGACATCTCGGTTCCGGAAGGTACGCCGATCAAGGCAGCCGAAAACGGTGTCGTTATCTACGCAGGCAATGGTCTGAAGCAACTCGGCAACACCGTGCTCGTACGTCACGACGACGGCAAGGTCACCGTTTACGGCCATGCCAGCGCGATCAACGTGACCCGTGGCCAGAAGGTTACCCGCGGCCAGACGCTTGCTTCTTCGGGTATGAGCGGCGACGCACAGCGTCCGCAGGTTCACTTCGAGGTCCGCAAGGACGCAACGCCGGTCAATCCGAATACCTACCTTGAATAATGTAGTGCGTTTCAAGGGGACAACGAAAAAGCCCGGCTCTGCCGGGCTTTTTTGCGTTTTTCACTTGATCCAGTAGAAGCGGCAGCCGTTGTTCTTTCCGGAATTATGCCCTGGCGATCGAGTTTTGTGGCGTTATATGCGATCCAGCGGCTTGCGCAGTCGGCCGGCGAGATCCTGAATGTACTGCCAGGCCACACGACCCGAACGGCCTCCGCGTGTCGTTGCCCATTCCAGTGCTTCGGCGTGAAGTGTTTCTTGACCCAGGCCCAGGTTGAAATGTGCTGCGTATCCGTCGATCATTGCCAGATAATCGTCCTGGCTGCATTTGTGGAAGCCGAGCCACAGGCCGAAACGATCGGAAAGCGAGACTTTTTCTTCCACGGCCTCCGAGGGATTGATGGCCGTCGATTGCTCGTTTTCCATCATGTTGCGGGGCAGGAGATGGCGACGGTTGGACGTTGCATAGAAGAGCACATTGTCCGGTCGCCCCTCTATGCCACCGTCGAGCGCGGCCTTGAGCGACTTGTAGGCGGTGTCGTCATGGTCGAAAGACAGGTCGTCGCAGAAAAGGATGACGCGCTGTTTCGATGATTTGAGAATGTCCAGAAGGCCGGGCAGTGAAGCGATATCCTCGCGGTGAACCTCTACGAGTTTGAGCGATGAGCCGGTTGCAACACGCACATCTTCATGCACGGCCTTGACGAGCGACGATTTGCCCATGCCGCGCGCGCCCCATAAAAGCACATTGTTTGCCGGATATCCTTCGGCGAAACGAAGCGTGTTTTCATGCAGGATATCGCGCACATGATCGACCCCGCGGATCAGCGTCAACGCGATACGGTTCGGCCGCGGCACTGGCTGGAGTTTCAGGTTGGATGGCACCCAGACGAAGCAATCGGCGGCATCCCAGTCGTTGACTGCGGGAGGCGGTCCCGCAAGACGTTCGACCGCATCGGCAAGGCGCCTTATTTCGGCAAGCACCTGTGCGTTAATGTCCTCGCTCATGACGCTGCCCTTCCTTTTCCTGTGTTTCGGGCCGGGTAACACGCTCGTCATTGCATAGAAAGGCTTTGAGCCGTGGATTCGGTACGCAAATTGCCGCTTTCTGTTGCATTCCGGGCCATCGCAACTATATTCCGGCGGCTTGAACGGGGGCGGGGAGTCTCCGGTAGTTTTAGGAGTTCTCGATGTTCATTACCGAAGCATTCGCCCAGGCGAGTGGCGCAGCAGCCCCCTCGGGCACCGATTCCATCCTGCAGATGGTCATGCTGTTCGCACCCCTGATGGTGGTGTGGTATTTCTTTCTCATCCGTCCGCAGCGTGCCCAGGCCAAGAAGCGCAAGGAAACGCTTGATAACATTCGTCGTGGCGATCAGGTCGTTCTCGGTGGCGGTATCACGGGCAAGGTAAGCAAGGTCATCGACGACAACGAACTGGAAGTCGAAATCGCCGAAGGCGTCAAGATCCGCGCCCAGCGTGCCTATATCGCCGAAGTCAAGGTAAAGGGCGAACCGGTCAAGACCGAATCTGCTCCGACCAAGTAAGCGGCACGATAACCGGCTTGCTCGAAAGTCGGCTACCTGATTGCCCGGATCGTTTCTGTCTATCCGACGGAGGCTTGATCCGGGCAAAGTTGTTCTGGAAGGAAGCCATGCCAATGGCGAAAGGCATCGAAATCCGAGACGCTCATTTTCCGGGCCGCGCGCCGATCGATGCCTACGGCAATGGTGGTTTCCGTTTCGCTGACATGTCCCATCGCGGCTCCATTCTATGCTTGCCCTCTGGCATTCATGGCTGGGACATGCGGGAGGGCGATCTCCTGACGATCGCCTCTCTGGAGCGCGTACTGGCCGATGCATCCGGCATCGAAGTGCTGCTGATCGGCGCAGGGGCCAACCTCAGGCCTATACCCGCTGACGTGAAAGCTGCGCTGAAGTCCAGAGGCATCTCTTCCGATCCGATGAGCACCGGTGCAGCCGTGCGCACATTCAACATCATGCTGGCCGAATCCCGCGCTGTCGCGGCGGCTCTCATCGCGGTTTGACATGACCGATACCCTTTCCGAAAACGGCGCGCTTTGCCTCTCCATGCTGCGGGAGACGGACCGCGACCGTTATCTGGCCTGTCTTCTTTCGCCTGAAGACAAGCGGGGTGCACTTGCCTCACTTTATGCGTTCAATGCGGAAATTGCCCGCGTTCGCGACGTGGTGCGTGAGCCGCTCCCCGGCGAAATCCGCCTGCAATGGTGGCGGGATCTCTTGGAAGGTGGAGCCGCAGGAGATACCGGCGGCAATCCGCTCGCCGCTGGTCTGCTGGAGACCATAGACCGTTATCGTTTGCCACGGCAAACACTGGTTGCCATGACAGAGGCACGCATCTTCGACCTCTATGACGATGCCATGCCCGACCAAAACGCGCTGGAGGGCTATTCGGGTGAGACAGCATCGGCTTTGATCCAGCTTGCTGGTCTTGTCTTGTCACCCGAAGATGCGACTCAATCGGCCGATGCTGCCGGGCATGCGGGCGTGGCACAGTCGATAGCCGGCTTGCTGATGCTTTTGCCGATCCATAACCGCAGGCGGCAGATCTATGTCCCGCTCGATATCCTTTCCGCAACAGGCCTTGATCGTGACGGCTTTTTGGCCGGCGAGGACAAGACGCGTATCTCGGCAGCGATCGAGGCTTTTTCCGGCCTAGGGTTGGAGCATTTGCAAAAGGCCCGCCATGCAGGGCCGATCGCCAAACCACTTTTTCCGGCCTTTTTGCCCGTCTCTCTGGCGGAGCACATTTTGAAGCGGGCCAGAAAACTGGGCGCTTCGGCGCTTTTCGGTGGATTGCAGCAACCGCAATGGCGTCGCCAGATCAGCATGATGAAAGCGACGCTGCTTCGCCGCTTCTGATGCGACATAACACTCGCGCAAGCCTCGCGCGTTAGGCACTATGCAACCCAAAAACCTGCCCCCCAAACCTTCTATGCCTAGGAGAAGCGGTTTGAGTGCCCTTATCATCTGGATCACGATCGTTGCGCTGATTCTCATTCTCGTTTTCTACATAAGGCGAATTGCCCGTAGGAACGACGAACAGGGGCGTTACGATCTCGGGACCGCAATCCTCGAATTCGGCCGGGCCTTTCCGGAAGAAGCGATTCGCAGCCTGCATGGCACAAAGGATGGTGATGTCTTCGTTCGCTTGCATAATGACAAGACGGGCTTCATGCGTAATCGACGCAACCACTATGCCTGCCATCTCATCCAGCCCGGTCGAGTGCGGATCGTTCCCTTGGCAAATGCTAAAGGGTTCGTTGCTGAATTTCTCGATGCACCGACATTGAATGGCGAATTTGTATTCGTGAAGGAAAGTGAAGCAGCCGAAGTTTCTCTCTGGCTGCTCGACAATTATGTCAGCGTTACAGGTAAAATCAGCGACGACGGCCAGCCGGATGGCGGGCGTGAAATGGCCGCCGCCGATGGTGATGCCTCTACGCCAGACCGAGCCAATTAGCGCAATCTTTCAGCGCCCGCGCCGACAATAACTGCCGTTTCATAACGGTCTTGTCCTTGCCACGAAAACGTTTGACGCCTTCCGGCTTGACGATCGAGCCGGGCTCGAGTTCTGGAAAAAGGCCGAAATTGATATTCATCGGCTGGAAGGATCGTTTGCCGGGCTCCTCATCATGAATGAGGTGGCCACCGGTGATGTGGCCGAGAAGCGAGCCAAAGGCTGTGGTGGCAGGAGGTGGCGCAAGCGGTTCCCCCTTCCGCTCGGCAGCCGCAAATCGTCCGGCAAGGAGGCCTATCGCGGCGCTTTCCACGTACCCTTCGCAGCCGGTGATCTGGCCGGCAAAGCGCAAGCCGGGCCGGCTTTTCAACGTCAGTGATTTGTCGAGCAGGATCGGCGACTGAATATAGGTGTTGCGGTGAAGGCCGCCGAGCCGCGCAAACTCGGCATTCTGCAGGCCGGGTATCATGCGGAAAATCTCTGCTTGCGCGCCGTATTTCAGCTTCGTCTGGAAGCCGACCATGTTGTAGAGCGTGCCAAGCGCATTGTCCTGGCGCAGCTGCACGACCGCATAGGCCTTGACCGTCGGGTTATGCGAATTGGTGAGGCCCATCGGCTTCATAGGTCCGTGGCGCAAGGTTTCGCGGCCGCGTTCCGCCATCACCTCGATCGGCAGGCAGCCATCGAAATAGGGTGTTCCTTCCCATTCCTTGAACCCGACCGTATCGCCGGCGATCAGGGCGTCGACGAAGGCGTCGTACTGATCCTTGTCGAGTGGGCAGTTGATGTAGTCTTTGCCGTTGCCTCCAGGGCCGACTTTGTCGTAGCGCGACTGGTACCAGCATGTATCCATATCTATCGAATCGCGATGGATGATGGGTGCGATCGCGTCGAAAAAGGCGAGCTGGTCTTCACCCGTCTCCGCCTGGATGGATGCGGCAAGCGAAGGCGAGGTGAGGGGGCCGGTGGCGACCACTGCCAGGTCCCATTCCTTCGGTGGCAGTCCCTGGATTTCTTCTCGGAGAACTGTGATCAGCGGATGGCTGGAAATTGCGGCAGTGACCGCATCCGAAAATCCGTCGCGGTCGACGGCAAGAGCGCCACCCGCCGGAACCTGATGCTTGTCGGCCGAGGCGATGATCAGCGAGTTCGCAAGTCGCATCTCTGCATGGATCACGCCGACGGCGTTGGCTGTCGCATCATCGGAGCGGAACGAATTGGAGCACACCAGTTCGGCAAGGCCGTCTGTTTTATGGGCATCGGTGCCGCGAACGCCGCGCATCTCGTGCAGGATGACCGGGATGCCGGCCTGTGCGATCTGCCAGGCTGCTTCGGAGCCGGCAAGGCCGCCGCCGATCACGTGAATGGGGGAATAGGATGTCTCTGTCATGGGCCGCGTCATTATCACGACAAGCTGCCGACAGGAATCAAAAAGCACTTCATTCGAAGTCAATTTGGCGCCTGAGGCGAACTAGAATCAAAAAGGCACCTGAGAAGGTGCCTTTGATCATCCTTGGGCATTTCAGCCGCTAGACTTGTTCCTCCGGCGGTTGGGATACCGCCCCCGTCAGGGATTAACGGAAGGAACGAGCAGCGATGTTACGGATATCGTAACGGGTCAGGCCGATGTCGGAGAGGGCCTGGTTCGACAGGTTGCCGAGTTCGTTCATCGTGCGGCGGTAGCTGACCCAGTTCTTTGCGATGCGGATCGGGTTCATGGTGGTTTCCTCAAGTCGTCTTTTTCCCGGCGCTCGTTATCGGCTCCGGCGATGTGCTTCTTATACGACCGAATAATAAGAATGTGCAGTGCAAATTATGTGCAACTGCCATGCATTTGTGCGGTGAATTGTCGCTTTTCTGGGCGATGGGCGAAAAATGAGCTGAGAATTTGCGCTATGGCAATTCTAGCAAAAGACAGAGCGATTTCGCGTTTCAACAGCAGGCGAAAAGGCTTCCAGGCAATAATGAACTGCACAAACGAAAAACGCCTCCCGAAGGAGGCGCTTTCGACCGACTGGAGAGTCGAGGTATTATTAGAAGCCGACTGCAGTCCGAGCTACGCGGCGGATGTCTGCACGGCCGATGCCGAGGTCACCCAGTTCGCGGTCGGTCATGCGGCCGAGCTCGGAAACGGTTTCGCGGTACTTGCGCCAGTCGCTGAATTTCTTTGCGATGCTCATTGTGGGGATCCTTTGCCCTGTGGGCGTCATATCCGCCCTCTTCATCTGCTAATCGTTTTAAATGTTCTTCTGCACAAAAAACAGCGCCCGTTACGTATGCCACCTATGCGTCTGGCGCATTGCGATATGGAGGTGCGTGGCTCTGGTATGTTCGGTGATGGAGACACTGCTGAAACAAATAACGCCCACCGGGGGAGGAGGTCCGGTGGGCGTCATATGAATGACCGGCAAATGGGAGAAGGAGTCTCGCCGGTCTGTACGGGACAACGCTGGGAGGAGGAGTGCGTGCCCCGAATGTCTTGCGGGAAAATCCGCCTTTAAAGCTTTCGCATTTAGGAGGCGTTTGCCCCGGCCTGATCACTGCTTCGTTCGTTAAGCTGAACCTATATAAAGGAAGATAAATTGTGCACTGCAAACGCTGAATGGATGGCATGCTTTCTGTGCATGGCTGTTTTGGTCGGCGCACGTGGCGTCTGGGAGATTGTGCTGACGCCGCCAGAACGAATATCCCCCGCTTTCATCCTGTTCTGACAGTCTTCTTTTGTCCCTGTCATTTTTCCTTTGCGTGCAGGAAAACGGATGATATAGAGACGCGCGCTCTGGAAGGCCTCCGGCGACGAGGTATTTCGACGCGGTTTGGGGCGCGGGTATGGTGAAATTGGTAGACACGCCAGATTTAGGTTCTGGTGCCGCAAGGCGTGGGAGTTCAAGTCTCTCTACCCGCACCAAGCACCGCCAAGGTGTGGTCTTGAGCCAAAGAATAGGGCGAACGACCGGCGCCTTTAATGCCGCGGCTGGTCTCTTTGAAGTTCCGGCGATGTGCTGACTGTTGAACGGCTGGAGATGCCGGATAGTTGGTGCCGCCGCCACGATATGAAGGTTTGAAAATGCAGGTTACCGAAACGCTCGCTGAAGGGCTGAAGCGCGAAATCAAAGTTGTCATCCCTAAGCAGGAGATGGAAGCACAGCTGAACGTGCGCCTTGCCGATGCGAAGGATAAGGTCCGCATCAACGGCTTCCGTCCGGGCAAGGTGCCGTTGGCGCACCTCAAGAAGACCTACGGCAAGTCGATCATGGCAGATCTCGTCAACGAGATCATCCGCGACCGTCCGGGCAAGATTCTCTCAGATCGCGGTGAGAAGTCGGCAACCCAGCCGTCGATCGCTATGACCGAGGATCAGGCAGAAGCCGAAAAGATCCTGTCCGCACAGGCTGACCTTGAGTTCACGCTCACCTACGAAGTCATTCCGCCGATCGAGCTGAAGTCGACCGACAAGATCACGGTTACTCGTGAAGTCGTCGAAATCGCTGACGAAGAAGTCAACGAGCAGATCGTCAAGATCGCTGAAAGCGCTCGTACTTACGAAACCAAGAAGGGCAAGGCCGCCAACGGCGACCGCGTCACCATGAACTACCTCGGCAAGGTCGACGGCGTAGCCTTCGATGGCGGCGCTGCCGAAGATGCCGAACTGGTTCTCGGTTCCGGCCAGTTCATCCCGGGCTTCGAAGACCAGTTGGTCGGCGTTAAGGCTGGTGACGAAAAGGTCATCACGGTTACCTTCCCGGAACAGTATCCGGCTGCAAATCTCGCAGGCAAGGAAGCGACCTTCGACATCACCGTCAAGGATGTTGCTGCTCCGGGCGAAGTCGAAATCAACGACGAACTCGCTTCCAAGCTCGGCATCGAATCAGTCGATCGCCTGAAGGAAATCGTTCGCGGCCAGATCGAAAGCCAGTACGGCAACCTGACACGCCAGAAGGTAAAGCGTCAGATCCTCGACCAGCTCGATGAAATGTACCAGTTCGACACCCCGCAGGGTCTCGTTGACGCCGAGTTCGACAACATCTGGCGCCAGATCAACACCGATCTTGCCCAGTCCGGCAAGACCTTCGAAGACGAAGAAACGACTGAGGAAGAAGCCCGTGCGGAATACCGCAAGCTTGCCGAGCGTCGCGTTCGTCTGGGCCTCGTTCTCTCCGAAATCGGTGAGAAGGCTGGTGTTGAAGTGACCGAAGAAGAGCTGCAGCGCGCGCTTTATGCACAGCTGCAGCAGTTCCCGGGCCAGCAGAAGGAAATCCTCGATTTCTTCCGCAACACGCCTGGTGCTTCCAACTCGCTGCGCGCTCCGATCTTCGAAGAAAAGGTCATCGACAAGCTGCTTACCGAAGTGAAGGTCACCGACAAGACCGTCACGAAGGAAGAGCTGATGGCTGACGACGAAGCCGAAGGCGACGACAAGCCGGCCAAGAAGAAGGCTGCGCCGAAGAAGGCCAAGGCTGAAGCTGCGGAAGGCGAAGAAGCCGCTCCGAAGAAGAAGCCTGCTCCGAAGAAGAAGGCCGCTGAAGACAGCGCCGAATAATCTTCGCAGAAAATGATTGGAAAAGCCGGGTCGGCAACGATCCGGCTTTTTTATTGTCTACAACCCATCAACTGACGTTTGCCGAGCCATGATCCGTATCGAAAATATCAGCAAGTCGAACAGCCATCGCATTCTCTACATCGAGGCTTCGGCTGCGCTCAATCGCGGTGAAAAAATCGGCCTCGTTGGCCCGAACGGCGCCGGCAAGACGACACTGTTTCGGATGATCACCGGCGGTGAGATCCCCGATGAAGGCCAAGTTTCGGTCGAGAAGCACGTCACCATCGGCTATTTCAATCAAGATGTCGGCGAAATGTCCGGCGTCAGCGCCGTCACCGAAGTGATGGATGGCGCGGGTCCCGTCAGCACGGTTGCGGCCGAACTGCGCGAACTCGAAGCCGCCATGGTCGATCCGGACCGTGTGGACGAGATGGATGCCATCATCGAGCGTTACGGCGAGGTTCAGGCTCGTTACGAGGAACTCGACGGTTATGGGCTGGAAAGCCGGGCTCGCGAAGTGCTTGCCGGTCTCTCCTTTAGCCAGGAAATGATGGATGGCGATGTCGGCAAGCTTTCAGGCGGCTGGAAGATGCGCGTCGCGCTCGCCCGCATTCTTCTGATGCGCCCGGACGTGATGCTGCTCGATGAACCATCCAACCATCTTGATCTCGAAAGTCTGATCTGGCTGGAACAGTTCCTGAAAGGTTATGACGGCGCGCTTCTGATGACCTCGCACGACCGCGAGTTCATGAACCGGATCGTCAACAAGATCATCGAGATAGATGCCGGGTCGCTCAATACCTATGCAGGTGATTACGGGTTCTACGAGCAGCAGCGGGCGCAGAACGAAAAGCAGCAGCAGGCGCAGTTCGAGCGCCAGCAGGCGATGCTCGCCAAGGAAATCAAGTTCATCGAGCGCTTCAAGGCGCGTGCGTCGCATGCCGCTCAGGTTCAGAGCCGGGTGAAGAAGCTCGATAAGATCGAGCGCGTCGAGCCGCCGAAGCGCCGCCAGTCGGTCGCTTTCGAATTCCAGGCACCGCCGCGTTCGGGTGAAGACGTTGCCAACCTCAAGGGCGTTCACAAGGCTTATGGCAGCAGGACGATCTATGAAGGCCTGGATTTCTCCATTCGCCGCAAGGAGCGCTGGTGCATCATGGGCGTCAACGGTGCCGGCAAGTCGACGCTTCTGAAGCTGATTGCCGGTTCGGCCGAACCGGATCAGGGATCTGTTGCGATCGGTGCCAGCGTTAAGATGGGCTATTTTGCCCAGCACGCCATGGATCTGCTCGATGGCGAGCAGACCGTGTTCGAATGGCTCGAATCGGAGTTCCCGCGTGCCGGGCAGGGCGCTCTCAGGACGCTCGCCGGCTGCTTTGGTTTCTCCGGCGATGATGTCGAGAAGAGGTGCCGCGTGCTTTCGGGTGGTGAGAAGGCCCGCCTAGTGATGGCGGCCATGCTGTTCGATCCGCCGAATTTCCTCGTTCTTGACGAGCCGACCAACCACCTCGACCTCGATACCAAGGAAATGCTGATCAAGGCACTATCCGAATATGAAGGCACGATGCTTTTCGTCAGCCACGATCGCCATTTCCTTTCCGAGCTTTCCAATCGCGTGCTGGAAGTCTCCTCCGAAGGCGTCCATCGTTATGATGGCGGCTACCGCGAATACGTCGAGCGCACCGGTTACGAAGCTCCCGGCCTTGTCGCCTGACGTCCCCGTCGAGCACAACATTGGAAATTGTGATCGGTTCTCTGGCCGGTTACTGGTTTTGAATGTCTTGATCCGTAGCGCCTTGCGCCTAGCTAGTCCTCTGGTGGCTGGTAAAGGTAAAACGGCGATGTTGGATTATGAATTTTCAGACACTGCATTTGCGGGCTTTCGCCCGATTATCGATTTTGAGCCTGATGCTCGGCGCCTGCACGATCCCTCCGGACACATCTCGGGTTATCGGTGAAAATTCTACGATAGCCGCGGCGCGAACTGAACTCGTCGGGCTGGATGAAGACGATGTTCGCATGTGTGCGGGCTTTCCGACAGCAAGCACTGTGACGGCCGACGGCGGCACGATCTGGGCCTATCGCCGTGACATGCCGCGCGGAAACTGGAACGTCGTCAATCCGTCCTTCACCCTTTTCGGCGCGATACCCGCGGTGAATACGTCGACGAGCGGTTCCTCGGGCGGTAATTGCAGCACGCAGTTTCGATTCGCGGAAAACAGGCTGAAGCAGATGGAGTTCGCGGGTGACAACAACACCGCAACCGATCTGAACGGTCTTTGCGTCAGCATGATCGACAATTGCCTGATTTATGCCCGCAAGAAAAAGGCGCGATGAATGGAGCGCCATTTCATGAAAAAAAGCCGCGCAATGCACGGCTTTCAAAAAGCTCGCGATATGCCTCAACGGCAGACGCGGATAGATTCCATATGCCAGCCGCCATCATAGGCGTTGCGAACCCGCTGATCCTCGAACCAGCAGCGCGGCGGAGGCGGTGGTGGCTCCACGTAACGGGGACCGCCGCTATTGGCCAAGGCCCCGCCGATCAGGCCGCCGACAATACCTGCAGCCAAGCCTCCGGCAATGACCTTGCCGGTATTGTCGTGGTGGCGATGATGACGGTCACGGTCGCGATCCCAGCGTGGCGGTGGTGGCCTGCGGTCGTCCCAGCGGGGCGGCGGTCCATCGCGCCATTGCGCCATCGCAGTTCCTGCCGGCGCCATTGCGGCGCTGGTGAGAATGGCAATGGAAAGGACAGAAAGAGCGATCTTCTTCATGTGTTTCGTCCCTGGGCGCCGGGTTGTCTTGGCGCTTCGATGGCGGACATTGCGTCAGTCTGCCTTAACGTAGCTTGAACGGAATCGCTCCTTCCGTGAGCCTGTCTTCAGATCCTACTGATGAATTGTGTAGGAACCCATGGCGCAGAGATCCTGGGTATCCTCCATATTCTCGAAATTCGAGTCTTCGGTAAACTCGAAGCGCATGTCGTATTTGCAGGTTCTGCGACCGTCGGCGATCGTGATCTTCATGCTTTCGCCCGGCTCCAGAACGTCATCGCCGAACACATCATCTTCCCAATTGTCCACTCCGGTCGGCGAAGTATAGAACCGCTCGAGCGTGCCGCTGGTTTTGTTTATCAATGTAAAGACGAGATCGTCTGCCGCGCGCGAGACGCCGACGGAAAGAACAAGCGCCGCAAACGCACCGGCGGCGATGGAGGTGAACCGTGTCATGTGAAAGATCCCAGCCCATGATTGGGCGGTAGATCATTACCGCATTGATAAAGACCTTCAACATGCCTCCAGATTCATGATGAATCTTGGCTTTCGTCAATCCGATACCTTAAAGTGCGGATGCGGCCAGGTCGTCTTTCTCGACCGCACGCTGATAGGCGTCGCGGAGTGCAATGCGCCCGAAATATTGCTCGAAGGCAGGACGCTTTTCGATCGAGCCGAACTGCAGCCCCCAGCCGATCTGCGAGCCGACATAGACATCCGCGGCGCTGAATTTTTCGCCGGCTATGTATGAATTGCTGCGAAGGGCGAATTCCAGCGCATCCATTACGTCGGCAAAACTCCCGTAACCGATCATCCTCTCGCGACCTGGGGGAACTTCAAAGCCAAGCGCACGGTTGCTCACTGCTGCTTCGAGTGGCCCGGCGGCAAAGAACATCCAGCGATAGTAATCGGCACGGTCTGCGGGTGAGGGTGCCAGACCTTTCTCGGGAAAGGCGTCGGCGAGATAGGCGCAGATGGCGGCGCATTCCGTCACCGTCTTTTTGCCGTGAACGATGGTCGGCACCTTGCCCATCGGGTTGACCGCCTTGTAGCTGTCATCCTTCATCGTCGTGCCGAATTGCAGGACTTCCGTGCGGTAGGGCGCGCCTATCTCCTCCAGCATCCAGCGGGCAATGCGGCCGCGCGACATCGGGTTGGTATAGAATAGGATTTCATCTGCCATCCGTCATTCTCCTCTTGCCGTTCCTTGTTTTGGAGCGCGTGGCGACACAATCAAGGTCTGAAGTTTAGGCGATGGACGATCGGACCGGCGCGCCGGCTAGAGGGGCTTGCGGTACTGGATGAAACCCGGCGCCACCGCGACCCGGTCATAGAGACGCCGCGCCGCGTCGTTCTTTTCCTGTGTCAGCCAGTAGAGACGGCCCGCATTCTTGTCGCGGGCAAGCAGCGCCACCTTTTCGATCAGCGCCTCACCGACGCCTCGACCGCGCTGGCTGTCATCGACATAGAGATCCTGCAGATAGCAGGTCGTATCCGGCAGCCAGGTCGAGCGGTGGAAGAGTGCATGGACGATCCCGACAAGTCTTCCGTCATCAAAGGCGCCGAGCACATGCATCGGCTCGTCCGGATCGTGAAACCGCGACCACGTGATGTCGTACTGCTCTTTCGGCAGTTCCGACTCGTAAAAGCGGATATAGGCCTCGAACAATGGCTGCCACGCCTCACGGTCGGATGGCGCCAGGGGACGGATTTCGACAGGACGATTGGCAGACATGCTAAGCCTCCGGCGCAAAAGAAAACGGCGGGGAAAGCCCCGCCGTTCAAATGTAATCCGAAGATTATGGCTTACGCCATGGCCTTCTTCAGGTTTTCGTCGATCTTGTCGAGGAAGGCGGTGGTCGAGAGCCACGGCTGATCCGGGCCGATGAGCAGCGCCAGGTCCTTGGTCATGAAGCCGGCTTCGACCGTGTCGATGCAGACCTTTTCCAAGGTGTCGGCGAATTTCGTCAGTTCCGCATTGTCGTCCAGCTTGGCGCGGTGTGCTAGGCCACGGGTCCAGGCGAAGATCGAGGCGATCGAGTTCGTCGAGGTTTCCTGACCCTTCTGGTGCTGGCGGTAGTGGCGGGTAACCGTGCCGTGTGCGGCTTCGGCTTCGACCGTCTTGCCATCCGGCGTCATCAGAACCGAGGTCATCAGGCCGAGGGAACCGAAGCCCTGTGCAACGATGTCGGACTGGACGTCGCCGTCGTAGTTCTTGCAGGCCCAGACGTAACCGCCGGACCACTTAAGTGCGGAAGCGACCATGTCGTCGATCAGGCGGTGTTCGTACCAGATCTTGGCTTCATCGTACTGCGCCTTGAATTCGGCGTCGAAGATTTCCTGGAACAGATCCTTGAAGCGGCCGTCATAGGCCTTGAGGATCGTGTTCTTGGTCGACAGGTAGCAGGGAACGCCGCGCTGCAGGGCATAGTTGAACGAAGCGCGGGCGAAATCGCGGATCGAGTCGTCGAGGTTGTACATTGCCATGGCAACGCCCGAGGACGGTGCGTCGAACACGTCATGCTCGATCGTCTGGCCATCGTCGCCGACGAACTTGATCGACAGCTTGCCCTTGCCCGGGAACTTGAAGTCAGTTGCGCGATACTGGTCGCCGAAAGCGTGACGGCCGACGATGATCGGCTTGGTCCAGCCCGGAACCAGACGCGGCACGTTCTGCATGATGATCGGCTCGCGGAAGATGACGCCGCCGAGGATGTTGCGGATCGTGCCGTTAGGGCTCTTCCACATCTTCTTCAGCTTGAATTCTTCGACGCGGGCTTCGTCCGGCGTGATGGTGGCGCACTTGATGCCGACGCCGTGCTTCTTGATGGCGTTGGCGGCGTCGATCGTCACCTGGTCGTCGGTGGCATCGCGGTTCTCGACAGAAAGATCGTAATATTCGATGTCGAGATCGAGATAGGGCAGGATCAGCTTATCCTTGATCAACTGCCAGATGATGCGGGTCATCTCGTCGCCGTCGAGATCGACGACCGGGTTGGCTACCTTGATCTTCTGCATGGACTTCCTCTTGTCGTGTATGGGCCGGACCGGCCCCGAATGGATCAACGGGTTGCGCTATAACATCGCAGGGCAGGTGTGCAAAGCCGTGAGACAGGGATTGGCGGCTTTTCTGTGAGATTTCAACGCAGGGCCCTTCTGGCTTTGAAAAACAGCAAGAATGGTCATTGCCAAATAAAGGCCGAGGGGTAATGTCCGCGCAAATCGCTTCGAATACGGATCACCGCCATGCGAACTCTGCCGCTCGCTCTTGCCCTGTCGTTTCTGTCCACGGTTTCGGTTGCTGCCGAACCCGTCGATCCGGTCAAGGAGGTGATGAAGGTCACCGAAGAAAATTGGAACAGCAACGACAGCGACTGGAAGTTCATCTTCGATCCCGATCCGCTGGCGCGCCTGTTCAGCAAGCGCTTCCAGACGGCCTATGCCGATGCCGCCAAGCATCCGGCCTATGAAACGGAAAACAACCAGCCAGGCGACCCATTCGGTTACGATGTCGTCACCGCCTCGCAGGATGGCTGCCCGCTGCAGGATATCGTCATCGCGCCGGGTGTGGCCGCGAATGGCAAAACGGATTTCAAGGTCACGTTCAAGCAGTGGACCTGCATCGATGACGCCGATCTGAAGGACACGGCCTCCGAAGTGCATTTCGATGTAATCGATGAGGGCGGCAAGCCCGTGATCGACGACATCCACCGCGTGGCCGATGGTGAAAGCGATAGCGTCGTCGAGGAAATGCAGTCGATAGCCAAGGGCGAGTGATGCCGGGCGTGCCCGGCTTCGCAATGCTACAAGCGATGTCTAGGGCGCGGCGGATGGCCATGACGTTTGCCGATCGTCTGCTGGCCCATGATCCCGCCTTGTCGCGGGTGAAGATGGGAGCGCGCGTGACGCTCACCATCCTCGCCTCGATCCTCGTCCTGATCGCCATTCATCTGGCGGTAACGCCGCTGCCGTCGATTTCCTATGCACTGGCGATCGTGCTGTCGATCGAAGGCGGCGTCGCCGTGAAGGACAAGAGGCCCGGCGACCAGCTGACGACGCGCCTGATGGGCTGCGCGGCAAGCCTTTTCTGCATCACGCTTGCGGCAGCGCTCGAACCTTACCGGCTTGTCGCCGACCTGACTTTCCTGTGTGTCATCCTTGCGGCGAGCCTTGCGCGCGTATTCGGCCAGCGCGGTTTTGCCGTCGGCATGTTCGCGTTCATTTCCTATTTCATCGGCGCCTATTTGCGACCGACATTTTCGGAACTGCCGCTGGCGGCTTTGGGGCCGCTTTTTGCCGTCGCCTTCGGGCACCTGATCCGCAAATACCTGCTGGTTGACGACTGGCGTCGCGATCTGAGCAAAACTCTTCGGGCGATACAGCATCGTGTGTCGGATATTCTGCTGCGACTTGCCGGGTTTGCCGCAAGGGGAATGCTGACGGAGAAAGATCGCCTCGAACTGCGCCAGATGGAAGAGCAGCTGAAGGACGTGGTGCTGATGGCGGAAGGCCTTCTCCCGCGCAATGCTGACGGCTCCATGCCAAGTGACAGCAGTCCCGTAATGGCCGTCTCGATCGCCATCTTCGACCTTCACCTCGCTGCCGAAAGCGTGATCGTGCAGTCGCTTGGGGCCTTGCCGCCCGCCGCACTGGTGAGTGCCGTGCTCCATGATGATGCGGTCGCGGCAAAGCGGATTGCGGAAGACCCTTCTATTGCGGCCGGTGAAGAGCGGAAGAGGCAGAGCGTCCACGCGCTGTTATGGCTACAGCGGGCTTCCTCCGCCCTGCGTGAGGCCGCCACCGACCGGGCTTTCCAGCAATTGATGGCCTTTGGTGATGTGCCGCGGGCAGGGCCGCCGGTGAAACCGGATTTCTCCTGGAAGAACCCGCTTGTGCGTGCGGCTGTCCAGATCACTATCGCCTCCGGCATCGCCATGGTCTTCGGGCTGCTTCTCTCCCGTGACCGCTGGTTCTGGGCCGTGCTGACGGCATTTCTCGTGTTCAACAACACCCGCTCGCGTGGCGATGCGGCATTGCGGGCGATCCAGCGATCGGTCGGTACGCTGCTCGGCGTTGCCATCGGCCTTGCCTTAGCGACGCTGCTTTCCGGTCATACGACAACGACTGTCGGCCTTGCGGCCGTCTGTGTCTTTCTGGCCTTCTATTACCTGCAGGTCTCCTACGCGCTCCTCAGTTTCTTCGTCACCATCGTTCTCTGCCTCGTCTATGGCCTGATCGGCCAGCTCACATACGAGGTCCTGTTGCTGCGGCTGGAGGAAACGGTGATCGGCTCAATCGCCGGCATGTTCGTCGCCTTCGTCATCTTTCCATCCTCCACCCGCTCGACCGTCGAACTGGCGGTTGCCCGATGGTACGACGCGCTCGGACAGTTGCTGGAGGCGGTGGACAACGGGGAAAGCCGCTACCGGCTGATCGAATTGTCGAACCGCCTCGATGAGACTTACCGAGACCTGACCGTTGCTGCGCGTCCGCTGGGCAGTGCATGGTCGCTGGTCACCCGGCCGGGGCCGATCCGCCAGACATTGGCGATTTTCCTCGCCACCTCCTATTGGGCCCGGATCCTGGCGCGGGATTTTGCAAATGCTGGAAACGGCAACGACCCGGAAATGCACCGAGCGATTGATAATGCAAGGCAGGCGCTGGAGAAGGCCACAGCCAGGAAGGCTGACTGTTTTTCCATCAAGACGCCGCGCCATGCTGCTGCAAGCGGCAATTTGCCGGCACCGGGGCAGGGCGCCGCACATGGGGCGGATATGGTCGCCAATCTGCTCAATCGCCTTTATCCGCCGGCAGCAGATGAGCAAAAGAGCCAATAACCGGCTTGCCGTTGTTGGCCGACGGGTCTATTGCCCGGCTCCAAGAACAAGCGGAAACGAATATGTCGGGCACCAATAGCGAACGTGAACTCATTGCCGAAGGACCGGCGATCATTCTGGTCGAGCCGCAACTCGGCGAAAATATCGGCATGGTCGCCCGCGCCATGGCCAATTTCGGCCTCGTCGAACTCCGCCTCGTCAACCCGCGTGATGGCTGGCCGAATGAAAAGGCGCGCTCTGCCGCCTCCAAGGCCGATCACGTCATCGACGGCACCAAGGTCTATGACACGCTGGAAGAGGCGATCAGCGACCTCAACTTCGTCTATGCCACGACGGCCCGCGAGCGTTACGGCTTCAAGCCCGTCCGCTCGCCGGTCTTTGCTGCCGCCACCCTGCGGGAAAAATTCAAGGCGGGCGAAAAGACCGGAATCCTCTTCGGCCGTGAGCGCTGGGGCCTTAACAATGAAGAAGTGGCGCTTGCCGACGAGATCGTCACCTTCCCGGTAAACCCCGCCTTCGCGTCGCTCAATATTGCCCAGGCCGTGCTTCTCATGTCCTATGACTGGATGAAGTCGGGCATGGACGACCTTGAAGAGACACGCTTCCAGCCGATCGAACAGAACCCTTCGACGAAGGAGCAGGTGCTCGGTATGTTCGAGCATATCGAAGAGGCGCTGGATGCCCGCGGTTATTTCCATCCGCCTGAAAAAAAGCCCAAAATGATCGACAACCTTCGTGCCGTCCTGTCGCGTCGGGCCTTTTCCGAACAGGAGATCAGCGTGTTTCGCGGTGTTATACGCTCGCTTGATCGCTTTCCGCGGAAATGGCCGGAAAAGATTGTCCCGAGACAGAAGAAGGCTTCAGATTCAGGGGAGACAGAGGGGAATGACAGCGGCGAATGAGCTGAAGCCCATACTGGTGTTCGATTCGGGCATTGGTGGGCTGACGGTGCTGCGTGAAGCGCGCGTGCTGATGCCCGAGCGCGGTTTCGTTTACGTTGCCGACGATGCAGCCTTTCCCTATGGCAGTTGGGAGGAGGGCGCTCTGCAGAGCCGCATCCTTTCGCTATTCGAAAAGCTTCTTGCGGAACATCAGCCCGAAATCTGCGTCATCGCCTGCAATACGGCTTTCACCCTTGCCGGTGCCGCACTGCGCCAAAAATTCCCGCACATGACCTTCGTCGGCACCGTGCCGGCAATCAAGCCCGCGGCCGAACGCACTCGTTCCGGCCTCGTTTCGGTTCTGGCAACTCCCGGCACCGTCAAGCGCGCCTATACGCGCGATCTCATCCAGTCCTTCGCCACCCAGTGTCATGTCCGCCTCGTCGGATCCGAAAATCTCGCCCGCATGGCGGAAAGTTATATCCGCGGCGAGGCGATTTCCGATGACGAGGTGCTCGCCGAGATCGCCCCATGTTTCGTCGAGAAGGATGGCGAGAAGACCGATATCGTCGTGCTTGCTTGCACGCATTACCCCTTCATGGCCAATCTCTTCCGGCGTCTTGCGCCCTGGCCCGTCGACTGGCTCGACCCAGCTGAAGCAATAGCAAGGCAGGCACGACGCAAAGCGCCGCTCATCGAAGGCGCTGAACATCCCGAAGGTTTCGACTTTGCCGTCTTCACCTCGGGTAATCCGGATTTTGCCACCCGCCGTCTGATGCAGGGGTTTGGCCTGCGCACCGGCTGAGGCATGGCCTGATCGCCGACTGTTGCCCTTGTGCAACAAAAATACCTTTGAGTGCAATTTTCGATTGTGAGTGCTTGCGCGTTTGGAAAGAGCGTGCAATGTTCCAGCATCCGCAACTCAAGCAAGGGAGAGCATCGATGAATACATTTTCTGCTTACATGCGCCTCTCTGGCGGATTGGTCCGAACCATGCGGGTGAATTACCCGCGCAATCTGCTCGGACTGGCTTTCCGCGGCTGATAACGCCCGGAATCCGCCTTTTGGCATCTTTCTCGATCTAAACTCGATTTGACGTGACCGGTCTATCCGTCTGGCGGCTATCGCCGTTAGCACTTCCGCGCGCGTCTTTCCAAAACCACGAAAGGACCCGCTCGCATGCGCGAGGCGGGGCGGAAAAGCTATGCGTGAAATGCACGTAATGGTTGCCGATGTTCTGTCGGCAGAAATGGACGCTCTTCACCGGCGCCACGGTCCCTGGCGTCTGATAAAGGCACTTGTCGCGACCCTCGTCAGGCGCTCTTCGCCGTTTTCGGCAAACCGCTCGTCCGATCTCGACAATCACATGCTTCGGGATATCGGTTTGCCGGAGAACGTTCCGGAGGTCGATTTCGTCCTGCAGTCCCGGTTCGTCGACTGGAGGAACTACCTGTGAGCGACGGTCTGACCTGCCGCCAACTGGCCCTGGCAGACATGGAGGCCGCATCGAATGTGTTTCGCACCACATTCCATGCGCGACTTCCATGGCTCGCCGGCCTTCACAAGCCGGAAGAGGATCGGGCTTTCTGGTCGGGATACCTGTTCTCGAATTGCGCCATCTGGGGCTCCACGCGAGAGGGTGAACTGATCGGCGTCATCGCGTTCCGCCAGGGCTGGGTCGATCAACTTTATATCCTGCCGCACATGCAGGGGCAGGGCATCGGCTCTCGCCTTCTCTATCTCGCCAAGGCCAGTCATGCGCGCCTTAATCTCTGGACCTTTCAGAAGAATACCGGTGCCCGGCATTTTTATGAAAGTCAGGGATTTGAGGCCGTTCGCGAAACCGATGGCGCAGACAACGAACAATACGAGCCTGACATTCTTTACAGCTGGCGCCGCTGCGCCTGAAACGCACACTTGTCATGCGGATCTTTCCGTGACTTGATCTTGCTTATCTACCTGAGGAAACTTCCATGTCGCTCGAACACTGGCTTGCATTCGTCGCCGCTTCCGCCGTGCTTTTGGCAATTCCGGGACCGACCATCCTTCTCGTCATATCCTATGCACTGAGCCATGGTCGCAAGGTGGCAAGCGCGACGGTGGCTGGGGTGGCTCTTGGTGATTTCACTGCCATGACCGCGTCCATGCTCGGCCTCGGTGCGCTGCTCGCGACATCCGCCATGCTGTTCACGGTATTGAAATGGGTCGGCGCCGCCTATCTCATCTATCTGGGCATCAAGCTCTGGCGCGCTCCTGTTTCTGCACAGGCGGAAGCCGTCGAAGAGGCGGATACGCCGGTCGTCCGACCATTTCGCGTCTTCCTCCACACCTATGCGGTGACGGCGCTCAACCCGAAAAGCATCGTCTTTTTCGTCGCTTTCCTGCCGCAGTTCCTCGATCTGACGCGGCCGCTCTTCTTCCAGATGGCGGTCTTTGAAGTGACCTTTCTGGTTCTCGCGACCATCAATGCCGCACTTTACGGTCTTCTGGCTTCGATGGCGCGCAACACGATCCGCAAGCCCAGGGTTCAGCGCATCGTCAATCGCACCGGCGGTTCACTGATGATCGGTGCGGGGCTTCTGTCGCTCGGCTTCAAACGGGCCGCTGCCTGATCGCAGAAGTCGAATTTCAAAGACTGTGATTTTTCTCTCTTTCCCGCAGAAACGAATCTCGATCTCTGTTAAGGGGAGGGGTCGGCGCGCTGTGTCACCGCAGCAAGACTGCCGGCAAACCACCAATCTACGGCATACGAGGGCAGCATAGTGCAAGTCGGCATCGATATGGGAACTGTGACCGGCGGAGCGCCGGCCAAGCTCGATATCGAGGAGCTTCTGGCGACGCGTCTGCTTGTTCAGGGCAATTCCGGTTCGGGAAAATCGCATCTTCTGCGCCGCCTGCTGGAACAGTCTGCCCCCTGGGTGCAGCAGGTCGTCATCGATCCGGAAGGCGATTTCGTCACCCTGTCGGATAAATACGGCCATGTGGTCGTCGATGGCGAACGCACCGAAGCCGAACTCGCCGGCATCGCCAACCGCATCCGCAAGAACCGCGTCTCCTGCGTGCTGACGCTCGAAGGTCTCGATCTCGAAGAGCAGATGCGTGCCGCGGCCGCCTTCTTGAATGGCATGTTCGATGCCGATCGCGATTATTGGTACCCGGTTCTCGTTGTCGTCGACGAAGCGCAGATGTTTGCGCCGTCAGTCGGCGGCGATGTCTCAGAAGATGCCCGAAAAATGTCGCTCGGCGCGATGACCAACCTCATGTGCCGCGGCCGTAAGCGTGGTCTCGCCGGCGTCATAGCAACCCAGCGCTTGGCAAAGCTTGCCAAGAACGTTGCGGCCGAAGCCTCAAACTTCCTGATGGGCCGTACCTTCCTCGATATCGACATGGCGCGAGCGGCCGACCTGCTTGGTATGGATCGCCGCCAGGCGGAAATGTTCCGCGACCTGAAGCGCGGCAATTTTGTCGCTCTCGGCCCGGCTCTGTCGCGCCGCCCGCTGCCGATCGTCATCGGCAATGTCGAAACCTCGGCGCGCTCCTCCAGCCCCAAGCTGATGCCGCTGCCGGATGCGCCGCAGGATGTCGAAGACTTGATCTTCACGCCGGATCCGGAAGAATTCGCCCGGCCGATCACCGCAGTTCGCCGCCCGACACCGACGCCACGCCCGACCACCGATATTCTGGCTGAACTCTCCCGTTCGACGCCGGCAGCAGTTCAGCCAGCGGCCAACGAATCCCGTGTGGCCATGCCGGAATTGACTGAAGAAGAGCGCGAAGAGCGGCTGATGGCGGTGATGTCGGAAATTCTCGACGATCCGCAATCGGCTTATCGGACCGACAGCGTCCTCTATCAGGATTTTCTCGTGCGCGCCCGCATGCGCCGTCTGCCCGGCCCGCCGATCTCGCTCAGCGATTTCCGCCGCCGCACCGCGATCGCCCGTTCCGGCGTCGATGCGACCATGGCGGCGAGCGAGGCCTGGGCGACCGTGCTTTCGCTGTCGAATGGTGTCTCCGATGACCTTCAGGGCGTGTTCCTGATGATGGCCAAGGCGGCACTCGGTTCCGAGCCTTGCCCGTCTGATGCCCGCATCGCCCGCGCTTACGGCACCCATTCCGCGCGCCGCGCGAGGCGCCTTCTCGGTTATTTCGAGGAGCAGGGGTTGATCGTCGTCCACGCGGATTTCGCCGGCAAGCGCATCGTCGCGTTCCCGGACCTGCAGGCTGAAACCGCACCCGGTGCGGCCGAGGCACCCGATGAGGGCGATCTCAAGATCGCTGCGGAATAAAGGGCTTAAAGCCATTCCGCTGTTGACAATTCCATGACAGCCCCCTAAAGACCGGCCCAGCACCGGGTGGCAACGCCCGGTGTTTTATTGACATGTCCCGTGGCACTCTCCGATCGCTTTCGTGAGAAGCCTGTCAGAACTTCCAAAACGAGGTTCAGAGGAGGGCGTGTTTCCTTCATCCGGTTTGGCAACAAACCGGTGCAACCGTTCGAAAGGAAATGCGATGAGCAAGCGCGAATCGTCCAAGTATAAAATTGACCGCCGTATGGGCGAAAACATCTGGGGCCGTCCGAAGTCCCCGGTTAACCGCCGCGAATACGGCCCGGGCCAGCACGGCCAGCGCCGCAAGGGCAAGCTCTCCGACTTCGGTGTTCAGCTCCGCGCAAAGCAGAAGCTGAAGGGCTACTACGGCGACATCCGCGAGAAGCAGTTCCGCGCGATCTACGAAGAAGCCAACCGCCGCAAGGGCGACACCGGTGAAAACCTGATCGGTCTCTTGGAATCGCGTCTGGACGCCATCGTCTACCGCGCCAAGTTCGTTCCGACCGTCTTCGCTGCCCGTCAGTTCGTCAACCACGGCCACGTTACGGTCAATGGCGTTCGCGTCAACATCGGTTCCTACCGTTGCAAGGCCGGCGACGTCATCGAAGTCCGTCAGAAGTCCAAGCAGCTCGTCACGGTTCTCGAAGCCGTTTCGCTCGCTGAACGCGACGTTCCGGATTACCTCGAAGTCGACCACAACAAGATGGTTGCCACCTACGCCCGCGTACCGGCTCTCTCGGATGTACCGTACCCGGTCATCATGGAACCGTCGCTGGTCGTCGAATTCTACTCGCGTTAATCGCGACGAAAATTTGCGAAAATGGCCCCTTTCGGGGCCATTTTTGTATCTGCTGGTCAAAATCGGCCACAACAAAAAAGCCGCCCGAAAGGAGCGGCTTTTTTGTTAGTCGTGAATACTGCCTACTTTGAAGATGCCTTCTTCTTTTCGACGGTGACATTCACCTCAACCGTTGTTGGAGTGGCGGTATCCGTCAGCTGAACGGTCTTGGTGGCGGGTTCCTCGGTCCGTTTTTCCCCCATCCTGTTCCAGGCATCGAGGCCAGCGATCTTGTAGGCTTCAGCAAGCGTCGGATAGTTGAAAGTGTTCTCGACGAAATACTCGACGGTGCCCTTGAGGTTAAGCACTGCCTGGCCGATGTGAACCAGTTCGGTCGCACCTTCGCCGACGATATGGACACCCAACAAGCGCCGCGTCTTCAGCGAAAAGATCAGCTTCAAGAGGCCGCTATCGAGACCCATGATGTGGCCGCGCGACGTTTCTCGGAAGCGGGCGACACCGCATTCATAAGATATGCCGCGCTCCCGCATCTCTTCCTCTGTCAGGCCGCAGGTGGAAATTTCCGGCACGGCATAGATGCCATAAGGGAAATATTTCTGCGGCTCCTTGGCCATCGCGCCGACTGCGACACGGGCCGCGATCCGCCCCTGTTCCATCGATGTGGAGGCAAGGCTCGGAAAGCCGACAACGTCGCCGGCGGCATAGATGCCAGGCACGGAGGTCTCGAAGGTTTCCGGGTTGACGCGAAGTCGGCCCCGGCTGTCGGCATCCAGTCCCGCGGCCGCGAGGTTCAGCGTATCGGTCGCACCAACGCGTCCGGCTGCATAGAGCACCATGTCGGCGACGATCCTGCGGCCTGTGTCCACCGTCACGGCAACCTTGCCATCCGCCAGTTTCTCCACCTTCTCGGCCTTCTGCCCGAGCAGAAGCTTCATGTTGCGGTCACGCAGCTGATAGGTGAAGTCTTCAATGATTTCCTTGTCGATGAAATCGAGAAGCGTCGATTTCGGATCGATGACGGTAACCGCAGCGTCCAGCGCGGAAAAGATCGTCGCGTATTCGATGCCGATGACGCCGGCGCCTATCACCACGATCGAGCGAGGGAGATTGTGGATCTCCAGCAATTCGTCGCTGTCTAGAACCGTCTTGTTATCGAAGGGAATCGATTCCGGACGATAGGGGCGGGTACCGACTGCCAGAAGGATGCTTTTGCCCGTGACGTGAACGGTGTCGTCGTCATCCTTGACGATCTGCATCGTATCCTTCGAGACGAAGCTCGCCTTGCCGCGAATATGCTGAACCCGGTTGCGGGCGAACTGATGTTCCAGAACGTCGACTTCATGGTCGAGCGTGATGAGCAGGCGGCGGCGCAGGTCTTCTGCGCTGATCTCCTGCTTGACCCTGTAGGAGCGGCCGTAAAAGCCCCGTTCTCGCCAGCCGGAAAGATTGAGCGCGGTTTCGCGCAGTGTCTTCGACGGGATCGTGCCGGTATGAACCGATACGCCGCCGACGCGCCGACCTTGCTCGACGACGAGCACCTTTTTGTCGAGCTTTGCCGCCTGGATGGCAGCACGCCGTCCGGCCGGTCCGCTGCCAACCACGATGAGGTCGTACTGGTGCATGAAATTCTCCGTTTGGAACCCGCTGGTCTCGCCAGCCAAAACAACCAGACCTGATCTACACGACTATTCTAAAATTCTGATTGCATGCGGCAATTTTTCGAAAATGACAAAAGACAACTGCGTGAGCAAGGCCCAAGCCTGTCTAAGAATACGACTATTGTGCGGTGCAGCGATGATGGCTTTCGAGTGATGCCTGTGGTTATCGGTCGTTTCGCGCGGTCTTGAGCAGCTGCCTGACGCGCTCGGCATCGGCTTCGGTCATCGGTGTGAACACGACAAGGCCGAGATCCGGCCGGCCATCGACGGTAAAGGAGGAATATTCCATCATCAGGTCGCCGGCGATCTCGTGGCGGAAATGCTTCGTTCCGGCTCCGTAATTCTGGATGTCGTAATTCTGCCAGATCGCACTGAACTCGGGGCTTGCCTGGCTGAGCTCTTCGACCATCGCCTGCAGAGCTTGCGCAGGTGCCGCCTTGATCGCTTCGGCACGGAAAGACGCGACCGCCGAGCGAGCGTCCCGTTCCCAGTTGACCATATGTCCGCGAACCCGTTGGTTGCAAAAGATCAGCTTCAGAATGTTGCGTTCTTCCGGTGGCAGGAGAGCGTAATCGGTCATGACCACGCTTGCCGCGGCATTCCAGCCGACGACGTCCCAAAGCGCGGTGCGCAGTACGGCTGGGCTAAATGTCATTGCGTCCAGAACCCGCTGTAATTGCGCTGATATGGGCTCAAACGGCTGGTGGCGTATTTCAGGCGGCCGATGCTGCGCCAGCAGGAAAAGATGTTCGCGTTCGGCGCTGGTGAGCGCCAGCGCCTTGGCGAGCCGGTCCAGTACATCGCTCGACGGTGAGCCACCGCGGCCCTGTTCCAGCCACGTATACCATGTGGCGCTGACATTGGCGCGCTGAGCAACTTCTTCGCGCCTCAGCCCCGGCGTGCGGCGGCGTGTTGCTTCGATACCAAATTCCGCCGGATCGAGCTTTGCCCGGCGATCCTTCAGGTAGCTCCCAAGCGGATTGTCGTCCCGCGCTTTGTCGATCGCCTCTGCCATTGTCGTCAGCCTGTTAGTCCCGATACGGGTATAAGGTCACGGCTTTTATCGCCCGCATCCGGATCATATTCGACATCCGTCAACATGCCAGCATGAGGGTTTCATATGCGTGTCTTTGTTACGGGTGCAACGGGTTTTGTCGGTTCCGTCGTCGTTCGGGAGCTTGTTTCTGCGGGTCATCAGGTTCTCGGCCTGTCTCGCTCCGAGGCCAGTCATGCTTCGTTGCAGGCTGCCGGAGCCGAGGTGCATTCTGGGTCTCTGGATGATCTTACCAGCCTTCAGGCCGGAGCTGCTGCGGCCGATGCGGTGATCCATACGGGTTTCAACCACGATTTTTCCAGGTTCAAGGAGAACTGCGAGGCGGATCGACCGATCATAGCGGCCCTTGGTGACGCGCTCGCCGGATCCAATCGTCCTTTTCTGGTGACATCCGGCACGGGCCTGCTTCAGCTGGGGCGGCCGGCCACGGAAGACGACCTGCCGAATGTCGGCTCATCCGTCATTCCCCGTGTCGCGACTGAAGAGGCCGTGGCGGCAATCGCTGAGCGCGGCGTTAAAGTCTCTCTGATCCGTCTGCCGCCCTCCGTTCATGGAACCGGCGACCACGGTTTCGTCCCGATGTTGATCGCCAAGGCGCGCGATACCGGCGTCTCCGCCTATGTCGGCGATGGCGACAACCGCTGGCCGGCGGTCCATCGGTTAGACGCCGCAAACGTCTATCGTTTGGCGCTGGAGCGGGGAGCACTTGAGCCGCGCTACCATGCGGTGGCGGAAGAAGGTGTCCCGTTCAGGCAGATTGCCGAGTTGATCGGCCGCCGTCTCGGCGTGCCGGTCGTCTCCAAAAACCACGAAGAGGCCGCGGCGCATTTCGGCTGGTTCGCCCATTTTGCCAGCATGAATAGCCCGGCATCGAGCGCGAAAACAAAAGCGTGGCTGAACTGGAAGCCAACCCAACCCGGCCTGCTGGAAGATCTCGATCAGGACGCCTATTTCGCCGGCTGAAAACCGGGCGAGGGGTCAGATCAGCCTCAATCCCTTGAGGCTGGCATGGCCATCCTTGCCGATGATGATGTGATCATGAACGGTGATGCCGAGCGGTTTTGCCGTATCCACGATCGTTTTGGTCATGTCGATATCGGCGCGTGACGGGGTCGGGTCGCCGCTCGGGTGATTGTGGACGAGAATGATGGCGGTGGCGGAAAGTTCCAGCGCCCGCCGCACCACTTCGCGCGGATAGACCGGCGTGTGATCGACCGTTCCCTTGCCCTGGATTTCATCGGCGATCAGCGCATTGCGCTTGTCGAGAAACAGGATGCGGAACTGCTCGCGGGATTCATAGGCCATGGCCGCATGGCAATAATCGATCACGGAAGACCAGGAAGAGAGAACCTGCTTTTCACGAATCTCGCTGCGCAAAATCCGCTGGCCGACCGTCGCAACCAGTTTCAGATCGAGCGCGACGCTCTCGCCGATCCCCTTGACCTCCTGCAGCAGGCTTGTCGGGGCGCCAAACACGCCTGCAAGCGAACCGAAACGGGCCAATAGCGCTTTCGCGAGAGGTTTGGTGTCCCGGCGCGGGATCGAGCGGAACAGCAGAAGTTCGAGGATTTCGTAGTCGGCGAGCGACGTATCGCCATGGTCGCGGTATTTGTCGCGTAACCGCTCGCGGTGCCCGAGATAATGCTCGGCGGCTCCGGGCAGCTGATCCGCCTTGAGCGGCGGCCGTTTTCCCACATGTTCGGCAAAATAACCGCGCTCGTCGGCGAACAGGTCGTCGCGGCCCGTCTCCTCGGCTGGTTCATGCGAATCTTGCGAGGAGGCGGGGCGCTTGTTCATGGATCAGCTTTCGAGCGGCGGAAGTCCGGGGCGGTCGAAACCACCCGGCGAAAGGGTGAAGATCTCGCAGCCCGTGGCGGTAACGCCGATTGCGTGTTCGTATTGTGCCGAAAGCGACCGGTCGCGGGTCACCGCCGTCCAGCCATCGGCAAGAACCTTCACATGCGGCTTGCCCAGATTGATCATCGGCTCGATCGTGAAGATCATGCCCTCTTTCAATTCTGGCCCTTCGTCGGATCTGCCGTAATGCAGGATGTTCGGCGAATCGTGGAACAACTGCCCGACGCCATGGCCGCAGAAATCGCGCACGACGGAGCAGCGCTCGGCTTCCGCATAGGTCTGGATCGCTTCACCAATTGCGCCGGTGCGCACGCCGGGCTTGACGACGGCAATGCCGCGCATCAGGCATTCATACGTCACTTCCAGCAGCCGTTCGGCAGCACGCTTGATCTGCCCGACGGGATACATGCGGCTGGAATCGCCATGCCATCCGTCTAGAATGTAGGTCACGTCGATATTGACGATATCGCCTTCGCGCAGCGGCTTGTCGTCCGGCATGCCGTGGCAGACGACATGGTTGATCGAAGTGCAGACCGAATATTTGTAACCGCGATAGTTCAGCGTAGCGGGAAGCGCGCCGTGATCCATGCCGAATTCGAAAACGAACCGGTCGATCGCCGCGGTGGTAACGCCCGGCTTGATGATCGAAGCGAGTTCGTCGAGGCAACGTGCGGTCAGAAGACACGCCTTGCGCATGCTGGCGAAGTCGTCGGCCGTGTTGTAAAGGCGGATTGCACCCGTGTTTTTTTGGGGGGCGGAAACCGCCTCGATGTAATTGACCATCATATTTCTCTCAATCGTTCCCCCGTTCATAATGCAGCACGCCCGCCTTAGTCCATGGCGAACAATAACTCCGACTGCATTCCTCCCGGCAGGGGCTTCATTTCGATCAGATCCAGCGGTTCTATTCCTTCGGGAGAAACCGCGAATCTGAGTGCGTATGCCTCGACACCACGTTTCTGTGCCCGGGCGAATGCCGCAGCGTAAAACGGATCGAGGTCGGCGCAGATCGAGAAGCTTTGGCAATCCGGTCTCTGGATGAGGTAGATCATCACCGCCCGGTGACCAAGTTCCGCCATGTCGCCAAGTTCTTCCAGATGCTTGGCGCCGCGCTTGGTGACCGTATCGGGAAATTCGGCCAGTCCCGCCTGCCGACTGAAATGGACGTTCTTCACCTCCACATAGGCATCCGGCAGGCCGTCGCCTTTCAGCAGGAAATCGATCCGCGAATTGCGGCCGTATTTCTGCTCCCGTAAGATTGTCGGATAACCGGAAAGGCTGGGGATCAGGCCGGTGCGGATTGCTTCTTCAGTGAGTTTGTTTGGCATGCCGGTATTGACGCCGACTACCTCTCCATCCGCCTCGATCATCTCGAAGACATGCCGGTACTTGCGCGTCGGGCTGTCATGCTCGGAAAGCCAGATCCGCGATCCCGGCGTCGTCAACCCGCGCATCGAGCCGGTATTGGGGCAGGAGCCGGTAATCGGCGTTCCGTCGCCCAGAATGGCGTCGAACAGGAAGCGCTTGTAGCGCTGCACCAGCGTGGCGGGAATAAGAGGAGGGTGAAAACGCATGAGAAGTCCGTCAGGCGCGCGCCAGAACATAGGTGCCGGGGGCGTCTCCAAGCGGTGACAGGGTTCGGTCGCCGGGAATGCGGGCCGGAACAAGGTCGGTATCCTGCGCTTCCACCCATGCCTGCCAATGCGGCCACCAGGAGCCAGCGGTTTCAGTCGCCTCCTTCAACCAGCCGTCCAGCGTATCTGCAGACTTGGCACCTGTGTCGCCTTGGGCCCAATAACGATACTTCGTCCGGCTCGGTGGGTTGACGACGCCGGCAATATGCCCGGAGCCGGAGAGAACGAATTCGACCGGCCCGCCGAACAGGGCGTTGCCGCGAAAGACGGAGCGGGCAGGGGCAATGTGATCTTCGCGCGTGGCGAGATTGTAGATCGGGATGCTGATGTCGCGGAGATCGATCGAGCCGCCGCCGAGCTTCATCTGGCCGGCAGAGAGCGCGTTGTCGAGATAACAGCTGCGCAGGTAATAAGCGTGGTTGGCGGCCGCCACCCGCGTCGAATCGGAGTTCCAGTAGAGCAGGTCGAAGGCCATAGGCTCCTTGCCCTTCAGGTAGTTGTTGACGACATAGGGCCAGATCAGCTCCGAAGAGCGGAGAAGGTTGAACGCCGCCGCCATCTGCGATGCCGCCATATAGCCGCTCGTCTTCATCTGTGCCTCGATGACGGCAAGCTGCTCCTCATCGACGAATACCTTCAACTCGCCAGCTTCGGCGAAATCCACCTGCGCGGTCAAAAGTGTGGCGGAGGCGATGCGCGCATCGTTCTTCTGCGCATGCCAGGCAAGGGTTGCGGCAAGCAACGTTCCGCCGACGCAATAGCCGATCGCATTGACCTGTTTTTCCCCGGTTGCCTGTTCGGCCGTATCTAGCGCGAAATCGATGCCTTCGCGAATGTAGGATTCCCAATCCTTTGCCGCATGCTCACGGTCCGGATTGACCCAGGAGATGACGAAGACCGTATGCCCCTGATCGACACACCACTTGATGAAGCTCTTTTCCGGCGTCAGGTCGAGAATGTAGAACTTGTTGATCCAGGGCGGCACGATCACCAGCGGTCGCTTGAACACCGTCTCGGTCGATGGCGCATACTGGATGATCTCGCACAGTTCGTTGCGGGCAATCACCTTGCCGGCCGTGATTGCGAGATTGTTTCCGACAGAGAACTGGCTGGCATCCGTCTGGCGCAACCGCAAATGCCCGCCGCCGGCAATCACGTCTTCGGTCAGCATCCGCATGCCGGTGACGAGGTTCATGCCCTGGCTTTCCACCGTTGCGCGCCAGACCTCCGGATTGGTCATCGCGAAATTGCTGGGTGAAAACGCGGCTGTGAACTGCCGGACATAGAATCGGGCCTTGTATCTAGTGATTTCGTCCAGCCCCTCCGCCTCGCTCACTAGCCTCTCGGCCCAGGTGGCGCTTGCAAGATAGATTTGCCGCAGGAAGGAGAAGAACGGGTTGCGATACCAGTCCTCATCGGCGAAGCGCCGGTCCTTGTTTGCAGCCATATCCGCCTCGGCGCTGTTTTCTTGCTGCCCGCCGGCCTGCTGAATGCTGCGCATCCAGATCTCGAAATAGGTCGACAGAAGCAATGTCTGCGCTTCGAGCATCCGCTTCTGGTCCGAAGTCCAGTATTCGGTGAGCGCCGACATGGTCTTGATGAAATCGCCGATCGGCCCGGCGAAAAGATCATCGGATGTCTCGCCGCGTTCACGCGGTCCGAGCCATTCGGAGGCGGCGCGACCCAGATTTTCGAATGCCCGCGCGGCATTCATCATCAGGGACTGGGGGTCCTTGATCGCATAGGCATCGAAGAAACGCGCATCGAAGCCCGGAAATTCCTGTCCGGAATGCCCGTGATCGTCGGACTTTTGCGCCAATCGCAGCCTCCCGTGCATGACCGTTGTTTTCATTTGTACATCGCGCCCGAAACCGAATACAAGTGCCGGAAAGGACGACGATGGCGGATCACCGCCCGCGTCAGGGTCGGACAGGGTCCGATGACGGCATTGACGGAGATGGGGCAGGCCATGGGAATTCTAAAGCGCGGGATCGGATGTTTGTCTGTCGCGGCACCTCTGGCTCTATTGCCGCTGCTGGCCTCCTGCAACAGCCAGAGCTTTGCGCTTGACGACGGTATCCCCAACACCGCGCCGCCGGCCGTTATTTCTCAGTCTAAGACTGAACGCGCGCCGGGTCCGCTGGCCAAGAAGGATACCGGCACCTATCCAACCTTCGATCGCACGCTTCTCGCCGCCAACGAGCAGATCGAGGACGAGGATTATAACAAGACCGAGCCTCGTATGGCAGCACTTGCTCGTGCTCGCCGCAGCGGTTCGATCAGCGAAGCTGAATACAAGAAACGCGTCGCCGAATATCGCAAATTGGCCACTGAGCATGGCACTGACGCGCTGAACACCATCTCGAAGTAACGGGTCGCCTCTCTTAGCACTTGCCTTTCGTCCTGTTTGGCCGCAAAGCAATCGGATGCGACACATTGATGTCGCTCAATTGCTGCTTCGTGCGCCAATGGGAAGAGAGATGGAAGAGTTTCATAAAGTCCGCAGACTGCCGCCTTACGTTTTCGAACAGGTCAACCGTTTGAAGGCCAGCGCGCGAGCGGGTGGCGCGGACATTATCGATCTCGGCATGGGCAATCCCGACCTTCCGACACCGAAGGCGATCGTCGACAAGCTGTGCGAAGTGGTTCAGGACCCGCGCACCCACCGCTACTCGTCCTCCAAGGGCATTCCGGGGCTGCGCCGCGCTCAGGCCGCCTATTACGCTCGCCGATTCGGCGTGAAGCTCAACCCGGATACACAGGTCGTTGCGACCCTCGGCTCGAAGGAAGGCTTTGCCAACATGGCGCAGGCGATTACCGCGCCTGGCGATGTCATCCTTTGCCCCAACCCGACCTATCCTATCCACGCCTTCGGCTTCCTGATGGCAGGCGGCGTGATCCGCTCCATGTCGGTAGAGCCGGACGACAGCTTCTTCCCGCCGCTTGAGCGCGCGGTAAAGCACTCGATTCCCAAGCCGCTGGCGCTGATCATCAACTATCCGTCCAACCCGACGGCCTTTGTGGCGAGCCTCGATTTCTACAAGGACGTCATCGCATTCGCCAAGAAACATGACATCATCGTGTTGTCTGACCTTGCCTATTCCGAGATCTATTTCGACGACAACAATCCGCCGCCCTCGGTCCTTCAGGTTCCGGGTGCGATCGATGTCTGCGTTGAGTTCACCTCGATGTCGAAAACTTTCTCCATGCCGGGCTGGCGGATGGGCTTCGCCGTCGGCAACGAGCGCCTGATCGCAGCGCTGACGCGTGTGAAATCCTATCTGGATTACGGCGCGTTTACGCCGATCCAGGTTGCTGCAACCCACGCGCTGAACGGCGATGGCTCAGATATCGCGGAAGTCCGCAATGTCTACAAGCGCCGCCGCGACGTGATGGTCGACAGCTTCGGCAAGGCCGGTTTCGAAGTGCCGCCGCCGGCTGCCACGATGTTCGCCTGGGCAAAGATCCCGGAAAAGTTCCGTCACCTCGGCTCGCTTGAATTCTCCAAGCTTCTCGTCGAAAAGGCTGACGTTGCCGTCGCTCCGGGTATTGGTTTCGGCGAAATGGGCGACGATTACGTTCGCCTCGCACTCGTTGAAAACGAGCATCGGATCCGCCAGGCGGCCCGTAATATCAAGAAGTTTTTCTCGACCGTCGACGAGACGATGCACAACGTCATTTCGTTGAATACGCACCGCTAAGTCGGTCATCGACCGTCATAATCCTCAAGCGGCCCGTTCGTGGCCGCTTTTTCAAACATCGGGAATGCGAAATGGCAGACGCCCTCAAAGTCGGCATCGCGGGTCTTGGAACCGTGGGTGCTTCGCTGGTCAAGATCATCCAGACACGTGCCAATGAACTGGCCGTGACATGCGGACGAGCGATCGAGATCACTGCCATTACCGCCCGCGACCGCAACCGTGACCGTGGCTTCGACATGTCCGGCATGGCATGGTTTGAAACACCGGAAAAGCTTGCAGCCGAAGCCGATATCGATGTCTTCGTCGAATTGATGGGCGGCGCCACGGGTGCTGCTGCCGATTCCGTCAGGATCGCGCTGGAGCGCGGCCTGCATGTGGTGACCGCCAACAAGGCGCTTCTGGCGGCCTCAGGCGTCGAGCTTGCGACGATTGCCGAAGAAAAGGGCGCGCTCCTGAATTTCGAAGCCGCCGTTGCCGGCGGTATCCCGGTCATCAAGGCGCTGCGCGAGAGCTTGACGGGTAACACTGTCTCGCGCGTCTATGGCATCATGAACGGCACCTGCAACTACATCCTCACCAAGATGGAGAAGGAAGGCCTTTCGTTTGAGGAGTGCCTGAAGGAAGCCCAGCGTCTCGGTTATGCCGAGGCCGATCCGGCCTTCGATATCGAGGGTAATGACACGGCCCACAAGCTGGCGATCCTGACGACGCTCGCCTTCGGCACGAAGATCGCAGCCGACGAGATCTATCTCGAGGGCATCACCAACATCTCGATCGACGACATTCTGGCCGCTGCCGATCTCGGTTACCGCATCAAGCTGCTCGGCGTTGCCCAGCGCACCGAAAGCGGTATCGAACAGCGCGTTCATCCGACCATGGTGCCGCATGACAGCGTGATTGCGCAGGTCGACGGCGTCACCAATGCCGTGGCGATCGAATCTGATATCCTGGGTGAACTTCTGATGGTCGGCCCCGGTGCCGGCGGCAATGCGACGGCCTCGGCCGTGCTCGGCGATATCGCCGACATCGCCAAGAGCCAGCCTGGTGCGCAGCGCGTGCCGGTACTCGGCACTCCGGCAGTCGCACTTGCTCCCTACCAGAAGGCCCGGATGCGCAGCCATGAAGGCGGCTACTTCATCCGCCTGACGGTTGCCGACCGCACCGGCGTTTTTGCCAGCGTCGCGGCCCGCATGGCGGAAAACAACATTTCGCTGGAATCGATCGTCCAGCGGCCGAAGCCCGCACAGACGGACACCTCCAAGACGATCATCCTCGTCACCCACGCCACGACCGAAGCATCGATCCGCAAGGCAGTCGAGGGGATCAAGCAGGAGACCTATCTCGTCGGCGAGCCGCAGGTGATCCGCATCGAGCGGCCCCGCGCATCCTGAAAAATCTCGGGCCGGCTGCGTAACAACAGCCAAGAACAAGAAGCCAAGGCGTAGCGTGTAGACCTGAAGCGGCGACGCGCTTTGGCCCTATTTTAGTATTTTGTGAAAATATTCCCGAATGACAGTTTGATGACTGGTCGCAGGGAGAAAATCGCCGTACACTCTCCTCATTCACCATCGCAGGAGGAGGCGTTTGCGTGATGTCTATTGACATGAGTGACGGCCTTTACGGCCAACCCAAGCGTCACAGCGGGCACAGCAGTGTGCCGTATCTGAAGCTTGTTTATTCGTTCAACGAGGATTTGGTTGGTGAAGACGATGGCGAGCCTGAAAGGGCAGGTTCATTTGTTGTCGCTATCCTCGCTGTTGCATCGGCGTCTATGTTCGCTGCAGTGTGGTTGTTGATTCACAACTGGCTTTGACGCGAAAGCATTTCCGCTTCTGCACGTCGTCGGCTATGGATAGCCGATGACGACAAAGACATTTACCGCTTTAACGCCCCAGGAACCCGCGGATCCCGTCCAGAGGGCATTTCTAGGAGTGGAGCGGTCTGCATCCGGGCAGCGCTGGATGTCCAGGCTCGATCAGGCAGCGCAGAACCGTGCGCTGGCAATCGCCCAGATCCATGGGATTCCCGAGATCATCGCCCGTGTTCTTGCCGGGCGTGGCGTGTCTTTGGACGACGCTCCGGCCTTTCTTGATCCGACCATCCGCTCGCTGATGCCCGATCCATTGACGCTGACGGATTGCGACAAGGCTTCGGCGCGAATTCTCGAAGCGATCCGCCGGCGCGAACGTGTCGCTATATTCGGCGACTATGACGTCGATGGAGCATCGTCCTCAGCACTTCTCTATCGTTTCCTGAAGCATTTCGAGATCGATGCCGAAATCTACATTCCTGACCGCATATTCGAAGGCTATGGCCCGAATGTTGCCGCCATGGAACAGTTGATCGCACGCGGCGCGAGCCTGATCGTCACCGTCGACTGTGGTTCGACTAGCCACGAATCGCTTGCGGCCGCCGCGGCGAAGGGATGTGACGTGGTGGTGATCGACCATCACCAGGTAGGAACCGAGCTGCCGAAAGCAGTCGCGCTCGTCAATCCCAATCGCGAAGACGATTTGTCGGGGCAGGGGCATCTATGCGCCGCCGGCGTGGTGTTTCTTGTTCTTGTCGCCACCGCGCGTCTTTTGCGTGAAGCCGGAGACAAGCGAGCGGCAAATCTAGATCTTCTTGCGTGGATCGATCTCGTGGCGCTCGCGACCGTGTGTGATGTTGTGCCGCTCAAGGGGTTGAACCGAGCTTACGTGGTCAAGGGGCTGATTGCGGCCCGCCATATGACCAATCTCGGCCTCGCGGCACTTTTCAGGAAGGCTGGCCTATCGGGACCGGTTACGCCTTATCATTTTGGCTTCCTCATCGGTCCGCGCATCAATGCCGGCGGACGCATCAGCGATGCAGCGCTCGGCAGCCGCCTACTGACCCTCGAAGACGGCGTGCAGGCAGAGGAAATCGCAGCCCGCCTCGATGAACTCAACCGGGATCGTCAAGCGATGGAAGCGGCGATGCTTGCCGAAGCGGAAGCCGAAGTGCTGGCCGAATACGGAGACGGCGAGGGCGCCAATGTTCTGGTCACCGCACATGAAGGCTGGCATCCCGGCATCGTCGGTCTGCTTGCGGCTAGGCTGAAGGAGAAGTTCAAGCGCCCCGCTTTCGCGATCGCCTTCGATTCGCAAGGGAAAGGCACCGGCTCCGGCCGCTCGATCAATGGTTTCGACATGGGCCATATGGTGCGGGCGGCCGTGGAAAGCGGTCTGCTGGTGAAGGGTGGCGGTCATGCCATGGCAGCGGGCCTCACCGTCGAGCGAGCCAAACTCGGGGCGTTGAGGGCATTTTTCGAGGAGAGTGCCGCCTCGCGCGTGCCGTCTCTCGTCTCAAGCCACTCATTGAAGATCGATGGCGCTCTGTCGGCATCAGGAGCAACCCTCGACCTTTTCGATCAATTGGAAAAAGCCGGGCCCTATGGCTCCGGTCATCCGCAGCCGATCTTCGCCATCCCCTCCCATCGTTTGAGGGATGTCCGTCCGGTGGGCACTGCTCACATCAAGATAACACTGGAAGCAATGGACGGCTCACGCCTGGACGGGATCGCTTTCCGTGCCGCAGATACACCTCTGGGCGACCTCCTGATGAAATCACGCGGCCTGCAAATCCATGCCGCCGGAAGCCTGAGCGCAGACTATTGGCAGGGCAGTCGACGGATACAGTTGCGCCTGCTGGATGCAGCATTGGCAAAATGATTTTCCGATTTTTGGATAAGGAAGTGGCACGCCCTAGGGGAGTCGAACCCCTCTTTTCAGAATGAAAATCTGACGTCCTAACCGATAGACGAAGGGCGCGTGCGGTGAGCGCTCTCATAGGGGGGAAGAGGAGATATCGCAAGCGAAAAATGCGTGTCTTCGCCATCTTCTGCGGAAAAAAACAGAAATATCCACAAAACCGAATAGGCTCTTTTGAACAACGACTTGGCAGAGAGGAAGTGGCACGCCCTAGGGGAGTCGAACCCCTCTTTTCAGAATGAAAATCTGACGTCCTAACCGATAGACGAAGGGCGCGTGCTGTGGCGCCCTTATAGGGGCGTCGATTAAAGACCGCAAGCGCAAAAATGCACTTTTCAAAGGTCAAATTAAGAAAAATTCCAAACTGCCATCAGATGGTAATTGGGTAATTCTAACAATGACTTGGCGGAGGGGGAGTGGCACGCCCTAGGGGAGTCGAACCCCTCTTTTCAGAATGAAAATCTGACGTCCTAACCGATAGACGAAGGGCGCGTGCTGAGGTGCCTTATAGAGAGGGGATTTCTTTCCCGCAAGCTGCAAAACGATGTTTTTTGCAAAAAAAATGACAAGCGGTAAAAACTTGTATGAAACCAGAGAAGGGCTCGTGAAATCAGCAGCTTATCATGTTTCCATTGACGTCGTTGCCACAAGCGACGGGTGTGCCGGTGCTGAATACGCTGCGCGTCATTGCGTTCACGCCGCCAGCCGGCATGGCTCTTGCTGCAGGATAGGGGGAATCGAGCGCAGTCGAGCCGGTCGTCATTGTCGCCGCCATTTCCGGGCCAGCCGCCTGGGCGTGCCCTGAAAAGATGCTTGTATTGCCGGCACGCACGCCGGTCGGCTCGGTTACCGCGCCCGCGATCGATGCCTGAAGGGGCGAATAGGTCTGTGTCAGTGCGTTGTGGGTGGGCGTGCCGCCAGCAGTTGCCCGCATGCCCATAGCCTGCGTTCCCTTCTGGGGGATCTTGCGGCCATGCGCGGTTGTCACCATCGGATCGACATAAGCGCTTTGGGAGCCTGTTGTCGCGGTCTCGCCCCTTGCGAGCATGTCGACCGCCGCCGCGGCGGTGTCCGCCTGGCCCGCATCATCTGCCTCGGCCACTTTTTTTGTCGTGGCGCAACTTCCGAGCAGGGTGATCAGAATTCCCGTCAACGCAATCTGCCTGATGACGGTGCCTGTGGCGGAACGGGGAAAATGGCTGGGAGATATGGTCGTCAACGCTCTGGCCTTCCGGCTGGTGAGAAAGATTGAAGCCGCGAATCGCGTAGCGTCAATCATTACCTTCAAGCTTGCGTGGACCCTGAGTGGTTGACGGCGACACGAAATGCGCCGCCGTCAAAAGTCATTACCAGCTGCCGATATTCGGCATCGAGGCCCATGGCTCAGCAACCGGAAGATTGCCGCCTTTTTGGAGGATTTCGAATGAAATGCCATCGGGAGAACGTACAAAGGCCATGCGGCCTTCGCGCGGCGGCCGGTTGATGGTCACGCCGTTCTTCTGCAGATGCTCGCAATATTCATAGATATTGTCGACTTCGTAGGCGAGATGGCCGAAATTGCGGCCACCCGTATAATCCTCGGTGTCCCAGTTATAGGTGAGTTCCAGGCAAGGTGCCTGATTGGCTGTCGCCTGATCGATATCGTCGCTTGCCGCTAGGAAAACCAGGGTGAAACGGCCCTTTTCGTTTTCAATTCGGCGGACTTCTTTCAGGCCGAGCAGAGTTGTATAAAAATGAAGGGAGGCATCCAGGTCTTTGACCCGGACCATAGTGTGGAGATATCGCATTTGGATCCCTCGATTTAAGCGTTTTCGCCATCTTCGATATGGAACAGCCGCCAGCCTGGAGCAAGCCACCGCGAATAGAAAGGACGTGAATAAGAAGAACACGAGACTTGCGCTGGACGGTTGGCGCAATGTTAATCTATCCTCTAAGAATCAGTTAACCGTCATGTGTGGCGCGTAACCGAGGGGCCGACAGGTATGGCAGACAGAATGTCATCGAAGGGCATTGCCAGTTTCGAAGAATTTGCGGGTGAACCGGTTGATCTGATCGAGATCACCGGCGTCGTGAAATGGTTCGACGTGGCCAAGGGCTTCGGGTTCATCGTGCCGGACAACGGCATGCAGGACGTGTTGTTGCACGTGACCTGCCTGCGCCGCGACGGATACCAGACCATTCTCGAAGGCACACGCATCGTGGCGATGATCCAGCGACGCGATCGCGGCTATCAGGCCTTCCGCATCCTTTCCATGGACCAGTCGACGGCGGTTCATCCATCGCAGATGCCGCCGGTACGCACCCATGTGCAGGTGACGGCGACGAGCGGTCTTGAACGCGCGCTGGTCAAGTGGTTCAACCGCACCAAAGGGTTCGGCTTCCTGACCCGCGGCGAGGGCACGGAAGATATCTTTGTTCACATGGAAACATTGCGACGCTTCGGCCTGACCGAGTTGAGGCCGGGTCAGGTCGTTCTGGTGCGCTTTGGACCTGGCGACAAGGGGTTGATGGCAGCCGAAATCCATCCTGATAACGTCGTGCCCACAAACCGGTCGCATTGATGTTTGCAACAGTTCGGTCAGAAACCAGGAATGTTATGAAAGGCGCCTTGATGGCGCTTTTCTTCGTTTTTGCCGCCGCCGGCGCGTCATCGCAGACGGCGCAGGCGCAACAGGATGTGGTTTTTCCACGATCCGAGCTGTCCATTCGCACCGCCGGCGGCAAGACTTATCCTTTCACGATCGAACTTGCGCTCAACGACGCGCAACGCGAACACGGCCTGATGTTCCGCAAGCAGATGGACACCAATCACGGTATGCTCTTCGATTTCGGAGCGGAACGTCAGGTGTCCATGTGGATGGAGAATACGGTTCTGGCGCTCGATATGGTCTTCATCCGGACCGACGGGTCGATCGCCCATATCCGTGAAAACGCAGTCCCTTTTTCTCGCGACATCATCGATTCGCGCGGCCCGGTGAAATACGTGCTGGAACTCAATGCCGGCCGCACCAAAGCCCTCGGCATCAAGGTCGGCGACAAGGTAATCGGCAAGCCTTTGCACAATGGCGGCTGACTGCTGAGTTCGCGGAAACCGCTTTAAAAAACCATCGTGAGCGTAACTTAAAGACAGTCAACTCAACACGTTGCGGCTGTTTCGCACCAAAACGGGTTGAGATGAGCGCCTAAGCGCTTTAGAGCAGATGATTTTTTGGGAAATAAATGGTCGGAGTGGAGAGATTCGAACTCCCGACCCTCTGGTCCCAAACCAGATGCGCTACCAGACTGCGCTACACTCCGTGCCAAGGTGAAGGCGAGATACACGGTTCCTGGGCAGGCCGCAACTGCAAAAATAGACATTCTACAAGACAGGATACGTCAATCTGCGGATACCAGGATATTTTCGGCTTATAAGCGCAAATCTTCTGCCCGATAATGACGCGTTACCAGGGCTGTTCGGATACGGTCTGCTTTGTTTGCAGAAAGAAAGAAGTGACAGAATTCGCCGCGCCAGTCCCGGTCCGCCGCCTCGGTCCGGTGGGTGGTGGGCGAATTCTGTTAGATAAATCTAATGTAAAATGCGATCAAATCCAACCTTGCCGCGCACCAAAATCTCTTCGATGAAAATTCTTGATGACAATCATGGTTTTCGGTTGGTGGTTTTTGCGCGGTCGGTCATCTAAGAAGGATTGTCCTTCGATCAACGGATACCCGCCATGCCTACATTGCTTTCCGTGAACCTGAATGCCATTGCCATGCTGCGCAATCGTCGTGATCTTCCATGGCCGAGCGTCGAAAATCTGGGGCGCATCACACTTCAGGCGGGCGCTTCCGGCCTGACGGTTCATCCCCGGCCTGATCAGCGGCATATCCGCTTCTCTGACCTTCCGACGATTCGGGCGTTGATTGATGACGAGTTCCCTCATGCGGAATTTAATATCGAGGGATATCCGAGCGAGGATTTTCTCGCCCTCTGTGAAAAGATCGAACCTGAGCAGGTTACGCTTGTGCCTGATGACCCGTCTCAGGCAACGTCCGATCACGGGTTTGATTTTCGCCGTGACGGCGAGATGCTGAAGCCGATTGTCGCGCGGCTGAAAAAGGGCGGCATGCGGGTGTCCCTGTTTGCCGATGGTGATGGAGACCTTGAGGCTGTAAAACTGGCAAAGGCCACGGGGGCCGATCGTATCGAGCTTTATACCGGTCCGTATGGCGGCTGCTTCGACGATCCGCAGAAGGGCGCGGACATTCTTGTCGATCTGGGCAAGACTGCGGATGCTGCAATCGCTCTTGGTCTCGGCATCAATGCCGGCCATGATCTGACGGTTGCCAACCTTCCGGCGCTGGTCAAACGTATCCCGAAACTGGCGGAAGTCTCGATCGGCCACGGCTTGACGGCCGATGCCTTGGAATTCGGCATGGCGGAAACCGTCCGCCGCTTCCGCCACGCCTGCGGCCAGGCGGTCTGAGGTCTGCATCCTATCGGATCACTTTGAATTGGATCGGTGATATGCGCTCAGCGCATTTGTTCTTGAGGATTATCAACCTAAGTCACTGTTAGCGCGGCTCCACCGTTGAGGTTGGAGCCTGCGTCAATTGAAGCTGCCAGAAGAAAGGGCGCTTACAGTGACCAAGCATAGGATTGTCGTCGTCGGCGGTGGTTTTGGAGGGATCCAGACCGTTCATGGGCTCAAAGGCAGCTCCGCCGATATAACCCTGATAGACCGGCGCAATCACCATCTGTTCCAACCGCTTCTCTACCAGGTCGCGACGACATTGCTCGCAACCTCGGAAATCGCCTGGCCGATTCGCAGGCTTTACCGCGATCGGAAGGATGTCACCACCATTCTGGATGAGGTTGTCGACGTTGATACGGAGGCCAAGCTTGTTCGCCTCCAATCCGGCCGCGCTATCCCTTATGACACGCTCGTTCTGGCAACCGGCGCACGCCACGCCTATTTCGGCCGCGACGAATGGGAAAAGCTCGCCCCGGGCCTCAAGACGCTGGAAGATGCAACGACGCTGCGTCGCCGTATCCTGCTTGCCTTCGAGCGCGCAGAACTTTCGGAGAAGACGGCCGACCGCGATGCGCTATTGACCTTCGCCATCATCGGCGCCGGTCCGACCGGCGTCGAGATGGCCGGCACGATTGCCGAACTCGCCCAGAAAGTTCTGCCGCCGGAATTCCGCAGCATCGATACGACAGCAACGAAGGTGATACTGATCGAGGCCGGCCCGCGGGTTCTGGCAGCCTTCTCCGAGGATTTGTCGGCTTATGCGAAATCAGCGCTGGAAAAGCTTGGCGTCGAAGTCAGAACCGGGAAGCCTGTAACTGCGATTACCGAGGAGGGGGTCACGGTCGGCGAAACCTTCGTGCCTTGCCGTACGGTCATCTGGGCGGCTGGCGTGCAGGCATCTCCCGCCGCACAATGGATTCGTGCCGAGGCCGACCGGGCGGGGCGTACCATTGTTGGTCCCGATCTTTCTGCCGCACACGATCCGAACATTTTCGTCATTGGTGACACAGCGTCGGTCAAACAGGACGATGGAAAGCCTGTTCCCGGTATCGCGCCGGCTGCCAAGCAGCAGGGCGCTTATGTGGCCAAAGTCATCAAGGCGCGTCTGGCTGCCAAGCCTGCGCCGGCACCCTTCAGGTATTTCCACCAGGGCAGTCTTGCGACGATCGGAAAACGAGCCGCTGTCATCGATTTCGGCAGGATAAAGCTTAAGGGCGGGCTTGCCTGGTGGATATGGGGGCTCGCCCACATCTACTTCCTGATCGGCACGCGATCACGGCTCGCCGTCGCCTGGAGCTGGTTATGGATCTATCTTTCGGGCCAGCACAGCGCTCGCCTGATAACCCAGAAAGAGACGCTGAAGGACGAGGCGTGATCCGGCGATCATCATGCTCGGGCCTGTCCCGAGCATCTACTGCCGCCTCAGCAGCTGCAACGCAGACAGACCCTCGTCGAGAGGCGAGGGTGGCGCCGGATAAACAGCACCTCCGGATGTGTATTAAACAACGACGCCGGTGCGCGCCGTGTTGAGCGTCAGCTTGCGCTCGGCGCGCTCCTGTTGCGGCGAGCGGTTATAAACCTCGCGATAGCATTTGGAAAAATGCGAGGCGGAAACGAAGCCACAGGCGACCGCCACTTCGACTACCGGCATGGAGGACTGCACAAGCAGATGGCGGGCGCGATCCAGTCTGATTTCGAGATAATACCGTGCCGGCGAACGGCCCATTTCCTGGCGGAACAGCCGTTCGATCTGCCGACGGGATAGGCCGGCATCATCGGCGATCTCGATGAGCGACAAAGGCTCCGCAAGATTGTTTTCCATCAGCTCGATGATCGAAAGCACCTTGGAATTCTGTACCCCGAGACGCGCGCGAAGCGGTAGGCGCTGACGGTCATGCGGGTTGCGCACCCGGTCGGTCAATTGCTGTTCGCAGACCCGGTTGACGAGGTTGTCGCCAAAATCCTGGCCTATCAGGTTTAGCATCATGTCGAGCGACGCCGTGCCGCCGGCGCAGGTATAGAGATTGCCGTCGACCTCATAGAGATCGGCATAGACCTCTGCCTGCGGAAAGGCTTCGGAAAAGCCGGGCAGATTTTCCCAATGGATCGCGCAGCGCTTGCCGTTGAGCAGGCCCGCCTGCGCCAGGACATGCGCTCCGGTGCACAGGCTGCCGACGGCGATTCCACGATTATAGGTCTCGCGCAGCCATGCATTGACTGACTTGTTGTTGAATTCCTCGACATAGATACCTGAGCAGACGAGAACCATGTTCGGTCGGTTTTCGCCGCTAAGATGACGTCTTTCGTCTGCCAGCGACGAATTGACTTCTATACCTATCCCGCTCGACGAATATACCTTTTCGCCATCGGCGGAACAGAGCCGCCAGCTATAAGCCGAATAACCGAGCATGCGGTTGGCAATCCGCAGCGTTTCGATCGCCGCCGAAAACGGCAGCATGGTGAAGTGTGGAACGAGAAAGAAGACGATCGTGCGCTTCTTTACCTGTGGCTTGCTGGTCAGATCCATTGTCGTAGTTCCCCTTGCCGCCGCTTGATGCGGTCTTGCATTGCTTCAAAAGCGACACTCGCATGGATGCTATTCTTGAGCAGAGCTTTTGACGACAGGGAAATGGCATTTTTGCGACATCTAGGCGTCGCACTGGTGATAGGTTCCTGGCTTTTCCTGCATTTTATCAAATTGCCGGAATGCGACATGGTCCGCAGCGTCTGGCTGGCGGACCATGTCTAGGGTTCATATCTCTGTATCGCCGGAACTATCCGGCTCGTATAGCGGGTCGACCCCGGGATGGACATCACTTGCCGATCGTTGTCGGCCAGCCGATGTCCTTGCGGATTTCCTGCGGAAGTCCTTCCAACATGCGTTCCGTCTTGCGGCGGTTCCAGGCTGCAACCGCACGGTCGAACAGGGAGATGACCTGCTGCGGGTGGGAGGTCTGAGGCTTTGATGAGGCGCCCAACCGGCGCTCGTCGAGATAAGTGATAGTCGTCATTTCGCTTGCTCCTTGGATTTCGTTCAGATTTTCGGCGGCTTCCTTCTGGGAGGGAAAAGGCCAATCCATCAATCGATCGGATGGCTGTCGCACGTCTTATGAAATTCTGTTTTGCAACGACGCCTGCTTCCGATGTTTTGCAGTATCCGCCCTGTTTGACTTTCAATCAAACGAAATGATATGGTGCTTAAGTTCAGAAAATTTGATGGGTGCACCGATGACCGTACCGTTCAGAACGCCGCTGCCATTGCTTGATAATGATGTCCTGCGCACTTTCGTCGCCATTGCCGAAACCGGCAATTTCTCGACAGCTGCTGATGTCGTACTGCGAACACCCTCGGCAGTCTCGATGCAGATCAAAAAGCTGGAAGAGCAGTTGAAGTCGACGCTTTTTCTGCGTGATGCCCGTTCTGTGACGCTCACCCAGAACGGCGAAGTGCTTTTATCTTATGCTCGACGCATGCTGGCATTGTCCAATGAGGCGGTGTCGCGCTTCGTAATGCCGGAACTGTCGGGCGTCGTACGGCTCGGCGCACCGGACGATATCTCCGAAAGGTTGCTGCCAAAGATCCTCAAGGATTTCGGCGAGCATTTTCCCGGCATCATGGTCGACGTAACTGTCGATCAGAGCACGCTGTTGCGCAAGCGTATGGAGGAACAGCGGCTTGATCTGGCACTGATCAACTGCGCCACCCGCCCGTTTCCGACCGGTGGCGAGATTATTCACACGGAAAAACTCGTCTGGGCCGGCGCCAAATGCGGCAATGCCTATCTGCGCGATCCGATTCCCATCTCCGTTTGGGAAGAAGGCTGCGTCTGGCGCAATGATGCAATCGCCCAGCTGGATAAACAGAAGCGGCCTTACCGGATCGCCTATGCCAGCGCCCACACGATGGCACAGCGTGCTGCAGTCGTTTCCGACCTGGCGATCGCGCCGTTCCCGCTGTCCTACATTACCGAGGACATGCAGATTCTCGGGCCCAAGGAAGGCATGCCGGATCTCATCACGTTCGATATTCGTCTTTTGACCGCGCCGAATCTCTCCATTCCGGCCAAGGCGGTTGCCGAGAGCATCAAGGATGCCTTCAGTTCGCTGGATGCCGTCGCGGCCTGAGTTACATCATTTCAAGATAATATCCGGCGCCGTTCACGTATCACGCGAGCGGCGCCTTCTGCGTCCGCCATCCGCACCTGCATCCGCCAACATCTTTCGTTCCGGCAGAGTGACGACCATCCTGAGGTTGGGGAACGCATCGACTTTGTTCGGCAGAGCCATGGCCGCGACGAAGTGTTCCTGGAATTTAGGCTCCAGTGCAGTTTCGATCTTCTCGATCTTGCTGACCGTTTCTTCGATTTCCCGGCGATAATCGCGATTGAGCAGGCACATGCGCGCGCCGGTTCCCGCCGCGTTGCCGACGGCCTTCACCTTTTCAAGGTCACAGTCGGGGATGAGGCCCAGCACCATCGCATATTTGGGGTCGATGAACGTGCCGAAGGCTCCTGCAAGTCCGATCCGGTCAAGATGGCCGGCGCCCTGCTTGTCCATCAGAAGTTTTACGCCGGCATAAAGCGCCGCCTTGGCAAGCTGGATCGCCCGCACGTCATTCTGCGTCACTGTGATCCGCGGCGTCCCGTCATGCAGCAGGTAGGAGAAGGTGCGGCCGTTTTCGAGAATACGCTGGCTGCGCGCGGCGAGCCCGCCATCGACAACGCCATCCTCCGAGATGATCCCCGCAAGATACATTTCGGCGATCACCTCGATGATGCCGGAACCGCAGATTCCGGTTACGCCGATTTGCGCCGCCGCTTCAGCAAACCCCGGCTCGTCCGACCATGGTTCGACGCCGATCACGCGGAAACGCGGTTCAAGCGTGACCGGGTCGATCCGCACCCGTTCGATCGCACCCGGCGCTGCACGCTGGCCCGATGAAATCTCGGCGCCCTCGAAAGCAGGGCCGGTCGGCGAAGATGCGGCAACGACACGCGTCCGGTTGCCGAGCACGATTTCCGCATTGGTGCCGATGTCGACCAGCAGCATCATCTCGTCCTGCCGGTGCGGTCCTTCGGATAATGTCGCCGCCGCCGCATCGGCGCCCACATGCCCGGCAATGCAGGGCAGAAGATAGGTCCGCGTACCGGCAGTCATCGGCAGGCCGATTTCCGAAGACTTCACCTCGACGGCACCTGAGACCGCCAGCGCAAATGGCGCGCCACCCAGTTCCGTCGGGTCAATTCCAAGAAACAGGTGATGCATGATCGGATTGCCGACAAAGACGCTGTCGAGAATGTCCGCGCGTGAAATGCCACCGTCGGCACACACCCGGTCGATCAACCCGTTCAGAGCCTCACGCACGGCATCGGTCATCGCTCCGCGCCCGTCCGGGTTCATCATCACATAGGAAACCCGGCTCATCAGGTCTTCGCCGAATCGGATCTGCGGGTTGGAGGTGCCGGCAGACGCGACCGTGCGGCCGGACAGAAGCGACGACAAATGCATGGCGATCGTTGTCGAACCGATGTCGCAGGCGATCCCGTAAGCCTCGTTCTTCAGCCCCGGATAAAGGGCGATCAGGCGAGGGCGTTCGTCCTCGCGATCCTTGTGGATCGCCGCCGTCACCTTCCACTCGCCTTTGCGCAGGATCTGCTGCACCTGCGGGATGATATGGAAATCCACTTCGACATCGTCGAAATGCCAGTCGGTCGCGAGCGCCACTTTCAGCCGGTCGAGATCACCGAGCGGCTTTTCCATGTCGGGTTCCTCGACCTCGACATAACACATGCGCACTGCCGGATTGCGGTCGAACACCCGCTCGTCGGCTGCCTTGCGCACCACTTGCGCGTTGATGACCGTATCCTGCGGCACATCGATGACGAGATCGCCGAGGATCTGTGCCGAACAGGAAAGCCTGCGCCCTCCGGGCAGCCCGCGTACCCGGTCGTATCGATCTTCCTTCGGCCCGACTTGCGAGATGTGGTCGACTGACGAGATGATCCCATGTTTGGCGAAATTGCCTTCCTGCACCGAAATCTGGCAACGTCCGCAGGTCGCCCGCCCGCCGCACACGCTTTCCACATAGACCCCAAGCTGGCGCGCAGCATCGAGCACCGGCGTGCCGACCGCAAAGCGGCCACGCTTGCCGGATGGCATGAACAGGACGAGGGGATCTCTACGGGATGCGTCAGCCATTCTCGTCGCTTACTCCGCCCTCGCGCCTGCCCCAGCCCGTGCGGCCCTTCCACCACGCCGTCCGCCACCAGCCGATGGGGCAGGGACCGCCGCTGCGGTCGCACCTCCTTCGGCAGGTTTGTAATCACGATAGGTCATGATCCAATTGCCGCAATTCTGGTCGGTGCCATTAAGCACATTTGCAGCGCGAACAGCCTCCATTTCCTGCGGACGGCAGGGGTTCATGATCGCCGATGTCATGCCGGCACCGATTACCATGGGAATGAAACCTGCATTGATTCCGTGGCGATGCGGCAGGCCGAAGGAGATGTTGGAAAGCCCGCAGGTCGTGTTGACCTTCAACTCCTCGCGCAACCGCCGCAGAAGGGCGAACACCTGCAGTCCCGCCGACCCGAGTGCCCCGATCGGCATCACCAGAGGATCGACGACGATATCATGGCTCTTGATCCCGTAATCTGCTGCGCGCTCGACGATCTTTTTCGCCACTGCAAATCGCACGTCCGGATCCATCGAAATCCCGGTCTCGTCATTCGAGATCGCCACGACCGGCACGTCGTATTTCTTGCAGAGCGGCAGGATCGCTTCGAGTTTCTCTTCCTCGCCAGTGACCGAGTTGATCAGCGGCCGCCCCTTGGCGACCTTCAGCGCCGCCTCGATCGCCGCCGTTACCGAACTGTCGATCGACAGCGGTACATCCACCATGCCCTGGACGATCTCCAGCGTCTTTACCAAAAGCCCCGGCTCCGTCTCGTTCGGATTGACCGAGGTGACACCGGCATTGACGTCGAGCATCGTCGCTCCAGCCGCCACCTGTTCCAGCGCATCCTTGATGACCGTGTCGAAATTGCCCTCGATCATCTCGGCGGCCAGCTTCTTGCGGCCGGTCGGGTTGATCCGCTCTCCGATGACGCAGAAAGGCTGGTCGAAGCCGATCACGATTTCCCGGGTTGCGGATGCGACGATGGTGCGTGTCATTGCGATCTCCGGTTCAGGGGGGAGTGATAAAAGGATCGGCGGTGGTTTATGCGCTCTCCCGGCCGCCGGCCTTTACCAGCGCCACGAGTTTTTCCTTGTCGTAGGCGGCTTCAAGCTCCGCCGCTGCCGCATCCGCCTCAGCTTCCAGGTCGTCGGAAACCGGTATCGGATCGGCCTTACGCCATTCAGCGAGGTAATCGTCGGTTTCTGCCGCTCCGGTGCGCATGGCGCACATGTCGATCGCCTCGGTGAAGCGCAAGGAAAGCTCGCGCTTTGCGGTCTGTCGTCCCTTTTTGATGATCACCTGGGCCGGGATATCCCGCCAGAAGACGACAATGCGATCCGCCATGAGCTCCTCCGATTACTCCGTGAACATGCACCGGTCCTTCGGTTCGGACTGTGCTTCGCACGACGTCGCAGATGACGAAAAGCGACGTCATGCCTTTCATATGTTTTGCCGGAAACAATCACACCGAGCGGATCGCCGAGGTTAGGTCACCATAGCCGGTAAAACGATATTCGTATTCCAGCCCGAGATAGTCTGCCGCCTCGCGCGCTTTATGCTGCAACTCCTCGTCTTCTTCCTGCGAGAGATAGATGAGTTTCCGGTAATTGCCGAAATACATGGGCTTCAGTTCGGGATGACGATCGAGGCCAAGCGGTTCGATGACAAAAGCACGAAACTGACGTGCGAGAAAATCCGTCAGGAAAAAGGATAGGAGATCCTGGTCGGCCCTGTCGTGGAAGGCCTCATTGCCGGAGAAGAACGAATAACAGTGCGGCCCCTCGATCCGGGCAATGCCCTCGCGCTCACACAGCCGGTCGATCTCGCCGCCGGTTCCGCAATCGGCATAAGCGAAAAAGATTCTCTCGAACCCGTTTTGTCTGGCCTCGGCCACGGCCGCTTCCAGCCCCGGAACGATCTTTTGCGGATAGGCATGCCAAATCGCCGGCAGGCAGTTGAGGTCGATATGGTTGAGCCCCTGTTGCCTGGAAACCGCAAGAATTTCCCTTGCGATCGCTCCGCACGCGATCACGTGAACTTTTTCGCGAGTTGAACGTTCCATAGCCGGAAAATCACTTTCCGGCACATTTTGATCCTTACCCATCGGAGTATTCCATCATGACGGCCAAGACATTCACAGTTATCGCCGCACTTTTCGCCACCACGGTTTCGCTCAGCTCCTGCGGCAATACGATCCGCGGAATGGGTCAGGATACGGCAAATACCGTGAACGCCACCCAGGACGCCGGTCGTCGTGTAGACCGTGCAGCTTCGCACTAAATCGAGACGGCCGATAGAAACGCGCCGCATCGCTTGAGATGCGGCGCTTCCCGTCAGGCACCTGCGGCCATCCGGTTGTGACGGCGGCTGAGGAAGTCTTTCGCGGTCTCGACGGCGACTGCCGCATCACGGCAATAGGCATCGGCACCGACCGCCTTGCCGAATTCCTCGTTAAGCGGCGCGCCGCCGACCAGCACGACATAATCGTCACGAATTCCCTTTTCCTTCATCGTGTCGATCACGACCTTCATATAGGGCATGGTCGTCGTCAGAAGTGCCGACATGCCGAGGATATCCGGTTTCTCGCGCTCGATCGCATCGAGATAGTTCTCAACTGGATTGTTGATGCCGAGATCGACGACGTCGAAGCCCGCACCCTCCATCATCATGCCGACGAGGTTTTTGCCGATGTCGTGGATATCGCCCTTCACGGTACCGATCACCACCTTGCCAAGTTTCGGAGCGCCGGTTTCTGCCAGAAGCGGCCGAAGGATCGCCATGCCGGCCTTCATCGCATTGGCCGATAGCAGCACTTCCGGCACAAACAGAATGCCGTCGCGAAAATCGATGCCGACGATCCGCATGCCCTCGACCAGAGCCTGGGTCAGAACGTCGTAGGGCGTCCAGCCGCGCTCCAGCAGGATATTGGTCGCTTCTTCGATCTCTTCTCTGAGACCGTCATAGAGATCGTCATGCATCTGTTGAACGAGTTCTTCGTCGGAAAGCTCCGATAGAATGATGTCGTCGTCGGACATGAATTCTCTTCCCTGGTTGGGGGCGATGTTCCGGATCGCCCAGATCGTAACGATACCCGCAACTATGTCTAACCGTATTTTGTTTCGCGTTTTCTTTCGTAAGCGACGTCGCACGTCGGAAAGCGACACTCGGCGGCGCATGATAGAATGTCTGTCTCGCACAAGCGCGTGACGCATAAAGGCAGGAGCGTCGCCGTGCGGGGGCCTAGCATGCCCATCAAAAGACCAGGTGAGATCGAGGCGAGGAAGATCATGGACGATATCAGCCAGCAGGCGGACGCGGGTGGCGGTTCTGGACGGCGCGGTCGGGGCGAGCGGGGAGCAGCCGGCAGGCGCGCGGCCCGCACCGGCGGCGGCCCCGGCGCATCCTTGCCCTATATCACCCGCAGGATCGGCGTTTACGAAGTCCTCGACGAAGAGGGGCTGGAACTGATCGAGCGTAATGCCGACACGATCCTCGAAGAGATCGGCATCGAGTTCCGCGACGACGAGGAAGCGCTGGAACTCTGGGCCAAGGCCGGTGCCGATGTGCGCGGCAGCCGCGTGCATTTCCCCAAGGGCCTGTGCCGTGAACTTTTGAAGACGGCGCCGAGCGAATTTACCTGGCATGCGCGCAACCCGGAGCGCAATGTTCATGTCGGCGGAAAAGCGACGATCTTTGCGCCCGTCTACGGCCCGCCCTTTGTCCGCGATCTCGACGGGGTGAGGCGCTATGCGACGATCGAGGATTTCCGCAATTTCGTCAAACTGTCCTATCTCGCGCCGTCGATGCATTCGTCCGGCGGCACGGTCTGCGAGCCGGTCGACGTGCCGGTCAACAAGCGTCATCTCGATATGGTCTACAGCCATATCAAATATTCCGACAAACCGTTCATGGGGTCAGTCACCGCGCCCGAACGCGCCGAGGATACGATCGCCATGGCGAAACTCGTCTTCGGTGATGAATTTGTCGAAAACAATAGCGTCACGCTCAACCTCATCAACGCCAATTCGCCGATGGTCTTCGACGGCACCATGCTCGGTGCACTGAAAGTCTATGCACGGCATAACCAGGCTTCGGTCGTTTCGCCCTTCATCCTCTCGGGCGCCATGAGCCCGGTCACGGTTGCCGGCACGCTGACCCAAATTCTGGCCGAGGTTCTGGCCGGTGCCGCAACCACCCAGCTCATCCGCCCCGGGTCACCTGTCCTGTTTGGCACTTTTGCCGCGTCGATCTCGATGCAGTCCGGCGCCCCGACATTCGGAACGCCGGAACCTTCGCTGGTCTCCTACGGGGCAGCCCAGCTTGCCCGCCGCCTCGGTCTGCCGTTCAGAACCGGTGGCTCGCTTTGTGCTTCCAAAGTGCCTGATGCCCAGGCAGCCCACGAATCGGCCAATACGCTTAATATGACCCTGCTCGCCGGCACCAATTTCGTTCTCCATGCTGCAGGCTGGCTCGAAGGCGGTCTTGTTTCGTCCTATGAGAAATTCATGATCGACCAGGATCAACTCGGCATGATGCAGAAAATGGCGGAAGGCGTCGATCTGTCGGCCGAGGGCCAAGCGCTTGATGCGATCCGCGAGGTTGGACCCGGCAGCCATTATCTTGGCTGCGCCCACACCCAGGCGCATTTCCAGACCGCCTTCTACCGCTCGCCGCTTGCCGACAACAATTCCTTCGAACAGTGGGAAATCGAAGGCTCCAAGCGCATCGAAGACCGCGCTAATGCGCTCTGCCGCTCCTGGCTCGATCATTACGAAGCCCCGCCGCTCGACCCGGCGATCGACGAGGCGCTTCTCGCCTTCATCAAGGATCGCAAGGATTCCATGCCCGACGCCTTTACTTGAAGAGAGCCCGAGGCCGCCAGGGAGCAAGGCGGCGCACGGCAGGTAGCCGATTTTATCCAGGGCAGCGTCTGGCGGCCGCATTATGAATACAAGGGGCCGCGCTGAGACGATGAGCGGCCGTTTGTCCATCTGTCGCGAGATTGAAGCCGCGCTTAAGCCGAGCGGTATCGTGATCCGCGGCACGGTAGATTTTGCCGTGGGCGAGGGGCCTCTGCTGGCCGATGGAAAACCAGCCGCCTCGGTTGTCCTGCTCGGCAATGCCGGCGGCTCGATCTGGCCGGCTTTCTCCCGCTGGAATACTCGCAATAACGGCCCCGATCCGCTCGACACATGGTCGAAGGAGATCATTTGTCCGCTGGCGGAAAAGATTGGCGGCACAAGTTATTTCCCCTCCGATCCGCCCTGGCAACCGTTCCAGCAATGGGCAATGCGCGCAGAAGGCCTGAAGCCTTCTCCGCTCGGCATCCTCATTCATCCGGAATACGGTCCTTGGCATGGTTATCGTGGCGCGATCGGTTTTCCCGCTGTGGTCGGAAAGTCCCATGCCGGAAAGGTCGTCACCGTTGGGAGACATGCCTGCGACGTCTGCGAGACGAAACCGTGCCTGACCACCTGTCCCGTTTCTGCCATCTGCATGGATCCGGCGGATTTCGGAGTTTCGACCTGTCGCAGCCACCTCGTTACGCCGTCGGGGCAGGGTGGCTGCATGGTCTCCGGTTGCCTTGCTCGCAATGCCTGTCCGGTCGGCCAAGGATACCGCTATCCCAAGGAGCAGCTGAAATTCCACATGCGGGCGCTGGGCTGAGCCGCGTCAAAATCGCCATCGCATCTCAATGACGTTGCGTCTGCCAACAGGCGCGCTACATTCATGATGTCTGACATATGAAACCAGCCGGGAGGAGTGACTGTATGAAACGTATGTGGCCTGACGAGTTTGACTACATTCTGGACAACGCCGAGGAGGTCATGCTGGAGGCTCCGGCTTCTGTGAATGAAGATGGTGTGGAGCTTGATGCGATCAATCGACCAGCCCTGAAGGTTCGTCTGTCACAGCAGGATTTCGAACGGATCTGGCCACTCGCCGAGGCCCGTTACCGGCTTGATGGACGCTTTGCCGGCAAGGCGATCACGCTGATCACTAACAATCCGCATTATCACGCCTGGCACCCGGCCGATGGCGGATCTGATGATTCCGTCTCCGGCAGTGGCACTAAATACACGACCAAATATGTCGTCGCGCACTTCCTGTTCGATGACGTGCGCGAATCCGCGGTCGCAGCCTGACACGGCTTGCTGACACGAGATTAAAAAAAAGGGCCGGTTCCTGACAAAAAGGGGCCGGTCCTTTTTATGTCGAGAAGACGATCGAATATTTTTTCCCTGAACACCCAAGGATTTTCTCTCGCCTGGCGTCTAAGCTCCAGAAGACGAGAGAGCGGATAATACGAGCGTGAGCGCCGAGATCCTCAAGAGAGCGTGCGAAGGTGACCGGGATGCATTCTCGGCACTGATCGAGACGCATTACGATTTCATCCACGCGGTCGCCTGGCGATGGTCCGGTGTCGCAAGCGACGCCGAAGATATCGCCCAGGAGGTCTGCATAAGGCTTGCCCGGGCGATCCGCGGGTTCCGGGGAAACTCTTCCTTGCGTACCTGGCTCTACACAATGACGCTGAATGCGGTACGCGATCACCAGCGCCAAGCCGCTCGCCGCAGTCGCGAAGAGAAACGGCTCGCAAACGACCCGCTTTATAGTTCGCCGCCGCCTGAGCACGATGGTAGCGGCGATGACGCACTCTGGGCCGCTGTCCGTACCCTGCCGGAAAAGCAGCGTGATGCAGTTTTGCTCGTTTATGCCGAAGGCCTCAGCCACGCCGCGGCGGCCGATGTGATCGGTTGTTCCGAAAAAACGGTGTCCTGGAATCTGCACGAGGCACGAAAACGATTGAAGGACCTTCTGAGGAAGGAGGCAGTCTGACCATGACCGACGAATTCGACAGATTGCGGAACAATCCGCCAGCTCCCGCTCCTTCGGAGGCTGCACGCACCCGTGCGCTTTCCGCCGCCATGCAGGCTTTTGACGCGGAAGAAAAAAACGCGAGCCAGACCCAAGGAACAAACTGGTGGCACCGTCAAAGCTCCATCCTCAACCGGATCTGGAGCAATAACATGATTACCCGACATCACTATCTCGCAGGCTCGGCGCTCGCCACGCTTCTGCTCGTCCCGTCTGCCGCCTATCTCACCTTCGAACTTAATCGTGGCAATCTGCCGTTCGCGACCGGAATTTCCGTCTCACAGCCAGCCGAAGTGCAATACCAATCGGAAGCAGAATCGGCATCGGGCAAGAAAAAGGACTTTAATGCCGATGACGTCGCACGAACCCTGAACAGGGAAAACTCTGCGGGTGGCGCGGCAAGAAACGTCACCGCAATGAAACCTCAGCAGGATGCAGCCCCGGCGCCTGCACCGATTTACGAGAACATCATCGCCGCGCCGCCGGCCCTGCGTGCTGCGCCGCGAGCCAGCGCGCCAAGTTCTGATCCCGCCGCGTTTCAATCACATCAGGCGGGCGACCGTTTCGCCAATGCCGACTTAAATCCGGTCAAGAGCGTCGCGACCGACCCGGTCTCGACCTTTTCCGTCGATGTCGACACCGCCTCTTATTCGGTCGTCCGTCGGGCGCTGATGCAGGGGAGGTTGCCCGATCCCGACAGTGTTCGCGTCGAGGAGATGGTCAACTATTTCCCCTATGACTGGCCGCGCCCGCAATCGGCCGACACGCCGTTCCGCACCACCGTCACGATGACGCCGACGCCCTGGAATGCCGGCACGCAGCTGATGAGCGTCGCGATCAAAGGCTACGATATCGCGCCGTCATCCGCGCCGCCCGCCAATCTCGTGTTTCTGATCGATGTTTCCGGCTCGATGAATGCACCGGACAAGCTGCCGCTGTTGAAAAGCGCCTTCCGTCTTTTGCTCGGCAAGCTGCGGCCCGAGGATAAGGTATCGATCGTTACCTATGCCGGTTCCGCAGGCACGGTGCTCGAACCCACTTCCGCGAGCGAACGTGACGCAATCCTGAACGCCATTGACACGCTGCAGCCGGGCGGCTCCACCGCCGGTGCGCAAGGCATCGAGGCGGCATACGATCTGGCTCGCCGGGCCTTCATCAAGGATGGCGTCAACCGCGTCATGCTGGCGACCGATGGCGATTTCAATGTTGGCGCATCGAGCGATGGCGATCTCAAGCGCCTGATCGAGGATCGCCGCCGCGATGGAATCTATCTTTCGGTGCTCGGCTTCGGTGAAGGCAATCTCAACGATAGCCTGATGCAGACGCTTGCCCAGAATGGCAACGGCACGGCCGCCTATATCGACACGCTGGCGGAGGCGCAAAAGGCGCTGGTGGAGGAGGCGGGGTCGACGCTTTTCCCGATCGCCAAGGATGTAAAAATCCAGGTCGAGTTCAACCCCGCGCGGATCGCCGAATACAGGCTGATCGGTTACGAGACGCGTGCCTTGCAACGGGAGGATTTCAACAATGACCGCGTCGATGCCGGCGATATCGGCTCTGGCCATGCGGTGACGGCGATCTACGAGGTCACTCCGAAAGGCAGCGAGGCCGTGCTCAACGATCCGCTGCGTTATGGCAAACCGTCCTCCGAAAGATCCGAAACGCCTGCTTCCGACGAACTCGCCGTCGTCAAGCTTCGCTACAAGCAACCGGATGGTGACACGAGCAGGCTCATCACCACCGCGGTGACACAGGAAAATGCCTTCAGCGATTTCAACGCGGCGCCGCAGGATGTCCGCTTTGCAACGGCAGTTGCCGCCTTCGGGCAGAAATTGCGGGGCGCCGGGACGCTTGAAGCCTATTCCTACGGCTCGATCCTCGATATCGCCCGCAACGCGCGCGGCGAAGACCCGTTCGGTTATCGATCGGGTTTCCTGGATCTGGTCCGGCTCGCGGAGACGCTAAAGCGATAGGCCTGCAGCATGTCTCCCGAAAGTGGTCACTGGTTTCGGGATAAAGCCATGCGCAAAAACAGAGAGCTAAAGCACGGCAAGCGAAGCTTGAGCATCACGACGTGCTTTAGCGCGCTGATCAGACCGGCGCTTTGGGATAGGCCCGCTCCAGACCACCGGAGCGGGTCAAGCCTTGCTTGAAGGCCAGATAGGCGGGATGCTGGCTGGATTTTCCTGCTTCCGACAGACGGATTTGCAGGCGGTCCGGCGCTGTGTTGCCGAGCCACTCACCGCATTTTTCGAGCTTCAGCGTATTAAGGAAACGCGCCTCCGAAGCCTGATCGAGATAAAGATGCAGACCAGCCAGGATCAGGTCGTCCTGGGCCGGATTTTCCATCAGAAGATTAAGCCAGCTCTGTTTGTCTTCGGAAAGGCTGGCCAGCCCTTCGGCGACGGTTTCGCGGCTGCCTATTGGCGATACACTGGTCATTCTGTTCGTCCCCGTTGCCTTAACTCCGGCGACGACGGCGCTCCCGGCCGGAATCGCCACCGGATTCGCTCGCCGTCTTATTGCGGAGCGGGCCGATCTTGTCGACGATTTCTTCGATTGTCGGGCGCGGGCGCGGCGTATAATTGTCCAGCGCTACACGCATTGCCGAAAGATGCTCGCAGGAGGTACCGCAGCAGCCGCCTATGATTTTTGCGCCCGCATCGCGCGCCAGCCGCGCATATTCCGCCATCAGCGGCGGTGTGCCGGAATAATGGATTTCAGAACCGCGAAACTCCGGAATGCCGCAATTGCCCTTGACGATGGTGATTGCATCCGGGTTGGCATCGGTCATGTCGAGAAGCGAGGAAAGAATGTCGGACGCACCGACGCCGCAATTTGCGCCGACTGCTTCCGGCCCGCTGCCGACATCGGCGGCAACACCATGGATATCCTTGGGATTAAGCCCCATCATCGTTTTGCCGGCCGTGTCGAACGATCCGGTATAGGTGTACGGCAGGCCGACTTTCACCGCCGCTTCTGCCGCGGCACGGATCTCGTCCGCCGCCGACATGGTCTCGATCCAGGCGACATCGACACCGCCGGCCTTCAATCCTTCCATCTGTTCGGCAAAAGCCTGAACCGCATCCTCATAGGACAAAGCCCCGAGCGGGATCAGCAACTCGCCGGTCGGCCCGACAGAACCTGCAACGATGACCTTTCGACCAGCCTTGTCGGCCACGGCGCGCGCGATCTCGGCTGCCCGCCTGTTGAGTTCAAACACCCGGTCTTGCGCATGATGCAGCTTCAACCTGTGGCGGGTGCCGCCAAATGTGTTCGTGAGAATGATGTCGGCGCCAGCGTCGACGAAATCCTGATGCAGCTTGGTGATCCGGTCCGGATGCGCCTCGTTCCAGAGTTCCGGCGCTTCGCCTGCTTCGAGCCCTGCGGCAAACAGGTTGGTTCCGGTTGCGCCATCCGCCAGCAGAACGCCCTTTTCTGCAATGAGCGCGGTCAATGGATTGGCTGTCGGCATGGCACCCTCCTGAAGCTGAAAGTAAGACATAAGGATCTCTTTATATGCTTTCAACCAACAGGATATGCGCCGGCTGCGACGCCGGCGCTTCTGTTTCCGTCTTCACTCAGCCGCCATCTTGGAGGTGTCGGAACCGGCGGGTGTCACCATGGCTGCCATCATCGTCTGCAGGTCGAGCGTGCCGGTGGGCGCTCCTGCTTCGTCGATGATCGTCGCCTTTGTCTGGCCACTCTCGGTCATAGCCTTGGCGGCAGCTTCGAGCGTGGTGGTCGCCTCTATGCGCACCCCGTCCGCCAGTCCGTCGAACGGCTTCATCACCGTTTTCGCCTGGATCACCCGGCCGCGGTTCACCTCCTTGACGAAGGCGGTGATGTAGTCATCGGCCGGTGACAAAACGATTTCCTGGCCGGTCCCCTGCTGCACGACCTGGCCATCGCGCAGGATGGTGATCTTGTCACCAAGCCGCAAAGCCTCGTCGAGATCGTGAGTAATGAAAACCACGGTCTTCTTCAGTTCCGCCTGCAGGTCGAGAAGAACGGTCTGCATGTCGACGCGGATCAGGGGGTCGAGTGCCGAATAGGCTTCGTCCATCAGCAGGATGTCTGCATCGTTGGTCAGTGCACGGGCAAGGCCGACGCGCTGCTGCATGCCGCCCGACAGCTGGTTCGGATAATGGTTCTCGAACCCGGTCAACCCCACGCGTTCGATCCAGTATTGACCTTTCTTCAGGCTTTCCGAGCGGGAAATGCCCTGGATATCGAGCCCGTAAACGGTGTTCTCGATCACTGTACGATGTGGCAAAAGCGCAAATTTCTGAAATACCATCGCCGTCTTGTGACGACGGAATTCGCGCAGGTCCCGCTCGTTCATGCCGCAGACATTGACACCGTCATAAACGACTTCGCCATAGGTCGGTTCGATCAGCCGGTTGATGTGACGGATCAACGTCGATTTTCCGGAGCCGGAAAGTCCCATGACAACGGTAATGCCACCGGCCGGCATGGAAATGTTGATGTCCTTCAGCCCCAGAACATGGCCGTAGCGTTCATTCAGTTCCGCTTTGGAAAGGCCGTTCCTCACCGCCTCCACATGCTGTCGGGCATTTGCCCCGAAGATCTTGTAGAGGCCTTTTATCTCTATGCCGTGACTAGCCATGCACCACCTCCGAATGACGCTGAAGCCGCATGCCGAAGGCCTGGCTGGTGCGATCGAAGATGATGGCGATCGCCACAAGCGCAAAACCGTTGAGGAAGCCGTAGGTGAAAAACTGATTGTTGATCGCCTGCAGCGTATTGCGGCCAAGCCCTCCGACCCCGACCATCGAGGCGACGACCACCATGGCAAGCGACATCATGATCGTCTGGTTGATGCCGGCCATGATTGTCGGCAGCGCCAGCGGCATCTGCACGTTCCAGAGTTTCTGGCCGCGAGAAGACCCGAAAGCATCCGCTGCCTCTAATACCTCCTTGTCGACAAGCCTGATCCCGAGATTGGTGAGGCGGATCATTGGCGGCACGGCATAAATGACGACCGCGATCAGTCCCGGTACCTTGCCGATCCCGAAAATAACCACCACCGGGATGAGATAGACGAAGCTGGGCATCGTCTGCATCACGTCCAGAATGGGATTTATCACGCCCTGCACGCGTTCCGATCGCGCCATCAGGATACCGATTGGCAGGCCGATGATGATGGCAATCAATGTCGACACGGTCACGATGGCAAGCGTCGTCATCGTGTCTTCCCACAGTCCCACAAGGCCGATGAGCAGCATCCCGATCGCAGTGCCGACGGTTATGCGGATGCTTCGGCTGCCAAAATAGACGACCACCAGCATGACGATCAGAACGACCGTCCAGGGCGAGGTGGTGAACAGCCTCTCGAGATAGTTTAGGAACCACTGAAGCGGAGCTTTCAGCGCATCGATTATATATCCGTATTCCCGCACGAGGCCTCTAAAACCGTCATCGATGACTTGGCGTGCCTGGCGAATATAACTGTCGCTGATGGCCGGGAACCGACAGAAGGCTCGTGGCTGGAACTCGCAGATTGCCATGCTCTTCCCCTTGTTGTGCCTGTTTGCATCTTGCCAGCATGGCTTCCCGGCATCGCTTCATGCTCGGGCTGGCAATCATCGCGGACGACTTGGCGTGTCGCAGCCCATAAGGGATCTTATGCTGCGCGCTTCTGTGAGGTCATCCGGAGGAGAGGCGGCAGCAATCCGCCGCCTCCCTTGTCCGCATCAAAGCGATGCCTTCACCTTTTCGGCGATCTCCGGTGAAACCCACTTGGTCCATACGTCCGGCTGGGTCTCCAGAAAATGCTTGGCTGCGTCCGCATTGGTGCCCTGGTTGTCAGTCTGCCAGGCGAGAATGCCGTTGACCGTCGCATTGGTCCACTTTCGGGCCTTGATATAATCCATCGCAACACCCGCCTTGTCGGCGAACTGCTTGGTCACGACTGTGAAGGCCTGCGATGTCGGATAGGAATTGACCTTCGGATCGGCGCAGTCCGGAACCGCGGTGCAGGCGTCCCAGTTTGCCTTGTCGTGCGGCACATCGAAGGATAGCTTCACCATCTCATACTTGCCGAGAATGGCGGTCGGTGCCCAGTAATAGCCCAGCCAGCCGGTCTTTTTCTCGAAAGCGCTGGCAATCGAGCCATCGAGGCCCGCAGCCGACCCGGTATCCACCAGATCGAAACCTTTATCCTTGGCGCCGAGGGCGCGATATAGATTGGCCGTCGAAACCTGGCAGTTCCAGCCGGATGGGCAGTTGGTCACTGCGCCCTTGGACGGATCTTCCGGGGCAGGGAAGAGTTCCGGATGTTTGAGCGCCTCTTCGACGGTCTTGATATCCGGATGGGCGTCAGCCAGGAATTTCGGGATCCACCAGCCTTCGACGGCACCATCGGCAAGGATTTCGGCGGCCTCGATCAATCTGCCTTCCTTGACCGCCGCATCAAGTGGGGTGCGCACGGCATTGACCCAGAACTCGGGTGCCATGTCGGGCTGCGACTTCTCGTTCATCGAGGTAAAGGTTGGCATCGTGTCGCCGGTAACGAGTTCAACGCTGCAGCCATAACCTTCTTCAAGGATGATCTTGTCGACATTCGCGGCAACGCCGGCCGAAGCCCAGTTCATTTCAGCAATAGAGACTGAGCCGCAGTCGGCATAGGCTGCCCCGGCAAACCCATAAAGACCGGCTGCGAAGACGGTGGAAGCGAGGAGTTTTTTCATCGTAAGACCTCCCAGTCTTGGTGTTGACAATCGATACGTGGAGCCGGTGTTACCGAAATCCGTGATGAAAGCGCCTGGGAGCGACGAGGCCGCACCCTCTCAATGGTCGCTGTCCCCATGCGTCTTTTTGCTACCTGTCAACAGCCACAGATAGGGCGCATTTTTCTGTCAGCGCAGGCAGCGTACGGCTTAAATCAAATAAATCAACAGCAGCTGTCAGCGTTGCTTATCCGAGAGTTTCTCGTAACTCCTTGGAAGAACGTGATTTGTGCTGCTTGGAAGGCCTAAAAACGATCAATTGCCGCCTATCTGCGCTGTCCGTATCGGCGCAACTTCGGCGCGATCATAAATGGCGATAAAGTCACGCCCGAGATTTGACCTTTTGTAGCCGATTAGCGGCGCGAAAAAATTTCAGAAAAAAGTGCGGTGCACCGAAAAAACGTGTGACCGGTGAATATTGTTTGCTTCTCGCACTCCTCAATAACCATCCGGTAAGGAAGTGTCGCTAAGTTTCGTGACGCGGACAAGAGCTCCGCCAGTGGCGCCGGAATTTTGGTAATGCGTACCGGCTGCCTCTTTATAGGCCTCAGGCTAGTTCATCATATCTAAGATATTTCAGAGCTGTGATGCAGCAAGGATGCTCTCCTAGGTGGCATCAAGGCGGCTTTGTGATCCATCGTCTGCCGATTGTCAGCGTGATGTGCCGGAAAGCCCGGAATATCGGCAGTGCCGGCTTCAGCCGGAATTGGATGTTCTGATGAAGCCGAACAGCGACATGCGGCGTGAGATGTCCGATGGGCGCGTCTGACGGAATGCCTTGGGGGGTTCGGAATTCCAGGCGATCTGCAGGCCATTGCTGTTTTTGAACACGTAGAGCATTTGGGTGTTTCCTCAGTGGCTGCGATCTCGTCGCGACGCCTTATGTTTTGTCGATCCAATACGCCTCACAAACCCACGACGCCCCTCTGTAATTCGTCACGCGATGTCGCAAAATGAATAGTGCGTCCAAATGCGCAGGCAGGCGGCGATCCGGTTCGGATTTGCGGGACCTGTTGACTTCAAGCCCCGCATGTCCGACGATCTGCGTGCAATACGAATCCAGACAAACCCAAACACGGACCGGACGCCTCTGACATCTACGAATCGTCCGGTTTCGTCTGGCCTCTATGCGACCTTCCTCAATGATCCTATCCGGCAAAACAGCTCTTGTGCTCGGCGGCGCCCGCTCCGGGAAATCGGCCTTTTCCGAACGCCTGGCTGAGGCGACAGGCCTCGAGCGCCATTATATAGCAACCGGTCGAGCCTATGACGACGAGATGCGCGAACGGATTGGCCGCCATCAGGAGGATCGTGGGGCATCCTGGGTGACGCACGAAGAGCCGGTCGAACTTTCCCATACGCTTGGCGCAATCGACAGGCCGGGACGCGTGGTGCTTGTCGATTGCCTGACGCTCTGGGTCACCAATCTGATGATGGAGGGCGAAGATATCCCGATCCGCTGCGCCGAACTCGCCGCAGAACTCTCCAGCCTCGACGCCCGGATCATTTTTGTCTCGAACGAAGTCGGTCTAGGGATCGTGCCGGAGAACAGGATGGCGCGTGAATTCCGCGACCACGCCGGGCGCCTGCACCAGCAGATTGCCGCCGCGGTTGACGAAGTGTTCTTCGTGGCCGCTGGGCTACCCCTTCGTATGAAGGGGTAATCTTCCTCTCACCAGCCGAGCCAGAGCCGGGCAGGGTGGTTCGGGTCCGCAAGAAGCTTTGTCGCCAGCACAAGACATGACAGCACCAGCAGCGGCTTGATGATCTTCGCGCCCTTTTTCATCGCCAGTCCCGAACCGATCTGCGCGCCGATAAACTGGCCGACCCCCATCAGCAAGCCGACTTTCCACAGGATCGATCCTGTCGCGACGAAGACCAGGAACGAGCCGAAATTCGAGCCGAAATTGATGAGCTTGGTGTGTGCCGTCGCTTTGAGCATGCCGAAGCCTGCGAGAAGCACGAAGCCGAGCATATAGAAAGAGCCCGCGCCCGGCCCGAACAGGCCGTCATAAAGCCCGACGATCGGCACGGCGGTCAGGCCGAAAACGAACGGTGTCACCCGCCGCCGCCCATCCGTGTCCGACAGGCTGGGCTTGAAGGCGAAGAACAGCGCGATTGCAATCAGCAGGAAAGGGATGGCGGCGGCCAGCGCCGAAGCCGGAACAACCGAAGCAAGCACTGCCCCCACAGCGCCGCCCGCGGCTGCCATCAGCGCCATGGGCAACTGGTTACGCAGGTTGATATGTCCCTTGCGCGCATAGGCAATCGTTGCCGACGCCGCGCCGAACTGGCCTTGCAGCTTGTTGGTCGCGATCGCCTCCAGCGGCGGTATGCCGGCGATCAGCAGGACGGGAATGGTGATCAGCCCGCCGCCGCCAGCGATCGAATCGACGAAGCCGGCGAAAACGGCGGCAAGAAACAGGAGGAACAGAAGTTCGAATGCGATATCGGGCACGGGATCAGGCTCGGAGGAGGGCAATTTCAGGAAGGTGCCGCCTTCTTCCATGGAACGGCCGGTCCGACAAGCCCTCTCTGCCTTGATGGCGTTCTGCCTTATGCCCTCGGGATTGCGCCTGATCCGAATGCCGTTATGGTGCGCGGCTTCGCATTCGATTGAAAGACTGGATAAGCTCGCATGCTCAAAGTGATATTCGACACCGATCCCGGCGTGGACGATGCCATGGCACTCCTCTACCTGCACCGCCATCCGGGCATAGATCTCGTCGGTGTCACGACAGTGTTCGGCAATGCTCCGATCGAGATCACGACCCGAAACGCACAGTACCTGCATCAGCAGTGGAAGATCGAAGCGCCCATCGCCAAGGGGGCGGGGCGGGCCTTTGACGATGGCCGTGATGCCGCACATTTCGCACCGATCGTTCATGGCGAGGACGGGCTTGGCAATATTGGCGTGCCGCTGGACGTCGACCATCCGATTGACGAGCGTTCGGCGGCGCAGTTCATCATCGATACGGTGAGAGCCGATCCCGGCAATGTCACGCTGGTCGCCGTCGGTCGCATGACCAACCTGGCGCTCGCCCTGAAGGCCGATCCGGAAATCGCGGCCCTCGTCAAGGACGTGGTGATCATGGGCGGCGCTTTCGACGTTAACGGCAATGTCACTCCGGCGGGCGAGGCCAATATCCACGGCGATCCCGAAGCCGCGGATGTCGTCTTCACCGCATCCTGGAAAGTCACGATTATCGGTCTCGACGTGACCCTGAAAACAACCATGTCATCGGATTATCTGGCGAAAATGGTCGAGGCCGGGCCTTCGGAGCTCAGGCTCCTTTCCGACCTGTCGCAATATTACATCGATTTTTATCGCCAGCGCGTCGGTCTCGACGGCATGGCGTTGCACGACAGCTGCGCCTGCGTTTATCTCACCGAGCCGCATCTCTTTGAAGTTCGCACCGGTCCGGTTCGTGTCGTTTGTGGCGGCCTTGCGGATGGAAAGACGATCCAGGCACCGGATCACGGCCGCAAATATGTCGGCAGCGCCTGGGACGGCGTGCCGAGCCAGCTCGTTTGCACCGGCATTCAGCCGGATGCGATACTCGAAGCAATCCGCGCTGTACTCGTCGAAGGACGTACGCCGTAATCGTGGTGTGTGCGGGCGGTCAGTCGCCGCCCGCGGTCACGGCCAGCTTGTCGAGATCCGGCACATAAACCTGCCGGTTGTTTTCTATGTGAATGAGGCCGTCCTTGCGCAACTTGGTCATCTGGCGGCTGACCGTTTCGATCGTCAATCCGAGAAAGTCTGCGATATCCGCGCGCGACAGCGGCAGTTCGAAGGCGCAGGCACCAAGCCGGTCGGGGTCGGCATGTGCTGCGACCAGAACCAGAAGGCTTGCGACTTTCTCGCGGGCGGATTTGCGCCCCAGCGTCAGCATCCAGTCCCGCGCTTCGTCCAGTTCCGTCAGTGCCTGGTTGTGAAGACGGCTGCCGAGTTCCGATGATTCGGAAATCATTCGTTCGAGAATTTTTCGCGGCAACACGCAAAGTTCGGCATCTGTTGCCGCTTCCGCTGCCATCAGGCTTTCGCCGAGAAACGGCCGGCCCATGAAATCCGGCGCAAATTGCAGCCCGACGATCTGCTGGCGTCCGTCCGCCATGATCTTCGAAAGCTTTATGACGCCCCTGAGTATATTCGAATAGGAATGAACCTGCTGGCCCTGGCCGATAAGCTCCGTACCAGCTTCTACCGCTCTGCGTTGCGAATGCTTGTTCAGCTCTGTGAGTTGAAGCGGGGTGAGCGTCGAACAGATACCGCTATGACGGGCGTCGCAGGCGCGACACACCAGCGGCACCTCGTGAATGTCCAGAATCTTTAGCTGCGCATCCATTCCCATTCCCCCACGCCGGCACACCTGGCCCGAAAATCGGAATTGATTTTCGTAAACCTGATACACTGCTCAAAAGCTACAGCACTCCTCATTCACCTGACGAAAGGCGCGGCGCTGCAGGCGGCGATCGATGGTCCGAACTTGGTTCAGTTGCCCTTCTCATGCTTGATCCAAGTCAAAGTCGCTAAAATATTCCGCAGGTAGCTCTTGAGGCACATGAGAAGAGGTGTGCGATGAGCGAAAGATTGCTTGCAAAATATTCAGGCTCTGTGCCGCGATACACTAGCTATCCGACTGCGCCGCATTTTCACACTGGTGTAAATTGCGACATCTATTCGCAGTGGCTGTCCAAACTGGATACCGGCAACAATCTGTCGCTCTATCTTCACATCCCCTATTGCGATCGGCTCTGTTGGTTCTGCGCCTGCCATACCAAGCAGACGCTCCGCTATGATCCGATAACAACCTATCTCGCCGCACTCCGCTTGGAGATCGCTGCTGTCGGCGCAAAAGTGCCGAAAGGTGCAAAGGTCACGGCCATACATTTCGGCGGCGGATCGCCGACAATGCTGAAGCCTGAGGACATGACCGATCTGATGGCCTGTCTGCGGGCATCATTCAATGTCGCCGCCGATGCCGAAATCAGCGTCGAAATGGATCCGAACGATCTGGACGAAGCCCGTTATGACGCGCTGGCGGCGATTGGTTTGACGCGCGCAAGCCTCGGCGTTCAGGATTTCGATCCGACCGTCCAAAAGGCGATCAATCGCATCCAGACCTTCGAACAGACCAAGTCCGTCGTTGATGCCGTCCGTGCACGTGGCGTCGGTTCGGTCAATTGTGATGTGCTCTACGGGCTTCCGCATCAGACGCTGGAAGGCGTCGGGCGCACGCTTTCCGACATCTTGTCCCTCTCGCCCGATCGCGTGGCGCTTTTCGGCTATGCTCACGTTCCGTGGATGAAGAAACATCAGACGATGATACCCGAATCCGCATTGCCGGATATCGGCGAACGCTTCCGTCAGAGCAATTTTGCCAGTCGGCTTCTTATTGAAGCGGGTTACCAGGAGATCGGTATCGATCATTTCGCAAAGCCGTCTGATTCGATGGCTGTTGCGGCAAGGACAGGCCGGCTGCGGCGCAACTTTCAAGGCTACACGACCGATAGCGCTGATGCGTTGATAGGTCTCGGCGCGTCTTCCATCAGTCAGTTGCCGCAGGGCTATGTGCAGAATATGCCGGCTACCGGCGAGTATCAGCGCATGGTCGAAGTCGAGGGGATGGCGGCAGTCCGGGGCGTGGAATTGTCTGAAGATGATCGTATGCGCGCCTATGTCATCGAGCGGCTGATGTGCGATTTCGGCTTCGATTTCATGCCCTTGCTCGCCAATTTTCCGGCCGGCGCTCATGCGTTGATTTCCGAGGCCCGCGCTTTTGCCCGCAGCAATCCGGATGACATCTGTCGCGTCGGCAACGCCTCCTTCACGATTACGCCGGAGGGGCGGCCGTTTACCCGGACGATCGCCGCGGTCTTCGATCGTTATCTTGAGAGCGGGCGTGGCAGGCACTCTATTGCGGTATAAGTCGCAAGCCTTCATGATTGCGGTGTCAACGATTGCTGTTTAGGCAACAGTTTCGGTGCAAATTTTGCGTCCGAAAAAACGAAGCCATTGGCATTTGGAACCATTTTCCCTATGTGGAGCTACGAATTACCTATTCTCAAAGGACATGGGCGTGACTGCTACATTCGACAAAGTTGCCGACATCATTGCTGAAACCAGCGAAATCGACCGGGAAACCATCACCCCGGAAAGCCACACGATCGACGATCTCGGCATTGATAGCCTTGACTTCCTCGATATCGTGTTTGCGATCGACAAGGAATTCGGCATCAAGATTCCGCTCGAGCAGTGGACCCAGGAAGTCAATGAAGGCAAGGTTTCGACCGAAGAGTATTTCGTTCTGAAAAACCTCTGCGCCAAGATCGACGAGCTGAAGGCGGCCAAGGGCTAAGGTCCTGCCGTAAACCAGATGCTGCTTGAATATTTCCAGATGATCGATCGGGTGGAAACGCTCGATCTCGAAGGAAAGACGCTGACGGCGCGGTCTACCGTGCCGGCGAAAAGCCCCGTGTTCGAAGGTCACTTCCCCGGCATGCCTCTCGTGCCGGGCGTCCTTCTCATCGAAACCATGGCGCAGGCGTCGGGCATGCTCGTGCTTGCCGCCACCGATTTTGCCGCCATGCCGTTCCTGATGTCCGTTGACGGCGCCAAGATGCGCGCTTTCGTCGAGCCCGAAGCCGTGCTCGATATCGAAGCGTATCTCGAACACGAAGGTTCTGGCTATGCTGTCACCAAGGCGAAGATTTCGTCCGGCGGCAAAAAGGTCTGCGACGCTCAGCTGAAGCTGCGCACCATGCCCTTTTCCGAAATCCCGCTGGCGCCGATCGTGCGCAAGCGTGCAGAGGAAGTCGGTCTGGTCGCTGCGATGAATGCCGGCAGGTGAAGACTGTTGCGCGGAAACGCGCGGCGGCCTTGTGGCCACGGCATGGAATGAAACAGAAGCTTGAACCGCGATCCTGATGGGTCGCGGTTTGCTTTGAAGGCGCGGCAAAAGCTGCAAGTCCGCGAAAGAGGACAGAGATGAAGTCTGACAATGATGTTGTGATCACCGGTATTGGCATTGTCACCGGCCAGGGCGTCGGCAAGGATGCGCATGTCGCGCTCCTGTCTGCGGCCACCACCGGCAAGCCGACCGTGGAAACCGAGCGTTTCGCGCCTTATCCGGTCCATCCGCTTCCGGAAATCGACTGGTCCGCCCAGATCGTCAAACGCGACCAGCGCCAGATGGAAAACTGGCAGCGCCTCGGCGTCTTTGCCGCCGGTCTGGCGCTTGATGACGCCGGTCTCAAAGAAGATGCCGAAGCATGCGCCTCGATGGACATGATTGTCGCCGCCGGTGGCGGTGAGCGCGACATCAAGGTCGATTCGCTGATCGTCGATGAAGCCTTGAAGCGCAACGACCGCGACATTCTGCTGAACGAGAAGTTGACGACGGAACTGCGGCCGACGCTCTTCCTCGCGCAGCTCTCCAATCTGATGGCCGGCAATATTTCGATCGTCCACAAGGTCACCGGTTCCTCGCGCACCTTCATGGGTGAAGAGGCTGCCGGCATTTCGGCTGTCGAGACGGCGTTTCATCGTATCAAGGCAGGCCAGTCGAGCCACAGCCTCGTCGGCGGCGCCTTCATCGCCGAGCGCGCCGATATCCTGCTTCTCGTTGAAGGCATCCGTGCCCATGCGACAGGCGAATGGCAGCCTCTGTGGTCCCGTTCGGGCGACAATGGCGGCGGAATGATCACCGGTTCGGTCGGCGCATTCCTGGTGCTGGAATCCCGCGCCCGTGCCGAAAGCCGCGGCGCCCATATCTATGCCGTCATCGATGCGGTCGAAGGTGATCGCGGCAACCGCGACGAAGGCAAGCTGGAAACACGCCTGTCGCGTCTCGCAGCCTCCGCCTCCGGCCTCAAGCGCGACGACACGGTGGTGTTTTCCGGCGCAAGCGGCCTTGTGGATCTGGCAGCCCGCGAAAAGATCGTGCTGGAAAAGGAATTCGACGGCGCTGCGATCCGTGGTTTCGGTGGTGTCACCGGTCACGCGCTGGAAGCCCAGTTCCCGCTCGGCCTGGTCCTTGCGGCCCTCTCGCTCGACGGCAAGAGCCTCGTCCCGGTCTTTGATACGGACCACGAAAAGCCGATGTCCAAGCCGGCAAATCACGCCGTGGTGACAACGGTGGGTTACACGCGCGGTGAGGGTGTTGCCGTCCTCTCGGCGAACGCGTGAAGGAGTAGACGATGAGTGACAACCGCTTCACCGACCACCTTGGCCGCCCGCTCGTAGCCGTTACCGGCATGGGCGTCATCACCTCGCTCGGTCAGGGGCTTGCTGATAACTGGTCGGCGCTGACCTCCGGTACTTCGGGCATCCACAAGATCACACGGTTCCCGACCGATGGTCTGTCGACCCGCATCAGCGGCACGGTGGATTTTATCGCCGTTCCTGCCAACAATTCCGTCGAACGTTCTTTCGCTTTCGCCCGCGAAACGACCAAGGAAGCGCTGGCGCAGGCTGGTCTTTCGGGTGATTTCGAAGGCCCGCTCTTCCTCGCCGCGCCGCCCGTCGAGCCCGAATGGCATGACCGTTTTGCGCTTGCCGATCGTTCGCCGCCGTCGAAGACCGAGGGCGATGCCTATGATCGCTTCTTGACTGCCATGCGCGAACGTCCAGATCCGGTCTTCCTCGAAGCCGTTCAGTTCGGCTCGATTTCCGAGCGCCTTGCCGACATGTTCGGCACGCGCGGTCTGCCGGTAACGCTGTCGACCGCCTGTGCATCTGGCGCAACGGCAATCCAGCTTGGTGTCGAGGCAATCCGCCAGGGTCGCACCGACCGGGCGCTTGTTGCCGCCACTGACGGCTCCGTCAGCGTCGAGGCGCTGGTGCGCTTCTCGTTGCTTTCGGCCCTGTCGACGCAAAACGACCCGCCGGAAAAGGCATCAAAACCGTTCAGCAAGGATCGCGACGGTTTCGTCATCGCCGAAGGTGCTGCGACACTGGTACTTGAATCGGTCGAATCCGCGCTTGCGCGTGGCGCAACCGTGCTCGGCATCATCAAGGGTCTTGGCGAAAAGGCCGATCATTTCCACCGTACCCGGTCCTCGCCGGATGGCGGCCCGGCTATCGCCACCATTCGCGCCGCACTCGAAGACGCGGGTATGGATGAAAGCGGTATTGGTTATATCAACGCCCATGGCACCTCGACGCCCGAAAACGACAAGATGGAATATGGCTCCATGCTCGCCGTCTTCGGTGACCGCATGAAGAACATCCCGGCTTCGTCGAACAAGTCGATGATCGGCCATACGCTGACTGCGGCAGGTGCCGTGGAGGCCGTATTCTCGATCCAGACCATGCTGACCGGCACGCTGCCGCCGACCATCAACTACACCAATCCCGATCCGACGATCGAGCTCGATGTGGTGCCGAATGTGAAGCGCGACGGCTCGCCCAAGGCGGTTCTGTCCAACTCCTTCGGCTTTGGCGGCCAGAACGCCAGCCTTGTCATGACGCTGGAACCGGTCTAAGGCCTGCGCCACAGAAAAAGGACGTCATCCTCGGGCTTGTCCCGAGGATCTATTGACGTTGATACGTGAAATTGAGTGTTGGCAGATGCTCGGGATATGCCCGGGCATGACGCATTTTTGAACGTCGGCGCCCGCCTCATGCATCCGGAAGGAAAAGAAGTACATGCGCGCGCTGCAACTGATCGATGACCGCAAACTTGAAGCCGTCGATATTCCCGAGCCGGATGCCCCGGGTCCCGGTGAAGTGACGCTGCGCGTCAAGGCTGTTGCTCTCAACCACATCGACGTATGGGGCTGGCGCGGCATGGCATTCGCCAAGCGCAAGATGCCGCTGACGATCGGCGCCGAAGCCTCCGGCGTCGTAGAAGCCATCGGCCCGGGCGTTTCCAACGTCCTTCCCGGCCAGCTTGTGTCGATCTACGGCGCCCGCACCTGCGGTCTCTGCAAGCCCTGTCGCGAAAAACGAGACAATCTCTGCGAGCACGTCTCGGGCGTCCACGGCTTCCACCTCGACGGTTTTGCCCAGGAAAAGGCGAACATTCCGGCCCGCCAGCTGGTGCCGGCTCCTCCGGGCGTCGATGCGGTTGCAGCCGCTCTTGCTCCGGTCACCTTTGGCACGGTCGAGCACATGCTGTTCGACAATGCAAAACTGCAGCCGGGCGAAACCATTCTCGTTCATGCCGGCGGCTCAGGCATCGGCTCGGCGGCCATCCAGCTCGCCAAGAAGATCGGCTGCACCGTGATCACCACGGTCGGTTCCGACGATAAGATCGAAAAGGCCAAGGCGCTTGGTGCCGATCACGTCATCAACTACCGCACGGACCGCTTCGAAGGCGTCGTGCGCAAGCTGACGAAGAAGAAGGGCGTTGATGTCGTCTTCGAACATGTCGGCAAGGATACATTCGCCGCCTCGATGTTCTGCCTGAAGCGCGGCGGCCGATTGGTCACCTGCGGCTCGACTTCTGGCGTCTCGACCGACGTCAACCTGATGATGCTCTTCCAACAGCAGCTCAAGCTCCTCGGCTCCTTCGGCTGCCGCATGGAAAACATGGCCGACGCTATGCAGAAGATGGCGCAGGGCATCGTTCATCCGGTTATCGATACCGAAGTCACCTTCGACGAGATCGACCGCGCGCTCGAGCGGATGGAAGGTCGCCAGATCTTCGGCAAGATCGTCCTGCGCATGGATTGATCGGCCATGAAGATGGTCATCACCCGCATCGTTCTGGCGCTCATGCATTTCCGGCAGTGGCTGGTGGCGCAGGCGACCTTTGGCTTGCTCAACCTGTTGAAGGTATTGCCGGCGGATCCCGCCATACGTTTTGCCGATCGCATTGCGCGTTTCGTTGGTCCGAAGCTGTGGCGTCACAAGCTGATGATGACCAATCTGCGCAACGCCTTCCCGGAAAAGTCGGAGAATGATCTCCAAGAGATCGCGGTCGCCAGCTGGGGACATATGGGGCGCATGGCTGCCGAATATGTGTTCCTCGACCGGCTTTTCGATTTCGATCCGGAAAAGACGGAAGCGGGCAGGGTAGAAGTTTCGGGCATACCGATTTTCCTCGATCTACGCGATAATCCGCGGCCTTTTATCGTCTTTACCGCGCATACCGGCAATTTCGAACTGCTGCCTGTTGCTGGAAAGGCATTCGGTCTTGAGGTCATGGTGCTGTTCCGTCCGCCGAACAACCCTTACATTGCCGACAAGGTCTTTTCCTTCCGTGCGGCCCGGATGGGAAGTCTCGTCCCCTCGCATGCGGGATCGTCCTTCGCGCTTGCCCGCCGCCTCGAGGCCGGCGGCGGAGTGGGGGTTCTGGTCGACCAGAAATTCAAGAAGGGCCTGTCGACCTCTTTCTTCGGGCAGCCGGTCAAAACCAATCCGCTTCTGGCCAAACTGGTCCGTCAGTTCGATGCGGAGGTCTACCCGGCCCGCTGCATCCGCCTTCCCGACAATCGCTTCCGCCTGGAAATCGAACCGAGAATCGATCTGCCGCGCGATGAAAAGGGCAACCTTGATGTTCAGGGTACGGCTCAGGTGTTGAACGACAAGGTTGAGAGCTGGGTTCGCGAATATCCCGAACAATGGCTGTGGTATCATGATCGCTGGAACATCAAAGGAACAGTCGAGCGTTGATCGGCCTTCGATAACTTGTGATCCTATGGTATTTTGTGGGGCATTATTTGGGGCCGCACTAGACGAAATGATTAATTATAATCATATCTTATGCAGGGTAGGCTCGCATCAGTAGAAGGCGCCACTTCTCGCGTTGTTTTGAGAGGGGTCGATTTTGAAGGCATTGATTGATCTGTTCTGGGCGAAATATTCTGATCTTCGCCAGGCGGTCGAGCAGGAAGACGACGATGCGGTTTCTCGGATCGACCGGGAAATTGATCCGCTCGTCAAGGCTATACTTGGAAGCCAGGGGCGCGATCAGTCGGCGATTGGCGTGCAGTTCCGATTCGCACTCGATCTGTTGAATGAGGAAGCCGATGATGGTGGCTGCGTCAGGCGCAATGGCCACCTGCTGCAGATGCTGGTCGAGCGTTATCTGATAACCGACCAGTCGCTGCCTTCCAAAACGAAAACCACCGAAGATCCGGCCCTGCCCGTCGATATCCCGCAGGCCATCGCCGACGGTTATCTCGATGATGCGCTGCTGAATAGCCTGCCGGAACGGGTCATGGTTGTCGCGCCCGGTTATCGCATCTTTTATAGTAACGAAACCAATGCGCAGCGAATGGATGTGCCGCGCGATACTCTCATTGGCCGCCATTTCGCCGAATTTGTCGGACTGCATCATTTCCGTCATGATCTGCAGCCCAGCCTTGATCGTTGTTTTGCAGGCGAGAGCCTGACCTTGACCTATGCTGACAAGCTTGAGGGCCGCACAGTCGTCATTCATTGCCGCATGTCGCCGATAAGCAGATCGGGAACATTGATCGGAGCGTTGGTGGTGATGCAGGAGAAGGAAGATCGCCGGCGGCGACGTGCCGACTGACCGGTCGTTACTCAGATATCGGGCTGAACGGCAGGTAGTCGTGTAGCAGATAGGCCTTTTCGAAGGCGATATGCCGCCTTACGCCCTCAAAGAAGCCGCGCAACATATATCCCACCGCTTCGTCATTGACAGGTTCTCCTGAGCCGAGGCGCAAGAGCGCTTCCGTCAGTTCCTCCGCATAGCCTTCATCCTCGAGATGTTCGAATTTGAGCCGTGAAAGCGTTGCCAGCATCGGTCCGGAATGGGCGTGCTGTCGTGCGATATGCGGAAACAGAACGCTCTCTTCGTAATGGTGGATGCTGCGGATCAGCGGACAGAGTGCCTTGGCGGCATAGATGCACTTCTGTTTGTTGATGCTCGCCGGCAGCGAGTCGGCGATTTCTTCAAGTTCGACGCAAAGCGCGAGTTGTTCCCCATGCGCCTGCCGGATCCACGACATGATGACGTCCTGATCGTATTGTCGGACGGGCTGAGCAGACAGAACTGCATTCGTCAGATCGATATCGTGTCTCAAGTCTGACCTCCGGAAGCTGCATGACCGTTGATCGCGCAAAGTTCCATCATGCCCGGCTTACTTGCGTTGATTCAAATCAAGGCATTTGACGTGGCCTGCTGCCATCTGTCGCGGTGGTCGCGACGGAAAGTGGCAGGGGGGATTCGTTCGGAATCGTTGTTTAGCCACCCTCGCGACGGCCAATCACGCCGTTGGGGGATACCAACAATGAACTACCCTTTGGAAACTGCAGCGCTGGTAATCGGGACATTCCTGGCGCTGCTTGGCGCGGCTTACGCGCATGACAGTCTGTTTGCCGCCCATATGTGGGTGCTGTTCCTGACACTCGGCATCAGCAGCATCGTCATGCTGCGCCGCGTCTCTTTCGCACCCGCAGGTGCACCACGAGCCGTCCCGGCAAAGTCGGAATATTTCGACGAAGTCATCAAATACGGCACGATCGCCACTGTTTTCTGGGGTGTCGTCGGCTTCCTGGTCGGCGTTGTCGTTGCCCTGCAACTGGCTTTTCCTGATCTGAACATTGAGCCATGGCTCAATTTCGGTCGCACGCGCCCGCTGCATACTTCAGCCGTCATCTTTGCCTTCGGCGGCAACGCTCTGATCGCCACATCATTCTACGTTGTCCAGCGCACCTGTCGGGCCCGCCTGTTTGGCGGCAATCTCGGATGGTTCGTGTTCTGGGGCTACCAGCTTTTCATCGTCATGGCGGCAACCGGCTATCTGCTCGGTATCACCCAGGGCAAGGAATATGCGGAGCCGGAATGGTATGTCGATATCTGGCTGACCATCGTCTGGGTCGCCTATCTCGTCGTCTTCCTCGGCACGATCTTCATGCGCAAGGAGCCGCATATCTATGTGGCGAACTGGTTCTATCTGGCCTTTATCGTCACGATTGCCATGCTGCACATCGTCAACAATCTGGCGATGCCGGTCTCTTTCCTGGGCATCAAGAGCTATTCGGCCTTCTCCGGCGTGCAGGATGCCCTGACCCAGTGGTGGTACGGCCATAACGCGGTCGGCTTCTTCCTGACGGCCGGCTTCCTCGGCATGATGTACTACTTTATCCCGAAGCAGGTGAACCGTCCGGTCTATTCCTACCGCCTGTCGATCATCCACTTCTGGGCCCTGATCTTCATGTATATCTGGGCAGGCCCGCACCACCTGCATTACACAGCGTTGCCCGACTGGGCGCAGACGCTCGGCATGGTCTTCTCCATCATGTTGTGGATGCCGTCCTGGGGTGGCATGATTAACGGTCTGATGACGCTTTCCGGCGCTTGGGACCGTATTCGTACTGACCCGATCGTCCGCATGATGGTCATGGCCGTCGCCTTTTACGGCATGGCGACCTTCGAAGGCCCGATGATGTCGGTCAAGGCCGTTAACTCGCTCAGCCACTATACCGACTGGACCATTGGTCACGTCCACTCCGGCGCACTCGGCTGGAACGGCATGATCACCTTCGGCGCGGTCTATTTCCTCGTGCCAAAACTATGGAACCGCAAGCGGCTCTACAGCCTGCAGCTGGTCAACTGGCACTTCTGGCTCGCAACGCTCGGCATCGTTCTCTATGCCGCCGTCATGTGGGTTGCCGGTATCCAGCAGGGCCTGATGTGGCGCGAGTATGATGACCAGGGCTTCCTCGTCTATTCCTTCGCGGAAACTGTCGCGGCCATGTTCCCCTATTACCTGCTGCGCGCCCTCGGTGGCCTCATGTTCCTCGCCGGCGCACTGCTCATGGCATTCAACGTCACAATGACAATTCTCGGTCACGAACGGCAGGAACGCACCCCCGGTGTCGCCCCCGCCGGTCTGCAGCCGGCCGAATAAGGAGCTGACAGCATGTCTCTTCTCGATAAACACAAATTCATCGAGCGAAATGCCACGCTCCTTCTCGTCGGCTCACTACTTGTCGTCTCAATCGGCGGTATCGTGGAAATCGCACCGCTCTTCTATCTCGAAAACACCATCGAGAAAGTCGACGGGATGCGGCCCTATACGCCGCTGGAGCTCGCCGGCCGCAACATCTACATCCGCGAGGGCTGCTACGTCTGTCATAGCCAGATGATCCGCCCGTTCCGCGACGAGGTGGAGCGGTACGGTCATTACAGCCTTGCGGCGGAATCGATGTACGACCATCCGTTCCAGTGGGGCTCGAAGCGAACCGGACCGGATCTGGCACGCGTCGGCGATCGTTACTCGAACGAGTGGCACGTACAGCATCTCATTGAACCGCGCGACGTCGTGCCGGAATCGGTGATGCCGAGCTATTCCTTCCTCAAGGAAAATACGCTCGAAGTAACCGATGTCTCCATGGATCTGAAGGCAAACCGCATCGTCGGCGTTCCTTATACCGACGAGATGATTTCAGAGGCGAATGCCGATCTGAAGGCGCAGGCCGATCCGAATGCCGATACCAGCGCTTTGCTGGCACGGTATCCGAAGGCAAAGGTCGGCGATTTTGACGGCGATCCGACCAAATTGACCGAAATGGATGCGCTGGTCGCCTATCTGCAGATGCTCGGCACACTGGTCGATTTCTCGACCTATGACGACACAACCGGTTACCGCTGAGGAGGGCGCGATATGGAAACCTATACCGCACTCCGCCAATTCGCCGACAGTTGGGGGCTGCTCGCCATGACCCTGTTCTTCGCCGGCGTCATCCTGTTCACTTTGCGCCCGGGCTCGAAGTCTCATGCAGACGATGCCGCCCAGATCCCTCTGAAGGAGGACTAAAATGGCGGACAAACATATCGATGAGATCAGCGGCGTCGAAACCACCGGCCACGAGTGGGACGGCATCCGCGAACTGAACAATCCCATGCCCCGCTGGTGGGTGTGGACGTTTTACGCCACGATCGTCTGGGCTCTCGGATACACCGTCCTTTATCCTGCATGGCCGCTGGTAAACGATGCGACCCGCGGTGTTCTCGGCTATTCCAGCCGTGGTGCGCTGTTGGACGAAATGGCGACAGCAAAAGCAGCCCAGGGCGCAATCCTTGAACGGATCGCGGCTGCGACACCAGAAGAAATCATCGCCAACCCTGAACTCAACCAGTTTGCCATGGCCGGCGGCGCGGCGGCTTTCCGCGTCAACTGCACGCCCTGTCACGGAACCGGTGCAGCCGGTGGTGAAGGTTATCCCAACCTTAACGACGATGACTGGCTTTGGGGTGGCAGCGTAGATGCCATCTACCAGACTGTTGCGCATGGAATTCGCGATGCGGTTGATCCCGATACTCGTATCGGTGAGATGACTGCTTTTGCGGATGTGCTTCAGCCGGACGAAATACGTCAGGCAGCGGCCTATGTTGTCAGCCTCACCGGTAAGCCTCGCGATCCTTCGATGGTCGAACCCGGAAAGCAGATCTTCATGGATAACTGCGCATCCTGCCACGGCGAAAATGCCGAGGGCAATCGTGATCTGGGTGCTCCGAACCTGGCCGACGCCATCTGGCTGAAAGTGCATGGTGAAGATCAGATTGCGGGCCAGATCCGTGCACCGAAGCATGGCGTCATGCCGGCCTGGACCACCCGTCTTGGTGACGTCACCGTCAAGCAGTTGGCAGTTTATGTCCATTCCCTGGGAGGCGGGGAGTAGAGTTTCAGTCCTTCCAGGGCAGAAACTCTCTTGGGCCGGGATCCTTGGGTCCCGGCCATCGAACATCCGGTATGGCAGGAGGTTACGGCCGATTAGGATTGTTCAAGGATATGCTTCAGGGTGCTTAGGTCCGTTTGGATGGCCGCCGCATCCACCTCGAAAGCCTGATCGTCCGTGTCTGGCTGTCGGAGCAAGGTGAACATGATTTCTGCGCCATCGCCATTGGGCACGACCCGCAGTGCATTTTCGAAACTCCTCCCTGTATCCAGCGTGACGGTGTGATCGATGACGCCAAGATCGTTTCGGGGCGTAAACCGCACACGGATCTTGCCGATAGGCCCACCGTCGCCGATCCAGTCTTCGCCTTCTCGGCTCAAGCCCGAAGCGAGGCCGGCAGCCCATCGGGGCATGTTTTCCGGCTGGGATGCGAAGGCGTAGACGTCACGCCAGGGCCTGTCGATCGTCGTGTGAATGATGCGTGCGGGCATTGGTGTCATTGTAATCTCCGTTCTGTCGTCCGCATGGGCGAGGGGCGTGAACCGGTCTGCGAATGCTGCATGCCTTGACTTGCGTCAAGGAATTGAGGGTCGCGCGGTGGGAAAAGGCATGGTGCAAAGGAATGTTCCGATGAATCTCTATACCGCCGAAAGCGTTGCCGCAGGTGACGCATCTGTCGAACGGATTGATGTCAAGGCGGTGCATTCGCCTGGCGAAAAACGCCAGCCGCTTTATGAAAAACGCAAGAAGATTTTTCCCAAGCGTGCCGAGGGACGTTTCCGCCGGTTCAAATGGCTGGTGATGCTTGTCACGCTGGGCATCTATTATCTGACGCCGTGGATCAGGTGGGATCGTGGCCCCTTCGCACCGGATCAGGCCGTGCTTGTCGATCTCGCCAGCCGGCGCTTCTATTTCTTCTTCATCGAGATCTGGCCGCAGGAATTCATCTTCGTTGCCGGCCTTCTGGTCATGGCGGGCTTTGGCCTTTTCCTGCTGACCTCGGCCGTCGGTCGCGCCTGGTGCGGATATGCCTGTCCCCAGACGGTCTGGGTCGATCTCTTTCTCGTCGTCGAACGCTTCATTGAAGGCGATCGCAATGCGCGGATGAAACTCGATGCCGGCCCCTGGACAGCGAACAAGATCGCCAAGCGTGTCGTCAAGCATTCGATCTGGATTGCCATCGCAATCGCTACAGGCGGCGCCTGGATCTTCTATTTCGCCGACGCGCCATCTCTTGCCTTCGATTTCATCACCGGTCAGGCCGCCTTCGTTGCATATTCCACCGTCGCCATCCTGACCGCCACCACCTATCTGCTCGGTGGCCTGATGCGCGAGCAGGTCTGTATCTACATGTGTCCCTGGCCGCGTATTCAGGGCGCCATGCTCGACGAGCATTCTCTGGTCGTGACTTATAACGACTGGCGCGGTGAACCGCGCAGCCGCCACGCCAAGAAGGCGGCAGCGAGCGGCCAGATCGTCGGCGACTGCGTCGATTGCAACGCCTGCGTCGCAGTCTGTCCCATGGGCATCGATATTCGCGACGGCCAGCAGATGGCCTGTATCACCTGTGCACTCTGTATCGACGCCTGCGATGGCGTGATGGACAAGATCGGCAAGGAACGCGGTCTGATCGCTTATGCGACGCTCGACGAATACGATGCCAACATGGCGCTGGCGACGGCCGGTGGTACATCGCCGATCAATCCCACCCGAGCCCGCAAGCCGGATGGTGGTTTTGTTGAAGGCGTCCGCCATTTCAACTGGAAAATCCTGCTTCGCCCGCGCACGTTGCTCTATATGGGCGTCTGGACTGCGGTCGGCATCGGCCTTGTCGTTGCGCTCCTGTCCCGCGACCGGCTGGAAATCAACGTGCTGCATGATCGCAATCCGCAATTCGTCATGGAGTCGGATGGTTCCATCCGCAATGGCTACACCGTTCGCCTCCTCAACATGATCCCCGAACCGCGCACAATCATGCTGACGCTCGACGGCATGCCGGAGGCGACGATGAAGATCATCGGCATTTCGGACGTGCCCGGACGCGAATTCGCCATCGAGGCCGCGCCGGACAAGGCGATGGCGCTGAAGGTCTATGTCACGCTGCCGAAGGATGAAGCCAAAAGCGAAGCATCCTTCCATTTCATCGCCGAAGACCGCTCCAGTCACGAGCGCAACAGTTACTCGGCTAACTTTTTCGTACCAGGAGGCAAGAGATGAGCACGGCATCGCAAAAGGGCTTCGTTTTCACGGGCTGGCACATGGCGGGCGTCATGGTGCTCTTCTTCGGCACGATCATCTCGGTCAATGTCTTCATGGCCTATAACGCCATTACCAGTTGGAGCGGTCTCGTCGTCCCGAACACCTATGTCGCCAGCCAGCAGTTCAACGGCAAGGTGGCCCAAGCGAGGGCGCTTGCCGCGACGGGTGTCAACGGCAAGCTCGCCGTCGCCGCCAATGGAGCTCGCTATGAAGTGCTCGGCCCCGACGGACAGCCGGTTGAAGCAGACCACCTTGTCCTCAATTTCAAGCGCCCTGTCGGCGAGCATCAGGATTTCAGCATCGATATGACCGCAGAAGGCAAGGGAGCTTTCAGCGCTTCCCATGACATCCTGCCGGGTCACTGGATCGTCGAGGCAATCGCCGAGCGCGGCGGAGAACGCATCCTCCACCATGCGGAGCGTGTCTCTGTCCACGGAGCAAAATAATGAGCTGCTGCGCACCCGGAACGGAAGGCGAGATCGTCAGGTCCGCACCGTCTTCCGAAGAAATGCTGCTGGCAAGCCGCGATCTCGGCGAAGGCAGGCGGCAGGTGGACCTGAGCGTTCCGGGCGTCCATTGCGGCGCCTGCATCGTCTCGATCGAAAACGCGCTGAAGGCCATGCCCGCGGTAGAAAAGGCTCGCGTCAACCTCTCAACCAAACGTGTCTCCATCGTCTGGCGGCAGAAATCCGACGAACTGTCCGTCGATCCGGCCGGCTTCGTCGGCTCGATCACCGCGGCAACCGGCTATGACGCCTATCTTTTCGATGCCTCGCTTGATGACGGCGACAAGCTGCAGCGCGACCTCGTGCGCGCAGTCGCCCTTTGCGGTTTCGCCGCCGCCAATATCATGCTTCTGTCGGTCTCCGTATGGTCCGGTGCCGATGATGCCACGCGTGACATGTTCCACTGGATCTCCGCCTTCATCGCCGCACCCGCACTGATCTATGGCGGCCGGTTTTTCTACTCCTCTGCATGGGCCGTCCTGAAACGCGGCCGCACCAACATGGACGTGCCGATCGCTCTTGCGATCACGCTCTCCTATGCGGTGTCGCTGTGGGAGACCATGCATCACGGCGAACATGCCTGGTTCGATGCTACCGTCTCGCTTCTGTTCTTCCTGCTGATCGGTCGAACGCTCGACCATATCATGCGTGACCGGGCGAGGGCGGCGATCAGCGGTCTTGCCCGCCTGTCACCGCGCGGTGCCATGGTCGTCTTGCCCGATGGTACGCGTGAATACCGCCCCGTCGAGGACGTGAAACCCGGAGATCGCGTCGCGATTGCCGCTGGCGAACGCATTCCCGTCGATGGCACCGTCGAATGGGGCGCAAGCGATCTCGATGTCTCGATCGTCAACGGCGAAAGCGTGCCGCAGGCCGTCGCAGCCGGTGCCGCCGTCCATGCCGGCACGCTCAGCCTCACCGGCTCGCTCGTCATCAAGGTCACCGCAACGGCAAGAGAATCCTTCCTCGCCGAAGTCATCGCGCTGATGGAAGTGGCCGAAGGCGCCAAGGCCGGTTACCGCCGTCTCGCAGACCGAGCCGCGCAATATTATTCGCCGGCAGTCCATCTTCTGGCACTTACCGCCTTCGTCTCGTGGGGGCTTGCCGGCGGGGACTGGAAGCGCGCCATGCTGATCGCGATCGCCGTCCTGATCATTACCTGCCCCTGCGCGCTTGGGCTGGCCGTGCCGGTCGTCCAGGTCGTCGCCGCCGGTCGCCTGTTCAAGAACGGCATCATGGTCAAGGACGGCTCGGCCATGGAACGGCTCGCCCAGGCGGACAGCGTCATCTTCGACAAGACCGGAACCCTGACGCTCGGCCGCCCGCGCCTCGTCAATGGCAGCGATATTCCGGGGCCTATTCTGTCGCTTGCAGCCGGCCTTGCTGCCCATTCGCGCCATCCGCTGTCGCGGGCAATCTGCGCCGTGGTATCCGGCCCGTTCCCGCTCTTCGACGACGTGATCGAAATCCCCGGAAGCGGGCTGGAGGCTCGCCGTGCCGAAGGGCTCTACAGGCTCGGCAATCGCCGCTTCGCCTGCGGTGACGTGAGCGGCAGCGAGAACGCCGATCTCGAAGTCGTGCTGTCGCGCGACGGTCACGAGGTCGCCTGCATCCGTTTCGAGGATGCGCTTCGTCAGGACGCCGCCTGGGCCGTCCGCACGCTTGAAGCTGACGGCATGCCAGTCGACCTCGTCTCGGGTGATCGCGCTGGGCCGGTAAGGGCGCTGACGGCTCAACTCGGCATCGCGCGCTGGAAGGCGGAAGTCTCGCCCAAGGGCAAGGCCGATTATTGCGCCTCGCTTGCCGGCGAAGGCCGCAACGTGCTGATGGTCGGCGATGGTATCAACGATGCGCCGGCGCTCGCCGCGGCCTATGTCTCGATGGCGCCGGCTACCGCGGCGGATATCGGCCGCAAGGCCGCAGATTTCGTCTTCATGCATGAAAGCCTCAATGCCGTGCCTCTGGCGGTCGATATCTCGCGCCGCGCAAGCCGCCTGATCCGGCAGAATTTCGGGCTCGCCATCGGTTACAACATCATCGCCGTGCCGATCGCGCTTGCCGGCTATGCAACGCCGCTGATCGCAGCCGTCGCCATGTCCACCTCTTCGATCATCGTCGTCGTCAACGCACTCAGGCTGAACCGGATCGGCAGCGAGGATCTGGCGGCACAGGCGGGGGCCGAGAAGACGGCTGAAAAAGGAAAGATGCGCGCCGCATGAACATGCTCATCTACCTCATCCCGGTCGCGCTGTTTCTCGGCGGCCTCGGGCTTGCGGCTTTCCTCTGGTCGTTGAAGAACGGCCAGTATGACGATCTTGACGGCGCCGCATGGCGCATCATCGACGACGGCGAGGATCGTCCCGGCTGATGGGCAAGGATATAGGGGTATACAAAAGCGTAATATGGCCGATTTAGACAATCGCTCCCTTGCCCCCATGGCGCACCAATGCCAAAAGAAGGCGCAACAAAATCGGAGGCTCCTCCCGTGGAACAGGCAGAAATCGGCCTAATCGGCCTTGGCGTCATGGGCGCCAACCTTGCCCTCAATATTGCTGAAAAAGGCAACAAGATCGCGGTTTTCAACCGCACTACCGAAGTCACCAAGAAATTCTACGCGGATGCAGGCGCTCTTCAGGGCCAGATCATTCCGTGCGAAACAATGGAAGATTTCATCAAGGCCATCCGCCCGCCACGCCCGATCATCATCATGATCAAGGCCGGAGATCCGGTCGATCAGCAGATGGAACTTCTGAAGCCCTACCTGTCGTCCGGCGACATCATGATCGACGCCGGCAATGCCAATTTCCGCGATACGATGCGGCGCTTCAAGAGCCTCGAAGGCAGCGACCTGACCTTCATCGGCATGGGCGTCTCCGGTGGCGAGGAAGGTGCGCGTCACGGACCATCCATCATGGTCGGCGGCACGGAAGACAGCTGGAAGCGCGTCGAAAAGGTCCTGACCTCGATTTCGGCAAAATTCAACGGCGAACCCTGCGTCGATTGGCTCGGCCCGAACGGTGCCGGCCACTTCGTCAAGACCATCCATAACGGCATCGAATATGCCGACATGCAGATGATCGCCGAAATCTACGGCATCCTGCGTGACGGCCTCGGCATGAGCGCACCCGAGATCGGCGGCGTCTTCGGCCGCTGGAACGAAGGTCGCCTTGATTCCTATCTCATGGAAATCTCGGAAAAGGTGCTGAAGGCCAACGACCCGATCACCGGTAAGCCGATGGTCGATATCATCGTCGACAGTGCCGGCCAGAAGGGCACCGGCAAGTGGTCGGTCATCGAGGCCCAGAACATGGGCGTTGCAGCGACCGCCATCGAAGCAGCCGTTGCCGGCCGCGTCATCTCCTCGCTCCGGTCCGAGCGTCAGGCCGCCGAAAAGATCCTCGGCAAGCCAGCGCTGGTCGATCGCCCGAAGGATGGCATGGCCTTCCTCGCCGATCTGGAACTCGCGCTTCTGGCCGCCAAAATCGGCGCTTATGCGCAGGGCTTTGCCGTCATGGCGGAAGCCTCGAAGGAATTCGGCTGGAACCTGCCTATGCCGACGATCGCCAAGATCTGGCGCGCCGGCTGCATCATCCGTTCGCAGTTCCTCGATGAGATCACCTCGGCCTTCACCAAGGATCCGAACGTGGCAAACCTCATCGTCACCCCGGCATTCTCGCAACTGGTCAAGGAAACCGACGGCGCGCTTCGCCGTATCGTCTCCTATGCAGCACTGAACGGCCTGCCGGCTCCGGCGCTCACTTCGGCTCTTTCCTACTTCGACGCCTACCGTCGCGGCAGGGGCACGGCCAACCTCATCCAGGCCCAGCGCGACTTCTTCGGCGCGCACGGTTTCGACCGCCTCGATTGCGTCGACAAGCATCACGGCCCCTGGGGCAGCGGCCTCGCCGATTTCGCCTGATCGCTTGATAAACTAGATGAAAAAGCCCGGCCAAGTGCCGGGCTTTTTTGCAGGTAATGCCTAATCCTTCGGTCCCATCTGCGACCAGACCGGACCATCGATACTCTGCAGCAATTCGGGCGCTACACCGTCGATACGGGCCAGTACCGCCTTTGCCAGTTCCCGGCCGGCGTGACGCACGTCTTCCGTCACGGTCAGCATTTCCGGCCTGATCCAGTTCAAGAATTCGGCCGACTGTTTCGAGACAATATCGATCTCCTTGCCTAGCCGGCGTCCGGCTGCCTCGGCTCCGGCAACCAGTGCGATCGATGCGGATCCGCTGAGCGAGATGATACCGTCCGGCGGCTCAGTAAGGCGACACAGGCGCTCCGCATAGGCGCGGATTTCCTCGAGTGGCGTCTCCGTGGTCATCCGGCCCATCGAAACTTCCGTCACCTGAAAATCGTTCATGCCGTGCTCGAAACCTATCCGGCTATGTATCTGGTAGGAAAACCGGCTGAGCGGCGCCAGGAGCGCGATGCGCCGTCTTCCACGCTGCACGAGGCGTTGCACCGCCTGATAGACATAGGCCTCGTTGTCGAAGTCGTGGAATGGGTGAACAATGCCCATATCCGTTCGCCCATGGGTAACGAAAGGCAGGTTCCGTTCCGTCATCAGGCGCACGCGCGGATCCTCCGGTTCCATGCGCGAGATGATCACTCCATCCGCCGAACCGGTATCGAGAATGTAGCGCACCGGCACCATCGGGTCTTTCTCGAAGGAGTGCGGCGTCACCACGAGGTGATACTGGGTTCCCCCCAGCACTTCCGAAATTCCCTGCACCATCTGGCTGGTGAAGCCCATCAATTCCTGCTCGATGCTCAGCACCAGCGCGATCACGTTGGTCTTGCCGGTCCGCAGGCGCACACCCGCCCGGTTCGGCTGGTAGCCGAGCTGGCGCGCCACCAGTCGTACGCGCTCCTTGGTCTCGGACCCGATATCCGGCGCATCTTTCAGCGCGCGCGATACGGTCGTGATCCCAAGACCCGTCATGAAGGCGATCGTCTTGAGGGTAGGGCGTTCGTTAGCCGCCGCGCTGCTCGTGGATGTTTTTCTGATCTCGTCCATCTTGCTGCTCGCATCGATTGCCGCCATTGGCTTTTGAATGACGCAGTCCGGTTATTACAGAAAAAACTGAAACGTTACAGGTAATTTTCAACCCGTCTCCGACGAAAACATCTCGATCCGCAACCATGTGTTGGCATTACGCAATTGCACATCGATTTTGTGCATATGCGAAATAAAATCGCCTTGGATCGATCTCATGGCGGCATTTCATGGAATTATATACCTGATAATTCTGAATTTAATGCTCTTATAAGTTGTTATTGTGATGGGTCATGCAATAATTTGGAGAAGCAGGCTTGCCACCCCTCTGGCTTTGCCCTAGCTTTTTACTGCAACGTTTCAGTGAGGGAGGAGACTCATGCGTATCCGTGCATTTGCAGCCGTTCTGGCTGCCACCGCGGCGCTGCCTTGTGCAGCTATGGCCGCCGATCTGGAAGTCACGCATTGGTGGACATCGGGAGGCGAGGCGGCAGCCGTGAAAGAGCTGGCGACCGCATTCGATGCAACCGGCAATAAATGGGTCGATGGTGCAATTGCCGGTTCAGGCAGCACGGCGCGCCCGATCATGATCAGCCGTATCACCGGTGGTGACCCGATGGGCGCCACCCAGTTCAACCACGGACGCCAGGCCGAAGAACTGGTCATGTCCGGCCTGATGCGCGACCTGAGCGACGTCGCCGAAAAGGGCAAATGGAAGGATATCATCAAACCCGCGAGCCTGCTCGACAGCTGCACCTTTGAGGGCAAGATCTACTGCGCCCCGGTCAACATCCATTCCTGGCAGTGGTTGTGGCTTTCCAATGCGGCCTTCGAAAAGGCGGGCGTACCGGTCCCGAAAGACTGGAACGAGTTCGTCGCAGCCGGCCCCAAGTTGCGGGAAGCCGGTCTTCAACCGCTCGCCGTGGGCGGTTCCGCCTTCCAGGTCAACGGCCTGTTCGACACGCTGGTAATCGCGCTGGGCGGCACAGACCTCTACAACAAGGTCTACAAGGAAAAGGACGAGGAAACCGCGGCCGGTCCTGAAATGGCAAAGATTTTTGCGGCGGCCGACGATGCCCGCAAGCTTGCCAAGGGCTCCAACGTGCAGGACTGGAACCAGGCCACCAATCTGGTCATCACCGGCAAGGCCGGAGGCCAGATCATGGGTGACTGGGCGCAGGGCGAGTTCCAGCAGGCCGGAAAGGTTGCCGGCAAGGACTATACCTGCCTCCCGGGCCTTGGTCTCAATCAGACCCTGACCACCGGTGGTGACGCCATCTACTTCCCGGTTCTGAAGGACGAGGCAAAGTCCAAGGCGCAGGAAGTGCTGGCGGAAACGATCGTCGATCCCAAGGTGCAGGTCGCCTTCAACCTCAAGAAGGGCTCCGTGCCGATCCGGAGTGACGTCGATCTTGCTGCTGCAAACGACTGCATGAAGAAGGGCATCGAGATCATCTCGAAGGGCAGCACGGCAACCAGTACCGACCAGCTCGTTTCGGCCGATACGCAGAAGCAGAAGGAGGACCTGATGTCCGAATTCTTCGCCAATGCGTCGATCACGCCGAAACAGGCGCAGGAACGCTTCGCCTCCATCATCGGCTCGGCGGACTGATCACTCCATCACGATCCTGAACCGCACTGGCCTCGCCCTTTCGCAAGAGGGGCGGGGCCGGAAGGAAAGGCTGCGCCTTGAGCGCGCCGATCGAGGAGGAATAATGTCTCGTACCGTGCCGTCCGCTACACCATCCAGACCGCTGCCGAAATCGTCCGGCCGGCCTAATCAGCTCTTCCGCAATCTCAATTCCAAGATTGCGCTCACCCCCATGATATTAGTTGCCGCGGTCGTGTTCTTCGGCGGCACGATCTGGACGGTGATATATTCCTTCACCAATTCCAGACTTCTGCCGCGCGCAAGCTTTGTCGGTTTTGACCAGTATGAGCGCCTTTGGGCCTCGTCCCGCTGGATCATCTCGATCCAGAACCTCTTGATCTACGGCATCCTGTCCCTGATCTTCTCGCTCGTGGTCGGCTTCGTGCTGGCAGCGCTGATGGACCAGAAGATCCGCTTCGAAAGCGCCTTCCGCACCATTTTCCTTTATCCCTTCGCTTTGTCCTTCATTGTCACCGGCCTTGTCTGGCAATGGATCCTCAATCCGGAATTCGGCGTGCAGGGCATCGTCCGTTCGCTTGGCTGGACAAGCTTCACCTTCGACCCGCTCTACAATCCCGATATCGTCATCTACGGCATCCTGATCGCAGGTCTCTGGCAGGGGACAGGGCTCGTCATGTGCCTGATGCTTGCCGGCCTGCGCGGCATCGACGAGGATATCTGGAAGGCGGCGCGCGTCGACGGCATCCCGATGTGGCGGACCTATCTTTTCGTCGTCATCCCGATGATGCGCCCGGTCTTCATCACCACGCTCGTGCTCATCGGCAGCGGCATCGTCAAGCTTTACGATCTGGTCGTGGCGCAGACGTCAGGCGGCCCCGGCAATGCGTCGGAAGTGCCTGCCAAATATGTCTATGACTACATGTTCCAGGCGCAGAACCTGGGGCAGGGCTTTGCCGCCTCCACCATGATGCTGCTTACCGTCGCCATCATCATCATCCCCTGGGCCTATCTCGAATTCGGAGGGAAGAAGCGTGGCTAACGTCTCCACTCTCAATGCGACCGGCGCTGCGATAGACGCCGTGAGAACTGAAATTGCAGCGGGACCGCGCGGCAAGAAACCGAAAAAGGTCCTCTCCCGCCGCAATATCATGATCTACGGCATCCTCGGTCTGGCAGCGCTCTATTACCTCCTGCCGCTCTACGTGATGGTCGTGACCTCATTGAAGGGCATGCCGGAAGTCCGTCTCGGCAACATCTTCTCGCCGCCGATGGAAATCACCTTTGAGCCCTGGGTGAAGGCCTGGGCTGAGGCCTGCACCGGCCTCAACTGCGACGGTCTTTCCCGCGGCTTCTGGAACTCGGTGCGCATTCTCGTGCCCTCGGTTATCGTCTCGATCGCGGTCGCCTCGGTCAGCGGTTATGCGCTTGCCAACTGGCGCTTCAAAGGCTCGGAGCTGTTCTTCTCCGTGCTCATCATCGGTGCCTTCATTCCCTATCAGGTAATGATCTACCCCCTCGTTATCATCTTGCGCGAGATCGGCATCTACGGCTCGCTGACCGGCCTCGTCATCGTCCACACGATCTTCGGCATGCCGATCCTGACGCTGCTTTTCCGCAACTATTTCGCCGGCCTGCCGGAAGAGCTGTTCAAGGCCGCGCGCATCGATGGCGCAGGCTTTTGGCAGATCTACGGCCGCATCATGCTGCCCATGTCGCTGCCGATCTTCGTCGTCGCGATCATCATTCAGGTCACCGGCATCTGGAACGACTTTCTCTTCGGCGTCGTCTTCACGCGGCCGGATACCTATCCAATGACCGTCCAGCTCAACAACATCGTCAACTCCGTCCAGGGGGTGAAGGAATACAACGTCAACATGGCAGCGACGCTGCTCACCGGCGCTGTTCCGCTCATCGTCTATTTCGTCTCCGGCCGGCTGTTCGTTCGCGGCATCGCCGCCGGCGCAGTTAAGGGGTAAGCCTTGATGACCGACCTCTCCAATTCCGTTTCCATCCGTGACCTGTCCCTACACTTCGGGGCGGTGACCGTTCTTCAGAATCTCGATCTCGACATCAAGGACGGCGAATTCCTCGTCCTGCTCGGCTCCTCCGGCTGCGGCAAGTCGACATTGCTCAACTGCATCGCCGGCCTGCTGGAGCCGACCGACGGCCAGATCTTCATCAAGGACAAGAATGTCACCTGGGAAGAACCCAAGGACCGCGGCATCGGCATGGTATTCCAGTCCTATGCGCTTTACCCGCAGATGACGGTCGAGAAGAACCTGTCTTTCGGGCTCAAAGTCGCCGGCATGCCCAAGGAGGAGATTGCAAAGCGCATCGCCCGTGCAGCTGGCATCCTGCAGATCGAGCCGCTGTTGCAGCGCAAGCCCGCAGCGCTCTCCGGCGGCCAGCGCCAGCGCGTCGCGATCGGCCGCGCGCTTGTTCGCGATGTCGATGTCTTCCTGTTCGACGAACCGCTTTCCAACCTCGATGCAAAACTGCGCTCCGAACTGCGTGTCGAGATCAAGCGCCTGCACCAGTCGCTGAAGAACACGATGATCTACGTCACCCACGACCAGATCGAGGCGCTGACGCTGGCAGACCGCATCGCCATCATGAAGAGCGGCGTCATCCAGCAGCTCGACGACCCTATCACCATCTATAACCGCCCGCGGAACAAGTTCGTCGCCGGCTTCATCGGTTCGCCCTCGATGAACTTTCTGACCGGCGAACTGGCCGACGAGGGCGGCCGCACGGTGTTCAGAACCAATGGCACCAGCTTTTCGCTCACCGGCTACGAGGCGACAGAAACGCTGCCCCCCGGCCGCAAGGTCGTGCTCGGTGTCCGCCCCGAACATATCAAGGTCGATGGCGATCTGACGGGTGAGGAGGCCCATGACGCAATCGTCGACATCGAGGAGCCCATGGGCGCCGACAACCTGATCTGGCTGAAACTCGCCGGCCACACGATCTCCGTCCGCATCGGCGGAGCCCGGCGTTACGCCGTCGGCGCAAAAGTCCGCCTCGGCTTCGACATGACCATGGCCTCGCTGTTCGATGCGGAAACGGAGGAACGGATCTGATGGCCGTCCTGCGTCCCTCGTTCCACCCGCCTCTGGCCTGCCGGCCATCTCCCCCACAAGGGGGGAGATCACAAGTGGCGCGCCCTTTGCCCAAGCTCTACGCTTGCTCTTTGCTGAGCCTTCAAATGGAGAGCAATCAACTTGGTGAGACGAGTTCCGGTGAAAATTGGGGCAGAACGTTGAGCCTAGCTGATCTCCCCCCTTGTGGGGGAGATGGCCGGCAGGCCAGAGGGGGGCTCGCTGCCGCAAATGGTGACCTCTCCGGGAGGCACCAATGACCATCATCCCGCTCACCGGCCAATGGCACCTCTCATCCCCCGACAGCACCCACGCCACCAGCATGCCGATTCCCGGCGACATCCACACAGCGCTGAAAACCGCCGGCATTATCCCGGACCCCTATATCGGCCGCAACGAAAACGACGTTCAGTGGGTCGCCCATCAGGATTGGCAGATCGAAAGGACCTTTGTCATCGATGACCCGGATGGCTCTTGGTATCTCGACATCACCTATCTCGACACGGTGGCGATTGTTTTCGTCAACGATGTGCCCGTTCTCTCCGCCGACAACTGCTTCCGCCGTTATCGCCCCGATGTCTCGTCTGCCCTGAAGCCGGGCGAAAACACGGTTCGTATCCTCTTCCATTCCAACATCAAGGCAGGGGCGGAGCGCCAGGCAAGGCAGCCCTTTTACCTGCCGTTTTCGAAAAACTGCCCGATCCCCGATGGCAACATGCTGCGCAAGCCGCAATGCCATTTCGGCTGGGACTGGAACCTCGCGATCTCACCGCTCGGCCTCTACGGCGAAATCTCCCTGAAACGCCTGGATATCGCCCGCATCGAACATGTCGTCACCGAGCAGAGACATCACAATGATGGCTCCGTCGATCTCCACGTCACCGTATCCTTCCACGCCGACACACAGGGCGTAGTCCCCATCCATCTGCAATTCGACGAAGAACGCCTTCGTCTCGATTGCCGTATGCGCCCCGGCGAAAACAGCATCACCCACGTCTTCCATGTCGAGAACCCCAAACTCTGGTGGCCGGCCGGAAGCGGCGAACAGGCGCTCTATTCACTGATCGTCGATACGCCGAGCGAGACGATCACCCGCCAGATCGGCCTGCGTACCGTCGAACTCCTGACCGACAAGGACGAGGCCGGCAGCCGTTTCGCCTTCCGCATCAATGGTCGCGAAATCTTCTGCCGTGGCGCCAACTGGATTCCCGCCGACGCGCTCTTCTCGCTCACCAGGCCGGAGAAGACGGAAGATCTGCTGCAATCCGCCGTCGACGCCAACATGAACATGATCCGCATCTGGGGCGGCGGCTTTTACGAGGACGAGCATTTCTACGACACTTGCGACCGCCTCGGCCTGATGGTCTGGCAGGATTTTCAGTTCGCTTGCAACATCTATCCCTCGACGCCGGATTTCCTCGAAAATGTCGAACACGAGGTCGACTACCAAACGAAGCGGCTGATCTCCCATCCCTCGATCGTGCTGTGGTGCGGTGACAACGAACTCGTCGGCGCGCTTCTCTGGTACGAGGAGACCCGCAATAATCGCGACCGCTACCTCGTCTCCTATGACCGCCTCAACCACACCATCGAGCGGGCGATGAAAAAGGCAGTGCCGCAGGCGATCTGGTGGCCGTCGAGCCCGGCGTCGGGTTATCTCGATTACGGCGATGCCTGGCATGCCGATGGTTCCGGCGATATGCATTTCTGGTCGGTCTGGCACGAGAACAAGCCGTTCGAACACTACCGCGATGTCAAGCCGCGCTTCTGCTCCGAATTCGGCTTCCAGTCCTACACGTCGCTGCCGGTGATCCAAACCTACGCCGAAGACAAGGATCTCAACATCGCCTCGCCGGTGATGGAGCATCACCAGCGCAATGTCGGCGGCAACGAGCGCATCGCCGCCACCATGTTTCGCAATTTCCGCTTTCCGAAGGATTTTGCCAATTTCGTCTATCTGAGCCAGGTCCAGCAGGGTATCGCGATCAAAACGGCGGTCGACTACTGGCGCTCGCTGAAGCCGCATTGCATGGGCGCGCTTTACTGGCAGCTCAACGACACATGGCCCGTCGCCTCCTGGGCAAGCCTCGATTACGGCGGCGGCTGGAAAGTGCTGCATTACATGGCCCGCCGCTTCTTCCAGCCGGTCGCCGTCGCCGCCATCCCGTCCGACGACGGAAAGGAGATCCGCTTCTCGCTGGTCAACGACACGCTCGAAGACGTCACCGTAACACTCAACATCTCGACCCTCAGCCTGAGGGGCGAGCGCCGCTCACTGAGGAGAATCGACGCCGTCTGCTCACCGGATGCGGCAGTCACTGCCCTGACCATCCCCGCAGACACGATCCCGAGAGACAGCCTGCTTTCCTGGAACTTCACAGCGTCTAACGGTTCAGGCGGCGAGGGCCATCATGTGATGGACAGCTACAAGGCGCTGGAGCTTCTGCCCGCCAGCCTGGAAATGTCGGTGTCTCCATCCGGAGACGGCTCGTTCGACATTCTCGTCCAGTCCGCCGGCCTCGCACTTTTCGTCCTGATCGAGAGCGAGACGCCAGGCCGTTATTCCGACAACGCTTTCGATCTTGCCGCCGGCGAAAACCGAAAGGTTCGCTTCACCCCGAGCGTGCCGGCGGCAAGTCCCCCAGAGGCGGCAAGTTCCCAAGACTCCCCGCCCGTTTTCCGCATCTACGATCTTCAATCCTGCCAGTCCGCAGGCTGATATTTCATTTCAAGGAGGATGACATGACGACCTTTGGTTTCCAGCTTTATAGCGCCCGCAATTTCCCGCCGCTCTCCGACGTGCTGAAACTCGTGGCGAAAAACGGCTACAAACACGTTGAGGGTTATGGCGCGCTCTATGCGACGCTGGACGAGGCGGGCCTCAAGGCCATGCGCGCCGAACTCGACGCCAACGGCCTCACCATGCCGACCGGCCATTTCGGCATCGACCTTCTCGAAAAGGAGCCGGAACAGGCGCTGCTGATTGCAAAGACGCTCGGTATCGAGGCAATCTATTGCCCGCATCTGGTTGCCGACCAGCGCCCGACCGACGCTGGCGGCTGGTTCGCTTTCGGCAAGCGGCTGGCTGAAGCCGGCAAGCGTTATCAGGATGCCGGCTATACATTCGGCTGGCACAACCACGATTTCGAGTTCAAGGCATTGCCGGATGGCTCCACCCCGCAGGAACAGATTTTTGCCGGCGGTCCGGATCTCACCTGGGAAGCCGATATCGCCTGGGTCATCCGCGGCGGCGCCGACCCCTTCGCCTGGATCGAAAGCTATGGCCGGAAGATCACCGCCGTCCACGTTAAGGATATCGCGCCGGCCGGTGAAAACACCGATGAGGACGGCTGGGCGGATGTCGGTCACGGCACCGTTCCGTGGAAGGATCTGATCGCCGCCTTGAAGGCGAAGACTTCGGCGAAATACTATGTTCTGGAGCACGATAATCCCAAGGATATCGAGCGCCTTGCCTCCCGTTCCATCGCCGCCTTCAACACCTACTGATCTCACGTAATCATTCGGAGTTTCCCCAATGACCAAGGAACTTGGCGTCGGCATCCTCGGATGCGGCAACATTTCCACCACCTACTTTTCGCTGTCACCGCTGTTCAAGGGCATCAGGGTTCTGGCCTGCGCCGACCTGAACCCGGCCGCTGCCGAGGCGAAAGCCAAGGAATATGGCGTCAAGGCGCAAACGGTCGAAGAGCTTCTCGCCAATAGCGAGATCGACCTGATCGTCAATCTGACCATCCCGGATGCGCATTTCCCCGTGTCAAAGGCGATCCTCGAAGCTGGCAAGCACGTCTATTCGGAAAAGCCGCTGACGGTGACGCTGGAAGAGGGCAAGCAACTGCAGGCGCTGGCGAAGTCGAAGGGCCTTGCTGTCGGCTGCGCACCCGACACTTTTCTCGGCGGCGCGCACCAGTTGGCCAGAGCCTATATCGATGGCGGCGGGGTAGGGCGCATCACGTCGGGCACCTGCCACGTCATGAGCCCCGGCATGGAAATGTGGCACCCAAATCCGGGCTTCTTCTTCCTGAATGGCGGCGGCCCGATCCTCGATCTCGGTCCCTATTATATTGCCAACCTGATCAACTTCCTCGGCCCGGTAAAGCGTGTCGCGGCTTTAACCTCGATGGCGAACAAGACCCGCACCGTCACCAGCGAGCCGCTGAACGGCACGATCATCCCGGTCGAAACCCCAACCAACATCCATGCATTGCTGGAGTTCGCGGAAGGCGCGACGATCACGCTCTCGGCCAGCTGGGATGTCTGGTCCCACCGCCATGCAAATATGGAGCTCTATGGCACGGAAGGCTCGCTCTACGTGCCCGACCCGAACTTCTTCGGCGGCGTGGTCGAGGCGAGCGGCCGGAACAAGGATATCCAGCCGCTCAAGGATTGGGACCATCCCTTCGGCAAGGCCAACCAGGACCATCCGAACGGCCCGCGCGCCAATTACCGCACGGCGGGTCTGGCCGATATGGCGGTGGCGCTGATCGAAGGCCGCGATATCCGCTGCTCGATTGACCGCGCGCTTCACGGTGTCGATGTCATGACCTCGATCCTGAAATCCGGTGCGGAGGGCAATTTCGTCGCCACCACGACGACCTGCACCAAGCCTGCGGCACTTGGAATAGAAGAGGCACTGGCGCTTCTGGCGTGAGACGCTACAACTGCTGCCGGCGCCGGAAATGAGGTTCGGCGCCGGTTTCATTTGGAGGACTTTTCATATGGCTTGGCTCCCGGCGGAAAACCGCTACGAAAGCATGACCTATAATCGCTGCGGCAAATCCGGCCTCAAGCTGCCGGCGATCTCGCTCGGCCTCTGGCACAATTTCGGTGACGACACGCCGCACCAACGCAAGGTCGATATCTGCGAGAAGGCATTCGATCTCGGCATCACCCATTTCGATCTCGCCAACAACTATGGCCCGAAGCCCGGCAGCGCCGAACTCGCCTTCGGCCAGATCCTGCGCAAGGAATTTTCCGGCCTTCGCGACGAACTGATCATCTCGTCGAAAGCCGGCTACAACATGTGGCCGGGTCCTTACGGCGAATGGGGCAGCCGCAAATATCTGATCGCCTCCTGCGACCAGAGCCTCAAGCGCATGGGTCTCGACTACGTCGACATCTTCTATTCGCACCGCTTCGACCCGGATACGCCGCTCGAGGAAACCTGCGGCGCGCTGGAACACATCGTCCGCTCGGGCAGGGCGCTTTACGTTGGCCTCTCGTCTTACAATTCCAAGCGCACCCGCGAAGCGGTCGAAATCCTCAAAGCGATGGGCGTGCCGGTCCTCATCCATCAGCCGAGCTATTCGATGATCAACCGCTGGGTCGAGGAAGACGGTCTTCTCGATACGCTGGAAGACCTCGGTGTTGGCTCGATCGTCTTCTCGCCGCTGGCGCAGGGCATGCTGACCTCGAAATATCTCGGCGGCATCCCGGAAGACAGCCGCGCGGCCCAGGGCAAGTCGCTGCGTCCGGCTTTCCTCAACGACAAGAACATCGAGAACCTCAAGGGCCTTAACGCAATCGCCGAACGCCGCGGTCAGACCCTGGCCCAGATGGCGCTCGCCTGGGTCCTGCGTGGTGATCGTGTTACCACCGCCCTGATCGGCGCGAGCCGCCCGGAACAGGTCGAGGATTGCGTCAAGGCTCTCGAAAAGCGCGATTTCGCGGCGAAAGAGCTGGCCGAGATCGACGGGTTCGCAAAGGAGGCCGACATCAACATCTGGGCAGCCTCGGCAGAACGTCAGGGGCCGGCACGGAACAAGTAGGCGGGAGATAGTTGCCCACGCTCTGTGCAAGAAGCTGCCCCTCACCCTAACCCTCTCCCCGCAGGCGGGGAGAGGGGACTTGCCACGGTGAACGTCAGCGAGATGCGGAGAGGTGCGACTTGCGTCCTTCTCCCCGTCAGAACGGGGAGAAGGTGCCGGCAGGCGGATGAGGGGCAGCTCCGGTCGCCAACACAGACATCAAAAATTGCCGAAAGGCGGTTGAGGAGCCGCCTCACACATTCTCTGGGAGGAGACACGATCATGATCCGCAACCCGATCCTGCCCGGCTTCAACGCCGACCCATCGATCTGCCGTGTCGGCGAGGACTATTACATCGCCACCTCCACGTTCGAATGGTATCCCGGGGTCCAGATCTACCACTCCCGCGACCTCGTCAACTGGACGCTCATCCGCCGCCCGCTAGAACGAAAATCCCAGCTCGATATGCGCGGCAATCCCGATAGCTGCGGCGTCTGGGCACCGTGCCTCTCTTATGCCGATGGCCTGTTCTGGCTGGTCTACACCGACGTCAAACGTTATGACGGCAATTTCAAGGATGCCCACAACTACATCGTCACATCACCGACGATCGAAGGCGAGTGGTCCGATCCGGCCTATGCCAATTCCTCCGGTTTCGACCCGTCTTTGTTCCATGATGACGATGGCCGCAAATGGTTCGTCAACATGCAGTGGAACCATCGCACCGAAAGCTATGGCGGCGCGCCGAAACATCCGGCCTTCGACGGCATCCTGTTGCAGGAATGGGATGTTGAGGCAAACGCGCTGAAAGGCCCGATCACCAACATCTTTCCCGGCAGTCCGCTCGGCCTCGTCGAAGCACCGCATCTGTTCAAGCGCAACGGCTGGTATTACCTGACGACGGCTGAAGGCGGCACCGGTTACGACCACGCGGTAACCATGGCCCGCTCGCGCACGATCGATGGACAATACGAACTCCACCCCAACACCCATCTGCTGACGTCGAAGGATAATCCCGAGGCCGTTCTGCAGCGCTCCGGCCATGGCCAATATGTCGAGACACCGGATGGTGACGTCTACCACACCCATCTCTGCAGCCGGCCGCTGGCGCCCAACCGTCGCTCACCGCTCGGCCGCGAAACCGGCCTGCAGAAATGCGTCTGGAAGGAGGACGATTGGCTTTATCTCGCCCAGAGCGGCCTCGTGCCGGATGTCGATGTGCCTGCTCCAACCGACGCCGAGCCAGCCGCAAAACCCGAACGTATCAATTACACCTTCGACGGTGACACGCTGCCGATCGACTTTCAATGGCTGCGCACGCCTGAGCCGGATCGCATCTTCAGCCTCACGGCAAATCCCGGCCGCCTGCGTCTGATCGGCCGCGAAAGCATCGGCTCGTGGTTCGAGCAGTCCCTTGTCGCTCGCCGGCAGGAGCATCACAGGTTTCGGGCTGAAACCACGGTTGAGACCTTCGATCCCGACACCTACCAGCAGGCCTGCGGCCTGGCCCACTATTACAATCGGCACAAGTTCCACGCCCTAGTCGTCACCTTGCATGAAAAGCTCGGCCGCGTTGTGACGATCTTTTCCTGCCCTGGTGATTTTCCCCATGGCCGCATGCAGTTCCCGGCCGGTAGCGGCGTCGCCATCCCCGATGGCCCGGTGGAGCTTTCCATGGAAATCCGCGACAACGACCTGCAATTTTCGTGGCGTTCCGGCGGAACGAATGATTGGCAGCCGATCGGCCCCACCCTTGATGCCAGCGTAATATCGGACGAGGGTGGGCGCGGCGAGCACGGCTCGTTTACCGGTGCCTTTGCCGGCATGTTCGCCTTCGATACGTCTGGCCGGGCGAAATCAGCGGATTTCAGCCGCTTCTCCTATGAGGCGATTCCCGGCTGATCTTTGGAAGGGCTTGCGAATTCGTTAATTTTCGCCATGAGAACGTTACCGCAAGTCCATATTTTCATTACGCATATTTAATCTTACATTCATACGGCATTCATCGCTTGCGCCCTAATTCTTGGCTGTGTTCAACGCGAGGATTTAGCCATGAAGAAGTTCATTGTCGCACTTGTTGCCGCCACCGTTCTGGCCGGCCCGATCGCCACCGCAGCCCAGGCGCAGGATTGGCGCAATGACCGCAGCCGTCAGGTCGAGCGTCACGTCGACAAGCGGGTAGACAAGCGCGTCCATGTCGACAAGAAGGTGGTCATCCACAAGCAGCGCTGGTCCAAGGGGCATCGTGCGACTGCAGCCGAGCGCCGTCGTATGGCTGATGTTCGCGACTACCGCCGTTACCGTCTGTCGGCTCCGCCGCGCGGCTATAAGTGGGTAAAGGTCGATAACGACTACCTGATGATCGGCATCGCCACCGGCGTCATCTCCAGCATCATCGCTGCTCGCTAAGAGCAAAAATAGGAGACCGGCGGGTGTGTCGTTAAGCACCCGCCGGTCGTCTGCCTGAAGACCGGTCGTGAGGGGAAACTCTTGCCCGGTCCGTCACATCACTGCGACAGGCAGGTCTTCAACGAGGTCGCAAGACCCCGCATCATGTCGAAATAAAGCTCCGGCCCTTCCTTCAGGGCGCCGGCCTCCGGATCCAGCACGCCGGATTTCGCCTTGCTGCCCTCCGTCACCACCTTCACCAGCTTTGGCTCGAACTGCGGTTCGGCAAAGACGCAGGTGGCGCCCAGATCCTCTACCTTCTGATGGATCTCCTTGACCCGCTCGGCACCTGGCATGGTCTCGGGGCTGACCGTGATCGAACCAGCCACCTTCACGCCATAGCGATGCTCGAAATACTGATAGGCGTCGTGGAAGACGATGAACGGCTTGTCCTTGATCGGCGACAGCTCCGCTTTCAGTTCCGCATCCAGTGTGTCGAGCTTGCCCATCAGTTCGGCAGCATTCTTCTGATAGGTGGCGGCATGTTCCGCATCGGCCTGAACCAGCTGCTTCTCGATCTCGGCCGCCATCGCCTTGGCATTCATCGGGTCGAGCCAAAGGTGTACGTCATTGCCTTCATGGTCGTGATCGCCGTCATCCTCGCCATCGGCATGTTCTTGCGCTGCGCCATGGCTATGCCCGTGGTCATGGCCTTCTTCTTCCGCTTCCGGCTCGAACACGCCGCCCTCGCGGAATTTAAGTTTCGTCAGCCCCGGCGCATCTTCCAGCGTCACCACGCTTGCCTTCGAGCCCAGCGCCTCGAGCGGCTTTTCCAGGAATGCCTCCATGCCATGGCCAACCCAGAAGATCAGGTCGGCATTCTGTAGTGCCGCTGCATTCGACGGCCGCATGTTGTAGGTATGCGGGGAGGCCGCGCCCTCGACAATCAGCTTCGGCTCGGCAACACCCTTCATCACCGAGGCGACCAGCGAATGGATCGGCTTGATCGATACGACGACGTCCGGCGTAGCGGCAAAGGCACCGGGTGCGCTTATCATCGCAGCAGATGAAAGAAGCAGGGCGGCGGCAAATTTCATGGCATTCTTCCTTGTTTAGAGATGTAATGTTATTACATCAATTGCGTTATGCTATAACGTGTGCCAAGACGGTCGGCAAGAGGGCCGGTAACAGGAATTTTGAACCAAGATGCTGATGAGCAAGCGGGCCGCCCCGGCCGCAGACAACCGCCCGAAATCGAAAGAAACGCTGGTTTCTCTTTCCAATGCCGGCATCCGCCGCGATGGTCGCTGGCTTGTACGCGGCATCGAATTCGATATTGCTCGAGGCGAGGTCGTCACCCTTATTGGCCCGAACGGCGCCGGAAAATCGACCACCGCCAAGATGGCGATCGGCGTTTTGAAGGCCGATGAAGGCTCCGTCACCCGCAAGCGCGATCTGCGTATCGGCTATGTCCCGCAAAAACTCGCCATCGACTGGACCATGCCGCTTTCTGTCCGCCGCCTGATGACGCTGACCGGCCGGCTGAAGGACACCGAGATCGCGACCGCTCTTGAGGCCACCGGCATTGCGCATCTCGCCAATTCCGAAGTCCGCCACCTCTCGGGCGGCGAATTCCAGCGCGCCCTGCTGGCCCGTGCGATTGCCCGCAAGCCCGACCTGATGGTGCTCGACGAACCCGTCCAGGGCGTCGATTTCGCCGGCGAGGCAGCCCTTTACGATCTGATCCGCACCATCCGCAACAAGACAGGCTGCGGCATCCTGATGATCTCGCATGATCTCCACATGGTCATGGCCGGCACCGATACGGTGATCTGCCTCAATGGCCATGTCTGCTGCCGCGGCACGCCGGAAGTCGTCAGCCAGAGTTCCGATTACATGAAGCTCTTCGGCGGCAATGCCCGCTCGCTCGCCGTCTATAACCACCATCACGATCATACCCATCTTCCCGATGGCCGGGTGCGTCATGCGGACGGCTCGATCACCGAACACTGCCATCCCGAAGACGGCCACCACCACGATCATTCAGGCCACGACCACGGCCATTCTCATGATCACGCCCACGGCGATCATGCCCATCACCATGACACGCAGAAAGGTGAGGGCACCCGCCATGCTTGACGACTTCTTCATCCGCGCGCTGATCGCCGGCATCGGTGTGGCGCTGACTGCCGGTCCGCTCGGTTGTTTCGTCGTCTGGCGACGCATGGCCTACTTCGGCGACACGATGGCCCATTCGGCACTGCTCGGTGTGGCGCTGTCGCTGTTCTTCGAAGTCAACCTTTTGATTGCCGTTTTCGGCGTTGCCATCCTTGTCTCCGCCATGCTGCTCTTGCTGCAGCGACGCCAGTCGCTCTCGGCCGATGCGCTTCTCGGCATCCTCTCCCATTCGGCACTGGCGATCGGCCTCGTTCTCGTCGCCTTCATGACCTGGGTAAGGATCGACCTGATCGCCTTCCTCTTCGGCGATATTCTCGCCGTCACGCCGTCCGATATCGCCCTCATCTGGGGCGGCGGCGCCGTTGTCGTCGCGGCGATCGTCTATCTCTGGCGCCCGCTCGTCGCCTCCACCGTCAGCGAGGATGTGGCGGAGGCCGAAGGCATGAACCCGGCGCGCACGAAACTGTTCTTCATGCTCCTGATGGCGCTTGTCATCGCCATTGCCATGAAGATTGTCGGCATCATGCTGATCACCTCGCTGCTGATCATCCCGGCCGCCACCGCGCGCCGCTTTTCGGCAAGCCCTGAATGGATGGCGGTGTTCGCGTCTCTCATCGGATCGGCTGCTGTCGTCGGCGGTCTTTTCGGATCGCTCACCTATGATACGCCGTCCGGCCCTTCCATCGTGGTCGCGGCACTCCTACTTTTCATATTAAGTCTGATTCCTGCCTTCGGTCGCACCGCTGCCGAACGGCCTGCAAACAAGGGAGTGCAAGGATGAACGCCCCGATCGTCAATCCGGCCCTGACAAAAAACCAGGCCTTGGTCTTCGATGCGCTGAACCGCGCCGAAGGCCCGATGAGCGCCTATACGATCCTCGACAAGCTGCGCGACCACGGCTTTCGCGCGCCGCTTCAGGTTTATCGCGCGCTCGACAAGCTGACCGAATTCGGCATGGTTCACCGGCTGGAAAGCCTCAACGCCTTCGTCGCCTGCGCCCACCGCGAGCATGAGTGCTGCGGCGGCGCCCAGGGGCACGGCCACGGCACGGTCGCCTTCGCCATCTGTGAAAGCTGCAATCAGGTGATCGAATTCCACGATCACAAGGTCGATCATCAACTCGGCGACTGGGCCAAGTCGAAAGGGTTCAAACCGTCCAAGACGACGATCGAAATTCGCGGCCTTTGCGAAAAATGTGCGGCCTGATTAGGGCTTTATTTCTTTGAGATCTCGCGAAAACCGCTTCCAGTTTGCCACGTAACGCGCAGCCGAGGCCTTGAGCTTGGCGGCAGATTCATCGTCCAGCACGCGGATCGCCTTGGCGGGCGAGCCGACGATCAGAGAATTGTCGGGAAACTCCTTGCCTTCGGTCACCAGCGCATTTGCGCCGACAAGGCAGTTCCTGCCGATCTTCGCGCCGTTGAGGATCGTCGCCCCCATGCCGACCAGCGAATTGTCGCCGATCGTGCAGCCATGGATGATCGCATGATGCCCGATCGTGCAGTCGGAGCCGATGGAGACCGGGAAGGCGGGATCGGTATGCACCGTCACGCCTTCCTGAATATTGGAACGTGCGCCGATGGTGATCGGCTCGTTGTCGCCGCGCAGGGTCGCGCCGAACCAGATGCCGACATCCTCATGAAGAATGACCTTGCCTATGACATTGGCATCCGGCGCCACCCAGTAACGGTCGGGGGCGGGAAGCGAAGGCAGGAAATCCCCGAGCGCATAGATCGGCATCACGTCACTCCCCGAGTGTTTCCGTCAGATGACGGACAGCGAAAGCTCGCCGACCCCGGCCACGCCGCAGGTGACCTTGTCACCCTTGACGATTGCGCCGACCCCGGCCGGTGTGCCGGTCATGATGATGTCACCCGGTGCCAGAACGAACTGTTTGGACAGTTCTGCGATGATCTCCGGCAGCTTCCAGATCATCTGGTTCAAATTGCCGTCCTGCTTGCGGGAGCCGTTGACGTCGAGCCAGACTGCGCCTTCCTGCGGGTGACCGATCTTCGAAGCCGGCACGAGTGCCGAAACCGGAGCCGACTTTTCAAATGCCTTTGCCACTTCCCAGGAACGGCCCATCTTCTTCATCTGGTCCTGAAGGTCGCGACGGGTAAAGTCGATGCCGACGCCATAACCGTAGACCTTGGACAGCGCGTCTTCGGCGGCAATATCCGCACCGCCGCCCGAAAGCGCCATCACCAGCTCCACCTCGAAATGCACGTTGGAGGAGAGCGGCGGATAGGGAAAGCTTTCGCCGTTATAGGCGTTGTCTGCATTTTTCTGGAAAAAGAACGGCGCTTCGCGGGAAGGGTCATGCCCCATCTCGATCGCATGGTCGGCATAGTTGCGGCCGACGCAATAGACCCGGCGCACCGGAAACTGTTCGGTTACACCGACCACATCGAGAAGCACGGATTCGGGGGCAGGGATCACTGTAGCGCGCATCTTGGGTATCCTTACATCACTGGAAAAAACGCTGGGTCTTTGTCCATCAATTCGCCCGGTAATCCTAGAGATGAAGGAAAATAAATTCACATGCGGTCAGATGGATACGGCCGAAATGACCGTATCCGGTTGGCCACGCGCAGCAAATGTCAGCGGATACCTCGTTATCAGCCTGCCAGCATGATCGGTGCCTGATTGTGGTCGATCGGCTTTTCCAGCAGGTAGACGGCGCGATCTCTCAGGGCATCGACAGTCATCGTCTCGCCAACCATCCAGACATGATAGTCATGAATACCCAGGCCATCGGCAAACATCAGAAACGAGCCGTCCCAATAATCGGGCGAATGCAGTTCCACCACCCGCTTGGTCTGCCAATAGACGAGATTGTACATGGCGCTTCCGTGATCGGCAAAAACCGTCTCGGCATTTCCGGCTGCGGCGAGATATTCTTCCAGAGAACGGCCCGCTGTCCTGATGATGGAGACGCCGGCAGCCGTCATTGCTGCCTCGATCAGCATGTTGTTCATCTGCCGTTGCGGCCCTTCGCCTTTTTCCCCCAGTCGCGAGAGATAGATGGCGCTGCCGGGGCGGGCGGGCTTGGGTGCCACCTTCAGGGCTTTACGAAGATTGTCGGTCTCCGCTGCGGTCCAGTAATGTCCCGGACGTGTCTTGCTCAGAACGGTTGCTTGCGCAATCTCGACCGGTTCATCGATTGCGATTGCCTCGATACCCAGTCGTGCCAGGTCTCGTTTTACATAGGGTTTCGCCAGCCAGTGGCTCGGCAGGATCAGAGGATCGAGCGTTCCCAATCGATTGAGGGCTATAGCAAGCGACGACACGTGTTCTGACATCCAGTCGCCAAATGTCTTCGGCGTTTGCGCCTGCAGTATCGTACCGCGTTCAAGTCGCCGCGCCGGTCTGGATGGCTTGTCCAGAAGATGTTTGAGATTTACTTCCTGGAAGCTTAGGCGCCGTTCAAGCCGGCCATTTACCCAGCCCATGCCCTTTGCGGTATAAATGACATTCGACGCACTGCCGATCACGTTACGTGGAATATCGTATTTCAGCCGGTACTGGTTGAATTCCGTGCCCGCCATCGGCGGTATCTCGCCCGAAAAATTCACAGCTTCGCGTCTGCTGAAGCGCCTCTCATCTCGCGACCAGTTCCGATAATAACCAATCTGTTCGGCAATTGTGTAGACGACGGGCGCAATGGTTCGCTTGAAATGAGAAAAACCCACAGAACACCTTCCAGTGAAGCGCGTTTAAGATGATTATTTAGTTGTTTGTTACAGTATTGTTTGGGGTTGGTGTCCGAATGTTATTCGGATGATTAATTTAATTGTCATTTTTATTAAATTGTTAGCTGTTATTTATTTTGTTTTTTGTTTTGGTCTGTGAAGGGGCGTGGTCTTGGGTGTCAGTGTGACTTGGGTACCTGAATTGCGGTCGGCGCCTGAATGAGTGATCCGCAAATTCCCGGACCGTGATACGGGAGTGAGTGACTTGCCGAAAGCGATAAGCTCGTTTCGAGCCCGTAAGTCATCGTCGGGGAGAATGCTGCACAGCGACTGCCATCAGCAGTTGATCAGTTGTTCAGAAGGCTGCTTGCACTGGCTAGCGTTTCCGGCCAATGACTATTGTGGACTAAAACAGGACTAGAAGGTCAGTACCCAATGTCGAAACCGCCTAAACCGAACCAGCCGAAGTCGAACCAATCGAAGGAGCCTCAACTTGAGCACTCCGAATTTGCAGGCGAGTTCGAGGATGAAGGCGTCACTGTTCTGGTTGATATTTTTCGGGAAGCCGGCACCAATGGTGACTGGACGCTGGAAGTCATCAGCCAGACGGAGATCGTCACCACTTGGGAAGAAGACTTCGAAACCGATCAGGCGGCGTGGGAAGAATTCCTGGCAACGGCTGAGCGCGACGGGCTGAAGAGTTTTCTGGAAGAGGATGATACACCCTCAGTACATTGAGTCTGCGCTTAAAGACTGCAGACGATAGATCCGCAGTCTTCTCAGGCCTCTGGGCTGTCGTCGTTCAGCCGCGATCCGAACCGCCCTTTGATAATAAAAATGCAAAGCCGGCGATCAGCGCCAGCGCTCCGACAATTGCCCCGGTCGTTGCTCCCGGGTTCTGCCGAGCTGTATTTGAAAGCTGATAACCTTCATGGCGAAGCTGACGTACAGCTTGGCGAGCACGCGGCATTATATAGCTCGAAGCGTCGTCTGCCGAAGCACTGGCCTGTTTTGCCAAGGCAGCACGCAAATCTGCGAGCTGGGTTGTCAGGCGGTCGATATCGTTAGACAGATCGCGGTGCATTGATAGTCCTCGGTTGGCGTTGACGTGATGATGAACGGTCAGCGCGTGATACTGTTCCTTGCTCGTTGATATCTTTGCACGGCCTCGAACCTTTCTTTCCCTGCCGATCGCCTGTATAGCACCGCCATCTGGTCAGCCCTAAAGGTCTGAGCGGTTTCCCGGATAAGCCCCGGCCTGGAGATCGGGTCATGAACTCCGGTTTATCCCCGAGGCGAAAGGGTGTGGCATAGTATTGTGTCACCCACGCGGAGAAAAAGACGTGAGCTTTTACGAGACAGCGCTGGAAACGGGTCGAAAAATCTTCGCCGTCGCGCCGATGATCGACTGGACCGATCGACATTGCCGTTTTCTCCATCGGCAGCTGTCGTCAGATGCTCTGCTTTACACTGAAATGGTCGTGGCTGACGCAATCATTCACGGTCCGCGCGAACGTCTTCTGTCGTTTTCCGCTCAGGAACATCCCGTGGCACTGCAACTCGGCGGTTCGGATGCAGGCAAGCTCTGCGAAGCGATCCGTATAGCCTCCGATTACGGTTATGACGAAATCGGGCTCAATGTCGGCTGTCCGTCCGATCGTGTCCAGTCGGGCACGTTCGGCGCCTGTCTGATGCGCGATCCCGGCCATGTTGCCGATCTGATCGCTGCAATGAAGAAAGTGTCTCCCGTTCCGGTTACGGTGAAATGCCGCATCGGTATCGATGACCAGGAGCCGCGCGATGTCCTGCCTGACTTTCTGGCCCGCATGATCGGGGCAGGGGCGGATGCAATCTGGATCCACGCCCGCAAGGCCTGGCTGCAGGGCCTGTCACCGAAGGAAAACCGCGAGATCCCGCCGCTCGACTACGATCTCGTCCACCGCATGAAGAGCGAGAACCCCAACGTGTTTGTCGGTATAAATGGCGGCATCTCCACTCTTGAGCAGGCTGAAAGCCACCTTTCGGTTATGGATGGCGTCATGCTCGGCCGCGCCGCCTATCAGAATACTGGTCTGCTGGCCGGGGTGGATGCCATGCTGGATGGTTCGAGACCTGCCGGGGCTCGAACCCGTGAGACTGACTGGATGAGCCTCCGCGACACGATGATTGCCTATGCCGATGAGGTCATCGCCTCCGGCGGACGCCTGCATCATGTCACTCGCCACATGGTAGGCCTATTTCAGGGCTATGCCGGTGCCCGGCGTTTCCGCCAGATCCTGTCGTCCGAGGCGACAAAACCCGGTGCGGGGACGGAAATCATCACGGCAGCCTTCGCCGCCGTCGATCTTTCCGGCAACGCTGAGCGTGAGCCGGAACGAATCGCGGGATAGACCCCCAATAATTTATGGGTATTGGTGCATGTATCAGAATGCAACAGCCCTGCGTTGTTTCGTATTAGACATTTCTTAAATAGCGTACTCGTAATGTTCCAGCCCAGTGACGGTGAAATCAATCACCGCGTGGATCTGGTAGTGTATGATGTTCAAGGTTCTGGAATGCGTCGCGGTCCAGCACGATCACGCGCTGGTGGCTCTGGCAGCCGGCATCTGCGTCGTCGGCATGCTGGCGTTCTTTCTCATCCATCGCCGGGCAGTCGAATGCAGCGAGAAACGCCGAAAAATCTGGCTGCTCGTTGCGGCCGTCACCGGCGGGCTTTCGGTTTGGGCCACCCATTTCGTCGCCATGCTCGCTTATGAGGGCACGGTCGCCATCGAATTCGAACTGTTCCGCACCATCCTTTCCGCCGTCATCGCCGCTGTCGGTTTCTGGGCAAGCCTCAGGATCGCCGAGGGCGGCACGCTGAAGAGCGAGATTGCCGCCGGCATTGCCGCGACGCTGACGGTTGCGGCAATGCATTTCACCGGCACGGCATCGATCCGCGCTGCGGCGACGATCCGTCACGAGATCGGCATGATCCCGGTCGCTGCCCTGCTGTCGATCGGCCTCGTGACCTTCGCCTTCCGAATGTCGATGCGTCGCAACGGGCGCCGCGGCCTCTGGGCAGCTGTCGGGGCAAGCGTGTTGTCGATCTGCCTCCTGCATTTCTCCGCCATGTCGGCCACCACGCTCGTCCCAGATCCGTCGCTGCGGGAAGTGTCTCTGGATGGTGATGTCGGCCGGATCTGGATGGTCTGGGCGGTCTCCGTCGTTGTCGGCATGATCGTGCTGGCAGGCACGATCGCGAGCTTCCTCGATCGTTATCTCACCGACCTGCGCGGTTTCGCCAATGCGACGCTCGAAGGCCTCGCGGTGGTGCGCGAGGGTGTCATCATCGAGGCCAACGCCCGTTTTCCCGCCATGCTCGGCCTCAGAGACCGGGATGTGCTCGGTCGCTCTCCCGATGCGCTGATGGTGGCCGCCGACGGGATTTCGCTGATCGATGTCGAGCGCACCCGCGCGGTCGAGGCTGCCCCCCTGAAGGCGGGACCGTTGAAGCACGGCAAGGAGGCCTTTCTCGAAGTCGCGGTCCACACGATCGAATATCGCGGCCGCCAGTGCCAGGTGCTTGCGGTCCGCGATCTGACCGAAAAGCGCATCGCCGAACTCAAGGTCGAGCACATGGCCCGCCACGACGCGTTGACCGATCTGCCGAACCGTTCGCTGTTCAACGAGAAGCTCGACACCGCGATCGAAGTCGCGGGCGGCACCGGCGAGCGGCTGGCGGTGCTGGCGCTTGATCTCGACCGCTTCAAGGCCGTCAACGACGTGTTCGGCCATGCCGAGGGCGACCGGGTGCTGATCAGGGTCGCCGATATCCTGCGCCGCTGCGTCGGGGTGACCGACACGCCGGCCCGCATTGGCGGCGACGAATTCATCATCCTCCACCCCGGCCTTGAGCAGCCGACCGCCGCCTATCTCCTGGCCGACCGCATCCTCGACACGTTCCGCCAGGAGATGAACGTCAATTTCGACCCGAAGGCGGTCGGCGTCTCGATCGGCGTTTCGATCTTCCCGGAGGACGGCCGCACCGCCGACGAGCTGCGCAATGCCGCCGACATGGCGCTCTATAACGCCAAGTTCAACGGCCGCGGCACCGCCGCCTTCTATTCCGCCGACATGGACGCCGACCTGCGCCAGCGCCGTCTCGTCGAAAGCGAGCTGCGCCACGCGGCCCTGCGCGACCAGCTGTCGCTCGTCTTCCAGCCGCTGTTCGACGCCTCGAACGGCACCTGTACCGGATATGAGGCGCTGATGCGCTGGCACCACCCGGACCTCGGCCAGGTCTCGCCGGCAACCTTCATTCCGGTCGCCGAAGAAACCGGCATCATCGTCACGCTCGGCGAATGGGCGCTGCGCGAGGCTTGCCGCACCGCTGCCTCCTGGGATGATGGCCTGGCGGTGGCGGTCAATGTTTCGGCGGTGCAGTTCCGCTTCCCTGATCTGGTCGACACGGTCTCATCGGCGCTCACCGACAGCGGGCTCGAACCGCACCGGCTTGAGCTGGAAATCACCGAAACCTCGCTGATCGAAAATCGCGAGACGGTGCTTGCCATGCTGCAAAAACTGCGCGCGCTCGGCGTGATGATCGTCATCGACGATTTCGGCACCGGATATTCCTCGCTCGGCAACCTGCAGGCTTTTCCCTTCGACAAGATCAAGATCGACCGCAGCTTCATCTGGCAGATGGAGGAGGATGAAAGCGCCCGCGCCATCGTCAAGGCGATCATCGGGCTCGGCAAAAGCCTCGACCTGCCGGTCGTCGCCGAAGGCATCGAGACATTCGGCCAGCACCGCATGGTGATCGAGGAAGGCATCGAGCAGCTGCAGGGTTTTCTGCTCGGCAAGCCGAAAAGTGCCGGCGAAGTAGAGGTCCTGTCCGGCATCCGCCGCGTGCCGACCTTCCGCAAGCGGGGGTGAGGCGGGGCGAGGACAGGCGGCGGGGGCAGGGCGCAGGCCGGAAGTCTTCGGGAAACTCCCGCCGCATTGCTTCATTCCTCCGCACCCCTCAGCCGATCGGCTGCCACTATCCGTTTTTCGCGTGCGCGTCTGGCTTTATCCCATCGTTCCACCATCCAGCGATGCGCCACATTGCGGGCGATTGCGATCGACAGATCGTCGGAAAGCCGCTCCGGCCCGCTCAGTGCCTCGAAGAACGGACCGTCGCTGCCGAGAAACCCTTTTGCAAAATGCGCCGCCTGATAGATCTGGTCGAAGATCGCCCGCTGACCAGGATCGAGATTGCGCAGGCAGCAGGGTTCGCGGCTTGTCTCGAAATACCAGCGACAACGCTGGCCACGACGGCAGCTATGGCGGCGGCAGACCATCTGCGGCATGGCCATTGCGTCGGCGGTGCACATGGCAAGATGGGCATCTAATGACGGCTTGCTGTTGGACATTTTTCCCCCTTGGCGATCCTCGTTTTCCTCTCGAGGGTCAACTCGAAGAGGCTTGAACGGACGGGGCGCTGAAAGCTGCCTCGTAAGTTAGTTTATAGGTGACACCTCTCAGCGCCCCGTTCGGCAGTTTTTATCCGCGACTCCGGTCCCTCTGCCGTTGCCTTGCCGGATGATGTTCGTCTGGCTCGGTGGAAAACGGACGAAACGACTTATCGCCAACCTTCCATTTCACCGCCGCCGGGCCTTCCGTTCTCACGGACGGACTTGGTCGAAGCCCGGCGAGACCATCCTTCAGGCCACCATGTGTGCCGCACAGGCACATCCGACGCGCCGTTCGGGCATCAGAAGCGGCAGGCCGGTCCGAAACCTTGCCGCTTCCCCCGTGTCGCCGGAGGGAGACCATTTTCCGCGGACCCCGATGGCGACGGTTCACGTCGTCCCTTCACCACCAGCGCCGGTCCCGTCTCGTCGGCACGCCTGCCGGTGTATCCGTGACGGGACGGGGAGATTGTAGGCACGAGGCGAGGGGGCGGGGATGAAAAGGGAAGGGATTCCGTGCAAGTTGTTGGTTTTGTTTGCTGGAGGGAGCTGCAACGTCCACGTTATGGATTGCAACCCCGCCCGCCGTCATCCTCGGGCTTGACCCGAGGATCCAAAACCAAGCGGACTGACATCGGCCCTTTTGAGGTCATCTTATGGGGACCGTACATGGATCCTCGGGTCATCCTCGGGTTAAACCCGAGGACGAGGATGACGGCCGAGAGGGAGGCGCAAAGGTGCCTAAAGCAAGCGGCGTGGGAGACGCGATTGCCCAGAACCGCATGCGCGAAATTATCCACTTTGAGCCGAGACCAATTTCCCCAATCTCGAAAACCCGCCGCAATTGACACTCTGTCATGTTCTGTCACTGTGGCCACGGGCAAGCATCATCGTGTCGGGGGACAGGACAGCATGAACCAGGTATTGCAGGCGGCTCAGACCGGGTCGCGCGCGGCGCGTCTGCGCTGCGAATTTTCGATCGGCCAGTCCATCGGCCATGTCATTGTCTGGGTCGTCCTGACGCTCGTCACCTTCGGCCTCGCGCTGCTGGTCTTTCCCTATTACCTCAACCGGGCGGTGCTGAACCGCACCGAAGTGCTCGACCAGCAGGGCCGACCGATCGGCAAGCTGCGTTGCAACTTCGACCTGATCTCCTCGATCGGCCATGTGATCATCTGGGGAATATTGATCCTCATCACCTTCGGTATCGCCGGGTTTTTCTATCTCTACCGGGTGGTGCGGGTCGTGCTGAGTGATACGGTGATTGAGTATTATTGAGAACGCATCTCGGTGAAAGTAAACATCAGATGCAAAAGACTAAGGGTATAATCACGCCCAACGTATTTCGCATGCCGGCGAATCTTGATACGCCGCAATGAGGGGTTGCATTCGGTATCGTAGCATAGATTGAGGCTGACGGGTTATGAGAATTATAGACTCAGTAGAAATAAACTATTTTCGCTCTGTATATCAGGTAAAACTTAAGTCTGTTAAAGATTACAATGTTTTCGTCGGGTCAAATGACAGCGGTAAAGTAATGTATTAAGGTCTCTTAATCTATTTTTTAATAACGAAATATCTGATTTCGAGAACTTTTCTTTTTTGGATGATGTAACTCATTTACGGCAGGATGAGGCGAGAGACGCAAAAGGCCGGCTGACAATTTGGATGAAAATCACGTTTCTCAATTATGAGGGCTGGAAGACTCTTCCGGAGAAGTTTTGGGTGAAAAAAGTTTGGAACAGATATGCAGACTTTCCTGAAGTGACGTCTGATGTTGAAAATCAAGCATCCCTCACTAAATTTCTAAATAAAATTAGATTTCATTACGTGCCGGCGGTGAAGACTCAAGATACTTATTCTTACTATCTGCGGCAGCTTTACGAAATTTTATCTGCAAAACAGGATTTGGATTTGGTTGCTCCTGCGCAATTTTTGTCTCAAACCATAAATGGTGCTGTTGAGACTATGTCTGGGAGAATTAAGTCAGCAACTGGAGTGGATAGTACGATAAATATTCCAAGCAACTTTCTGGATATATTTGAGAGGTTGAGTTTTTCAACTCAGGTTGGAGAATATTTTGTTCCGCTAAACCGGAGAGGGGATGGTATACAGGCGAGGCATATCCCTCATATAATTGAGTATATTTCGGAAAATAATAGTAAAAGCAACATTTGGGCTTACGAGGAGCCAGAAAATTCACTCGAGCTTTCAAATGCATTTGAGCAGGCTGAGCAGTTTGTTGGTGAGTTTTCTGAACGAAATCAGATTTTTTTGACTAGCCATTCTCCAGCTTTCTACGGCATGGAAAGCGATCGAGCTCAGAAGTACTTTGTTGAGAAGGTAGATTACAATGGCGCCAGTGTATCTTCATTATCTAAGTTGCAAGATGTTGAGAAGGCTGATGGAACTTTAGGTGTTGCTCGGTTTATAGCCAAAAAAACGGAAGCTCTATTTGATGAATTAAGAATACTGAAGGACAATAACGATCGATTATCACGACTGCATCGTCCGGCAATCGTGACTGAAGGTGCTACGGATGTTGAAATTCTCCGTGAAGCCCAAAAGAGAATATTAGGCGATGCAGACTTCTACGATGTATTTTGCTGTGAAAGTATTGAAGGGGGAGGAGGTGGGCATACAACTCTAAAGTCGCTCGTTGAGAGTATTCCATCTAAAGAGCGTTTCAAAAGAGTTGCTATTTTTGACAGGGATAAGGGAGGGTGTCTGTCCTTCGAGAATCTCAAAAATTTCGATTTATTTGAACATTATGCAGATGCGAAGCGTCGTGTTTGCGGGCATGTTTTTGCGGTAGTTCTTCCCGATTTGGATTGGGACGTGCCATACTTTGAGTTGGCTGGACGACCAGTTGCAATTGAACAAATGTTTTCCCCCGATACGATTGGGCGGGATATTATCAAGTATAAGTTCTCAAGCTCCTCAGGAAGTCTACAGCAAAAAAAGATAGATGGTTTAATAAAGGCAATTGGATTAGAGGAAACTTCTCAATTCGTAAAAACGCACATTGAGATTTCGGATAAGAAACTTGCCTTATCTCGTATAAAAAAAGCAAAAGATAACGAATTTTCTTCGTTTGAAGGATTGTTCGATATTATAGGAAAGGCGGTTGAATAGTAAAAATTCTTTAAGTGTAACTACGTTGAGACCAGAACATTTTCTGTCTATGCGCCATGGCAGTGAGGATAACGCTTATCAAAGCGAGTGAGCGCCCAAGATCGACATCCGTCGATTTTGGGCATCTTGAATATGTTCACGTAGAAAAGTGTACTATTTGCGGAGTAGTGATTTAGAGCGTCCAAATTACCGCCCCGGCCGCCCGGTCTTGCCCTTCGTACGTCCCTTCCGCTTCTGCTCCCCGGCATCCTCGTAACTCCCGGCACCAATCTTGCCGCGGACAACCGGGCGGGGATTGTCCTTGCTGCCATCGGCGCGTTCGGGTTGGCCTTCCATGAGGGGCGAGAAGCGTTTTTTGGTGCTATAGGTTTCCGGCGGGCGTTCGGGGAGGGCGCCGGTCGATGGTTTTTCGGTGCGGCCGACGGTCATTTCGTCGAGTGTGTTGCGACGGAAGAGAGGGCGTGCGGTGTCGGTGCCCGGGCCCATGTCGTCGAGCGTGGGTTTGTTGAAGTAGGAGGCGCTCTCCTCTGATCTCCCCCCTTGTGGGGGAGATGCCCCGTTAGGGGCAGAGGGGGGTGTCGAGGCGGGCTCAGAGGGTAAGGCGCGCCCCTCTGTCCTGCCGGACATCTCCCCCACAGGGGGGGAGATCGACTCGCGGTTAGGTTTCGTTCCACCTTTGCCGCCGCGTTCCTGGCTTCTTGCCTCGTCTCTTGCGATCGGGTCGTCCATGGTCGCCAGTTCGGCGGCCTTGAGGCGTTTGATCTCGTCGCGCAGGCGGGCGGCTTTTTCGAAGTCGAGATCGGCTGCGGCATCGCGCATGCTCTTTTCCAGCGCGTTGAGATGGGATTGCAGGTTGTTGCCGACCAGATGGCCGCCATCGGCAAAACCCTTGCCGGATGCGCCGGAAATGTCGGCGCGGACGTGGTCGCGTTCGTAGACCGAGTCGAGGATATCGGAGATCTTTGCCTTGACCGATTCCGGCGTGATGCCGTGTTCGGTATTGTAGGCCATCTGCTTTTCGCGGCGTCGGGCGGTTTCGTCCATGGCGCGCTGCATCGAGCCGGTGACCTTGTCGGCGTAAAGAATGACCTTGCCGTCGACGTTACGCGCCGCGCGGCCGATGGTCTGGATCAGTGATGTCTCTGACCGGAGAAAACCTTCCTTGTCGGCATCGAGAATGGCGACGAAACCGCATTCCGGGATGTCGAGGCCTTCGCGCAGGAGGTTGATGCCGACGAGCACGTCGAAGGCGCCGAGGCGCAGGTCGCGGATGATCTCGATGCGTTCCAGCGTGTCGATGTCACTGTGCATGTAGCGGACGCGAACGCCCTGTTCGTGCAGGTATTCGGTGAGGTCTTCGGCCATGCGCTTGGTAAGAACGGTACATAGCGTGCGGTAGCCTTTTTGCGCGGTTTCGCGGATTTCGCCCAAAACGTCGTCGACCTGGGAGCGGGCGGAGCGCACCTCTACGGGGGGATCGATCAGGCCCGTCGGGCGGATGACCTGTTCGGCGAACACGCCGCCGGACTGTTCCATTTCCCAATTGCCGGGCGTGGCCGAGACGGCGACGGTGAGCGGGCGCATGGCGTCCCATTCCTCGAAGCGCAGCGGGCGGTTGTCCATGCACGAGGGCAGGCGAAAACCGTATTCGGCAAGCGTCGCCTTGCGGCGGAAGTCGCCCCGGTACATGCCACCGATCTGGCTGACGGAGACGTGGCTTTCGTCGATGAACAGAAGGGCGTTGTCGGGGATGTATTCGAACAGGGTCGGCGGCGGCTCGCCGGGATTGCGGCCGGTGAGATAACGCGAATAGTTCTCGATGCCGGCGCAGGAGCCGGTGGCCTCGAGCATTTCGACATCGTAACGGGTGCGCTGTTCGAGGCGCTGGGCTTCGAGCAGGCGGCCGCCCTTTTCCAGCTCGGCGAGGCGGTGCTTCAGTTCTTCCTTGATCTGCTTGATCGCGCCGTTCAACGTCGGACGCGGGGTGACATAGTGCGAGTTGGCGTAGATTTTTACCGACTTCAGGTCGCCGGTCTTCTGGCCGGTGAGCGGGTCGAATTCGGTGATCGAGTCGATCTCGTCGCCGAACATCGAGATGCGCCATGCGGCATCTTCAAGGTGGGCCGGGAAGATTTCAATGGTGTCGCCGCGGACCCGGAACGAGCCGCGGATGAAATTGATGTCCTGGCGTTTGTATTGCTGGGCCACGAGATCGGCGAGCAGCTGGCGCTGGTCGAGGCGGTCGCCGACTTCCATCTGGAAGGTCATCGCCGTGTAGGTTTCGACCGAACCGATACCATAGATGCAGGAGACCGAGGCGACGATGATACAGTCGTCGCGCTCCAGCAGCGAGCGGGTGGCGGAGTGGCGCATGCGGTCGATCTGTTCGTTGATCGACGATTCCTTCTCGATGAAGGTGTCGGAGCGCGGCACATAGGCTTCCGGCTGGTAATAGTCGTAATAGGAGACGAAATATTCGACCGCGTTATCGGGGAAGAAGTTCTTGAACTCGGAATAGAGCTGGGCCGCGAGCGTCTTGTTGGGGGCGAGGATAACGGCGGGTCGCTGGGTTTCCTCGATCACCTTGGCCATGGTGAAGGTTTTGCCCGAACCGGTGACGCCGAGCAGGACCTGAGAGCGCTCGTTGTTATTGATGCCCTCGACGAGATCGGCGATCGCGGTCGGCTGGTCGCCGGCGGGCTGGTATTCCGAGGCCATGCGGATGGTGACGCCACCCTCGGATTTCGCCGGGCGTTCGGGCCGGTGCGGCGTCCACAGCTTGCCGTCCTTGAACAGCGGGTTTCCGGATTCGATCAGGGCGGAGAGGGCTTCGACAGTGGCGGTGACGGCGCCGGGGGCGAGGCTTTGCGCGTCTTCGAGGCTGATATCGAGGCCTGCGACCGGATTGAGGCCAGCTGCGGCGCGGGTTTTCGGGTCGGACGAGGCGCCGATCGACACGCCGCGGGCGGTTTTGCTGGCCGTCGTGTTCTTGGCGGTCTTGCCGCTGGTTTTGGCCGCTTTCTTCGCCTTGGCAGCGTCCTCTTCCGCCTCGCGCAAAGCCTGTTCGCGGGCGGCGATCTCGATCTTCTTGCGGTGCTTGCCGGCCTTGGAGGCGATCTCGCGCTGGGTCTCGATCCCCGACGCTTCCGCCTCCGCCTCGAGCTGCTTCACCCAGTCGGCCACACTGCCTTCCAGCGGCGCACCTTCAAAGGATGACTGGGGAGCTTCACCGAAGCCGCTGGAGGCATCGGGCGTGGATTTTTTCGGGGATCTGGCCATGGCCCGAATATGGAGAGAGTTTTTGCGGAAGTGAAGAGGGGGAGGTGGAAAAATGAGTACAAAAGGGAAACAGCTGGGCGCCGCCGAGAGCATAGACGTGGCGGGTCAGGCCGCCGGCGTCAGAAGCCTCGTCAGCAGCCAGCCGGCGATGGCCTCGACAGGCATCGGGCGGCCGAGGAAATAGCCCTGTGCGGCGGGACAGCCGAGATCGCGCAGGGTTGCGGCTTCTTCCGCCGTCTCGACGCCTTCCGCGACGATATCCATAGACAATGCCTTGCCGAGGCCCGCCATGGCGCCGACGATTTCCTGGTTCTGGAAGCTGCTCTCGATGCCGGCGACGAAACGGCGGTCGAGTTTCAGCCGGTCGACCTTCAGCGTCACCAGATAGGCAAGCGATGAATGGCCGGCGCCGAAATCGTCGACGGCGAGCTTGTATCCGGAGCGTTCGATATGTTTCAGCTGCTCGCCGGCCACCAGCGTATCGAGGATCGCCTCTTCGGTGATCTCGATCTCGAACAGGGCCGGATCGATGCCATGTGCATGGGTGATGCGGTCGAGCGTTTCGGCGACGGAATACAATTCGAATTCGCGCGGCGAGACGTTGACCGACACGCTCGCTTCCGGCAGGCCGAGCGAGGGCAGTGTGGTGAGCAGTCGGCAGGCGCCGGTGGCGATGCTCGCCGTCAGCGCTTCGGAAAGATTGGCCGCATGCGCCGCCGCGACGATTTCCGGCGGCGGCACGGCGCCGAGTGACGGATGCGTCCAGCGGACCAGCGTTTCGAAACCGATGACGCTGTTCTGCGCAAGCTCCACCTGCGGCTGGAAGACGACGGTCAGTGCGCCGGACGAGATCGCGCCGGCGAGATCCTGTTCGATACGCCGCTGGCGATCGGCGCGGGCTTTCAGCGACGGGTCGAATTCACGCCACTGGCCGCGGCCTTCATCCTTGGCGCGATAAAGCGCCATGTCGGCGGAGACGAACAGGTCAGCAGCGCTTTCCGCATGCTCCGGCCAGATGGCGAAACCGATCGAGACGCCGGACACGACCGGCCGGTTGCGGATGACGAAGGGCTCGCGGCCGCGATCAAGGATGCGGGAGGCAAGCTGGCGCGCCTCGGCGGCAGCGGTGGCGCCACCGATGACGACGGCGAATTCGTCACCGCCCAGCCTTGCGATGAAACCGCGTTCGCCGACGACCTCGCGCAGTCTGTGACACGCTTCCAGCAGCAGTTCGTCGCCGGCCGAATGACCGAACGTGTCGTTGATCGTCTTAAATCGGTCGAGGTCGAGGATAAGCAGCGCCAGTTGCTCATTCTGCGCGCCCGCATTTTCGATGCCGCGTTCAAGCGCGACATTGAATGCGGCGCGGTTCGCAACCCCGGTCAGCGGATCGCGATTGGCGAGCACTTCCAAACTTTCATTGGCGCTGAGAATGCTTGCATTGGCCCGGCTGAGCGATTGCGCCAGCGCCGTCGCCTTCACCTGCGCCTCGATATTGCCGATGACGATCGCCTGGCCCTTTGTGCTGCTCTTGTAGAGCACGAATGTCAGGGCCAGCACGTTGAGTGCCAGAAGATGACCACCGGCCGCTTCACTCATCAAAAGCGTGACTACGACCGAAAGATGGACAGGAAGGGCGAAGGCGAGCGCGGTGATTGCATGGCCGGTTCCGAGCAACACGGCGCCCGTGGCCATTCCGCACATCAGGATATAGATGCCGCCGTCGACACCCAGCGCATCGAAATTCGAAAGCATGAAGGGCAGGGCAGCCCAGGCGATGCCGCTGACCAAGGCGCCCAAGGTCATCAGGCGAAGACAGTGGTTCGGCTTCAATTCGTCCAGGCGGCGGCGTTTTATTGCGGTGCCTACGGCAAAACGCCAGACAACTGTTGCCAATGCGGCAATGCACCAGACGACGGCAAGAGTTGTTATGCCGCGATTGATCGCGCTCATCAGGAGCGCCGAAACCGACACTAGCGCATTCACCGTAAGCGTCGTGGGGAGGCGCTCAAGTGTGGCCGCGGCTTGCGCCTGCCTCACCGCGAGTTCAAGTCGCGGGGCGTTTATCTGACTTGTCGAATCCTGCAGCATTCACTAGGTCGTCACATTCACGGTTTGCAAATGTAACATAAGGTCAAGCTAATAATAAAGTCTTTCCGATACTGTGGCCGAGTGCGAGTGAGGCTCTGATTGGCCCAACATGCCGGTTTTCAAAGGACTGTCAGGTTCTTTCCCTATCCTCCTCACGCATGATGCCGAAAGTGTGAGATGAGCCGGCGAAACCATTGTGTTGAGATGAAGTTGGTCGAATTCGAAGTGCTGCTTTGGCAGGAACCTCAATACGGATCGACCGTTGGATTACAATCTGTCCATCTCTCGAAAATGCCACATTCTGTCACCGTTTCCGCCCTAGTTGTCGGTGAGGATTCTATCGAACAAGGAGTAGCGCATGGCTCTTGCACGGCCCACGCTTGCGGCAATCCGCTATGGATATGGTCTTCGGCCCGGGCAGGACAGCCCGTCCGATGCCGATGGGCTGATGACCCAGCTTGCCAAAGGCATTGCCGCCAAGGATCGTTTTCCTCGCGAAGGACTTGTGGGCCGTCGTGAAACCGCCACGCGCGTGATCTCGCTCAGGGCCGCGGAGGCCAAGGCCGCGCGGGAAGGCAAGCCGAACGAAAGCATCCGCAAGGAGACGCAGCGCGAAGCGCAGCGGATCTATCGGCTCGATGCGATGTCGCGCCTCGCGCAGGCCATTCATTCGCCTTTCGGTTTTTACGAGCGCCTGGGCAGTTTCTGGATGGATCATTTTTCCACCAGCGCGCTCAAATCCCTGCCAATGCGCATGATCGTGCCGCTTTACGAGACGGAAGCGATCCGGCCGCGCATGGCGGGGTCGTTTGCCGATCTGTTGAAGGCTGCCATCCTGCATCCGGCGATGCTGATCTATCTCGATCAGGACCAGAGCGTGGGCCCGGATTCGCGGGTTGCGCAGGAGAATGGTCGCGGCCTGAACGAAAATCTGGGACGTGAACTGCTGGAACTGCACACTCTGGGCGCTGGAAGCGGCTATACTCAGGAGGATGTACGGGCCGCGGCACTGATCCTGACCGGGCTGACGGTGGATAACCGAGCGCTGGAAATGGTCTATCGCCCGCGTCGCGCACAGGGCGGTACGATCACGCTGCTCGGACGCGACTATCAGGACGACGAGGCCGGTAGCCAGGATCACGTGCGCATGCTGGAGGATCTTGCTGCCGATCCCCGCACTGCCACCCATATCTGCCGCAAGATTGCAGCCCATTTCATCAGCGATGAACCGCCGGCCGACATGACCGAGGTGATGGTGGCAATCTGGAAGGCAAGCAATGGCAATCTCGGTGAGGTCTACCGCGCCATGCTCGAACATCCGCTTGCATGGGAGAATCCGGGTCAGAAGATCAAGCAGCCGTTCGAATTCGTCGTGTCCGGTTTTCGCGCACTGAACCTGCCCGACGACAATATGTCGGCACTTCTGGCCGATATGGAAGGCGATGACGATGATGTCGGTCCGGTCGGAAAGGCCATGCAGATGGCCGGGGCGGCGAAATCGGCCGAACAGCGGCGCAAGCGCGCCGGACAGGCAAATGCGCTGACGCTCGGCGCGCTGCAGAAGATGGGGCAGCCGATCTGGCAACCGCCAAGTCCGGCAGGCGTGCCTGACAAAAGCGATGCCTGGCTGACGCCGGGCCAGCTCAGCGAGCGGATCGACTGGTCGCGTCGTGCCGCCAGGTTGCTTGGACAAAAACTCGAACCGGCCGATTTTCTCCAGATGGCGCTCGCGGACGCCGCGACACCGGAAACACGCAAGATTATCTCACAGGCGCCAAGCAAGCTGCACGGGCTGACCATGGTGCTGGCATCGCCCGAGTTTAACAGGAGATAGGTGGATGGCATGGATCAAGGATATCGAGCGTATTGCGCTGTCCCGTCGCGGTTTTCTCGCCGGCGCCTGCTGCGTTGCCGCCGCGCCGGTCCTCACCCCGGTAACGTTCGCCGCCATGCCCGGAGACAACCGGTTTGTCACCATCATCCTGCGCGGCGCCATGGATGGCCTCGACCTCGTGCAGCCTTACGGTGACCCGGCCTTTGCCGCGCTGCGCCCCAAGCTCGGGCTGACGCCCGATACGGGACTGCTCGACCTCAACGGCTTTTTCGGCCTTAACCCGGCAGCCTCTGCACTGATGCCCTTGTGGCAGGCCGGCCAGCTATCCTTCGTTCATGCTGTTTCGACGCCCTATCGCGACCAGCGAAGCCATTTCGACGGGCAGGACATTCTGGAAACCGGCGGTGCCGACAAAAGCCAGAAAACCGGCTGGCTGAATCGGGCACTGGCCGTCATCCCGCGTTCCGATGCGCGCAAGGCGATCGATATCAATACATCGATGGAACTGATCCTGACCGGGCCGAACCAGGCGGATAACTGGTCGAGCCAGAGCGATTTTTCGCTGGCCGATGACGAGATCGCCTTTCTCGACCGGCTTTATTCCCACGATCCGCTGTTCGCCAAGGTTTTCGATGAGGCGAAGACGACGGGGGCCGCGGCGGATCAGCTCTATGCCGATGGAAAGCGCGGTTCTGGCATTGCCGATATGGCGAAACTCGCCGGCGGCATGTTGCGCGAGCAATACCGGGTCGCAAGCTTCTCGATCAACGGATGGGATACCCATGTCGGCCAGGCGGGCCAGTTCAAAAAGGCGGCCGGCGACCTTGCGACAGCAATCATGACGCTGAAGGACACGCTTGGTGACGAAGTCTGGAACAAGACCGTGGTTCTGGCCATGACCGAATTCGGGCGCACTGCCCGTGAAAACGGTACCAATGGTACCGACCACGGTACGGGCGGCCTTGCCGTGCTTGCCGGCGGTGCCGTCGCCGGCGGTAAGGTGCTCGGCACATGGCCGGGGCTTGGCGAAGGGAAACTGCTCGACGAACGCGACCTGATGCCGACCGGCGATGTTCGTGAAGTGGCCGCCGCCATGCTCTACCGCCAGTTCGACATCAAGCCGAGCAGCCTGAGCAGCCGGGTGTTCCCGGGGCTGGGGTTTGACGAGGGCTCGGTGTTTTTGAAGGGGTGAGGTGGTGGCTGAGCCAATTCCACCGCGGGTGTGACGCGCTTTAGATAACTTGCCTGCGTCCCGGAGTGGACGTCCTGTTGAAGCCGGTCACCGGTTCGCTCTCATTATGTGGCCTGCAAGCTGTCTCCATGTTGGGGCGAGGGCACAGTGCGAGGATGCCTTATTTCTCGCCTTCCGCCTTTGTCGCGCTATTTGACCGGCTTTGGAGAACCGTGATGCGAACGATATATTGGGACAAGCCGGTCAGCGTGGGCGGCAGATTGATTTTTGGCCCGCTGGATGCGCAGGAACACATGGTCAGTTCGTGGACTGCCGTGAAGGATAGCTCATTTGCCGTCGCTGCAAGCGCGATACTCGATGCTCTGGCAGGGCGGGCATCCCCTGATGTTGCGCGCGAGCTTTTCGAAAAGGCCTTGAGTAATTCCCGATAGAACCGACAGACATTCTTCCCAGACGCCGAGAGAATGATCTCGAACTGACAGGGACTGGCTTCCATGGAACTTAAGGTGTTCTGTTTTGTTGGCCATATGTCGCATCCCGCGACAGGGAGTAAGCAATGACTGACACTCCAAAGCCTGGTCAGCAGGACGATAAACGTTCGGATCAGCAGAACAACCGACCGGATGACAAATCAGGCGTCCAGACCAAGCCGTCCGATCGTGAAAACGACAAAACCGATCGACGCTAACTGATGACCCGGCTGGGTGATGCCCCAGCCGGAGGCCACGCAGAAGTACAATATCAGCATCGACTTACATGTGGGTATCGGATATGTTCAGCATATCGTCGGCAACCGAATTCGTAGGCGCTGACGGCTGAGAGTTTGTAACTCCCGCCTGCAAAAGCATGGCGGTCGATCATGACACGTAGCTCAGCACTCATTTCGCATTTTCTAAAACTACACGATCTGACGGCCCAATATGGCCGTCTCAAACCGCTGCCGGTTTCCAATCATGCTCAGACAGGCAGTGCTCCTGCGAGCCCCACATAGATGGGGACGGTCACGCGGATTGGTTTCGCGCTACATTGGGCGAAGCCAGTCTACGTAGGCGAGGGCGACCAGCTTGATACGGTCGTGTCAGGCCCTGCCGACGCAATCAGGTGGATGCAGGCCCATTTCAAGCACAAGCGCGGCCTTGTGTACTGGCGCGCTCACTCCCTTTGCCATGAGGCCCTTCTGGGAACACTGCACCATGACTTTGCTCGCCAACCTTTCGTCGATGCGTGGGTCGAGCAAAGCCATTTTGAACCGGTACCGGAGACCTAGTCGTCAAGCGTACGAATGAGGGAGCACGCTAGATGCAGATGATCCCTCGACCGAGCGGCCGGAGTCGGGGTTCTTCGGCTGCTCGGTTCATGTCTGTTTTGGAATGGCGATGCGACAGAGTAGCATCATTCTGCCGGAACCGGCTTCGGTTTGCCGTCCTCATCCAGCGCGACCATGACGAAAGTTGCGGCGGTGACTTTTTCCAGTTGCTGGTGACGTGCGCGGTGGGCCCAGGCTTCGACATTGAGCGTGATCGAGGTGGTGCCGACGCGGGTGATTTCCGTGTAGATCGCCATCGTATCGCCGATCTTGACCGGCAGCTGGAACGCCATTTCCTTGACCGCCGCGGTGACGACGCGGCCGCGGGCGCGCTCGGCGGCGCGGATGCCGCTGGCAAGGTCCATCTGGGCCATGACCCAGCCGCCAAAAATATCGCCGGCCGGATTGGCGTCGCTCGGCATGGCCAGCGTTCGAAGGGTCAGTTCACCGGTCGGTCTGGCGAGTTCGGTCATTCCGGAATCATCCTTTGCAATTATTCGTGTCGGTCGGGAGGCGGACACTAGCCTTGTTTCTGGCGATTGCCAGTTTCTTTTGGTCATGGCGACCATGAGCCATCGTCATGACTTGGCTGCGGAGAATAACCCAAGAAGAAATGTGGGTTCGACTTGATCGCGCCTTGCCGCCCGAGTTCTTCACGGCCCGGTAACTTCCGATCATTATCATTTAATGAGAATTGCAAATATCGGGGGAGGTATCATGCAACGTCTTGCCATTTCCTGGCGTCTTTATTGTCTCGTCGCGCTGTCGCTCGTCATTCTGGCCGGCGCGCTGACCTTCAGTCTTTTCGAAAGTTATGCGTCTTCCGAACGGGAACGGAAGGCCGGGCTTGCCCAGATGAATGATACGGCGCTGGCCGTGCTGGCCAAATATCAGGCGATGGAAGCCTCCGGCGCCCTGTCTCGCGAAGAGGCGCAGGCGCAGGCAAAGGGCGTCATCGCCGCCATGCGCTACGACAATGGTTCCGGTTATTTCTGGATCAACGACATGCACCCGAAAATGGTCATGCATGCGGTAAAGCCGGAGATGAATGGCTCGGACCTTTCACAGAACAAGGATCCGAACGGTAAATTCCTGTTCGTCGAATTCGTTCAGGTGGTGAAGGCAAACGGCAAGGGCTTTGTCGATTATTACTGGCCCAAGCCCGGCGCGAGCGAGCCGGTGGAGAAGTTTTCGCATGTGGCTGGATTCGCGCCCTGGGGATGGATCGTCGGTACCGGTGTTTATGTCGATGACCTGAAGGCGATGTTCCGCGAGGATGCGACGGATTTCGCCATGATCTTTGCGGTCGGCGCTCTTCTTGTGATCGGCGGAGCATGGCTGGTGGTCAAGAGCGTCACTACACCTCTGTCGCGCGTGCAGCGGGTGCTGCAGGCGATTGCCGGCGGCGCGACGGGTGTTGTTGTTCCCTGCACGGGCGAAAAGAACGAGATCGGCGAAATGGCGCGGGCGCTGGTCGTGCTGCGCGATAATGTCGAGGAACGTGCCGAATTGCAGGCGCGCGAAGCGGAGCAGCAACGCGCCATCGCCGCCGAACGTTCCGCGAGCGAAAGGGCGATTTCGACCGCCGCTGGCCGGCAGTCGCACGCAATGCATGAACTCGGGCAGGCGCTCGAAGGGCTGGCGGCCGGTGATCTTTCGGTGTCGCTCGGCGATATCGGCGAGGATTTCGTCAAGCTGAGGCAGGACTTCAACGATGCCGTCGGCGCGCTCAATCAGGCGATCGTGGCGATTTCCGAAACGGGCGTGATCGTGCGCGACAGTGCGTCGGACATTTCCGGTGCGACCGGCAATCTGGCCAAGCGCACCGAACAGCAGGCGGCGGCGCTGGAAGAGACGGCGGCGGCGCTCGACGAGATCACCACCACCGTGCGCACGGCATCGCAGCGTGCAAGGGAAGCGCGGGAAATGGTGAGTGAAACCAAGCTCAGCGCCAGCCGCTCCGGCGAGATCGTCCGCAATGCGATCGACGCGATGGGGCGGATCGAGCAGTCGTCCGGGCAGATCAGCCAGATCATTTCCGTCATCGACGAGATTGCCTTTCAGACCAATCTTCTGGCGCTGAATGCCGGTGTCGAGGCGGCGCGCGCCGGCGAGGCGGGCAGGGGCTTTGCCGTGGTGGCGCAGGAAGTGCGCGAACTGGCGCAACGCTCGGCGACCGCTGCAAAGGAGATCAAGGTTCTGATCGGCAACTCCGTGCAAGAGGTCGAAGGCGGTGTGACGCTGGTGCGTTCGACCGGCGAGGCGCTGGTGGAGATCGCCGTGCTGGTCGAGAAGGTCAATGCCCATGTCGAGACGATCGCCACCACATCGCAGGAACAGGCGAGCGGCCTGGCCGAGATCAATTCCTCGGTCAATCACATGGACCAGATGACCCAGCAGAACGCAGCCATGGTGGAAGAGACGACGGCGGCAAGCCAGACGCTTGCCGACCAGAGCCTGCATCTGCAGCAATTGCTGGGGGGCTTCAGGCTCGGCAATACCGGTATCCGCTCCGTCTCCCGCGCTGCCTGACGCGTTCGATACGGTTGATTTCCCAAAGGGCCGGAACGCGGAGGCGTCCGGCCCTTTCCCGTAATATGGCGAAGCCGATCCGAAATGGCCCGCAAACCGCCATGCTTCATCAAGCTTTCGTTTACCCAATCTGCCTAAAATCAAAACCTGTGTCATTTCGGCATCGAGCGAGAGGCAACTGGTATGGCGTATGCTTCCCTATCGACGCGAGTGATCAGCTCGCTTCTGGTTTCGACCTTTCTGGTCGCCTGTTCGGCAGAGAGCCTCGTGCCGCCGGCATCGATCGACAATGGCACGCAGGTCGGCTCCATCTCGCGCTCGTTGCCGCCGTCACCGATTTCCCAGCCCGCATCGCATCAGCCTTATTCAGTTGCTTCCGCGCCCGTTTCTCAGGCAAGCGGCGGCGGATATCTGGCGGCGCCTTCAGCCCAATCACCGATGCAATCAAATGGCGGCGGTCATTATCTGCGCGCCCCGAATGGTGCGCCGGCGACGATCCCGGCCGAAGGCGTCAACATGGATGAAGAGTTCGGTTTCAGCCCCGACGAAAGCGATGTCGTCGGTTTGGCCGAGGAGCAGGATGGCGATATCGCAGAAGGGGTCGGCGACCAGCCGGTGGTCGGTGGCATCGGCACCGATAATCCGGTGGCGCTTAACGCACGTCGTCAGCCGATCGATGACCGCGTAATCGTACCACCGAAGCGGTCAGCAGCGGGCATTGGCAGGCAGGGCTCTTCCGCCCCAATGACCTGGGGTGACAATTCTCCCGTGACCGCACCCGGTCGGGCGCCGGCGCGGGCCGAGGAGGTCGCCATGCTGCGGCCGAATAATCCGGTCGCCGGCCCGGTAACCGACGATGCCCCGATGAGCGCGCCCGATGGCGCCTGGCAGCGCACGGTCATGCCGCAGTCGGAAGTGGCATGCCGCACCGAACTGCGCCGTCTCGGTGTCGAGTTCAAGGATCTACCGCGCATTTCCCAGGGGCCGAGTTGCGGTATAGATTATCCGGTGAAGCTTGCCGGCCTTTCGGGCGGTATCGATGTGAGGCCGGCGGTGACGCTGAACTGCCAGGTGACGCTTGCCTTCGCCAAATGGGTGAAGAACGATCTGGCGATTTCCGCCCGCACCCGTTATCTCACCGGCATTCGACAGATCCAGCCGATGGGCGGTTATTCCTGCCGCAAGATGAACAACAGCCGCCAGCGCTACAATCCGATGTCCGAACATGCCCGCGGCAACGCGATCGATATCGGCCGCATCACACTCAAGAACGGTCACGATATCGATGTTCGCAAGAAGGGGCTGTTCTCTTTCCGCGAAGGCGGGCTGCTGAAATCGGTGCGCGGTGACAGCTGCAAGTATTTCTCGACGGTACTTGGCCCGGGCAGCAATGCCGAGCATTGGAACCATTTCCACTTCGACCTTCGCTCACGCAAAGGCGGCCGCCAGTATTGCAACTGAGCGAACTATCTGGATTTGAAGCCTGATATGGCGAGAAACTTCTCGATGCTCAGTTGAGGCGCTTGGAAGGGGAAGGCGCGAGCATGTCTTTTTCACCGATATCGCAGCTATCGGTATCGCGGAAATCTGCCTGCATCGGAATTGTCAGCGCATCGACCATGAAATTCGCCAGATCATCAAGGGACGCGAAGTCGAAATCATCAGCCTCAGAATTAGCCTCTGGGGCGTTTTCGGTTTCTTGCTGAATTATGTTCTTCTTCACGGAATTCGGCATGATCATCGACTCTCATCTGCAGCAACGAATTTAGGAAAAATATGTGGTCTGGTATCGTGGTACCACATATAAGGCAACGTACCCGAAATTGCATACGTCAATTGCCTGTATCTATTTCATCGCCAAAGAGTTTCTGACGGCAATGAAAAGCAGGATGTTGCTGGGAGCCGGCAGCGGCCAACTCACGGCAGCATCTTATCTGCCCAGATATTTCTGTTTTCTAAATGTCATCTCGCGAACCGGCGTCGCTGCTGTTTGCGCCAACCCTTGCCCCCCATTATTTAAGGGGTATTTCAGCATCTGCCGTAACTACAGTCGCCACCCGTTTGGGTGAGCCGCTTTCGGAATTGCAGCACTGATAACAGGGTACCCGGATACCCTGTTTCGGCAAAACGGATTGACCGACGAGTGTGTCATGGGGCGGTAGGAAGGCAAGTCTTCCCTGTCCTTTACCCTACGGTCCGAACGTACTGATGACATTGTGGGGCCGTCGCCACGCTGTGACTTGTCTGACAACGACAATGATGCGATGAGGTCTCTTGATGATGAACAACCGTCAAGGGCCGTTTTCTCGGCTTAGTAGTGCATGCCCCGCCCAATCGCTCATGCCTTTTTCTTCCGGCTCATGAGTTAAAATCGCTGCCGGAGAACGTGATGCCTGCCTTTCTCGATATTCTTCCCTTCGTGGTGGCGCTGCTTGCTGCCGGCGTTCTGGCAGGGCTTCTTGCCGGCCTGTTCGGGATTGGCGGTGGCGCTATCCTCGTGCCGATCTTCTTTCACGTCTTTGGGCTGCTCGGCGTGGACGATGCGGTGCGCATGCATCTGGCGTTAGGTACATCGCTTGCCATCATCGTGCCGACTTCGGTTCGCTCTTTCACGGCGCACCGGCAGCGTGGAGCCGTGGATATCGACCTCCTGAAGGGCTGGATCATTGCCGTTCCGCTCGGCACGCTTATCGCCACATTGATCGCCGCCTGGGCGTCCAGCACGGAACTAAGGCTGATCTTCGCGGTGATCGCGCTCGTCCTGGCGCTGCGAATGATTTTCAATCGGGCAAGCTGGAAACTCGGCGACGATCTCCCCAGAAATCCGCTGAAATTCTTGGTCGGTACCGGCATCGGCATCCTGTCTGGCCTGATGGGGATCGGCGGCGGCGTGTTGAACAACACCTTCATGACACTTTACGGCCGCACCATCCACCAAGCGGTCGCAACCTCCTCCGGCGTCGGTGTGCTGATCTCAATCCCTGGTCTTGTCGGTTATATCTGGGGCGGCTGGGGCAAGAGCGGCTTACCACCGTTTTCGACCGGTTATATCAACTGGCTGGCAGTGGCGCTGCTGATCCCGGTCACGCTCTATACGGCACCTTACGGTGCACGACTTGCGCATGCGCTGTCCAAGCGCCAGCTGGAGGTCGGGTTCGCGCTATTTCTCGTCTTCATCGCACTGCAGTTTTTCGCCAGCGTGATTTTCTAGTGTTATGCCGACGTGAAGGGCTACCGTCTCTTTTGCGCCAATTGCTGTCATAGCAAAAATCTAGCTGATTTCGTCGTCTTCCAGGAAGAGCCTCCACTTGACTAAAGAGGGAAAGATTTCTGTAGAGGGAAACATCGGGTTTGTCTCAGGGTGCCAGGTGAGATGCACTTGAGCATAACAATCATCGGGGACCTGAAACAGAAAGTCGTCTCGCTGTTGCAGCCTCGCCAATGCCCGCACTGGCACATTGTGGAGAACATGTTCAGGGCTTAGTTCTCGATGTAACTCAAGTTCAAAATGCTCAGCGGATTCGGCGGATATGAGTTGCCAGCCTTCGGGAAGTTCTATCTCAACCATGCTTCGGCATTAGCAAGCCATTATTGACTTTACAACGTCCGGTTAGGGCCGGAAGCTGACCAGAAACCATGGCAGCTTCGCGCCAAAAGCAGTCATTACTACAGAGAATGATTTGGCATCACGATATGAGGCCAGTGCGACTGCGAAGGCTTTATTGAGGCTTCCGTCCGCGCATTCCAAATTGGCTGCGCTGTCCGGGTGGCGATACGGCTTTGCGTAGCGTTGCCTTATCGAAATCGGCTACATTGCCGTCCCTCCGGACCCGTTTATCCGGTCTTGCAATTGCCCAGAATGTAGCTCCAGCTGGAATCCAAGGAAGATTGAAGAGGAAAGACCTAGCCAACGCACTTACGATGTCGTTCTGAACTGGCGTCAAATTGATATAACCCCACCACAGTATGTGCGACAACAGAAACCAAACAGATACATAGCTGAGAAGGGAAGTGCGTCTTCTCCAGCTCAACAATAAGTGCGCGAGAGGAGCGAGGACAATCATGGGAAGAAACCCATACGCAAATCCGAATGTCCAATTTATACTTGCCGCGTATAGCACCGACCAATCCGCACCAACCTCTGGCAGCCCCGTGAAGACAACATTGGCGAAAAAAGCCGTGTACAATGGTGCCCAAAGGGGTGAAAGCAAAGTAGCCCAGAATACGCGTAGCATGATTAAATCCTAAATTGGACGTCACAACGAGGCCGTCGCCAACCACTGCAACCTTAGCGTTCGATTGTGAACCTTTACTGCCTCAGTTTGCCGCAATTTTACTGTTGCGTGGTGTTGAGATAGTGAATTTTGTTGGCGCGAATGGCCGACAGCCGTCACGTCCGCTTCGGGCCGACTACCGTCATGGCGCAGAAGCGCCAATTGCGGACGTTGCCTCAGTCTAGGACTCATGGTTTTTTGGATACTGAGATATCAAGATTGGCAACGATGCCCCGTCACTACAGAGAACAAGCATGCGCTTCCCAGAAGAAAGACTTTGGGACCACATTAACGATGGATGGAGCCGCATGTCGTTCAAACAGCGCAAGTTTTGGGACGCTATTAAGCGGCCACCTGAAGAATGGGAGTTGAAGGGTTACGGGCCTTGCTGGGTTGTCGCATTAATTGGCGAAATTGTGATTTACTACAACCATTATGAGCATGGGTTTAATCGATCACCGTGGTCGCAGTTTGGCGTCATCGAACGATATCAATCGCTGCAAGATGAGTTGGAGGGCGCGGTTCAGACGCAGCTCAATAGTCTTGAAGCAGGCTACGACGTTGGCCCGTGGACTAGCGGCCCAATCGCTGGGGAATATGCTGTCAAGCATACCCGATGACCGGTTTGGGCCGATAACGGACAACCCCGAACGTCTCCGCATCGTCCCAAAATCCCGAACGCAATATTCTTCCATGAAGGGATAGCTTCATGGGAACGCGACCCTATATTGCGGCATCTCCGGGGAACAACTTCCTCGCAATGTCGCCCTATACAAATGCGGTTCCCATGCCCCCCATTATTTCCGTACAGCAACTGACAAAGACCTATGGTAACGGGTTCGAGGCCCTGAAGGGCATCGATCTCGATATCGAGCGTGGCGAGATCCTCGCTTTGCTCGGGCCGAACGGCGCCGGCAAGACGACGCTGATCTCTATTGTCTGCGGTATCGTCAACCCGACCGGCGGCAAGGTGCTTGTCGGCGGGCATGATGTGGTCAAGGATTTTCGCCAGACGCGATCGCTGATCGGTCTCGTGCCGCAGGAGCTGACCACCGACCAGTTCGAAACGGTCTGGAACACGGTAAGCTTTTCCCGCGGCGTCTACGGCAAGAAGCCGAACCCGGCGCTGATCGAGAAGATTTTGCGCGAACTGTCCTTGTGGAAGAAGAAGGACAACATGTTGCGCGAACTTTCCGGCGGCATGAAGCGGCGCGTGCTGATCGCCAAGGCGCTGAGCCACGAGCCGGAAGTGCTGTTCCTCGACGAGCCGACAGCCGGCGTCGATGTCAGCCTGCGCCGCGACATGTGGGAAGTGGTCAAGCGGCTGCGCGAGGATGGCGTCACCATCATTCTGACCACCCATTATATCGAGGAGGCGGAAGAGATCGCCGACCGCGTAGGGGTCATCAATGGCGGGCAGCTATTGTTGCTGCAGGAAAAGACCGGGCTGATGAAACAGTTCGGCCGCAAGCAGATGAAACTCGAACTGACCGAGAAGCTGGACGAGATACCGCCGAGCCTTGCGGCCTTTTCGCTTTCGCTCAGTGAAGACGGCATGTCGCTTACGCATGAATACAGCCACGAGGAAAGCCAGGACAGCATTGCCTCGCTGCTTTCGGCGCTGACGGCGGCAGGCATCCATTTCCGGGATCTCTCGACCCGGCAAAGCTCGCTGGAGGACATTTTCGTTGCTCTGGTGGAGGAAAAGGCATGAATATCGAAGCGATCAAATCCATCTACTTCTTCGAGATGGCGCGCATGCGCCGCACGCTTTTGCAGAGCGTCATCTCGCCGGTCATCACCACTTCGCTCTATTTCATCGTCTTCGGCACGGCGATCGGTTCGCGCATCCAGTCGATCGAAGGTGTGTCCTACGGCTCGTTCATCACGCCGGGCCTGATCATGCTGACGCTTCTGACCCAATGCGTCGCGAACGGCTCGATCGGCATATACTTTCCGAAGTTCACCGGCACGATATACGAGATCCTGTCGGCGCCGGTGGCGATGACGGAAATCCTGATCGGTTATGTTGGTGCAGCCGCCAGCAAGGGGCTGATCATCGGGTTGATTATCCTCGCGACGGCTTCCTTCTTCGTCGATATCCGCATCGCCCATCCGTTCATGATGGTGCTCTTCCTTGTGCTCACCGCAATCACCTTCAGCCTGTTCGGCTTCATCATCGGTGTATGGGCGAAGAATTTCGAGCAGTTGAACATCGTGCCGATGCTTGTCGTGCCGCCGCTGACATTTTTGGGTGGAAGCTTCTATTCGATCGACATGCTGCCGCCATTCTGGCAGGCGGTAAGCCACTTGAACCCGGTTCTTTATCTCGTCAGCGGCTTTCGCTGGAGCTTCTATGAGATCGCCGACGTCAATCCGGTGATCAGCCTGATCATGATCGGCGTCTTTCTGGCTCTGTGCCTGTCGATGCTCGGCTGGATGTTCAAGACGGGCTATCGGCTGCGCAGCTGACGCGGAGAGGGCGATAGGCGGCTTATCCCCGCCTATCGCTTTGTCTTTCAACAGTCGGCCACTCTTATCCGAGCGACAGCTGGCGGCGTTCGCCGCGTGCGGCCATGACCGATGCGGCAAGCAGGCTGGCTGCCGCAAGAAGCATCACGACGGAAACCGGACCCTGGGTTTCGATCAGGAGGCCGCCGAGAACCGCGCCGCTCGAAATCGCGATCTGGAAGGCCGGGATCACCAGAGCGCCGGCGCTTTCCGCCTCATCCTGCGCATGGCGCACGACGAAACTCTGTACGCTGACCGGGAAGGCACCGAAGGCGAGGCCCCAGAATGCGATCGCAGTCGCCGCAACGGCAAGCGAGGCACCGCCAACGGCCAAAACGACGGCCGATGCGGCAACGAGCGTGGTGAACAGGACGATCGACAGGCGCGGGCTGCGTTCCGAAACCATGCCGCCGAGCATGTTGCCGAAAAAGCCTGCAACGCCATAGGCAAGCAGGATCAGCGAGATGGTTTCGACATCAAGCTGCGGCACCCGCTCCAGGAACGGACGGATATAGGTGAAACCGGCAAAATGGCCTGCAACGAAAAGCAGGATGGTGATCAGGCCGGTGCGGATTGCCGGCCGGCGCATCAGCGCCGCAAGCGTGCCAAGCCCGGCGTGACCGGTCGGCGGCAAAGCGGGCAGGAGCGTCGCCTGGGCGACCAATGCAACGAAGCCGACGGCAGCGGACAGATAGAATGCCGCCCGCCAGCCGAGCGTGTCGCCGATCCAGGCGCCGAGCGGCGCGGCACAGACGGTGGCAAGCGAAACGCCGGCCATGATGATGGCCATCGCGCGCGGCATCCGCGCCGGTGGGACGAGGCGCATGGCAAGTGCTGCCGACATGGCCCAGAAACCGCCGAGCCCGACGCCGAGAAGGATGCGGGCGGCGAATACCGTATAGATATCGGTGGCGATCGCGGCGAGGAGGCTGGAAATGACCAGAAGTGTCGTCAGCGCCAGAACTGTCCAGCGCCGGTCGATCTTGCGGGTTCCGATGATGACGCCGGGTCCGGCGATTGCGGCGATCACTGCGGTGGTGGTGATCGACTGGCCGGCGACGCCGGTGCCGACGCCGAGATCAGCCGAGAGCGGGGTCAACAGGCTGACGGGAAGGAATTCGGCAGTGACGAGGCCGAACACGCCCAAGGTCAACGAGGCGACTGCGCCCCAACGTGCGACATCATGTTCCGTTCGCGCTGCATCGTCAGATGATAAGGGGGTGCCGTGCATGAGATTCTCCTGAATTACAGCCTATTTGGCTTTTGTCAGGAATAGGCGTGACGGACTGGCGTTTCCATGCTAGAAAATCCGACATGCTTGACAGATCGTCCAAATTCTCATCGTCGGCTGGAGCCGATCCCTTGTCGGAAATGCTGCGGGGCCTACGGCTCGACGGTGTCGAATACGGGCGTTGCCGGCTCGCGGACCCTTGGGCCACGGCCTTTCCGGCCGAGGATGCGGCGCGGTTTCATTTCATTTCGTCCGGCAGGGCGCTTCTCAAGGCGCCTTCAGGCGAATGGCTGCAGCTGAATGCCGGAGATGCCGTCATACTGCCGCGCGGTGACGCCCATGTGATAGCGAGTGCCGAGACTGTCGAGCCGCTGCCTTTCGGGCGTTACGGCAAGAAGCAGGTCTGTGAGGGCGTATTCGACATGCAATGCGCCGATGCACGTTGCGGCACGGTGGCGCTGACCGCGTCGATGCGCTTCAATATAGACAGGTTGCATCCGCTTCTGCAGCTCATGCCCGAAACGATACTGACCAGCGACCTTGCAACCAGCGAGCCGGCCATTCCGCATCTTCTGGATGCCATGGCGCGCGAGGTGGATATGGATCGGGTCGGCGCCGGCGGTATTCTGGCGCGGCTGGCGGATGTCCTGACGGCGACGATCATTCGCACCTGGGTCGAACACGGCTGCGGCAATACGAATGGCTGGATTGCGGCGGTGCGTAATCCGGAGGTCGGGCGGGTTCTCGCTGCCATTCACCTTGAGCCTGAACGTGACTGGTCTGTGGCCGAACTTGCGCGGCTGATGGGTGCCTCACGTTCCGGTTTCTCCGAGCGGTTTGCCCGCGTCGTCGGAGAAACGCCCGCCCGGTATGTTGCGCTGGTGAGAATGCACCAGGCGCGTCTCTGGCTGAAGCAAGGCATGCGGGTAGCGACGGCGGCCGAAAAACTCGGTTATGACGCTGAAGCCTCGTTCAGCCGTGCCTTCAAGCGTATCATCGGACACCCACCAAGCCATTTTCGAGGCAAGCCGGATAGCGAAACGGCGCCTGACGAGATGGTCGAACTGGCCGCGGTCGGGTGAGGCGAAGGACGCGGGAACCGGCTCTGCCCATCCGATGGCGCGAGGAGCTGGAAGCCTGATGGACCGGCGGCGTTTCTCAAGCATGTCGTCACAATGAGACGGCGTGTGCCGGCTTGCCTAATCCCTTAGCCGCAACTCGTCTGTCTGCATGTTGAGCGAACTCAGCGTCGACAGAAAGCTCATGCCAAGCAGGCTTTCGTCCAGCATTCCGTCCTGGGCTACCATGGCGCGGACGTTTCTGCGCGAGATCGGGCCGATGGCGATCTCGTCGAGCCTGACGGGGGCGGCCATGGCAGGGCCGTTGGCGGTCATTACCCGGACAGTGTAGGCGAGGCCGCCGGTATCTATTCCGACTGCCGAGGCATCCTCGAAGGAGAGAACCACGCTGCTGGCACCGGTGTCGACGAGCATCGGGATGTTTTTTCCGTCGACCGCGACATCGGCCTGGAAATGCCCGCCGAGTGCCTTCTGGATGATGACCTCGTTTCCGTCGCTTCCCGTGACGACGACGGCTCGGCCGGGCATCAGCCCTGCGACCATGCGGCCGGCGAACTGGTTGGCGTCGTTTCTGTAAAGATAGGCGGCAACCAGTCCGAGGATGATGACCAGCCAGATGGCGAGATTGCGTAATGCCTCGTTCATGCCGCCGCGGCGACCGGCAAGAATGCCGGCACCAAGCAGGCCGGCAATCGGGACGAGATAGATGAGTTGGCCGAAATCGTTGTTGTCGATGCCGAAGGTCTGGCCCGACGAATGGTTGAAGACCAGCAGCGCAAGGCCTGCGCCGAGCACGAGAAGCACGAAGGTCAGTCCGTTCATGTGATCTGGCGCTCCTTTGCTATTTTCTGTCGTCTGGTCTCCCGCCGCGGTTTTCGTTCGACCGTTTCCAGCCGGGCGGTAAGCCCGTCCATGATCGAATGCCGCTCGGCATCGGAATAGTCGATCCAGCCGGCAATCTCGTCGCGCGTGCGGCCGCAACCAAAGCAATAGCCGGTTTTCAGGTCGATCGAACAGACAAGGATGCAGGGCGAAATCATGCAAACCTATATCGGAGGTTCAGGCGATCAGGGCAAGGGTCGAAAGAAGCACGATTTCGCTAACCTGTTGTGTGGCGCCGATCGTATCGCCCGTATGGCCGCCAAGCTTGCGGCGGACGAAAGCGGTAAAGAACTGGCCGGCGGCGGCGCAGACGAGGATCGCAAAGATCGCAACCGGAATGCCGAGGTGAGAGGCGATGAAGATCAGCCCCATCACGCCGCCGATCAGCAGTGCAAGGTTACGCGAGCCCCGTTCGGGTGCGCCGATGGCCACCGCCACGCCGTTTGTTCGGGCAGGCGGGAGCGCGCTCCAGTGCCAGATCATTACCGAGCGGCTGAGGCAGGCCGCGGCTAGCATCGAGACTGCCGCCAGGCTGGAATCGAACCGGGCGAGTGCCGCGAGCGATGCTGCGCGCAGCAGGAAGGACAAAAGCATTGCAACGACACCGTAGGAGCCGATACGGCTGTCTTTCATGATCGCGAGCGCATGTTCGCGGTCACGTCCGCCGCCCAGCCCATCGGCTGCATCCGCAAGGCCATCTTCATGCAGCGCGCCGGTCAACAGAACCATCAGTGACAGAGCAATCATGCTCGTCACAAGCGCGTCACCCGTCTGCGACAACATGTAAAGCACGAGTGCGGGGACGAGCGCGATCAGCACGCCGGCAAGCGGAAATGCCCTGACTGCACGGGAAAACGAGCCGCTTTGACCGAGAAAGAAACGGTCCGGCACGGGGATGCGGCTGAGAAATGCGACCGAGCGGGCTAGGTCGGCGATGAAATCCGTCGCGTTTGGCAGTTGTCGCTCCCGATATAGGCGATTAAGAGATGCGCACACAAAGCGCGATTTGCCGGTGAACACAAGTGCCGGACGATGACGCGCCGGCTAAGACGAGAGAGATTTCGATGAGTTTGAGCGGCCTGCCTTTCGACGATTTTCGTAACCTGATTGCCAACTTGCCGGGACCGGATCCGCGCGCATTGGTGGATGCCCGTGAGCGTGACGCCAAGCTGACAAAGCCGCTCGGAGCGCTTGGAAGGCTTGAGGAAATCGCCTTCTGGCTCGCCGCTTGGACGGGCAGGGCACCTGCGGTCAACCGCCCGCTTGTTGCGATCTTCGCCGGCAATCACGGTGTTACCCGGCATGGGATCACTCCCTTTCCGCCGTCCGTGACGCAGCAGATGGTGGATAATTTTGCCGCAGGCGGTGCGGCAATCAACCAGATCTGCGTCACCCATGACCTGGGCCTGAAGATTTTCGACCTTGCGCTCGATTATCCGACCGGCGACATTGCAACCGAAGCGGCTCTTTCCGAGCGCGATTGCGCTGCGACCATGGCTTTCGGTATGGAAGCGATTGCCGGTGGCACGGATCTCCTCTGCCTCGGTGAAATGGGCATCGGCAACACTACGATCGCCGCAGCTATCCATCTGGCGCTTTATGGTGGCGAGGCCGAAGACTGGGTCGGTCCGGGCACCGGCTCCCATGGCGAGCTGATGGCCCGTAAGATCGCCGTCGTTAAACAGGCGGTCGAGTTCCACAAGGACCATCTCTCCGATCCGCTCGAAATTCTTCGCCGTCTCGGCGGTCGCGAGATCGCAGCAATTGCCGGTGCGATTCTGGCAGCCCGCATGGAAAAGATCCCGGTTCTGCTTGATGGCTACGTCGTCACTGCTGCCGCTGCAATTTTGAAGGCGATGAACCCGTCGGCGATCGACCACTGCCTGATCGGTCACGTTTCTGCCGAGCCGGGACATCTGCGCTCGATTGAAAAGCTCGGCAAGACACCGCTGCTGGCACTCGGCATGCGCCTAGGTGAAGGCACGGGCGCAGCACTGGCGGCCGGTATCGTCAAATCTGCAGCCGCCTGCCATACCGGCATGGTGACCTACGAACAGGCAGGCGTGACCAACAAGGCATAAGAGAACCGCCAATGGAAAACACGCCGCTCGACAGCACCCTTGGAAAAGCGAGCGGCGTCCGCCGGATTATCGCCGCGACCCGGTATTCGATGCAGGGTCTTGTGCGCCTGTGGCGTGAACAAGCCTTCCGGCATGAGGTCTATGCCTTCTGCGCAGGTCTCGCGCTCTTTGCGATCGTCGGTGCCGCGGCGATCGATTATTTCATCTTCCTCATTCTGACTCTGCTCCTGTTTTGCGTCGAGGCGCTCAACACGGCGATAGAGGAACTTGTCGACCGGATATCTCCCGAAATCTCCACGGTCGGACGCCACGCCAAAGATCTCGGTTCTTTCGCTGTCTTCTGTATGCTGACCGCAAACGGATTGTTTGTGCTTTACGTTCTGGTCAAGCCCTTCTTTCGATTGCATTAGGAAGGCGCGATATCGGCGTTTTCCGGATCTTCCGAGTTGCGATCACGGACCCGTGATCTTCAGATACAACTTTTTATAGTGGACGCGCGAATGTCAAAAAATTAGCATTTGTCATGTTTTGGAGATTGCGGGACCTGTCACCTTGACTGATGACTCGATCGAAGTTTTTGAATGTGATTTCAAATGGATTGTTCGGGTATGCGAAAACGGAGAAGTGACGGAGCGCGTTTTTAGCATCGCTGAACATGCCCATTCCTGGGCAGCAGGTCAGCGTATACGGATCAAATGTCCGCCGCAGAGATTCGCTTGCAGGCGCGAAGACTAATGACCGTGAACGATTTGCGGACGAATGCACGGATGATTATTCGGTAATTAAGTTCAGGCGAAAGAACGCTTACGTTTTTCGATCGCCGGCGCATCGGCAACGGCGGGAATGCTTTGCATCACCCGGGTGGCAGGCAGGATGGCTATGACTTCGGTGCCTTCACGCAGTTTGGAACGAAGCACGAATTGGCCGTCGTGCTTGGCCAGGATGGCCTGGACGATCGGCAGCCCGAGGCCGGTACCCTGCTCGGCGCTTTTGATGGCGATCGAGCCCTGTCCGAAGGCCGACAGCACGACGGGAATTTCTTCCTCGGGAATGCCGGGGCCGTTATCCTTGATTGCCACATATTGCCCGCCGCCTGCCGTCCAGCCGACCTTGACCGAGATCTCTCCGCCTTGCTGCGTGAATTTCACCGCATTCGAGAGCAGGTTGAGAATGACCTGTCGGATCGATTTTTCATCTGCCCAGACATGCGGCATCTCGTTTTCGAAATTGTGGCGAATGGCGATGTTCTTCGCCCGTGCCCGCAACTGAACCATGCCGATGCAGTCCTCCGCCACTTCCAGTAGCGACAGCGTCTCCTCGTTGAGATCATAACGGCCGGCTTCGATACGCGATAGATCAAGGATTTCGTTGATCAGGTTGAGAAGATGCTCGCCGGAGCGGTGGATGTCGCCGGCATATTCGCGGTATGTGGGGTTCGGCATCGGGCCGAGCACTTCTGAACTCATGACCTCGGAAAAGCCGAGAATGGCATTGAGCGGTGTTCTCAGTTCATGGGACATGGAGGCGAGGAAGCGGGATTTTGCCAGATTGGCTTCCTCCGCCCGGCGCCGCGCCTCGTCCGACATCGATTTTGCCACTTCCAGCTCGGCGATCAGGTCGTCCTTTTCCGACTGGTAGGACATCAGGGTAAGGTTCGAGCGGTAGAGGCGGTCGCCGATGAAATGAAAGAAAACCACGGCGATGGCGCAGATCGCGGTCAAACCGATGTCGAGGAGGTCCCGTGAGATCGCGACACGAAAGAGAAGTGCCGCAATCACCGGGACAAAGCCGACGAGAACGCCCTGGCGCAGCATGAAGCTGCTCATGGCTGTGATTGAAATCGCAAAGAGCAGGACGGCGCCCTTGTAGAAGTAAAAACTGTCGCCACCACACGCGTCGCAGGATTGAAGCGCAAAAGTCGCCCATCCCACGCCAAGCAGAATCTGCGCAAGCAGCAGCCGCCGGCGCCACTTGGTGGTTTCCGCCGCCGCGATTTCCTTGCGGCTGAAACGTCGGGCGAGCAGAAGGTTGATCGCATGCAGGCTGAGCATCAAAAGCGCCCAGGCAATCAGGTGGGCGCTCGGCGAGATATACATTCCGATCGCGGTGACGAGCGCGATGAAGAGTGGCACGACCGCCGCCGCCTGCAGTACCGCATTGACATGCATGGCGAGCATGTCACGGTCGAAGGCTTGGTTGCCGCTATTGGAAAGTTGCAGCCGTTCACGTGTCGCGCGGACGGTTTTGGATACCGCCTTGTTGCGGTGGCCACGCGATCGATCAACGATTATCTTGTCGGTCGAGATACTGACGCCGCTACTCATTGGTTGTGAACTAATTTATTCGGATGATTGAGAGCTTATGTTCCAAACCTTAAGAAGATACTGCCGGGAAAGGTTTTGTTTGCCATTCTCCTGAAGCTTCCGTTTGTAATTGAGACCGGATTGTGACCCGCCTTGCCAAGACCCTGAAGGATGGTTTGTTCCTCGGAGCATTCCTTGTCCTTGCCTCACTTATCGTTGCCAAGATCGACCTCAACGGTGACACCCGCATCAACGGTCCGTTTTACGCGATCGACGGCGATACGCTGGCGGCTGGAGCCGAGCGCTTGAGGCTGATCGGCATCGATGCCCCGGAGGCTGATCAGTCCTGCGGCGAAGGGCAGAATGTCTGGACATGCGGCGATGCCGCACGCGACGCCCTGGCAAAATTCGCCTCGGCGCCCGACGCATATTGCGCAGGATCCTCCAGGGATCGTTATGGCCGTGTTCTTGTACGCTGTCGGCTGGGTGAAACGGATATCAACGCCGAACTCGTACGCCGCGGAATGGCTGTCGCATCCGGGGACTATCACGCAGAAGAGACAGCTGCGCGGGCACAGGCAGAAGGGATATGGTCCGGTCCTTTCGAAACCCCACGCGCGTGGCGTACGGCCAAGGGTGCTGAGGCCGAAGATGATGGATCGACCGGGACCGGAAGCCGTGTCGAAGCGATCCTCGATCGGCTGAAAGGCATGCTGCCGTGGACGTGATTGAACCGGACCGGATTGCCGATCTCGGTGCAGGCATCGCAGCCTGTCGCATTTGTCGCGACCATCCTGCAAAACCAGGAAATCCGTTGCCCCACGAGCCGCGGCCGGTTGCGACATTGTCCTCGACGGCACGGTTACTGATTGCCGGTCAGGCGCCGGGCTTGCGAGTTCATCAGAGCGGACTGCCATTTGACGATGCCTCGGGCAACCGGCTGCGCGACTGGATGGGCGTGACCCGAGAAGAGTTTTACGATGCAGACCGTCTGGCGATCGTGCCAATGGGCTTCTGCTTTCCCGGTTACGACGCAAAGGGAAGTGACCTGCCACCGCGCAAGGAATGTGCGCCCGCATGGCGCAGCAGGGTGATTGCGGCAATGCCGCAGATCGACACGGTTCTGGTGATCGGCCAATATGCTGCGGCTTGGCATCTGGGCGCTCGCCGAAAGAAAACCACGACGGAAACGGTGAGGAACTGGCGGGAATATTTCTTCGTCAATGACGGGCCGCGCATCCTGCCGCTGCCACATCCGAGCTGGCGCAACAGCGGCTGGCTGAAAAGCAACGGCTGGTTTGAAGCGGAGATCTTGCCCGTGTTGCGCCAGCATGTGGATAGCTTGATCCGCGGAACAAAATTCGCTTAACTGTGTGAAAATCGGGTGTATAACGAAAAATCATTTCGAAGGGGACAATGATGGACCGTCTTGACCGCAAGATCCTGCGTATTCTGCAGGAAGATTCCACACTCGCAGTGGCGGATCTCGCCAAGAAGGTCGGCCTGTCCACCACGCCTTGCTGGCGCCGTATCCAGAAAATGGAAGAGGACGGCGTCATCCGCCGTCGCGTGGCGCTGCTCGATCCGGGCAAGGTCAATACGAAGGTTACCGTTTTCGTCTCGATCCGCACCGCCAGCCACTCGATCGAATGGCTAAAGCGCTTTTCCGAAGTCGTGGTAGATTTTCCGGAAGTGGTAGAATTTTACCGCATGAGCGGTGACGTAGACTATCTGCTGCGTGTCGTCGTGCCGGATATCGCTGCCTATGACGCCTTCTACAAGCGCCTGATCGCCAAGATCGAGATCCGCGACGTCTCTTCCGTTTTTGCCATGGAGCAGATCAAATACACGACGGAACTGCCGCTCGACTACATGATGATCGACAACCAGAAATCCGGCGACGACTGAGCGATCCAACTCAGCTGAGATGATTTTGAAAGCGCTGCAATCCGGGTTGGGTTGCGGCGCTTTGCTTTGGTATTCAGACCTTTAGTCGCCGCATCACCTTCTCGCCCGACAGTTCTTTGAGCGCGTCCTTGCCGATCCAGCGTGCCGTTTTGTCATTCGATTCTGCGAGTTTCTGCGCAAGGGCGAGAGCCGGCTTATGGCAGGTGACATTTCGCTTGCCGATATTGCGCAAGGCCCAGTTGACAGCCTTTTTGACAAAATTGCGCGGGTCGGTGGAGTGTTGTTCGATCAGGCGCAGACAGCCTATCAAGGTCGCGTCCGGCTCCTTCTTCAGATGGACGGATGCTCCGGCGATCATCGCAAAGGCGGTGCGGCGGACGAATTCACGCTCGTCTTCGGCAAACTCGGCGATCAGGTCCTGCCAGAAGGGGGCTTCGGTAAAGAGGTCGGCGGCGGCATCGACGATTTCCCAGGAGGCGAAATCATCCGCCCAGGAATGCGCTTCGGCAGAGGTAAGCGCTTTCGGGTCGGCGGTGTAAATCGCCACCATCCGCGCTTCGCGAATGCCTGTGTTCCACAGATCAAGCGCCCGGGCGTGATCGCGTTTCACCACATGGGCGATTTTCTGCAGGTCAGGATTGGAGATGCCGAGCGCCGCATCGGTGACGATGCCGAAGCGACCCATGCCGGCAATGTTCTCCTCCGACCGCAAAGTACCAAGATGATCGATGATCCCGGCGACGTCGGAGGAGGGGCTGAGCATTGCCTTTGACCTTTTGTCTTACTTCCGTTCGAGACGGGCAAGCAGCGAGGACGTATCCCAGCGATTGCCACCCATGGCCTGCACGTCGCCATAGAACTGGTCGACCAGTGCCGTCAGCGGCAGTTTCGCCCCGTTGCGACGTGCTTCTGTCAGGACGATGTCGAGATCCTTGCGCATCCAGTCGACGGCAAAGCCGAAATCGTACTTGCCCTGGTCCATCGTCTTGTGGCGGTTTTCCATCTGCCATGAACCGGCAGCACCCTTGGAAATGACATCGACGACGGTCTCGATGTCGAGGCCGGACTGCTTGCCGAAATGAATGGCTTCCGACAGTCCCTGGACGATGCCGGCGATGCAGATCTGGTTCATCATCTTGGTGAGCTGGCCGCTTCCGACCGGTCCCATCAGGCCGACCATGCGGGCATAGGCGTCGATGACCGGCTTGGCCTTGTCGAACACGGCCTGATCGCCGCCGCACATGACGGTGAGCACGCCGTTTTCGGCCCCCGCCTGACCGCCGGAAACCGGGGCGTCGATGAAGTGGACGCCGCGCTCCTTCGCAGCCGCATCCAGTTCGCGCGCAACCTCGGCACTGGCTGTGGTGTTGTCGATCAGAATCGCGCCGGACTTCATGGCCGAGAGCACACCGTTTTCGCCCGTTGTCACCGAGCGGAGATCGTCGTCATTGCCGACGCAGGTGAAGACGAAATCGGCATCCTTGGCAGCTTCCGCCGGCGTGGCTCCGGTCGTGCCGCCGAATTTCGCGGCCCAGTCGGCGGCCTTGGCGGCGGTGCGGTTATAGACGCTGACGTCGTGGCCACCCTTTTGCTTGAGATGTCCCGCCATCGGGAAACCCATGACCCCGAGACCGATGAATGCCACTTTCGCCATGCCGAACCTCCGAACGCTTGTTGTTCCCGATGATTAGAACAAAGCATGGCCGACGGGAAGAACAAAGCAGGCAAAAATGATTTTCCGCAATGCAGTGGAGATTTGCACTTTAGCAGTTTTGCATTCCCATCGGCTTGAATCGGAGAAATGAAATCTCCGATTGCAGTTGTTTTTTGAAACGATGGAATGTCGACCAACTCGATAGAGTATGGGAGCCTTCTATCATCAGAGATCTGGTGAGGAAGGGCTCATTCCATGGTGACAGGCAATTTGAACCGTCGACAGACACTTGGCTTGTTCGGCGCGGCAGCGGCCACTGCCGTCCTGCCCATCGCGGGAAAGGCAAAGGCGGCAGCCAAGGAACTGCGCATCGGCTGGCAGAAGAACGGCGTGCTGGCTCTGGCAAAAAGCCAGGGTGCGCTCGAAAAGCGTTTCGCCGATCGCGGCATCAAGGTGACATGGGCGGAATTCACCTCCGGCCCTCCGCTTCTGGAAGCGCTCGGGGCGGGCGCGCTCGATTTCGGCCCGACCGGTGACGTGCCGCCGCTCTTTGCACAGGCCGCTCGCGGCAACCTGCTTTATGTCGGTACCTATCGCGGCAGTTCTCAAGGTTCGGCCATCCTCGTCCACAAGGATAGCCCGATCCAGTCGATCGCGGATCTGAAGGGCAAGAAGCTGGCCTTCAAGCGCGGCTCCAGCGCCCACAATGTTGCAGTCAAGGTTCTGCGCAAGGGCGGACTTTCCCCCAGCGACGTGACGCAGCTCGATCTTGCGCCACCGGATGCGGCCGCTGCCTTCAAGAATGGTTCGATCGATGCCTGGTCGATCTGGGATCCCTATACGGCAATTGCCCAAGCCGACCCGCAGACCCGCGTGCTGACGACGGCGGAGGGTATTGTCGATAGCTGGAGCTATTTCCTCGGCAATGGTGATTTCGCTGCCGAGAACGGCGATCTGATCGTCGAGGTGATCGACGAGCTGAAAAAGGTCGGCGGCACGGCACAGTCGAATTTCGATGAGACGGTGAAGGCGATCGCCTCAATCACCGGCGTGCCGGAAAACGTCACCAAGGTCGTGCTGTCGCGCCGTGGGGCGGATCTGGGCGCGGTCTCCACCGTGCCGGATGCGGCGGTCCAGTATCAGCAGGCGCTGGCCGATGAATTCTACGATCTCAAGATCATTCCGCGAAAGCTGGACATCTCCGACATCGTCTGGCGCCCCAAGGCCAGCTGAGCCTGCGTCCGTCACAGACCAACCGAGATCAAGGATTTTTCACGATGAGCGATACGAAGAACCCCATCGATTTTCTCTGGTTCATCCCGACCGGCGGCGACGGCACCTATCTCGGCGGCAGCGAGCTTAACCGTCCGCCTGAAAACAGGTATCTGCGCGAACTGGCGCAGACTGTGGACAGGCTTGGGTTTTCCGGCGTGCTTTTGCCGACCGGCGTCTCCTGCGAAGAGTCCTTCGTGACGGCTGCCTCGCTGGCGCCGTTCACCGAAAAGCTTAAATTCCTGGTGGCGATCCGCCCGGGCACGGCGGCGCCGGCCTATTATGCAAGGCTCGCGGCAGCGCTCGACCGGGTATCGAACGGTAGGCTGCTGCTCAATATCGTCGTCGGCGGCAATCCGTCGGAACTAGCGGGCGACGGCATCTTTCTTGAGCATGACGAGCGCTACACCCATGCTGAAGAATTTTTCCAGGTCTTCGAGGATCTCGTCACCACCGGCCATGCGGATCTAGACGGCAAGCATATCAAGGCGAGGAATGCCAAGCTCGGTTTCCCGACCATTCAGCAGCCACGGCCACCGCTCTATTTCGGCGGATCGTCGGATGCCGGCATCGAGTTCTTCGCCGGCCGTGGCGACAAATATCTGACCTGGGGCGAGCCACCGGAACAGGTGGAGCAAAAGATCAAGGCCGTGCGCGCTGCCGCCGAAAAACGGGGCAGGGAGGTTTCCTTCGGCATCCGGCTGCATTTCATTGTCCGCGAGACCGACGAGGAGGCCTGGGAGGCTGCGGACAAGCTGATCTCCAGGCTCTCTGACGAGACAATCGCCAAGGCGCAGGCGCATTTCGCGCGCGATTCCGACAGTGTCGGCCAGCAGCGGATGGCGGCGCTCCACAATGGTCGTCGCGACAAGCTGGAAGTCTCGCCCAATCTCTGGGCCGGCATCGGTCTGGTGCGCTCGGGGGCGGGTACCGCCCTGGTCGGCTCGCCGAAGACGGTGGCGGCGCGCCTGCGCGAATATCAGGATCTTGGCATCGAGACGGTGATCGGCTCCGGTTATCCGCATCTGGAAGAGGCTTACCGCGTGGCGGAATTGCTTTTCCCGGAACTCGGCATCACCCGCGAGGAACAGCGTGCCGGTTTCGGCAATGAATTCGCGTCCGAAAAGCCGCTCTTCGGCGGCGGCGGCCACGCGACTATCCGTGCTGTTGCTGCATCCTGATAAGATAGCGAGGGCGAGATAATGACGGCAGTCGATACGTTTTCGGAAGGGCGCAGCCTGAGGCGCATCAGGGAAGACAGGACTTCTTCGGCGGCAATCGGCTATTCAGATCCTCCCAAGGGGTCGGCGGAGAAGGCTGCGCGGGCAAATGACGGGAAGCCGCTACGCCCGCGCAGCGTCTCCGGCGTAGCGCTTTTACCTTTTCTCCTGCCGGTGACATTGGTCATACTCTGGCAGGCGGGCTCGTCTTTCGGCTTAATCTCCGACCGGATCATGCCGTCGCCGGTGGCGGTGGTTGCGGCCTTTTGGGAACGGTTGCTCTCCGGTGAACTGGTCCGCGATGTCGGCGTCAGCGGCGCACGGGCGCTGAGCGGTCTTCTGATCGGCGGCTCGATCGGGTTCCTGCTAGGCATCGCCAACGGCGTGTCGAAACTGTCGGAACAACTGACCGACACGACGCTGCAGATGCTGCGCACGATTCCGCATCTGGCGATGATCCCGCTCGTCATCCTCTGGTTCGGGATCGGCGAGGAGGCAAAGCTGTTCCTCACCTCGCTCGGTGTACTCTTCCCGATCTACTTGAACACCTATCACGGGGTGAAGAATGTCGATCGCGACCTCATTGAGATGGGACGTATCTACGGCATGAGCGGCTGGTCGCTGTTCCGCAAGGTGATCTTTCCGGGAGCATTGCCGTCGATCTTCGTCGGCTTACGGTATGCGCTCGGTATCATGTGGCTGACGCTGATCGTCTCTGAATCGATCGCTGCAAATTCCGGCATCGGCTACATGGCCAATACCGCCCGCGAGTTCATGATGACCGATGTCGTCGTGCTGGCGCTGGTCATCTACGCGGTGCTCGGCAAGCTCGCGGACGTCATTGCCCGGACGCTGGAGCGCGCAGCGCTCTCTTGGAACCCGGCCTATCAGCGGTAAGGAGGAAAAAATGCCTGTTGGACCCTATCAATCACCGCTCGCCTTCATTTCGGATGTGGAACTCGATGCGCACCATGCCGCGCAGCCGGTGGACTATCAGGCCGCGCCGCAACCCGCTGGCCTGAAGCTGCGCGGCGTCGAGAAACGCTTCGGCGACAATCTGGTCTTACGCGGTCTTGATCTCGATGTGCCCGCCGGGCAGTTCCTGGCAATCGTCGGCAAGAGCGGTTGTGGCAAGAGCACGCTCTTGCGGCTCCTGGTCGGGTTGGACGAGCCGACTGGTGGCCGGATCGAATTCGTCGATGAGGAAGGCAAGGCGGTGGAGCCCAATTCCCGCATCGTCTTCCAGGAGCCGCGGCTTCTGCCCTGGTTCTCGGTGGCCGACAATGTGGCGGTTGGATTGGGCGACGGCGTGCCAAAGGCATTCGGGCGGCGAGAGGCCGAGCGGGCGCTCAAGGGCGTGCAGCTGTCGGAAAAGGCGAAGGACTGGCCGTCGAAACTTTCCGGCGGCCAGCGCCAGCGCGTGGCCTTGGCACGCGCTCTGGTCAGCCGGCCGGGCCTGCTGGCGCTCGATGAGCCGCTCGGGGCGCTCGATGCCCTGACGCGGATTGGCATGCAGGATCTGGTGACCGATGTCTGGCGCGAACTTGGCTTTACCGCCGTGCTCGTCACCCACGATGTGGCGGAAGCCGTGCATCTGGCCGACCGGGTGATCGTGCTCGATGAAGGCCGTATCAGCCTCGACCTCGAGATCCCGAGAGATCAGCCGCGCCGGCATGGCGATCCGGTTCTGGCGGAACTGGAGGGCAGACTGCTTGATACGATCCTCGGGAGAACCTGAGGATCGTATCTAGAGCATTTCCGCCTTTCTTTGAAATGCGAAACCGCTCTATCTCTTTGTTTTAACGCAATTCCGGACGCAAAACCGGTTCCCACTTTTGCTGGAATTGCTCAAAAAACAGGTCGGGCCGATCAGATCGATCGGCCGGCCCGTGCCAGGCCGTGTTCGACAAGCCGGTCAATGACTTCAGGATAGCTGACGCCGCTTGCGCCCATCACCTTGGAATACATGCTGATATCGGTGAAGCCGGGAATGGTGTTCAGCTCGTTGATAAGAATGCGCCCTTCCGAGGTGAGGAAGAAATCCGCTCGCGCCATGCCGTCACAGCCGAGCGCGCGAAACGCCTTGATCGCGAAGGCGCGGATCTCATCCTCGACATCCGGCGGCATCTGCGCCGGAACTCTCAGCGCTGCGCCATCCTCGTCGATATATTTGGCATCGTAGCTGTAAAAGCCGTGGCTCTCCGCCGGAACGATCTCGCCCGTTGTCGAGACGAACAGGCTGCCGTCCGGCGCTTCCAGAACAGCACATTCGATCTCGCGGCCCTTGATGAATTCTTCGGCGAGAAGCTTGCTGTCGTGGCGAAAACCTTCAGACAAGGCCGCGTCGTAACCGGCTTTCGTCAAAACCTTGCTGACGCCGACCGAAGATCCCTGGCGGGCCGGCTTGATGAAGATCGGCAGGCCGAGCGCCTGTTCCAGTTCCTCGAAAGCGGGTGCCGCATCCTGATAGATCGTCACCGAACGAGCCGCCGGAATGCCGGCCTCGTTGAACAGCCGCTTGGCGATATCCTTGTCGAGCGCATTGGCGGAACCGAGAATGCCGCAGCCAACTAGCGGTACGCGCGCCACTTCGGCAAGCCCCTGAACCGCACCATCCTCGCCATGCAGGCCGTGAAGCACTGGAAACAGGATATCGATCTTCGGCAGTTCGTATGCCGCAGCACCTTCGGGAAGTGCAAGAAGACGACCCTTGCCACCGGGGATCAGGGAAAGCTGGGTGCCGTTTTCCGGCTTTGAAAGCGCGCCGCCCTCGAACGCGCTGAGCAGCCATAGGCCTTCGCGACTGACGAAGACCGGTACCGCATCGTATTTTTGCGGATCGAGCGCGTTCATGACATTGGTGGCCGAAAGCACCGACACGTCATGTTCCGCCGAACGCCCGCCGAACAACACGGCAATACGCAACCTGCCTGAGTTTCCCGTCATGTAACCCTCTCCAGTCCGGCTCGTGGCCGGTATCCGATTCTGCATCGGTTTTTCACCCACTCCTTGCGACGCCGCAAAACGGGCTGTTTTGCGGCGCGCTGGCTATGGAGATTAGGAAAGTTGGTGTCAGAACGGCTTGATGACGGCGAGCGCCACGACGAGCACGAGACAGATCAGGATGACCGGCATGCCGATGCGCACGAAGGCGTTGGGGTCGAATTTCGGATCGGCAGCCATCTTGCGCATCGCAGCCTGCTGCATGCCGTGCAGCGCCGAAAGGATGACGACGAGCAGAAGCTTGGCATGCAGCCAGCCATTGCCGGCAAAGCCGATGTAACCGAAGGCAAGCCACAGGCCGAAAATCCAGGCGCCGGCAAGCGCTGCAGTGGTCACTGTGCGGTCGTATTTGCGTAGCGCGACGATCACGCCGACACGGATCGGCGGCGGCACCATCGAAATGACGAAGGCATTGATCAGCATGCCGCCGATCAGGAGGAAGTCGGAGAGTTGGTGCAGAGCCTTGATGACGAAATACAGCATTATCGATCACTCCAGATCATGGATTCGGTAAACCCGAGTTCAGCAAGATCCTGCGCTCGAAGCGCCTGTTCTGCCGGGTCGGATGGAAAGAATTCGTCCAGTTGCGGCGGCTTTACGCCCGTTGCGGATAACATCGCATGAACCTGTCCGCGATGATGTATCTGGTGTTGGAAGAGATGCAGAAGGATGCGGTCTGTCGGCTCGACCTGCATATGCATGTAGCGCGGGATGCGGACTTCGGCGCAAAGCGTGTCGTCCGTCAGGCTGCGACAGTGGTCGATGAGACGGTGATCGGCTGCGCGCTGTTCGCGGTCGAGATCGGCAAGGGCGGGAAACGGGATTTCCGGTTCGAAGGCGGAAGCACCCGGACAGTCGCCTTCGAGCGCGCCGATATAGAGCCAGTCGACGGTCAGGATATGGTTCAGCGTGTGGATGATCGACGGAAAGAAGTTTTGCCGCGGCGCGGCCAGCTCTTCGGAAGACAGCAGGGCGCAGGCTCTCAGCAGCCGGTGATTGGCCCAGGCGTTGTTGTATGCCTGGGCTATGAGGTAACGCTCCGGCGTCATGGGGCCGTTCTCCGTTGAGGCGAAGAAATTATCCCTTCAACTTCGCGATGACCAGATGGCCCGGGCTGGGATTGCCGTCCTGCATCCGCACGTTGATATCGCTCATTTCGACAAGTTCGAAACCGGTATCGGCAAGCCGTGCGCGGATATAGGCCGGCGAATGCATGAAGCGCTGATGCGGGCCGACCGTGTAGGTGCGTTCATCACCTTCCGGCAGGGATTCGGAGGAAAAGATGAACAGGCCGCCAGCGACCATGTTTTCGGCCGCACCGAAGAACAGCGGTTCGAGCGCACCGAGATAGGGAAGCACGTCGGTCGCGGTGATCAGGTCGAAAGGCTCGTCGTCATTGTCCTCGAGGAAATCCTCGACTTCGGCGACATAAAGCGTCTCGTAGAGATCCTTCTCATGGGCGATCTCGACCATGTTTTCGGAAATGTCGAGACCGGTAATGTCGTCGACCATGTCGCGCAGGGTGCCGCCGGTCAGACCCGTGCCGCAGCCGAGATCGAGCATGCGCTTGAACGGGCCGAGCTTCAGTTCCTGCAGGCGCTGGCGCACCAGAACCGGGACAGCATAACCGAGCTGTTCGACGAGGATGTCTTCGAAGCTTTCCGCATGCTGGTCGAACAGCGTTTCGACATAGGCGTCGGGCGCCTTCGGAGGCGCTTCGCCGCGGCCCATCGAGGCGATGCGAACGGCGGCACCACCATGATCTTCGGGATCGATTTCCAGCACCTGGCGATAAGCTTCGACGGCAGCATCGATCTCGCCGGCCTTTTCATGCGCGAGCGCCCGGTTATAGGCTTCCGCCAATGCTTCTTCGTCGATCTTCGCCATAACCATATCCTCGTTGTTGCCAGCCGCTTTACGTGTCGCGGCAGCGTTTGGCAATTGCGAGGATCACAGCCAAGCGCAATCAGTGCAGGATGATTTCGCCCTTCACCTGCCGCCACTCGCTGGCCGAGATCAGCTTGCGATGCACGTAGCGGACAGAATGGATCGGGCCTTCCAGCTTTTCCTGCCAGAATTTCAGAAAGCCGTTCATCTCCGGAAAGTCGGGGGCGAGATCGTAGTTCTGCCAGAGGTAACTCTGCAGCAGGGCAGGGTGATCCGGCATGCGGTAGAAGATCTGTGCGGTGGTGAGGCCGTAGCCTTTCAGCATCATTTCGAGTTCCGACATCTGCTGTTCCCTTTTTTCAATGACGCATTGTCTGCGTCATTGAAATGGGATCATGTCATGCTTAACGGAAGCTTGACAATTGTCGCTTTTGGCTGAAATTGATGGTTTATTTCAGCCTGTTAGCATCCATCGTCTGGGAGTGCTGCTAACGCATGTCTCCCGAACGTGCTCAACCGCTTCGGGGGGATCGCGACGTGCATCAGCGCACCAGATGGCGGGTCAGGCGCCGTTCGATGAAGTTCCACAGATGCCGCAGCGCTTCGACCATGGTGAGGTAGAAGATCGCAGCCCAGAGATAAGTCTGGTAGTCGAACGTCCGCGAGAAGGCGTAGCGCGTCTCGCCCATCAGGTCGTAGACGGTGACGATCGCAACGACGGCGGAACCCTTGATCATCAGGATGATCTCGTTGCCGTAGGGGCGAAGTGCCACGATCAATGCCTGAGGCAGAATGATCTTCCAGAAGGCGACGCGCTTGGAAATGCCGAGTGCGGCGGCACCTTCATGCTGGCCGACGGGAACACTCTGGATCGCGCCACGCAGGATTTCCGCCTGATAGGCGGCCGTGTTCAGTGTCAGCGAGAAGAGGCCGCAATACCAGGCCTCGCGGAAGAACCACCACAGGCCGACGGATTCCAGCTGCGGCCGGAAACTGCCAAGACCGTAATAGATCAGGAACAGCTGGGCGAGCAGCGGCGTCGAGCGGAAGATGTAGACATAGGCGTAGGCGATCGCATTCAGCACGCGGTTCTTCGACATGCGGGCAAACGCGATCGGCAGCGAGAGAACGGCGCCGAGCACGATGGAGATTCCGACCAGCGAAATCGTCGTCCATAAACCGTTAAGGTAACGCGGTCCGTAACGTTCGAATTTGGCCGGATCCCATCCCTCGATCACCATGCTGATCAGAGCCATGGCAAGCAGGGCCCAAAGGATCAGCACGCCAATGCCGACGACTTTCGCTGTCGTCAGAGGCCGGTGCAGCACTGCAGGTGCCGGGCGTGGCGGGATCATTTCTTTCGCCACGCTCATCGGGAAACCTCCGACCGCTTGGCCCAGCGCTCGATGAAGCCGAGACCGTAGGAGGAGATCATCGCCAGGATCAGATAAAGCAGGCAGGCCAGGAAATAGAAGAAGAAGGCTTCCTTGCTGACGCGCGCCGCAACGCCCGTCTGGCGCACGATATCTGAAAGCCCGATAACGGATACGTAGGACGTATCCTTCAGGAGGATCAGCCATAGATTGGTAAGACCGGGCAGGGCGATGCGGATAAGCTGAGGCAGAACGATCAGCACCATCGTCTTGCTGCGGCGAAGACCGAGTGCGTCACCAGCCTCATATTGCCCGCGCGGAATGGCGCGGAAGGCGGAGAGCAGCACTTCCGACGAATAGGATGAGAAAACCACCGCAAGCGCCACCATGCCGGCAACGAAGGCGTTGATCTCGACGCGCCCGTCATATCCGAAGAACGCCAGCACCGACTGGATCAACATCTGCGCGCCGTAATAGACAATGAACAGCGTCAGCAGTTCGGGCAGGCCGCGAAAGATGGTGGTGTAGATACCGGCGGCCAGCCTGAGCAGTTTTTCCTGCGACTGCGCGGCAAGCGCGATCAGGAAACCGATCAGCAGCCCGACAGGCAACGTGGCGAGCGCCAGCGAGATCGTCACCTTGACGCCGAAGGCGATTTCGTCGCCCCAGCCGGTGTCGCCACAGGAGACGAGGCCGGTGCCGCCGAACCAGGTGAAGACACCGGCGGGGCCGCAAAACGGGTCGAGTGTATTAAAGAGGGCGGAGAGCCATCCGCTCATAGGATCATGTTCCGGTTCATATTCCCCTGCGGCTTATGTCGTGCCGCTTTCAAATGCCAATTAAAAAGGAAAATTTTCTGAGGACAAGTGCTTGATGAAAATGAAAACGGCGGAAGGTGACCCTTCCGCCGTTTTTTTTAGCGATTGGACGGATTACTTGTCGCCGCCATAGACGTCGAAGTCGAAATACTTGTCCTGGATCTTCTTGTAGGTGCCGTCGGCGCGGATTGCCGCGATTGCGGTGGTGAACTTGTCTGCGAGCGCCTGTTCGTCCTTGCGCACGGCAATGCCGGCGCCCTGACCGTTGATTTCCGGATCGACCGGCAGCGGGGTCAGGATTTTGCAGCAGGAGCCGGCATCCGACTTCACCCATTCGGTGAGCACGACGATATCGTCGACAACACCGTCAATACGGCCGTTGGTCAGGTCGAGCTTGTATTCGTCAGCTGTCGGATAGAGCTTCTCATCCGCATCGGGGAAATGCTTTTCGACATAGTTGGCGTGGCTGGTCGAACCCTGCGCGCCGATGGCCTTGCCCTTCAGCGAAGCAGCAGTTGCTTCCGTCAGCGGCGAATCCTTCGGCACGGCAATTGCCGGAGGCGTGTTGTAATACTTCTTGGAGAAGGTGACCTGCTGCTGGCGCTCAGGCGTGATCGACATCGAAGCGATGATCGCGTCGAACTTCTTGGACTGCAGGGCCGGGATGATGCCATCCCAGTCATTGGTGACAAAGGTGCACTCGGTCTTCATCTGGACGCAGAGTGACTTGGCGATGTCGATATCGAAGCCGGTCAGTTCGCCGTTGGATTCCAGAACGTTGAAGGGCGGGTATGCGCCTTCCGTGCCGATGACCAGCTTGTCCTGGGCCGAAGCGGCGCCAGCAAAAAGCGAGATCGCCGCGATCGACGCGGCAGCAAACAAACGGGTGGAGATCTTCATAATTGTCCTCTCTGTTGGCAGGCCGGCGACGTGTTCTCGGTTTTTCGCAGCCGGCGAGGGGCATTTCGCAGCCCTTGTTTTTTATAGATACCGGCTCCGGCAAAATTGCAACGGCATTTTCTACGGCAACCTCGGGCTTCACATGCGTTTGACGTTTACGTCCAAACCCTGATGTCGCCAGAGGGTTCCTGGAGGAGATTGTTGCCGGAAGAAAATGCCTGACATCGCAGGCGGAGCTTTTTGTGATGCGCCAAGATGGCGCAGCCATAATTGCCGGATGAATACAGCATTCAAACACAGTTCAGACTTTGGTCCCGATGATACGGACCTTTGCAGGCGGCCATAATGGGAACCAAATTGGAACAAATACAGTTGTGGTGCCGCGAAAAACTGCCCGCAAGAGGTGGGCCTCAACAGTCATGATCATTGGGGCCGTCGCGAGCATCTAGGGACGAAAGCCAGAAGAAGGAAAATGTCATGTCGATGAAATCCAGATTGTTCGCCAGCGTGGCGGCGCCTGTTTTGTCCCTGCCATTGTTGATGCAACCTGCCTATGCCCTGCCGTCCGGTGTGGATCTCGGATCGGTGCAGCCGGCGGCGCCCGGTATCATTCGGGTGCAGGAGCAGGTTCCGGCAGAGGGCGAGGAGCTTCCGAAGCGCCGCAAGCCGCAGGCTGATCAGGGCGAAGGAGCTGAACGTCCGCGCGGCGAGCGCCAGCAGCGGGCAGAACAGCCAGAGGGTGAACGTCCCCAGCGTCGCCAGCAGCAGGCAGATCAGGGTGAGGGTGGTGAACGGCCGCAACCCCGCCAACGTGAACAGCGTGCCGAGCAGCCGGACGCCGAGCGCCCTCAGCGCCGTGAGCAGCAGGCAGATCAGGGTGAGGGTAGTGAACGGCCGCAACGGCGTCAGCAGAACGCCGAGCAGGCCCCCGATCTCCGTCAACAGGCAAAGCCGGATGCAGATCAGGCCGAACAGCCCAAGCCGCGCAAGGAACGCCAGCAGCAAGCGGAACAGCCGCAGGCTGAGCAGCCTCAAGGCCGTCCGCAGCAGGCCGAGCGTCCTCAGACTGAACGGCCGCAGCGTCAACAGGCAGATCAGGGCGATGCGATCCAGCCGCCAAAACCTCGCGCACAACAGAATGCCGATCAGGCACCTGAACCAAAGCCGACAGCAAAGCCGCCTGCACAGGCGGATGCGGAACAGCCCAAGCCGGGGCAGGAACGCCAGCAACAGGCGGAACAGCCGCAGGCCGAGCAGCCTCAAGGCCGTCCGCAGCAGGCCGAGCGTCCTCAGACTGAACGGCCGCAGCGTCAACAGGCAGATCAGGGAGATGTGATTCAGCCGCCAAAGCCTCGCGCGCAGCAGAATGCCGATCAGGCGCCGGTGCCCCAGCAGCAGCCGGGCCAGCCGCCCAAACCTGCCCGACAGCAGGCTCAGGACGCGGACAAGGCACCTGATCAGGCGGTGAGCGGTGGAGAGCGCAATCAGCCGCGTCCCGTTGAGCAGAGCGCCGAGCAGCCGAATCTTCCGGTCGAAAACGGAGCCGCCGTGCTCGACAGTGCCAAGGAACAGCGGCCGGATCGTGCGCAACGCGGCGGTGACCGTCCGCAGGATCCGAGCCGTCCGGACAGACGCGGAAATCCGAGCGCGCCAGACCAGCAGCAGGCACAGGAACGCGCGGCTCCGCCGCCGCGTAACGATGCAGACGCGCAGGCCAATGATCGTGTCACCCGCGAAGACCGGGAGCGCTGGCGCAACCAGCGTCGCGAGCTGGTAGAGGAACGCGGCCAGCGTATCGATGGCCGGCCCGATTTCGAACGGCCGCGCGGCTGGGATGTTTTGGGCCCGATCGGCGACGCCCTTCTGGGACAGAACCAAAACCAGGATCGCAATCGTGACCGTGGCCGCGACAGGAATTGGGATCAGGACCGTGACGATGGTCGCGTTATCATCTCGATCGACAACCAGACCTATGTGCGCCACGACGACAGCCGCCGCTTCTACGATGATGGAGGCCGTCCGGAATATGAGCGTCTGGGCGACGGTCGCTATCGCGAGGTCGTCGAACGCAACGACGGTACCCGCGTGGTGACGATCCGCAACCGCTATGGCGAAGTCGTCCAGCGTTCGCGCATCGTCCGTGGCGGTCGGGAGTATGTGCTCTATTACGCACCGGAGCTTCTGGAAGACCGTCAGGACTATACCTGGCGCGATCCGGGTGACGACCTGCCGCCGATGCGCCTTGGCGTGCCGATTGACGACTACATCATCGATACATCCAGCCAGCCGGATCGCGACTATTACCGCTTCCTTGAGCAGCCGCCGGTGGAGCGGGTCGAACGGCCTTATTCGCTCGATGAGGTCCGTTATTCGGCCCGTATCCGCGACAAGGTTCCGCGTATCGACCTCGATACCATCACCTTTGCCACGGGCAGCGCCGAGATTCCGATGAACCAGGCAACCTCGCTGCGCAAGGTTGCAGACGCGATCAACAAGGTGCTGGAAAAGGATCCGTCGGAAACCTTCCTGATCGAAGGTCATACGGATGCGGTCGGCTCGGATGAAAGCAATCTAGTCCTTTCGGACAAGCGCGCAGAATCGGTGGCTGTTGTCCTGTCGGATGCTTTCGGCATTCCGCCCGAAAACATGACGACGCAAGGTTACGGCGAGCGGTATCTGAAAGTGAGTACCGAAGCGGCAAACCAGGAAAACCGCCGCGTGACGATCCGCCGGATCACGCCTCTCGTAAAACCTGTCGCCTCGAACCAGTAACGGATCGGACAGGCAGGAATTGGAAGCCGTCGGCCAATCGGTCGGCGGCTTTCAGCGTTTTGGAAGACCTGTGATGTCGATGATGAAGTCGGCAATGGATGCCGTGTCGTCGAGCTCGAAGACGGGCAAGGTTTGCAAAGCGAGCGAGTGATCCGTGGCGATCGCAACGATATGGGGATCAATCGGTGCCAGAGGCTCGCGGCTTTTCGATTCCAGCCGGCGCAGTTCTATCTTCGGGATGGCCTCGTGCTTGTAGCCCTCTACGAGTACGAGATCACAAGGTGCCAGCCGTGAAAGGATTTCGGCAAGCGTCGGCTCAGCTTCGTCTCGCAGTTCATGCATGATCGCAAAGCGCGTTCCCGAGACAATTGCCACTTCCCCGGCGCCCGCCTCCCTGTGCCGAAATGAATCCGCACCGGGCTTGTCGATGTCAAAGTCATGATGCGCGTGCTTGACGGTGGAAACGCGATAACCGCGGGCGGTAAGCTCCTCAACCAGACGAACGGTCAGTCCCGTCTTTCCAGAATTCTTCCAGCCGGAAATCCCGAAGGCGGGCGTGGTGTTCATTCAAGGCTCTCCGTAAAGGCCGCGGCTTGGGTAAGCTCTTCTGGTGTGTTGATGTTGAAGAAGGGATCAAGCAGGCCGCGGCGTGTCTGAAGCGACGGGAAATCGATAGTCACCATGCGGTGACGGCTCAGGAACCCATTGATACGGCGATTATCGTTATCAATCAGCCAGTGTTCGAGATCCTCCGCAAGAGCGATCGGCCAGAGGCCGAAAACCGGGTGACGGCGCTCCAGTGAGGTGGCGATGACGATGGTTTCCGGATCGGAACAGGCTGCGCTGAATTGCAGCACAAGATCTAACGGCAGAAAAGGGCTGTCGCACGGAACGCTGGCGAAATGCGACACTTCTGCGAGCCGGCGGGAATAATGGCGCATCCCGGTAAGGATGCCGGCGAGTGGTCCTAGCTGTCCGGCGAGATCATCTGCAAGATAGCGATAGCTCTCAAACCCCGGGAAGGGGGCATTGGCGTTGACGGCGAGATCCGATACCTGAGGAGCCAGTCGCCTAATGACATGAGCGAGAACGCTTTTGTCGCCGAGCGGAAGCAGCGCCTTGTTCGCTCCCATGCGGCTGGAGCGGCCACCGGCAAGAATGAGACCGGGCGGGCGCATCCTCAGCCACCCGCCGTGGGCGTCACCGCCTTTTTGGCCGTATCGATGGCGCGGCGGCTTTCGCGGTAGAATGTATAGAGGCCGGAGCAGATCACGACGGCTGCGCCCAGGAGCACTGTCATGCCCGGACGCTCACCGAAAACCAGGACCCCGATGAGGAGCGCCCAGATCAGGCTGGTATAGCGGAACGGCGCAATGAAGGAGATTTCTCCGCCGCGCATGGCGAGGATGATTGCCTGATAGCCGCAGAATACCGCAATCGCCGTCAGCGCCAGAAGCAGCCAGTTGAAACCCGAAATCGGGTGCCATCCGCCTGTCGGGCCGACGAGAACAAAGCCGACGACCATGATGATGAAGGAGGTGAAGAGGGTCACGTGGATGGTCGGGATTTCCGTTGCGATCCTGCGTGTCACGAGATCCCGGCAGGCGGTGAAGAAAACCGCTGCAAGCGGGAACAGCGCGTCGCTGGAAAAGCCTTCAGGTCCCGGCTGGATGATCAGCAGCACACCCAGGAAGCCGACGATGATGGCGCTCCAGCGCCGCCAGCCGACCGGTTCGTGAAACAGAAGCGCAGCCCCGAGCGTAACCGCAAGCGGCAGCGACTGCATGATCGAGGAAGCCGAAGCGAAATCGATCCTGGCAAGCGCGTTAAAGAAGGACAAAGTTCCGCCGAGTTCGCAGGCGGTGCGCAAAAGCACCAGCGGATGGGTGAAGGCGCGTAGCGAGAATTTGGCGCGCAGGAGAATGGAGACCGCAAATACGAGTATGGTTGTCAGAACCCCACGTACTGCCATGATCTGCGGAATGCTGAGGTCGTGCGTCAATGCCTTGACCATCGCGTCATTGCAGGAAAACACCGCCATCGCGGTCGCCATGAGCAGCGCACCGCGCGTGTTATCCGACAATGCCATCCCGATTCCTCCACCCTTTGCGTCCCGTCTTTACGTGATCGGCAAGTTTGCTGCCAGCAGATTTCCATCTGATTTTTCCGCGCGCAAATGTCGCCGGCTGCCATTAACGGTTGCTCAACCGAAAGTGGCCATCGTGTGCAGATGTTCCCGCATGAGGCTGGAATCGCTCCGTTGTGCACACATGCAATCGTGCCTTCAGCGCAGCTAATGACGGGGAAAAAATTGTTTATCGATCGACTTTTGCAAAGCCGGAAAATTGTAACCAAGGTTCTTCTGTTCGTTGTTCCTCTCGTTCTGCTGATCGCGGGCGTGGGCCTTGCCGGATATTACACGGCCAATACTCTGAATGGCCATATGACCGTGACCCGCGCCACGATTGAGAACATCGGCGATTTCGAGCGCCTTCAGTCGAGCTTGCAGGAATATTCCGCTACGCCGAATGAAAAGACGCTTTCGGCACTAAGAGCCGATATCGATGCCCAGGAACAGGGCGTCGGTGTGCTTGAGGGACTTCTGACAAGCGAAGGGGATCGATCACGGGTTGCACCGGTTATGGGGCTCGCCTCGGCAATGCGCAGTCATGTCGATGCGCTGTGGGCCGTCAAGCTGCTGCGGGACGAAACGGATGCGCAGATGGCCAGCGCCGTGACGGAAATCGATACGCTCGGCACGGAAGTGGAAGCGCAGGTGGGCAGCCTGCGCAAGCAGAGCGCCGGCAAGGAGAAATTTGCCAAGGGCATGTTGCTGGAAGCCTATGCCTATAACGCCATTTCGGGCAGGGTCTCGGACTTGCGTGAAGCAATGCGTCGTGCCGAAAGCGACGATGCGGCCATCAATACGGCCAAGCTCTACCTCAGCCCATTGGAAGAGGAATTCGCAAAGATCAGCACTCTCGTATCGGAAAAGGCGGGCAAGGCTTTCGATCCGGCGCGACAGGCCGCCGCCAGCTTGAAAGCGACCATTGCCGGCGACGCCCCGATCGCCGACAAGGCGCAGGCGGTGCGTGTCGGAACAAGTGCACTCATGCCGATACAGCGAGATTTGGATAATCTGTCCAACAGCCGGGCCGTAACGGCGGCTGAACGGTTTGTCGGTCTTGAAGGTGATGTGGCCGTCCAGCGTGAGCTGCTTGCCCAGACAGAGGATTCGCTGCGCAGGATCGATGAGCTCAAACTGCTTGTCGAGCGGATGAGCGGTACGATGAGCGAGGCTTCGCAGAAGCCGCTTCTTGAATCGACGGCGGGTTTGCGTACCGTCTCGGCGCGTGTTTCTGAACTTGCCAAGACCAACTTCACCATGGCTGGCTTTGCTGTGAAGCTGGAGCCGCTTCTCGCATCGCTCGACGCCGGATCGACAAAGCTGATCGTGATCGCTTCCGACTGGCAGAAGAAGAGGGCGGAAGCCACGGCCACTCTGACCGGCGCAATGGCCGGGCTGAAGAATTTCGTTGCCCAGGCTCAGGAAGTCGGCAAGGAAGATAGCGAACGGTCGGCAAACCTTTCGGTCGTCGCCATGGTGGTCGGTACGATATTGGCGATCGCTGGCGGCCTGATGCTGGTCGAGACATTGCGTGGCCCTCTGCGCCGGGTGACCGAAGTGATGAAGCGTCTTGCCGACGGCGACCTCGAAGTTTCGATCGAAGGCCGCGAGCGTGGCGATGAGATCGGTGACATGGTTCGTTCCGTTACGGTATTCCGCGACGCTGCGAGAGAAAATGTTCGGCTGGAGCAGGAAGCCGCCGCCGCCCGGGAGCTCTCCTCGGCGGAAGCAGAACAGCGTGCCGGCGAACGTGCCCGCATCGCGGCCGATCAGCAGCATGCGTTGACCGCGCTCTCGGGCGTGCTCGGCAATCTGGCCGAGGGCGATCTGGCAACGGGGATGGACGAAAATCTCCCGGCAGATTTCGTCATGATGGCCAGAACCTATAATCAGGCTGTCGATGCTCTCCGTGCGACTTTGTCCGAAGTCGGTTTTGCGGCGCAGGAGATCAATGGCGGTACGGCCAATCTTTCCGCCTCCGCCGACGATCTGGCGAAACGCACGGAACAGCAGGCGGCCGCGCTGGAGGAAAGCTCTCGGGCTTTGCGCCACTTGAGCGGTGTTGTGCGTAGCACCGCTACCAATGCCCGTCAGACGTCTCAATCGGTCAACGAGACCGAAGAGTTCGCCGTCCGCTCAGGCGAGGTCGTGGCACGCGCAGTCAATGCCATGGGCGAGATCAGCCGCTCCTCCGACAAGATCAGCCAGATCATCGGCGTCATTGACGAGATCGCCTTTCAGACGAACCTCCTGGCGCTGAATGCCGGCGTCGAGGCTGCTCGCGCTGGTGAAGCAGGCCGCGGTTTTGCTGTTGTCGCCCAGGAGGTCCGCGAACTGGCCCAGCGCTGCGCGGGTGCGGCTCGCGAGATCAAGCAGTTGATTTCGGCAAGTGCAACGCAGGTCGAAAGCGGCGTGCAGCTCGTCGAGGAAACCGGCGAAGCACTCTCCAGGATCATTGCTCACGTCACCGATGTTCGAAAACTGGTGGCACAGATTTCCTCGGCTGCCGCAGAGCAGTCGACTGGCATCACGCAGGTCACGCAGGCTGTCAACGACGTCGAACTGATAACCCAGCAGAATGCCGCCATGGTCGAGGAGAACAATGCCGAAATACGTGGCCTGCGTCACCGGGTGGAGGATCTGACCCAGAAGATCGGCCGCTTCAGGACCAGCGACAGCAGCGGGACCTATTACCAGGAGCCTCAGCCGCGTTTGCACCGTAGCAGCGCCGCATGACGTGAAGGCAGATGCCCAGAATCTCGTGAAACTTCAAAAGCCGCCGCCAGACACGACGGCGGCTTTCGAGGCTAAGGCTAAGCCCGCATCTCGCCGCATTTGCGTAAAAAGGCTGGAATCGCGGATCATCATCCGGTAGTTGTTGATCATGACAGGGGCGTCCGGCGAAAGCCGGGCTGAGAAGTACCCTTTGAACCTGAACCAGATCATGCTGGCGGAGGGAGTCGTTCGGGTCTTCGTTCTTGACGTCGTATCCCCACGTCGACCTCCGCCTCAAAAGGAGGCGCAGATGGCAGACGATTCCGCTCAATCATTGAAACCCGGCGCATTGCTGGCAGCGATGCGGCAGAAAAATCCATTGGTGCAGAACATCACCAATTTCGTCGCGATGAACATTGCCGCCAACGTGATGCTGGCTGCGGGCGCATCGCCTGCAATGGTGCACAGCCCGGAAGAGGCGGCGGAATTCGCAGGCATAGCGGCGGCATTGACCGTCAATATAGGGACCCTCTCGCCGGACTTTTTCGACGGCATGAAGCAGGCCGCCGAGGCTGCAAGCGAAGCGGGAAAACCCTGGATACTCGATCCGGTCGCGCATTTCGCGACCGCCTATCGGCGTGCCGCAGTGTCCGCGCTTCTGGAGCACAGGCCGACGGTAATCCGCGGCAACGCTTCCGAAATCATTACGCTTGCCGGCGAGCATGCATCGGGGCAGGGGGTGGATTCGGGTGACAGCGTTGCTTCCGCGCAGGCTGCTGCCCGCGCTCTTGCCATTCGTCATGGCTGTGTCGTCGCAGTGACTGGGGAACGGGATTTCGTCACCGACGGTCATCGTGCCGTTCATGTTCTCGGTGGATCTGCGCTGATGCCGAAAGTGACGGCGCTCGGTTGCTCGTTGACCTGTGTCATCGGCGGTTTTGCAGCAACCATGCCGGACAAGCCGTTTGAGGCAACGGTTGCGGCGCTTGCCTTGTTTGCGTCAGCTGGCGAACTGGCGGGACGGGACGCTCATGCGCCGGGTTCCTTTGCCGTGCGTTTCCTCGATCTGCTTGCGGAGGTGACCCCGGATGCCGTTGATGCCGTAGCGCGGGTGATACCGGCATGAAGCAGTTCGACCTTTCCCTTTATCTGGTGCTGGACCCGGATCTTTGTCGCGCGATCGGCATGGTCGAGACGGCGCGACTTGCCGTGCTGGGCGGGGCAACGATGGTGCAGTTGCGCGACAAGCAGGCAACGACCGTAGAGATGATCGCGACGGGCCTGCAGCTGAAAGCTGCCCTTTCAGGGACCGGCGTGTCGCTGATTGTCAACGATGATGTGGAGGCCGCGCTCGCGATCGGTGCAGACGGTATTCATGTCGGGCAGGAAGACATGAATGCGACGGAGGTTCGAAAGCGTGTTGGCGATAGGCTAATCCTTGGTCTCTCCGTAGAGACGGAAGATCTGGCGCGACGGGTTGATCCGGCGGTGGTTGATTATGTCGGCGTCGGCCCGGTCTTTGCGACCGGCACGAAGCCGGATCACAAGCAGCCGATCGGTTTTGAAGGCCTTGCGCGGATCGTGGCGGCATCCCCGATACCCGCAGTGGCGATCGGCGGCGTCAAGGTTCAACATGTCGAAGAAATCTTTCGCGCAGGGGCAAAGGGTCTCGCGGTCGTATCTGCCATATGCGGATCGCCCGATCCCCAAGCTGCCACACGATTGATCGCCGATAAAATTGCGGAGGCAAAGAAATGACGATTCGCAATGTCTTGTCGATTGCCGGCTCCGATCCATCCGGCGGCGCCGGCATACAGGCGGACCTCAAGGCATTTTCCGCCCGCGGCACTTATGGCATGGCAGCGCTGACGGCGTTGACGGCCCAGAATACGCAGGGCGTGACCGCCATTCATGCGTTGCCTCCGGAGTTCGTTCGCGCCCAGATCGAGGCGATTTTTGCCGACATAAGGGTCGATTCAGTGAAGATTGGCATGATCGCCAATGCGCAGATTGCGCGCACCGTTGCAGAATTGCTTGAGACCCATGCAATGGGTATTCCGATCGTGCTTGATCCGGTGATGGTCGCAAAGGGTGGCGCTCCGCTTCTTGCCTCCGATGCCGGTCAAGCGGTTATCGACCGGCTGCTGCCGCTTGCTTCCGTCATCACGCCGAACCTTCCCGAAGCTGCAGTCCTGCTGGGCGAGAATGAGGCTAAGACACGGGCGGAAATGGCCAGCCAGGCGACGGGTTTGCTGCAGCAAGGACCGGGTGCCGTGCTGATCAAGGGAGGCCATCTCGCCAGCGACGACAGTCCGGATGTACTGGTGGATGTTGGTGGCGTGACCTGGTTTGAAGGGCCGCGAACGACGACAAGGAACACCCATGGCACCGGCTGCACCCTGTCGAGCGCCATTGCCGCCGAACTTGCCAAGGGACGATCCATGGTGGAGGCGGTGAAGTTGGCGAAAGCTTATCTGGCCGAGGCTATAAACGCTGCCGACACCTTATCGGTCGGCAGCGGACACGGGCCGGTCAATCATTTCGTCGAGCTGTGGGAGGATGAGGTCACCCGCCGGTGACGCTCATGTGTCGCGCGACCGCGGGGCGTTTGTGAGTGCGGTCGATGATGAAGTCATGGCCTTTCGGCTTGCGGGTGATCGCTTCATCGATAGCATTGGCGAGGTAATCATCATCGTCAGAGCCGCGCAAGGCGGAACGCAGGTCCGCGGCGTCGTTCTGGCCGAGACACATGTAGAGCGTGCCGGTGCAGGTGAGACGTACGCGATTGCAGCTTTCGCAGAAATTATGCGTCATCGGCGTGATGAAGCCTAATCGTCCATTTGTTTCCTTTACCTCGACATAACGGGCGGGACCGCCTGTCTTGTAAGGAATTTCGGAAAGAGTGAACTGCTCTTCAAGGCTTTCCCGAACCTGCGACAGGGGGAGATAGCGGTCAGTGCGGTCCTCTTCGATCTCGCCCATCGGCATGGTCTCGATCAGCGTCAGGTCCATGTCCCGGCCATGTGCGAAACGGATCATTTCCGGGATTTCATGCTCATTGAAATCCTTCAGCGCCACGGCATTGAGCTTGATCTTGATCCCGGCTTTCTGGGCAGCATCAATACCGTTCATGACCTGACGGAAATTGCCCCAGCGGGTGATAGCCTTGAATTTCGCTTCGTCGAGCGTGTCGAGCGAAACATTGATGCGGCGCACACCGTTGTCATGAAGCTCTTGCGCATAACGGGCAAGCTGCGAACCATTGGTCGTCAGCGTCAGCTCATCGAGCCTTCCTGCATCGATTTGTTTTCCAAGCGCCTCGACCAGGAACATGATGTTCTTGCGCACAAGCGGTTCGCCGCCTGTGAGTCTCAATTTGCGAACACCCTTCGCGATGAAGGCGGAACAGAGACGTTCCAGCTCTTCGAGCGTCAGCAGGTCCTTCTTCGGCAGAAAAGTCATATTTTCTGCCATGCAATAGGTACAGCGGAAATCGCAGCGATCCGTCACTGACACACGAAGATAAGTCACCGCACGACCAAACGGATCGATCATCGGTGCCTGGGCCGATGCTGGATTGCCGAACAATGGTGGGGTAACGATGGAATTCAAGTCAATATACTCCTGATTGCCGGAATCTGGTGGTCATCATCGATGACGTCAAGCTTTATACCGACAAAGCGGATGGCACTTTGATCAAAACGGCGCGACGCGCAGGGTTGCGGCGAATTGATGAAATCCATAATCCTGAGCGGGTGAAATTGGAAGAGCGGATATGACCGAGGTTTCGAACGACAGCTGGCCCACCGAACTGCGTGTGGCCGAAGACAAGCGGACGTTGACGGTGACATTCGACGATGGAGCGCGTTTTGCGCTGCCCGCCGAGCGGCTGCGCGTTCTCTCGCCCTCGGCCGAGGTTCAAGGCCATGGTCCAGGCCAAAAGGTGACGGTTCCCGGCAAGCGTATGGTGGCAATCCGAAATTTGGTTGCGGCCGGAAATTATGCCGTGCGAATTGCTTTCGACGACGGACACGACAGTGGAATTTTCACCTGGCGTTATCTGCGCGAGTTGGGAACGAATGGTGACGATCTTTTTCGACAATACGAAGAGGATCTGGCTGCTAAGGGCCTGAGCCGAGACGGCGCGCGAGCGCGTTAACAGGATAAGCAAGGGGAAAAGCGGGTGGCGGCAGAATCGAATGCAGGTGAACTGGTACAGGTCGTGGCGCTTTTGGGCGCAGGCGTTATCGCCGCGCCGCTGTTCAAGCGTATAGGGCTTGGCTCGGTTCTCGGTTATCTGGCGGCAGGCCTGGTTGTCGGCCCATTCGGCCTGAAGCTGGTCTCCGATCCACAAGCCATCCTCCACATTGCCGAACTCGGCGTGGTCATGTTCCTCTTCATCATTGGGCTGGAAATGCAGCCCTCGCGCCTATGGAGCATGCGCAAGGATATATTCGGCCTCGGCGCACTTCAGGTTTGCGCCTGTATTGTGGCGCTGATGGCGATTGGAATGGGGTTTGGCCAGACGGCTCCCGTTGCCTTCGTGGCAGGGACAGGTTTCGTCCTGACATCGACGGCAATCGTCATGCAGATGCTGCAGGAGCGCAATCATCTGCATACCCCGAAAGGCCAACATATCGTCTCGATCCTGCTCTTCGAGGATTTGGCCATTGTACCCCTGCTGGCGATTGTCGCGCTCCTTGCTTCGCACGGTGAGACCGTATCCATCATGGAACGTTTCCAGTCTGTTGCTATCGGCTTCGCCGCGCTGGTGGCTCTCGTTCTTGCTGGACGTTATCTTCTCAACCCCTTTTTCCGGTTGTTGGCCAATTCCGGTGCCCGTGAAGTTATGACGGCAGCCGCCCTGCTGGTGGTGCTGGGGTCAGCGCTGCTGATGGATTTCGCCGGACTTTCCATGGCCATGGGCGCCTTCCTTGCTGGCGTTCTCCTGTCCGAATCCTCTTTCCGGCATCAGCTTGAAGCCGATATCGAACCTTTCCGGGGGATATTGCTCGGCCTGTTCTTCCTGGGCGTCGGCATGGCGGTTGATCTCGCAGTCATCGCCGCGAACTGGCAGCATGTCGTTCTTGCCGTGATCGCCTACATGATCGTAAAGGCACTGGTAATCTATGGTGTTGCCCGCCTTCTCGGTACGCCTCATCCGGAAAGTGTCGGCCGTGCGATCCTGATGGCGCAGGGCGGTGAATTCGCATTCGTGCTCTATGCCGCTGCGACATCGGCCGGCATTTTCGACGCAGAGACGAATGCAGTGCTGACCGCAACGATCGTGCTGTCCATGGTGGTCACGCCGCTGGTCGTGGCTGTTTATGTCCGAATTGCACCCAAGCCGCAGGTCGACACAAGCGGGCTTGACGCGCCGGAAGATATTGCGGGCACTGTGCTGATGATCGGTTTCGGCCGTTTCGGCCAGATCGTCAGCCAGCCGGTGCTGGCGCGCGGTTATACGCTGTCGATCATCGACAAGGATGCCGAATTTATCCGGGATATCGGCGATTTCGGCTTCAAGGTCTTTTACGGGGACGGTTCCCGCCCGGAAATCCTCCACGCCGCGGGGGCAGCGACCGCAAAGGCGATCCTCATCTGTATTGACGACAAGGAAGCGGCCATCAAGATAGCCGAGATCGTCAAGGATGAATTTCCCATGGTGCCGCTGCTTGCCCGTGCCTATGACCGCGGCCACGCGATAGATCTCTTGAAAGCCGGCGTCGACTACCAGATTCGGGAGACCTACGAATCGGCGCTGAATTTCGGCACCGAAGTGCTGAGCGTGCTTGGCGAGGAGGAAGAACTGGCAGCCCAGATCATCGAGGAATTTCGCGAGACCGATCGCGAGCGTTTCGCACTAGAGCAGATCGGTGGCATCTATGCCGGTCGCTCGCTGATCAAGGGCAACGCACGTCCCGCCGACGTCATTGCCGCAAGAACGGGACGGCAAAGAGAGCAACGCGCGGCAGAACAGGCCGCCGCGCAGGAGGCTGCAACGTGAATGACGAAACCATGATCATCCGCTCGATCGAGGAATTAAAAGCGATCTATGGCGCTTCGAGCGAAGCGTCGACTGCCAAGGTGACGACAAAATTGACGCCGGAATATCGGCACATGATCGAGATCTCTCCGTTCGTAGCGCTTGCGACGGTGGGCCCGGAAGGTCTCGATTGTTCGCCGCGCGGCGATATTGGCGGTGTTGTCAGGGTCGAGGATGAAAATACGCTGCTGCTGCCGGATTGGCGCGGCAACAACCGTGTCGATTCGCTTATCAACATCGTTCGCGATCCTCGTGTCGCCCTGATGTTCCTTATTCCCGGTTCGACCACCACAATGCGCGTCAACGGCAGGGCAGTCGTTTCCGCCGAGCCATCTCTCCTGCAGAGCTTCGAGATGGATGGCAAACATCCGCGAACGGTTGCGATCGTCAGCATCGATGAGGTCTATTTCCAATGCGCCCGCGCACTGATGCGATCCGAGCTGTGGAATGTCGATCGTTTCGTCGACCCGACGACTTTGCCGACGCCAGGGCAATTGTTGAAGGCGGCAAAAGCGGATTTCGACCGGGAAACCTATGATCGTGAATGGCCGGCGCGTGCGGCCAAAACCATGTGGTGAGTGAGAGATATCCTGAAAGAGAAAAGGCAGGCCGGGCGGCCTGCCTTTTACTTCTTGTAGATCAGCCAGTTCTTGCTGATGTAATGACTCTTCATGCTCTCCTCGAAGAAGACCGAGCGATTGCGACCGCTGTTTTTGGCATAATAGAGAGCTGCATCCGACTGTGCGTAAAGCTCGCCGGGATCGGCTGCCTGGACGGCCATCGAATAACCGAGCGAGATTGTCACCGGTCCGTAGTTTACGCCCGAGCGAGAGTTGCGGAAGGTTCTTGTCTCAAGGGCACGGCGCACGCGCTCGCAGATCACCATTACTTCGTCCGGCGTATTGCCTTCAACGATGATCGCAAACTCTTCACCGCCGGTGCGCGCGACGAATACATCTTTCCGTACATTGGCGCGCAGCACAGAAGCGACAGTCGCGAGAATTTTGTCGCCAACCGGATGGCCAAAATTGTCGTTTATCTTCTTGAAGTTATCGATGTCAGCCAGAACAAGCGCGGTGAGGGGCAGGGCCGTCTGGTTGTCGAATGAACTGGCCAGGCGCTCATCAAAGGCGCGACGGTTTGAAAGTCGCGTCAGTGAATCGGTATTGGCAATGCGCTTATACTCATCAAGTTCACGGCGCACCTGATCCATTTCGTTGGATCGCTGAACCATGTCGTCGACGGTCTTTTCGCCATGCGCCATCTTGTCATCGGTTGCCTGGTGCAAGAGGCTGATGGCACTGCGGATGATATCCGTAGAGAAACTGTTCTTCGTATTGATTCTCGACGCGGTCTCGCTGAGCAGCTTGCCGTAACTTTCGAGCGAGTTTTGCTCTTGGCGCAGAAGCTTCAGCAGCGCATCGAGTTCCCCGAGCAAACGGTCGTTTGCCTTCTCGATAACGGCAGCTTGAGGCCCGCCGAGATAACGCTCTGAAATTATGTCCAGATCTTCCTGAGTAGCTCGGCTGCCAAGCGCTGCGAGTTCTCGAGTAAGATCCGGGTTCGAGCCTATATAGGCTTCATAGAAAAGCTGATAATTGCGCGGTATGGGCGATACGCCCATTGACCGCACTGCATAGATGATCTGCCCCATCAGGTCACCCGAATGCGGCTTCGATGCAGATATCGTCGTCATCGACGACCCCCAGTTAGACCCTATGGATTTGATAAAATCTTATATTAAAATCTATTGGAAAATAATTAAGGATCTATTTCGTCGACGCTTCGTTCAAGTAGTAAAAGGAATTTTTGGTGGCGCTAAAATTTATTATTACTCAATACGATAAGTGACTACGTGTCGTAACTAAGTATCTTTTGATTTATCTATAGTTGTATGATGATAGGTGCAATTGTGGTATGCAGTGGCCGCATTCCGGCTGCGCGCCGGAATGCGAAACCCTGTTTCATGATATTTATTTCGGGCCGATCATGTTTTCCGGACGGACATACTGATCGAATTCTTCATTCGTCAAGTAACCGCCGCCAACTGCTTCGTCGCGTAGCGTCGTGCCATTCTTGTGAGCGGTCTTGGCGATCTTGGCGCAGATGTCGTAGCCGAGCTTCGAATTCAGGGCGGTGACGAGCATAAGTGAGTTCTCGACACCCTTTCTGATGTTGTCTTCGCGTGCCTCGATGCCGACAACGCAATTGTCGGTGAAGGAGACTGCAGCATCGCCAAGAAGCTGTGCCGACTGCAGGAAGTTGTAGGCCATCATCGGATTGTAGACGTTGAGCTCGAAATGGCCCTGGCTACCGGCGAAAGTCAGCGCCGCATGGTTGCCGAAAATGTGCGCGCAGACCTGGGTGAGCGCTTCAGATTGGGTCGGATTGACCTTGCCCGGCATGATCGATGAGCCCGGTTCGTTTTCCGGCAGCGAAAGCTCGCCGAGGCCGGCGCGAGGACCTGAGCCAAGGAAACGGATGTCGTTGGCGATCTTGAAGAGGGCGGCTGCAGCTGCGTTGATGGCGCCATGCGAGAAGACCATCGAATCATGCGAGGCAAGAGCCTCGAACTTGTTCGGCGCGGTGACGAAAGGCAGGCCGGTAATCTTGGAGATTTCGTCGGCAACCTTTTCAGCAAAGCCGATCGGGGCGTTCAGGCCGGTACCGACGGCAGTGCCGCCCTGTGCCAGCTTTGAGAGCGCCGGCAGCGTCAGTTCGATATTGGCGATCGCCGATGCGACCTGGGCTGCGTAACCCGAAAATTCCTGGCCGAGCGTCAGCGGCGTTGCGTCCTGCGTGTGGGTGCGGCCGATCTTGATGATATGGCTGAAGGCCTTGACCTTCGCTTCCAGCGCTTCGTGGAGATGCTTCAGCGACGGCAGGAGGTGGCGAACGATCGTTTCGACGCAGGCGATATGCATGGCTGTCGGATAGGTGTCGTTCGACGACTGGCTCATATTGACGTGATCGTTCGGATGTACCGGCTTCTTTGAGCCCATGACGCCCCCGAGCATTTCGATTGCCCGGTTGGAGATCACTTCATTGGCATTCATGTTCGACTGCGTGCCTGAGCCGGTCTGCCAGACGACGAGCGGGAAATGCTCGTTGAGCTTTCCGTCGATAACTTCCTGGGCGGCGTCGATAATTGCATTACCAAGGCCTTTGTCGAGACCTGCCAGTTCCATATTGGCAACAGCTGCGGCCTGCTTGACGATGCCGAGTGCGCGAACTACCGCAAGCGGCTGCTTTTCCCAGCCGATCTTGAAGTTTCCAAGCGAACGCTGCGCCTGAGCGCCCCAATAGCGGTCGCTCGCGACCTCGATCGGGCCAAACGTATCGGTTTCGGTGCGGGTCGATGCCATGGTTGTTGCCTTTTCTCCCTGATGCATTCACCGGCGTCGCGATCCTCGATAAATATATGGTGGAGGCGTAACCGTACCGGCGCGGCGCATTACTATACGATTGCCGGACGTCCGCAAGCTTCCGATGCGGCTTTTTGCAGCAGCAAATGCGTGTCCTTCATGACACGCCGAACCGATTTATGCGGAGGGTAGGCCGACGCTGCGGGTAAGATCGTGTCGGCTGTCAGCAAAAAATTAACCAATACTTTCTTAACCTTTATGCAGATCGGCGCGTCGCTTTTTTCAGTCTTTTGGAACCGAGAAGTGAACGACCGTTTTCTTTCCATCCCTCACGCGATCGGATAGATGGCGTGATACTGAAGTCGAGCCCGCCAACGAGACGCGGACGAAGGTCACGGGGACTACATTGCAGCACAAACATAAGAAGACATCGATCGCACTGGCGCTCCTGTCGGGTATTTCCATCTTTGCAGGAGCGGCTGCTCCGGCCCATGCCATCACTCTTATGGATATTCTTCGCGGTGGGCCAGGCAAGCGCGATGGTGCAGCTCAGGCAAATGCAAGGGCGCAAGAGGCAATGCCGAGCGAGCGCGCCTTGGCTGATCCCGAGCCTCTGCCCAAGGTTACCGGTCCTCGATACTACACATACAAGGCGGACAGTCAGCGTCTGGTAAGGACAGGTTTCTCTTCCTCCGCTGTGGCCCCGTTCCAGGCAATGGCGAACGCCAAGGTGTCCGCACCCGGAGATATAGCATCCGTGCTTGAGGCCTATTATGGCAAGGCCACGGCGCCGCTTTGGGTTTCCGGTGGTGAGATCAACGACAAGGCGAGGGCAGTCCTCGCGCTTTTCGAAAGAGCATGGGACTACGGGCTTGATCCGGCCGACTATCTGCTGACGCCGCCGGTACTGACAACCGCAAGCGTTGAGCCGGCTGCTGCACCCGCAGTCGATGCGACGGCTGCGGACGTTGCCCCTGTAGCTGCACAGGCGCCGGTTGCTGACACAACTGCCGCCCCGGCCACCGATAATGCATCTGCGCCTTCAGTTGAATCCGCTGCATCTGCTCCCGTTGTCGCTGCAGAGCCGGCGGTTTCCCATGATGCCGAACTGATGCAGTTCGAGCTAGCGCTGTCCGGCAAGGCGCTGCTGTTCGCGCAGGATATGGTGCGTGGCCGGATCGATCCGAACCGCATTTCCGGATATCACGATTTCAAACGTAAGGACGTCAATCTTTCGCAGACCCTGTCATCGACTGCGACGGCACCCGATGCTGCAGTCTATCTCGAAGGCCTGGCGCCCAAGGGTCCGAATTTTATGGCACTCAAGGCGGAACTCGCAAAGCTGAAGGCCGAGGCAGCTAGCGCCGGTGACGATATCCTTTTGCCTGAAAAACTGTTGCTGAAGCCCGGTAATGTAAGCACAGACCTGCCGCAGATCGTGGCCGTGATCGAGAAGAAGGGCTCAGAATCGCTTAGGACGCAGCATGCCGCAACGCTTGCCGCCTATCAGAAGACTCCGGAATACACGCCTGAACTGGTCGAACTGGTGAAATCGTTTCAAGGTGAGGTCGGTCTGAAGGCCGACGGCGTCATCGGTACCGCGACGCTGCGAAAGATGGCCGGTCATTCTCCGCAGGCCATGATCGACAAGGTGGTCGTTGCCATGGAGCAGGCGCGCTGGCTGCCGGATGATCTTGGTCAGCGCTACGTCTTCATCAACCAGCCCGCCTACCGCGTCTATTATCACGATCATGGCGCCGAGCAGTTCTCGATGCGCGTCGTCATCGGCGCCAAGGCGCATCAGACATTCTTCTTCGAGGACCAGATCCAGACGGTCGAGTTCAATCCCTATTGGGGCGTGCCGCAGTCGATCATCGTCAACGAGATGCTGCCCAAGCTGCGCCAGGATCCGAGTTATCTCGACCGCACCGGTTATGAAGTCGCCGTCAACGGCAAGGTTATGCCGTCTAGCGCGGTCAACTGGTATGGTTCGACCAACAACATCTCCGTGCGCCAGCCGCCATCCAGCGACAATGCTCTCGGCGACCTGAAGATCCTCTTCCCCAACGCACATGCGATTTATATGCATGACACGCCATCGAAGAGCTTTTTCCAGCGCGACATGCGTGCGCTCAGCCATGGTTGCGTGCGCTTGCAGGAGCCGCGCAAGATGGCCGCAGCTGTGCTTGGGGTTACCGAGCAGCAGGTCGACGCTGAAATTGCCGCCGGCAAGAATGTCGCCGAAAAGGTGAATGCGAAGATCCCGGTCTATGTCGCTTACTTCACCGCATGGCCTAACAAGGACGGCGCAATCGAATATTTCGATGACGTCTATGATCGTGATGTTGCGGTCCAAAAGGCTTTTGATGCCACGACGAAGGCGCGCATCTGATCCTTCGGGATATTGGGATACGAAAAAAGGCGACCGATCGGTCGCCTTTTTTGCAAGGTTCAGGAGACGACCTTGCTGGCGACCAAGAGGTCTCTCACCAGATTATCGGTGAGCGCGTCAAAGTGGCTGATTACGCTGCTGGGCGAAAGGCTTGCTATCGGAACGTCGGAGTAGCCAAAATCGACCCCGATCGACGGAATACCCGCATTTTTGGCGGCAAGAATGTCATTGATGCTGTCGCCGATCATGACTGCCCGATCTCTCGATCCTCCGGCCCTTTCGATTGTGCCGAAGATGTGGGCGGCGTCAGGTTTGCGGACCGGGAATGTGTCGCCGCCGGTGATCGCCGCGAAATGGTCGCTCAGGCCCAAGGTCTCGATAAGCGGGATGGCGAGTGCCTCGCTTTTGTTGGTGCAGATCGCAAGTGTCATGCCGGCAGCGGCAAGGCGCTCAAGGCATTCAACCGTGCCCCGAAACGGCTGGCTTTTGCCCGGCATGTTGTGCCGATAATGTTCGACGAAATTGTTGAACAGGGTGTCGGCATCCGCCTCGTCGAGCGGGACGTTTCGCAATTCGAAGGCACGTTTGATCATCACTCGTGCACCCTGGCCGACGAGATGGTGCAGGTCGTCCAACGTCATGGGAGCAAGGCCGACTGGCGCAATCGTGTGGTTTAGGCTGTCGATCAGATCGGGCGCGGTATCGATCAGCGTGCCGTCCAGATCGAAGATGACGAGGGGAGAACTCACGGGGATATTACCTCACTGCTGCTTTGGATGGTCTGACCGGTTAAGCACGCCGGGACGCCCTTGGAAAGGCCGCCGGTGCCGCATGTTGGCAGTGAGAAACGACTGCGGGGGTCTTCCGCTCAATCAATCAGGCGTGTAAACAGCGTCTCGGCTGGAACAATGGGGAGCAACAGGCGCATGGACGCCCGGGAAATGAAGGTCAAGGCGGCTGCAGCAGCACTTGCGCATGTCGAAGACGGGATGAAGCTTGGCATCGGGACCGGCTCGACGGCGGAGGAATTCGTTCGTCTTCTGGCCGAGAAGGTTCATGCAGGTTTGCGTGTTCAGGGTGTTCCGACCTCTGAACGAACAGCACGGCTTTGCCTGGAGCTTGGGGTCTCGCTGAAGTCTCTGGATGAGCTTCCTGAACTCGATCTGACGATTGACGGCGCTGACGAATTGGACGGCAATCTCAGCCTGATAAAGGGCGGCGGCGGTGCTCTGTTGCGCGAAAAAATCGTTGCCGCTGCATCCGAACGCGTCATCGTTATTGCCGACGAAAGCAAGCTGGTCGAGACGCTCGGCGCATTTCCGCTGCCGATCGAAATCAACCCGTTCGGGCAGATGGCGACGCGCGTTGCGATCGAAAAGGCGGCGGCGAGGCTTGGTCTCGGTGGCTCGCTCTCGATGCGCAAGGCGGGCGACGAACTCTTCACCACCGACGGCGGCCACTACATCGTCGACGCATCTTTTGGCCGCATTCCTGATGCAGAGGCACTGTCAGCCGAACTGCATTCGATTCCAGGCGTCGTAGAACACGGACTTTTCATTCATATGGCGTCCCTTGCGATCATCGCCGGCCCGGCGGGAGCGCGGACGCTTCAGGCCAAATAAAAGTAGGAGCATTCACTCATGATCAAATCCGAGGTTTTCGGCCGTGCCGTCGTGCTAGCTGTTCTTCTGTCCGGCACCGTGGCTGTTCAGGCGCGTGCCCAGGAAATTCCGGAGGCTCATCTGGCGGCGGCGCGCGACGCGATCAAGGCGCTTAACGTCACGGATCGATACGACAATATTCTGCCGGCTCTTGCGGAAAATCTGAAGGCACAGTTCATTCAGTCCTCCCCCAATTTCCAGGATCAGATTTCCGCGATCGTCAACGAGCAGGCCCTGACGCTGGCCCCGCGCCGCGCTGACCTCGAGAAGGAAGCGGCAACCATCTATGCCAAAAGCTTCTCGGTCGACGAACTCAAGGCGATCGCCACCTTCTTCAACACGGAAGCAGGCAAGAAGCTGATGACCAGCACGCCGCTTGTTGCCCGTGAACTCGGCCGCGCCGCCGAAATCTGGAGCAACGGCATTTCGCGTGACCTGACGGCTCAGAGCACCGCAAAGCTGCGCGGCGTGATCGATGCCAATCCGATCCAGATGCCGACGGCAGAAGCTGCTCCGGCCCCCGCAGCTCAGGCGCCTGCCGCAGCCGCTCCGGCCCCTGCGCGCGCGCCTGCACCGACGCTCAACCTGCCGAAGCCGTAATCGGCTGAGGAAAGCAGGATGTTTATCAAAAGCCCGGAGCGATCCGGGCTTTTTCTTGTTCAGGAACATGCCTATATGCGGCATCACCCTATATGCCGAAGGAGATTAGAATGGCCGCCTATGACTACGATCTGTTTGTAATTGGCGGAGGCTCCGGTGGTGTAAGGGCAGGGCGTGTCGCGGCCAGCCTCGGCAAGAAGGTCGGCATCGCCGAGGAATATCGTTTCGGCGGCACTTGCGTCATCCGTGGCTGCGTGCCGAAGAAGCTTTTCGTCTATGCATCGCAATTTCACGAACACTTCGAGGACGCTGCCGGTTTCGGCTGGGAGGTCGGAAAAAGCACGTTCGACTGGGCGAAGCTGATCGAAGCCAAGGACAAGGAAATCACCCGTCTGGAAGGGCTTTATCGTCGTGGGCTTGAAAGCAACAAGGCCGAGATTTTCGATAGCCGTGCAGAACTGGTCGATGCCCACACGGTGCGGCTCATCAAGACCGGCGAGACGGTGACGGCCGAACGGATCGTGATTGCCACGGGCGGCGTTGCCAACCCGCATAGCGCGCTTCCCGGTCACGAGCTTTGCATCACCTCCAACGAGGCGTTCCATCTCGAAACCCTGCCGAAGTCGATTCTGATCGCCGGCGGCGGTTATATTGCCGTTGAATTCGCCAACATCTTTCACGGCCTCGGCGTCGACACGACCCTGATCTATCGCGGCAAGGAAATCCTGTCCCGATTCGACCACGACATGCGCCAGGGGCTACACAAGGCCATGGTCGAGAAGGGCATCAAGATCATCCTCACCGACGTGATCGAGGAAGTCGCCGAGGCGCCTGCCGGCGGACTGACGGCGCGCACCAAATGCGGCGAGACGCTTTCGGTCGAGACAGTCATGCTGGCACTCGGTCGCGACCCCTACACAAAGGGTCTCGGACTTGAGGCGGCCGGTGTGAAGACCGACGAGCGTGGTGCAATCGTCGTCGATGAATATTCCCGCACCAACGTGGAGAATATCTACGCGCTGGGCGACGTCACCGACCGGGTACAACTGACGCCGGTCGCAATCCACGAAGCCATGTGTTTCATCGAGACGGTCTATCGCAACAATCCGACCTCGCCGGATTATGACCTGATCCCGACAGCTGTTTTCTCGCAGCCGGAAATTGGCACGGTCGGGCTTTCGGAAGAGGAAGCCGCCAAGCGTTATGACGAGCTGGAAGTTTATCGCGCCGAATTCCGCCCGATGAAGGCGACTCTCTCCGGCCGCTCCGAGCGAATGATCATGAAGCTGGTCGTCGATGCGGCAAGCCGCAAGGTTGTAGGCGCACATATTCTCGGCCACGAGGCCGGTGAAATGGCGCAGCTTCTCGGAATCTGCCTCAAGGCTAGTGCGACCAAGGACGATTTCGACCGGACGATGGCACTGCACCCGTCAGCCGCCGAAGAACTCGTGACCATGTACAATCCGAGCTATCGGATAAAGAACGGCGAGCGCGTCTGAAAACCGACCGATTTCAGAGGCCGGAGGCGTCTTTCAAGGGCGTCTCCGAGGACTGATCGTTCACCGAAACGAGCTGTCCAAAGCGGCTAGGCAAAGGCGGAATCACGGTTTATAAGCCGCCACTATTGTGAAGAGGAACGGCCGGACCCGGTGGTCCGGTCCCACAGGTGAGACAAATGGCACAGAATTGGACCCCGAGCAGCTGGCGGAACAAACCCATCCAGCAGGTTCCGGCATATCCCGATCCGGCCGCTCTGGCGGCTACAGAAGCCCAGCTGGCGAAGTTTCCCCCGCTCGTGTTTGCTGGTGAGGCACGCCGCCTCAAGGCGCAGCTTGCCAAGGTTGCGGAAGGCGATGCCTTCCTGCTTCAGGGCGGCGATTGCGCCGAGAGCTTCTACGAGCATGGCGCGGACAACATCCGCGACTTCTTCCGATCATTCCTGCAGATGGCGGTTGTCCTGACCTATGGCGCGCAGCTGCCGGTCGTGAAGGTTGGCCGCATTGCCGGCCAGTTCGCCAAGCCGCGCTCCTCGAATTTCGAGAAGCAGGGCGACGTGGAGCTGCCGTCCTACCGCGGCGACATCATCAACGGCATCGATTTCACGCCGGAGAGCCGTATTCCGTCACCGGAGCGCCAGCTCGATGCATATCGTCAGTCGGCCGCGACGCTGAACCTTTTGCGTGCGTTTGCCATGGGTGGTTACGCCAACCTGGAAAACGTCCACAAATGGATGCTCGGCTTCGTCAAGGACTCACCCCAGGGCGAGCGTTACAAGAAGCTGGCGGATCGCATCAGCGAAACGATGGACTTCATGCGCGCGATCGGCATCTCTGCTGACAACCAGCCGAGCCTGCGCGAGACGGATTTCTTCACCAGCCACGAAGCGCTGCTTCTTGGTTATGAAGAGGCCTTCACCCGCGTTGATTCCACCTCGGGCGACTGGTACGCGACCTCCGGCCACATGTTGTGGATCGGTGACCGCACCCGCCAGCTCGACCATGCCCATGTGGAATATTTCCGCGGCATCAAGAACCCGATCGGCCTGAAATGCGGCCCCTCGCTGCAGCCTGACAACCTGATCGAGCTGATCGATGCGCTGAACCCGGCAAACGAGGCTGGTCGTCTGACGCTGATCTGCCGTTTCGGCCACGATAAGGTTGCAGAACATCTGCCGAAGCTCATCCGCGCCGTCGAGCGCGAGGGCAAGAAGGTGGTCTGGTCCTGCGATCCGATGCACGGCAACACGATCACGCTCAACAACTACAAGACCCGGCCGTTCGACCGGATCCTGTCGGAAGTGGAGAGCTTCTTCCAGATCCATCGTGCCGAAGGCACGCATCCCGGCGGCATCCATGTCGAAATGACCGGCAAGGACGTAACCGAATGCACCGGCGGTGCACGCGCCGTCACCGGTGCGGATCTGCAGGATCGCTATCACACCCATTGCGACCCGCGTCTCAACGCGGATCAGGCTTTGGAACTGGCCTTCCTTCTGGCCGAACGGATGAAGACCGGTCGCGACGAAAAGCGGATGGTCGTCAACGGCTGAGCGATATCGCAATCCCTGCTTCAGGAACGAGAAAAGGCCGGCAATCGCCGGCCTTTTCCTTTTCACATTCGCCGCAACCTCCGCATTTATCATCGATGGCAGTCATGGCGTCCGGATATGTTCGCCGGATCAGGCGTCGAGCGAAGCCATATCGATGACGAAGCGGTAGCGGACGTCGCTCTTCAGAACGCGTTCATAGGCTTCGTTGACCTGGCTGATGTTGATCGTCTCGATTTCAGAGACGATGCCCTTCTCGCCGCAGAAATCCAGCATTTCCTGGGTTTCCTTGATCGAGCCGATCATCGAGCCAGAAAGTTCCTTGGCGCCGAAGATCAGCGAGAAGGCGTGAACCGGGATCGGGTTTTCCGGAGCGCCGACGACAACCATGCTGCCCTTCGGCTTCAGCAGGCCAAGATAGGCGTTCCAGTCGATTTCAGCCGACACGGTGCAGATGATCAGGTCGAAGGTGCCTGCGAGCTTCGTGAAGGTTTCGGCGTCGCTGGTGGCGTAATAGTCTTTCGCGCCGAGCTTCAGGCCGTCGTCCTTCTTGGAGAGCGACTGGCTGAGCACGGTGACATCGGCACCCATGGCAGCGCCGATCTTGACGCCCATATGGCCGAGACCGCCCATGCCGACGATAGCGACCTTCTTGCCCGGACCTGCCTGCCAGCGATGCAGCGGCGAATAAAGCGTGATGCCGGCGCAGAGAAGCGGGGCTGCTGCGTCGAGCGGCAGGTTGTCCGGGATAGACAGGACGTAACCTTCCTTGACGACGATCGAGTCGGAATAGCCGCCATGGGTCGGGGCATTGCCGTTCAGCGTGTCGACGTCGTTATAGGTCTGGACCAGGCCCGGCAGGTAATGTTCGTTGTCGAGGTCGCGGGTGGCGCAGCCGACGCAAGAATCGACGAAGCAGCCGACGCCGACGCGGTCGCCAACCTTGAACTTGGTGACCTTGGAGCCGACGGCCTTGACGATGCCGGCGATCTCGTGGCCGGGCACGATCGGGTAGACGGCATTCTTCCATTCGTTACGGACTGTGTGGATGTCGGAATGGCAGATGCCGGCGAACTTGATGTCGATGACGACGTCGTCATCATTGGGTTCGCGGCGCTCGAAGGTGAAAGGGGTGAGCGGGCTCGACGCGTCGGTCGCAGCATAGCCTCTGGCGATGGGCATGGGGAACTCCATTCATGGATGGGTTGAAAATCAACGGCCGGACTATGCGTCACGACACGGGGCAGGCGTTAGATCGATCCTCCAAGCTTCTTGCACGATCCTGCAAGATTGCGAGACACCCCTCGTTGCGAAGACCGCGACGCATTATAGAATGGAGACGGTTCGGCGCCTGCTTCGGAGAAATGGCTCAATGACACTCCCTTTCAATCCCTATCAGGAAATTGCCTCGATCGCAGCGCGCCATGGAGGCGGCGAGGGTGATGGAACGACGGCGATAGACGGGCTGGGCATCAGCCGGCGGACATCGCCGAGCGAGCCTTGCCATGGGAGCTACCGCCCCTGTTTCGCGATGGTCATCCAGGGGGCGAAATGCGTTCAACTCGGCAGCGATACGATCAATTACGGGGCAGGCGACTATCTTCTGACATCGCTCGACCTTCCTGTTGCGTGGAGGGTTGTGGAGGCCAGTCCTGAGGTTCCGCATTTCTGTATCACGGTTGCGATCAGCAGCGACAAGGTGCTCGACCTGATGGGCCGAAACGGGCTTTCGAAGCCGGTGGGGCCGAACAAGAACCAGCGCGGCATCGTCGTCAATGTCGCCACGCCGGAGCTTCTGGATGCTGCCGTACGCCTGATGCGCTTGCTTGATCGTCCAGCGGATATCGCCTCGCTTGCACCGCTGATCGAGCAGGAAATCCTCTATCGTATCCTGACCGGCCCGGCAGGCGGGCAGTTGATCAACATCGCCATAGCCGACAGCCACGGCAACCGGGTGGCACGGGCCATCGCGTGGCTGAAGGAGAACTTTGCCGGATCGCTGAGGATCGAGGAACTGGCCGAACATGTCGGCATGAGCGTCTCGTCGTTCCATCATCATTTCAAGGCCATCACGGCGATGACGCCGGTTCAGTACCAGAAGCAGTTGAGGCTTCATGAGGCCAGGCGGCTGATGCTGGTGGAAGGGCTGGACGTCGGCAATGCCGGGCACCGCGTCGGATATCAGAGCCCGTCGCAGTTCAGTCGCGAATATAGCCGCCTCTACGGGCTGTCTCCGGCGCGTGACATGGAGGCGGTCCGGGTTTCTGCCGCGGGCTGAGTTCCTCGGTTCCCACAAATTCCTCCCCGCCGTTTGCTAATCCGGCTTGACGGAAAGCAGAATTGCTTTATACGCCAGAACCGTACCGTACGGTACCTGAGAGGAGCAGCCGCAGTGAGACCCGATACCGCCGACACGCCCCAGTTTTCGCCGCGCCAGAACGAGGTTCTGGAGCAGGCGCTTCGCCTTCTCGTCGAAGGTGGCGACAAGGCTCTCACGACGTCGGGGCTTGCGCGTGCGGCGAGCTGTTCCAAGGAGAGCCTGTATAAATGGTTCGGCGATCGCGACGGCGTTCTGGCCGCGATGATCGCCTATCAGGCAAGCAAGGTTCGCACCGCCGACCGTTCGGGCGAGAAGCTGACAGAACAGGTCCTGAAGCAGTATCTCGAACAGTTCGGGCGCGATTTGCTGGAAGTTCTGGGCGGTGACGTGTCTCTGGCTCTCAACCGCCTGGCAATCGGCCAGACGAGCCGCGACGGCTCGAAACTCGGCAAACTTTTGGTCGAACATGGCCGCAGGCAGATCGATCGTCGCGCGATGGCGCTGATGGAAGCCGGCAAACGTGCCAGCCTGCTGCGCTTCGAGAATGCCGATGCCGCCTATCACACATTTTACGGCCTGGTCGTTTCCGATCTGCATGTACGCATGCTGCTCGGCGAGCCGGGGCTGAAGGACAATTCGCGCCAGGCGGAGAGGGCGGTCGAAGCCTTCCTCGCACTGCACGGCGTCGAGCAGAAAACTGCGGACGCGCTTCGCGTATCCGCCGGACGATGAACAACTGAAACAAACACTCGCATAGGGAAGGAATTTAAGATGCGCGTTTATTATGATCGTGATGCCGACCTCAACCTGATCAAGTCGAAAAAGGTCGCCATCATCGGCTACGGTTCGCAGGGTCGCGCACATGCGCTGAACCTGAAGGACAGCGGTGCGCAGAACATGGCAATCGCTCTCAAGGCCGGTTCCGCCACCGCCAAGAAGGCCGAAGCCGACGGCTTCAAGGTCATGACCGTTGCCGAAGCTGCCGCCTGGGCCGACCTGATGATGATGGCAACCCCGGACGAGCTGCAGGCCGACATCTACCGCGATGAAATCGCCGGCAACATCCGCGACGGCGCAACGATCGCATTCGCTCACGGCCTCAACGTTCATTTCGGCCTGATCGAGCCGAAGGCATCGATCGACGTCGTCATGATCGCACCGAAGGGTCCCGGCCACACGGTTCGCGGCGAATACCAGAAGGGCGGCGGCGTTCCCTGCCTCGTCGCAATCCACCAGAACGCTTCCGGTAACGCGCTTGAGCTCGCTCTTTCCTACGCCTGTGGCGTTGGCGGCGGTCGCTCGGGCATCATCGAAACGACGTTCAAGGAAGAGTGCGAAACCGACCTCTTCGGCGAGCAGGTTGTTCTCTGCGGCGGTCTGGTCGAACTGATCCGCGCTGGATTCGAGACGCTGGTCGAGGGCGGTTATGCGCCTGAAATGGCCTATTTCGAGTGCCTGCATGAAGTAAAGCTGATTGTCGACCTGATCTATGAAGGCGGCATCGCCAACATGAACTACTCGATCTCCAACACGGCCGAGTGGGGCGAATATGTCACCGGTCCGCGCATCATCACGGAAGAAACCAAGGCCGAGATGAAGCGCGTCCTGAAGGACATTCAGACCGGCAAGTTCACCTCCGACTGGATGCAGGAATACCGTGCCGGCGGCGCCCGCTTCAAGGGCATCCGTCGTAACAACGACAGCCACCAGATCGAAGAAGTCGGCGCCAAGCTGCGCGGCATGATGCCGTGGATCGGCAAGAACAAGCTCGTCGACAAGGCCGTAAACTAATCGGCTCGGTCACCGAGTAGGGAAAACACACCGCGCGGGATAACTGCGCGGTGTTTCGTATCATCATTCCCTGGGCGGAATAACGCCCTTTGTGAGGATGAAACAGCCGTAGAAGCGCAGTTCGCCGGTGGCGACGACGCAATAGGCTTTTTTGGCCGTCTCGTAGAAGGCGTGGCGTTCGATTGCGTACATGGGCGCAGGCTGGCCTTCGGCGGCATCGATTTCCGCCTGTATCTCTTTCTGGATCTCCGGGATTTCATCCGGCTTGCCGATAACCTCCATACGCGCGACCGAAGGTTGCAATGGTGTGTCGAGCGGCAGGACCGACAGGATCGCCTTCAGGGCGCGCGGCGCCGAAATGTTGTCCATCCTTATCACCTTGCCTAGCACCGTTTGACGGGCAATCGAATCGGATGGGAAATTGGCATCGGCCAACACGAGCGTATCGCCGTGGCCCATGGATTTCAGGGCATAAAGAAGATCGGCACTCAGCGCCGGATCCAGGTTTTTCAGCATTCGTCTCTCCTCCAAGACACATAAAAGCTCAGCTCGCCCTTTATCGCAGGCAAAAGCCAGAGCGTACCAGCGAAATATCGGCCATGTCGGAATGTCATGGAGACAAAAAATGTCGCAGGAGGCGATAGGTCAGTATTGCTGACCTGTCGGAATTTATGTAAAGCCATGGCAACAAAATTGAAATAACAGGAAACATCCCCATGCTTGATTGGGAACATATCTTCGCTACGCGTTCCAGCCGGATGAAGGCGTCGGAAATCCGCGAACTGCTGAAACTGCTCGAACAGCCCGATATCATCTCGTTTGCAGGCGGCATTCCTGATCCGGCTCTGTTCCCGGCGGAAGAGTTCAAGGCAGCTTACGCCGATATCTTTTCCAGCACACAGGTAAACTCTGCGCTGCAATATTCCGTCAGTGAGGGTTACAAGCCGCTGCGCGACTGGATCGTCGAGGACGTCGCCAAGATCGGCATCGACTGTTCCGCCGATAACGTTTTCATTACCTCCGGTTCGCAGCAGGCGCTCGACTATCTCGGCAAGCTCTTTCTGTCGCCGAAGGATACGGCCCTGGTCACCTGGCCGACCTATCTGGGTGCGCTGTCTGCGTTCAACGCCTATGAGCCGAATTACGATCAGCTGTCGCTGAACGGCAACCGCACGCCGGATGCCTATCGCGATACGGCATCCAAGCTGGGCGGTTCGGTCAAGTTCGCCTATTTATCGGCCGACTTCTCCAATCCGACCGGTGAGACGATCGACCGCGCGGGCCGTGAAAAACTACTGGCGCTGGCCGACGAGTTGGATATCGCGATCCTCGAGGATGCGGCCTATCAAAACCTGCGCTTCGACGGCGAGGCAGTCCCGCCGATCCTGTCTCTGGATATCGCGCGCAAGGGCGGCATCGAGAACACGCGCACGATCTATAGCAGCAGTTTTTCCAAGACGCTGGCTCCGGGCCTGCGCGTCGGCTTCGTCATTGCCGCGATGCCTGTCATCCGCAAGTTGGTGCTGATGAAACAGGCGGCCGACCTGCATTCCTCGACGATCAACCAGATCGCCGTCGAACATGTCGCTTCGCGGGGCTTTGCCGAACAGGTTGCCAAGATCAAGCGCGTTTATAGCGGCCGCCGTGATGCGATGCTGGCGGCGCTTGAAAAATACATGCCGAAAGGTACGACATGGACGAAGCCGGAAGGCGGTATGTTCGTCTGGATTACGCTGCCGGAGGGCATGGACGGGGCCGAACTGCTCGCCAAGTCACTGGCGACAGAAAAGGTCGCCTTCGTGCCGGGCAAGGCGTTTTATGCGGATGGCAGCAATGCCAACACGCTGCGCGTATCGTTCTCCTGCGCCAACAACGAGATGATCGACGAGGGTATCAAACGCCTTGGACGTCTGGTCGCCCACGCATCGGTAAGTGAACACGAAAGCCTGCCGATCATCTGATCGCTGCTCACGAATTCGTATGGAAAGGGCGGATCCACAGGCGATCCGCCCTTTTTTCGTCGGAACTCAGCCTTAGGCCGAAGCCTGTCACATGAGTGTCGTTGAATGTGTGTTTAAGCGCGTCAACTCAAACAGGAACTCTCCCATGAAAAAGCTCCTTTCCTCTTTCACGGCGCTTGTCGCGCTCGGTCTCGCCGGCGTTGTCAACGCTGCCGACCTGGTGGTCTATACCAGCCAGCCGAATGCCGATGCGCAGGCAACCATCGACGGCTTCAAGGCCGCCAATCCGGGCGTCGATGTCGAGTGGGTGCGTGACGGAACTCCGCAGATCATGGCAAAGCTCAACGCCGAGATCGCTGCCGGCAACCCGGTCGCCGACATTCTGCTGATCGCCGACACGGTGACGTTCGAGCGCATGAAGGCCGCCGGCCAGCTCTTGGCCTACAAGTCGCCGGAAGCCAAGAATTTCGACGCTTCGCTCTATGATGCCGACGGTTACTACTACTCGACCAAGCTGATCACCACCGGCATCATGTACAACACCCAAGCTGCGATGAAGCCGACGAGCTGGGCTGATCTTGCCAAGCCGGAAGCCAAGGGTCTCGTCACCATGCCGAGTCCGGTTGCTTCGGGCGCCGCCCTCATCCACGCCCAGACGCTGGCAGCCGTCGATGGTCTCGGCTGGGACTATTACAAGCAGCTGAAGGACAATGGTGCGGTTGCCGCTGGTGGTAACGGTGGCGTGCTGAAGGCTGTCGCCTCCGGCGAAAAGGCCTATGGTGTCGTCGTCGACTACATGCCGATCCGCGAAAAGGCAAAGGGCGCCCCGGTCGAGTTCGTTTTCCCGAAGGAAGGCGTTTCGGCCGTCACCGAACCGGCTGCGATCCTGTCGTCGACCAAACATCAGGACAATGCCAAGAAGTTCATCGACTATCTTCTCTCGGAAAACGGTCAGAAGATCGCAGCCGGCCTCGGCTACATCCCGGCTCGCAACGGTATCGACCTGCCGGCTGGCTACCCGGCACGCGACAAGATCAAGGTTCTGCCGCTCAACGCCGCGGACGCGCTGAAGAACTCGGAAAAGGACGTGAAGACGTTCTCCGATATTTTCGGCACCAAGGGCTGATATAAGGCCTCATGTTCCGATCTCAGAATCGAGGAAACAGCCAGCCCCGCTGGCTGTTTTCCTTTGTCGTAGTGGTGATCTTCTTCCTGAGCGTCCTGCCGCTCGGACGGCTTGCCGCGACCGGCTTTTCATCGCTTTTCAATGGCGGTGCGCGTGCGCTTCTTTCCGATCCTGTCGTCTGGCAGGCGGTTTATGACACGCTCACCACCTCAATCCTCGGCATGATCGCGGCCGTCATCCTCGGCGGCGGGTTTGCGCTGCTGCTGACACTGTTTGACGTGCGCGGCAAGACGGCTCTGGGTTTCCTGTTCATGCTGCCGACGATGATCCCGCCGCAGGTGACGGCTCTGTCCTGGATCGGCATGACCGGACCGTCGAGCGCGCTTTTGAAGGCGGTCGGCATGGCGCCGCCGCTGGGGAGCCCGCAGCCGCTTTATTCTATCGGCGGTATTGCGCTGCTTTATGGCGTGCAGAATGCACCACTCGTTTTCCTGTCGCTGCGCGCCGGTCTTCTGGCCCTGCCGCGTGATGGCGTCGAGGCCGCACGGCTGTCCGGTGCATCGTCCTGGCAGGTGCTGAAGGATATCATTCTGCCCTTGTCACTGCCCGGTTTCGTCGCCGGTGCAGCGATCGCTTTCGTTTCCTGCGTCGGCAATTTCGGCATTCCGGCCATTCTCGGCATTCCGGCCTCGATCTACACGCTACCGACGCTGATCTATTCGAAATTCGCCGCTTTCGGCACGAACACCTTTGCCGACGTCTCGCTGCTTTCCGGTCTTATCGCGATCCTTTCGGTCATCGGCCTAACGGTCGAGGAAAGGGTTTTGCGCGGGCGCGACTATCGCGTCATCGGGCTCTCAGGGCAGGTGGCGATGTTCCGGCTTGGAAACTGGCGTCTGATCGGCGAACTGGTGCTGTGGCTGGCGATTTTCATCACCCTCGTCATGCCGCTGACGGCACTGATCGCAAGTTCTCTGGCGCCCGCCTATGGCGTGCCGTTGACCCCTGCGACCGCAACGCTGGATGCCTATCGCGAGGTCCTGTTCAAGCAGTCTATTACCCGAACGGCGTTCACCAATTCCGTCTCGCTATCGCTTGCGACGGCGCTTGGTCTCCTGGTGGTGACTGTGCTGACGGGGTATTATCTCGTGCGTTCGAAAAGCCGCTTGGCTCCGGTGCTTTCGGCACTTGCCGAAATTCCCTACGCTCTGCCGGGCATCGTGCTCGCGGTGGCGCTGATCCTTGTCTTTGCGGCTCCGATCCCGATCATCGGCATTTCCATCTACGGGACGATCTGGATCATTCTCGTTGCCTATTTCTCCAGCTTCTTCGCTGTGAGCCTGAAACCGGTGGTGAGCGCGTTCCGGCAACTGGATCCGTCGCTGGAGGAGGCCGCACGCCTTTCCGGCGCAGGGTTCGGACGGCGGCTTACGGATATCGTCGTGCCGCTGGTGGCGCCTGCGGCGGGCGCATCCGTCATTCTCGTCTTTCTCATTGCCTGCAACGAGCTCACCGTCTCGGCCATCCTCTGGTCGGCCGGCACGCAGACGCTCGGCGTGGCGATTTACAATCTCGATGACAGCGGCAGCTTCAATCTCGCTGCAGCGCTTTCCGTCCTCGTGGTCATCATGGTGATCGCGATGATGCTGGTGCTGGAACTGATGGCGAAGAGACTGCCGAAAGGTGTGGTACCGTGGCGAAGCTGATCCTAAACCGCCTGTCCAAGGCATTCGAAACCGGCGGCCGTCCAGCCGTGAACGATGTATCGCTGGAAGTTCGCGATGGTGGTTTTCTCGCATTGCTGGGTCCCTCCGGCTGCGGCAAGACGACGGTGCTCAGAATGATCGCCGGCTTCGAGCAGCCGACCGACGGCTCGATCCTGCTTGGTGACCGGGTGCTGGCGGATGCCGGCGAGATGGTGGCGCCGGAACATCGCAACATGGCGATGGTGTTCCAGTCCTACGCGCTGTGGCCGCATATGAGCGTTGCCGACAATGTCGGCTATCCGCTCAAGGTTCGCGGTGTCACCGGCGAGAGACGCTCGACCAAAATCCGAGAGGCGCTCGCGGCGGTTAGGCTCGAAGCCTATGCGGATCGCCGCCCCGCTGATCTCTCCGGTGGCCAGCGACAGCGTGTTGCGCTGGCGCGATGCCTTGTGACGGATCCTGATGTGGTTCTGCTCGACGAGCCGCTCGCCAATCTCGATCGGCATCTGCGGCAGGAAATGGAAGAGACGTTCCGCGAGTTTCATCAACGGTCCGGCGCGACGATGATTTATGTCACGCATGACCAGGCGGAAGCCATGGCGCTGGCGACGGATGTCGCGGTGATGTCGGAAGGCCGGCTTCTGCAGGTGGCAAGCCCGCAGGAAATCTATGCGCGGCCGGAAGGCCGGCTGGTTGGCGGACTGGTCGGGCAGGGGGCGATCGTCGCATGGCCGGCAGCCTCGGTCGAGAACCGTCAGCTGGACTGGGATGTCTTGCAGCAACTGCTCAGCCGCTCACATGGCGCCGATTGTGCCGATATCCTCATCCGGCCGCAGGATGTGGAGATCGCCGGCGAAGGCGTGTCTGCGCGTGTAACATCCGTGCTGTTCGAGGGCGAGCGTTACGCGCTGAAACTGGCACTCGGCGACGAGCAGGTTCTGCGCGCGTTCAGCCGCCAGCCGGTCAAGGTCGGCGACATGGTGGCGATCATCATCCGCTCGGCCTGGAGGCTGTAGCCAGCTAACTGTCGAGCCGCTAATGTGCCGGTCGCAATAGGGAAGTTTGCATGTCTCTTCGCCTCGGTACCTTCAATATCGAAAACCTCATGACCCGTTTCGATTTCTCCGGCTGGCGCAATCAGTTGCGCCAGGACAGGGTTCTGCGACTGTTCGAAGTGGGCAGCAAACAGGAATACGAGCAACTTGAGCAGGCCCGGCTGATCGCCGAGACGGATGATACTCGCCAGCTTTCGGCGCTCGCCATTGCCGATGCGGATGCCGATATCCTGTGCCTGCAGGAAGTCGACAATATACCGGCATTGCAGGCTTTCGAATACGGCTATCTCTACCGCATGGTCGGCAATGGCTATCTGCAGAAGTTTCTGGTTGAGGGTAATGATGGGCGCGGCATCGATGTCGCGGTCCTGATGCGCGACGAGACGCGAAGCGGCCAGAAAATAGAAGTACTCGATGTCCGCAGCCACGCGATGCTGACCTATCAGGATCTCGATCTGTTTAACGACGAACTAGCGCTGACCAGCCGACCGACCGACAAGATCTTCAAACGCGACTGCCTGGAGCTGGATCTCAAAATCGGGGACAAGCGCTTGTCACTCTACGTCGTGCATTTCAAATCGATGAGTAATGCACGCGATAACAAGGACGGACGTATCGGTACGATGGCGCTCCGGATCGCAGAAGCGAAGGCCGTGCGACACATCATCGAGAAAAGATTCGGTACGGAGAATACCGGTCGAATGAATTTCGCTATCTGCGGCGACATGAATGATTATCAGGAGCGGGTGAAGGTGATCGGCACCCGCCGCACCGGCTATCGGTTCGAGCCTGTGACGGAGGAGATGAGTGCACTTGACGTTTTCAGTCACGACGACTTTGCCCACAATGTCATGACCCGGCGCGGCGTGATGGATCGATGGACGCTTTATCATGCGCGCGGGCCAGAAGAACAGCATCTCTGCCAACTTGACTACCTCTGGCTCTCTCCGGCACTTGCGGAACATAATCCGGCTGCAGTGCCGGATGTCATTCGCAACGGCCAACCGTTTCGCACGATTTTTCCGCCGGGGCAGGAGGTGGAGCGCTATCCGCGTATTGGCTGGGACAGACCCAAGGCATCCGACCATTGCCCTGTGGTCGTGGAGATAAACCTCCCATGATAACCCCATTCGCTCCCGGATTAGCTGGCAGGCCTGCAGGTATCTGGCCGCCATCTACAAGTCCTGTGCGCGTCGATGCCTTCGATCTTTCGGTGGTAGACGATCCGCATCCCCTCTACGTAGTGCATCAGGCTGAAATCGAGGCGAATTGGGAGAGGGAAATCAACGCCAATCCGCATCTCTTCAACGGCCAGATGGTCCTTCAGCGGCATCTGACCTACGATCAGGGCGTCATTAGAGGGGTAGCTCATGTCATTCCCTATTCGACGCTTCTGTGGTGGCGCAAGCGGCCTGATCCCGAAGGGGCTCTGCATCTGTTCGGCTTTGCGGTGATCGTCTCGTCCGACGGCGCGATCATTGCCATCCGTATGAGCGATCGCACGGCCAATCCGGGGCAAGTCTATTGCGCAGCCGGCTCGCTCGACCTCAGCGACATCGTCGATGGAAAGCTCGATGTTGCGGGCAATATGGCGAGAGAAGTGCGTGAGGAAACGGGGCTCGCTCTCTCTGAAGCAGAGGCAGATCAGCATTTTTACGCCAGCCACAAGGATAACCGCATCGTGGTTTTCAGGCTTTATCGCTTTCCGGTGACATCGTCCGAAATTAAGGCCCGGATTGAGGCGCATATGCCGCATGACAAGGAGCAGGAGATCGACGGCGTCGTCATCATCCGATCTGCAGATCCCATTGCCCACAACTATAATCCGCTGATGTTACCAATTTTGGACTGTTTTTTCTCCGGCATAGGCCGCTAGCCTGTCGCTTGCTTCCTTAAGCGCGCTCGGGCAGGGTGCGGCCCTGTCTTGAAAGGGAGGGGAGTCGTGGCAAGACATTATGCCATCTACGATGTTTTCACCGATCGGAGACTTTCCGGCAATCCGCTTGCGGTCATATTCGATACGGAAGGACTTTCGGACGACGCCATGCAGGCGATCGCACGCGAGATAAACCTGTCGGAAACGGTCTTTCTGTGGCCCGCGGAATCGAACGGGCATTCGGCCCAGATTCGCATTTTTACGCCGGGAAAAGAATTACCCTTTGCGGGACACCCAACGGTCGGTGCGGCCATCGCACTTGCGGAGCGAGACCACGAGCCGGGGGTGACGGAGCTTGATCTTATGTCCGTGATTGAAGAAAAGGTCGGCCCGGTTCGCTGTGCGATCAGGATGCGGACGGGGGAGGCGACCTTCGCCGAGTTCGAGCTTCCACGCCGCCCGGTAAGGATAGACATCCCGCTGGATCGGGAAGGTATCGCGGATTCGATTACGGTCAAAACCACTGACATGGCGTTTGAGAACCATACTCTGTCGATTTGGACTGCCGGGGTTCCGTTTCTGCTCGTGCCGCTGCGCAATCTCGCAACGGTGCAGAATCTCGAATTTGAATCGACCCTGTGGGAGCGGGTGGCCCCATTCGTCGATGGTGCGCTCGCTTCAGCCTATGTTTATTGCAGGGGCGGCGTGCATCATCAGGCGAAATTTCACGCACGGATGTTTTCGCCAGATATGCGGATCTGGGAGGATCCTGCGACTGGTGCTGCGGTTGCCGCACTGGCGGGTGCGATCCAGCAATTCGATGCTTTGCCTGAGGGACATCATCCGATCATCGTGGAACAAGGCTTGGAAATCGGTCGCACGTCCTTCATCCATCTGCATATCGATTCCAAGGGTGGTGAGATCGCGAAGGCACGTATTGGAGGGCATGCGGTGAAGATAGCGGAAGGCATGCTGCACATCTGAAAAATAATCAGGGCGGGAAGTCCCACGAAATAAGGCTTTCCATCGAGAGCGGTGATTTTTTTGAGCAGTTGCACAAAGAAAATCATTTTGGCCGCTAGACAAGCCAAAAGAAGCTCTTTATACGGCCACTCACACCAACGGCGCAGGCCACTGAAGCGGTTGGTTACGGGTGATTAGCTCAGTTGGTAGAGCAGCTGACTCTTAATCAGCGGGTCGTAGGTTCGAGCCCTACATCACCCACCATATCTTCTTAAAACAAATATATGACAATAGTTTATCGCTGAAAACAAAGTTTTCGGCGGTCGGAACTTCTTTGGCTTTCCGCGCATTTTACCGGCAATTCCAATCTTTATGGGCTGCTAGGCGTGCGCGCGATTTTTACTCTTGTCTCCACAATCGTATGTGCGGTGTTTCTGTTCGTCGCAGGCCTTGTTGTCGTGGCATATGCCACCCGAGACTATGAGCCGTATCATTTCGCCCACATGGAAACGCCCGACTTGTGGACGTCCAGGCCGACTTCCGTCGATCCGGCCAAACAGGGCTACGAGCGCATCGAAGGCGTTCAGGTGGCTGCCTACGTCGCGCCGACCGATGGAGACGTGGAAACCGCTTCCTTTGCCCGTAGCGAGGAGCGGGGTTCGAAGACACCGGACATCGCCGAAAATGTTGCCGAGGCTGCCCAGCCGGTCGATAGCGCCGCGACGGGTACTGCGCAGCTTGATGCCGGGCATGTGGATTGGTGTCTTGCTCGTTACCGATCCTATCAGGTCGAGGATAACAGTTATCAACCCTATGGCGGCGGTCCACGGAGGGAATGCGTGTCGCCGGCCATGGACACCGCTTCCGTCCAGCCGGCAACGGACTTGTTCGCTGACGGTGGGCGTGAGCCGGCGAGGAATATTGCTGTAGCGTCGTCTGTCGTCATGGCATCACAGGAGCAGCAGACCGCAGACGTGAGGTCGATGCCTATCGGCACGCACGAGGCATGGTGCCACGAGCGCTACCGCTCCTATCGAAGTGAAGACAATAGCTACCAGCCTTTCGACGGTGGTCCACGCCGGGCCTGCACGTCTCCCTACGGCTAACCCGCAAAGCAGGCTGTCCGTCAGCTTGCCTCACGCATGAGCATGCGGTTTTCCTCGACCTTCAAGGTCTGTACGCGCTTGGCAAGCCAATCGACGACGACACGCACTTTGTTGCTGAGATGGCGTGTCTGGGGATAAACGATGTAGAGCGGGAAACTCTCACAGACCCAATCCGACAGGATCGGCACAAGCTTGCCCTCCTGCAAAGCCTTCTGGGCCATGAAGCGCGGCACCTGGGCGACACCGACACCGGCGATTGCCGCATCCAGATAGGAGCGGGCGTCGTTGACGGAGACGATGTAGTTCGGATCGATCTCGATTTCCTCGTCGCCGCGCGTGAAACTCATCTGCATGATTTTTCCGGACGGCGCCTGCAGATATCCGACACAGCGGTGACCGTTATTGAGGTCTGTCGGATGCGCCGGCTCGCCCATTTTTTCCAGATAGAGCGGAGCGGCATAGGCTTGCATGCCGATTTCTCCGACCTTTCGAACAATCAGCGACTGGTCCGTCGGGGTGCCTCCGCGAAGCGCGCAATCGACGTTTTCTGCAATGTAATCCACCAGCCGGTCACCCACGCCGATGTCGAGCTTAATCAGCGGATATCGTTCATGAAAATCGCACAAGTGCGGGATGATCAGGAGGTCGGCAAAGGCGCCTGCCATCTCCAGGCGAACACGGCCGCTGGGCTGTGTCTGAGAGGTCGAGAGACTACCATCGAGCTCGGCTATATCGGCGAGGATCTGGATCGCCCGCTCGTAATAGAGGGCGCCGTCCGTCGTCACCATGACGCGCCGCGTCGTGCGGTTGAGCAGAGTGGTCTGCAGATGCGCCTCAAGTGCCTGCACCATGTTGGTGACGGTGGTTTTCGGGATGTTGAGCGTCGTCGCCGCACGGGTGAAATTGCCGGTCTCGACGACCCTTACGAAAACACGCATTGCCGATAGCTGGTCCATGGAATTCTCCTTGCGACGCGATTATCCATGAATTTGGAAAAGTGTTGCCGATCGAGGCGTATTGCGCTTGCGATCCCGAACAATAATATCTGAATACGAATTCGCCGCAAGACCTGTGGCTAAAACGGAAGAAACGCTATGTCGCTGCGCTGGGAAACATTGGAGATTGATGGGCCTTGGAAGGCCGCTATCCCCGTGCGCATTCACAAGGGCAATGTGCAGGGCGGCAAGCCGCCGGTCGTGCTCTACCTGAAGGGTGATGCATTTCAGACGCCAGTAGACGAAAACGCTCCGCGGCCAGTGATCAGCGCTCTTGAAGACGCCGGCGCGGTCGTGGTCGAAGCCGACTACGGGAGAGTTTCTGGCAATGTATTCCCGAAGGCGATGGAATGCGCGTTTTTGGCGCTCTATGGCCTCAGCAAGAAGCTGAATGATTATGGCAAGGGCAAGTCGCCCCTGCTGATTGCCGGAGACGAGGCCGGTGGCAATGTTGCCGCAGGAGCCGCGTTGAAGGCAAGGGACCAGATGCCGGGCCGGCTTACCGGGCAGGTTCTGCTCTCCCCCATGATCGACCCGATGATGACATCGGCCTCGATCCGCGGTGCCGACGAGATCGGCATGCGTGAACGCTGGTCGGACGGATGGAGCCATTATCTCGGTTCCGCCTGCTCGATGCAGCACCCTTACGCCGCGCCCTGTCTGTGTTCGCGGTTATCGGGTGTCGCGCCGGCGCTGGTCATGACATCTGACGACGATCCTTTGCGCGACGAAGCACTCGGTTATGCCGACAAGCTTTCCGGGGCAGGGGTGAGTGTCACCAAGCGTGTATTGCCCGCCGGCAGTGGCTGGACGGGCCTGTATCACGGCGTTGGCGGAGCCTGGTTAGCCGGGCTCTGCACGGAGTTTTCGACCTTCGTTCGTCAGTTGACGAGCTGAGGTCAGCAGTTTCTGCCCATATTTCTAGTTCCAGGAAACGATAACAGCCCTTCCCAAGGCTGAAGGAGTTCACAATGACATCGAAGACACCCCGCTGGGCCCTGTTGGGCGCCGGCCTGACGACCTCTGTGCTTATTGCAGGCGCAGCCTTCTATTTCGACATGCCGAACGGCGCCAATGCTGCTTCGCCTGCAGAGGCTGTGGCACCTGCCGCCATTCCGGTTACTGTCGCCACCGTGCAGCCCCGCAAGGTCGGCACGTGGCAGGAATTTTCCGGCCGTCTGGAAGCCGTCGATCGCGTTGACGTTCGTCCGCGCGTAGCCGGCGAGGTCAAGTCCGTCCATTTCCGTGAAGGCGGGCTGGTCAAGGCTGGTGACCTCTTGGTGACCCTCGATCCCGAGCCTTATATGGCGGCAGTCGCTGAAGCGGAAGGCTCCGTTGCCTCGACTGAAGCAAAGCTCGCCTATGCCGAAACCGAACTTGAACGGGGCAATACGCTTCTTTCGCGCAACACGATCTCGCAGAGCGATCTGGCGCAGCGGCAGAGCACGCAACGCGAAGCCAAGGCCAATCTCCAGTCGGCCAAGGCCGCGCTTCGTGTCGCCGAACTCAATCTCGGTTACACCGAAATCAAGGCACCGATTGCCGGACGTGTCGGCAAGATTGAGGTAACGGTTGGCAATCTGGTTGCGGGCGGTTCTGCGTCGGCGCCGCTGACGACGCTGGTTTCCGCCGATCCGATCTATGCGAGCTTCGATGCCGACGAGCAGCTGGTGACCCGCACTCTCGCCGAACTGCCGCTCGCAGATGGCCAGCCGGCAATCGATCAGGTTCCGGTGGAAATCGTAACGCTGGCTCCCGGCTCAGAAGCCATCAAGGGGCATCTGCAGCTCATCGATAACCAGGTGGCGGCCGGTACCGGCACGATCCGGGTGAGGGCGGTGTTTGGCAATCCGGGCGGCAGGCTGATCCCCGGTCAGTTCGTGCGGGTGCGCATGGGGGAGCCTGAGCCGATGAACCGCGTTCTCGTCAGTGAACGGGCGCTCGGCAACGATCAGGACAAGAAGTTTGTGCTCGTCGTCGACGGCAAGAATACCGTCGCCTACCGCCCGGTCGAATTGGGTGAGGCAATCGACGGCATGCGCATCGTCGAAAAGGGCCTGAATGCCGGCGACCGCATCATCGTCAACGGATTGCAGCGCGTGCGCCCCGGCGCAACGGTCGACCCGCAGGACGAAGCGAAACTCGCCTCGAAGTAACCAACGGGCCGGCTGACCGGCCTTTCCGAACCTGAACCTATCGATCGCCCGCGGCAGCGTGCTGCGGGCGCAGGGGCCATTTGCGCCCTGACCATCGCCCAGGAGAGAGGGCTTTCAAGATGAACATATCCCGCTTCTTTATCGACCGACCGGTGTTTGCCGGGGTCCTGTCCATTCTCATCGTGGTTGCCGGCCTGCTGGGACTGCGATCGTTGCCGATCTCGGAATATCCGAATGTCGTGCCGCCATCTGTGGTCGTGAAGGCGACCTATCCGGGTGCAAACCCGAAGGTCATAGCCGAAACCGTCGCAACGCCGCTCGAAGAGCAGATCAACGGCGTCGAGGACATGCTTTACATGTCCAGCCAGGCGACGTCCGACGGCGTCATGACGCTGACCGTCACCTTCAAGCTCGGCACCGACCCCGACAAGGCGCAGCAGCTGGTACAAAACCGCGTCAGCCAGGCGGAACCTCGCCTGCCGACGGAAGTGCGTGCGCTCGGCATCACGACGGTGAAAAGCTCGCCGGACTTCATCATGGTGGTCAATCTGGTCTCAGATACCGACCGTTATGACCTGACCTATCTGCGCAACTATGCGACGCTCAACATCAAGGATCGTCTGGCCCGTATCGAAGGCGTCGGCCAGGTGCAGATTTTTGGTGCCGGTGACTATTCGATGCGCATCTGGATCGATCCGCAGAAGGCCGCAGCGCTTTCGCTGGCGGCCAGCGACATTACCGATGCAATCCGTGGACAGAACGTGCAGGCAGCCGCCGGCACAATCGGCGCCTCGCCGACGGTTCCGGGTGTAGACCTGCAGCTGAACGTCAATGCCCAGGGCCGCCTTACGACGCCGGAACAATTCGGCAATATCATCGTCAAGACCGGTTCCAACGGCGAGATCACCCGTCTGCGCGATGTTGCCCGTATCGAACTCGGCGCTGCCGATTATTCGCTGCGGTCGCTTCTCGACGGCCAGCCGGCCGTTGCAATCCCGGTTCTCCAGGCGCCGGGCTCCAACGCGATTGAAATCGCCGACCAGGTTCGTTCCACCATGGACGAATTGCAGAAGGCGATGCCGGAAGGCGTGAAATACGAGATCGTCTACGACACGACCAAGTTCGTGCGTTCGTCGATCGAAAAGGTTCTCGATACGCTTCTCGAAGCGATCGCGCTGGTCGTTCTCGTCGTCATCATCTTCCTGCAGACATGGCGCGCCTCGATCATTCCGCTGATCGCGGTTCCGGTCTCGGTCATCGGCACGTTTGCGGTCATGTATGCCTTCGGCTTCTCGATCAATGCGCTCACCCTGTTCGGGCTTGTGCTGGCGATCGGCATCGTCGTCGACGACGCGATCGTCGTGGTCGAAAATGTCGAGCGAAATATCGAGAACGGCCTAAGTCCCCGGGAGGCGACATACAAGGCTATGAGCGAAGTGTCCGGTCCGATCATCGCGATCGCGCTGGTTCTGGTCGCGGTCTTCGTTCCGCTTGCCTTCATCACCGGTCTGTCGGGCCAGTTCTATCGCCAGTTTGCCCTGACGATCGCCATCTCGACTGTCATTTCCGCGATCAACTCGCTGACCTTGTCTCCGGCTCTGGCGGCTCTTCTTTTGAAGGATCACCATGCGCCGAAAGATTGGTTGACGCGCGGCATGGACAAGATCTTTGGCTGGTTCTTCCGTGGCTTCAACCGAGGTTTCGGTAAGGCGGCAAACGGCTACGGCCGCTCGGTCGGCGGACTTCTGTCGCGCAAGAGCATCGTGATGGTGATCTATCTGGCGCTGGTCGGTGCGACCTACGGCATGTTCAGTGCCGTGCCGGGCGGTTTCGTGCCGGCGCAGGACAAGCAGTATCTGATCGGCTTCGCACAGCTACCCGATGGCGCAACGCTCGACCGGACGGAAGACGTGATCAAGCGGATGAGCGATATCGCCATGGAGCAGCCGGGCGTCGAACATGCGATCGCCTTCCCGGGCCTGTCAATCAACGGTTTCACCATCGGCTCCAACTCGGGCATCGTGTTCGCCGTGCTTGACGATTTCGACAAGCGCACCACGCCGGATCTTTCAGGCGGTGCCATTGCGATGGCGCTGAACCAGAAATACGCCGGTATCCAGGATGCGTTCATCGCCATGTTCCCGCCGCCGCCGGTCAACGGCCTCGGCACGACAGGCGGCTTCAAGCTGCAGATCGAGGATCGGGCCGGCTACGGTTACGAGGCTCTCGACGAGGCAACCAAGGCCGTCATGGCCAAGGCCTATCAGGCTCCGGAACTGACGGGCGTGTTCTCGAGCTTCCAGATCAACGTGCCACAGCTTTATGCCGATCTTGATCGTGCCCGTGCCGAACAGCTCGGTGTCTCCGTCACGGATGTGTTCGAGACGCTGCAGATCTATCTCGGTTCGCTCTATGTGAACGACTTCAACGCCTTCGGCCGCACCTACAGCGTCCGCGTCCAGGCCGATGCGCAATACCGCGCCAAGGCCGAGGATATCGGTCAGCTGAAGGTCCGTTCGCAGTCGGGCGAGATGATCCCGCTCTCGGCATTGCTGAAGGTCGATGCATCGGCAGGTCCGGAACGGACGACGCGCTACAACGGCTTCCTGTCGTCGGATATCAACGGCGCTCCGGCACCGGGTTATTCGTCGGGGCAGGCGGAGGCTGCGATCACCAAGATCCTCGCCGAAACGCTGCCCTCGGGTATCGACTTCGAATGGACAGACCTGACCTACCAGCAGATCCTCGCCGGCAATTCGAGCATCATCGTCTTCCCGCTCGCCCTGCTGCTCGTCTATCTCGTGCTGGCTGCCCAGTATGAGAGCCTGACATTGCCGATCGCGATCATCATGATCGTACCGATGGGCGTGCTTGCAGCGTTGACCGGCGTATGGCTGACCGGTGGCGACAACAACATCTTCACCCAGATAGGATTAGTGGTGTTGGTGGGGCTATCGGCGAAAAACGCGATCCTGATCGTGGAGTTCGCCCGCGAACTTGAACTTGCCGGAAGGAAACCCTTGGAGGCCGCGGTGGAAGCGAGCCGACTGCGTCTTCGCCCGATCCTGATGACGTCGATGGCGTTCATCATGGGCGTGGTGCCGTTGGTCATCTCGACCGGTGCGGGTGCGGAAATGCGTGCCGCCATGGGTGTTGCCGTCTTCTCCGGCATGATCGGCGTCACCTTCTTCGGCATCTTCATGACACCGGTCTTCTACATCCTGGCGCGGCTTCTGACGGGCAACCGTCCGCTGCGGAGCCACGGCACCGAGGTTGCGCCTACTCTCTCCCCGGCAGAGTAGGCTGCACGGGCCGCGCGGACATCTCTCTCCGTCCGCGCGGCATTTTTATTTTGATCAAAGCGTTCCGCCGTCGATGACCAGCGTCTGCGAGGTCATGGCGGCGGAGGCGTCTGAGGCGAGGAACAGGCAAGGGCCGACAAGGTCGGTTCCGTCGAGCGTTCGCTTCAGGCATTGCCGGTCGATCATTGCGGCGATGCTTTCATCCGTCAGCCACAGGCGCTTCTGTCTTTCGGTAATGATCATGCCGGGAAGGATCGCATTTACCCGGATATTGTCTGGACCAAGCTTTCCGGCAAGGCTCTTGGTCAGCCCGATAATGCCGGCCTTGGCCGTCGTATAGGCCGGCATGCGGCCGGTATTGAGCAGATAGGAGATCGACGAGAAATTGACGATCGCCCCACCGCCCGCCTCTTTGATGAACGGAACGGCCGCCTGCGAAACGAAGAACATCTGCTTCAGGTTGATCGCCTGGCTCTTGTCCCAATAGTCCTCGGTAACTTCCGCCATTTCATGCCGGTCGTCCCAGCCCGCATTGTTGACCAGAACGGAAAGCGAGCCCAGGTGCTGGGCAGCTTCGCGGACGGCGGCTTGAGACTCGTCCACGTTGGAAAGGTCTGCTCGGACAAATACCGGTTTGTGGTCCGCGTCTTTTGCCAGTCCCTCGACCAGCTCCCGGCTAGGTTTCTCGGCGATATCGATGAACGCGACCCTGGCGCCCTGTTTGACGAAACCTTCGACCAGTGCTGCGCCGATCCCCGAGCCGCCGCCGGTAATCAAGACGCCACGTCCACTGAGATCGGCATGGCTTACGGATGGGTATGTCAAATGATCCTCCCTTTGATGTCCCGCGGCAAACTTACGCCAGGATGCTAAAAAATCACGGGATTATTTGCGCCTGCGTCACTGGCGGGATAGTCATGGAGATCCCGCCATCTACCACTCATTTCGAGAGGAATTCCCTTGTCTTCTGCTGCTTCCACCAAGTCCGTCCTGCCGTCGCGCGATTATGCCGCCTTCCTCTTCGATATGGATGGAACGATCCTGACGTCTACTGCGGCCGCAGAGCGTGTTTGGGGCAAATGGGCGGAAGGAATGGGCCTTGATGTGGAGAAATTCCTGCCGACCATGCACGGCCGTCGTGGCATCGACACGATCACCGATCTGAACCTGCCCGGCGTCGATCCGATCGTCGAGGCGGAAAAGATCCTGCAGGGAGAGATCGATGACGTCGAAGGCGTTGTTGCGCTTGGCGGCGCTGCCGAATTCCTGAAGCAGTTGCCGGTCGAGTGCTGGGCGATCGTCACATCGTCGCCGCTGGAACTGGCCAAGGCAAGGCTCGCGGCTGCGGGTATCCCGGTGCCGAAATATCTCGTCACGGCGGAAGACGTCACCATCGGCAAGCCCAATCCGCAGGGCTATCGTCTCGGTGCTGAACGCCTCGGGGTCAACCCGAGCGACGTTCTCGTATTCGAAGATGTTCCGGCAGGCATCCAGGCAGGTGAAGCGGCCGGGGCGGAAGTCATGGTGATTACGGCCACCCACAGCCACCCGGTCGAAGGCGGGCAGTACCGGATAACCGACTACAGCGCCGTCGCCCCAAATGTTGCGGGCGACGGCCGTCTGTCATTCCGGGGCAGGTAATCCTGACTATGCCGACTGGCTGGCGGTGCGCATGAACTGCACCGTGGCCAGCCAGAGCACAGTGCCTAGGACGAGAAGGCAGCCAGCGATCACGTACTGGATCGGATCGCGGCCTGTCCAGGGGCCGGCGAAGAAGGCACAGGTCAAGGCACCTAGCACCGGCAGAATGGTCGGCGTGCGAAAGTGCTTGTGGCTTACCTTGTCCTTCCTGAGCATCAGTACGGCGACATTGACGATTGCAAAAACGCAGAGCAGCAACAGCGCCGTCGTGCCGCCCAGCTCCTTCACGCCGCCTGCAAACAGGATCAGCGCCACCGCTAGCAGCGATGTGAAGATGATCGCGATGTATGGGGTGCGGCGCGCCGAATGAACCTTGCCCAGCGAAGCGGGCAAAACGCCTTCGCGGCTCATGCCGTAAAGGAGGCGGCTAGCCATCATCATGTTTATCAGCGCCGAATTTGCGACGGCAAACATGGTGATCACGGCGAAGACACCCACAGGAAAGGTGGGCGCGCCGGCCTGGATGACCTTCAGTAGTGGCGTCTCACCTTCACCCAGTTCTGCAGCCGGCACCAGCGTGATGGCCGAGATTGCCACCAATACGTAGATGGTGCCGGTGATCGCGAGGCCGCCCAGGAGAACCTTGGGAAAGATCTTGCTGGGTTTCTTGCATTCCTCGGCCATGTTCACCGAGTCCTCAAAACCGACCATGGCGAAAAAGGCAAGCGTGGTGGCCGCAACGACCGGCCAGAAAGTTCCTCCACCTTCAGGTGCTTCAAACGTCCATGCGCGTGACACGTCACCCTGTCCACCGGCTATAGCCCAGAGGCCGATGCCGATGATCAACACCAGTCCGGTCAATTCGACGACGGTCAGGAGCACGTTCAATTTCACGCTTTCGCCGACGCCGCGAAAATTGATCGCCGCAACGAGTGCGATGAAGCCGAGCGCGATCAGCGGTACGCCGAAGGCGCCGACGTCCAGCCCGAGAGAAGTCGAGAAGTTGGCGGCAAATGCGCGTGATGCGGTGGCGGCTGAAGTGATGCCGGACGACATGACGGCGAAGGCGACGAGAAAGGTCACGAAATGAATGCCGAAAGCCTTGTGGGTGTAGAGCGCCGCACCGGCTGCCTTCGGATATTTGGTGACCAGTTCGAGATAACTGCAGGCGGTCAGGAGCGCGACGACAAAGGCGATCAGAAACGGCAGCCAGACGACACCACCGACTTCTGCCGCCACCTGTCCGGTCAGCGCGTAAATGCCGGTCCCGAGCACATCCCCGACGATGAACAGAAGCAGCAGTCCGGGACCCATGACCCGTTTCAGTTCTCCACGTTCCTCATCGTCCCCGATCGGCTCGATTGTATTTTTCATCGGCGGGCTCCTCCACATGCATCGATTTTGAACGCATTAATGGCGGCAGCCCAAGCATTGTTCCCTCCGCCATCATTTCGCAACAATTTGCGATGGTCATTGCGCTTGTCCGGTGGACTCACCACCTTCAGACGCGCAAGCCCCAAACGGAGATGTTGTCGATGCGTTGGTTTCGATCTCACTGCCGAAGCGACGCCATGGCAGACGCTTCGGATGTCATCGCAGCAGAGCCAGGGTTCGGCGAGGCGCAGTTGTCGGACATCCTGCATTTTCTTCGCTCATGGGCGAGTAATCCCCTGCGAGTGGGAGCGGTTGCCGCATCGGGCGAAACGCTCGCCAGGCTGATTACGCAGGAAATCGACGGCTCTGCCGGGGCGGTGATCGAGCTTGGACCGGGGACGGGTGTATTTACCCGCTCGCTTCTAGCGCGCGGCGTGGCCGAGGATAACCTGACGCTGATCGAATATGGCGATGAATTCCTGCCGCGGCTGAAGCATCGTTTTCCGAAGGCGCGGGTCCTGCAGATGGATGCGTCGAGATTGCGCAAGGCCCATCTTTTCGAGGAGCCGAGTGTAGGCGCTGCGGTCAGCGGACTGCCGCTTCTTTCGATGTCGCCGCGCAAGCAGACGGCGATCCTGGCCGGTGTATTTGCCTATCTGAGGCCGGGTGCATCACTCTATCAATTTACTTATGGCCCACGTTGCCCGGTGCCGCGGCGCATCCTCGATAGGCTGGGTCTGAAGGCGGTGCGTGTCGGCGGCACCGTGCGCAACATTCCACCGGCTGCGGTCTATCGCATTTCCCGGCGCCGACCCTTCGACTTCACACCCAGCGCAGAGTGACCCAGGCCAGAACCGCGTAACGGGCTGCCTTGCCGATGAACACGAGCAGCAGGAACGTGGGAAGGGGTTCGCGCAGAATCCCGGCCACGACTGTCAGCGCATCACCGCCGATCGGCAGCCAGCTGAACAGAAGCGACCATTTTCCGTAGCGCCGATACCAGCGCTGCGCCTTCTCCAATTGTGGTGTTTTGACTGGAAACCAGCGCCGCCCCCTGAAACGCTCGATGCCGCGCCCCAGAAGCCAATTGACTGCGCCGCCAAGCGTATTGCCGATCGAGGCCGTGAGCAAAAGAGCCACGGTGGAATGCTCACCGGTCAGCAGCAGGCCGACAAGGATAGCCTCCGATTGCATGGGCAGGATCGTCGCTGCGATGAGTGCCGAAAAGAAAAGCCCCGCATAGGCGGCAAGCTCCATAACCATGAAATCAATCACTCCAGGCGAGCGTGGATAGCAAAAGGGGCGGAATTCGATCCGCCCCTTCGTCTGTCTATTGATGACGGGATCAGGCCTTGCTGATGCCCTTCGTGTCTTCCGTAACCTCTTCTGCAGGCTTCTGTGCCCGGTGACGGGTGCGCCAGTCGCCGAGGAAGAGCAGGATCGGGGCCGCGATGAAGACCGACGAAAGAGCTGCGACCGCGATGCCGAAGACCATCGGGATGGCGAAGCTCGACACGGCGCTGCCGCCCCAGATTGCCATCGGCAACATGCAGAGGAAGGCCGTGGCGGAGGTGTAGAGGCTTCGTGCCAGCGTTTCGTTGATCGACAGGTCGATCAGGTCGCGCAACGGCATCTTCTTGTAGATACGCATGTTTTCACGCATGCGGTCATAGACGACGACCTTGTCGTTGACCGAATAACCGACAAGCGTCAACACTGCGGCGATAGCGGTCAGGTTAAAGTCCAGCCCGGTGATCGCGAAGAATCCGACGGTTTTTGTGATGTCGAGGATCAGGGTGACGATCGCGCCGACCGCGAACGGCCATTCGAAGCGCACCCAGATATAGATCATCATCGCGATCGAAGCGAGGAAGAGCGACAGGAAGCCGGCAACGGCAAGCTCACCCGAAACCTTCGGGCCGACGACTTCGGTCCGTTCTACCTTGGCGGTCGGATCGATCTTGACGACTTCCGCTTTGAGTTTCTCGACGGCAACCGTCTGCGCCTCTTCCCCGCCTTCCTGGCGCTCGACACGCACGAGAACGCGGTTGTGTGCACCGAACTCCTGCAGGCCGACTTCCCCGAAGCCGAGCTCGCTGAGACCGGAACGGAACGCGGCCAGATCTGCAGTGTCCTGTGTGGTCACTTCCATCTGGATACCGCCGCGGAAGTCGACGCCGTAATTCAGGCCTGGCTTGAAGAACAGGAAGACCGAGGCGATCGAAAGCACGATCGAGACGCCGATGCCGATATAGCGGCCACGCATGAAGCGGATCTTGGTACCATCCGGCACAAGGTTGATCGGCAGAAGCGGCTTGATTTCGATCCTCTTCAGCTTGCGGCGGGCGGTAATGGCGACCATGGCGACACGCACGACCGAAACGGCGGTGAACATTGAGATCATGATGCCGAGACCCATGGTGACGGCAAAGCCGCGAACCGGGCCGGAGCCGAACCAGAACAGAAGCACGGTCGCAATCAGGCTGGTGACGTTGGAGTCGACAATAGTCGAATAGGCACGGGCAAAGCCGGCGTCGATCGCTGCGAAGGCACTCTTGCCCTTGCGGGTTTCTTCCTTGATGCGCTCGTTTATCAGAACGTTGGCATCAACAGCCAGACCGATACCCAGCACAACACCGGCGATGCCGGGCAGCGTCAGGGTTGATCCGATCAGCGTCAGGCCTGCGAAGGTCAGGATAACGTTGATGAGAAGCGCCGTGTTGGCGAGAAGGCCCCACCAGCCGTACAGGAACAGCATGAAGCCAACGACGAGTGCGAAGCCGATGAGACCGGTATAGATACCCATCTCAATGGCGTCGGCACCAAGGTCGGCACCAACGGTGCGTTCTTCGATGACGGTCAGCTTGGCGGGAAGAGAGCCGGCGCGCAAGAGCGCTGCAAGCGTGGTGGTTTCCTGAGGCGAGAAGCTGCCGGAAATCTGGCCGGAACCGCCGGTGATCGGCGTCTGGATGGTCGGGGCGCTAAGAACCTTGTTGTCTAGAACGATGGCGAAGGGACGCCCGACATTCTGCTGGGTGATCTGGGCAAAGCGGGTTGCACCGGCACTGTCGAAGCGGAAGGTGACGATCGGCTGCTGGGTCTGCTGTTCGAAGGCGGCGCGTGCATCGGTAAGGCGGTCGCCGGAAAGCTCGACGCGGTCGAGAACAGGATACTGCTGGCCACGCTCGTCGGACAGCATGGTGACACCCGGTTCGCCCGGATTTCCGAGCAGGTGAAAGCTCATCTTGGCGGTCGAGCCGAGAAGCTGGCGAAGGCGCGACGGATCCTGTTCGCCCGGAAGCTGGACGAGGACACGGTCGGAGCCGACGCGCTGGATCGTCGGTTCGGCAACGCCAACCTGGTCGACACGCTGGCGGATGATTTCAAGGCTCTGTTCCACGGCACCGGCGATGTGGGCATTGATGCCCGCTTCTGTCTGAGCGATCGAGATCGAGTTTTCGCTCGGCGTGGTAATCGAGAGGTCGGAACTGCCGACCGAGCCGAGACCGACCGGGTTGGACAGCGTCTGCAATTCGGTGACGGCCTGATCGCGCTGGGCGGGATCGCGCAGCGTCACCAGGATAGCATCTCCGGCACGACGGATGGCAGACGTGTTGATGTTCTTGTCGCGCAGGACACGACGGGTGTCCTGCGTCAGGCTCTGGATGCGCTCGTTGATCAGGTCGGCGCGATCGACTTCCAGAACGAGATGCGAGCCGCCGCGAAGGTCGAGACCCAGCGATACGCGGCTATGGGGAAGCCAGGACGGCATCCGGTCCAGTGTGGACTGCGGAATGACATTCGGCAGCGCCACCAGAATGCCGATGATGATGATGAGAGCATAGCTTCCCACCAACCACGGAGAGTTTCTCATTGTCTAGATCCTGTTTGGCCCGGACCGATCAGCGGTCGGCATGGCCGTCAAATTTCATGCCGTGAGGCGAATGTCCCGATCAGGTCGATACCGGCGGTGCGCGGGGCAGGGCGCTCGGCCAATCATCACCGGCAATCACAGCATTGTTGTGACCCGATGCGCGGGCGGTAGCGTAGTTTACGGCCGGAAGCGCGACAAATTGTGGGGCGGGAAGGCCTTCGTTATTGGAGGCATGCGCACCTGCACCATCCTTGCGCTCTGCAATCGAGACGGCACGCAAGGGGTCGCGCTTGGTCAGTACCGGAGAACGGTCAGAGCGGTCATCCACCGGCCTTGCCGATGTGGCTATCTCGGCATTACGCGGAGATCCGGCAAGTAGACCGAAGAGAGCAATCAGGAATGCGGCAGCGAGAACCGGCAGGCGCGCAAGATCGGCTTGCACGCGTCCACCCTTTTTCCGATTTCGCAGCGGGAATACCGCCATCCGCACCTGCTCCGGATATTAGAGATTCGGAATTATTTCCGAGCGAGGCCGCCTTCTAAAGGAAGGGGGCTTTTCGGTCAACAAAAGGGCCTCCTAGGAGGCCCTATGCATTCAGCGAATACGCTTGGCGGCCGGTTCCGGCACCAGTTCGCCGACAAGGCGGCGATCGAGGTAATCCTCGCATTCGCCCATCAACGTATCGACCTGACCGTTGAAGAAGTGATTGGCACCTTCAACGATCTTGTGGGTAATCAGAATACCCTTCTGGGTCTTCAGCTTCTCGACGAGGCCGTTGACGTCCTTTTCCGGCGCAACCTTGTCCGAATCACCATTGATGATGAGGCCGGACGACGGGCAGGGGGCGAGGAACGAGAAATCGTAGATGTTCGGCTGTGGCGCGATCGACATGAAACCTTCGATTTCCGGGCGGCGCATCAGAAGCTGCATGCCGATCCAGGCGCCGAAGGAATAACCGGCGACCCAACAGCTCTTCGAGTCAGGATGCAGGCTCTGCACCCAGTCGAGCGCCGATGCAGCATCCGACAATTCGCCAGCGCCGTGGTCGAATTCGCCTTGGCTGCGGCCGATCGAGCGGAAATTGAAGCGCAGCGTGGTAAAGCCACGCTTCTGGAACATGTAGAAGAGCTGGTAGACGATCTGATTGTTCATCGTGCCACCGAACTGGGGGTGCGGATGCAGGATGATCGCGATCGGCGCACTCTTTTCCTTGGAGGGCTGGTAACGTCCTTCCAGGCGGCCGGCAGGGCCGTTGAAAATCACTTCGGGCATCGGTACTCCGGTCAATCGTTTTTGGTTCCAACTTGCGCTTGCCGTCGAGTTTGACTTGACGAAGGCGCTCAGCTTTTCTAAAACTCAGTTTAGAACCATTCGAAACTTAGGCATGCGGCAGCAATGCCTGTTGCGAAGTCTCATAAGGCAAGCGCAGTTGAGATTTCAACTAAAATGAGGATTCCGCGCGCCGCGTGGGGGTCAATTCTATTGAACGACGAGGAAGTGCGGCTAGTCAATGGCTTTGCAGAGGACATATCTCGACTGGAATGCGACCGCTCCGCTATCGGAAGTCGCGCGTCTCGCGATGGTCGAAGCCTTTTCCTTGCCGGGAAATGCGTCCTCCGTACATAGCGAGGGAAGGGCGGCGCGCGCTGCTGTCGAGAAGGCAAGGCGTCAGGTCGCAGCGCTCGTCGGGGCTGAATCTGCACATGTGACCTTTACGAGCGGCGCGACAGAGGCATCCAACCATGTCTTGACGCCGGATTATCGCATGGGTCGGGCGCCTGTTATGGTATCGCGTCTTTATGCCTCCGCCATAGAGCACCCGGCGATCCGCGAAGGCGGCCGTTTTGCACCCGAGCAGGTGACGGAGGTGCCGGTAACGCCTGCCGGCATCGTCGATCTTGCCGCTCTCGAAACGCTTCTAGCCAATCACGATCCGGCTTCGGGCCTTCCGATGGTGGCGGTGATGCTCGTCAATAACGAGACAGGCATCATCCAGCCGGTGGCCGAGGCGGCAGTACTTGCTCACAAGTATCGTGGACTGATGGTTGTCGATGCGGTTCAGGCGGCCGGACGCATCGCGCTCGACATCAACGCGCTGGATGCCGACTTCCTGATCATTTCCTCCCACAAGATCGCCGGTCCGAAAGGCATTGGCGCGCTTATTTCCCGTGGTGAAGTGCTGATGCCGAAACCGCTCATCCGGGGCGGCGGTCAGGAGAAGGGTCACCGGTCGGGGACGGAGAATTTTCACGCGATCATCGGCTTCGGCGCGGCAGCTGAAGTGATGTCTGAACAGCTGGAGAGCCGCAACGCCCGAATCGGCGCGTTTCGCGATGGGCTTGAACAGGCGATGCTGCAGGCAGCTCCCGATGTGATCATCCACGGCGCGGCCGGCCCTCGCGTTGCAAATACCAGCTTTTTCACGCTGCCGGGGTTGAAGGCCGAAACCGGTCAGATCGCCTTCGATCTCGAAGGAATAGCTCTTTCGGCGGGGTCTGCCTGCTCTTCCGGCAAGGTCGGGCAGAGCCATGTCCTGACTGCGATGGGACTCAGCTCGGAAGTCGGCGGCCTGCGCATTTCGCTTGGCCCTGAAACGACGCAGGCCGACATCGAAAAGGCCATATCGGCTTTCGGAAAAATCGCCGGTCGCCGCAAGCTGCCGGGACGAGCCGCATAAGCGGCTTCCAGAATTGGCGGAAAAGCAATTTTCTGCTTGCCAAAAGGTGGGAAAATCGCCTTTTGGCCCTTACATGGGGGAGGCATTGTTTTCCCCGCAAGACTGACGGAATTGCCGGAATTTGAACCGGCAAAATTTGGAGACTGAAGATGCCTGCTGTCCAGGAAACGATCGATCAGGTCCGTGGGATCGATATCGATCAGTACAAATACGGCTTCGAGACAGTTATCGAAGTGGACAAGGCTCCGAAGGGGCTTTCTGAAGATATCATCCGCTTCATCTCGGCCAAGAAGCAGGAACCGGACTGGATGCTGGAATGGCGTCTGGATGCCTACAAGCGCTGGCTGACGATGGAAGAGCCTACCTGGGCTCGTGTCGAGTATCCCAAGATCGACTTCAACGACATCTACTATTATGCCGCACCCAAGAACGTGACCGGCCCGGTGTCGCTGGACGAAGTCGATCCAGAGCTGCTGCGCACCTATGAGAAGCTGGGCATTCCGCTGCGCGAACAGGAAATCCTGGCCGGCGTGCAGACTTCCAAGGTCGCCGTCGATGCGGTGTTCGATTCGGTATCGGTCGTCACGACCTTCAAGAAGGAACTGCAGAAGGCCGGCGTGATCTTCATGTCGATATCGGAGGCCATTCGCGAGCATCCCGAGCTGATCAAGCAGTATCTCGGTTCGGTCGTGCCGACGACGGACAATTATTACGCGACGCTGAATGCTGCGGTATTCACCGACGGTTCGTTCGTCTTCGTACCCAAGGGCGTTCGCTGCCCGATGGAACTGTCGACCTACTTCCGTATCAACGAGAAGAACACCGGCCAGTTCGAGCGCACGCTGATCATCTGTGAGGAAGGCGCCTACGTCTCCTATCTCGAGGGCTGCACGGCGCCGCAGCGCGACGAAAACCAGCTTCACGCTGCCGTCGTCGAGTTGGTTGCGCTGGATGATGCCGAGATCAAGTATTCGACCGTGCAGAACTGGTTCCCGGGCGACAAGGAAGGCAAGGGCGGCATCTACAATTTCGTCACCAAGCGTGGCGATTGCCGTGGTGCGCGCTCCAAGATCTCCTGGACCCAGGTCGAGACCGGTTCGGCGATCACATGGAAATACCCGTCCTGCATCCTTCGGGGTGACGACAGCCGTGGCGAGTTCTACTCGATCGCGGTCTCCAACGGTCACCAGCAGATCGACTCAGGCACCAAAATGATTCATCTCGGCAAGAACACGTCGAGCCGCATCATTTCTAAGGGCATTTCCGCTGGCGTGTCGCAGAATACCTATCGTGGTCAGGTGTCGATCCACCGCCGTGCCGAGAACTCTCGCAACTTCACCAACTGCGATTCGCTCCTCATCGGTGACAAGTGCGGTGCGCATACCGTGCCTTATATCGAGGTGAAGAACCAGTCGGCACAGATCGAACACGAGGCGACCACCTCGAAGATTTCCGACGACCAGAAGTTCTACGCCATGCAGCGCGGCATTCCGGAAGAAGAGGCGATCGCACTGATCGTCAACGGCTTCGTCAAGGATGTCATCCAGCAGCTGCCGATGGAATTTGCCGTCGAAGCCCAGAAGCTGATCGGCATCTCGCTGGAAGGCTCCGTAGGCTGATTGGCCGTCATCTGAATTATCGCGCACCACGCGTCACTGAAAAACATCCGGAAGGATATACTTATGCTTGAGATCAAGAACCTGCACGCCCGCATCGCCGAAGACGGCACCGAAATCATCCGCGGCCTGAACCTGACCGTGAAGCCGGGCGAGATCGCCGCCATCATGGGCCCGAACGGCTCCGGCAAGTCGACGCTGTCCTACATCCTGTCGGGCCGCGAGGACTATGAAGTCACCGAGGGTGACATCACCTACAACGGCGAGAGCATTTTGGAACTCGATCCGGCCGAGCGCGCCACCAAGGGCATCTTCCTCGCCTTCCAGTACCCGGTCGAAATCCCGGGCGTCGCCACGATGCAGTTCCTCAAGGTTGCCATGAACGAGCAGCGCAAGGCGCGCGGCGAAGACGAGCTGACGACACCGGACTTCATGCGCCGCGTCAAGGAAGCCGCCGAACAGCTGAAGATCGACCCGGCCATGCTGCGCCGTCCGCTCAATGTCGGTTTCTCCGGCGGTGAAAAGAAGCGCGCCGAAATCCTGCAGATGGCGCTGCTCGAGCCGACGCTCTGCATCCTCGACGAAACCGACTCGGGCCTCGACATCGACGCGCTGAAGATCGTTGCCGATGGCGTCAACGCGCTGCGTTCGCCGGATCGCGCCGTCATCGTCATCACCCACTACCAGCGCCTGCTGGACTACATCGTGCCGGATACCGTCCACGTTCTCTACAAGGGCCAGATCATCCGTTCGGGTGATAAGGAACTGGCACAGGAACTGGAAGCCAACGGTTATGCCGACGTGATCGAGACCGCGGCCTGAGACCGGGGAGGATTTTGGCATGAACATTCAAGCTAACCAGCCAGCGGCCAAGCTCACGGTTGCCGAAACGGCGCTCGTCGAGGCCTTTTCCGCGCAGATCGGTGACCTGCCGGGCAATGGCGCCGTCGCCGGCACTCGCGATCGTCTCCTCGACGACCTGAAGAATGCCGGGCTACCGACCCGCCGGATCGAATCCTGGCATTATACCGACCTGAAGAACCTGCTGCGGTCCGTGCCGGAGCGGGTCGCGGGCACCAAGGTTTCGTCCATCACGCCACTGGTCAAGGGTTCGACCGTGCTGCCGGTGCTGCAGGGCGAAGCCCATGCGGATGCCGAAATTGACGGCGTGAAGATTACCGCGTTCCGTGATCAGCTGAGCGACGGCTCTGCCGTTACCGGCCTGACCGCACTCGACAAGGACGATGCGATCGGTCGCCTGAACGGTTCGTTCGTGCGTGACGGCCTGGCGATCGTCATTCCCGCAAATGCGGAGATCGAGGACGTCATCGAACTGCAGGCTTCGCACGGCGAAGGGCAGGTTCACACCCGTTTCCCGGTCTCCTTCGGTGCGGGTTCCAAAGCCACTATCGTCGAGCGTCACCGCTCGGAAACGGATGCTGCAGCGCTCGTGTCCTCGATCAGTGATATCACACTTGAAGACGGCGCGGAGATCACCTGGATCATCCTGCAGCAGCAGGGCGCGTCCGACACCCATCTGGCGCAGATCCGCGTTAAGCTCGGTGCAGAGGCCAAGCTTCGGCTTTACGTCGTCAATGCCGGCGGCAAGCTGGTTCGCCAGGAACTTCGCATCGAGGTTCAGGGCGAGGGCGCCGAGCTGACGCTGCGCGGCGTCAACCTGCTCGGTGGCGACACGCATACGGATGTCACGCTCGTGCTCGGCCACAATGTGCCGCATACCAATTCGACGGAAACCTTCCGCAATGTCGTGTTCGACAAGGCAAGCGGCGTTTTCCAGGGCATGATCCGGGTTGCGCCGGACGCACAGAAAACCGATGCGAAGATGGCGTGCAACACGCTTCTGATGTCCGATGACGGTGACTTCTCCGTCAAGCCGGAACTCGAAATCTTCGCCGACGACGTCATCTGCGGCCATGGTGCGACGGTTGCCGATATCGACCGCAACCATCTCTTCTATCTGATGGCCCGCGGCGTTCCGGAAAACAAGGCGCGCGCTATGCTGGTCAACGCCTTCGTCGCCGAAATCGTCGAAGAGCTGGAAGAGGAAAAGCTGGTCGAGCCGCTGGAAGAGGTGATCTCGACCTGGCTTGAAAAGCATGCCTGATGTGAAGCAAGGAGGAGATGACGTATCTCCTCCCGTCATGCTCGGGCTCGTCTCGAGCATCTGCGACCGTTGAGGCGGTTGCAACGTGATTGGATCCTCGGCACAAGGCCGAGGATGACGCAGTGGGGATGGCGACGTCGATGCCGATCATAACTGCGATCTTTACGGGACTTCGCCCAGAAGCGCGATATGAAAGGGTCTGCAATGGACCAGACGACACCGTTGGCTACCTATGACGTCGATGCGATCAGACGGGATTTTCCGATCCTGTCGACCATGGTGCACGGCAACAAGCCGCTTGTGTATCTTGATAACGGCGCGTCGGCGCAGAAGCCGCAAGTGGTGATCGACGCGATCGCCCATGCCTATTCCAGCGAATATGCCAATGTGCATCGCGGCCTGCACTTCCTTTCCAATGCCGCGACCGACGCCTATGAGGCGGCGCGCGAAAGGGTGCGCCGGTTCCTCAATGCCGGATCTGTCGATGAGATCGTCTTCACCAGCAATTCGACCTCGGCGATCAACACGGTCGCCTATGGCTACGGCATGCCGCATATCGGCGAGGGCGACGAGATCGTCATCACCATCATGGAGCACCACTCCAATATCGTGCCGTGGCATTTCATCCGCGAGCGTCAGGGCGCCAAGATTACCTGGGTGCCGGTGGATGACGACGGCACCTTCCATATCGAGGATTTCGTGAATGCGCTGACGGAGAAGACCAAGATGGTTGCCGTTACGCATATGTCGAATGCGCTCGGCACGGTCGTGCCGGTGAAAGAGATTTGCCGTATCGCTCATGAGCGCGGGATTCCCGTTCTCGTCGACGGCAGCCAGAGCGCCGTTCACATGCCGATCGATGTGAAGGATATCGATTGCGACTGGTTCGTGATGACCGGCCACAAGCTCTACGGCCCGTCCGGCATCGGCGTTCTTTACGGCAAGATGGATCGTCTGAAAGAGATGCGGCCCTTCCAGGGCGGCGGCGAGATGATTGTCGAGGTGGCGGAGGATTTCGTCACCTATAACGATCCGCCGCATCGTTTCGAAGCCGGAACGCCGCCGATCGTCCAGGCGATCGGTCTGGGGTATGCGCTGGACTATATGGACAAGGTCGGACGCGCGGCAATTGCCGCTCATGAGGCTGATCTGACGGCTTATGCCACCGAACGGCTGCAGGCCATCAATTCATTGCGGATCATAGGCAATGCGCCGGGCAAGGGCGGGATCTTCTCCTTCGAGCTTGCCGGCATTCATGCCCATGACGTATCGATGGTGATCGACCGCCGCGGCGTTGCCGTGCGTGCCGGCACGCATTGCGCCATGCCGCTCTTGAAACGTTTCGGCGTCACCTCCACATGCCGCGCATCGTTCGGCATGTATAATACCCGTGCCGAAGTCGACGCGCTCGCGGACGCCCTCGACTACGCCCGCAATTTCTTTGCTTAAATTCAGCGAACTGACTGGGACATTTGAAGGCCATGGACCAAGACATACCGAAGTGGGATGCCCGCGAAGGGATCATCGAATCTGCAATTCCGGCGGATGAACTGGAGCGCCTGTCTGACGATATCATCGCAGCCCTGAAGACTGTTTACGACCCGGAAATTCCGGCAGACATTTTCGAACTCGGGCTGATCTACAAGATCGACATCGAAGACGACCGTATGGTCAAGATCGCCATGACGCTGACCGCGCCGGGCTGCCCGGTTGCCGGCGAAATGCCTGGCTGGGTCGAAAATGCTGTGAGCGCAGTTCAGGGCGTATCCGGCGTCGAAGTCGAAATGACTTTCGATCCGCCGTGGACTCCGGAGCGCATGTCGGAAGAAGCACAGGTCGCGGTCGGCTGGTATTGATAGCTTAGGCTGCTGCGACTAAATTGATTGTCAGAAACGCCGGGCCTTGAACCCGGTTGTGGAAGAGGAATAAGCCGATGGGCTTTGCAGTGATGACCATGACCGATGCGGCGGCAGACCGCGTCAAGCAGATCGTTTCCAATTCCGGTCCGGATGCCAAGGGCATACGCGTCGGGATCAAGAAGGGCGGTTGCGCCGGCATGGAATACACGATCGACCTCGTCACCGAGGCGAATGCCAAGGATGACGTTATCGAGCATGACGGCGCAAAAGTTTGGATCGAGCCCTCAGCCGTTCTTTATCTGCTGGGCACTCAGATGGATTTCGAAATCACCAAGATGCGCTCAGGCTTCACCTTCGTAAATCCGAACCAGACGTCCGCCTGCGGCTGCGGCGAATCGGTAGAACTGAAGCCAGCGGATCTTGCCGCACTCGCAAAACAACGCGAAGCTGGCGTCACCGCCTGACGAAAGTCATATTTGGGTACGTGCGGTCGTTTTAATCCATCCGGGCTGCGTTGCGCACCAAGACCGAATGCAGCGTATCGCGGGAGGAAACTGACCAGCCCCCCTACCTTCGCGCAGCGCATCTATAGCGCCGAGATGGTTTGCCGGAGCGATCCTGAAAGCGGCTGAGAGCGCCGCTTGTGGTTTCTCTGTTGAACGTGAGCAGTCAGGCCAACACCAAAAATCAACCCTGTCATTGTCGCCCCACCTGGGGCGATCGCCAGAGGTGCCATCGCGCCATAAGCCGTCAGCATTGTTCCGGTCAGGAAAAGCGGCCAGCCATATTTCGTCGGCAATGACCGCTGTGGAGTGGAGCACCGCCAGAGGATGACCAGATACAAGACTAGGCCGATCAGGCCAAACTCAAACCACACCCCGACACTGCCCACATCTCCGGGGAAGATAAGATAAGGCCCCAGGAATGGCTTGGACGCATCTGACGTCGGCGACATTCCAAAGCCCCATAGGGGATCGGCAAAAATTCGGTCGCGCATGACTTCATATTCCAGCGCTCGATACGCGCCCGAAGCGTCATTTGCAAACAGATCGAATGGATTGAAGGCCGGAACCAGCATCCCAGACAAAACGAATGTGGTTCCAAGTCCCAGAACAGAGATAGCCAATATTCGTAAAAAAGCGGGTCTGGGCGAAAGCATGAACACGATGCTGAGGCAGAAGATCACAAGAAGATAGACGCGAGAGAGAGAAAGCAATGATGCCAGCGTGCATATCAAGAAAAAGGACAGACTGACCCAGGTCACGCGTGTCCGGATTTGCACCAGCCAATAGAAATATGTGAGTGCGGCTAGGCCGGAATAGAGGAAAATCCGCGCGCCCCGGAAATCAAGATCGGAAACAAGTCCGGCCAGAATTTTGCCGGGCAAGACGCCCGCCATCTGCATGATCGAGACAAGTGCGTAAAAGCAGCAATAACCCGTTCCGTAGCCGATAACGCATTTCAGCAGATAGGTTCGCCCACCGGCCAGGCACACGCCCGCGAACGGAACGAATGACATCACCCATATGTATTGGAAGAAGGCGTTTGTATTGACGGGCAGCCAAAGCTTGTCTGCGAACACAGTCAATTGTGTCATGACGAGCGCCACATAACCAACGGCCATCAGTGGTATGAGTATGTGACCCCTTATTGCTGTATAGGCACAATAAAAAATGATGATAGCCGCACAGCTGCCCAAAATTAGCGGCTGTAGGAATAGACCGATCGCTTGATAAATACGGGATGCAAACAGGACGTCGCAAATAAGAATGACATGAATCAGCACTCGATGAAGAGCAAATTCAAGTTCCTCTAAGGGCTCTTTCATGCTGCTGACAGTCTTCATTTCCACCTAGCTTATAGGGTTGGCATTGATGATTTGCGAGTCTGCGCAAATTTCCAGAGGTGCAAAAGTAAGGCACGTGACGCCGATCTTATTCGGATGCATCTCTGTCTTCATCGTGTCGCCTATGAATGAATTCAGTCAGCTTATTCTACGTAGGTATTAGACTGTCAACGACACGTCTTGTTTTTTGGCGGATTGTATTAATGACGGGGGGAGCGAGGTGCTTGGTCGGTTTGCTCATGAATGCCCATTGGCTCCCAAACGAAGTTTGCAGCCTTTGGACGGTGTTTGCGTAGCAAGTGGCTGCTATATCGGAAATTCGGCGGACCTGACCTGCCGGTCCCTCAGCTCGGAATGCATTTCAGCAGGTGTCGAATGGCACTTCATGCAAAAGTGGTGGCGCTTTCCGCCTCACGCCAGCGTCTGTCGCATCACCCATCGTCGGCCGGTGTTGTCTCTCTCTTCCTCTCTCGATGACTGTGACGCCTAGACAGTCAACAAACTCTGGAGCGCGACACCACCGCGGCATGTGGCGTCAGACTGTTGGCGCGATACGCAAGTTATGTGGCATATAATGCCAATGCCATGACGTGTTGATGCCGCTAGTTTGCATTCCAGAATACGCAGCCTGGTCGAGTTAGGGCTCTGAAAACAACAATTTCCAACGTAAGGAACCGGTACATGGCCAACAAAGTCGCACTTGTCACCGGCGCTTCTTCCGGTATCGGGGAATCCACTGCCCTCAAGCTCAAGGACCTCGGCTACACGGTTTACGGCGCCGCTCGCCGTGTCGATCGCATGCAGCATCTGACGCAGTCCGGTATCAAAATTCTGGCGATGGACGTGACTGATGACGCTTCCATGCAGGCAGGGATCGAAGCCATCATCGCCGAATTCGGTCGCATCGACGTCCTCGTCAACAATGCCGGCTACGGCTCCTATGGTGCCGTCGAGGACGTGCAAATGGAAGAGGCGCGCGCCCAGTTCAACGTCAACGTCTTTGGCGCGGTCCGGCTGATCCAATTGGCCCTACCGCACATGCGCGCCCAACGTTCGGGCACGATCGTCAACATCACGTCGATGGGCGGCAAGATCCATACCCCACTTGGTGCCTGGTATCACGGCACCAAATTCGCCTTGGAGGCAATTAGCGACTGCCTTCGCATGGAAGTTCAGCCTTTCGGCATCGATGTCGTTGTAATCGAACCGGGCGGTATCAGGACCGAATGGACCGGCATCGCCGCCGACAAGCTGCGCGAGACCTCGGGCCACGGTCCCTATGCGGTGCAGGCCAACGCCATGGCGGAATCCATGGTCGGTGAAGCCAGCGTCAAGCGCCAGTCACCGCCGCAGATCATCGCCGACACCATTGCCAGGGCCGTCACCGCAGCCAGGCCGAAGACCCGCTACGCAATCGGTTTCGGTGCGAAGCCGATGATCTTCATGCGCGGCATGCTGTCCGATCGGACCTTCGACGGCATGATGCGGATGGCGACTGGTATCTCGAAGGCGCTCAAGACCCAGAAGGCATAGAAGGAAATGACGATGGCGCAGGTCGATAAGTGCAAGATACCGCAGGCCTTCTGGCGGGCGACGGAGCAGTTCGGAATCCGTCCCGCAGCCCTGCTGCGGCAGGCGCGCCTGCCGGCGACGCTACATCTTGGCGCGCAGGCCTTCGTCACCACGGCGCAGTATTTTGCGCTGATGCAGGCGATGGCTGATCTGGCCGGCGATGCAGCACTTGGCATCCGCATGGTTCAGACTGTCGATACGGCCGTCCATCCGCCGTCGAGCCTCGCCGCCTTCTACGCCCGAGACTATCGCGACGGCTTGACCCGGCTCGCGCGCTTCAAGCGTCTGTGCACGCCGGAGCACCTGCAGATCGTCGAGGCGAACGGAGATTGCACCATATCCGCCGAATGGCCGTTCGCCACTGGCGCGGAGCCTGCGATTTCGGTCGACATAACCTTCGCTACGCTGGTGGAGCTTGGAAGGCGCGCCACCGGGCGGCACATCTTGCCGCGCCGGCTGGAGCTTGCCCGACCGGGGCCCGCCGGCGCGACACATGCGGAGTATTTCGGCTCCCCTATCCGCACCAGCGCACCGCGCAATCTGCTGTTGCTCAATGCGGCCGACCTCGACAGACCGTTCCCGGGTCACAACCCCGAAATGCTGGAGATGTTGACGCCGGCCCTCAGCGCGGCGCTCGGCGAACTGCAAGCGCAAAGTTCGGTAAAGGAGCAGGTGAAGATCGTGCTGAAGCGCAGTCTCGCCAGCGGCCAGCCGGGCCTGTCCGACGTGGCGAAGCAACTCGGCATGAGCGACAGGACGCTTCAGCGGCGCATCACCGGGGAGGGCGCGACCTTCCGCGACCTCCTGTCCGACGCGCGCCGGGATCTGGGCCGTCATCTACTTGCCGATCCAGAGACCGACATCGACGAAGTCGCCTGCCTGCTCGGCTACCAGGACACGACCTCCTTCTACCGCGCCTTCCGTGAATGGGAGGGAATGTCGCCCAACCGCTGGCGTGAAATAAACATGAACAGGCTCGGCCCGGCCGGAACCGCCGGTCTCCATTGAGCCGACCTCCACTGCATCAAGAGTCGGGCGCTCGCTAGCGTGCCAAAGGAGTCTACAATATGCCTCAACGCGTTCTTCTCGCCGGCAGTACCGGCTTGGTCGGCGGCCTCGTGGCTGCACGGCTTGCCGGAGACGACAATATCGATCTCGTCAGCCTCATCCGGCGCGGGTCATCGGCACCGGGCCGGGCGATTGACTACGAAGACCTTTGCGAGACACCTGAACGGGTGTTGCGGCCGATCGCGGCCGAAGGCGTCGATGTCGCCATCTCCTGCCTCGGCACGACCATTCGCACGGCCGGATCGCAGCCGGCCATGTTCCGGGTCGACCATGATTACGTGCTCGCCGTGGCGAAAGGCGCAAAGGCGCTTGGTGCACGCAAGTTCATTCTTGTGACCTCGGCGGGCGCTGGTGGTCCCGGTTTCTATCTCCAGACAAAGGGCAAGATCGAGCAGGCGGTCATCGGTCTCGGCTTCGAGCAAGTTGACCTGATCCGCCCTGGTTTTCTCATCGGAAACCGCAACGAACGGCGCATGTGGGAGGCGATCGGCCAGAGCATCTTCGCGGCTCTCACGCCGATTTTGCCCGGCCAGCTCTCCCGCTACGGAGCCATTCCCGCCGAGACCGTCGCGGATGCGATCGCTAAGCGTATCGCCGATGTGAATCCTGGTGTCACCGTCATCGACAATGACGGCCTCAGGCGTCTTTCCGGGTCTGGGCGTTGAAAGCTCTATTGGGCTTCAGGCCCGTATCCATTGACGCGAACTTCCCCAGAAATCTGCCTCTAGACGGGAAAAGGTGGCAATCGGCGGTAACCCGTTCGTAGAATCGTACGTTTTGATGAGAGTGGCGGATGGGGTGGGATTCGAACCCACGGTACGGTTCCCCGCACGACGGTTTTCAAGACCGTTGCCTTAAACCACTCGGCCACCCATCCAGACTGTTGCGCTTTATCGTCCATTGATCGCCCCGTCAACGGCAGCTGCGATGATAGGAGGGCACCAAGGCGACAATCATGCGTCCCGCGCTGGGGGGGCATAACCTTGTGTGGTGGTGATTCTTGCTGCGGTCGCATGTGAAAAGGTTAAGACAAAGTATAAGTTTCGGCGCGTTGCGTATTGGAACAGCAATAAAATGAAATTAATTTACTTTTCGTTAACTATAACCATTTGAATTTTAACCATTCCACAGATTTTGTTCGCATTTCTGCCACGAACCAAGCAAAACCTGTCCAGTATTAGGCCCAAGTGGTTTCACGAGGGTGGGGTTGTGGTTGCGAATGGTACGGGTTGCGAGGCCCTGCATCATATTCGCACAATGCGAAATAGGGACGGACGAGCTTTGAGTTTGAGTGGCGGCAAACTTTCCCTCTGGTCTAAATGGCTTGGGATCAGCGTAATGTGTGCGACAATGGCATCCTGTGCCTCGACCAAGATGGCTGAAGCCCCGAAGAAGAAGGGTCACGGCAAGGAATATTTTGCTGAGTCGGAATATGGTGTGAAGGCCAGCCCGCGCGTTGTTGCGGACGGCAGGCCTGTTCCGAAGGGCGGTGGCCGCTTCATGGTCGGACAGCCTTATGAGGTCAAGGGCAAGACCTACGTGCCCAAGGAAGACCCGAACTACAACAAGTCCGGCCTTGCGTCTTGGTATGGCTCGGCATTCCACGGTCGTCTAACCGCCAATGGTGAAGTGTATGACAGCTCGCATCTTTCTGCCGCGCATCCGACATTTCCTCTCCCGAGCTACGCCCGCGTAACCAATGTCGATACCGGTTCGTCCGTCGTCGTTCGCGTCAACGACCGTGGGCCATATCACCCGGGTCGCATCATCGACGTTTCGGACAAGACCGCAGAGATGATCGACATCAAGCAGACCGGTACCGGTCGAGTTAATGTCCAGTATCTTGGTCGTGCGCGAATGGATGGCGAGGATATGCCGTTCCTGATGGCGTCCTATGTTCGCAAGGGCGATCGCCTGCCGTCGTTCAACCCCGGCGGCCAGATTGCGAGCGGGGTAATGGTTGCATCTAACCAGCCCCTTGGTGATCAGTTGCAGAGTTACGGCTCGTCCATGCCGGCCGCCGCCTATGCGGGACGCAGCCCAAGCGCATCGTCCGCCAAGCGCCCGGTCGCCGAAAAGTTCGAACAGCAGACTGCGCAGATCGCATCTGTCACGCGCGCCGCTCCCGTGCCTGTCGAGCGCAAGGCTGCTCCTGCCGCTCGTCCCGTCCAGCAGGAGCGCGTTGTTGCTTATGCGTCGGCGCCAAGCCAGCCAAAGCCAGCGCAACGCGTTCAGTCGGTGCAGCGTGTTCAGCAACCGGTTCAGGCTCGAACGACTGAGACCGCCTATGCAGCGGAACCGCAGCAAGGCAAGGTTACACGCGTGATGTTCGGCAACGTGCTGCTGGAGCCGCCAAAGCCCGGCCAGAAATATTGACGCCGACTATCGTCGAAACACGAAACGATACTGACTTTTCATCACCCCGAAAGCCTGAAAGGTTTTTGGGGTGATTTTGTTTTCACGGATGCCATGCCGCTCTTAATTCACCATAAAAGACCTGTCGCTACTGTGAGCATGAATCGGATGGACTGCGGGGGAATGATGCGAAGTTTTCTGCTTCGGTTTTTTGTGCTGGCTGCGACCGCATTGCAGGCGGCAGGGAACGTATGGGCGCAGGAAGCGCAACCCGTTTTCGCGACAAAGGCGAAGCAGGCGTATCTCATTGAGGCAGCGACGGGCACCGTGCTCTTGGCTGTCAACGAAAATCAGTCCTTTCCGGCAGCATCGCTTGCCAAGCTGATGACGATGGAAGTCGTTTTCGATGCCTTGAAAAGCGGCGCGATTTCACCCGAGACGCTATATCCGGTCAGCGAATATGCCTGGCGCACGGGCGGTGCGCCTTCCGGTACGACAACAATGTTTGCCGCGTTGAAATCTCAGGTGCCGGTGGCCGACCTGATGCGCGGCGTGATCATCCAGAATGCCAATGACGCCTGTATCATTCTGGCGGAGGGTATTGCGCGCTCCGAAGGTGAATTTGCGGCCCGCATGACGGCAAAGGCCAAGGATATCGGTCTGGCGCGTTCCACATTCGGCAACGCCACAGGTTTGCCTTATGCTGAAAGTTGGACGACCGCGCGCGATCTGGTTGAGCTTTCGCGGCATCTCTATCGAAACTATCCGGAATATTACCCTCTTTATGCGCAGCCGGATTTCGCCTGGAACAAGATATTCCAGCGCAACAAGAACCCGCTTCTGTCACTTAATATGGGGGTAGACGGTTTGGGGGCCGGTTTTGCCGAAGGGACAGGTTATGCGCTAGCCGCTTCGGTCGCGAGAGATAATACGCGCCTCTTCCTCGCCCTCGGCGGCCTTGCCACGGACAAGGAGCGGACAGATGAAGCCAGACGCATTCTGGAGTGGGGATTGTCCTCGTTCGAGACCCGGGTTGTTTTTAAGGCGGGAGAGGTGATCGGGCAGGCGAGCATATATGGAGGTGTCGAAAGCAAGGTCGACCTCGTCACGCGAGAACCTGTCGATATTTTCACGCCGAAGACCAACCCGGAAAGGCTGTCCGGACGGATCGTCTACAACTGGCCCCTGCGGGCGCCTGTCGCCCAGGGACGGGAGATCGCGACCTTGCGAATCTCGTCAGGCGACAGGGTGATCCGGGAAATCCCGCTTGAGGCCGCAGCTTCTGTGGAGGTCGGCGGTCTCAGGGCTCAGGCAAGCGATGCCCTGATGGAGCTACTGTTCTTCTGGCTTTGACGCCGAGTGAGCCGTGCCGAAAGTCGTTCCGAATTTCTGGCCGATGCGCTATATGCCGTTCAGACATAGACAGGTTCAAAGACAAGCGTGACAGATCGTTCGGGCATATTCATCACCTTCGAGGGCGGCGAGGGGGTCGGCAAGTCGACCCAGATCCGTCGGTTGGCCGATCGGCTTCGCCGTGCCGGTCACGATGTGCTGGTGACACGCGAACCGGGCGGATCTCCGGGCGCAGAAGCCGTTCGGCACGTTCTCCTCAGTGGAGCAGCCGAAACCTTCGGTGTCCGCATGGAGGCTATCCTGTTTGCCGCTGCCCGCAACGATCATGTCGAAGAGGTTATTCGCCCTGCGCTGGAAACGGGCGCAGTCGTGCTCTGCGATCGATTCGTCGATTCCTCACGAGTCTATCAGGGCGTCACCGGAAATCTCGAGCCAGGCTTCATCGAAGCCCTTCAGCGCATCGCCACAGACGGCGTCATGCCGGACCTCACCTTTATTCTCGATCTTCCGGCCGAGGCAGGTCTTGCCCGTGCACGCCGCCGCGGCGGCAGTGACGCGCCCGATCGCTTTGAGAAGGAAGAGGTCGATACACATGAAAAGCGGCGGCAGGCATATCTCGATATTGCGGCGGCCGAGCCGCGACGCTGCCGGGTTATAAACGCAGGTCGGCCGGAAGACGAAATCGCCGAGGAGATTTTCACGCTGGTGGAAACGGCGACTGAGGCGTCAGTCGCCGCGGAGCAGGTCTCGTGAGCGATACAGCCGCAAATGTTCTGGACGGAGCCATTCACCCGGCTGCAAATACGCAGCTATTCGGCCATTCGGGCGCGCAGGAGTTTCTGGCGCGTAGCTATCGTACCGGCAAGTCGCATCATGCGATACTGATCGAGGGGCCGGAAGGGATCGGTAAAGCGACGCTTGCGTTCCGGTTCGCAAACTACGTGCTTTCCAATCCAGAGCCGGGGCTTGCCCCGGTGACAATTCCGGATCCCGATCCGTCCACGCCGATCAGCCGGCAGATCCTGTCGGGGGCTTCCCATAACCTGCTGCACCTGACGCGGCCTGTGGACGACAAGACCGGCAAGGTGAAGAGTGCAATCACCGTCGACGAGGTAAGGCGGGCAGGGCATTTTTTCTCGCAGACCTCGGGCACCGGTAACCGGCGCATCGTCATCATAGATCCCGCCGATGACCTGAACAGGAATGCGGCCAACGCGATCCTGAAGATTTTGGAAGAACCACCGCGCGGGGCCATGTTTCTGGTTCTGTCGCACGCGCCCGGCAAGCTTCTGCCGACGATCCGCTCTCGCTGCCAGACACTCAAGCTGTCACCGCTCGGCGACAGCGAGTTGCGCCAGTCTCTGACTGCGCTCGGACAATCGATCGACGGCGGCCAGACGGCCGAGTCGGTGCAGCGGTTGGCCAAGGGCAGCGTCTCGCGCGCACTGAAGCTGAAGAATTATGGCGGGCTCGACATCATCGCCGCATTCGACGAGATTGTCGCCGGAGAGGGACCTTCTGCACGCAAGGCCATGCATCGGCTGGCCGATGTCCTGTCGGGCAAGGACAGCGAAGTGATCTTCACCTTCTTCCTCGAGCACTTAAGCGAGTATCTCGTGGAACAGGCCCGTGGCGCGGCGTTGCAGGGGCAATTGGCGATTGCCGATAAGCGGGCGAAGCTGGTCAGCGAGATCGTCGAGAAAATCACTGTGTCGACCGCCTATAATCTCGACAAGAAACAGACGCTTCTGTCTATCCTGGAAGCAGCAAAAGCGGCCTGACGATCGGCCGTTAACGGCTCCCATAAGGAAGTTTGGGTTTCGCATCAGGCAAACATGCGCTAAGAGCGGCATGACCCGCGCCGCTGTGCCGCGAAAAACCATTTTCCGAGTGTATCGATGTCCGACAAGACGCCTTTCTACATCACCACCGCGATTTCCTATCCGAACGGCAAGCCGCATATCGGCCATGCCTACGAACTTATCGCGACCGATGCCATGGCGCGCTTCCAGCGCCTTGATGGAAAAGACGTCTTCTTCCTGACCGGTACTGACGAACATGGCCAGAAGATGCAGCAGACCGCACGCAAGGAAGGCATTTCGCCTGAAGAGCTAGCGGAGCGCAATTCCAATGAATTCCGCGCCATGGGCAAGGTACTCAACGCCTCTAACGACGATTTCATCCGCACCACTGAGCTGCGCCATCATGAGGCGTGCCAGATCATGTGGAACCGGATGGCCGACAATGGCGACATCTACAAGGACAGCTATGCCGGCTGGTATTCCGTCCGTGATGAAGCCTATTACGCCGAGGACGAAACGGAAGTTCGCGACGGCGTGCGTTACGGCGGGCAGGGGACGCCGGTCGAGTGGGTTGAGGAGTCGAGCTACTTCTTCAAGCTTTCGGCCTATCAGGACCGGCTGCTGAAGCTTTACGAGGAACAGCCCGACTTCATCGGCCCGGCCGAGCGTCGCAACGAGATCATTTCCTTCGTCAAATCCGGCCTGAAGGATCTTTCGATCTCGCGCACGACCTTCGACTGGGGCGTGAAGGTTCCCAACGATCCGGAACATGTAATGTATGTGTGGGTCGATGCGTTGACCAATTATGTGACCGCGACCGGCCTTCTGACTGATGAAAACGGTCCGCGGGCGAAATTCTGGCCGGCGGATGCGCATATCATCGGCAAGGACATCATCCGCTTCCACACGGTCTACTGGCCCGCCTTCCTGATGTCGGCCAAGCTGCCGTTGCCCAAGCGCGTCTATGCGCATGGTTTCGTGCTGGCCAAGGGTGGCGAGAAGATGTCGAAGTCGCTCGGCAACGTGCTCGATCCGTTCGAGCTGATCGAACATTTTGGCCTCGACGCGATCCGCTATTACCTGATGCGCGAGATCTCGTTCGGCCAGGATGGTTTCTGCAGCGAAGAGGCGATCGGTATCCGTATCAATGCCGACCTTGCCAACGGTATCGGCAACCTTGCCAGCCGTTCGCTGTCGATGATCGTCAAGAATTGCGACGGCCAGATCCCGACGCCGGGCGAACTGACCGAGGCCGACCGTGAGATGCTTGCCTCTGCCGATGCGCTGATTGCCACCTGCCGCGAGGAGATGGACAAGCAGATGATCCACAAGGCGCTGGCGGCGATCATTGCCGTCGTCTCCGAAACGGATCGTTATTTCGCCGGGCAGCAGCCATGGTCGCTGAAGAAGACCGATCCGGAGCGGATGGGTACGGTTCTTTATGTCACGGCCGAGGTCGTGCGCCAGATCGCCATTCTACTGCAGCCGTTCATGCCGGAATCATCGACCAAGCTGCTCAATCTGGTCGCCGCTTCTGCGGACGCACGGGATTTCGCAACACTGGGCGAAGCCGGACGCCTGAAGCCGGGCACCGTGCTTGAAGCACCGACGCCGGTCTTCCCACGTTATGTCGCGCCCGAGGCAACGGCCTGAGAAAGAAAAGGACGGTCCGGCATGTCCGCCGGATCGTCGCCCATATTGCAGTCAAGGTTTGAATAACGTGTCCATGCTGATCGATACCCATTGCCATCTGGATTTTGCCGAGTTCGATGAGGAGCGCGACCTGCTCATCGAGCGAGCGCATCAGGCCGGCGTGAAGCAGATGGTGACGATCTCCACGCGCGTAAAGAAACTCGAGACGCTGCTGGCAATTGCTGAAAAATACCCGTCCGTTTTCTGCTCTGTGGGCACGCACCCGAACAATGCCGGCGAGGAACTGGATATCCAGGCGGAAGACCTGATCCGCCTTGCCAATTCACATGAGAAGATCGTGGCGATCGGCGAAGCCGGCCTCGACTATTTCTATGACACGCAGACGCCGGCGGACCAGAAGACCGGTCTTGCCCGGCATATCGAAGCGGCGCGTGTCACAAAACTTCCGCTGGTCATCCATAGCCGAAGTGCCGACGAGGACATGATCGAAATCCTGACCGCGGAAAGCGGGAAGGGGGCATTTCCCTTCATCCTGCATTGCTTCTCGGCCGGACCCGACCTCGCCCGTGCCGGTATTGAACTGGGTGGCTACGTATCCTTCTCCGGCATCCTGACCTTTCCGAAATCCCAGGATATCCGCGACATAGCAAAAACCGTGCCGCTGGACCGCCTTCTGGTGGAAACAGACGCGCCGTTCCTGGCGCCGAAGCGCTGGCGCGGCAAACGTAACGAGCCATCCTATGTGGTCAATACGGCCGAGGTTCTGGCCGAGGTCCATGGCGTCAGCTGCGACGAGATGGCGACGATCACGACGGAAAACGCATTCCGCTGCTTCTCCAAGATGCCGAGGCTTTAAAGCGTGCCAGAGGTAGCAACCGGATACCGCAGGCGATTCACCATTCTGGGCTGTTCGTCATCTCCGGGTGTGCCGCGGCTGAATGGTGACTGGGGCGCTTGCGATCCCGAAAATCCCAAGAACAGGCGCACGCGCACGGCCTTTCTCATCGAGCAGATCGCTCCGGATGGCGGCCGTACGATCGTCGCTGTCGATACCGGGCCGGATTTTCGCGAGCAGATGATTGCGGCCAGGGTGCCGCGCATCGACGCCGTTCTCTACACGCATGCCCATGCCGACCATCTGCATGGCATCGATGACCTGCGTGGCTACGTTCTCTTGCAGAAGCACCGGATACCGATCTACGCCGATCCGCTGACGATGGAACGCATCCACCAAGGCTTCGGCTATTGCCTGGAAACGCCGCCCGGCGGAAATTATCCGCCGATCGTGACGCCGGTTCTGATCGAAAATCTTGACGACGAGATCGTGGTCGACGGCGCCGGCGGACCGATCCGGTTCCATGCGCATATGCAGGCCCATGGCGACGTTCATTCGCTGGGTTTCAGGATCGGTGACGTCGCTTACTGCACGGATGTCAGCGATTTTCCGGTAGAGAGCATCGAGCGGCTTTCCGGGCTCGACATACTGATCATCGACGCGCTGCAATATAAGCGGCATCCGAGCCATCTCTCGTTGGAGCAGGCTCTCGACTGGATCGCACGCCTTGGCGCTAAGCGCGCCATTCTCACGCATATGCATATTCCGCTCGACTATCAGACCGTGATGAACGAAACGCCGGATCATGTGGAGCCAGCATATGACGGATTGAGTTTCGAGATCGCTGTGCCGGGCAACGAGTTGTAAGGACGTCTCAAGGGATCTACGCAAGTCTCTGCTAGTTCGGCCGTATTCGTTTGTTCCATAATCTATCTTATGCGATATTCGTATGTGGCTAGGCTGGGTTCAAGGATGAAGTGCGACGAAGACATTCTCTCCGTGTTGCACTTTACGTTTAACCTAACTCGTTTGTCGCAGCCTTCGCCCTGCCCGATGAATTCGGGAACTCAGACAAACTTCGTCCAGTCGATGGAAAATATATAAGCCTGTCCTAAATGACCAAGTGGCCAGTTTGACCTTTGTTCTGCTGAACTGATGTTCGGATTGGCTAACTCTGCTTGTTTAAGTCGTGCATGCCAATTCGTTGCAAACCGGCGTTTCAAACCTGATGATTTTGAACTCGTCAGCGCCTCGCTCGTGAGGCTCGCAAAATGGAGGAAAGAGCTATGGTGAGTGGTCAATTGAAAGCATTGCTCGGCGTTCTTGCGGTCGCCGGATATCAGAACAGAGACAAGATCGCGGAAATGCTGCGCGGAATACAGAACCCTCAGGCTGGAGATCCGAATATCGCGCAACCGGATGGTCGATCGCCACAGCCTCAGACGGCCGGACTCGATGATCTGTTCGGCAAGTTAGCCGGCGGCGGCGGTGCCGGTGGGCTCGGTGGCTTGGGCGGCCTTCTTGGCGGACTTGCGTCCGGCGGGATTCTCAGCGGCGGTCTGGGCGATCTGTTGAAGACGTTCCAGCAGAACGGGCTTGGAGAAAAGGCCGAATCCTGGGTAAATCCAGGCGCTAACGAGGATATCGACGACGTTCAACTCGAACAGGCAATCGGACCCGACGTGCTCGAAGAGCTTTCGACGAAGACCGGCCTTTCGCGAGAAGAGATCCTCGCGCGCCTGAGCAAGGATCTGCCGCGTGCGATCGACGATCTGACGCCGGGCGGCCACCTACCCCGTGACGACGGGGATTTTAGGACCGTCTGAAATCCTGCGTCCGCGAGAGAGCGAGCCTTGCAACATCACGTCATGTCGGCCGAAATCTCCCGTTAAAAACAATTGTATTAAAGCCGCGGCATACTCGAAAAAGCGATGCAAGTCGTGTTTTTGAGCATGTCTCCTCGGATCGCGTGAGGCAGAGGCTTAAGGCCCTGCCCGCTTTTCGGCGAGAGCGGTCAACGCATCTCCGGCGAGCCGGTAGCGGATCCATTCATTTTGCGGTTCGGCACCGATGGCATCATAGACCTTGATTGCCGGTTCGTTCCAGTCGAGTACGCTCCATTCGAAACGGCCGCAGCCATTTTCCAGTGCAATCTGGGCCAGTCGCTGCAGCAATGCCTTGCCGGCTCCAAAACCTCGCGCGCTGGGCGTCACATAGAGGTCCTCCAGATACAACCCGTTGCGGGCTTGCCAGGTGGAATAGTTGAAGAACCAGATCGCCATGCCGATCGCTTGCCCGTCCTTTTCGCAGATCAGCGCCTGCGTCACCGAGCGGGGACCGAAGATCGACTGTTCGATCGTCTCGACGGTTGCTGCCACTTCGTGCTCGGCTTTTTCATAGATCGCAAGTTCGCGAATGAAGCCAAGCAGGGTTGCGGCATCACCACGCGTGGCGGGGCGAATAGAGAGTGACATCAATCGTCTCCGGAATTCAGTTTAAAAGCTGGATGAGGCTGCCGAACTTATTCGGCGGCGTCCTGGATTTCGGGAATTTCGAGCTCGTAGGCATAACCGTCGAGCATGCCATAGGCCTGTTCGATCGTCTTGATCTCGGCTTCGGACTTCGAAATCGCCTCGCCGATCGTCTCGCAACGCGCCTTCAGCATGCGCCCCAGCACGTCGGTTCCGGGCTTGCGGCCCATCCGGTCCATGTGATTGCGGATGCGGGCGCGATGCCGTTCCATTTCCAGGATATGGAAACGTGCGCTGACGATCCGGTCGGTCAACTTGCGGCGCATGGAGGCGACGGGATCGAATGAACCAGGCTCGCGCTCGTCGAGGATCATCTCGTTGACGAGCGTTTCCAGAATGACGAGCCCCTGAAGGTCCCTGGTATCCGCCAGTTCCGGATCATAGCCGGTATCGTCGAAAACCTTGCGGCGCACGGGATCGAGCAGCAGTTCATAAGCCCGCTTCAGGTCGCCGAAAGCCTCCTGGTCGCCACCTGCGTCCGGATGAGCCGTTTTCACACGCTTCCTGTAGGCGGATTTTACCGCCGCGTTATCTGCGTCTCGCGAAAGGCCCAGAATGTCATAGGGGTCGATCAAGGAGCGTCACCTGTCTTCGGCATGTCATGCTTGGAGCAATCTTAGTCGTAAGCGTTAAGCCTCGATGGCTCAACCCCTTACCCATTCTTATGGCCAATTATGGGCGGCTTCCCACCCTGCCCGGCTTTGCCCACAATTATTGTTTTCTGAAGCGAAACGGGCGTTTACCTTCCGCAACCGGTGCCATCAGGAAACTTATGAAAACGCAGGGCAGAAGCACCAGGAAAGTCGCGGTCAGGCTCACATGCTCGGCAATGAAGCCGAGAAGCGGTGGAACGCCGATGGTGGACAACATCAAGGTCAGGGCGAGAGCCGCCAGGTTTTCCGATGGCTGGCCCTTGCCGAGCGCGATGGTGGTGGCAACTGCCAGCGGGAAGGCCAGAGCGATACCGCAGCCAATCAGGAAGAGTGCCACGCCCGCATATATGTAGGATGGAGACGAGACCAGAAGCACGATGCCGACCGCGACCGTCACTGCCGACATGCGGATCAGAGCCAGCGCGCCAAAACGATCGCGCAGCATGTCGCCCATCATGCGGGTCAGGCCCATGCCGATGGTGAATGCGGCGTAGAGCGTGCCGGCGAGCGCCGGGTCTACGCGCAATTCCTCACGCAGGAAGAAGATGCCCCAGTCATAAATCGCGCCCTCGACAATGCAGAGACCGAAGACCATGACGCAGATCAGCAGGATAGTGCGATCCGGCAGGACATAGGCGGAGCGACGTTTTGTCGTGGGTACGGCCGGCGGGTCGGCGGGCGTCAACAGGAAGACCGTGAGACAGGCAAGAAGAACAAGCGCAGCCGCCATGCTCTGCTGGATTGTCGGGGAAATCCCCTCCTCCGCCAGAAAACCGGATGCAAGCGAGCCGACCAGAAGGCCGACCGACCAGAAACCGTGACTGCGGGAGAGGACCTTGACGCCCGTGCGCGCCTCGATGCCGGCGGAGATCATGTTTGCCGCGACGTCGAAAATGGTACGGAAAAATCCGAAAAGAAAGAAACAAAAGATGAAACCCGGCAGCGGAAAGATCGTCAGCAGCGGGCTCAAAAGCGCAACGATCGGCAGCATGGTGACGGCGGTCAGACGCGGCGTCAGGCGATCGGTGATGCGGCCGGCGATCGGCAGGGCAAGAAAGGTTCCGATGGGAGCGCTGAGCAGCGCGAGGCCGAGCACCGCCTTGTCGACTTGAAGGGTTTCCTGGATGGAAGGCAGGCGGGTGAACAGTGAAATGAAGAGAATGGCATTGCTGAAATAGAGCAAGGCCGGGGGCAGAAGAGTCATAAAGGGTATCCGATCGAATCAGGCACGGCATTCGTCGCAAAAGGTCACGGGAACAACAAGCGCGTATGACAGGACCCTGCCCTGCATTACAAAGCAGCCGGCTTCAATTACGCGATCTGCCGATAAAATTCGCATGCCCATCTTTTCAGCGGTCAGAAACGCGCTACCATCAATCTTCTTGCTGGAGAACGTCTGATGGTCGCTCGCTTTGCTTCGCTGGTTGCTACTCTGGTGCTTGTCGCTCCTCCTGTCGTCCATGCCGAGGACCCTGCATTGCAGGCCCAGTCGGTGATTTCGGAACAAATAAGGGCGCTGATGCGGGACGATGCGGAGAAGGCTTATTCATACGCCTCCCCCGATATCCGGATGATGTATCCCGACGAGAATGCATTCCTGACTATGGTGCAGAAAAATTACGAGGCAGTCTATCACGCAGGAAACTATGCCTTCGGCCGCTCTAAACTGGTCGGCGGCGGCGAGATGGTGTTTCAGGAGGTGATGATCACCGGGCCGGGCGGCAAGGACTGGACCGCGATCTACGAAATGCGGCTGATGGACGACGGCACCTACAAGGTGAATGGCGTCAGGATGATGAAAAACTCAACGAGCACCGGCATCTGACGAGAAACCGTTGCTAAAGCGGCGCGGCCGACAACATCTCGTCCGCATCCTCTCGACTGAGACCGATAACGCGCCGGGCTATATGGGAACCGAAGCCGTTACGCGCGAGTGAAGACAATTCCTTGAGGATCCGCTTTTCATCGGCGTGCTCGCGCCGATAGGGCCCGAAGCCGCGGCGTCGCGCATAGGCGAGCGCGGCCTGGAGATCGTCGGCATCTTCAAGGGCGACCGCAGCGGTTTCTGAGGTTATGCCTTTCTCCTGCAGCTTTCGTTGCAGCATGCGCCGTGAGCGCCCCGTCCGCACGCCCGAACGAACCTTGGTCTCGGCATAATTCGCATCATCGAGGCAGCCCAGTGTACGGCCGCATTCGAGCGCGGCCGCAGCCAAGATCTGCAGGTCTTCGTCGGAAATATCCTCGAACTTCTGCCTGGCCTTTCGCTTGATGGCGTCGGCCAGCTCGCGTTCGGACATCATCCTGCGCGACAGCCGATAGATGGCGGAATTGCGCGCCCAAGCCAGCATGCGTGGCGTGACAACGATTGCCTGATCCTGCTCGCTCTCTCCGCTCACGCCGACAAAACTCCTTAGAGTGGGGCGATATCGCCCTTGGCCCAGTTTTCCTGGGTTTCGGCGTAGAAGTCGGCGAACCGACCTTCCTCGATCGACTGGCGGATGCCCTTCATCAGGTCCTGATAGTAGTTCAGGTTGTTCCAGGAGAGCAGCATGCCGCCCAGCGCCTCGTCGGAGCGAATGAGGTGATGCAGATAGGCGCGGGAATAATCACGTGCGGCCGGGCAGTTGGACTCTTCGTCCAGCGGGCGCATGTCTTCGGCATGGCGGGCATTGCGGATGTTGACGCGGCCGCGGCGGGTGAACGCCAGACCATGTCGGCCGGAGCGGGTCGGCATGACGCAGTCGAACATGTCGATACCACGGGCAACGGACTTTAGAAGATCGTCCGGCGTGCCGACGCCCATCAGGTAACGCGGCTTTTCGGTCGGCAGAACGGGAAGCGTCGTTTCCAGCATCGAGAGCATGACATCCTGCGGTTCGCCGACTGCCAGACCACCCACAGCATAGCCCTTGAGATCTAGCTGCTTCAGGCCTTCGGCGGAGCGGATGCGCAGGGCCGGCTGATCGCCGCCCTGAACGATTCCGAACATCGCCTTGCCCGGCTGATCGCCGAAGGCAACGCGGCAGCGCTCGGCCCAGCGCAACGACAGTTCCATGGCGCGTTCGATTTCCTGCGGCTCGGCCGGCAGTGCCACACATTCGTCGAGCTGCATCTGGATGTCGGAACCGAGCAGACCCTGGATCTCGATAGAGCGTTCCGGCGACATATGGTGCAGCGAACCATCGACATGGCTCTTGAAGGTGACGCCCTTCTCGTCGAGCTTGCGCAGGCCGGACAAGGACATGACCTGGAAACCGCCGCTATCCGTTAGGATCGGACCATCCCAGCGGATCAGCTTGTGCAGGCCACCGAGGCGCGCGACGCGCTCAGCGCCGGGGCGCAACATCAGGTGATAGGTATTGCCGAGGATGATATCGGCGCCGGTGTCCTTGACCTGGTCGAGATACATCGCCTTGACCGTGCCGACGGTGCCGACCGGCATGAAGGCGGGAGTACGGATCGTGCCGCGCGGCATGGAGACTTCGCCAAGGCGCGCGCCGGCGTCGGTCTTCTTCAGGGTGAACTGGAAATTCTCGGTGCTCATCTAGTCTTTCCGAAATAGCAGGCTGGAATCGCCGTAGGAATAGAAGCGATAACCTGTCTTGATGGCATGGGCATAGGCGTCCTGCATCGTCTCCAGGCCGCAAAAGGCCGAGACGAGCATGAACAGGGTGGATTTCGGCAGGTGGAAATTGGTCATCAGCATGTCCACCGCCTTGAAGCGGTAGCCGGGTGTGATGAAGATGCCGGTCGGGCCGCTCCACGGCTCGATCGTGCCGCCATCGACGGCGGCGCTTTCGATCAGCCGCAGCGAGGTCGTGCCGACACAGATGATGCGCCCGCCCCTCGCCTTCACGGCGTTGAGCTTTGCAGCAGTTTCGGCGCTCACATACCCGATTTCCTGATGCATCTTGTGGTCGACCGTATCATCCACCTTCATCGGCAGGAAGGTGCCCGCGCCGACATGCAGCGTGACGAAATGCCGTTCGATGCCGGCGGCATCGAGCTTCGCGAAAAGATCAGGTGTGAAATGCAGGCCGGCGGTGGGGGCCGCAACGGCTCCGTCCTCGCGGGCATAGATGGTCTGGTAATCCTGCCGATCCTTTGCATCCTCCGCACGCTTGGCGGCGATATAGGGCGGCAGCGGGATATGGCCGACGGACATGATCGCCTCGTCGAGCGCCGTGCCGGAAAGATCGAAGCGGAGCGTAACCTCACCGCCCTCGCCTTTCTCTTCCACCGTCGCCATCAACGAGCCGAGCTGACATGTCTCCGCCGAGTGACCAAATTCGATACGATCACCGATCTTGATGCGTTTGCCGGGCTTGGCGAATGCCTTCCAGACATCGGGCTCACTGCGCATATGCAGCGTTGCCGAAACCTGCTGGCCGCCCGCGCCTTCGCGGTGCCTGATGCCCTCGAGCTGCGCCGGAATGACCTTGGTATCGTTGAACACCAGCGCATCGCCGGGTTCCAAGAAGTCCGCCAGTTCGGAAACACGGTGATTCGCGAGAACCAGGTCGGCATCCGGGCGCACGACGAGAAAACGCGCGCTGTCACGCGGGTTTGCGGGCCGCAGAGCGATGTTTTCTTCCGGCAGATCGAAATCGAAAAGTTCGACACGCATGGTGTAGTTTCGGGCCTGTTCTTGAAATGCGGAAGCCCGCCCCGTCCTTTAAAGGAACGGAGCGGGCCAAAGGCGAAAGCTCGACTTAAACGTCGGCTGCGACGCGGACCGAGACGATCGAATCCGGATCCTGTACCGGCTCGCCCTTCTTGATCTGGTCGATGATGTCCATGCCTTCGATGACTTGGCCCCAGACCGAATACTGCTTGTTCAGCCACGGAGCGTCGGTGAAGCAGATGAAGAACTGCGAGTTGGCGGAGTTCGGGTTCTGCGAACGGGCCATGGAGCAGGTGCCGCGAACGTGCGGAACAGCCGAGAATTCAGCCTGCAGGTCCGGCTTTTCGGAACCGCCCATGCCGGCGCGCGACGGGTTGAAGCTTTCGCCGCCCTTCTTGCCGAACTTGACGTCGCCGGTCTGTGCCATGAAATCCGGGATGACGCGGTGGAAGACTACGCCGTCATAGGCTTCTTCGCGAGCCAGTTCCTTGATGCGGGCAACGTGGCCCGGAGCGAGGTCCGGCAGAAGCGAGATCACGACCTTGCCCTTGGTGGTTTCCATGATGAGGGTGTTTTCGGGATCCTTGATCTCCGCCATGTGTATCTCCTTGCTTGCCTCTCGGGCTTTCTTCTAGTGGAAAATCGCGGCTTTGTGCCGTTACTTCTTGGTGACCGTGACCTTGATCATCTTGTCGGGGTTGCTGACTTCGCCATTGCCGCCCTCGCCGCGCTTGATCTTGTCGACGAATTCCATGCCCGACTGGACCTGACCGACGACCGTATACTGGCCGTTCAGGAAAGCACCTTCGTCAAACATGATGAAGAACTGCGAATTGGCCGAGTTCGGGCTCTGAGACCGCGCCATACCGACGGTGCCGCGCTTGAACGGGACCTTCGAAAATTCCGCCGGAATATCCGGCATCTCGGAGCCGCCCATGCCGGCACGCTTGGGGTTGAATTTCGCACCGCCCTGCTTGCCGAATTCGACATCGCCCGTCTGGGCCATGAAGCCATCGATGACGCGGTGGAAGACAACGTTGTCGTACTCGCCCTTGGAGGCGAGCGCTTCTATCTGGGCAACGTGCTTCGGCGCAACTTCCGGCGCAAGCTTGATGACGACCGGACCGTCCTTCAACTGGATAGTCAGGAGATCGTCAGCATAGGCGGCACCCGCCATGGATGCGAAGGCGACCAGACAGGCAAAGGCAGAGTGAAGCAATTTCATTGGAAACTCCGTGTTTCTGAACAAATCAGCGAGCAAATCTCGATTTCAAGGCCGCGAGCACGGTTGGCGGTACAAAAGCGGCCACATCGCCGCCCATGGCCGCGATCTGACGGACCAATGTGGCGGTTATGGGCCGCGACGCGGTGCCTGCCGGCAGGAAGACAGTCTGAACGTCAGGCGCCATCTGGCGGTTCATGCCGGCCATCTGCATTTCGTAGTCCAGATCCGTCCCGTCACGCAGGCCGCGGATCAGAAGTTTTGCACCATTTGCGCGGGCAGCATCTACAACGAGGCGGTCGAAGGACACGACATCTATATTGGCAGCCTTTTCCGGCAGCGCTTCCTTGAGCGACGCACGGATCAGTTCTGCCCGTTCCTCGAAGGAAAACAGCGGTGTCTTGCCGGGATGAACGCCGATCGCGATGATGACGCGGTCAGCGACCTGCAGTGCCTGAACCAGAACATCCAGATGCCCGTTCGTCATCGGATCGAAGGATCCGGGATAGAAAGCGGTCGTCATGCCTAGGCCCAGCCCCTGACTTTGCCGATTAAGATTCCCCGGCCTTTTGTCACGTCGCCCCCTCGTCTGCAAGGGTCAGAGGCTATCGATGCCGTGAATGCAAGATGAACGGGCCATTCAAGGTCGTTTCAGCGGCAGTTTGTTTTACTCCACATCAGCGGCAGGGCTTCCTGCCCGATCATGGAGAGAAAAATGCTGGTTATGGTCGTTCTTGGTGCTGTTCTTGCAGCGTTTCTCATCGAAGGCGCCCTTTTCGCCCTGGAACAGAACGACGCCTGACAAATGCAAAAGATGAACGCCAGATGAACAGCCCTTTCAGGCAGGCTTCAGAGGCGTTCAGTTAAGTTTCTCTCAAAATGCGGTGGAACCCGTGTGTGCTTGATGCGCCGGGCCAGTTAAGAAGGAATGCGGATATGTTTAAGCGGAACCCGATGGCGCTCGACAAGGTCACCATGATCAATGTCGTCTGGACGTCCATGATCGCAGTCATGCTGACCGCGACGGTAACCCTTTACCAGAACAAGTCCGATCCGTCGGAGATGAACTACTCGCAGATGTCGGGTCGTTATCAGGACGTTTCCTACTATTAATCAGGCCGAACGGGCCTGACCCTCGGAGGCAGGTCATGTTCGACACTCTAGCAATTCTTGCAGTTCTGATCAGCAGTCTGTGTATCGCGTCAGTGACTCTGATGGTTTCCGCGCTTCACCGCCCGCGCGGAGACATTGAGGATTTCGCTCGCAGACACAGCGCCTTTTGATTGAAACCTCACCTCAGGCGCTGCAGAGGTCACAAGTCACCACAGAGTGTCAGACAGTTAAAATTCAAAAGCCGGAGAACATGTTCTCCGGCTTTTTTCGTATCTGACTTCAAGTTGGGATCAAACGGCGCGCATCACGCGCCGCTATCATCACCTTCCGGCGCCGGATTTTCGGCGGAAGCGGTGCCTGCGGCATCGATGCCGTTTTCCTCTTCGCCCTCGACGCCATTTTCCTCGTCACCTTCCGGCTCGCTGATACGCTCGACGGAAACCACCTTCTCATCCTTGGCGGTCGAGAAGATCGTGACGCCCTTTGTCGCGCGGCTGGCGATACGAATGCCGTTTACCGGAACGCGGATCAGAACACCGCCATCGGAAACGAGCATGATCTGGTCTGCTTCGTCGATCGGGAAGGCCGCAACCTGTTCGCCAATTTCCGCGGTCTTGGACGTGTCGGTGGCGCGGATACCCTTGCCGCCACGGCCCGAGGTCCGGAAGTCGTAAGAGGATGAACGCTTGCCATAACCCTTTTCCGACACGGTCAGAACGAACTGCTCACGGGACTTCAGGTATTCGTAACGTTCATCGGAGAGCTGTCCCTCTTCGGTGACTTCCTCACCGACCAGAGCAATATCCTCCTCGTCGACACCCGCAGCGCGACGTTCTGCGGCGGAGCGCTTCAGATAGGCAGCACGCTCCCACGGCTCAGCATCGACATGGTTGACGATGGTCATCGAGATGATGCGGTCGCCATCGGCCAGATTGATACCGCGGACACCGATCGAGTTGCGGCCGGCGAACACGCGGACCTCATCGACAGGGAAGCGGATTGCCTGGCCAAGTGCCGTCGTCAGAAGCACGTCATCACCCGGAATGGCGAGATCATGGTTCGGCGCCGTGCAGGTCTCGACGGAGAGGATTTCGTCACCCTCTTCCTCGAGCTTCATGGCGATCTTGCCGTTGCGGTTGACCTGAACGAAATCGGACAGCTTGTTACGGCGAACCGTACCGCGCGTTGTCGCGAACATGACGTCGAGGTTTTCCCAGGAATTCTCATCCTCGGGCAGCGGCATGATGGTGGTGATGCGTTCTCCGGGTTCCAGCGGCAGCATGTTGATCAGCGCCTTGCCGCGCGATTGCGGCGTGCCGACCGGCAGGCGGTAGACCTTTTCCTTGTAGACGATGCCACGCGAAGAGAAGAACAGAACCGGCGTATGGGTGTTGACCACGAACAGGCGCGAGACGAAATCCTCGTCACGCGTCGCCATGCCGGAGCGGCCCTTGCCGCCACGACGCTGGGCGCGATAGGTCGCAAGCGGCACGCGCTTGATATAGCCAAGATGCGATACCGTGACGACCATGTCTTCGCGGGCGATGAGGTCTTCATCGTCCATGTCGAGGCCGGCATCCATGATCTGGGTGCGGCGCGGCGTGCCGAATTCGTCACGGACGGCTGCGAGCTCATCCTTGACGATGGTCTGGATGCGAACCCGCGACGACAGGATGTCGAGATAATCGGAAATCTCGGCGCCGATCTTGTTCAACTCGTCGGCGATTTCATCGCGGCCGAGTGCGGTCAGGCGGGCAAGACGCAGTTCTAGGATGGCACGCGCCTGCTCTTCGGAAAGATTGTAGGTCGCGTCCTCGTTGATCCTGTGGCGCGGATCGTCGATCAGGCGGATCAGCGATTCCACGTCATGTGCCGGCCAGCGGCGGGTCATCAACTGCTCACGGGCCGTTGCCGGATCGGGTGCACGACGGATCAGCTGGATGACTTCGTCGATATTGGCGACGGCGATGGCGAGACCGACCAAGACGTGGGCGCGTTCGCGGGCCTTACGCAGCAGGTATTTCGTGCGGCGGCTGACGACTTCCTCACGGAAGGACACGAAGGCGCGCAGCATGTCGAGCAGCGTCAGCTGTTCCGGCTTGCCGCCGTTCAGCGCCACCATGTTGCAGCCGAAAGAGGTCTGCAGCGGCGTGTAGCGGTAAAGCTGGTTGAGGATGACGTCAGCGTTTGCGTCACGCTTCAACTCGATGACGACGCGGTAGCCCTGGCGGTCAGACTCGTCGCGCAGGTCGGAAATGCCCTCGATGCGCTTGTCCTTGACCAGTTCGGCCATCTTTTCGATCATCGTAGCCTTGTTCACCTGATAGGGAACTTCGGTGATGATGATCTGCTCGCGGTCGCCGCGCATAGGCTCGATCGTGGCAAGGCCGCGCATCATGACCGAGCCGCGGCCCGTCTCATAAGCCGAGCGAATACCGTTCTTGCCGAGAATCATTGCGCCGGTCGGAAAATCCGGACCGGGGATGATTTCCATCATCTCGGGCAGCTCGATCGCCGGATTATCAATCAGCGCGATACAGCCGTTGATGACTTCCGAAAGATTGTGCGGCGGGATATTGGTGGCCATGCCGACGGCGATGCCGCCTGCGCCATTGACCAGCAGGTTGGGGAACTTGGCCGGAACCACGACCGGCTCCGACATGGTGCCGTCGTAGTTGTCGCGGAAATCGACTGTTTCCTTGTCGAGGTCGTCGAGCAGCGCATGCGCCACCTTTTCCAAACGGCACTCGGTGTAGCGCTGGGCCGCCGGCGGATCGCCGTCGATCGAGCCGAAATTGCCCTGACCGTCGATCAGCGGCATGCGCAAGGACCAGTCCTGCGCCATACGGGCCAAAGCGTCATAGATCGCCGAGTCGCCGTGCGGATGGTATTTACCCATCACGTCACCGGTGACACGGGCGCTCTTGACGTATTTCTTGTTCCAGTCGAGCCCCAGCTCGTTCATCCCGTAGAGAATGCGGCGATGGACCGGCTTCAGGCCGTCACGAACATCAGGAAGGGCGCGGCTGACGATGACGCTCATGGCGTAATCGAGATAGGAGCGCTGCATCTCCTCCATGATGGAAATGGGTTCGATGCCTGGGGGCAGCTTTCCGCCGCCGGGTGTGCTTTGCTCAGTCAAATCGGATCACGATCTCTGTACGGAATCAGTTGCATTTTTATAACGGAAAGAGGTAACGAGCGCCAATTTCCGCGAGGGTTTTGAACAGCTTTCGACGCCATTCAAGGCAAGACTTTGTCCATCACCGCAAGCGCGGCAAAGGTCCTGACTTCCCGTTAAGCCGGGACTGTCCTAACAATCATCCATCGTGTTCGCAAGGAACTCGACCTATCGGGGAAATTATACATGGCGACGGCCGATGCGCTGATCAACGCAATGACGACAATGCTGGTGACGCTGGACCCACCCGGCCTCGCCCCGGTCTTCCTTGGCCTTACGGTCGGCATGACGGCTGTACAACGCAAGCAGGTGGCCCTGCGCGGCTCGATCATCGGCTTCGGCATCCTGACCGTGTTCGCGCTGTTCGGCGCCGGCGTGCTCGGCCTGCTCGGCATCTCGATGGGAGCGTTCCGCATAGCAGGTGGCATGCTGCTGTTTTGGATTTCCTTTGAAATGGTCTTCGAGAAGCGGCAGGAGCGCAAGGAAAAGACCTCGCAGGCGGCCATCACCATCGACCATATCCGGGACCTTGCCGTATTTCCTCTGGCTATCCCGCTGATTGCCGGCCCCGGCGCAATTTCCGCCACGGTTCTGCTTGCCGGCACGTTCACGAGCCCATTTGACCGCGCGCTTCTGATCTCCGTCATCGCACTGATGATGCTTATTCTCTATGTGACGCTTCTGCTTGCCGAACGGCTGGACCGCATTCTCGGCGTTACCGGCCGCGCGATCCTGACCCGACTTCTCGGTGTGTTGCTGGCCGCACTCTCCGTGCAATTCGTGGTGGATGGCGTTCGCGCAGCCTTCAATCTGTGAACTGCCGACATCGGTCTTTTGACAGACGACAAATCAGTTGCTTCTGATAGAAGCAGGCGCCGCCAAAGATTCCGGCGACGCAATTGTCTGACTGAAGGAAATATCGATGTTGTCCATGCTGCGCCGGATGCTGCCCGATACTCAGCTCGTCAGCAAAACGGAGCGGCTACGCGCCTCGTCGGGTGCGCTTTTGGGAATACTGATCACCGGGCTTGTCGCAGGGCTTGTCGCAGGCCTCGCCGTCGGCCTTGACCCTGCCCTGCCCGCGCTCATTGCGCCGATGGGGGCTTCAGCCGTATTGCTGTTCGCCGTCCCGGCCAGTCCCCTCGCCCAACCATGGTCGATCCTTGGTGGAAATACGGTGGCTGCTATCACGGGCGTATCGGTGAGCCTGCTGGTTGCCGATCCATTCGTTGCAGCGGCGCTGGCGATCGGCATCGCCATCGGACTGATGATGACGCTTCGCTGCCTTCACCCGCCGAGCGGCGCAATCGCACTGACCGCCGTGCTCGGAGGGCCTTCAATCCACGATCTCGGTTACACCTTCGTCATATGGCCTGTTCTTGGAAATTCTTTGGCTCTGCTTGCTCTCGCACTGCTTTACAACAATGTCACCGGCCGCAGATATCCGCATCGAGCAAGCCTTGCTCCAGTCGATCACCGAACCAGGGATCCAGCGCCCATCCAACGAATTGGTTTTTCTTCGGACGATCTGGACGAGGTGCTGAAGGACTATGATGCATTTCTCGATATCGATCGGGATGATCTCGAATCCATCCTGAGACGCACCGAGCTGCGCTCCTATCGCCGCCGGGCAGGCGATCTGACCTGCAAGGAAATCATGTCCAGGGATGTCGTTGCGGTGGCACCGGATGAGAGCTTGCGCAATGCCCACGTCATCATGCGCAGCCGTCACCTGAAGGCACTGCCAGTCACCAATGATGCAGCCGAAGTCGTCGGGATCATTACCCAGACCGACTTTCTTGACAAGCCCAACTGGATAAAAGGAGAGCCGACAATCGGTTTTCGTCACCGTTTGCGGCTGATTGCACAGGGCGCCTCGGCGGCCAATGGGACGGTTAAGGACATCATGACGTCCCCCGTCAAAACGATCCGCCCTGACGCGTCACTCTCCGATGCGATCATCATGTTTGCGGAGCAGGGGTTGCACTATCTGCCGGTGGTCGCGGAAAACAGGAAAATGGCCGGCATTCTCTCGCAATCGGACGTATTGATAGCAACGCTCGAGGCGGCGACAAAAGGCGACGGTCGCCTATAGAGACGTCCTTAGCGATCGGTCCGCTTTGCCTTCAGGATCCGCTTCCAGATCGTTCCACCGAGGAATTTGTTGAAGACGACAAAGTAGGCGACGATCAGCGCGAAACACAAAAGCGCTGGCCATCCGTCAAGTGCGAAACCACCATCTGTGCGACCTCCGAAAATCGATGCCACCAGAAATCCGGAAGCCCAGAAAATCGTGAAGAAATCCAGGATGGCAGCGAGAACGATCCGCCATGTTGCGGGCTGTCTGGTGATATTGCCGGCGTCGCTCATTTATAGTCTTCGATCCTTTATATTGCAGCGCTCATGAAAGAGGCGCCTTGCGGCGCCTCTGATCAGAACGGAATATCGTCATCCAAATCGCGGGAGAAGTTTCCGCCGCCCGACTGACCGCCACGACCGCCCTGCCCGCCACCTTGATTGCCACCCTGGCCGCCAGAGCGCGGGCGATCGTAGTCGTTGCCGCCCCCACCATAACCGCCGCCGAAGTCATCACCGCCACCGCCGAAGTCGCTCGAGCCGCCGCGACCGCCGCCGAAGCCGCCGCGATCACCGCCGCCTTCGCCGCGACCGTCGAGCATGGTCAGCGTTGAATTGAAGCCCTGCAGCACGACTTCCGTCGAATAACGGTCATTGCCGCTCTGGTCCTGCCACTTGCGGGTCTGCAGCGCGCCTTCGATATAGAGCTTGGCACCCTTCTTTACATACTGCTCGACAACCTTGCACAGGCCTTCGTTGAAGACGACGACGGTGTGCCATTCGGTCTTTTCCTTGCGCTCGCCGGAATTGCGATCGCGCCAGGTTTCCGACGTCGCGATGCGAAGGTTGGCGATCGGACGGCCGTCCTGGGTCCGACGGATTTCCGGATCTGCACCCACGTTGCCGATCAGAATGACCTTGTTGACGCTACCTGCCATAATCTTCTCACCTTACTTTGCCGCCACCGCGGCCTAAATCCAATCCGTTCACCATAGACCATAGGCCGGGCAAGGCGCGACCTCCCCCCTATCCCTCATCCACAGGCAAAGTTCCCTCTCCACAAAATCAAGTTCCGGCTTTTCTCGAAGAAGATAATTTTGTTCTTTATTTGTTCTATTTTATTCCTATACTCCTGTCAACGGAGTCGGAACCGCAGCCGATTGCGGCAGTTTCGCCTCGACAGGCGCGGATCAATGACTACATAAGGGCCTTCAAATCCTCCCAGATGGGCCTCTCCAAAGGCATGACGATGAGCGAACTCAAGACCATTTCCATTCGCGGCGCGCGCGAGCATAACCTGAAGGGCGTCGATCTCGACCTGCCCCGCAATTCGCTTATCGTGATGACCGGCCTTTCCGGATCGGGCAAGTCCTCGCTTGCCTTCGACACGATCTATGCGGAAGGCCAGCGCCGTTATGTCGAAAGCCTGTCGGCCTATGCCCGCCAGTTTCTGGAAATGATGCAGAAACCGGATGTCGACCAGATCGAAGGCCTGTCGCCGGCGATCTCGATCGAACAGAAGACGACGTCGCGCAACCCGCGCTCGACGGTCGGCACGGTCACCGAAATCTACGACTATATGCGTCTGCTTTTTGCGCGCGTCGGTGTTCCCTATTCGCCCGCCACCGGTCTGCCGATCGAAAGCCAGACGGTCAGCCAGATGGTCGACCGCGTGCTTGACTTCGAGGAAGGCACGCGCCTTTACATCCTCGCGCCGCTGATCCGCGGCCGTAAGGGCGAGTACAAGAAGGAACTCGCAGAACTGATGAAGAAGGGCTTTCAGCGCGTGAAAGTCGACGGCCAGTTCTATGAAATCGCCGATGTGCCTACCCTCGACAAGAAATATAAGCACGATATCGATGTCGTGGTCGACCGTCTGGTCGTCCGTTCGGATATTGGTGCAAGACTGGCAGACAGTCTTGAAACCTCGCTGAAGCTGGCCGACGGTCTCGCGGTCGCAGAATTTGCCGACAAGCCGCTGCCGGCAAACGAAACAGCTGCCGGCGGTTCGGCCAACAAATCGCTCAACGAAACCCATGAGCGCGTGCTGTTTTCGGAAAAGTTCGCCTGCCCGGTTTCCGGCTTCACAATTCCGGAAATAGAACCCCGACTGTTCTCCTTCAACAACCCTTTCGGCGCCTGCCCCACATGCGACGGCTTGGGTTCACAGCAGAAGGTAGACGAGAATCTCATCGTTCCGGAGCCGGCGCGCACGTTGCGTGACGGCGCGATCGCGCCTTGGGCCAAGTCTTCTTCACCCTATTATAATCAGACGCTTGAAGGCCTCGGAAAGGTATTCGGCTTCAAGCTGTCCGACCGCTGGGACAATCTTTCCAGCGACGCGCAGGCGGCGATCCTCAAAGGCACCGAGGAGAAGATCGAGTTCAACTATGTCGACGGCGCCCGTTCCTACAAGACGGTCAAGAATTTCGAAGGCATTGTGCCGAACCTCGAGCGTCGCTGGAAGGAGACCGACAGCGCCTGGGCGCGCGAAGAGATCGAGCGTTACATGTCGGCGGCCCCCTGCCCGGCCTGCGCCGGTTATCGGCTCAAGCCGGAAGCGTTGGCGGTGAAGATCAACAAGCTGCATATCGGCGAAACGACGGAAATGTCGATCAAGGTTGCGCGCGACTGGTTTTCGGCGCTGCCCGAGCACCTTAACACCAAGCAGAACGAGATCGCGGTGCGGATCCTCAAGGAGATCCGCGAACGCCTGCAGTTTTTGAACGATGTCGGGCTCGATTATCTCAGCCTGTCGCGGAATTCAGGGACGCTATCGGGCGGTGAAAGCCAGCGCATCCGGCTTGCCTCGCAGATCGGCTCGGGTCTGACCGGTGTGCTTTACGTGCTCGACGAACCGTCGATCGGCCTGCATCAGCGCGACAATGCCCGGCTTCTCGAAACGCTGAAGCACCTGCGTGATATCGGCAATACGGTTATCGTCGTTGAACACGACGAGGATGCGATCCTGACGGCCGATTATGTCGTCGACATCGGCCCCGCCGCCGGCATCCACGGCGGCACTGTGGTCGCCGAAGGTACGCCGCAGCAAGTCATGGCGAACCCCAAGTCACTGACCGGTAAATACCTGTCGGGCGAACTCGGCGTCGCCGTTCCGGCCGAGCGCCGTAAGCCGAAGAAGGGCAAGGAGATCAAGGTCGTCGGGGCTCGCGGCAACAACCTCAAGAATGTCACGGCATCGGTGCCGCTCGGCGTTTTCACGGCGGTTACCGGCGTGTCGGGCGGTGGCAAGTCCACCTTCCTGATCGAGACCCTTTACAAGTCGGCTGCCCGCCGTGTGATGGGCGCGCGCGAAATCCCGGCGGAACACGACCGCATCGACGGGTTCGAGCATATCGACAAGGTGATTGATATCGACCAGTCGCCGATCGGCCGCACACCGCGCTCCAACCCGGCCACCTACACAGGCGCTTTCACGCCGATCCGTGACTGGTTCGCCGGCCTGCCGGAGGCGAAGGCACGCGGTTATGCGCCCGGTCGTTTCTCGTTCAACGTCAAGGGTGGTCGCTGCGAAGCCTGCCAGGGTGACGGTGTCATCAAGATCGAGATGCACTTCCTCCCGGACGTCTACGTCACCTGCGATGTCTGTCACGGCAAGCGCTACAATCGCGAAACGCTCGACGTGCATTTCAAGGGCAAGTCGATTGCCGACGTGCTCGACATGACGGTCGAGGAAGGGGTCGAGTTCTTCTCGGCAGTCCCGGCTGTGCGAGACAAGCTGCAGGCGCTGTTCGATGTCGGCCTCGGCTATATTAAGGTCGGCCAGCAAGCGAACACGCTGTCGGGTGGTGAAGCGCAGCGCGTCAAGCTCGCCAAGGAACTGTCGAAACGCTCTACCGGCCGCACGCTCTACATTCTCGACGAACCGACCACCGGCCTGCATTTCCATGATGTCGCCAAACTGCTGGAAATGCTGCAGGAACTGGTCAACCAGGGGAATTCCGTCGTGGTCATCGAGCACAATCTCGAAGTCATCAAGACGGCCGACTGGATCATCGACATCGGTCCCGAGGGCGGCACCGGCGGCGGTGAGATCGTCGCACAGGGTACGCCAGAACAGATCGTCAAGGAGAAGCGGTCCTATACCGGTCATTTCCTCAAAGAGCTTTTGGAACGGCGCCCGGCGAAAAAGGTCGAGGCTGCAGAGTAACGCAGGCAGCCATCAGGAGGGAAGATGAGCAAGAGTGGTACGATCCGCAGCGGTATCGGCGGCTGGACCTTCGAGCCTTGGGAGGGCACATTCTACCCCGAAAAGCTCGCTAAGAAACGGCAGCTGGAATATGCCGCGAGCAAGCTCTCGGTGATCGAGGTCAACGGCACCTATTACGGTTCGCAAAAACCTGAGACCTTTGCCAAATGGGCTTCGGAAGTGCCGGACGGCTTTATATTCTCGCTCAAGGCCAGCCGCTTCACCACGAACCGCAAGGTTCTGGCGGATGCTGGCGAGTCTATCGAGAAATTCCTGACGCAGGGACTGGTTGAGCTGGGAGACCATCTCGGCCCCCTGCTCTGGCAATTCGCGCCGACCAAAAAATTCGAGCCTGAAGATTTCGAGGCGTTTTTGAAGCTGCTGCCGGAAAAGCTGGAGGGCCTGCCACTGCGCCATGTCGTCGAGGTTCGCCACGATAGCTTCAAGGTGCCGGAATTCGTGGCGCTTTTGGAAAACTACAATATTGCACCGGTCTGCGCCGAGCATTTCGACTATCCGATGATCGCCGATGTCACTGCCGATTTCGTTTATGCGCGCTTGCAGAAGGGCTCGGACGATATTCCGACCTGTTATGCCGATGGAGACATGAAAGAATGGGCAAAGAGGCTCACCACCTGGGCCGAAGGTTGCGTGCCGAACAGCTTGCCGCTGGTCGATGAAAAACGGACGGTGAAAAGAGAACCGCGTGACGTGTTCGCCTTCTTCATCCACGAAGGCAAGGTGAATGCTCCGCAGGGTGCGATGGCCATGCAGGCGCTGATCGGCTAAAGCAAATCCGGCAAAAGTGGAAACCGGTTTTGCGTCCGGAATTGCGTTGAAAGAAGTAGATAGAGCGGTTTCGCGTTTCAAAGAAACGCGGCAACGCTCTAAAAACGGGCCACAAGGTCGGCCATGGCGTGGCCTGCTTGTCCGGCAAGATCCTCGGCTGTCATATAGGGCCCGGCCAGTCCGGCAGCCTCACCGTGCAGATAGACACCTGCGGCAGCCGCCTCGAAAGCCGGCAGGCCCTGTGCCAGAAAAGCGCCGATCATGCCAGCCAAAACATCGCCGGATCCGGCAGTGGCAAGCCATGGCGGGCCGTTGGTGTTGATCGCAACGCGACCGTCAGGCGAAGCGATAACCGTGTCCGCCCCCTTATAGACGATTGCCGCATGGGCACGCCGCGCCGCTTTCAATGCCTTATCCGGCTTACTCAATGTCTCGTCGGCAGCGATATCGGGAAACAGGCGACCGAACTCCCCATCATGCGGGGTCAAAACCAGGTGTGTCTCGCCATCCTCAAAGGCATCGAACAAGATGGCAGGATCATCCCTGAACGAGGTTATGCCGTCTGCATCCAGCACAAGCGGGCTGTCTTTCAACGCCAGCACGAAGTCGCGGGCGCGGCTGCCGACGCCAAAGCCGGGACCGAGAACAAAGGCTGACAGTTTGGCGTTCTCCAGCCAATCGCTCAATTCTGCGTTGGTATCGACCTTTTTCAACATCACGGCCGTAAGCTGCGCAGCATTGGCCGCCATCGCGTCTTCAGGTGACGCTAGCGTAACCAGCCCCGCCCCGGTCTTCAGGCCGGCGATTGCCGACAAGCGTGCGGCGCCTGTTTTGGACGTCTCTCCCGAAAATACAGCAAGGTGCCCTCGCCGGTATTTGTGACTATCAGCACCGACAAACGGCAGATGCGCCGACCAGATCGGCGGCCCGTTTTCAGATATCGAGCCTCCGGCAGCCTCGATAATGCGCCGAGGAATGCCGATGTCGGCAACCTCGATGTCTCCGCAGAGAGACTTTCCGGGAAGCAGGAGATGGCCCGGCTTCCTCGTCATGAAGGTTATGGTGCAATGCGCCTTAAAAGCGGCGCCGAGAGGCTTGCCGCTTCGTCCATCGACACCCGAAGGCAGATCGACTGCCAGCACCGGCACTCCGGCTCTCTCCACCGAGGAAATCACGCCCGCGATCTCGTCTGAAACCTTGCGCGATAGGCCTGCGCCGAAAAGCGCATCGATAACGACATCACCGGGCTGCGGCTGGAACTCGCGAAGCGGAGCGACGCTGCCCCCCCACAATTGGAAAGCCAGTGCGGCATCTCCTTTCAGATCATCGGGATCTCCAAGAGCATGAACCGATATCTCTGCGCCACCGTCCGCAAGCTGTCGCGCGGCGACATAACCGTCTCCCCCATTGTTTCCCGGTCCGCAGAGAACGGCGAAACGCACCGCCGCAGGAAAATGAGACAGGGCAGTCGCTGCAACGGCGTAACCGGCACGCCGCATGAGACCGAAGGATGGAATCCCCGATTCCGCCGACATGCGATCGGCGCGCGCCATTTCTTCAGGCGTCAGCAGAATATTAGATGGAAGGTAGGCCATGCCGTACTTCATCTCAAACCCGCATAAAATACAAGCAGAACTGACCAATCTCAAAATGAACAATAAGAGTTCATTTGCACATTTAATGTGCAAATCGATTTCGATTGTATCCGTTCGAAATTTCGCATTTCTATCACGAAACGAGCCGGTGCGGCGTCATTCCACATCGAATTCGGTGAAAATGGAGTGCTGGCGAGGCTTTCCGGCATGGAAACGGACAGGAATACGTGCAAAATGAGAATATCCTTTTGAAAGTCCAACATTAGTTTGGCACGATATCTGCATTGGCATGGCCGAGTGGGTCGACGACCCGCGCATGGGGAGAAGCGGAGATATAGTTTCTCATGAAGAAGATCGAAGCGATCATTAAACCTTTCAAGCTCGACGAAGTGAAGGAAGCCCTTCAGGAAGTCGGATTGCAAGGTATTACGGTAACCGAAGCCAAGGGTTTCGGTCGCCAGAAGGGCCATACCGAACTTTACCGCGGCGCCGAATACGTTGTGGACTTCCTGCCCAAGGTTAAGGTGGAAGTGGTTCTTGCCGACGAGAATGCCGAAGCCGTTATCGAAGCGATTCGAAATGCGGCACAGACTGGACGGATTGGCGACGGCAAGATATTCGTTTCCAACGTCGAGGAGGTCATCCGTATCCGCACAGGCGAAACGGGTGTAGACGCGATCTAGCCGCTCGGCGTGACCGTTCATATCGTTACTGAAATCGAGGAACCTGTAATGACGAGCGCAAGCGAAATCATGAAACAAATCAAGGAAAACGACGTAAAGTTCGTTGACCTTCGCTTTACCGACCCGCGCGGCAAGCTGCAGCATGTGACGATGGATATTTCCGCCGTCGACGAGGACATGTTCGCCGATGGTGTCATGTTCGACGGTTCCTCGATCGGAGGCTGGAAGGCGATCAACGAGTCCGACATGGTGCTCATGCCCGATCCGGCCACCGTGCATATGGACCCTTTCTTCGCCCAGTCGACAATGGTCATCTTCTGCGACATCCTCGACCCGGTTTCAGGCGAATCCTACAACCGCGACCCGCGCGGTACGGCCAAGAAGGCGGAAGCCTATCTCAAGGCATCCGGTATCGGCGACACCATTTTCGTTGGTCCAGAGCCGGAATTCTTCGTCTTCGACGACGTGAAGTACAAGGCAGATCCGTACAATACCGGATTCAAGCTGGACTCATCCGAACTGCCGTCGAACGATGACACGGATTACGAGACCGGCAATCTCGGCCACCGTCCGCGCGTCAAGGGCGGCTATTTCCCGGTCCCGCCGGTCGACAGCCTGCAGGACATGCGCTCCGAAATGCTGACAGTGCTCACCGAAATGGGCGTTGTCGTCGAAAAACATCACCACGAAGTGGCTTCCGCCCAGCACGAACTTGGCGTCAAGTTCGACACGCTGGTGCGCAACGCCGACAAGATGCAGATTTACAAGTACGTCGTGCATCAGGTCGCCAATGCCTACGGCAAGACGGCCACCTTTATGCCGAAGCCGGTTTATGGCGATAACGGCTCGGGCATGCACGTACACCAGTCGATCTGGAAGGACGGCAAGCCGACTTTCGCCGGCGACGAATATGCAGGCCTGTCGGAAAGCTGCCTCTATTACATCGGCGGCATCATCAAGCATGCCAAGGCGATCAACGCCTTCACCAACCCGACGACGAATTCCTACAAGCGTCTGGTTCCCGGTTATGAAGCTCCGGTTCTGCTTGCCTATTCGGCACGCAACCGTTCCGCCTCCTGCCGCATCCCGTTCGGCTCCAACCCGAAAGCAAAGCGCGTCGAGGTTCGTTTCCCCGATCCGGCACAGAACCCCTATCTCGGTTTTGCCGCCATGCTGATGGCCGGTCTCGATGGCATCAAGAACAAGATCCATCCTGGCAAGGCCATGGACAAGGACCTCTACGACCTTCCGCCGAAGGAATTGAAGAAGATCCCGACCGTCTGCGGTTCGTTGCGTGAAGCGCTCGAAAGCCTCGACAAGGATCGCAAGTTCCTGACAGCCGGCGGCGTGTTCGACGACGACCAGATCGATGCCTATATCGAACTGAAGATGACCGAAGTGATGCGTTACGAAATGACGCCGCACCCAGTCGAGTTCGATATGTATTATTCGGCGTGATCGGCCGGACAAAACGACATGCGGTTTAAACCGCATCCAGAAACGGCGGGCTTTCCCGCCGTTTTTGTTTTCAAACGGTCTCAGCCGCACGCGGCAATATTTTATTCCTGGTGAAAGATGGCTCCCCAAGCAAAGCCTGAAACAGGCCGGCCTGTCGACTGGCTGATTTTCTCCCTCGTCCCGATTTTCTTTTCCAGCAACATGATCTTCGGTCGCGGCATTATCGGTGATGTCGCGCCCTATACAACGGCCTTCCTCCGCTGGGCCGGATCGACGGCAATCATGCTGCCCTTCATCTATTCCGACCGGCGCGCCAGCGCGCTTTTCGTGCGCAACCATTTCTGGCTCTGGTTGCTGCTCGGCGGTCTCGGCATGGGCATTTGCGGCGGCCTTGTCTACTGGTCGCTGACCTATACGAGTGCGGCCAACGGCACGCTGATCTATACGACCTCGCCGCTTTTCATCATTCTGTTTCAATGGATGTTCAGCGGCCGCAAGATCAGCGGCAGGGAACTGGCCGGCATGCTGGTCGCCTTTGCCGGGGTGATATCGATCGTATTGCGCGGCGATCCCGCAGCGCTTCTCAATCTCAGCTTCAATATCGGCGATCTCGGCATTCTCGTCGCCGCCATTTCCTTTGCCATATACTCGATACTGCTGAAGGACCCTGCCCTTCGGAACCTGTCACCCCTGGCGCTGTTCGGCATGATCGCGCTTTCGGGCGCGCTGGTTCTCCTGCCACCAAGCATCTGGGAGGTCTTGAATAATGGACCTGTGCCCGATTCGGCCTCGGACTGGTGGAAGATTGCCGGAATGGTCGTTTTCGCCTCGCTTGCTGCCTTCTTCTGCTTCCAGCATGTGGTGCGTGTATTCGGGCCCGCGACAGGCGGCATCACGCTCTATCTCATGCCTCCTGTTTCCATCGTCATGGCGATGTTTTTCCTTGGAGAACCTTTCGAGACTTATCATGCGCTCGGTATCGTGCTTGTATTGGGCGGCGTCGTACTTGCATCTCTCAAGAGCAGGAGACACATTAGGGAGTGAAACGCGGCATAGAGCACGGATAAACACCACATCTTGATGTTTGAACGCCTCGCCACCACATTATTCTGTGAAAGGACATCGCACCATGAAACAGAAAAACGCAAAATTCACGATTGGGGAGGTCGTCCGTCACAAAGTATTCCCGTTCCGTGGCGTCATATTCGACGTGGACCCGGAATTTGCGAATACTGAAGAGTGGTGGAATTCGATCCCGTCGGAAATCAGGCCTGCCAAAGACCAGCCGTTCTACCATCTGCTCGCCGAAAACGATGACACCGAATATGTCGCCTATGTTTCGGAACAGAATCTCGAGCATGACGAGAGCGAGCAGCCATTGCGCAATCCGCAGGTTTACCAGATCTTCGAACCGCGTGACGGTGGCCAGTTCAAGCCGAAGATGATCCTGGCTCACTGAACCTTCTGCAGCCTGAATAGAACAAAAGCCCGGCATGACCGGGCTTTTTTGATAGCCGCATATCGCAGCCAGCGGCAGGAAAACGGCTTGCCGCTTATGCGATTTACTGGCCGAAGATTTCCCGGCTAAGGAGCTTCCAGCTTTCCTCGTCGGTTGCCAGTAGCAGGCCGCCTTCAACATGGTGAGGGAGATAGGCGGAGCCATCCAGCCTGCGGATGTAACCGCCCGCTTCCGTACCAATCAATGTCCCTGCAAGGTGATCCCAGGGCATCAGCTTGTTATAGATTGCGAACTGGACGTGCCCGCCTGCAAAGGTGCGGTATTCATGGGCGGCGCAACGATAGCTGGCAAACAGGCGAACTTTGGCGAGATTGGCCAGAACCTTCTCACGCTCATGGCCGAAGAAATAACCGGCCGATGCCATTCCGATCATCTCGCCGAGCGGCTGGGGTGCTGCGACCGAAAGCTTTATCGCTTCGCCATCCGGGCGACGCAGGAAGGCGCCTGCCCCCTTTTCCGCCATGACCCAGTCGTCACCCATCGGATCATAGATGATGCCGGCAACCGTTTCACCCTTATAGACCACCGCCGCCATGACACCGAAGGCTGGAATGCCGGAAGCGAAATTGAAGGTGCCGTCGATCGGATCGACGACGACGGCCAGTTCCGCATCGGCCAGTTTTCCCAGCAGAGACGGATCAGCAGCAACGGATTCTTCGCCGACAAACAGCGCGCCCGGCACAACATTGTCGATTTCCCGGCGGATCATGCGTTCTGCCGCTTCGTCCGCCTCCGTCACCAGATCCGACGGTTCGCTCTTGGAGCGAATGTCATCGCCGCCCAAGCGACGGAATCGCGGCAATATTTCGGCTTTTGCGGCAGCTTTCAGGAGGTCAGCAAGCTTCAGGACGTCGAGCGGCAAAGTCATTTGAAATCCAATCTGCGTTTTAAGATGGCAAGATCAGTCGCCGGCCGAGGCCGACAGGCCGGTAAAGTCAAAAAGTTTCGGGTCGAGAAGGTGGGACGGGTTCACATGGGCAAGCGCGCGCAGCATCGTGTCCTTGCGGCCCGGCATGCGCGTCTCGATATCGGCAAGCATCTGCTTCATCGCATTGCGCTGCAAGCCATCCTGCGAGCCGCAAAGGTCGCAGGGGATGATCGGGAACTGCATCGCCGCCGAAAACTTCGCCAGATCGTCCTCGGCGCAATAGGCCAGAGGCCGCAGCACCATAAGGTCACCCTCGTCGTTCAAAAGCTTGGCCGGCATGCCGGCAAGACGGCCACCGTGAAAGAAGTTCATGAAAAAGGTTTCAAGAATGTCCTCGCGGTGATGACCAAGGACCAGAGCCTGACAGCCCTCCTCCCTCGCCACGCGGTAGAGATTGCCGCGGCGCAGCCTGGAACAGAGCGAACAATAGGTGGCGCCCGAAGGCACCTTTTCCTTCACGATCGAATAGGTATCGCGATATTCGATGCGATGTTTCACACCGATCGAGGTCAGATAATCCGGCAGAATGTGTTTGGGAAAATTCGGCTGTCCCTGATCGAGATTGCAGGCGATCAGTTCGACCGGCAACAGTCCACGCCACTGCAGATCGAGCAGAACGGCGAGCAGCGCATAACTGTCCTTGCCGCCGGACAACCCAACCAGCCAGCGCTGCTGATCCTTCAGCATGCCAAAATCTTCGAATGCCTGGCGAACCTGGCGCAGCAAGCGCTTACGCAGCTTGTTGAACGAAACCGAGTTCGGCGCATCGCGAAACAATGCAGGCGCAAGACCGGTTACGGCCTCGTCCATCTCGTCTTCGATGACAGCGTTCAATCCCATGGCAAACCTCATGCAAGACGGGCGGCCAGAAGCCGCCCGGTCGTTTCTTTCAATCAGGCGCCAAGTGCGGCCGCAACCGCCTCGATCGCCTCGTCTGCCTTGGCGCCATCCGGGCCACCAGCCTGGGCCATGTCCGGGCGACCACCGCCACCCTTGCCGCCGAGAGCGGCGGACGCGATGCGGACCAGATCGACTGCGCTGAACCGGCCAACCAGATCTTCGGTCACAGCGACAACCGCGCTTGCCTTGCCGTCTTCGGACACGCCGATCAGCGTGACGACGCCTGAACCGAGCGATGCCTTGCCTTCGTCGGCCAGGCCCTTCAGGTCCTTGGCGTCGATACCGGCCAGCACGCGGCCCATGAACTTGGTGCCGGCGATTTCGCGGGCATCCGAGCCAGTGCCGCCTTCACCTCCGCCCATGGCGAGACGACGCTTGGCATCGGCCAGTTCCTTTTCGAGCTTGCGGCGCTCCTCGAGTAGAGCCTCGACGCGAGACACGACGTCCGAAGGCTGAACCTTCAGCGCGCCGGCCAGAGTCTTCACACGATCGTCCTGTTCCGACAGATAGGCGCGGGCCGCTTCACCGGTTACGGCTTCGACACGGCGAACGCCGGCGCCGACGGCGCTTTCCGACAGAACGCGGACCAGACCGATATCGCCGGTCGCATTGACATGTGTGCCGCCGCAAAGCTCGATCGAATAAGGCTTGCCGGCCTTCGGTCCATCGATTGCCGTTCCCATGGAGACGACGCGAACTTCATCGCCGTATTTTTCGCCGAACAGCGCCATCGCGCCTTCGGTAATCGCGTCATCGACGCTCATCAGGCGGGTGGTGACCTTGGCATTTTGGATGATGATGGCATTGGCCATTTCTTCAACGCGCTGCAGTTCCTCCGCCGACATCGGCTTCGGATGCGATACGTCGAACCGCAGGCGCTCGGGCGCTACCAGCGAGCCCTTCTGGGCGACATGGGTGCCGAGCACTTCACGCAGCGCCTCATGTAGCAGATGGGTTGCCGAGTGGTTGGAGCGCAGGCGCGAACGGCGGGCGTGATCCACTGTCAGTATGACGGCGTCACCGACCTTCAGCTTGCCTTCCGAAACCTTGGCAATGTGAACAAACAGTCCCTCGCCCTTCTTCTGCGTGTCAGAAACAGCAACCTTGCCATTATCGCTGAAGATGACACCTGCATCGCCCATCTGACCACCGGATTCGCCGTAGAACGGCGTCTGGCTAACGACGATCTGGACGTCTTCGCCGGCAGCAGCGGTATCAACCGCCTTGCCGTCCCTGACGATCGCCTGGATTACACCTTCGGCCTTCTCGGTGTCGTAACCGAGGAATTCGGTAGCACCGTGCTTTTCCTTCAGCTCGAACCAGATCGTTTCGGTCGCCTTGTCGCCGGAGCCTGCCCAGTGCGACCGGGCTTCCGCCTTTTGGCGCTCCATTGCATCGGTAAAGCCGGCGATATCGACGCCGATTTCGCGGGCGCGCAATGCGTCCTGTGTCAGATCGAGCGGGAAGCCGTAGGTGTCGTAAAGCTTGAAAGCGGTCTCGCCGTCGAGCATGTCGCCCTTATCGAGATCGGTCGTCGCATCGGAAAGGAGCGTAAGGCCGCGCTCCAGCGTCTTGCGGAAGCGGGTTTCTTCCAGCTTCAGCGTTTCGGACGTGAGCGCCTCGGCACGAACCAGCTCCGGATAGGCGCGTCCCATTTCCTGGATGAGCGTCGGCAAGAGCTTGTACATGACCGGCTCCTTCGCACCCAGAAGCTGGGCGTGACGCATGGCGCGGCGCATAATGCGGCGAAGGACGTAACCGCGACCTTCATTCGACGGCAGGACACCATCGGCAATCAGGAAGGCTGAAGAGCGAAGATGATCGGCGATGACGCGGTGGCTGGCGCTACCTTCCGCCTTGACGCCCATGACATCCTCGATCGTGCCGATCAGGGTGCGGAACAGGTCAGTGTCGAAAACGCTTTGCTTGCCCTGCAGCACGCAGGCCATACGCTCGAGGCCCATGCCGGTATCGATCGACGGACGCGGCAACAACGAGCGCTCGCCCGGTGCGGTCTGCTCGAACTGCATGAAAACGAGGTTCCAGAATTCAAGGAAACGATCGCCATCCTCTTCCGGCGAACCGGGAGGACCGCCCCAGACGTTTTCGCCCTGGTCGATGAAGATTTCCGAGCACGGACCGCAGGGACCGGTATCGCCCATCTGCCAGAAATTGTCGGAGGTCGGGATGCGGATGATCTTGTCGTCGGAGAAACCGGCGATCTTCTTCCACAGGGTCGCAGCTTCCTCGTCCTCGGAATAGACGGTTACCAACAGCCGGTTCTTCGGCAGGTCAAAACCTTCGGTGACGAGCTTCCAGGCAAGCTCGATCGCATTCTCCTTGAAATAGTCGCCGAAGGAGAAGTTGCCGAGCATTTCGAAGAAGGTCAGGTGGCGGGCGGTATAACCGACATTGTCGAGGTCGTTGTGCTTGCCGCCGGCGCGCACGCATTTCTGTGAGGTGGTCGCGGTGGAATAAGGCCGCTTTTCAAGACCGGTGAAGACGTTCTTGAACTGCACCATGCCGGCATTGGTGAACATCAGCGTCGGGTCGTTGCGCGGAACGAGCGGGCTCGAATCCACAACCTCGTGGCCGTTCTTCTTAAAGTAGTCGAGGAAGGTCGACCGGATGTCATTCACGCCGCTCATGCTACGCCCTTTTCAACCGCCGATGCGGTACCAGTATTTGAAGTCAAAAGGCTTGTATCGTCCACATAAGCGACTGTCCAGCCGAACAGAAAACCGGCCGCACATCTTGCGATGGCGGCCGGTAAAAAGTGACATCAGGTAAACAGAAGAGGTGTCCTGCCTGCGGCGGAATGCCCCTCACCCAATCAAATCAGTCATCGGCGGATCCGTCACCGTCATTGGCGTCCGGACCACCGTTCTGCAGGAAACGATCTGCGATCAGGCCGGCATTCTGGCGCAGCGAAGTTTCGATCTCGCGCGCAAGTTCCGGATTTTCGCGCAGGAAGGTTTTGGCGTTTTCGCGCCCCTGGCCGAGACGCTGGCTGTTATAGGAGAACCAGGCGCCCGACTTCTCGACAATACCGGCCTTGACTCCAAGATCGACAAGTTCGCCGGTCTTCGAAACACCTTCGCCATACATAATGTCGAACTCGACCTGCTTGAAGGGAGGCGCCATCTTGTTCTTGACGACCTTGACGCGGGTCTGGTTGCCCACGACTTCCTCGCGCTCCTTCACCTGGCCGATACGACGGATATCGAGACGAACAGAGGCGTAGAATTTCAGGGCGTTACCGCCGGTCGTCGTTTCCGGCGAACCAAACATCACGCCGATCTTCATACGGATCTGGTTGATGAAGATCACCATCGTGTTCGACTTGGAGATCGACGCGGTCAGCTTGCGCAGCGCCTGGCTCATCAGACGAGCCTGAAGACCCGGCAGGCTGTCCCCCATCTCGCCTTCGATTTCGGCGCGCGGCGTCAGCGCCGCAACCGAGTCAACGACCAGAACATCGACAGCGCCGGAACGAACCAGTGTGTCGGTGATTTCCAAAGCCTGCTCACCGGTATCCGGCTGCGAAATCAGGAGGTTCTGCAGGTCGACACCGAGCTTGCGGGCATAGACCGGATCAAGCGCGTGTTCAGCATCGACGAAGGCGCAGATGCCGCCCTTCTTCTGGGCTTCTGCAATCGTCTGCAGCGCGAGTGTCGTCTTACCCGAACTTTCCGGGCCGTAAATTTCGATGATACGGCCCTTGGGGAGGCCGCCAATGCCGAGCGCAATATCGAGGCTGAGAGAGCCGGTAGAAACCGTCTCGATCTCGACGATATTTTCGTTCGAACCGAGCTTCATGATCGAGCCTTTGCCGAAGGATCGTTCAATCTGCGAGAGTGCTGCTTCGAGCGCCTTACTCTTGTCCACGCCTTTTTCCTCTACGAGCCGCAATGTGTTCTGTGCCATGAGATCCCACCTTTAGGTTATTGCCGCCGCGCAAGCAATGAAGCAGCCGATGGGATATTCGTACTCATTTTGTTCTCATTTTGCAAGCCCCGCCCAAGTGCCTGCAACAAAAACATTATTTCACCTTTGTTCCATTAATGTTCACGCCATCCTCCGGCTGTGGAAATATCGATTGGAATCAACAGCTTCGGCAACCGGATACCAAGGTCGATCCGCTCTCGGAAAGACCGTTGGGCACTATTCCGAATCAAGCATCTCGCGCACGGCGACAGCCAGTTGCTTGAGCGAAAACGGCTTCGGCAGAAAGCCGAATTTCGCATCCGCTGGCAGGTTGCGGGCAAAGGCGTCTTCCGCATATCCAGATACGAAGATGAACTTCAGGTCGGGATAGGTCTTGCGCAATTCGCCGAGCAGCGTCGGGCCGTCCATCTCGGGCATCACGACGTCGGACACCACGATATCCACCTTGCCTTCAAGCTCTTCCATGATGTCGAGCGCTTCAGTGCCTGAGCCGGCCTCGTGGACAGTGTAGCCACGTGTCTCCAGCATGCGCTTGCCGCCGCGACGGACTGCTTCCTCATCTTCTACAAGAAGAACGACGGCAGATTTTCCCGTCAAATCCACATGCTCGGCGGTGGCTGCTGCGGTCGTCTCGGCCTTCACAACATTATCAGTCACCCCTGCGATAGCGGCCGGCGCATGAGAGACCTGCTGAACTTCAGGGATATGGCGTGGCAGGAACATACGGAAGCTCGTTCCTTTGCCCATCTCCGATTCCGGATAGATATAGCCGCCGGACTGCTTGACGATGCCATAGACCATCGCCAGGCCGAGGCCTGTTCCCTTGCCCACTTCCTTGGTGGTGAAGAACGGTTCGAAGATCTTGTCCATGATTTCCGGCGCAATACCCGTGCCGCTGTCGGAGACCTCGATCATGACGAAATCTTCGGACGGCAGATCAGCCTGCTGGAAGCTTGCGGCATCGCTGGCCGTCACGTTGCGAGTTTTGATCAGAATGGTGCCGCCGCTGGGCATCGCATCGCGCGCGTTGACGCAGAGATTGATCAGTACCTGCTCGAACTGCGAGAGGTCCGTGCGCACCGGCCAGAGATCCCGACCATAGTCGACCTCCAGTTTGACATTGGTGCCGGAAATCAGGCGATCGACCAGCATGCGCAGGTCGCCCACCACATCGGTCAGGTTGAGCACAGCCGGGCGCATCGTCTGCTTGCGCGAGAAGGCCAGCAGCTGGCGCACCAGCACGGCCGCCCTGTTGGCGTTGCGCTTGATCTCCATCAGATCGGCAAAGCTGGCATCGGAAGGCCGCGCCTGCAACAGGAGGTGATCGGAAGACAGCAGGATCGCCGTCAGCACATTGTTGAAATCGTGCGCGATACCACCCGCCAGCGTGCCGACCGCATTCAGCTTCTGTGTCTGCGCCATCTGTGTTTCGAGCGCCTTCTGCTCGGTCGTCTCGACAGCATAGACGATCGCCACTTCCTCGGGTGCCTCGTCGCTTTCGTCGATCACCGCATTGACGTAAAAGCGCACATAGCGGTTTTCGTCACCCGGATGCCGCGATTCGAGCGGCAAGATATCGCCCTGCCTGTCCTTGGCAGCGGCAAGCGCCTCCATCAATGTTTCCCGGGCGCTCTCGTGGACGATGCGCTCCAGTTCTGCGGCACCGGCATCAACGTCGTCGCGAGACACGACGCCGGCGAAAAGCCTCAGGAACGGCGCATTGATGCGCAGTATCTTGCCATTCCCGTCCACCGAGGCGATCGCCATCGGCGTGTTGTTGAAAAACCGGGTAAATCGCATGGCGGAGGCGGACTGGTCGGTTTCCGTGCCTTTCGCCCGCATCAGAACGACAGTGCGGCTTTCGCCCGGCGCTCCATCGCGCATGGCGCTGACATTGTGAACCAGTTTCGCCGGAAGACTCTGACCGTTTGCGCGGCGAAGGTCGAGTTCCAGTGTTTCCGTGCGCTTCAGCCCGGGCGCTGCCTGCACGGATTGGATGAGAGCCATACCCTCACCTGCAACCAGATCCGAAATCCTCATGGATTGCGGCGTGAACTTGGTCAGGTCCAGCCCAAGCCACTCGGCAAGCGTCGCGTTCAGATAGAAGATCTCGCCCTTCCTGCCGGCAGAGAAGAACCCTACAGGCGCGTGATCGAGATAGTCGATCGCATTCTGCAATTCGCGGAAGAAGCGCTCCTGATCGTCCCGCTCCGAGGTGATGTCGGTTATTTCCCATATGTCGAGCGCGTTACGACCGCCCGTGCCGAGCAGACGGGCCTTGAGGCGATACCAGTGCGCATCCGAACCGTTGCCAGTCAGCCGGCCGAGCGGCTGCAACAAGCGAAATTCCTCGTGTCCCTCCCGCCCTTCGCGAAGGGCGGCCGTCAGGCGATAAAGAGCTTCGGTCGATTCGCGCGTTTTCGACAGCAGGGTTTCCAGCGATTGGACGTTGTGGCTGCCCGAAGCACCAGTCATCCGCCCATAGGCGGCGTTGGCATAAACAATCCGCCCCTTGGCATCGGTCACGACAATTCCATCGGGATGACTGGCCAGAAAGCTGCGGGCCAGTTCATCGGAGCGCGACTGCGGCATGACCTCGACAAGGCCGATCAGTGACGAAACGATGAAGAAGATTCCCACCATCGCCAGGATGCCCAGAATGCCGAGAACGACCTCGTTATCCAGCGCCCGCTGAAACACGATAAACGCGATGGCGACTCCCAGAAGCACCATCGCCAGAAGCACGATCCTGACAGCCGTACCACCGCGGCTGCCGCGATCAACCAATGGCGCTTCGTCGTTGCCGGCTTTCGGCGAACTGGTCATCGATACCTCTTGCTCCGATGCATGCACCGGCGTCACAAATGCACCCCGTGGCGCTTGCGATTCTCTCTTAGCAATTTGAAGATGAAGCAAAAAGCTCCTGAAAGCCACAAAAGGCGGGACAGCGCAGCACCCTGCCCTATGTGAGATGCGAATGAGACACATTTTAGCGTTGACGGGCAGGCCCGACACTTGCCTCGCGGGGCAAAAAATCGTCTGTGTCAGAAGCATAGATCGCATAAGGAGTTACATAAATGGTCGCAGAACTGTGGGGCGAATACGGTCGCAACCTCCTCGTGGCGGTCATTGGCGTAGGTTTGGCCCTTGTCTGCCTCGTCGGAATTCTGTGGATAGTGCGCGGACGCCGGGGGCCATCGCCTTTCGTGCGTGGCGGGCGCAACCGTCAACCGCGATTGCAGGTGCTCGACGCAGCCGCCGTCGATGCGCGACGTCGGCTGGTTCTTGTCAGACGTGACGATGTCGAACATCTGATCATGATCGGTGGACCGACCGACGTGGTCATCGAAAGCCGGATTGTCAGTTCAAGCCAAAGCGCCGAACCTTCGGAACAGGAAGTGCAGCCTGCTCCACGGTCAGCCATCCCTGTGTCCGCCACCGCAAGACCATCCGCAGCCGAGCCGGCAAGACGACCGGTCCCGGCCTCCGCTCAAAGGGTGGAAATGATCAACGCGCGTGACACCAATATTCACTCGCGAGAAAACCGAGGCGCAGTATCACCGCCGCAACCTGCCGCCACTGTCGCGGCAAACACCATTCCGGCGCAGCGCCTGGAGCCAGTTGCGGCAACTCCAACCGTCAATCCGGCTCGCATTGACAATTTGCCTTCTGAGCCGCGCGTGGAACCAAAGGCGTCCGCGCAGCCGTCGCTCGACGATGCCGCCCGTTTTCTTGACAGTCAGCGCGAGCGCGTATTTGTCGATCGCAATCCGCCAGCATCCGCTTCGGCACCTGCAGTACAGGCGATATCTCAGCCCGCCCCGGCTGCTGTTGCGAAGCCCACAGGCCTCGGAAGCGATTTCGAGAAAATTCTTGAAGAGGAAATGGCGCAGAACATGGCTGCCCGCGAACCATCCCTCGCCAATCGGTCAAATCGCCCGTCGCAGCCAGCAGGCTCGGCCATCGCCGTGCCGGTCGTCGCTGCGCCCGGCAACGTCTCGCGGGACGAGCCGTCGCTGCAAAGCGAGGTTGCCCGCATATTCGGTGAAATGTCCGCCAGCCGCGAAAAGTAACGGCGCTCACGAACAGTAAGATGCAAACAAAAAAGGCACGTCAAAACGTGCCTTTTTTGTTTTCTATACTGACCCGGCGAACATTATTCGTCGCGATAGACCTTTTCACGTCGCTCGTGACGCTCCTGCGCCTCGATCGACAACGTTGCGATGGGACGGGCGTCCAGTCGCTTCAGGCCGATCGGTTCGCCGGTTTCTTCGCAATAGCCATAAGTCCCATCATCGATACGCTGCATGGCGGCATCGATCTTGGATATAAGCTTGCGCTGCCGGTCACGAGCGCGCAATTCGATTGCACGGTCCGTTTCCGATGAAGCGCGGTCTGCGAGGTCCGGATGGTTTGCACTCTCCTCAGCCAAGTGCCCGAGCGTTTCTCGCGCCTCTCTGAGGATGTCATTCTTCCATGCGATCAGTTTGGCCCTGAAGTATGCCTTCTGATTTGCATTCATGAACTCTTCGTTTTCCGAGAGCACATAGTTACTAAGATCGATCTTCTCACTCAACGCGATTCTCCTGAAGAACATCTCATGAGGCCCCTATACTCCATTAACCAGTCCTCATTCAAGCCTTTCGCCCAGATTTGCAGCAGTTTTAAATTTGTCACAAAATTCGGCTAAGTGACTAATTTTTATGCTTTTCCCATAATCGCATGGGTAGCCGGCTTCAAAACACCTCAACCGGCGGCACATGATCCGGTTGACCAATCGACCAAAGCAACGTTACGCCTTTTACTCAGCGTTTCATTTTGGCGAGCCGAAGATGATCGAACCTGAACCATTCCGTATTTATCTGATGCGCCATGCTCAGGCGGCCTCGGCAGTGCCGGGCGGACGGGATTTCGACCGTGTGCTCGACGAACGCGGTTATGCACAGGCTGAGATGGTGGCCGATCGCGCGGCAGACCTCGGATATGTGCCGGATCGCCTTATCAGCTCGACGGCAGAGCGCTGCCGGCAGACTGCGGAAATCGTGCGCAGGGCGGTTCGGGAAACGCTGGAGATCACGTTCGTCGACGAACTCTATAACGGCACGCCGGATCTTTATGCGACGATAATTGCCGGGCAGCGCCCTGCCCGATCCGTCATGCTGATCGGGCACAACCCGAGCATAGACCTGTTGCTGGAAGGACTGATAGGCAAGGCAGAGCGGCGGGCCGCCATGCCGGGAGGATATCCGACGGCGGGACTTGCCGTGCTCGACTATGGCGCGCAGGCAGATTCCGGCGGTTGGACGCTGACCAACCTGCTCAGCATCTGATCCGGTCGACATTGCGGGCCGGCATCCCACGCCTATATAGGGGAAAACACTTTTTCGGGATCCCGCCTTGGCGCCTTCGCTGACCAGTTTTACCGACGACGCTCGAATTGCCCTCGACAACATCGCCGACCGCGCGTCGGGGCTCGTCAACCCGACGATACGACTCGGCGTGACCGGCCTTTCCCGCGCCGGCAAGACGGTGCTGATTTCGTCGATCGTGCAGAATTTGCTGAATGGGGGTCGTTTGCCACTGTTCGAAGCGGTTCGCTCCGGCCGGGTTTCGGGTATCCGGCTCGAAGAGCAGCCGGACGACGCCATTCCGCGGTTTCAATACGAAGATCACATCCAGGCGCTCGTTCGCGATCGCATATGGCCTGATTCGACGCGCGCCATTTCCGAATTACGGCTGACAATCGACTATCAGAGCGCCAGCGGCTGGAACCGCCTGTTTTCGCCCGGCAGGCTTTCCCTCGATATCGTCGATTATCCGGGCGAGTGGCTCCTCGATCTGCCACTTCTTGCGCAGGATTATCGCGAATTCAGCAATACCACTGCGGAGCTGGCGCAGACGGGCATCCGCAAGGAACTCGCCCAAGACTGGATGCAGCTTGCAACCACGATCGATATGGACGCGCCAGCCGACGAAATGAAGGCTCGGCGTCTTTTTGAGGTGTTTTCCGCCTATCTCAAAGCCTGCAAGTCCGACGAGCGGTCGCTATCGACGCTGCCTCCGGGGCGTTTCCTGATGCCCGGAGATCTCGAAGGCTCGCCGGCGCTGACATTCGCGCCGTTGCCCGGCATTGCCGAGACATCTGCGATAAAGGGTTCATTGCGGGCAATGATGGAGCGCCGCTTCGAGGCTTACAAGACCGTGGTCGTGAAACCTTTCTTCCGGCATCACTTTGCGCGGCTAGACCGGCAGATCGTGCTCGTCGATGCGCTTCAGGCGATCAATCGCGGTCCGGAAGCGCTTGAGGATCTCGAACGGGCGCTTGGCGATGTTCTCGGCTGTTTCCGCCCGGGACATAACAGCTTCTTCTCATCGTTCGTCACACGCCGGATCGACAAGGTTCTGATCGCTGCCACCAAGGCAGACCATTTGCACCACGAGAGCCATGACCGGCTTGAGCGGCTGACCGGTCGCCTGGTGGACCGCGCCATTCAGCGCATCGGTTTGTCGGGTGCCGGTTTCGAGGTTATGGCGATTGCCTCGGTGCGCGCCACACGCGAAGCCAGTATCAAGGAAGGCAATCACATGCTTCCGGTGATCGTCGGCACGCCGATGGCGGGCGAAACGATCAATGGCGAGCGATTTGACGGCACGAAGACGACGGCGATTTTTCCCGGCGACCTGCCGGCAGATCCGACTCATATGTTTAACACGCTTGATAGCGACAGCCCTGATCTGCCGGACATCAACTTTGTCCGTTTCCGGCCTCCAGCGCTGGAGGGGCGTCCGGGCAGCCTCAATCTCGCAGTGCCGCATATCCGGCTCGACCGTGCCCTGCAGTTCCTGCTCGGAGACCGCCTCGCATGAGACCGCCCTACACCAACGATCCGTCCCGACGCCGTCCGGCTGCATTTCAGGTGGAGGATGATGCCTCACGGGAGACCGAAACGCCTTCCTCCGTGCGCCGTCCCAAAAGTTTCAACCAGCCCGTTACCGTGGTGCCGGACGAAGACGATCCGTTTTCCGGTGCGGATCTCGATGCAGCAAGCCTTCCGGTTGCGGAACCACGCCCGCGCAGAGGTTTCTCGTTTGTCGGATTGGCTACGGCGGCACTCGGCACATTCCTGTCGCTCGCCTTCGGGCTCTGGGCGGATCAGATCGTTCGCGATCTTTTCGCGCGCGCAGATTGGCTCGGTTATGCTGCGATCACGGCGCTGGCGCTGACACTTTTCGGATTGCTGGTCGTTGTCGGGCGCGAGATCATGGGGATAGCCCGGCTCGCCGCCGTGCAGAGCCTGAAGACCGAAGCGGAAGAGGCGGCAGCGTCCGTGCCGGCCCATCCTGCGCGCAAGGTGGTGGAACGCCTGACATCTCTCCTCAGCCATCGGGCAGAGACGGCTAAGGGACGTAGTGTTCTCGAAGGCACCAAGGACGATATTATCGACGGCCCGCACCTTCTCGATCTGGCCGAGCGCGAATTGCTGACGCCGCTCGACCGTAAAGCCCGCGGCCTCATCCTGAACTCCTCGAAACGAGTCGCGGTCGTTACCGCCATCAGCCCTCGCGCGATCGTCGACCTTGCCTATGTGCTGTTCGAGGTCACCCGCCTTGTCCGCGCCATGGCGGAACTTTATGGCGCAAGGCCCGGAAAATTTGGGCTTTTGCGGCTGATCCGCGATGTCATCGCGCATCTGGCAGTCACAGGCTCCATCGCCGTCGGCGACGGTCTGGCCCAGCAGGTTCTCGGTCACGGACTTGCCTCGCGATTGTCGCGGCGGCTTGGTGAAGGCGTCATCAACGGGCTGCTCACAGCTCGTATCGGGATCGCCGCCATGGACCTGTGCAGACCGCTGCCGTTCCGTGCCTTGCCCCGGCCGGGGATCGGCGATTTCATGTCCGATATCGTTGCGGCGGGTCGCACCGACGAGAAAGATTAGCCCCCTTCCGGGACGCCCTGCGGACACCGAAAGATACGAAGCGTTAACCATTCTCGCTTAATTTCAGCCCCACTAAACATTGCCGCTGACAGCGGAACGTCCCAAGGGGAAAGCCTCATGTATTCGCGCTTCTTTTCGCTTTTCGGCGGGCTTGCCGCTTTGACTTTGGTCACCGCGGTCCCGGCATTTGCCCCGCAGGCAGAAGCGGCCTCCAGGGATCAGGTCTTTTTCCAGTCCGTTGCAGGCGCATGGAAGGGACCGGGCGAAATCGTTGCCGGCAAGTACAAGGGCACAAAGTTCAACTGCAGCCTCACGGGATCGCCATCTCCCGAAGGCGACACAGGCATCAAGCTCGACGGCACCTGCCGGGTCGGTGTATTTCAGCAGCCAATGACTGCGGTCATCACCCAGAGCGGACGTGGTTATACAGGCAAATTCCTTGATGGCGCCGAAGGCAAAGGCCTGGATATCGTTTCCGGCTCGGTCAACGGCGACAAGGTCGTGATGGGCATCAACCGCGCCAAACTCAACGGCGCAATGGTTGCAAGCCTGCGTGGTGACAACAAGATGAACATCACCATTTCGGTGAAGGTAGAAGACCAGATGGTACCCGTGATCGGCCTGTCGCTTGATCGTGATGTCGATTCGATCGCCGTAGGCGCGATCAAGGAATAATCAAGACCTCAGGCATCCAAGCCAATATTCTGCATTAATTTTGCTAAGTATATCGTTGCCTGAAAACGTATTTTCGTTTTCAGGCAAAAATGTTTATTCAACCGTGGAAATCTGCCGCCACCAGAGGCCGTCAGGTTTTGCTATGCTGATCCCGGTCGAATTCAGGCTCCCCGCCCAGCTTTCTGCCTTGCGTCCATTGATGATCATATGCGGCGCGAGGTCTGCAAGCGGCAACATCACAAAGGCGCGTTCCGTCATGCGCGGATGCGGTAATTCCAGCGCCGGCGTCTTCTCAACGCGGTCGCCATAAGTCAATATATCGATGTCCAGCGTTCTCGGCCCCCAACGCTCCGCCCTCACGCGCTTGCTTTCTCGCTCAAGGGCAAGACAGAGATCAAGCAGTTCCTCCGGCTCAAGCTCGGTGTCGATCAGCGCGCAGCAATTGAAGAAATCGGCCTGGTTCGTATTGCCCCATGGCGGGGTAAGGTAAAGCCGCGAAACAGCCAGAACCCGACAATCTTTTCGCGCATCAAGCGCCTGCAACGCGTGCGCCATGGCAGCGGCCGGATCGCCGATATTGCCGCCAAGTCCGAGTGCAGCGGTTTCCCAAGGACGATCAATTCCGATGCTCAACACGCACCTCCACATAATCCAGAATGCCGGCGATCGGTGCGCTCGGCTTTCTGATCGCCACCTCGACCCGGCGGATCATCGGCGACCATGCGACGAGGCCGAGAGCCACGTCATTGGCAAGTGTTTCGATCAGGTTACGACGGCTACCCGTCACGATGTTTTCGACCAGTTCATAGGCCAGCCCGTAGTGAACGGTCTGCTCGATATCATCGGACACGAGGGCATCCCCCGCCTCGACATCCATGACGACGTCGACGAAAAAGCGCTGACCAAGCGCCTTTTCCTGCTCGAAAACCCCATGATGCGCGTAAAAGGCACAGTTCTTGAGCGTGACCTGAAAGATCGTCATCAGTGTGCGTCTCCTGCCTGTCGAGTTGACCGTCGCGCCTCCAGAACTGCGTCAGCCATGCGCAACGCATCCAGATTTGCCGCCACATTATGAACCCTGAAGATCGACGCACCGGCCAGCCGCAGCATTGCGGTTGTTGCAGCGGTGGCGAAATCTCGCTCCGTCGCCGCGTCACGCGAGGTTATCGCGCCGACGAAACGTTTTCTCGATGTCCCGACAAGCAACGGAAAACCGAGCGAGTGGAGCTCACCGCTGCGCGCCATCAATTCATTGTCCTGTTCTCGCTTCTGAACGAAACCGAACCCGGGATCGAGCACGATTGCATCGTCTGCAATGCCAGAAACCTTCGCCCTATCCAGTGATTGGCCGAAAAACATCACCTCGTCTTCGATAATGTCTTCAAGAAGGTCGTCACGCCCACGTGCGGTATACATGATGCAGAGCCCGGCTCCGCTTTCGGAAACGACATCGGCCATCTGGCGATCGTGCCGCAAACCGTAAACATCGTTGACGATATGGGCGCCGGCAGAAATGGCGAGCCTTGCGGTCTCGGCGCGGTATGTGTCTACGGAAATCAACGTATCCGTTTCCCGCGCCAGCCTTTCGATGACCGGCAGGATGCGATCCTGCTCCTCGGCAGCTGTCACCATTGCGGCGCCCGGCCGCGTGGATTCACCACCGACGTCAAGGATGGACGCACCGTCGGAGATACACGAAAGCCCATGCCTCACAGCACTTTCGACATCGATGTAACAACCGCCATCGGAAAAACTGTCGGGCGTCACATTCAAGATCGCCATGATGTGACCGCCTGCATCAAGCGCAAGACTGCGTCCATGGGCAAGACGCCAGACGTTGTTGCACGACGATGTCACAGGTGATCCATCTTTTTGAAAGTAACGCAAATTTTCATGCCTTCGTGTTGCACTTGCGTTGGCTATGCCCCAAGCTCGTTTCAACTTCAACGTACCAGGCCAGAGAATGTTTTTGATGCGCAGAGTCCACCGGCTTTTCGGTGCAGCCTTCCTCCTCTGCGTGATCTCTATCCCGGCGCGGGCGGAACCTGTCATCTCAAAATCCTATTCCTATTTCCGCATCGGCGGCCGTACCGCCGAGGACCTCGACAAGGAACTGGAGCGCCATGGCCCGGTCACCAGGACCAGCGGACACCGGCATCCCGGCGCGACCGAGATCAAGTTCGGCGGAGAGGTGACCTATGTGGAGCGCGGCGGCCGCTGCTCCGTCGGCGGCGCCAAGGTGACGCTGCGGACCCACATCATCCTGCCGCGATGGAATAATGGCGGTAAGGCCGAGAAAGATCTGCGCTTCATCTGGGCGACCCTGTCGGCAGATATCAAGCGGCACGAAGAACGGCACGCAGAAATCGCCCGAAATTATGCCCGCATGCTGCAGAATGAGCTGCTTGCCCTGCCTGCCCGCAAAACCTGCGACGGTGTTGAGGCTCTCGTCACGGAAACCACGCGGCGCGTGCTTGCCGAACACGACAAGCAGCAAGCCCTTTTCGACCGCGTCGAAGCCAAAAATTTCGACGCTCGCATGACGAGGCTTCTGCAATACCGCATCGACCAGCGTCAGCGATAGATACGATCATAAACGAGCCGTTACCCGGCCTTGCGCCAGGCTTGCGGAGACACTGGTGAATAAAGGGTAATTTATTGCGGTGGCTTGGTGAAAGCCATTCCTGTATATTAGGCAGCAATTACCTATATATGTATCGGACAAGCATCCAACATTATTCGCTGCATGAAGCATGGCCTACTTCAACTCAATCCGAGAGCAAGGTCGTCGGTCAGCGTCCATTTTCGTGTTGTTTCAGTTTTCCGTGTTCCCTGGCGCGTAACCGAGCCGCAGGTGTCACCTCCCTCGCCTGCCGGCCTTGCGCCCACCTCGCCTCGCTCGACTCTGTGGAGCGAGGCTATTTTTTGGCGCCGCAAACTGTCTTTTTTCAGGCCTGACGCTCAGGAATATTGACGATGAGGCCGTCGAAATCAGCCTTCATCTTGATCTGACAGGAAAGACGTGAAGTCGGGCGAACATCGAAGGCAAAGTCCAGCATGTCTTCTTCCATCGGCGCTGGCGCGCCAACCTTTTCCGTCCATTCCTCGTCGACATAGACATGACAGGTGGCGCAGGCGCAGGCGCCGCCGCATTCCGCATCGATGCCGGGAACAGAATTGCGTACAGCATTCTCCATCACCGTCGAACCGTTGTCCGCGTCGATCTCGAAGCGTGTGCCGTCGAAGGCTACGATGGTCAATTTCGTCATTTTTGGAAGATCCGGGTTTTCGGGCATTGCCCTTTGGAAGCCTTGGGTAGACCCCGTCTGTGCCACCAAACTGCCGGTTCAGTCAATCTCACGGACGACGCCGGCTTTGCTGCCGGCGTCCACGTGATGCAAGGTAGTGTCAGCGGCAGAGGCCGGTGATGAAGTTTTCAGCCTCTATGACCGCCGCGTAAAGCGAGGCCAACGCCGCCGCCTCGCCGGGCTCTGCTTCCAGACGTGCGGCTGCAACCGATACACCGAAGGCGCCGACGGCATTTGCTGACCCCTTGAGCCGGTGCGCAAGCGCGGTCACCGTTGCAGCCTCGGCACTAGCGATTTCCTGTACAAGCGCGCGTGCCTGTCGTGCGAACATCTGCAGGATTTCGGCCTCTAGCGCCTTATCGCCCATCGTCTGTTTCGCCAGATGGACTAGGTCAACCGGACGATCCTTCGACGGGCATGCCGTCTTGTGATTGTCGGGAGATTCAAAAGCGATACGCGCGGCCGTTGCCATCTGCTTGGTTCCTTGCTTTATAATGATCTCAACTCCGGATTGTCCGTCGGAGCCATGGCTATCCCGTTAAATTTCGGCACAAACGCGGCGCAAATCTTCGCAAATGGTTAATTTGCATTAAAGTGCCGTGATTGCAGGGGTTTCACTCTGAGACGTGGTTTAAATCCTGTTAACAAGACGATGATGCCGGTATCATGATGACGCGTTTCGTTTGTGCGAAAAGGCTGATTGTGCCACTACAATACGGTTCAATGGCTCACTGGAACATTGCAGTGACCGATGTGGGACGGTCGGTAAGCTTTCATTATCATCCATTTGAAAGAACGGCCGTCGAATGAATTTGTAATAGGCGATCCAAAGCTCTAGGGCTGGCGATCTCCGGCATGAGTATTCCGCTCATCGATCTGCAGGCGGCAGCAAGTCGAGTGGGATGCCGGGCGTGTATGTAACGAGGCGTAACCGCATGGCGAAGAACACTAATAATGAATCCATCGATGAAACGGCATTCCAGGCATTGGAAGATGCGCTGAAGATCGACTTCAACGATGAACCGCCCCGCGATAAGCCCGCCTCGGAGGCCAGAGTGTCAGACAAGCCGCGATCCCGCCCTGCCCCGTCTCAATCAGCGTCGCCCCGCCGCGAGGCGACCGCGGAAGCACCGCGCCAATCTTCGAATGAGACGTCGCCGCGCCAACCCGCCTTTGAGCCTGCCAACGATGCCGGACGCAGGAACACGGCGTCTATTATGCGCGCGCTGGACGGCGGCTCTGTTCGTGGCGCAATCCGCAATGCTCTGATCGTCTCCGTTCTCTGGGCGGTGGCCGGTATCGGCCTTGGTCAATTAATCTATGGTGGAGCGCTGTGGGAGATCACATCGGTTGCCGGCGTTCTGGCCGCTCCGGGTCTGGTCGCGCTTGCCGTCGGCATCCTGGTCCCCATCCTCCTTTTCTTCGCTTTCGCCATTATGATGGCCCGTGCGCAGGATCTCAGGAACGCTGCCCGCTCCATGGCTGAGGTCGCCCTGCGCCTGTCCGAGCCGGAAACCATCGCATCTGAACGGATCATGAGCGTCGGCCAGGCCGTACGCCGCGAAGTCTCGGCCATGAACGAGGGCATCGAGCGTACGATCGCGCGTGCAGCCGAGCTGGAAGTGCTCGTCCACTCGGAAGTCAACGCACTCGAACGCAGCTACAGCGACAACGAGATGCGTGTTCGCGGCCTCGTTCAGGAACTGGGTTCCGAGCGCGAAGCGATCGTCAATCACGCAGAGCGCATTCGCTCCTCTATGGTCGGAGCGCACGACCAGCTCAAGGAAGAACTGGCGCTCGCGACCGAGGAAATCTCTATCCGTCTCGCGACATCCGGCGAAGCCTTCGCCTCGATGATCGATACGCGGGCCGCAGCCCTGATGGAGAAGTCGGATGCAGCCGGCGAAGCACTCGCCTCATTGCTCGCAACCAAGACCGAAAATCTGATCGACACGCTGACGACCTCAGGCATTGCGCTGTCGACCGAGTTCGATATCCGTCTGGAAATGCTCAGCTCGACCTTGTCAGACAAGGGCGATGCGATCCTGTCCAATTTCGAAACCCGCGCATCGAGCCTCGATGCCAATACCGAAAAGCTCAACGCAGCACTTGCCGACCGCACGCGACAGCTGAACGAAACCCTGATCGCCCGCACGCGGGAAATTACCGAAGGGCTGACGAACAGCGAAAAGACGATCACCGGTTCGCTCGACGGCGTGCTCACGGCCCTCAATCGTTCACTTGACGACAAGAGCAGCTCCTTCCGCCAGAGCCTGCAGTCCGCGGCAGACGATGCGGTCATGGATTTGGACCTGCGCACCGGCTTCTTCGAGGAACGCCTTCACACCACGATCGGCCACCTCAGCACCTCTTTCGACGAGGGCCTGTCGCAGTTCACCACGGCCTTTGACCAGCGTGCCGGTAGCCTCGACAGCAAGCTGATGGACAGCCTTGCACGCATTAACGAGACCGTTGCCGGTGGCCACGAGGCGATCGACGGCATCCTGTCGTCGAGCATCGAACGGATCGGCAATGCGCTGACCGACCAGCAGCTGGCGCTCGCCACGACGCTTGGAACGGGTCAGGAAGTTCTTGATTCGATGTTGGAAAGCCGCTCGAAGGAGTTTTCCGACGCACTCGCCGCACGCAGCAGCGAGATCAGCGGCGCCTTTGGCGATGCACACAACAAGATAGACATGATCATGGCAGCGCGTGGCGGGGAAATTTCCGCCAGCCTTGCCGATAGCCAGAAGCGGTTCGAAGACAGCATTTCCAGCCGCACCTCCGCGATCATCGAATCGGTCACGGAAAGCCACGAGCGCTTCGCTGGTGCTGTCGACGAAAAGGCTGGTGCATTGCAGGCGCTGATGGCGGAAACGCCGGATCGCCTTGCCTCCATTCTCGACCAGAAGAGCGAAGCGATCACGCGCGCACTGTCTGAAAGCGAATTGCGCCTGACCGACGAGATGGACAAGCGGGCGGCTGCGCTCGACACCACGCTCGCCTCCAGCCGCGATCGCATGTCGGAAATGCTCGACGACAAGTCCATGGAAATCGCAACCTCGCTGTCGCTGCACGAGGATCGCCTGACGACTACTCTGACAGACCATACGTCGAATGTCGTCAACAGCGTTGCAGATGCGGATATCCGCCTCGAACAGGCGTTTGCAAAGCGCGCCGAGGCCATCCGCGAGGCGTTTGCCGACAACCAGCTCAATCTCGACATCTCGCTGGAAAGCCGCACGTCCGAGCTTGCCAGCCTTCTACAGAGCGGCAGCGATCGTCTCGAACAGACTGTCGGCGGCGCGGCAGGCCGGATCGAAACGGCTTTGTCCGAAGGCACGGGGCGCTTCGATGCGACGATGAGCGATGGACTGCAGCGCATGGATACGTCGCTTGCCGCATCCCACGAACAGCTCACCACCTCGTTCACCGCTGCGCATGAACAGATTACATCGTCTCTTGGAAACGCCCATGAGCAGATGGCGTCTTCTCTTGGAAGCGCCCATGAGCAGATGAAGTCTTCTCTGGGCACCGCTCACGAACGGATGGCCTCATCGCTCGACGCCGGCCATGAACGGATTTCCGGAACGCTCGATACGGCTGCGCGCCAGATCGGCGATACGCTTTCTATCAGCGGCGACCAGCTTACCGATGCCGTCGGTTCCGCTCATCTGCGCATGGCGGATGTGCTCGGCCAGGCGAGCCGTGACATGTCGGACGCACTTGACTCCGGCCATGACCGCCTGCGCACGACGCTTGACGAACGTGCAGCAACGATCGCCGGCACGCTGACCGACGCCCGCGACCAGATCGACAACCTGATGATGGATCAGGCGACCTCGATCGGCACAACGATTGCCACCAGCGCCGGCATGCTCGAAATGTCGCTCGAAAGCCAGCAGGAAGCCCTGCGCGCTGCGATCGATACCGCAGGTGAAACACTGGACACCCGCCTTCGCGAGAATGTCGGCTCGATTGCCGGCCAGATCAGCGATGCGGCTCGCGAAATCAGCCAGTCTACCGACGCCTTCACATCACGCGTAGAACAGACTGTCGGCGGTGTTTCGACCGCGCTGGATAGTGCCGGAAGCCGCATCGAAGTGACCTTCGGCGGACTGGAAGACCGTATCCGCAACGAAGTCTTGAGTGTCAGCTCGATCGTCGACACGGCCGGCAGCAGCCTGGCGGATGCTCTCGGTGCCCGTACAGCCGAGCTCGAGCGTATTTCGAACGCTGCCGCTGACCGGGTCTCCGATGCAGTCAACAGCCGCGGTATCGAAATTGAACGTGCGACAGGTGAAGCAGCCGAACGCATCGCCCGCACCATCGACGAGCGCACCATCGCACTCGAACAGACAAGCACCGATGCCGCCGCCCGTATCGCCGAAACACTTGATGGTCGCACAGCCCATATCGAGGAACGTTTCGGCACCATGGACCGGGCACTGTCCTATGGTCTTGAAAACGTCGCCAAGACGATCGAAGGCAAGGCCGTAGGTTTCGCCTCCTCGCTTCGCGAAGCAGTCGTTGAAGCCGGTCAGGGCATGAATGACGAAGCCAGCCGGTCGGCAGAAACGCTGTCTCGCGCCGGCTCCGAATTCACCCAGGAACTCAGCAGTCGCAACGAGGAATTCACTCGCTCGATCGAGGAGCGCTCCAACGAAATCGTCGGACGCATCTCCGAGACGCAGAGCCGTCTCGCCGGCCAGGCTGCGACTGTCGCCCAGGCGTTCTCCGATGCCGGCAGCGCGATCGTCAACAAGGTGGCCGAAGCCGACAAGCTGGTAAAACAGCAAGTCGAGGCGATTTCGACCGCGCTCGGCGACGCCGAACAAGCGCTCGATAGCCGTGGCCAGTCTATCCGCTCGACCCTGTCGGACGCGGCAGGCGAGCTCGATGTCGCACTGGATGCCGTCGATCGCGCACTGGCCGCTCGTGGTGATGCCATCCGCACCGCGCTCGACACCCGTTCCCGCGACCTCAACTCGATGCTTGCAAGTCGTTCGGAGGAACTGTCCCGCCTGCTCGACGAGAAGGCAAAACCGATGGTGGAGGCCTATGCCGAAACCGGCAGGACCGCAGCCGAGCGCATGGAAGCGGCAGCGCAGCAGAGCGCAGAACGCCTGACCTCTGCCACGCAGCAGAGTGCCGAGTGGTTGACATCTGCGTCCCAGCAGAGCGCCGAACGTCTCGCCTCCGCTGCCAAGGAAACCAGCGCCCGTATCCGCGAAGAGAACGCCGCCCTGGTCGACGCCATCGCAGCCCGTACCAACGAGACGCTTGCGGCACTCAATCAGCGGACGGAAGCTGCCGCCCATGTTGTTCGTGGTGCCGAGCAGAGCCTGCTTGCGAATGTCGAAGGCATTATCGAGCGGCTGTCGAGCAGCAATGTCAACATAGCCTCTCTCGTCGAAACTGCAGCCGAGCAGCTGGCCGCAACGGACCAGAAGCTTGACCAGACTGCTTCGCGCTTCGCCCATTCGGCGGGTTCGGCGGCTGATCTGGTTGCAGGCTCCACCCGCCTGCTCGAAAACAACATCGACCGCCTCGTCAACATCTCCGGCCAGACGCTGAGCCAGGTCGGCGGCATTGTCGGTCGGTTCGAGGATCACTCCAAGGTTCTCGCCCAGGCTTCGGAGCTTCTTGGTGCAGCCCAGTCGAACCTCGTCAGCACGCTCGACGAACGCCAGGATGCTCTGCGCAACCTGTCCGTCGGCCTGGTAAAGCGCTCGGATGAGATCGAAGCAACGCTTCGCAACCTCACCGCGCTCGTCGACGGCGCCTTCGAACGTGCCGAGGAGCGGACAGCCCATGTCGGCGACAAGCTGCGCGAAGGCCTGCATGCCTCGTTTGTTGATATCGGTCGTCGTCTTGGCGAGACCCAGCAGCGTGCCGAGCAGACAGCGCAGGTCATGCGCGCCGCCCTTCTCGACGCAGGCGAGGAAGCCAACCGCACGATCGAAACGACACTCTCCGACGCCGAAAAGCGTGCCCGCGAACTGGCCGAGCAGATGCGCGGCAATATTTCCGGTTCGCTCACCGATGTCGAACGCCTGATGGGTGAAGCCTCGCAACGATCCGATACAGCTGCCAAGCACCTGCGTGAGACGCTGCGCCAGTCTGTCGAGGAAGCTGTCGGCCGCTTCTCCGGTGCCACCGACGAAATCCGCCGCTCGGCGCAGGATATCCGTCAGGAACTCGATGCCACCCGCTCGGAACTGAAGCGCGGTGCCTTCGACCTGCCGGAAGAAGCCAAGGAAAGCGCGGCAGCCATGCGACGCGCCGTATCCGAGCAGATCAAGGCGCTTCAGGAGATCTCCCAGCTCGTCGGCCGCTCGTCGCAGCAGCTCGAAGTCGCCGAGGCTGGTCAGCCCAAGGTATCGCTAGCACAGAGCGGGCCGACGGCTCCGATCCGGCCGCAGCAGCAGATCACTCAGCAGCCGGCTCCAGCGCCGGTCTCGGCCCCGGCAACACCGCGCAACGATGCCTATTCAGCTGGCGTGCTTCGAGGCAGCCTGCCCGCGAGCAAGCCGGCTCCGGCGGCAGCACCCGCTGCGCGTCAGGCAGACACTTCGGCCCCTGCCGGCCAGGGTGGCTGGATCAGCGACCTCCTGCGTGGCGCGTCCCGCGATGAAACCGTGGGACCGGCCCCGGCGCGTGCGCCTGCTGCCCGTCCGGCAGAACCGGCCCAGGCGCCGCGGACCGCCAATGGTGACAATCGAAACCCGCGCCACATGGTGGAATCGCTCAACTCGCTGTCCGTCGATATCGCCCGCGCTATCGATCATGATGCCTCTGTCGATCTGTGGCGTCGTTACCAGCGCGGCGAGCGCGATGTCTTCACCCGCAGACTCTACACGCTGAAGGGCCAGCAGACATTCGACGATATCAAGCGCAAGTATGATCGCGAGCCGGAATTCCGCACCGCCGTCGACCGCTACATATCGGACTTCGAAAAGCTTCTTGCAGACGTCGCCCGCACCGATCGCGACCGCACGGTTACCCAGAGCTATCTGACTTCGGATACCGGCAAGGTCTACACGATGCTGGCCCATGCTGCCGGTCGTTTCGGCTGAGCCGGAGCGTAATCGACGAGACGAACAAAAAAGGCCGCCTTATCTGGGCGGCCTTTTGTTTGATAGAGCCGGTAAGGCTTACGGCTCTTCCTGAACCGCGATAAAATCCTGATCGATCTGCAATGCCGAGATCAAATCTACAACGGTCTGCTCCGGCGATCTGCCAGCTGTATCGATGACCAGCGGCTCGGTCTCCCAGTCCTCGAAAATACGCGCCTCGGTGGAGGTCCAGCCTGGCTTGATCAGACCTGGAACATCACTCACGCGTGTCTCGACACGATGGCGATGTTCGACCTTGTCCGAACACTTGACCCAGATTTCAGAGGCCGGCACACCTTGCCGTTCCGCGACGGCCCGCCATGCCCTGCGAGTTATTGTCAGGCTGTTCACCGAATCCGCGATAACGATATGTCCGAGCGATAGATTATCCTCTGCCACACCATAGGCTACCATATATCCAGCAGGGCCGACTTCGACCCCGGCATTGCGGATATTCTGCTCGATTGTATCGACGCGCACATGAACGGCGCCAAGACGGCGCGCCAAAGCTTTTGCGAGGGTCGTCTTTCCGCTACCGGGCAAGCCAGCAAGAATAATCAGCATCGGCATCTTTCCCCAATTGTCGCGAACGATTCGGACCTGAGAAAGTTTACCGCGCCGGCTGCAAAATCACATCGATTTCAAAGCCCAGTCGACGATCTCGCCACCGACCTTCGCATAGGCCCGGTCAAGCGCTTCGATAAAGTCGCTATTCTCTGTCCCGCGAACCGGCGAGCTTCCCTTGAACACTGACTGAGCTCGGACGCTGCCATTTCTATCGTTGAGAATCTTTGCCGAAATCTCGACATTGGCAACTCGGCTGCCGCCTGTCGTAACCTCGAAAGCCCGGATATCGGTGACGACCTGATAATCAATCGCCAGCCCCTGCCCCGGTTTGCCGACGCCGCCGACTCGGCCTGAGTTTTCAAAAGCCTCGACCAGCTTCGACTGAACCAGCCGCGGCAGGCGATCACCCCAGCGGGAATTGGCAAGATACTGCACCTCGGACGGAGACACGCGGACCACGACCTGCTCGCTATCCAGCATTTTTACCGCAGTCGGTTCCGGTACGAGGATCTGCCGGTTCTTCACCGAAGGACCATCGGTTGCAGGTGTCAGCGACAGATCGAAGGTGTCGTTGTTCGCCTTTGTGCCGCAACCGCTGACCAGGACGGCCAGCAAGGGCAAGGTCAACAGCAAGGAACGATGCGGAAACTTGGATGCACTCATAAACGTCCTACCCTTGGCCTTTTGCCTTAGCGTCTCGTTCTGCCGTCATATTCCTTGACGGTCTCGCCGCCGAAGATAAGCCGTTGCGGATTCTGATCAAAATTGGTGATGGTCTGGTTGAGCGAATTCACCGTACGGCGCGTATCATCCACGAGAGCCTTCACGTCACCGAGGCCGCTAGACGAAAAACGCTGCAGGTTATCCGCAATAGGCCCCACGCGCGCATTGATGTTGTCAGCCACGGTGCGGAAGGATTCGAGCGTCTTGCGTGCCTCTGCAAACAGGCCTTGCGAGTCGTCGCTCGACACGAGGCCATCAACCTTTGCGAGGATGCCATCGACGCGGCTGGACGCGTTGTTGAGCTTGGTCGCCAGTTCGGTGAAATCGGTGATCGCCTTGTTGATGTCTTCGGAGCGGTGCGAAACATCGTCGACAACGCTGCGAGCCGAAGCCAGCGTCTGGCGGGCATCTTCCGAGGCCGCCGAGATGTTCTGGATCGCCGTACCCACCTGGCTCGGATCGACGGCCGCAAGCAGGCTGTCAGCCCGTGACAGAACCCCCTGTGCGTCGTTGCCGACCTGCGCAAAGCTCGTCGCTGCCGTCCTTACGGTCTCGACGAGCGGGCCGAAATTGTCGGACGCATTGGCGACGTTGCGCGTCACCCGCTCGGTATTGCCGACGATCTGGTTGATGCGTTCGGCATCGATTGCGCGGACCAGCTGGTCGGCCGCCTCAAGCGTCGAATTGAGCGTGCCGGACACACGATCGACGGTCGCAGACAGGGTCGAAAGGCTGTGCAAAAACTCGTCGATATTGCCGGAATTGTTGCTGAGCGCGGCCGTAAACGTCTCGACGTTGCGGATCGTTTGCGTCAATGGCCCACGCGCATCACCGACGAATCCCTGGATGTCGCCGATTGCCTGATCAGCTCGCTCAAGAATCTTGTCGGCCGTTGCCAGAAGGTTTGTCACGCTCGACTGGTCTGCGATCAGCACGGCGGGTCGCCCCGCCTCCATCGACTTCTGAAGGATGTTTTCCTCGCCCTTGGCGCCGCCGGAAAGCTCGATATAGGCAGCACCCGTCAGGCCCTGCACTTCCAGCACCGCCTTCGTAGACTGGTAGACCGGCGCATCGGCGCGCACTTCGGTAAAGGCGATCGAATAACGCGGATCGTCCGGATCGATCGTCAGGCCGCGCACAGAACCGACCGCAATACCGTTGAAACGCACCGGAGATCCGACCGAAAGACCGTTTGCAGAGCCGGGAATGCGAATCGCAAGCTCGGCCATAGGCCCGCCGCGACCGGATTGCGCCATCCAGTAGACGAAACCGAAGGCGGCCGCGATGACCAGCAGTGTGAAGAAACCCACCAGGGCGTAATTTGCTTTGGTTTCCATGGGTTGGATCACTTCCCTGCGTCTGTCGGGCCTGCGTCTGCCGGCGGCTGGTTTTCATTGGTCACGACGGTGCGCGCACGCTTGCCGCGGAAATAGGACTGGACCCACGGATCATCGAACTCGAACATATCCTGCAGCGTACCTTCCACCAATACCCGTTTCTGTCCGAGCACGGCAATACGGTCACAGACCGAAAACAGGCTGTCCAGATCGTGGGTGACCATATAGACGGTCAGGCCGAGCGCGTCGCGAAGCTTGGCGATCAGCGCGTCGAAATCAGCGGCACCAATCGGATCGAGACCCGATGTCGGTTCGTCAAGGAAGACGAGATCGGGATCGAGCGCCAGAGCGCGTGCAAGTGCTGCACGCTTGATCATGCCGCCGGAAAGCTCCGACGGATACTTGTCTGCAGCATCTGGCGGCAGACCAACCATTTCGAGCTTCACGTAGGCGAGCTCATCCATCAGCGACTGCGGAAGATCGAGATATTCCCGCATCGGCAGCTGGATGTTTTCCTTCACCGTCAGAGCAGAAAACAGTGCGCCGTGCTGGAAAAGCACACCCAGCCGGGTGTCGAGCGCCATACGCTCCTCGTCCGACGCCTCCTCGTAATTGGCGCCCAGGATTTCGATCGTGCCGGAGCGGTGCGGGAGAAGGCGCAGCACGGTGCGCATCAGCACCGACTTGCCGGTACCGGATGCTCCAACGAATCCGAGAATTTCGCCGCGATAGATATCGAGGTTGAGATTGTCGAGCACGATCTTGTCGCCGAAGCCGACGGTCAGATCCCGCACGGAAAGTACGACCCGCCGGTCGTCCTTTGCTGTCCTCTCCATGGTCTGCTGCTGGTCTGACAAATCCATGCCCCTTAGAAATCGATCGCGGAGTAGAAGATGGCAAAAAGCGCATCGATGAGAATGACGGCGAAGATGGCTTTGACGACCGATGCGGTGACATGTTGGCCAAGAGATTCAGCGCTGCCGCCGACCTTCATGCCCTCAACAGCAGCAACGATACCGATGGCCAGCGCCATGAACGGCGCCTTGATCATGCCCGACGCGATCGAGGTATGGTCGATCGCCTCATGCAGGCGAGAAAGATAAGTGTCGAAGGTAATGCCGGAATAGAGCAGCGCGACGATCGCCGCACCATAAAGAGCGGCAAAATTGGCGATGATGGTCAGCAGCGGCAGCGCGATGGTCAGCGCCACGAGACGCGGAAAAATGAGAACGCCGATCGGATTGAGGCCGATCACGGTCAACGCATCGATCTCCTCACGCATCTTCATCGAGCCGATTTCCGCCGTAATCGCACTGCCCGAGCGGCCGGCGATCATGATCGCAGTCAAAAGCACCCCGATTTCGCGAAGCTGCAGGATACCGACAAGATCGACGACGAAGATTTCCGCCCCGAAATAGCGCAGCTGGAAGGCCCCCTGCTGCGCGATTATCGCGCCGATCAGGAAAGACATCAGCACGATGATCGGCACGGCACGTACGCCCATGCGGTCGATATGGGTAACAACGGAAGCCGGAGAGACACCGGCGCCGCGACCGAATTTAAGCTGGGCGCCACGGACCGCCGAGCCGAGAATGTTCATCGCGGCGTAAAAATCGCGGCCGACTTCATAGACAAGCTTTCCGGGCGGCGTGAAAACGCGCTCGAAAAAACTGCGCTTGTCGGCGGCGGGAGCAGGCGGCGCAGGTGTTGTCTCGGGCAGCGCACCGATCAGTTCCTCGATCGTGCCATTGCCGCCGGAAAGCGATGCCTCTCGCCCCTCGCCGCTTTTCGCCGTCATCAGACGACGAATCAGCCAGGCGCCTGCAGTGTCGATTTCGGAGATGCCGGAGAGGTCGATTTCGACCTTGCCCTGTCCTCCGGACTTCTCGAACTGGTCGAGATCCTTGAGCACCGGGGCCACGGAATGATTGCGCCAATCACCCGTCAGAACATACCGTTCACCGCCATCCGGCAAGGCTTCACTATTGATTTTTGCCAGATTGGAACTCACGGGGTGCGGGTGCTCGCTTCAAATGGTCTCTGCCGCAATGCATTGATTGCGCTTCGGGAAAACGCAATATAGCCGCATCGGCCGGATTTGCCACAACAGGACGCTTAAAACCATGCCCCGTCACCTTGAAGCAACAATCGAGGCTTTCCCGATCGCAGGCACATTCACCATTTCGCGCGGGTCAAAGACCGAGGCGGATGTCATCGTCTGCACCATTTCGAAAGACGGAGTTTCCGGCCGCGGCGAATGTGTTCCCTATCGCCGTTACGGCGAGACGATGGACGGCGTGATGGCCGATATACTGGCGGTTTCAAAGGCGATCGAGGCTGGGCTGACGCGGAATGAACTGCAATCTGCGATGAAACCCGGCGCTGCCCGCAACGCCGTTGACTGTGCTTTGTGGGACCTCGAAGCGAAGCAATCCGGCCGCAGCGTCGCAGCATCGATCGGCGCAACAGGTCAGGATCCGATCGTCACCGCCTTCACATTATCGCTATCGGATGCGGCGGCGATGGGTGCGGATGCCAGGAGGAACCGCGAACGACCGCTCCTGAAGATAAAGCTCGGCACGGCGGACGACGAATCGAGGTTGCGAGCCGTGCGCGATTCGGCCCCGGATGCGCGGATCATCGTCGATGCCAATGAGGGCTGGACCGGGGATAACATAGAGCGGCATCTGACCATTGCCGCCGAGTTGGACATATCACTGATCGAGCAGCCGCTTCCCGCCGGCAAGGACGAGATGCTTTCTCGGATAAAGCGGCTCGTACCGATCTGCGCCGACGAGAGCGTCCACTCGACTGCCGATCTATCCTCCCTGCGCGACCGGTATGACGCAGTAAACATCAAACTCGACAAGACCGGCGGACTGACGGAAGCGCTGGTGATGAAGGCGGAAGCCCAACGGTTGGGGTTTCAGATCATGGTCGGCTGCATGGTTGGAACATCGCTTGCCATGGCGCCAGCCGTGCTTCTTGCGCAGGATACAAATTATGCCGATCTCGACGGGCCGCTGCTTCTTGCCCGCGACCGTCCGGGCGGGCTTCGTTATGAAGGCTCGCTCGTCTATCCTCCGCTTGCCGAACTCTGGGGCTGAGAACGGGTCGCGAGCACCAGAACGACAAGGCCCATCACGGCCAGTAGAGCCATGGCGAAATAACCATAGATTTCCAGCTGCCGGTAGATGACGCCGGCAAGCAGGGTCGAGATCGCCAGAAATGCCCCGTTATAGGCGACATAGACGCCCTGCGCCGATGCCTGCTGATCCTCCGCCACCATTTCAGACAGACGGTATTGCAGCCCCAAATGAACGCAGGCGAAGCTGAATGCGTGAAAGATCTGCAGTATCCCGTAATACCAGACATCCGAGCCGAACGGAAAGAAGACCCAGCGCAGGATCGCCATCAGGCAACCGAAACGCAGTAGCCCCAAGGGTGTCAGGCGTCTTGCAAGGCTGCCGGAGATGAAAAAGATACCGATCTCGGCAATCACGCCGATACACCAGAGAGCGGAGATCACGGCATTCGAAAAGCCCATGCCCTGCCACTGGATCGTGCTGAAACCGTAAAACATCCCGTGGCTCGACTGGATGAGCGATGCACCGATCAAGAGGAGATGGACGGAGGCGCCGAGCGGACGACGTGATGCCCGTGGAGACGCTGCGACCGTGCGCCTGCCGATCTCCTGGTCGAGCCGGGGCGCGATGAAGGCGACGGCAAATGAGGTCAGGAGGACCGCAACCAGCATGAGCGGGATCGCGATATTGCCGATGGCCGTCGAGAGACTTCCGGCGATCAGCGTCGTCACCACAAACCCGACCGATCCCCAGACCCGCATCTTTCCGTAATGAAATCCCCAGCGCTTGACGCCGGAGATCGAGATCGATTCGACGATTGGCGTATAGGGGGCAAACAACGCTGCCTGTACGGCCACGGCGGCGAGCACGACCCAGAAATCGCCGCTGACGATCAGGCCGAGGATGGAGAATATCGATGTCGCCGCGGACCATGCGAGAATATGGCGTGGATCGCGAGCACGGGCACTGAGAGAGCCCGTCCCCATGGCGACAAAAACGCGAAACACCACCTGGGCCGCGAGGATCGCGCCGATCTGCATTGCGCTGAAGTTCAGGCCATGAAGCCATACGGGCAGATAAGGCACGAGAATGCCGTTGAGCGACATCGGTGCGGCATAGGCGAGCGAGCAGCGAAGCTGAAACTGCGGCGGAGCGGCAGACGATTTTGCGGCAATATTCACGGAATCACAAACGGCGATGAAAGTCTGCGAAGACTATCATCGCCGTTTGCAATGAAAACCGGATTACACGTTTTATGCGAAAACAAAGTGTATCGGTCGTGAAGATTTCGTCAGGTCAGGCAGCCTGCATGTTCTTCGTCTTCGCCGGTGCCGGCAGGGCATGCAACTCGGCTGTCACCTTGATGTCGCGCCAGGTAATCAGTTCCAGCGTTCCGTCATGATGTTCGGCAATTGCCGTGCAGCTTTCCACCCAGTCACCGGTATTGACGTAATGGATGCCGTCGATATCGGTCATCACCGCGTGGTGAATATGACCGCAGATGACGCCATCGACCTTGTTGCGCCTTGCCTCGTCGGCGACGACCTTCTGGAACTCACCGATGAAATTGACCGCATGCTTGACCTGCAGCTTCGCCCAGGCAGAAAAAGACCAGTAAGGCATGCCGAGACGACGGCGGGCCGCCGCCAGCACGACGTTGATGGCGATTGCCGCGTCATAGGCCCAGTCGCCCAGATAGGCGAGAAGGCGAGCGTTGCGCACGACCACGTCGAATTCGTCGCCGTGAAGCACGAGATATTTCTTGCCGTCAGCCATTTCGTGGATGGCGCGATCCGCAACTTCGATGCCGCCGAAATGGGTGCCGGGAAAATCCCGCAGGAACTCATCGTGATTGCCGGGGATATAGACGATGCGGGCGCCCTTGCGCGCCTTGCGCAACAACTTCTGAACCACGTCGTTGCAGCCTTGCGGCCAGAACCAGCTGCGCTTCAGTCGCCAGCCGTCGACAATGTCACCGACTAGGAACACCGTATCCGCTTCATGATATTTGAGAAAATCCAGCAGGAGTTCCGTCCGCGCCGCCTTCGAGCCGAGATGCACGTCGGAGATGAACAAGGTCCTGAAATTCCTGGTCTCACCTGTCGCTGTCACGGAAATCGTCCTTTCATAGCCAGCCCCGCCGCCTGAAAACCAGAGTCTTGTTTCAGGATGATGACAGGAGGTCTTTTCGGTGTGACAGCTGCCCTCGCGAATTCCTTACATCGATCAAATTAGCTGCTGTTACGCGCCGCTGTTTGATGTAATGAGGGGCCGCATTCTCCCCATATGGACCGGGAAAACAGACTAAAGCAGGAGCGAGCATGGACGCGCAGGATAAATCAAAGTCGGCCCCACCGAGCAGTGCGGATCTTGACGAACAGGCGCTGTTCTTCCACCGACATCCGCGTCCGGGCAAGCTGGAAATCCAGGCGACCAAGCCGCTCGGAAACCAGCGCGACCTGGCGCTCGCCTATTCTCCGGGTGTTGCAGCCCCCTGCCTCGCAATCCGCGACAATCCGGAAGCCGCTGCCGATTATACGGCGCGCGCCAATCTCGTCGCCGTCATTTCCAACGGCACGGCAGTCCTCGGTCTCGGCAATATCGGCCCGCTTGCATCCAAGCCGGTGATGGAGGGCAAGGCTGTCCTGTTCAAGAAGTTCGCTGGCATCGACGTGTTCGACATCGAGATCGATGCCGCCGGCATCGACGAGATGGTCTCGACCGTCTCTGCGCTCGAGCCGACCTTCGGCGGCATCAACCTTGAAGACATCAAGGCGCCGGAATGTTTCGAAGTCGAGCGCCAGCTGCGCGAGAAGATGAATATCCCGGTCTTCCATGACGACCAGCACGGTACCGCGATCATCGTTGCAGCCGCGATCCTGAATGGCCTGGAGCTGGCCGGCAAGTCGATCACCAACGTCAAGATCGTCACGTCGGGCGCCGGCGCGGCAGCGCTTGCCTGCCTCAATCTCCTCGTATCGCTCGGCGCGAAGAAGGAGAACATCTGGGTCCACGATATCGAAGGCCTCGTCTATGAGGGCCGTACAGAGCTGATGGACGAGTGGAAATCCGTCTACGTGCAGAAGAGTGACAATCGGGTTCTGGCCGACAGCATTGACGGCGCCGACGTCTTCCTCGGCCTCTCTGCTCCGGGCGTCCTGAAGCCGGAACTGCTTGTGCGCATGGCGGAAAAGCCGTTGATCATGGCGCTTGCCAATCCGACGCCGGAAATCATGCCGGAACTCGCCCGCCAGGCGCGCCCCGACGCGATGATCTGCACCGGTCGGTCCGACTTCCCGAACCAGGTGAACAACGTTCTCTGTTTCCCGTATATCTTCCGCGGTGCGCTCGATTGCGGCGCGAGCACGATCAACGAGGAAATGAAGATGGCCGCAGTCAAGGCCATCGCAGCGCTTGCCCGTGAAGAAGTATCGGACGTTGCAGCAAAGGCCTATTCCGGCGAGACGCCGATCTTCGGCCCGACCTATCTTATCCCGTCACCCTTCGATCCGCGCCTCATCCTGCGCATTGCCCCGGCAGTGGCGCGTGCCGCTGCCGAAAGCGGTGTTGCTGCCCGTCCGATCCAGGATTTCGAAGCCTATCTCGACCAGCTGAACCGTTTCGTCTGGCGTTCAGGCTTTGTGATGAAGCCGATCTTCGCGACAGCCAAGGCGTCTGAAAAGAAGCGCGTGATCTTTGCCGAAGGCGAAGACGAGCGTGTACTGCGCGCGGCCCAGGTTCTGCTCGAGGAAGAGATTGCCCGCCCAATCCTGATCGGCCGTCCTTCCGTCATCGAAGCGCGTCTGGAACGCTTCGGCATCCGCATCCGCCCGAATGTCGATTTCGGCGTGGTTAATCCGGAAGACGATCCGCGTTACCGCGAATATGTCGAGGATTATTTTGCACTGGTTGGCCGGAACGGCATCAATCCGGAAGCCGCCCGCACGATCGTGCGTACCAACAACACCGTGATCGGCGCGCTGTCGGTCAAGCGTGGCGAAGCCGATGCGCTGATCTGTGGCGTTGAAGGCCGTTATGATCGCCACCTGCGCGACGTCAACCAGATCATCGGCAAGCGCGCCGGTGCCTGCACCAATGCCGGCCTCAGCCTCCTGATCTCCCAGCGTGGCGCGATGTTCTTCACCGACACGTTCGTGAACTACAATCCGACCGCCGAGGAGATTGCTGAAATCACCATCCTCGCCGCTCAGGAAGTTCGCCGCTTCGGCATCGTGCCGAAGGCCGCGCTGATCTGCCATTCGAATTTCGGTTCCCGCGATTCGGAAAGCGCCCGCAAGATGCGTGCGGCTCTGGAAATCATCCGCAAGGATGCGCCGGAACTCGAAGTCGATGGCGAAATGCAGGGTGGTTCAGCGCTGGACGAGGCGCTGCGCAAGCGCGCCATGCCGAACAGCACACTAACCGGCGAAGCCAATCTTCTGGTCTTCCCGAACCTCGATGCTGCCAGCATTTCGCTCGGTCTCGTGCGGACGATGATGGACGGACTGCATGTCGGTCCGATCCTGCTCGGCACAGCCAAACCGGCGCATATCCTGTCGCAGACCGTAACATCCCGCGGCGTCGTCAACATGGCGGCCCTGGCCGTCGTCGAGGCGTCCCAGGCGGAACCGCTTGCGCTGGTGAAATGACAAGAGATGCGGGAAGCTTCAAGGCAAGCTTCCCGCATGCTCGACATGCCAGGTTGATCCCCGCAGAGCCATGCGACAGGTGAGACATGACATTTTCCAAGCCGCAGATGCTGACATCGCTGATGCTTGCCTCGCTGCTTGCGCCTCAGGCGGCCTTTTCGCGCGATGTCGAGGTCTGCGCCAATCTCTATCGCCGCCTCAACAGCACCCCGCAGATCATCGGCACGAGCAGCAATGTGCGTCGCTACGCTCAGGATCTGAGCGCGCTCAACGCGGATATCCGGCAACTCAGGATCGACATGCGCAGGCAAGGTTGCGACAGCGGCAGCATCGTGACGTTTGGAGCGCCTTCCGACGGCGATGATGAATGCGGTTACATGCAGGACACGCTGCAACGGCTGGAAGACGAGCGCGCGGCAATCACCGAGCAACGCAACAATACCCGCTCGCTACTGCAGCCATCGGAAGAGCGCGTTGCGATCTTGTCGGCGATCCGCTCCAACAATTGCACGCCCACTGACCTCGATACCCAGACGGAACTTGACGATAAAGAACGCCTGCGGATCCGGGGGCTGGCACTGCCAAGGCCGGGAGAGGAGACGCAGACTGGGCCAAAGGTGGACGATCCGAATTCCAGCATCACCCATCTCGGCAGCGCCTCACCTGCGCCAGCAAGAGAAGCACCCGTCCAGTTCCCGCCGGATCGTCCCTATGATCCCGGCAAAAAGATTCGCTCCGTCGGGCCGCAATTCTTCCCCGAAGAAGACATCGACCTCGCCAATCCGAAATCCAGCGGCCCCCAGCAGCTGCAGCCTTGATTATTTCTGACCCCAACCGTCCTGAAAGACGAGATCTTCCAGAGGCAGACGCTGGCGCCAGCCCTTTATCGCCAGTTCGGGTTCTCCATACAACTGATCGACATAACCGAGGCACAGCCAGGCTACGATCTCGACGCGGTCCGGAATGCCGAGGAGCGCTCGAACATCTTCATCATGAAAGATACTGACCCAGCCGACGCCGATCCCTTCCGCGCGGGCTGCGAGCCAGAGGTTCTGGATGGCACAGACGGTCGAATAGCTGTCCATGCGGCTGTTGTGTGTACGCCCCAGAACCACCGGACCGGCACGATCCGGATCGCTGGTGACGCAGATCGACAGCGGCGCCTTTCTGATGCCTTCGAGCTTAAGGCTCCTGTAGGTGCTGCGCTTCTCTTCCGGAAACATCGCCTCGGCTTCTTCATTGGCGCGCGAAAACGCCTCCCAAGCGGACTGGCGAACCGCCTCGTCACGGATGAGGATAAAGTTCCACGGCTGCATGAAACCAACCGACGGGGCGGCATGGGCGGCGTCCAGTAGTCTGCGCAGCACATCATCCGGGATCGTATTGGAGAGAAACTGATCGCGCACGTCGCGGCGCGTTTCGATGGCGCGATAAACGGCGGCACGCTCGTCATCGGTAAAAGCTTCGGCGGCCACCAGGCCATTGTTCAAATCATCAGGTCGCATCGTCTTTCCCCAACAACGCCTGCGGATTGCTGCCGCCGTCACGGCGTGGCGCAATCCACCCAACCTGCCCGCCGTCCGCGCGGATCGGTCCATCTCGTCAGGCCGGTCTTCTGACTGGGCTTCATCCGCTCATCGCCGCCTTCCCGGAGAAATCCAGTGGCATGAATAGGATAAGCGTCAGCCTCACAGCGTTGGGCACGTGCCGGAATTTCACCGGCTTCCCGATTCTCCCATCAAGGATGGGCACCTGACGGAGGCTCTTATGCTGACTGAACCCGGCCGAAGCAAGGCCGTTCACGCCGCAGGGAAATAACGCACATAGGTAAATTCATCACCATCCGGTGACCAGTTGGGCGAGTTCATCGTGCCCTGCCCGCCAAAAAGCTCGAATAGCGTTTCGACATTGCCCCCATCGGCATCCATAAGCCGGATGCGAACATTCTGATCACGCGGATGATCGAAGACTTCGGCGTCATAGGATACGAAAACGACCTTGTCACCTTTGGGTGACGGATGCGGAAACCAGTCGCCATAGTTACTGTCGGTGATGCGTTCGGCAGCGCCGCCGGTCGCCGGAACACGCCAGATCTGCATCAGCCCTGTGCGGCTGGAGTTGAAATAGATCCAACGACCGTCCGGCGAATAATCCGGCCCGTCATTGCGGCCCTCGCCGAAGGTCAGCCGGGTCTCGTTCTTTCCGTCGATGCCGATCGTATAGATATCGAAGACCTGATCACGGATACCGCAATAAGCGAACGTCTTTCCGTCCGGCGACCAGCCATGCCAGTAGGATGGCAGGCTTTCGGTGACGAGCTTCGGCGTGCCGCCCCTGGCCGGCAGAACATAGATCGCCGACTTACCGAACTCGACCTTGTCGGAGATCGCAATCAGCGCGCCGTCTGGCGAGATGCCATGGTCGTTGTTGCAGAGTGTCGCGAAGTCCGTATCGACCCGAATAGGACCGGAATCACCATCCGGAGACAAACGATAGATCAGACCATCGGCATTGAGCATCAGATAGTCACCGTCCGGCGACCAGTTCGGCGCTTCGAACAATTCCTCCGTCTGCCAGACAACTCGGTTCTGGCGGGTTCGAACATTGTAGATCTCGATGGAGCTTCGCAGTGCCAAGGGCGCCTCCCTCTCAACGATCCCGGAAACGGTTGGTGATCGGGTAACGGCGATCGCGGCCAAAATTCTTCTTGGTGATCTTCACGCCAGGAGCCGATTGACGCCGCTTGTATTCGGCGAGATAGAGCAGATGCTCGATGCGGTGGACGGTTGCGACGTCGTGGCCGCGGGCCACTATGTCTTCGGTGCCCATTTCCATTTCGACGAGGCATTCGAGGATATCGTCCAGCACCGGATAGGGCGGTAGCGAATCCTGGTCCTTCTGGTCTGGCCGAAGCTCGGCCGAAGGGGCCTTGGAAATGATGTTTTTCGGGATTACCTCGCCGGACGGGCCGAGAGCGCCTGCCGGCACATTTTCATTGCGCCATTCGGCCAGCGCATAGACCTGCATCTTGTAGAGGTCCTTGATCGGGTTGAAGCCGCCGTTCATGTCGCCATAAAGCGTCGCGTAGCCGACCGACATTTCCGACTTGTTGCCGGTCGTCACAACCATCGAGCCGAACTTGTTGGAGATCGCCATCAGGATAGTGCCGCGCGTACGGCTCTGCAGGTTCTCTTCGGTAATGCCCTGGTCGGTGCCTTCGAACATGTCGGACAACGATGCCAGGAACCCTTCGACCGGATCGGAAATCGGCACGATATCGTAGCGGCAGCCGAGCGCCTTCGCGCAGTCCGCGGCGTCCTTGAACGAGTCTTCGGACGTGTAGCGATAGGGCAGCATGATGGTGCGCACCCTCTCCTCGCCGAGCGCATCAACGGCGATCGCGGCGCAGACAGCCGAATCGATGCCACCGGAGAGGCCCAGCACGACCGACTTGAAACCGTTCTTGTTCACATAATCGCGGAAGCCGAGCAGGCAGGCGTGGTAATCGGCCTCTTCCTTTTCGGGAATACGGACCATCGGGCCGGGCTGGCAGCGCCAGCCATCCTCTTCACGTCTCCATTCGGTGACGACGAACGCCGTCTCGAATTGCGAAAGCTGGAAGGCCAGCGACTTGTCGGCGTTGAAGGCGAAGCTTGCGCCGTCAAAGACAAGCTCATCCTGGCCACCGAGCTGGTTTGCAAAGATCAGCGGCAGACCGCTTTCGATGACCTGGCGCAAGGCCACCTGATAACGGACATCCAGCTTGCCGCGATAATAAGGCGAACCGTTCGGCACGAGCAGGATTTCCGCACCACTCTCGGCCAGGGTCTCGCAGACGCCCATGTCGTTCCAGATTTCCTCGCAGATCGGAACGCCGATGCGAATCCCTCTGAAATTGTAGGGGCCTGAAATCGATCCTTCGGTAAAGACGCGCTTTTCGTCGAACTCACCGTAGTTCGGCAGATCGATCTTGTCGCGGATGGCGATGATCTTGCCGGCATCGAGCAGCGCGACGGAATTATGCCGTCCGGTCTCGCCCTGGCGCGGAAAACCGATCAGCACACCCGGCCCACCATCCGCCGTCTCTGCCGCCAGCGTCTCCACAGCCTTGAGGCAGGCCTTGAGGAAGGAAGGCTTGAGCACCAGGTCTTCCGGTGGATAGCCAGAAATGAAAAGCTCCGTCAGCATCAGCAGATCGGCACCCTCGCGGGCGGCGTCACGGCGAGCCTCGCGGGCCAGGGCAAGATTGCCGGCGACATCGCCGACCGTCGGATTGAGCTGGGCAACAGCGATACGCAATGTCTTGGGATCGGTCTGGGTCATGACCGAGATTTAATGCGGTGACGCAAATGCCGCAACGGTCTTTGGCGGCAATTTTCCACAAGGATTGCCAGCTTGTACTCGATCGTCGAATCCTGTCGTCACAACTTCAGGTCACTTTACTATATTCAATGCATCTATTTTAGTGATGCCTTAATTGATGATGCCGATAATCCGACAAAAAAGCTCGGAGGAGACGGATGCGTATCCGGCGGTTCATCACCAACAGTTCAGGTGCGGCGGCGGTCGAATTCGCCATCGTCTCACCTCTTTTCTTTATCGCCCTGCTCAGCATGATCGCCTACGGCATCTACCTGTCCGCTGCCCATTCAGTTCAGCAACTGGCGGCGGACGCTGCGCGCACCGCCGTTGCCGGTCTGAGCGATACAGAGCGCAAAACCCTCGCTACCGATTTTATCAATCGCTCGATGATAGACAGCACGCTGCTCGACAAATCAAAGCTGACACTGATCGCACAGGCCGACCCCGGCAATCCGAACCAGTTCACCGTCGCCCTCACCTATGACGCCAGCAACCTGCCGATTTTCAATCTGTTCACCTATGCGATGCCGAGCAACCAGATAAAACGGTTCGCAACGGTTCGTGTCGGAGGCATCTGATGCAACAGATCAAACGATGGTTCGGTGACCGTCGCGGCAACGTCGCCATCACGGCCGCCTTGTCCCTGCCGATCATGATCAGCGCACTGGCACTCGGCGTCGACTATGGCTACCTGACGCTGCAACAGCGCGAGTTGCAGACGACTGCCGACCTTTCGGCAATTTCAGCCGCGGCGAACCCCAGCAGCCCTGAAACCGGGGTCGTGGACTATATGGCCCTCAACAACAAGAACGTCGCCGTCCTGAAGAACGGCCAGTTATTGAACAAGGGGGCACCGGTCGCCTTCAGCCTGGAAACCGTGTTCGACAAGTTCGAGGCTTATGCCGAAGTGATCGCCGGAAAATATCAGGCCGATTCCTCCGTTGCCGTCGGCACCCGATTCCAGTCCGGTGTCGCCCCCTATGACGCGGTCCGCGTCACCGTCTATCAGAAGGGGGGCCTCTTCTTTGGCGGTTCACTGGCGAAGGCGCCTATGCTGAACGCCAGCGGAACGGCCGCGATCGACAAGATGGCGGCATTTTCTGTCGGCTCGCGGCTTGCGAGCCTCAATGGCGGCGTGGTCAACGCCTTGCTCGGCAATCTCCTCGGCACCACCTTGTCGTTGTCGGTTATGGACTATCAATCGCTGGCCAGTGCCAATGTCGACCTGCTCAAGGTCTTTGATCAGCTGGCGATCAAGCTGAACCTGACGGCCGGCACCTATAATGATCTGCTCAACACCGACATTTCTTACGGTACCCTTCTGAATGCCATCGGCCAGACGACGGGAGTGACGCCTGCCGTCGCAGCGACCGTCAAGTCGCTGGAGAAGACGCTCGGCACCACCAAACTTACCGTCAAGCTAAAGGACATCATGGATATCGGTCCGCTCGGATCCCGGCTGATCGGCAAGAGCGATGGCCTGGCGGTTCAGACCGACATATTCAACGTTATCAGCGCCACGGCAAACGCCGCAAACGGCGGCACCAACCAGATCGATCTCGATCTCGGCGCTACAATTCCCGGCCTCGGCGGCCTGACCTTGTCGGTTGCGATCGGCGAGCCGCCGGTCGGATCCAAGGCTTTGGGAATAGGCCGGACCGGCTCGATCGTAAGAACTGCCCAGACCCGCATCTCGCTGACGACCACGGTCGACGGCATTACCGGCCTGCTGGGCATCAGGATCAAGGTGCCGCTTTATCTCGAAGTCGCGCATGCGGAAGGTCGCATGGCGTCGATCAGTTGCCCCAGCGGATCGACAGGCGCGACGGTGAATGTGGAAGCGGTTCCCGGAGTGCTGGAACTGTCGCTCGGCGATGTGGACAAATCCGCCTTCGCCAATTTCGGCAAGGACCCGCGAGTGACCAAGACCAAGATGGTTGCCACGCCTGCACTAAACCTGACGGCGCTTGCTTATGCCAATGCAACGAATGTCAACGCAACGCAGCTGTCTTTCTCTCCGTCTGACATATCGAGTCAGAAGATAAAACAGGCATCGACGAAAAATACCGTCTCTACGCTTGTGGATTCGTTGCTCAAGAACCTGCAGCTCGAAGTCGAAATCCTGGGACTGAGGGTCGAGGTGCCATCCGCATTGCTCGGTGGCCTCGCAGATACGTTGAGGCTGCTGACCACGCCACTCGATCAGGTTCTCTACAGCGTGTTGTCCACCATCGGCGTCAAGGTCGGGGAAGTCGACGTGCGGGTCGGTGGTGCCTCATGCCGCAACCCGGTCCTCGTCCAGTAGGTCAGTCGCTGAACCTTATCCCAATTCGCTTGCGTCATATTTCGCACGTGCAGCCTTTACGGCAGCGTGGTTTTCTCCGGCCCAGGCGAGCACTTTCGATAAGGGCGCAAACAACGAATGGCCGAGGTCGGTCATGCGATATTCGACGCTCGGCGGTTTGGTCGGAAAAACCTGCCGATCAATATAACCGTCGCGCTGGAGATCGCGTAAAGTCTGTGTCAGCATTCTCTGGGAAATATCCGGCACAAGCCGTCGCAACTCTCCGAACCTGTATGGCCGCTGCGCAAGTGCCTCAAGAAGAAGGGTCGACCACTTGCCGGCAATCTGGTTCATCACGTCGCGAACCGGACAGTTGCCCGCATCCCAGGTGGACATATCACACGGCTCGCCCGCAAGCGTGTTCACTCGTGCTATGTTGTCCATTCTGGTAGTTCCCTTTTGGTAACGATCTCCCGGAAATGTGCCTCCTTTACAGAGGCGCGTCAATTCCTATTCTAGTGCTAGTCTCTTTTTGAGACCAACAATTATGCCGGGATAATCCGGCGGCATTGCAAGAGGAAACGACATGACCAAACTTCTCGTCACCGGCGCCGCAGGCCAGCTCGGCCGCGCAGTCCTCAATCACCTTCTGGAGACATCGAAGGTTTCGCCAGGCGACATCGTCGCGGCAAGCCGCGACACGTCCAAGCTGGCCGATCTTGCCGCCAAGGGCGTCGAAACCCGCAAAGCGGATTTCACCGATGAGGCGGGCCTTGCAGCAGCCTTCGCCGGCATCGATCGCGTCCTGATCATCTCCACCGATGACCTCGCCACCCCGGGCAATCGCCTGAAGCAGCACAAGACGGCAGTCGCCGCCGCCACCAAGGCCGGCGTCAAGCACATCCTCTACACGTCCATGCCGAACCCGGACAAGTCGCTGGTAAGTTTCGCACCCGATCACCTGGGCACCGAAGAAGCCATTAAGGCAACCGGCATTGCCTACACGATCCTGCGCAACGCCTGGTATGACGACAACTATCTGATGTCGATGCCGCACAATCTGGAAACCGGCACCTGGTACACGGCCTATGGCGCAGGCAAGGTCTCCAATATCAGCCGTGACGATTGCGCCCGCGCCGCAGCCGCCGCCCTTGCAAATCCGCCGGCCGGTAGCACCACCCTCACCCTGACAGGATCAGAAAGCCTGAATGCCGAAGAGATCGCGGCGCTTGTCTCCAAGGCCTCTGGCAAGCAGCTCAATGTCGTGCATGTGACCGACGAACAACTGGCTGGCGGATTGACCTCGGCCGGCCTGCCTGATTTTCTGGTCAAGATGCTGGTATCTGCCGACGCCAACATCCGGGCCGGAAATTTCGATCTGGTAACGAGCGATTTTGAAAAGCTCACGGGCAGCAAGCCGCAGCCTCTCTCCGGTTATCTTGCCAATAACAAGGATGCGCTTCTGAGCGCACACTGAGCATAACAAGGGCATAAAAACAGCAACGCCGGCAAGCAATCTCACGCCCTGCCGGTGTTGCGGGATCTACGCCTCCGATCCGCTTAATGAGCAGCGACCGCAAACGTATGATCGGAGACGACTTGATTGCGGCCGGACATTTTTGCCATGAACAGAAACTGTTCCGCCGCATTGAGATAATTATCGAACGTTTCAGGCCCGTAGACTTCGGCAACGCCGACCGAAACGGTGACATTGATCATCTCGCCCTTCCAGCCGATGGGCCGTAGCGACAGCTCATACCGCAGGCGATCAAACGCCTCCGTCGCCCTATCGGAGTTCAACCCGACGAGAAGAAGGCCGAACTGGTCCTGCCCGAGATGGGCGACGGATATGTCTAAATCAGAGGAGAGCTGGATAAGATTGCTGCCGAATTCCTGAAGCACGTAATCGGCACAATCTGGACCGTGCTGCTCGGAAATCCTGAACAGCCGGTCTATGTCGATGATCGCGATAGAGCACGCCCGCTCCCCCTCGATGCAATCGGACACGATCGGCGCCCCCAGCCGATAGAAGTCCTCTATAGACAACATTGTACGACCTGCAGCAACGTTAGGGCGATACGCTCCGTCAATCGCTTCGATGGCGCCTTGCACCGTAAAGCTATTAGGATCTGACCGTTGACGTTTTTGGCTTACAATGTAGGGCATGCGGCACCTGTCTCAGCGTTCAGGCGACATTCTTGATATCGCCGACGCTTCGAGCCGACCGCATCGAACGGATCTGTATGAGCGTGTCGAGGTTCTGGTTGACACGGCAATAGAACTCTTCGTCGATGAACGGTCGCAACATGAAATCGTTGCCGCCAGCTTTCAGGAAGCGGGCGGACAGATGCCGGTCGGAAGACGACGACACGCCGATGATCCGCAACTCGTGTGAGCCGCGAACCGACCGAATGCGGCGGGTGAGTTCGAAGCCGTCGATATCGGGCATGTTGTAATCGGTGATGACCAGGCCGATATCGCTGTTCTTCTTGAGTATTTCGAGCGCCTTGGCACCGTTTTCGGCTGTGCTGACGCGGAAATTGTACCGCTTCAGGCGGCTGGAAAGAAGCGCCCGCGCAGTTGGACTGTCATCGACGATCAATACATGATGGCGATGATTGGTAAGGAACCTGCATACGGACTCGGCCAGCATCTCGACGGCGAACACGTTGTCCTTGAGAATGTAGTCGACAATGTCCTTTGTGAGCAGCTTGTCGCGCGTTTCCTGATGAAACGTACCGGTGAATACGATCGTCGGAATAGATAGATCGATCAGGTATTCCAGCGCCTCTCCGTTTTCCGCTCCGGGCAGATTGATATTGGAGATCGCAAGCATGATCGGATCGGTCGACCGATCATATGCGAGCTGAAGATCCTCGAAATTACGACATATCTCGATGTCGATGTCGAACAGCTCCTTGAGCCGCATGCCGATCATCGAAGTGAAGACATTGGAGTCCTCGGCCAGAAGAATGCGGGATTTACCAAGCGATTCACCGGAATACTGCATCCCGGAAATACCAAGGAATGTCATTGTCGACCCTTACAAATAAAATCATGCCCCTAAACACGGTTTTATTCGGCGTGATTTGCGGAACGGTTAACTCGCCGGCTCAATTCAAAACAAATCGAGCCGGGAGAACGATCTCGTTATCAATTAGGTCAATGAATCATGGCGATGTATGCTTAACCGGAAGAAAAGTCGGTGGTTAAAGCAAACTCTCGTTACGCTCCGCCCCGTACGTCAGGCTCATCCGGAAGAATAGGAAGACCGCGGTGATAGACGACTTCCGACCGAGGGAACGGTATCTCCACGCCCTGCTCGCGGAAGCGTTTTAATATCTCGATGCGTATAGCGTTGCGAATACGCAGCCCTTCGGACATGTCGGCCAGATGGAAGCGCAGTTCGAAATCCAGCGACGATCCGCCAAATGCCAGAAACTCGACATGCGGCCCAGGATTCCGAAGGATCTCCGGCACTTCCGAAACGATATCCAGCAGAATCGCCATTACCTTTTCCGGGTCGCTTTCGTAGCTGGTCGAAACCTTGATTTCGGATCTTTGTATCCGGTTCTTCAGCGTCCAGTTGCCCACGGCCGCATTGATGAGGTCGGAATTCGGAACGATGATAGCCTGCTGGCGAAACGTCTCGATTTCCGTGGCGCGAACGGAAATTCGTTTCACGATGCCTTCCGTTGTTCCCGTCACGACATGGTCACCGACCTTGAAAGGTCGTTCGACCAGCAGGATCAGGCCGGACACGAAGTTCGACACGATGTTCTGCAAGCCGAAACCGATACCGACGGAAAGCGCCGAAGCAACGAGAGCGAGGTTTGAAAGGTTGATACCGGCCGCCGAAACGCCGACGATTACCGCGAGCCCGACACCCAGATAACCGATACCCGTCTTTACCGAGTTCCGGACGCCTATATCGACATGGCTGCGGGCAAGAACGTTTCCGTCGATCCATTTCTGCGCCCAACGGGTAAGGATGTAGCCCAGCGCGAACAGAAGCAAGCCGCCGAATATGCCGACGATCGAAATCGAGATGCTGCCGATCCGGAATTCCGTGAAGAAGCTGACGACCCAGGACTCGATATCCGTGATCTGGAAACCCCAGGTAATCAGGATCAGCGGAATGCCGAGCGCCAACGCGATGGCGTAGATTCCGAGACCGACCAGCAGCCCCGCCTGGTCAAGCCCGACGTCACCGAAGCGATGCCGCTCCACCAGCCGCCGTCCAAGGGCAGTATCATTGAATGCGCCGCGCTTCGAAATCGCCTTGCCTGACAGAAGACCGATATAGATGAGCGCAAGCACCGCTCCGGTTAGAACGATCTGCGTTGAGGCGAAGCGCGCAAGCCCGACATATCCCGCAATCACGCATAACAGCAGCAGCCCGCCCATGACACGCAAGGTGACCGAGAAATAACGAGGCCAGGGACGCCCCTGCCCCGTAGCATCCTCGCCCTCGGCCATGACCGGGCGGATGAACGATATTGCGATAAGAATGAAACCGATAACGACCGAGGCGATCAGGCTTTTTGCGATCGTCAGCACCAGCGGCGAACCGAGCGCCACGCTGACGGCACCCAACAGGTAGTCCAGTCCGTTTGTCACCGCCATGGCGATGATCGCCAGACTGAGCAGGCGCGCGCCCCTGTCCGTGATCCTGACCAGCCTCCAGCCCGTCTCGTGCGGAGCAAGCGCCGCATAGGTCAGCTTCCAGACGAAATGCACGAACCAGATAAAGCCGAAGAATGTCGCGATCATGGGCGCCACATCCGGGCGCAGCACGTTGAATCCTTCAAGGAAAAGATAGGAGGTTACCAGAAATGCCGCGAAGGTGATGCTGTGCATGACCGTCGACCAGAACGTATAGGAAAGGCGCTTGATATAAGCGGGGTTATCGCTGTTGCTGCGCTGAAGAAAACGGCCGAAGAGCCGATATCCGCCAGCGAGGAAAAGGAACGCCGCCCCGACGGAGAGTGCGATCGCACCAAGCAGCGAAAAAGCCTTGAACCTGAAGACGAAACTTCCCCAGCTTCCGATTGTCGAATAAAAATTTCGCATTTCGGTGACGAACGCATTGCCCGCATCGACAAAAGCGTCGGGCGTCAACTCCGTATGCCGGAACAATGTCTGCGCAAATAGCGTTCGGCGCAGATTGGTGATCATGTTGGCGAGTTGCGTCGCGCTGTTTGACAGGCTGCCCGCATCATCGACGATCAGGTTGAGCTGAGACCGCTCGTTCTCCAGTTTGCTTCTCTCCTCCGCGACTGCCGGCGCTTCTGCCGGCTGACCCGCGGCAGGCGGCTCCCCGAGGCTGGTCAGGCGCCCCTGGATCTGTTCGACGCGCACCTTCATCGCATCCGAAGCGACGCGCATCTCCTCGACGATCGCTTCCGCCTTCACTCTTATGTCCGCAAGCTTTGCATCGTCATCCGGCGTGCTTTGCACGCTTTCGCGAAACGCGTTGAGCTGCTGCCTCAAGCCATCCAGCTTGTCCTTCATCTCGATATTGATGGAGTCACTCGTGACATCGGTCGGCGTGGACTGATCCCCTTGGGCCTGCACCGATGACTGCGCCTCAGGCGAAGACTGAGCCGCTGCATTGTGAACAGAGATCGAAGAAACGGCGAGCAACAGGGTCAGGACAATCGGCAGGCGCCCGTGGCGGCGATCAAAAGCTGTGCCGAAAAGGCGTCCGAGGAAAAAGGATGGGGTCACTGGTCTCTCGTCTTGCTAACCGAATCGGCTGGCAAAATAGGGGCTGTTCAAGGCGAAGAAAAGGAATGTTGCCTTTCAAAAAAAGCGAATGGGAACTCTGGAACATTTTGGCGCGTTACCTGCCGCACCCCAAGGACAGGATTAAAGAAAGGGTAAGGACATGGAAGACGCAGGTATCGGCTGGATCGCAGCCATTATCATCGGCGGCATCGCCGGCTGGCTCGCCGAAAAATTCATGAAGAGCGACATGGGCATCTTCATGAACATCATACTGGGCATTGTTGGTGCAATTGTTGCGAATGCCATCCTTAGCGTGTTCGGCGTCGTCCTGGGCGGATGGATCGGATATCTGATCGCCGGCTTTATCGGCGCCTGCATTCTGATCGCCATTGCCCGCGTCTTCAGACGCTGAGAAGCGCAATCGCCATGTCGGCCGGCATTACCCCCGGCCGACAGAGGCCTTTCAGGCCGCAAGAGCGATTTTCAACGCATCGTGACCCAGTATCTCGGCGAGAACCTCGACCACGAGATTATGATCCTCCCGTTGCGGCAAGCCCGAGACAGTTACCGCGCCAATACAGCCGGTACCGGCAACGGTAATCGGAAAACTCCCCCCATGGGCGGCATAATCCGTATCTGAGAGACTGAACTTGTCTTCCAGTGTCGCACCCTGCAGCTCGAGCTTGCGTCCGACAGAGTAGCTCGAACGGAGAAAATGCAAGGCGACATTTCGCTTGCGGCGTATCCAGCGTGCATTGTCGGCAGTCGATCCCGCCAGGGCGCTGTAAAACAGGGGCATGGCATGCAGCGTGACATCGATCGCAACCGGCAGAGCACGTTCGCTTGCGACAAGCCTCAACCGCTCCCCAAGCCTCCAGCCGGCATCACAATCGAACCTGTCGAACACCAGCAGTCTTTCCTGCTCGGCGATTGCCCTTATGTCGTTTTCCAATGACATTTCGTTCCCTCCCTGACCTGCCTGATAATTGAGGTCGAATAGCGCTCTGGTGCAGAGCTAATCGCCTATCGGCCCGCTCTTACGGGAAACGAAGGCCGCGAGTTCGTCGATAGCAAAACCGATCCGTTCCAGCAGCGCGGAGGAGACGATCTCATGACCGGAAAAATCCCGGTTGGATGCATAGATCGCCGTCGGGATGGTGTGCGCCATGAAAAATCCGAACAACGGGCGCAGTTGATGTTCGACCATCAGTGCATGCCGCTCACCACCACCCGTGGCAGCAATGAGAACTGGCTTGCCGCGCAATTGCTCGGGATCGATCAGATCTATGAAATGTTTGAACATCCCGGGATAGCTGCCCTTGTATGTCGGCGAACCGATGACAAGCAGGTCAGACTCGACGACCGCCTTCAGAACAGCCGCGGCATCTGCGTCGAGATCATTCTGTGATTTCGCCAGACCCAGCGTATCCCCGACATCCGTAAGATCGAAGACGGATCTGGTGAGGTTGTACCGATCGCAAGCAAGGTCGGCGATATACTCCACAAGTGCAGATGTCTTGGACGGCCGACCGTAACTTCCCGAGAACCCAACAAGTTTCAACTGCGTCATTCAATTATCCAGTTACAAATCTCCGCAAGGACAGGACATATCACCCGACCTACCCTTTCAACAACCATCCGCAAGAGTGAGATGCTGTTGTAGCCCTGACACCTCGTTTCCGGGATGATTGTTACCCCATCGTCCCGTGAAGGAACCGGAAAAATTGACTTAACCGGGAGGACTTTGGGACAAAATTATAGTCGCGGGCGGCAGGCAGCAAGCCACTGAAGTTGATGTAGACACTCGTTTGGCCGCCAAAAGCTCTCGGGTTCGTTAGCACCTCGCAGCGTCGGCACATCATCAGCAAGCTTGTCCGGGAAAGCGAAGGTTACAAATCGAATCATCGGCCTGCCGTGAATGATGACACAAACGACAGTTAAGCCCCCTCCGCCTCCTCTAACGGCTCTAAAGTGCGACAAATTATGAAATCTTCACATCGAAAATTCGAAATATCCGAGCCGATAGAAAGGGCAGCTCCATGATCAAAAAAGCAGATCGGCAACCAGCACGTTATCTGGATAGGGAAAACGCGCGCCGAGTCCGATCATCACAACCATAAGGAGAATTAGCCATTGGAAACCTGAGCATAAATCACCCTAAGGTGCGACGGGTAATGCGCTTGCCATGCCCTCATTAGGCGAATAATTGCCGATGTCGTTGACGAGCACTCGCTATTCGCTTGCCGGGAGCCCATCCGACACTCCTGCTGCAATCTCATGTCAAAACGATAACGGGCATAAAAGGTAACGCCTCATGATGGAACTGTTCACGGCCGCCGGATTCATGGCGCTACTAGAAGTCATCGCGATCAATCTTGTTCTTTCCGGTGACAACGCAATCGTTATCGGGCTTGCCGCCGCCGGGCTTCCTGCACATCTGCGGCAGAAGGCTATTCTCTTCGGCATTATCGCTGCCACCGTCTTGCGGCTCATCTTCGCGGTCATCACCACATATCTGCTCGGCATTCCGGGGCTGCAGCTCATCGGCGGCCTTCTCCTCGGTTGGGTGTGCTGGAAGATGTGGTCGGAACTTCGCGTCGCGCAGCACGACGGCTCTCCCGAAACCGCAGATGGAGCCGCATCGCGCGCGCCGGAAAAGACATTTTTCCAGGCAGCCATGCAGATCGTGCTCGCCGACGTCTCGATGTCGCTGGACAACGTCCTCGCTGTGGCGGGCGCTGCACAGGGCCACTCCACGGTCCTGGTCATCGGCCTGATCGTGTCGATCGCGCTGATGGGCGTCGCCGCGAATTTTGTCGCAAAGCTTCTCTCCCGTTACCGCTGGATCGCCTATCTCGGCCTGATCATCATCGTCTACGTGGCCCTGAGCATGATTTATCACGGTTTCGACGAGGTTCTGCCGATGGTCTACAGCTACGTTTCCGGCGCCTGAACACGTCGCCTGAAAAGTTGGCCCGGCAGTTCTTGCCGGGCCAATTTGCGTTACAACGCCTTCACCGCCGCCAGAACATCTTCTGCGTGACCGGCAACTTTCACCTTCGGCCAGATCCGGGCAACCTTGCCTGCAGGATCGATCAGGAAGGTTGTACGTTCGATCCCCATATACGTCTTTCCGTACATGCTCTTCTCTTTCCACACGCCATAAGCCTGCGAGACCGCCGTGTCCTCGTCGGATCCCAACGCGATGGTCAATTCGCGTTTGCTGACGAAATTGTCATGCTTCTTCACGCTGTCGGCGGATACCCCGACAATCGCCGCGCCAGCTTTGTCGAACTCTGGCAGGAGTTGCGAAAACGAGATCGCTTCGGTCGTGCAGGCCGTTGTGTCATCCTTGGGGTAAAAATAGAGCACCAGCCGCTTGCCGCGAAAACTCGCCAGAGAAATGGTCTGGGCGCCATTTCCGGGCAGCGTGAAATCCGGTGCATCATCGCCGATATTCAGGTTCGCCATGGTTTTCCTTTCTTTTGCCAGCATCTTGAGTGAATGTTGCGGCCATGGGTATATACAGCCCGAAGAGGCGTCCAGATCAGCTTGGATGTGAAAAGAACGAGTTCTTCACTGAATGGCGGAAATACGTGGCGAGAAGATCGATTTCAGCAGGAAGGACATTGTCCCGCTGCATGAGCTTCCGTCCGCCCAGGCTGAAGACCCGATCATCGTTCACTGCCCTCCGCACAGCACGAGAACCTGGCGTTTCTGCAAGTCCATAGTGCTTTTCGCCGTCTTGATTATGGTCGCCATCGGCAGCGCTGTGTTTGCCATCGAAGGTGGCATAGTCGACGGTACGCTGACCAGCCGCGCTCAGTCTGCCCTGAACAATGCGATCGGTCCCCGCTACGTTTCCAACGTCGGCTCCGCGGCGATCCGTTTTGATTCGGATTTCCGTCTGGCGATCGAAGCACGCGACGTCGACATCGTTGAACGCGCAACCGGTCAGCACTTGAGCCGTGCAGGCGCCCTGCGAATGGCCGTGGATCCACTCGCGCTGCTCGGGGGGCGCATATCGATCAACAGCATATCGGCGCAGTCGATCCGCCTCGAAACGGCGCAGCTGCCGGAAGGCGACCCAATCGCGCTCGCCAAGGTTCGGGTCGACGCGGTTCCGCAGCTGCTTGAGCAAGCATTCCAGAGGCTCGATGAGGCACGGGGCCTGATCGAGCGAACGGGTACCGCCTCCATCCGCCTCGCAGGCATCGAGATCGTCCTTCCGGCAGCCCCCGGCCGCAAACCAACGGTCGTCAAGGTCAACGATCTCGAGCTTGCGCGCAATGCAACGGGCGAGATCGGTATTGACGGCACCGTCAGCATCAACGACCGGGAAGCGAAGCTCACGGCCGCATCAAAGACGGTCGATGGCGTAACTGCCGCCCTGTCCGCGCGCCTGTCCGGGCTGGAGGTAACCCCATTCCTGTTGCAGCGAACAGAAGATGGTCAGCCGCGTGAAGGCCTCGAGAGCTCAGTCGATTTCGACATGTCCGCAGAGCGCTCCCGCGGTGATGCCCAAAAGCCGGCGATGACGGCAACCTTGACCAATTCGCCAGGCAATTTCTACTTCGATGGCATCCAGCAGACATTCAGCGGCGCCACCATCAATGTCGCCTATGACTTCGCCAAGAACTCGATCGAAATCATGAATTCGGAGGCAAGTTTCGGTCCGACTGTCGTGCCGTTCACTGGTGCGGTTATAGATCTTAATCGCTTGAATGAGAGCGACAAGCGTTTCGGCTTCGGCCTCGATCTCCTCGTTCGCGGAGGTAGAGCGATCGGCGCTTCTCAGGGAGAGAAGCCGGCCGATTTCGACCTTAAGGCAACCGGGCGTTATCTGTCTGCCGACCGCCAGCTTGAATTCGACGAGATGACAGTGGCAAGCCCACTCGGTCATATGGCCGCCGCCCTCAAGGTCCGCTTTGGCAAACAGTCTCCCGAGATCAGCTTTGGGGGCCAGATCCCCCAGATGCAGGTGACAGGCGTAAAACAGCTCTGGCCCTTCTGGATGGCGCGCAAGCCGCGCGACTGGGTTATGGCGAATATGTTTGGCGGTAACGTCACGAATGGCACGATCGCTGTCTTCATCCCCGCGGGGCGCATGAAGGGTCCGGGTATTCCCATGGAGCTCGATGCGAACGAATTGCAGATCGGATTCGGGGTTACCGACACACGTCTCAACCTGCCGGGTGAAGTCCCGCCTCTGCGCGATCTTGCGGGAAAATTCTCTCTGAAAGGCCAGGAGATGCTCGTCGATGTCAGCAAGGCGGCATCCTATGCGCCTTCCGGTCGGGTCGTCACCGTCGAGAGCGGACGCTTCGCCATCCCGTCAACATATGCCAAGCCATTGATGGCAGATCTGACGCTGAAGATTTCTGGACAGGCTGACGCGATCACCGAGCTTGCCAACTTCAAGCCGATGAATGCCTTGAAGGGCACCAGCTTCAAGCCTGAAGATTTTTCGGGAAATGCCAAGGCAGATATTCATGCTCGTTTCGGACTGATCTCGGATCATAATCCGCCCAAACCTACCTGGAATGCCCAAATCCGCCTTGATGGAGTTAATCTCGCGACACAGATGGAAGGGCACAAGATCGGCGCACTGACCGGGCTTTTGACCGTAGACAACCAGTCTGCAAAACTGACCGCGAACGGGACCGTGGACGACATTCCAGCCGAATTCGCCGTTACCGAACCTGTCGATCAGAACTCTGGCGTAAAGCGCGAGCGCGTTATCAAGGCGACGCTCAATAATGCCCAGCGCGATAAGCTCGTGCCCGGCCTCTCGGACATGGTAGAAGGCCAGATCGTTGCCGAACTCACGCGCATCGATGAAAAGCATCAAGCAGTTACGCTCGATCTCAGCCGCGCCGAGCTAACTGTGCCATGGATTGGCTGGACCAAGGGTAGCGGCATCGGCGCCAAGGCCCAGTTCGAGGTATCCAGTGATGCCGGAAAGCAGACGACCTTAAGCGGCTTTCAGCTCACCGGTGAGAGTTTTGGCGTCAGGGGCGACGTGCAACTGGCCGATGGGGCCTTGACGACGGCATCGTTCTCCCACGTGCAGCTGTCGCCGGCTGATAATTACAGCCTTAGCGTCAAGCGCTCGAAAGGTGCCTACGAAATCTCGATCGGCGGAAACGCCGTAGACATGCGGCCAATCATCACCATGATGCGCGCCAACAATGGCAATGCAGCGGCCGGCAGCAATGAGGGCAGCAGCACAATCTTGCGCGCACAGGTTGATCGCGTTGTCGGTTTCAACGATGAGCAGCTTTCGAATGTCGCATTGAATTTCTCCTCACGGGGGTCAAACATCGTCCGTGCTGATTTGAGCGCCATAACAGGAAGCGGACAAGCACTCGTCAGCCAGATGTCCCGCGGCGATACCATCTCGGTCACGAGCGGCGATGCAGGTTCGGTAGCACGCTTTGCCGACCTCTATGACAACATGAGCGCGGGATTGCTTAATCTGAAACTGAAAGCGCGAGGAAGCGATTGGGTTGGCTCGCTGGACATCCGCAATTTCCAGCTGCGCAATGAAGAGCGCCTGCAGTCCCTCGTGTCGACACCCGTCGGCGAAGATGGCCAGAGCCTCAACTCCGCGGTAAAAAAGGATATTGACGTCAGTTCGGCACGTTTCCAGCGCGGCTTCGCTGCATTGGTCTACCGCGACGGCGCGTTATCAGTCGCCAATGGCGTTGTGCGCGGAGAACAGATCGGTGCCACTTTCCAGGGCAAATTGCGGGACGCCAATGGCAATATGGAGATGACCGGTACGTTCATGCCTGCTTACGGCTTGAACAGGCTTTTCGGTGAACTTCCGCTGATTGGCGCGATCCTTGGAAATGGCCGGGATCGCGGCCTTCTGGGCATCACCTTCAAGCTCGAAGGTGCGTTCGACAAGCCGCGACTGACGATAAACCCACTTTCGCTCATAGCCCCCGGCGTGTTCCGCCAGATCTTCGAATTCCAGTGACGAAAAAGGCCGCTCGAAAGCGGCCTTTGATCTTCTGTTTCCGAGGTCTATCTCAGGCCGGACGAACCAGGATATGCTTCTTCTTGCCGAGCGACAGCTTGATCACGCCATCGGCAGTCACTTCGCCGGAACCGATCACCTTGCGCTCGTCGGAAACCGCCACGTCATTGATCCGCACCGCACCGCCCTGAACGTGACGACGGGCTTCACCGTTCGATGCGGCAAGACCAGCCTTGACGATCAGCGCCAGCAGGCCGACCCCGGCTTCCAGCTCGCCCTTTGCAACATCGATCGACGGCAGATTGTCGGCAAGCGCACCCTCCTCGAAGGTCTTGCGAGCCGTTTCTGCCGCCTGCTCGGCATTTTCGCGACCGTGCAGCATGGCCGTCACTTCGGTCGCGAGAATCTTCTTGACTTCGTTGATCTCAGAACCAGCCAGCGCCGAAAGCCGTGCGATCTCGTCCATCGGCAACGTCGTGTAAAGCTTGAGGAAGCGCGAAACGTCGGCATCCTCGGTATTGCGCCAGTACTGCCAGAAATCATAGGCCGACAACATGTCGGGATTCAGCCAGACAGCGCCGTTCAGCGACTTGCCCATCTTGGCGCCTGAAGCGGTCGTCAGAAGTGGCGAGGTCAGCGCGTAGAGCTGCGGCGTGCCCATCCGGTGACCGAGATCGATGCCGTTGACGATATTGCCCCACTGATCCGAGCCGCCCATCTGCAGACGGCAGTCGTAACGCTTGTTCAACTCTACGAAGTCGTAAGCCTGCAGGATCATGTAGTTGAATTCGAGGAAGGACAGCGACTGCTCCCGGTCAAGGCGCGTCTTGACGCTGTCGAAGGACAGCATGCGGTTGACCGAGAAATGGCGACCGACATCCCGCAGGAATTCAAGGTAGTTGATCTCGCGCAGCCAGTCGCCGTTGTTGATCATCATGGCATCCTTCGCGCCCTCCCCGTAGGAAAGGTAATTGGCGAAGACGCGCTTGATCGAGGCGATGTTGCTTTCGATCGTGTCGATCGTCATCAGCTGGCGGGCATCGTCCTTGAACGACGGATCGCCGACCATGCCGGTGCCGCCGCCCATCAGCGAGATCGGCCGGTGACCGGTCTGCTGCATCCAGTGCAGCATCATGATCTGGATAAGTCCGCCGGCATGAAGAGAAGGCGCTGTCGGGTCAAAGCCGATATAGGCCGTCACGGTTTCCTTGGCGAACAGTTCGTCGAGACCTGCCTCGTCGGAGATCTGGTGAATGAAGCCGCGCTCATCGAGCGTGCGAAGGAAATCGGACTTGAACCTGGACATCTCTCTACTCTGTGGATGTGTTTTTAAGTTGCGAAACGGCATCTAGCACCGTTCTTTGGCATAATCACTTTAAAAGTGATCCCCTTGCCCCAACGGCATCGCGCGATCGCTAACCAATTCCCGATACACAAGACTTCATTAACCTTAAGGATGTGTAATCCCCTCAAGCAAGCATCGGATTTGATTCAGCCTTTTCAGGAGCAATACGTGACGCACCGAGCCGAAAACAAGGTTTTTGGAAAACGGGCAGCGAATCATGTCCTCATTCTCGCAAGTGGCGAGAAAATCCGTCATATGACCATCCGCCCCTGGATGATCGCCTTGACCGTATGTTTTGCAAGCATTCTGACGATAGGTTACCTCGGGGCTACATCTTATCTGGTAATCCGCGATGACCTGATCGGAGCAACGATCGCCCGCCAGGCCCGCATGCAGCATGACTATGAAGACCGTATTGCAGCCCTGCGTGCGCAGCTGGACCGCATTACCTCGCGCCAGCTGCTCGATCAGCAAGTCGTGGAAAAGAAAGTCGAAAAACTGCTTGAGCAACAGGACGCGCTGTTCTCCCGCCACACCAAGCTCGGCTCACTTCTGGATCGCGCCGAAGAAACAGGCCTTCAGCCGGGGGCAGAGCCCCCTGCCGCTGAAATCCCTGCCTTCGCTCCCACCGGTGACGGACGCAGGGCTTCCTTGTCCGGAGGCTCTGCCGCAATCGCCAAGATACTGCAAGGCGGCGAAACTGAAACCAGACTGGCAGTCCTCTCCCCCGTGACCGGCACCGGCTTGCGTGAAGGCGCAGCCGATCGTGCCGACCGGATTTTTTCCAAGGTCACTCTGTCCCTCAAGACGCTCGAAAGCCAACAGCTGACGAAGATCGCGAGCCTGACGACGGGAGCCTCCAAAGCGGCAAATGCCATCACCACAATCCTGCTGCGAAGCGGCGTTGATCTGGATCCGTCAACAGTTAGACAAAATGGCATCGGCGGGCCATATGTCGAACCTCGCCTTCCCGGCAATCGCTTCGACGCGTCGCTAGACGATCTTGATGCGGCGCTGACGCGGCTGGAAAGCGTGCGCGAAACAGCGCGCGACCTTCCGTTTTCCAGTCCGGCCCCCGGACAACCGGTCACCAGCCGGTTTGGAAACAGGGTCGATCCTTTCCTTGGTCGTCTCGCATTGCATGCAGGTATAGATTTTGCTGCCCAGACCGGCGACGAAGTGAAGAGCACCGGCGCCGGCAAGGTCGTCGCAGCAGGCGCCGCTGGTGGTTACGGCAACATGGTCGAGATTGACCATGGTTACGGCATTTCGACCCGTTTCGGCCACCTTTCGAAAATCCTGGTCAATGTCGGAGACGAGATAAAGACGGGCGATGTAATCGGTCGCGCCGGGTCGACCGGACGTTCGACCGGTCCCCATGTTCACTACGAAGTGCGCCGAAATGGACAGGCAGTTGATCCGATGCATTTCCTCAATGCCGGCATGAAGCTCACAACGTATCTCGAGTAGCAAGGTCAGCCATTCACGCGGCGTATCGCCGCGCGGTTGCTTTCATTCACCAAAACCACTGCCACCCTGGCGGGTTTTCTTGACTTTCCAGCATTTTGGTCATATGTCGCGCCCTGTTGTCGCCCCATTTGAGCGTAGCGACGGATCATGTTCTTCTTGAACGGAACGGAATAGTATTTCCATTGACCACTTTTGCTGATCTTGGCCTGAGCCAGAAAGTTCTTAACGCCGTCACCGACGCCGGCTACACGATACCCACGCCTATCCAAGCCGGAGCCATCCCGCATGCGCTGCAGCGCAGGGACATTTGCGGTATCGCACAGACAGGAACGGGCAAGACAGCTTCCTTCGTCCTGCCGATGCTGACGCTTCTGGAAAAGGGTCGGGCACGGGCTCGCATGCCGCGAACCCTCATTCTGGAGCCGACCCGGGAACTCGCAGCCCAGGTTGCGGAAAACTTCGAAAAATACGGCAAGAATCACAAACTCAACGTCGCCCTGCTGATCGGCGGCGTTTCCTTCGAGGAACAGGATCGCAAGCTTGAGCGCGGCGCCGATGTTCTGATCTGCACGCCCGGCCGCCTGCTCGACCATTGCGAGCGCGGCAAGCTGCTGATGACCGGCGTCGAAATCCTCGTCATCGACGAAGCCGACCGTATGCTCGACATGGGCTTCATCCCGGATATCGAACGGATCGCAAAGATGATCCCGTTCACCCGCCAGACGCTGTTCTTCTCGGCCACGATGCCGCCGGAAATTCAGAAACTGGCAGATCGTTTCCTGCAGAACCCGGAACGTATCGAAGTCGCCAAGCCGTCTTCGACTGCCAAGACCGTGACGCAGCGCCTCGTTGCTGCACACAACAAGGATTACGAGAAGCGCGCCGTCTTGCGCGAACTCATCAAGGCTCAGGACGACCTGAAGAACGCGATCATCTTCTGCAACCGCAAGAAGGACGTCGCCGACCTGTTCCGCTCGCTGGAGCGCCACGGCTTCTCGGTGGGCGCTCTGCATGGCGACATGGACCAGCGCTCGCGCACGACGATGCTGGCAGGCTTCAAGGACAACCAGATCACCCTGCTCGTCGCATCCGACGTGGCCGCCCGTGGGCTGGATATTCCTGATGTCAGCCACGTCTTCAATTTCGACGTTCCGATCCATTCGGAAGACTACGTTCACCGCATCGGCCGTACCGGCCGTGCTGGCCGTTCGGGTCGCGCGTTCACCATCGTCACCAAATCCGACTCGAAATATCTCGATGCGATCGAAAAGCTGATCGGCGAAAAGATCGAGTGGGAGAACGGTGATCTTTCCGCACTGCCAGCCGCCATGGAAAGCCATGACAGCGATCGCGGCGGACGCAAGGGCGGCCGGGATCGCGGTGGTAAAGACCGCAACCGTGGCAGCCGTCACGAACAACCGGCAGCCGTTGCAGCAGCACCGCAACAGCAGGAAAAGCAAATCGTCACTGAAGAGGCAAGCGTGGAAGCAGTTCTGGAAAATACGAAGTCGGAACGTCGTTCTGACAAGAAAAATCAGCCTGCGAACAACCGCGGCCGCGAGCGCCGTGTCAATCCTGCCAATGACGACAACCGTGATCGCCGCCGTTATCGCGACCATGATGACGGCCCGACCCCGGTCGGCTTCGGCGACGATATCCCAGCCTTCATGCTGATCGTCGCAAACGCAGCGAAGTAATGTCCGCCTTAGCAAAACCGGGCCAGGATTTTCCTGGCCTTGGAGTAGGCCTGGTGATCCGCCGCGCCGATGGGAAAGTGCTGGTCTGTCGTCGCCTGAAGGCGCCCGAAGCGGGTCACTGGAACATCGTCGGCGGCAAGGTCGACATGATGGAACAGGCAGAAGACGCTGCGCGTCGGGAAGCCGAGGAAGAGACCGGGCTGAAGATCGGAAAGATCAGCTTTCTCTGCGTGATCGAAGGCATTCTTGAAGAGGAAGGTCAGCACTGGCTCTCGCTGATCTACGTGACTGACGATTTTTCCGGCGAGCCGGTTCTCACCGAACCTGAAAAACATGAGGATCTGATGTGGATCGACATGAATGAGCCACCGGCGCCTCTGTCGATATTCTCCTCACAAGCCTTTGCGCTGCTCAAATCTCACTAAAAAAGCCGTCCCGGTTGTCCAGGACGGCTCTCTTGATTGAAAATTTTGCAGTATCATCGGATGCTGTCGTCGGCTCGGGCTTGCCCGAACCACATCCCCCATTACCCGACAAGAATATCCTCTGGGTCTTGCAAGCCGCAATACGTTAATTCTCGCACTTGCGAAGAAAATACGATCACGTATCGCGATTGGCTCGAAGCGCTGCTTCAAAGGCCATACGCACCCAGTCTCGCAGCTCGTCAGGATCGTCCAGCGCCGCATTCGGTATGGACCAATAGGGCATGAGAACGGGTTTCCCCTTTTTACCTTCATAGGACCATTGGACCGCACCTGCAGCTCGGAAAGCCGGAGCGCTCGTCTCATCCGCCTTTAACAGTATTTCATCTCGCAGATCGAGGGCGATGATCAGACCCTGATGATAGATCCCCTTGCCGCCGAACATGCGTCGGATGGAAACCGGTCCGAGACCCTCGAACATTTCCTCGATCGCTGCATTGTCCATGCCCCACCCTTCCTTTTGGCTCGGTACAGTCGAAAGACCGTGCCGGCCAGACGACGCCGATGTCCTGTCACACGAATAGCAAGATTCCACTCACGATCATGCTAGATTTCGCCCGTGAACTGCCAAAAACGGGAAAAAGCTTGGACGCTCATGCCCTTGCGGGTTAAAGCTGCAGCGAACACGGACTTAAGGAAAAGCATGCCTTCCCTGCGTTTCGATATCGCGATCCTGCTGACTGCAGCGGCTTTCGGATATGTTGCCACGGCAACGACGGTCTCGGCCGCCACCATCGGTGTCGTCGCGCCAAAGACGGGACCTTATGCGTTGCTCGGCATGCAGGTTTTTGAAGGGGCCAGAGCCGCCGCACAAGTCACAGGCGACAGACTTGTCGAAATCGACGAGACCTGCAACGAGACCGGCGGCGTGGAAGCAGCAAAGACGCTTGCCGACGCCAAGGCCTCTATCGCGATCGGGTTTCTATGCGTCGAAACGCTGGCCTCCGCCTTGCCGGCGCTGGCCGACAGCAAGATTGCAGCAATCACCATTTCCGTCCGTTCCCGGATCCTGATGGAAGACGCCTTGCGCAATGGCTGGCCGCTTTTCCGCATGGCTCCATCGGAAACTGCCGAGTCCGATCAGATCGCGGCGGTGATCGTCGATCGCTGGAAAGCCGAGCCGATTGCCCTTGTCGACGACGGCACCATCTACGGGCGCGAACTCGTCAGCGCTGTCCGCCAGAAACTCGAACCGATCGGCATCGCGCCGGTGTTCACCGATACGCTTCGGCCGGGCCAGGAGCAGCAGATAGCCCTCATCAGACGGCTGCAGAAAGCCGGCGCAACCCATATACTCGTCGGCGCGGACCGTAACGATGTCGCCGTCATTGCCCGCGATGCCGAAAGAGAAAACATTCCCCTCACCATACTCGGCGGCGATGTCATGAAGGCTGCCAACCGGCCAGTCGCGCTTCGCGACGGCACGCTGGCTGTCACGCTGCCACCTTACCGGACACTCCAGACTGCCGCCAACGCTGCAACATCGCTCGAAAGCCGCCAGATCGAGCCTGAAGGCAACACGCTTCCCGCCTATGCCGCAACCCAACTGGCCAGCCAGACAGCAGCATCCGCAGGCAATGACTGGGGAAAACTCCTGTCCTCCCTAAAAACCGGCACCTTCCAGACCGCAATCGGACAGATCCGCTTCGATTCTGCGCACGAACTGGCGGACAATCCCTATCGTCTTCTGGAATGGCGCAGCAGCGAGTTTTTGCCGCCCGCCTCCGCGACCGAGTAACGATTGCGGCAATCGCCCCGGAATGCTAGTCGGCAGACGACACAGGAGATCCGTCCATGACCTTGCCGCTTCGCATCGCCCCCTCCATTCTAGCTTCCGATTTTTCGAAACTCGGCCAGGAGGTCGCAGACGTCGTCGAGGCAGGCGCAGACTGGGTTCACCTCGATGTCATGGACGGCCATTTCGTCCCCAATATCTCCTTCGGTCCCGATGTCATCAAGTCTCTGCGCCGCTATACGGACGCCTTCTTCGATTGCCATCTGATGATTGCCCCGGTCGACCCCTATCTCGAAGCCTTCGCCAAGGCCGGATGCGACGGCATTACCGTCCATGCCGAGGCCGGCCCGCATCTGCACCGTTCGCTGCAGACGATCCGGTCGCTGGGCAAGAAGGTTGGCGTGACGCTCAATCCAGCTACTCCGGTCTCGGTGCTTGAAGACGTTCTGGACGACGTCGACCTCATCCTCGTCATGAGCGTCAACCCCGGCTTTGGCGGTCAAAAGCTAATTCCATCCGCGCTCGACAAGATCTCCCGTATCAAGTCTCTGATCGGTGACAGACCTATCGAGATTGAAGTCGACGGAGGCATCACGGCTGAAACCATCGGCGCAGCCCGCAAGGCAGGCGCCAATGTCTTCGTCGCCGGATCGGCGGTCTACAAGGGCGCGAACAAGAATGCGTATCGCGACAACATCTCGGCGCTTTTGAAGGCCGCCGAGGCCTGAAAAGCCTTAAACACGGGGCAACGCCCCAAAAAGATTGAGCTTCGCCGTTCTTCTTGATAGAGCGGCGGCAATTCTATCCAAGCAAGCGAGCTGCCCATGATCCCCCGTTATTCCCGACCGGAAATGGTCGCCATCTGGTCGCCGGAAACAAAGTTTCGCATCTGGTTCGAAATCGAGGCCCACGCCTGCGACGCGCTCGCGGCAATCGGCGTCATTCCGAAATCCGCGGCAGAAACGATCTGGGAAAAGGGCGGCAAGGCCGAATTCGATGTCGCCCGCATCGATGAGATCGAAGCCGTCACCAAACATGACGTCATCGCCTTCCTCACTCATCTGGCGGAATTCGTCGGCCCGGATAGCCGCTTCATCCACCAGGGCATGACATCTTCGGACGTGCTCGACACGACGCTCAACGTCCAGCTAGTGCGCGCCACCGACATTCTGCTTGCAGACATAGATCGTGTTCTGGCTGCTCTCAAGGCTCGCGCCTTCGAACACAAGGATACGGTCCGCATCGGCCGCAGCCACGGCATCCATGCCGAACCGACGACGATGGGCCTGACCTTTGCCCGCTTCTACGCCGAAATGAACCGCAACAAGACACGCCTTCTCGAAGCCCGCGAAGAGATCGCCACCTGCGCCATCTCCGGCGCCGTCGGCACCTTCGCCAACATCGACCCGCGCGTCGAGGAACATGTCGCAGCAGCCCTGGGCCTGAAGCCGGAGCCGGTCTCCACCCAGGTCATTCCGCGCGATCGCCACGCGATGTATTTCGCCATCCTCGGCGTCATTGCCTCTTCGATCGAAAACGTTGCGATCGAAATCCGCCACATGCAGCGCACTGAAGTTCTGGAAGCGGAAGAGTTCTTCTCGCCGGGCCAGAAGGGTTCGTCAGCCATGCCGCACAAGCGCAACCCGGTGCTTACCGAGAACCTCACCGGCCTTTCCCGTCTCGTGCGCATGTCAGTCGTTCCGGCAATGGAAAACGTTGCCCTCTGGCACGAACGCGACATCAGCCATTCCAGCGTCGAGCGCGCCATTGGCCCGGACACGACCGTTACTCTCGATTTCGCCCTCAACCGCTTGGCCGGCGTCATCGAAAAGCTCGTCATCTACCCTGAGAACATGTTGAAGAACATGAACAAGTTCAAAGGTCTGGTCATGAGCCAGCGGGTACTTCTGGCACTCACCCAGGCGGGCGTTTCGCGCGAGGACTCCTATCGTCTCGTTCAGCGCAATGCGATGAAGGTCTGGGAGCGCGGTGCAGACTTCCTTGAAGAACTGCTTGCTGACGAAGAAGTCCGCACAGCGCTCTCCGAGGAGGAGATCCGCGAAAAATTCGATCTCGGTTATCACACCAAGCATGTCGACACGATTTTCAATCGTGTCTTCGGCGAAGCTTGATATAGAAATCGGGAAGGCCCAGATAGGCGGCATGAAAGCATCAGAAGCCGATATCCTCATCATCCCCGGTTACACCAATTCCGGTCCTGACCATTGGCAGACCCGTTGGGAGCAGAAGCTCGCGACGGCCCGCCGGGTGGAACAGGCCGAATGGTCGAAGCCGGTAAAGGAAGACTGGATCCAGCGTCTCGTCGAGGAGGTCAACGCCTCGACGAAACCGGTTGTGCTGGTCGCTCATTCGCTCGGCGTTCCGACGGCGATCCATGCCATCCCGCATTTCAAAAAGCCGGTGGCCGGCGCATTCTTCGTGGCGCCGCCGGATGTGCAGAACCCGAAGATCAGGCCGAAACACCTGATGACATTCGGCCCTTATCCGCGTGATCCGCTTCCTTTTCCCGCCGTTACGATTGCCAGCCGAAACGACCCCTTCGGCTCCTATGATCACGCCGGCGACATTACCAACGCCTGGGGTTCGCTCCTGATCGACGCAGGCGAATCTGGCCACATCAATTCCGAGTCGGGCCACGGCCCGTGGCCTGAAGGCACAATGGTGTTTGCCCAGTTCCTGAGCCGACTGAAAGCCTGACCTCTGGCGATGTGCAGCGCACAACCCGACGTCGTAATTTCGCTTTCGATAAACAATTTTAAAGTTGCCTTAATTCGAATTCACTAACATTGCGCAATTCCTGCGAATGTAGGCGAACAGATGTCATCCAAACCAGTCTTCTATGCCGGCCCGACGATATCACCTTCGAGAGACGCCGGCTCGCTGACCGACCTCTTTGACGCCATTCCCCTTCCCGTAGCACTGCTCGATTGGCAGGCGCGACTGCACCATGCGAACAAGGCCCTCAAGGCGAACTGGTGCCCCTTCGAGGTGGAGTTTTTCACCGATCTGATCGATATCGAAGACCGTTCGGATTTTCTCGCCGGGCTTCGCCGCTGCAAGGCTGCCGCTGATGGTCAGATGGAACTGCGCCTGCCGCAGCCGGACGGTACGCTGCGATGGGCTCTCGTCCATCTTGCTCCGGCACCGACAGGGCTGGACACGCCTTATCTCGTCGCAGCCTCGTTCGTCGACATAACGGCTTTGAAGACAAGGCTTGCGAATCTCGACATCTGGGAAAGCCGCTGGAACAAGGCGCTCGTCGGGTCGTCGACAGGCGTCTGGGACCATGATTGGAAACGCGGAGAGAAATACTATTCGCCGACATGGCGGCGGATCCGTGGCATGACCGAGGATGATCCTCTTCCCGAAAGCACTCAGGCGTGGCTCGATCTCCTCCATCCGGATGATCGGGATCACGTAATCCACTGCATCGACCGGCAGAATGAAGGCGATCCGGACTATACGGTGTTTGAATATCGCGAGCGCCACAAAGACGGCCATTGGGTCTGGATCGAGTGCCGCGGCGATTGCGTCGAATGGGACGCCGACGGCAAGCCGACGCGCATCGTTGGGACGGACACGGATATCACGGCCCGCAAGCAGGCCGAGGAAGCCACGGCGCGCATGGCAAGACGCCTGGACATGGCTCTCGAAATATCAGGCATCGGCACTTACGAATGTGACCTCACAACCGGTGTCGTCGACTGGGATGACCGCATGTATCGCATCTATGGAGTCGGTCGGCGCGAAGATGTCAGGGTCGGCGGATTGTGGGAAACCTTTTTGCATCCGGCCGATCGCGAACGTGTCTTGAAAAACGTCGATGAACATATGCGAAACGGCGACCGCTTTTCGGATCAGTACCGCGCCGTTCTCCGCGATGGCTCCGATCGCATCATTCGCGCGCGCACCATGACCTTTCAGGACGGGAACGGCCACAAGATGACGGTTGGTGCGAACTGGGATGTCACCGATGATGTCGGGCTGCATCACGAACTGGAGCGTGCCAGAATTCTGGCCGAAGCCAGAAACATCGAACTGGAGGCAGCCAAGGACCGGATCGAGCACAGTGCCATGCATGATTACCTGACCGAACTCCCGAACCGCCGTTATCTTGACGAGGTGCTCGACCGGATGGCAACGCAATACAGCGGCAGCGAGGCAGGCATCGCGATCCTCCATGTCGACCTTGATCGCTTCAAGCAGATCAATGACCGGCTCGGTCACGACGCGGGAGATGCGATGCTGGTCCATACTGCTCGCACGCTGCGCAGAACACTGAGCGAAGATGACTTCATTGCCCGTGTCGGCGGCGACGAATTCGTCGTTGTGTCGCAGCTGAGCGCCGTCGAGGAGCCGGCATCATCTGTGGCCACCCGCATGATCGACGCCCTGCGCGAGCCGATGATCTATGAGGGGCATCGCTGCCGTGTTGGCGCCAGTATCGGCATCGCCTCCCAGCGCGGCGACGCAATCGACGTACGCCAGTTGCTGCGCAACTCCGATATCGCGCTTTATGAAGCCAAGCGGCAGGGGCGAAACCGCTACGTCTGGTTCACGGCCGTCGCCTGATGCGCTACTGGTTCTCCACCTGGGCAGAAGCTTCAGTCAGCAGATCGAGCATCTTCATGCGTATCTCCGCATCCGACACCGCAATCCCGGCTGCATCAAAATCCTGCCTCAGCTTGCGAAAGACGTCCTCATGTCCGGCTTCCGCAAAATCCGCAACGATCACTTCCCTTGCATAGGCATCCCGGTCCGGCCTTCCGAGCATTTCCGCCGCCCAGAGCCCGGCCAGTTTGTTACGCCGCGACAATGCCCTGAATTTCAACTCCTCATCGTGCGCGAACTTGTTTTCGAACGCCTTTTCACGATCACTCATGCCACTCATGTTTTCCTCCCACGGCAACATTAGAATAGTTAAATAAGAGCATTCCCCCCTTTTGCAATCGGTAGCCCTGGAGTCCCCGCAGGACGCTTGATTGGAACCCAACCGATTGCAGCGCTATGGAAAGATGGAGTTCGACAACCTATCTGCCGTGGAAAGTCGGTGGTGCCAGAAAAAAGCCGGTCAAACCGATATAGTATGTTGGCAGTGATTCTTCGCATGCCGAATACAGGGCAAATCGCCTGCCAGCGGACGTCTGCATTGTGAAAAGGAAACTTTTCCGATATGGGACCGCTTCAAATATGATTGCAGCCGCTCAGGCCGCCTTAGAACGAGATAAGAATACCATGAATCGTCGCCGCCGTATTTACGAGGGCAAGGCCAAGATCCTTTATGAAGGACCCGAGCCCGGCACGCTGATCCAGTTCTTCAAAGACGACGCCACAGCCTTCAACAAGAAGAAGCATGATGTCATCGACGGCAAGGGCGTGCTCAACAACCGCATTTCCGAATACCTGTTCACCCACCTGAACAAGATCGGCATCCCGACCCATTTCATCCGCCGGATGAACATGCGCGAGCAGCTGATCAAGGAAGTCGAGATGATCCCGCTTGAGATCGTCGTGCGCAATGTCGCCGCCGGCTCGCTGTCGGAGCGCCTTGGTATCGAGGAAGGCACCGTACTGCCCCGCTCGATCATCGAGTTCTATTACAAGTCTGACCAGCTCGCCGACCCGATGGTTTCCGAGGAGCATATCACCGCCTTCGGATGGGCCAATCCGGCCGAGCTTGACGACATCATGGCGCTCGCCATCCGCGTCAACGACTTCCTCTCGGGCCTCTTCCTCGGCGTTGGTATCCAGCTCGTCGATTTCAAGATCGAATGCGGCCGCCTTTACGAGGGCGATATGATGCGCATCATCCTTGCCGACGAGATTTCCCCCGATAGCTGCCGCCTCTGGGACATCGAGACGAAGGAAAAGATGGACAAGGATCGTTTCCGCCGCGATCTCGGCGGCCTTCTCGAAGCCTATTCCGAAGTCGCCCGCCGTCTGGGCATCATCAATGAAAACGAACCGATCCGCGGAACGGGTCCGGTTCTGGTCAAGTAATCAGGGGTATTTTGCAGTGATCAAGGCACGTGTAACAGTCACGCTCAAGAACGGCGTTCTCGACCCCCAGGGCAAGGCCATCGAAGGTGCCCTCGGCAGCCTCGGCTTCGAAGGCGTTCACCAGGCCCGCCAGGGCAAGGTCTTCGATCTTGAGCTGGACACAGCCGACAAGGCCAAGGCGGAAGCCGACCTCAAGGCCATGTGCGAAAAGCTTCTGGCTAACACGGTGATTGAGAACTACACTATCGCAATCGACTAAAGGTTGCGGAGCGTGTGATGGCCGAAGTCACCAGTGAACTCATGTATGAACTTATGAAGCGCATTCATGCAGACCTGGGTGATCTCAAGCTAGGCCAGCGAGAGTTGAAAGCAGAGATAAATGCGATGCGGGGAACGATGGTTCCGCTGCATCAGGATATTCTCAACATAAATACAACTTTGGCGCGGCATGAGTTGCGCCTCGACCGTATCGAAAACCGCCTGGAACTGCGGGAGTTCCAGGAAGCCCAAGCAAGGTTTGAACCACAGCCATGAAGTCAGCCGTCGTCCAGCTCCCAGGCCTCAACCGCGATCGCGACATGATCGCCGCCCTCACCAAGATTTCCGGCAAGGCGCCGATCACCGTCTGGCAGACGGAGACGAGCATTCCCGATGACGTCGACCTGATCGTCATTCCGGGTGGTTTCTCCTACGGCGACTATCTGCGCTGCGGCGCAATCGCTGCCCGTATGCCGGTCATGCAGGCGATCAAGGAAAAGGCGGAAAAGGGCATCAAGGTTCTCGGCGTCTGCAACGGCTTCCAGATCCTCGTCGAGGCAGGCCTGCTTCCCGGCGCGCTGATGATGAATTCCTCGCTGAAATTCGTCTGCAAAGAAGTGAAGCTCGAAATCATCAATGCCGAGACCGACTTCACCCGCGCCTATGAAAAGGGCCAGGTCATCCGCTGCCCTGTCGCGCACCATGAGGGCAATTATTTCGTCGATCAGGAAACTCTGAAGTCGATGAACGGCAATGGCCAGGTCGTCTTCCGCTACGCCGAAGGCACAAACCCCAACGGCGCGATCGAAGATATTGCCGGTGTCGTCAATGCCCGCGGCAACGTTCTCGGCATGATGCCCCATCCGGAAAACCTGATCGAAGCCGCCCATGGCGGCAGCGACGGTCGCGGTATCTTCGCATCCGCGCTGGACGTCATCGCAGCCTGATCCTTACACGGGCGTCGGCAAAAAAGGCCGACGCTTGCTTTATCAGCCATTTTTGGGAACGCACGCAGATGGCCTGCCGCATTTCGACTGCAATTTCTGTAACCGTTCTCGCCGCAGCGCTGGCTGCGTGTCAGGCCAAGCCCGTTGTGCAATCCAGCCCTTCGGCGCTGGACATCATGGAAAAGGTTGCTGTTGCCGCAAACCGCTGCTGGTTCAAGTCAGGTGACGCTGCCTTCAAGTCCTACGCCTTCGCGCCGGAACTGTCGTCCTTCTCGGGACGTCCGCGCATCCTCCTGACCCGCAAGGGCTCATCCGACATTCGCCCGCTCCTCGTCGTCCAGGCGGAGGGCAAACCTGCGCGCCTCAGCGCCTTCGGCCCTGTAATGAACGAACAGCTCGGTACACGCGTTGGTGCCGACGTCAAGCGTTGGGCGGCCGGCAACAGCAATTGCTGACGTAAAAAGGCCCGTCCGGCGGTTGGGATGCCGGACAGGCCGCTTGCACCTGCTACAGGTGCCCGGTGCAATTCGCGCGAATGAGGGGACCAAGTTCGCGTTCGAAATTGCACTGAATATTTCAAGCCCGCATTCTCAGCCCAGGAACCAGGATTTCCCGGCTTCGCGCTTGGCTGCAATCCGCGTCACGCCGATATCCCGTAGCTGGCTTTCGTCCATATCAAGGAGAGCCGCCCGTCCTGAGCGCCGCGTCAACGCATTCTTCAGCGCATCGATCAATCCGGCAATGACACCCAATCGAACCGTCATGGTCGCTTCCGGTAGCAGATCCTTGGCGACATAGAAGGCCGCCTCGCGTTCGTAGCGATCGGGATAAATTGTATCTATTGTAACGAGATATTCGTCATACTTGCGCATTTCGCACCTGTTGGCGTTTCGTTGCATTGCCTGCATTGTGGATACATTGACTCAAAAAGCACCGCAATGTAATCATTGTCACTATGACAAAATGGCTTCCAGATCTTCAGGAGGGCTCCGGCCCGCTCTACACCCGATTGGCCGACCAGATGGAAAAGGCCATCGAAACCGGTGACTTGCCGTCGGGCAGCAAGCTTCCGCCACAACGAAACCTCGCCTACGATGTTGGGGTGACAATCGGCACGGTCAGCCGCGCCTATTCGCTTCTGCATGAACGCGGGCTGGTCAATGGCGAGGTCGGGCGCGGCACCTACGTCTTGAAGCGCGACGATGAAGGCGCGCAGGATGATCAATATCCCGTATCCACAAGCATTGCCGGCACACGGCCGCTGCAGGCTCCGTCGGGCAAGATCCGTTTCGACAGCACGGCCGCCCCCGATCTCGGCCAAAGCGAGACAATCGCGGAGATAACATCAGAAATCATGCGCGAGTGCCCGCACGACGTTGCCGGCTACACCCGCACCTCCCCGGATCATTGGCAGCAGGCCGGCGTTCGCTGGCTGAGCTATGGTGACTGGGCTCCCGCGCCAGACTCAATTGTCCCGACACTGGGCGCTCATGCCGGGATCATGTCGATCATTGCCGTCCTGACCAACCCGGGAGACAGGATCGCTTTCGAGCACCATACATATTCCCAGGTAAGCCGCGCCGCCGGCCTCGTCGGTCGACGAATATCGCTGGTCAATTCGGACGCACACGGCGTCATTCCGGACGATTTCGAGCGAGCCTGCGTGCAGGAGCATCCGAAGATCGCCTTCTTCATGTCCTCGGTGCAGAACCCGACCTTGGCAACCATGCCGCTCGAGCGGAGAGAAGCCATCGCTGCCATCGCACGCAAATACAATGTCTGGCTGATCGAGGACAATCTTTACGGCGCCATGGACAAGGGAGACATTCCACTGATCGCGACGCTCGCACCGGAGCGGACATTCGTTGTTGATGGCCTGTCGAAATCGGTATCCGCCGGCATCCGTGGCGGGTGGGTCGCCTGCCCGCCTCACTTAGCCCAGCGTGTACGGGTCGCGCACAAAATGACGACGGGCGGCATGCCTTTCCTCCTCGCCGAACTGAGTGCCCGCCTCGTGCTCAGCGGCGCGGCCGATGTGATCTGGGAGCGCTGTCGCGCGGAGATCAACGTCCGTGAAGCCATGGCCCGCGAAATTCTCGCCGGTTACGACCTCAACTCCAATCCCGACATTCCCTTCTTCTGGCTTAAGCTGCCGGATCCCTGGCTTTCCGCCACATTCAAGAATGCCGCTTATGCCGACGGCCTGTTGCTCGACGACGAAGCGGAATTCAAGGCAGGCAGGTCGGAAAAGATAATCCATCGCGTCCGCATCGGCTTTTCCTCGCCAAGCTCCAGGCAGGAAGTCAATGATGGCCTCAGGATCGTGCGAAGCCTGCTGGACAATGGCTCCGGCGGTTATGACAGCCTCGCCTAGAAGCAACCATCTGCGATTTCGAAACATAGCACGTAGCAATCCCCGGCCTTCATCCGGCCGGGCCGATTTTCCTGTCGCACTCGCGCGATAGTTAGGTTAAAGAGGCGCCAAAAGCCCCCGACCGGCAGCCATTCCAGGATAAAAGATGACGATCTCCAATTCCCGCCAGATCACCCCGGAACTCATCGCCTCTCACGGCCTCAAGCCGGATGAGTACCAGCGCATCCTTGATCTGATCGGACGCGAACCGAGCTTCACCGAGCTTGGCATTTTCTCTGCCATGTGGAACGAGCACTGCTCCTACAAGTCTTCCAAGAAGTGGCTGCGCACGCTGCCCACCAAGGGCCGTCGCGTCATCCAGGGACCGGGCGAAAACGCCGGTGTCGTCGATATCGATGATGGCGATGTCGTCGTCTTCAAGATGGAGAGCCACAACCACCCGTCCTATATCGAACCCTATCAGGGTGCGGCGACCGGCGTCGGCGGCATCCTGCGCGACGTCTTCACCATGGGCGCGCGTCCGATTGCAGCGATGAACGCCCTACGTTTCGGCGCTCCCGACCATGCCAAGACCAAGCATCTCGTCTCGGGCGTTGTTGCCGGTGTGGGCGGTTACGGCAATTCCTTCGGCGTACCGACCGTTGGCGGTGAAGTCGAGTTCGATCCGCGCTACAACGGCAACATCCTCGTCAACGCCTTTGCGGCAGGCCTTGCAAAGTCCGACGGCATCTTCCTCTCCGAAGCCAAGGGCGTCGGCCTGCCGGTCGTTTATCTCGGTGCAAAGACCGGCCGCGACGGCGTCGGCGGAGCCACCATGGCATCGGCCGAATTCGACGAGTCGATCGAAGAAAAGCGCCCGACGGTTCAGGTCGGCGACCCATTCACCGAAAAGTGCCTGCTCGAAGCCTGCCTCGAACTGATGAAGACCGGCGCGGTCATCGCCATCCAGGATATGGGTGCCGCCGGCCTCACCTGCTCGGCCGTCGAAATGGGCGCCAAGGGCGACCTCGGCATCGAGCTCTACCTCGACAAGGTCCCGGTCCGCGAAGAGCAGATGACCGCCTATGAAATGATGCTCTCGGAAAGCCAGGAGCGCATGCTCATGGTTCTCGAGCCGTCCAAGGAAGAAGTCGCCAAGGCGATCTTCGTTAAGTGGGGTCTCGACTTCGCAATCGTCGGCAAAACCACCGACGACCTGCGTTTCCGCGTCATTCATCAGGGCGAAGAAGTTGCCGACTTGCCGATCAAGGATCTCGGCGATCAGGCACCGGAATATGACCGTCCATGGATCCAGCACACCGTCCGCGACGCCCTGCCCGCTTCGCAGGTCGCAGAACCTTCCGATTACAACGACACACTCCTCAAGCTCGTCGGCTCGCCGAACCAGTCCAGCCGTCGCTGGGTCTGGGAACAGTATGACACGCTGATCCAGGGCAACTCGCTGCAGCTTCCGGGCGGCGATGCCGGTGTCGTGCGCGTCGAAGGCCATGCGTCGAAGGCGCTCGCCTTCTCCTCCGACGTTACCCCGCGTTACGTCGAAGCCGATCCGTATGAAGGCGGCAAGCAGGCGGTTGCCGAATGCTGGCGCAACATCGTTGCCACCGGCGCAGAGCCGCTGGCGGCCACCGACAACCTCAATTTCGGCAATCCTGAAAAGCCGGAAATCATGGGCCAGCTCGTCGGCGCCATCAAGGGCATCGGCGAAGCCTGCACCGCGCTCGACTTCCCGATCGTCTCCGGCAACGTCTCGCTCTACAACGAGACCAACGGCGTTGCCATTCTTCCGACCCCGACCATTGCCGGCGTCGGCCTGATGGGCGACTGGCAGAAGATGGCCCGTGTCGGTTCGGCAAAGGATGGCGACGTGCTGATCATGATCGGCACCGACGGCAGCCACCTCGGCTCGTCGATCTACCTGCGCGACGTGCTCGATTCGACTGATGGCCCTGCCCCGACGGTCGATCTCGTCGCCGAACGCCGCAACGGCGAATTCGTCCGTGCCGTCATCCGCAATGCTCAGGTCACCGCCTGCCACGACATTTCCTCGGGCGGCCTTGGCCTCGCTCTTGCCGAAATGGCAATGGCGTCGAACAAGGGCATGACGGTAAGCCTCGCCGACCAGCAGGGACCGGCACATGCGCTTCTCTTCGGCGAAGACCAGGCTCGTTATGTCATCGCCGTTTCGGCCGACCTTGCAAACTTCGTCCAGGCCAGCGCCGAAAGCGCCGGTGTTCCGTTCCGCACGCTCGGCAAGGTCGGCGGTGAAGCGCTGGTTGTCGAAGGCGTCGTCAACGTCGCCGTCAGCGACCTGACCGCAGCGCACGAAAAGTGGTTCCCATCCTTCATGGCCTAAACGCCTTCATGGCATAATTGCCTCGCAAGGTTCTGTGAATTGATGACAATGCCGGCGAAGAGTAATCTTCGCCGGCATTGTCGCTTTGACCGGGCCGAAAGTTTGAGGCAGTGTTCAAACGGACAAGCACCCGGCAGCGATTCCGGGAGAAACAAGAAGGACATAACTGCATGCCCATGCGACCCGGCGAAATCGAAGACATGATCAAGGCGGGCATTCCCGGCGCCAAGGTCACCATCAGGGATCTTGCAGGCGACGGTGATCATTACGCAGCCGAAGTCGTGGCGGAAGCCTTCCGCGGCAAGAGCCGTGTGCAGCAGCACCAGATGGTCTACGATGCGCTGAAGGGCAATATGGGCGGCGTGCTGCACGCGCTCGCGCTTCAAACCTCGGCTCCTGCGGATTGACGTCATGAACAGCCTCGTCAACCAGATCGTCACCGGCGTCGTCGAAAGCCTGGTCAAGGAACTGCTCGGCAAGTCGCACGGGAAGACGGCAAGCAAGCGCAAGAAACGCGCCGCAAAGCCAGCATCGACGACGACGAGTGCGACCAAGCGGAAGGCGGCAACCACGCGCAACGCCAAACCCGCTCGCAAGCAGGTTAGCAAACGCCGGACGACGGCCAGCCGTAGCAGGCAACGCAGCCGCTAGGTTTGCATCTTTTGCGCCGGGCATTTGGCATTCAGCGCTGGAATTAATAAGGCTGCCTTGCTATTTAAGGGCAACGCGCAGCGCAGCGGTCCTTGAAACCGCATGTGAAAGGATATGATATGAGCGGCATTAACGATCTCATCGACAACGAAATCAAGACCAACGACGTCGTGCTTTTCATGAAGGGCACACCGCAGTTTCCCCAGTGTGGTTTTTCCGGCCAGGTCGTCCAGATCCTCGACTACCTCGGCGTCGACTACAAGGGCATCAACGTTCTTGCAGACGCGGAAATCCGTCAGGGCATCAAGGACTATTCCAACTGGCCGACCATTCCGCAGCTCTACGTCAAGGGTGAGTTCATCGGCGGCTGCGATATCGTCCGCGAAATGTTCCAGTCCGGCGAACTCAAGAGCCATTTTGAAGGCCAGGGCGTAAACGTACGCGCAGCCTGAACGGTCAATCCGGACGACCAAGATTTTTAGGAAGGCGCCGCCCCCGCGGCGCCTTTCCCATTCTTAAGGAAATGGTTGTGACAAATCCTTCACAAAATCCGTCTGCGCGCCTTCAAGGCGTCGTCAAAACTGAATTCATTGCAATGATGGCGGCGCTGATGGCGCTGAATGCACTCGCCATCGACATCATGCTTCCCGGCCTGCAGCAGATCGGCGAATCGCTCGGCGTCGAAGACCCCAACCATCGCCAGTATGTGGTCTCTGCCTATCTGTTCGGCTTCGGCGTCGCACAACTGCTCTACGGGCCGCTTTCCGACCGGTTCGGTCGCCGCAAGCCGCTCCTGGCGGGCCTCGGGATCTATATCGTCTCCGCCATCGCCGTCGTTTTTATCCCAAGCTTTGCCGGCCTGCTGATCCTTCGCTTCATCCAGGGCCTCGGATCGGCCGCCACACGCGTGATTTCGGTTTCCATCGTTCGCGACGTCTATGGCGGCCGCGCCATGGCCGAAGTCATGTCGCTGATCATGATGGTCTTCATGATCGTCCCCATCATTGCCCCGGGAACCGGCCAGGTCGTCCTGTTCTTCGGCAACTGGCACCTGATCTTCGCGTTTATCGCCGTGGTCGGCATTATCGTCACCTGGTGGGTGGCAAGGCGGTTGCCCGAAACGCTGCATGAGGATGATGTGCGCCCGTTCACCGCTTCATCCGTGCTGGCCGGCTTCATCATCGTGCTGACCAACCGGGTGGCGCTCTGCTACACGCTCGCAAGCACGTTTATTTTGGGCGCCCTTTTCGGCTTCATCAACTCCGCAGAGCAGGTCTACAATCAAATCTACGGTCTTGGCGTCTGGTTCCCCGTGGCATTTGCAGCCGTCGCGGTCTTCATGTCCCTGTCGGCATTCCTCAACTCGCGGCTTGTCGGGCGCTTCGGCATGCGCCGCCTGTCGCATGGCGCGCTGATCGGCTTCATCACCACCACACTGATCTGGCTTCTCATCCAGATTTTTGGCCCGCAGCCCATGCCCTTCCCTCTGTTCCTGCTGCTTTTCGCGCTCACCATGTTCCAGTTCGGCTGGATAGCCTCGAACTTCAACTCGCTGGCAATGGAACCTTTGGGACATGTCGCCGGCACGGCATCGTCGGTGCTCGGCTTCATGGGAACCGTCGGCGGTGCTGCAATCGGCGCCTTGATCGGCCAGTCCTTCAACGATACGGCGCTGCCGATGGTCGCGGGCTTTTTCACCGTCTCGATTATCGGTCTCGTCTTCGTGCTGATCGGCGAAAAGGGCAAGCTGTTCCATCCGCACAATCCCAAGGTCTGAACAAGCTCAGCTCGCCTTTCCTGATGAACGGAGCGATTTTAGGACACACCGACAATTGAAAAGACCGCGGCGCTGATGGTGCCGCGGTCTTTTGCTGTTCACGGCTCGCCACGAAAAGGGAGCAGGCATCAGCACAAACAGAAAGGGCGCCCCGAAGGAGCGCCCTTTCCTTGAAAAATCGTCTGTCAAAAAGGTCTTACTGACCCTGCTTGGCGGCAGACTGAGCTTCTTCCAGCTTCTTGCGGGCTTCTTCAGCCTTCTTCTGCATGCCTTCTTCCAGCGAACGCTGGCTTTCAGCCAGCTGCGACTGGGTGATTGCCGGGCCGTCGAACGCGCCGGTAAAGCCACCGAGCGAAACCTTGATCGGATTCGGAGCGCGACGGAAGTTCATCGAGGTGAAGACGACCTCGTTGCCCTTCTTCAGGCTGGCGATCATGGCGTCGGTCAGCGGAACTTCAGCCGTGCACTTGTCCGGCAGGCAGACGGTGTAGTCGAGCTTCTGGCCCTTGCCGCCATCGATCTGCATGACGACGCCAGGAGGAACGAGACGCGCGGTCGGTACAGACACCTGAAGGATCTTGCGGTTGACCTTGCCTTCGAGCGTGATCAGGCCGACAGCGGTGATCAGCTGGCCGTTCTGTGCAAGGATAACGTTCTGCACCACGCAAAGGTCGCTATCTTCCTGCTTGGTGCAGGTCTTGAACCAACCGAGCGGAGGAGCGCCAGGCGCCGCCGGTGCTGCGGCCTGCTGCGCCGATGCCGCGAACGGCATGGCAGCCGTGCCAACGGTAAGAGCCAGAGCGGACATAGCCGTCCGCAGAACTTTGGTAGCCTTAAGATTCATAACGAGATCCGTCTCCTGAAAACCCTAGGACGCGGCAAAGCCTTCAATCCCTCGGGGCGTCGTTCTGATGTGTCACCTGAGGTTCAAATGAGGCTTTTGAATGACCCCATCTCTTGTGCCTCTGTTACATCGCGGCCGCTCCGATATCCAGCCCCTGCCGTGATTTTTGAACACACGTAAGCGGTAAACACCGCTGTTTTATGGAATGCACGAGGTTGGTCGCAGGGCAAGACTGGTCTATTTTGCGGCGAATCGGCGATACCTATCGGGGTTCTTATGCGGCACTATCTTATATTGTTGATTGCGGTCTTTCTGCCGTTACCGCTGGCAGCAGCCCCGGTTCACGGTATTGCCATGCACGGCGCGCCGAACCTGCCCGCAGACTATCGCAATTTCGACTACGTCAACCCCGAGGTAAAGAAGGGCGGTTCGGTTCGTTATGGCGTGGTCGGCACCTATGACAGCCTCAATCCCTTCAACCTCAAGAGCATCCGCACCACGGCCCGTGGCATCTGGGATCCGGCTTTCGGCAACCTGATTTACGAAACGCTGATGACCCGCTCGGGCAACGAACCCTTCACGCTTTACGGCTTGCTGGCGGAATCGGTCGAATGGGACGATCAGCGCACATTCATCCAGTTCAACCTGAACCCCAAGGCCCGCTGGTCGGACGGCCAGCCGGTAACGCCGGATGATGTGATCTTCTCGCTCGAAGTGCTGCGCGACAAGGGTCGCGTTCCCTTCTCATCGCGGCTCGACCGGATTTCAAAAATGGAAAAGGTCGGAGAGCACGGCGTGCGCTTCACCTTCAACGAAAAGGCCGACCGCGAATTTCCGCTGATCCTTGCAAGTTCCACCCCTATCCTGCCGAAACACGCGATCGACGCCGATTCGTTCGACCAGTCGACGCTGAAGCCGCCGATCGGTTCCGGCCCTTATCTGATCAGGACCGTCGCCCCCGGCGAACGCATCGTTTACGGGCGCAATCCGGATTACTGGGGAAAGGATATTCCGTCCAAGGTTGGCTTCGATAATTACGACCGGATCTCGGTCGAATATTTCCTGCAGGAATCGACAATGTTCGAAGCCTTCAAGAAAGGCGCAGTCGACGTCTACCTCGAAGGCAGCCCCACCCACTGGGAGCGCGCCTATGATTTCCCGGCCGCCCATAACGGTGACGTCATCAAGGATACGTTCACCCCGCAGCTGCCGACCGGCATGCTCGGCTTCGTCTTTAATACGCGGAGAGTTCTTTTTTCCGACGTTAATGTCCGCGCCGGCCTCTCTCTCGTCTTCGATTTCGAATGGGCAAACCGCAACCTGTTCGAAAATGCCTATACCCGCACCGAAAGCTTCTGGCAGGGCTCGCCGCTCTCCTCGCTCGGCAGACCGGCCGATGAGCGCGAACTGAACATCCTCGGTGCCGCGAAAGACCGAATCGAACAGGAAATGCTCGACGGCACCTATCACCTGCCGAAAACCGACGGCTCCGGCGCCGACCGCGTCATTCTCAAAAAGGCGGTCGATCTCCTGGCAATGGGCGGCTACACGATCAAGGACGGCAGGATGTCGGATGAGCGCGGCCGTCAGCTCTCCTTCGAAGTCATGGCGCAGACCGTGGACCAGGAAAAGCTCGCCATCACCTACCAGCGCAGTCTCAGGCTGATCGGTATCGACATGCGCATCCGCACCGTCGATGATTCGCAATATCAGGCCCGCTCGTCGAGCTTCGACTACGACGTGATCATCAAGTCCTATCCGTCCTCCCTGTCCCCCGGTATCGAGCAGATCGGCCGCTGGGGATCAACTGCGCGCGACGCTCAGGGCAGCTTCAATTTCGCTGGAACGGCAGACCCGGACATCGACCGCCTGATCGAGGCCATGCTGACGGCCCGCTCGAAGGAGGATTTCCAGGCATCGGTGCGGGCCTATGACCGGCTGCTGCTTTCCGGTCACTATATCGTGCCGCTCTATCATGTACCCAATCAATGGGTAGCGCGACGCAAGCATATAAGTTATCCCGAAATCTTGCCGCTCTATGGCTACCAGCTCAACACCTGGTGGGATAACCGGGCGCAATAAGTTTTCATATTTAGAGGATAGCGCCATGGAGCGTGTCACAATCGACCTCGTCTCGGATGTCGTCTGCCCCTGGTGTTATCTGGGCAAGGCGAGGCTCGAACTCGCCATCGCCGAAGTGCAGGGCGAAGTCGGCATTGACATCAACTGGCGCCCCTACCGGCTGAACCCGGACATCCCGCCGGAAGGCGTTGACCAGAAGGCCTATCTCGAAGCAAAACTCGGCGGCGCGGAAGCAGTCGCCCGTGGCCACGAGATGCTCACCAAGCTCGGCCTGGAAGTGGGCATTCGTTATAATTTCGAAGCGATAAAAATCGGACCGAATACGCTCGATGCCCATCGCCTGATCCATTGGGCCTCACTGGAAAGCCGAGAAATTCAGGATCGCGTTGTCACCGCTCTGTTCAAGGCGAATTTCGAAGACGGAAGAAATGTCGGTGACCACACCGTTCTTGCCGAAATCGCCGAAAGCTGCAGCATGAACCGCAAGCTCATCGAAAACCTGCTGGAGTCCGATGCAGACAAGGATGTCATTCTCGGCGAAATTGATGCAGCACAGAAGATGGGCGTCAATGGCGTTCCTTTCTTCATCATGGACGGGCAATATGCCATCAGCGGCGCCCAGACGCCCGACGTGCTTGCAGACGCGTTCCGCGACATCGCGAGACTCAAGGCCGAAGCCCGCAAGGGCATGATCTGATTTTCGAGAAAGACACGTTCGTGCAGAAAGATCAGACCCTCAAGGGTGTCCTCCTCGCCTTTGCGGCATTCGCCGCCTATGCCTTTAGCGACGCCAGCGTCAAGCTGATCGAGGGGCAGCTCAGCCCCTATCAGTCGTCGTTCCTCGGAGCGGCGTTCTGCCTGGTAGGCCTGCCCTTCATCATGAAGAAGGGAGATCGCTGGGCCGATATCTTCAATACGACCAACCGACCGCTCTGGTTCTTGCGCTTTGTTGCACAGGCTGGCGGCACCATCGGCAGCGTCACCGCATTCACCCATCTTTCGATGGCGGAAGCCTTTGCGCTGATCTTCCTCCTTCCTTCCTTCGTCACCATCATGTCGGTAATCTTTTTGAAGGAGAAGGTCGGCGTAAAACGTTGGTCCGCCGTCGTCATCGGCTTTATCGGCGTCATGGTGGTCCTTCGTCCAGGCTTCCGCGAATTGTCGATCGGCCATCTCGGCGCCGTCTTCGGCGGATTGAGCGGCGCCATCTCGATCGTCGTTTTCCGCGCCATGGGCCCGTCGGAAAAGAACATATCGCTTTACGGCGCAGGCGTGCTCGGAACGCTGGTCGTCTGCGGCGCCCTTGCCGTCCCCGGTTTTATGGCTCCGACCGCGATACAATGGCTCTGGCTCGCCGGTTACGGCCTGCTCGCAGCGCTTGCCGCCATCCTTCTCATGTATGCGGCAAATTACGCCCCTGCCACGCTGATCGGACCGACCCAATATAGTCAGATGATCTGGGCCGTAATCTTCGGCTATCTTGTCTTCGGCGACCATATCGATCTGCCCATGGTCATCGGCATCGTCCTGATCATCGGCTCTGGTCTTTTGACCCTGATGCGCGAGAAAGTCCGCGGCACGCCGCTTCCGCCCGCCGTTGCCCCCAACGCTCAGGCTGCAGCAATGATTGCGCCGGATGGCGGAGACAAGAAGTCCTGACGAGGCCGGGGATGATCCCGGCCCCGCTTCACGGTATTTCAGTCACTTAGCCATTTTTCCATCCCCGCCCTCTCGCCTCATGCCTACAATCCCCCCGTTCCGTCACGGATACACCGGCAGGCGTGCCGGCGAGGCGGGATCGGCGCTGGTGGTGAAGAGACGACGTAAATCTCCACCACCGGGGTCCGCGGAAAATGGTCCCCCTCCGGCGACACGGGGGAAGCGGCAAGGTTTTCGGACCGGCCTGCCGCTTCCGATGCCCGAACGGCGCGTCGGACGTGCCTGTGCGGCACACATGGTGGCCTAAAGGATGGTTTCGCCGGGCGTTCAAGTCCGCTCGTGAAAGCGGGAAACCCGGCGGCGGCGACATGGAGGGTTGGCGATAAGTCGTTTCGCCCGTTTTCCATCAAGCCAGACGAACACCATCCGGCAAGGCAACGGCAGAGGGACCGGAGTCGTGGATAAAAACTGCCGAACGGGACGCTGAGAGGTGTCACTTACAAACTAACCTACGAGGCAGCTTTCAGCGCCCCGTCCGTTCAATCACTCGTCCTCCTCGGGCGAACGAAGTGAGACCCGAGGATCGCCAAGGGAGTATAGTGTCAATACCGGGGCAGATGTCTTCAGCCCCGGCACAGGCTCACCCCTTCGCCAGCTCCGCAAACTGCGTCATGATCTGCGCCGCAGCCGTCAGGCGCTTGGTCGGCGTCGGCAGGTCGCGGTTGAGGAAGATGCTCTGGTCGGGCCTGATCTTGGCGAGCGAACCCTGCTTGGCGATATAACCGACGAGATTTGCCGGGTTGGGGAACTGCTTGTCGCGGAAGACGATGACAACGCCCTTCGGACCGGCATCCACCTTCTCGACATTCGCCTTGCGGCAGAGCGTCTTGATATAGACGACCTTCAAGAGGTTCTGCACCTCGGGCGGCATTGGTCCAAACCGGTCGACCATTTCCGCGCCGAAACCATCGATTTCAGACAGATCCTGCACTTCGCCGAGACGACGATAGAGACCCATGCGCAGATGCAGGTCCGGCACGTAGTTTTCGGGGATCATCGTGGTGATGCCGACGGAAATCTGCGGCGACCAACCGGTATCGACGATCTCGTCCTCACCCTTCACCTCAGCGACCGCCTCCTCCAGCATCTGCTGGTAAAGCTCGAAACCGACCTCCTTGATATGGCCGGACTGTTCCTCGCCGAGCAGATTGCCCGCGCCGCGAATATCCAGATCGTGGCTCGCCAGCTGGAAGCCCGCGCCAAGCGTGTCGAGCGACTGCAGCACCTTGAGGCGGCGATCCGCCATCTGCGTCAGCGTCTTGTTGACCGGCAGGGTGAACAGCGCAAACGCCCTCACCTTCGAGCGTCCGACACGGCCACGCAGCTGGTAGAGCTGCGCCAGACCGAACATGTCGGCGCGGTGGACGATCAGCGTATTGGCCGTCGGCACGTCGAGACCGGATTCGACGATCGTCGTCGACAGAAGCACATCATATTTGCCGTCATAGAAAGCATTCATGATGTCTTCCAGCTCACCCGCCGCCATCTGGCCATGCGCCACCGCAACCTTGAGCTCCGGTACGTCCGACTGCAGGAAGGCCTGGATATCGGCGAGATCCGCCAAACGCGGGCAGACGTAAAAACTCTGGCCACCGCGATAATGCTCGCGCATCAGCGTCTCGCGGATCACCAGCGGATCGAACGGCGAGATGAAAGTGCGCACCGCCATGCGGTCGACCGGCGGCGTCGTGATCAGCGACAGTTCGCGAACACCGGTCATCGCCAGCTGCAGCGTGCGCGGGATCGGCGTGGCAGACAGCGTCAGCACATGCACGTCGGTCTTCAGGTCCTTCAGCCGCTCCTTGTGCTTGACGCCAAAATGCTGCTCCTCGTCGATGATGAGCAGGGAAAGGTTGGCGAACTGGATACCCGCGCCAAGCAGCGCATGAGTGCCGACAACGATATCGACCTTGCCCTCTGCGATGTCCTTCTTCGTTTGCGCCAGTTCCTTGGCCGAGACGAGGCGAGACGCCTGTGCGATCCTTATCGGCAACCCGCGGAACCGTTCGGAAAACGTCTTGAAATGCTGGCGCGACAGAAGCGTCGTCGGCACGACCACGGCCACCTGCGCCCCGTTCATCGCCGCGAAGAAAGCGGCGCGCAAGGCCACTTCCGTCTTGCCGAAACCGACATCGCCGCAGACGAGGCGATCCATCGGACGACCGGCCGCCAGATCCTCGCGCACGGATTCGATCGCGTTTTCCTGATCTTCCGTCTCGTCATAGGGGAAGCGGGCGGCGAACTCGTCATAAAGCCCTTCGGGCGTTGCCAGAACCGGCGCCCGGCGCACCATGCGGGTGGCGGCGATGCGGATCAGATCACCCGCCATGTCGAGCAGGCGTTTCTTGAGTTTCGCCTTGCGCGCCTGCCATGCTCCACCGCCGAGACGATCGAGATTGGCTTCCGCCGCATCAGAACCATAGCGAGAAAGCAGGTCGATATTTTCGACCGGCAGGAACAGCTTTGCCTGATCGGCATAATGCAGTTCGAGACACGCACGCGGCGCACCGGCCGCTTCGATAGTAACCAGCCCGACGAACTTGCCGATACCATGTTCGGCATGAACGACGAGCGAGCCTTCGTCGAGGCCGGCGACTTCGGTGAGGAAATCCGCACCACGTTTGCGCCTCTTGCCGCGGCGAACCATGCGGTCGCCGAGAATATCCTGCTCGCCGATCACGGCAATATCGCCCGTCTCGAAACCGGCCTCGAGGCTCATCACGGCAGATGCCGCCTCGCCCTTTTCGAGCCTGTCGAGATCGGCAAGTTTCTCGATCTGCTTGATCCGCTTCAGCCCGCGCTCGTCCAGCACCTGCAAAAGACGATCGAGCGAACCTGCCGACCAGCCGGTGACGAGAACCTTCGTGCCCTCGGCCCGCTTGTCTGCGATATGCTTGACGACGAGGTCGAAGACATTGACGCGGCCTTCGTCATTGGCATCACGGTCCTGCGTCTCGGAACTCGCTTCCGCCTGACTTTTTGCCCAGCGCGGACCGGTATGCGCATCAAGTGTCACCACCGGGCGACCCGACGCATCCATCTCGTTGAACGGCGTCAGGCGAAGCGCTGCAACCTCGTCCAGAGCCGAGGCAAACGCCTTGCCGTCGAGATAAAGCTGGCCGGGCGAAACCGGCTTGTAGGGCGTGGAATGCGCTGCCGCACCCTTGCCCTGAGATCCCTGATCACGGCGAGCCTCAAAGTAGTCGATGACCAGCTTCGAACGTTCCGCCGCCGCCTCACGCGCCGTGTGGTCGGTGACGATGCGGAAGCCTGCGAGATAATCGAAAGCCGTTTCCAACTTCTCGTAAAACAGCGGCAGCCAGTGTTCCATGCCGGCATAACGGCGGCCTTCCGAGACAGCCTGATAAAGCGCGTCATCACGGGTCGCAGCGCCGAACAGCGACAGGTAATTGGTGCGGAACCGGCTGATTGTATCAGGCGTCAGCGTCACCTCGCTCATCGGGTTGAGATCGAGCGAGCGCGCCTGCCCGGTCGTACGCTGGCTTGCCGGATCGAACGAGCGGATGCTTTCCAAGGTATCGCCGAAGAAATCGAGCCGCACCGGCTCTTCCGTTCCCGGCACGAAGACGTCGAGAATGCCGCCGCGCACCGCAAATTCACCGACTTCACGCACGGTCGACACGCGGTCGAAGCCATTACGCTCAAGACGAGCCGCAATATCGTCCATGCGGATCTGGTTGCCGGGTTTTGCCGAGAATGCAAGGCTTTCGATGATCTCCGCCGGCGCGATCTTCTGCAGCATCGCATTGACGGTGACGAGCACGATCGCCGGATGCGGCTTCTTCGCGTGCGCAATCAGACCCGACAGCGCCGCCAGTCTCCGTGCGGAGACATCGGCGCTAGGAGAAACGCGGTCGTAAGGCAGGCAGTCCCAGGCCGGCAGGGTCAGGACGGGAATTTCCGGCGCGACGAAGGAGAGCATCTGCTCCAGATCCGGCATGCGCTGACCATCGGACAGCACATAGGCCACCGACTGGCCGGAACGTGCCAGTTCCGCCAGCACCATCGGCTCCATGCCGGGCGGCACATTACCGATCGTCAGCGGCTGGGAAGCGGCCGCGATCTTCTTCGCGTCAAAACCGGAAATCATTGGCCGAGTTTCTCTTTCAGCGACTCTTTCGTGACGGGATCGAAATCCGGCTTGTAGGCGGCGACACGCGCAAACAGCGGCGTGTTGCGATCTTCGGGAAGAACCATAGCCCCGGTGATCCAGGCATGCAGGTCGTGATCGTCCTCGCCCATGATCTGTTCGAACTCGTCGAGTTCCGTGTCCGAAAGCTTGGCTATCTCCGCCTCGGCAAAAGAGCCGAAAACGAGATCCATCTCGCGAATACCTCGATGCCAGCAACGATAGAGAATACGCCTGCGGCGCGGGTCGAGGTCGGCGCTCGTGCGTGCCAATCCGGTCATGTGCAAATCCCTGTTTTGCGGTTCATATAGGATCAAAATGCGCGCGCGTCACCTTGCCAAATGGCCAAAACTTGCCCCATTTAACCGCCCATGCGCCCAGCCATACTCGATCCCCTCTTTGCTTCCGCCTCGTCGCTGCCCGGTGTCGGGCCGAAGATCGCCGACCTGATCGCCAAAGTGACGGGCCGCGAGGACGCCGAAGACTGCCGCGTCGTCGATCTTCTTTTCCACGCACCCTTCTCGCTGATCGACCGGCGCAACCGCCCGGGCATCGCGCTTGCACCGCAGGGAACGATTGTCACCATCGAGGGACGTGTAGACCGTCACCAGCCGCCGGCCCGCGGCACCAACCAGCCCTACCGTGTGTTTCTTCACGACGATACCGGCGAACTGGCGCTGACCTTCTTCCGCGCCAAGGGCGACTGGTTGTCGAAGTCACTGCCCATAGACGAACAGGTCATGGTCAGCGGCAAGGTTGACTGGTTCAACGGCCGCGCTTCGATGGTGCACCCGGATTTCATGGTGAAAGTCTCGGAAGCGCAGAACCTGGCTCTGGTCGAGCCGGTCTATCCACTGACGGCCGGCCTGTCACCGAAAACGCTGCGCAAAGTGATCGAAGGCGCAGTCGAGCGCCTGCCGGCCTTTCCCGAATGGGTCGATGCGCCACTGACGCAAAAACAGAATTTTCCGGATGTCGCAGATGCCTTCCGCAACCTGCATCACCCGGAGGACGAAAAGGACATAGACCCCAACGCACCGGCCCGTCGGCGTCTGGCCTATGACGAATTCCTCGCCGGACAGGTCTCGCTCGCTCTGGTGCGCCAGAAGATACGCAAGGTGCCGGGCCAACCGATCCGCGTGAAGGGCGATCTCGCCGCAAAAATCGTCCACGCCCTGCCCTTCTCGCTGACCCCGAGCCAGAAGGCGGCGGTCGACGACATCATCAGGGATATGGCCGGCGAAGACCGGATGCTGCGCCTGCTGCAGGGCGATGTCGGCGCCGGCAAGACGCTGGTGGCGCTTCTTTCCATGGCGGCCGCCATCGAGGCCGGCGGTCAGGCCGTGTTGATGGCCCCGACCGAAATCCTCGCCCGCCAGCATTTTGCCACCATCTCGAAACTCGCAGGTTCTGCCGGTGTCACCGTCGAACTTTTGACCGGCCGCACCAAGGGCCGCGAGCGCGACGCGATCGTCGAGCGCATAGCATCGGGCGAAGCACAGATCGTCATCGGCACCCATGCGCTGTTTCAGGATACGGTGAGCTACGCCAACCTGATGATGGCTGTGGTCGACGAACAGCACCGTTTCGGCGTCCACCAGCGCCTGCGCCTCACCGCCAAGGGCATTTCACCCCATATGCTGGTGATGACGGCCACGCCCATTCCCCGCACGCTGGTGCTTGCCGCCTTCGGCGATATGGACGTCTCGAAACTCACCGAAAAACCCGCTGGCCGCAAACCGATTCAGACCGTCACCGTGCCCACCGAACGTATCGCAGATGTGGTCGGACGACTGAAAAGCGCGATTGCCGAGGGCAAGAAAGCCTACTGGATCTGCCCGCTGGTGGAAGAATCCGATGTCTCCGAACTGATGTCGGCGGAGGAACGCCACGCCGTTCTCGCCCGTGAGCTCGGCGCAAAAAATGTCGGCCTCGTCCATGGCCGCATGGCGGGTCCGGAAAAAGACGCCGTGATGGCCGCTTTCAAGGCCGGCGAGATCCGCGTGCTGGTGGCAACCACGGTGGTCGAAGTGGGCGTCGATGTCCCAGATGCGACGATCATGGTCATCGAACATGCCGAGCGTTTCGGCCTGGCCCAGCTTCACCAGCTGCGCGGCCGTGTCGGCCGAGGCGACGAGGCCTCCACCTGCATTCTACTCTACAAGGGACCCTTGAGCGAAACCGGCCACGCACGCCTGTCGATCCTGCGCGACAGCGAGGACGGGTTCCTGATCGCCGAGGAGGACCTGAAACTGCGTGGCGAAGGTGAGCTTCTCGGCACCCGCCAGTCCGGCACGCCGGGTTTCCGCATTGCCAGCCTTGCGGCCCATGCCGATCTTCTGGAAATCGCCCGCAAGGACGCGACCTATCTGCTCGATCGCGACCCGGACCTGACCAGCGAACGCGGTGAGGCCGTGCGGGTGCTGCTCTACCTGCATCGCCGCGACGAGGCGATCAGGTTTCTGCGGGCGGGATAACGGTGGTTTCTTCGCCACCCTTGCGGCGCGCCTTGGCTGCCTTCTTGCGCGGTGCAGGCAATGCCGGAACCACAGCTCCATCCGGATTATAATCCGGAGCGATCAGGCCGCCGGAAATCAGCAGCTTGGCGCCCTCTTCCGGCGTCATGTCGAGCATGACGATCTTGCTTTTCGGCACGAACATGAGGAAGCCTGCAGTCGGAACCGGCGTTGGCGGCATGAACACCGCGACCATCTCTTCGCCATTCTCGTTCAGCTTCGCCGCGATTTCACCTTGTGCGTCGCCCGCGATGAACACCAGCGCCCACATGCCGGGGCTGGGAAACTCGATCAGTCCGCATTTCTTGAACGAGGTGGACTGTTCGCGCAGGACCGTCTCGAAGATCTGCTTGATGCTCTTGTAGACACTGCGGATCAGCGGCATTCGCTGCAGGATCGACTCACCGAAATTGACGATCGATCGGCCGATCAGGTTCTTGCCGAGAAAACCGACAATGGTGATGAACAGGACGGCGATCAGCAGCCCGGTGCCGGGGATCGTCACATCGAAATAATACTGCGGATTGTAGCGCTGCGGCAGATAGGGCGTCACCCAGCTGTCGGCCCAGTCGATGAAGGTGAAAGTCAGCCAGACGGTGATGGCAAGCGGCGCGCAGATGATCAGACCGGTAAGGAAATTATTCCTGAGCCGACCCGCCATCGAAATGCGCTCGGGGCTTTCACTCATCTGATCTTCCTAGGAAATTTCGGCCCGAATCATGATTGGGCATTGCCGCATCGATATGACGCGACAATGCAGGATGGTTTGCTGCGATGCAAGGAAACCCTTAAATCACCGACATCACTCAACTGTGACGGACTTGGCAAGGTTCCGCGGCTGGTCCACATCGGTGCCCATGAACACGGCCGTGTGATAGGCGAGCAACTGGATCGGCAGCGAGAAGATCATCGGCGCGATAATCTCGTCGACATTCGGCAGCGTGATCGTCGCCATGGTTTCGAGCTTGGAGGCGGCCGCCCCCTTCTCGTCGGTGATGAAGATGATCTTGCCGCCGCGGGCCGCCACTTCCTGCATGTTCGATACGGTCTTTTCGAAGAACCGGTCATGCGGAGCAATGACGATGACCGGCATGTTCTCGTCGATCAGCGCGATCGGCCCGTGCTTCAATTCGCCCGCTGCATAACCCTCGGCATGGATATAGGAGATTTCCTTGAGCTTCAGCGCGCCTTCCATGGCGAGCGGATAGCTGGTGCCGCGGCCGAGATAAAGCACGTCCTTGAAGCGCGACAGATCACGCGACAGGGCTTCAATCTGCGGCTGGATCTCGTTCAAGACCTTGCTCATGATCCGCGGCATCTCGGCAAGATGTTTGACCATCGCCTTTTCGTCCGCCTCGGAGACCGTCCCGCGCGCACGACCGGCGGCGATCGAAAGGCTCGCGAGCACCGCCAGCTGGCAGGTGAATGCCTTGGTCGAGGCAACACCGATTTCAGGACCGGCAAGGATCGGGAAGATCGCGTCGGATTCCCGTGCAATCGTCGATTCCTTCACATTGACGATCGCGCCGATCTTCAGCCCCTCATCTTTGCAATAGCGCAGCGAGGCGAGCGTATCGGCCGTCTCGCCCGATTGCGAGATAAACAGCGCGGCCTGCGTCGGCGACAGCGGCAGTTCGCGATAGCGGAACTCGGATGCCACGTCGATCTCGACCGGCAGTCGGGCATAACGCTCGAACCAGTATTTGCCGACGAGGCCGGCGAGATAGGCCGTGCCGCAGGCGGAAATCGCAAGGCCCGACAGTTTTGAGAAGTCGATCGCCTTATCCGTGGACTTCACCGTGTGGCTGGCGAAATCGATGTAATGACCGAGCGCATGGGAAATGATCTCCGGCTGCTCGTAGATTTCCTTCTCCATGAAGTGGCGGTGATTGCCCTTGTCGACCATGAAGGCAGTCGCCTGGGAAATCTGGCTTTTGCGCGTAACCGGCTTGCCTTCATAATCCATCACCTCGAGACCCTTGTGGGTGATGATGGCGCAGTCGCCATCGACCAGATAGGTGATCTCGTTGGTGAACGGCGACAGCGCGATCGCGTCGGAGCCCAAAAACATCTCGCCCTTGCCGTGGCCGATGGCGAGCGGCGGTCCGAAACGGGCAGACAGGATCGTGCCCGGATCATCCTGGAACATCACCACCAGCGCATAGGCGCCGGAGACACGGTTGAGCATGGCGAGCATCGCCTCGCGATGGTTCTTGCCCTCACGAGTGTAGTTGGCCAAGAGATGGGCGACGACTTCCGTATCCGTCTGGCTGGTAAAAACCGCGCCGTCAGCAATCAGCTCGTCCTTCAGTTCGGAAAAGTTCTCGATAATGCCGTTATGAACGACCGCCACACCATCGACGAAATGTGGGTGGGCATTGGTCTCGTTCGGCACGCCATGGGTCGCCCAGCGCGTGTGTGCGATACCGATTGTGCCCGGTAATGGTTCGCCATCGAGCTTCTTTTCCAGATTGAACAGCTTGCCTTCCGCGCGACGACGGTCGAGCCTGCCTTCATGGATCGTCGCAACACCGGCGGAATCATAACCGCGATATTCAAGCCTGCGCAGCGCATCCACCAGACGCGCAGCCACCGGCTCTCGACCAACGATCCCAACAATTCCGCACATGCAAAAAACCTTTCGATAAATCAGCTGGACGCAAGTCCTAGACGATTGCTGCACTTGCGCAATCGCCGCATTCGTCACTTTCGGTATCGGCGCGTAACGCGCCGCAATCTCTATTTTGCAGGCTTCCTGGCAGCCTTTATCGCCAGCGCCCGTTCACGAATCAGCTTTGCCCGCTCAGGCTTCACTTCTTGCCTAGCTCGCCCCAATGCCAAAGCATCGGCCGGCACATTTTCCGTGATGACACTGCCCGACGCGACATAGGCGCCGTCGCCAATCGAAACCGGTGCCACAAGCGACGAATTGGAACCGACAAAACTGTTTGCGCCGATTACCGTCTGGTGCTTGTTCACGCCGTCATAATTGCAGGTGATCGTGCCCGCGCCGATATTGGCATGCGCACCGACCACTGCATCACCGATATAGGTCAGATGGTTGACCTTCGCGCCCTCGCCGATCTTGCCGTTTTTTACCTCGCAGAAATTGCCAACCTTGGAACCTTCGGCCAGGTCAGCGCCCGGACGAAGCCGCGCAAATGGGCCGACGGTTGCGCCGGCGCTCACATGGGCGCCCTCGATATGCGAGAAGGCATGGATGACCGCGCCGCCATCGATCGTCACGCCGGGGCCGAAAACGACATTCGGCTCGATCAGCGCATCCTGGCCGATCTCGGTATCAAACGAGAGGAACACGGTTTCCGGCGCAATCATCGAAACGCCCGAAACCATCAGCTCATGACGGCGACGCTCCTGCCAGAGCTTTTCGATGACTGCGAGTTCGGCGCGGTTGTTGCAGCCGGTCAGTTCCGTTTCCGGCGCATCGACCGCGACCACTTTGCCGCCTTCGGCGCGGGCGATCTCGACGAGGTCGGTGAGGTAATATTCGCCCTTGGCATTGCTGTTACCGATCTTGTCGAGCAGCGCGAGCGCCTTCTTCCCATTGATCGCCATCAGCCCGCTATTGCACCATGTGACCTTGCGCTCTTCGTCGGTAGCATCCTTTTCTTCGCGGATGGCGACGAGTTCGCCGTTCTCGACCAGCAACCGGCCGTAGCCGAAAGGCTTGTCGGTGTGGAAACCGATGACGACGACATCGGCGCCCTCGGCCAGTTTTTCACGCGCGGCAGCAAAGGGAGCGGCGGTGATCAGCGGCACATCGCCATAGGCCACCAGCACATCGTCAAAACCTTCGGCAATCGCCTCACGCGCGGCAAGCACTGCATGCCCGGTCCCGAGCCGTTCAGTCTGCAGAAAGCTCTTCACCGAAATCCCCTCGAGCGATCCGGCCTTGGCGACCTTTTCGGCATCACGGCCGACGACCAGCGCAGCGTCGGTCATTCCCGCAGAAGCCACCGCCGCCATAACATGCGCGATCATCGGGCGGTTTGCGACCGGATGCAGCACTTTCGACATCGACGACTTCATCCGCGTGCTGTCGCCCGCAGCGAGAATGACGGCAAGGCAGGAACGGCTCATTTAGGGAATCTCCTTCGGCATTTGCTCGCTATCTAGCAGCAACAATCTTGCAGGGCGATAAACGGCTTGTGTCTCAACGACATAAAAAGAAAGGGCGCCCGAAGACGCCCTTTCGATCTGTAACGCGGAAAAGGTCACTTCGGCAGCTTGTCGTCCACGCCTTCGATGTAGAAGTTCATGCCGAGCAGAACGCCGTCTTCGGCCTTTTCGCCGGCCTTCAGCCATTCCGAACCGTCCTGCTTGTTGATCGGGCCGGTGAACGGATGCAACTCGCCCGACTTGATCTTGGCTTCGGTCTCTTCCGCCATCGCCTTCACGTCGTCCGGCATGTTGGTGTAGGGCGCCATGGTCAGGATGCCGTCCTTCAGGCCGTCCCAGATCTGTTCAGACTTCCACGAGCCGTCGAGAACCGCCTTGGTGCGCTTGATGTAATAAGCGCCCCAGGTGTCGACGATTGCCGTCAGCTGCGTCTTCGGGCCGGCCGCGATCATATCGGAGGCTTGACCGAAGGCGAGAATGCCGCGCTCGGCAGCAACCTGCATCGGAGCCGTGGTGTCGGTATGCTGGGTGAGGATATCAACGCCCTGGTCGATCAGCGCCTTGGCGGCATCGGCTTCCTTGCCCGGGTCGAACCAGGTATTGGCCCAGACAACCTTCAGCTTGAAGTTCGGATTGACAGACTTCGCGCCGAGTTCGAAGGCGTTGATGCCCATGACGACTTCAGGAATCGGGAAGGATGCGATGTAGCCGGCGACGCCCTTCTTCGACATCTTGGCGGCGATCTGGCCCTGGATGTAGCGGCCTTCGTAGAAGCGCGAATTGTAGGTCGCGAGGTTTTCGGCGGACTTAAAACCGGTTGCGTGCTCGAACTTCACGTTCGGGAATTTCGCGGCAACCTTGACCGTTGCGTCCATGAAGCCAAACGAGGTCGTGTAGATCAGGGCGCAGCCAGAGCGAGCCATGCGCTCGATGGCGCGCTCGGCATCCGGGCCTTCCGGCACGCTTTCCAGGAACGGCGTCTCGATCTTGTCGTCGAGAGCCTTCTGCAGCGCCTGGCGACCGATGTCGTGCGCCTGGGTCCAGCCACCGTCGGTCTTGGAACCGACATAGATGAAGCAGATCTTCTTCTTTTCCTGAGCCGACGCGCTACCGGCAAAACCGCCGAGCACGGCAGCAGTAGCAGCCAGCGCAATGATGAGTTTTTTCATTTTCCAACCTCTGATGGAGTATGACATGAACGTTAACGTGGTCACCGATCGGGGACAAATGGTTTTCCGAGGGATGCCGGCGTATTGATGAGCGTCGTGCGGCGATTATGCGAAATGATGATCAGCACGACAATAGTTGCGACATAAGGCAATGCGGATAGAAGCTGCGACGGAATGGCTATCCCGCCACTTTGCGCCAGCAACTGCGCATGCAATTGTCCGATGCCGACGGCACCGAAGAGATAACCGCCGGCGAGAACCCTGAGCGGCCGCCAGGATGCGAAGACGACGAGCGCCAGCGCGATCCAGCCACGGCCGGCCGTCATGTTCTCCACCCATTGCGGCGTGTAGACGAGCGAAAGCTGTGCGCCTGCAAGACCGGCACAGGCCCCGCCGAACAGGACGGCGAGATAACGTGTGCGAACCACGTTGATCCCGAGCGCGTGCGCCGACCCGTGACTGTCGCCGATCGCCCGCATCTTCAGGCCTGCGCGGCTCTTGAACAGGAACCAGCTGATACCGAAGACCAAAGCCACCGACATGTAGAAGATCAGGTCCTGGGAAAACAGCACGCGCCCGAAGAACGGGATATCGGACAGGAGCGGAATGACGATTGGCTGCAGTCGAACGCCCGGCATACCGACAAAGGCTTCACCAAGCTGTCCCGACAGACCGAGGCCGAGGATTGTCAGCGCCAGACCGGTCGCCACCTGATTGGCAACGAGCGTCAGCGTCAGGAAACCGAAGAGCAGCGAGAAAATGCCGCCGCCGATGATGCCGCCGAGAATACCCAGATAGGCGGAACCGGTCAGCTGCGCCGTGGCAAACGCGGCAACCGCACCCATGATCATCATGCCTTCGACGCCGAGATTGAGCACGCCCGATCGCTCGGTCACCAGTTCGCCGAGAGCGGCAATGACCAGCGGTGTCGATGCGGTGATGACGGTCAGAAGGATAGCTTCGAACATCAGCTTTTTCCTTCCTGAGCGGCGGATGGATTGACGATCAGACGGATCCGATAATGGATCAGCGTATCGCAGGACAGTACGAAGAACAGGATGAGCCCCTGGAAAACACGGCTGACCTTGTCGGAAATGCCGAGAGAAAGCTGCGCCGCCTCCCCACCGAGATAGGTGAGCGCCAGCACGAAACCCGAGGCGATGATACCGAGCGGATTGAGCCTTCCGAGAAACGCGACGATGATCGCGGTAAAGCCGTAGCCCGGCGAAATCACCGGCTGCACATGGCCGATCGAACCGGAGACTTCCGAAATCCCGGCAAGCCCGGCGAGTGCGCCGGAAAGCAGCATCGAGAACCACACCATCCGGCGCGCCGAAAAACCGGCGAACCGCCCTGCCCGCTCCGACTGCCCGAGCACCGAGACCTGAAAGCCTTTCAGCATGAAGCGCATCATGAACCACAGCGCCACGGCAGCGATCAGCGCGAAGACGATGCCGAGATGCGCGCGACCCGAATCGAGGATTTCCGGCAGAACCGCTTCCGGCTGGAAGCTTTTGGTCTGAGGGAAATTATAACCCTGCGGATCGCGCCACGGACCACGCACCAGCCAGTCTAGAAACAGTTGCGCAATATAGACCAGCATAAGACTGGTCAGGATCTCGTTGGTATTAAACCGGGTCTTCAGAAGCGCCGGAATACCCGCGTAAAGCGCCCCGCCGATCATTCCCATGATCAACATCAGCGGCAGGATCAGCGGCGAATGCCATTCGGGGTTCAGCACCGGCAGGATCGAACCGGTGATCGCACCGATGGTGAACTGCCCTTCCGCGCCGATATTCCAGTTGTTCGACCGGAAGCAGACCGACAGACCGACCGCGATCAAAATCAGCGGTGCCGCCTTGATCGCCAGTTCATGTAGCGACCAGACGTCGAGCAGCGGCTCGACAAAATAGATGTAGAGCGAATTGAGCGGGCTTTTGCCCAGAAGACCGAACATGATTGCGCCGGCAATCAGCGTCAGCGCCAGCGCCAGAAGCGGCGACAGGATCGAAAACAGCACGGATGTGTTGGCGCGTTTCTGAAGTTCAATGCGCATGCGCAGCCTCCATTCCGGCCCGGTCTTCTCCAGAAGACTTTTCCCCGGAATGACTGTCATGAATACCGCCCATCAGCAGGCCGATCTGTTCAAGTGTAAGCTCTCCCGCAGGATAGGGTTCTGAAAGCCTGCCATCCGAAATCACGGCAATTGTTGTGGCAATCTCGAAAATCTCGTCGAGATCCTGGCTGATGACGATGACGGCGGATCCCGCTTTTGCCAGATCGACTAGCGCCTGACGAATGCGGCTCGCAGCGCCCGCATCGACACCCCAGGTCGGCTGGTTGACGACCAGCACGGAAGGCTGGCGATCAAGTTCACGGCCAACGATGAATTTCTGCAGGTTTCCACCCGAAAGCGAGCCGGCCGCAGGGTCTTCGCCACTCTTGCGCACATCCATCATCGAACAGATGCGCCGTGCGGCAGACAGGATCGCATCCCGCTTGACGATGGCGAGAGGTCCGCCGGCCAGAAATGCCTTTTTATCGGACCGGCTTCGCGCCAGAAGCAGATTGTCGGAAAGCGAAAGCGCCGAGACCGCTGCGTGGCCATGCCGCTCTTCCGGCACGAACCCCGCTCCGAGCAGACGGCGCCCGTTGATCCTAAGACGACCAACAGGTTTTCCGCGCAGGACAATGCCATCATTGTCAGCAATCGGATATTCGCCGGAAATGGCATCAAACAGTTCCGACTGGCCATTGCCGGCGATGCCGGCAATGGCAAGCACCTCGCCCGCCCGAACCTTCAGCGAGATATCCTTGAGCGCAACCGCAAACGGCGTACGCGAGGCGACCGAAACCTTGTTCACCTGCAGCAGAATATCGCCAAGCGTGTTGGCGCTATCGCGTTTCACCTCAGCCACTTCGGTCCCGACCATCATCCGTGCAAGCGAGGCAGGCGTTTCATGCTTGGGGTCGCAAGCACCGGTAACCTTGCCGTGGCGCAGAACGGTGGCGCGATCACAGATGCGCTGCACCTCTTCCAGCCGGTGACTGATATAAAGAACCGAACGGCCTTCGGCCTTCAGCCGCATCAGCGTCTCGAACAGCCGCTCGGCCTCCTGCGGCGTCAGAACCGATGTCGGCTCGTCGAGAATGATCAACTTGGGGTTCTGCAACAGCGCCCGGACGATCTCGATGCGCTGGCGTTCACCGACGGAAAGATCGGCGACATGGGCTGACGGATCGAGCGGCAGGCCATAAGCCTTGGAGATGGTTGCGGTCTCTTCCGCGATCTTCGCCAAAGGCGTCCTCGGGTCGAGCGACAGTGCGATGTTCTCCGCCACCGTCAACGCTTCGAACAGAGAGAAATGCTGGAAAACCATGCCTATGCCGAGACGGCGCGCCTCGCCGGGTGATGGAATCACCACCGGCTTTCCTTCCAGTGAAACGGTCCCGGAACTCGGCTGCAACACGCCGAAGAGCATCTTCACCAGCGTCGATTTACCAGCGCCGTTTTCGCCCAGCAGCGCATGGATTTCCCCATGGCCGATATCGAGATCGATGGCATCGCACGCTGCGAAACTGCCGAAGAGCTTTGTCAGCCCCCGGACAGACAGAAGCGGGCCTGCCTCAACGCCCTCGGAAGAAGTCACGGAACCCCCTTTTATCATGCAGAGCCGTCCGTTGAACCGCTGCATCGTTTACGTCTTTAAAAATGAAGTGGCCACCTTCCGCAGTCAGAAGGCAGCCGCCTGATATTGATACCGGTTTTGCAGACTTCCACAACATGAAAGAACGGCTCGCCGGTCACCTTGGCCTATTTTCCAAGGTTCGGAAAAAGCTGCAATATTCCACCGATGCAATAGAGGTAAATGCCGCTGATCACCACACCCCAGACAACCCAGTCCGGCGACTGGAAATGTAGGAGCAGCGAATAGCCTCCAAGCGCGCACCAGATGGCCCCCACAGTCAGATTGAGCGAGCGCAAGCGCTTGACGCGCACCGGATGCAGAAAGTTGATCGGCAGGAAAGTCAGTACGACCGAAACCGTCACCACGATCATTGCGGTCGTCGCACTCGCATCGATGACGAAGAGCGTGAATACCACCATGTTCCAGACGACCGGGAAGCCGGAGAAGAAATACTCATCCGTCTTCATACCCATATCGGCATAATAGATCGCGCTCGAAACCACGATCATGCCTGCCGCCACGAAGGACCACGGTTCGCCGATCATGCCGCTCTGGTAGAGCGCAAAGGCCGGCAGGAGAACATAGGTCACGTAGTCGATCACATTGTCCAGCATGTCGCCGGACCAGTTCGGCAGCACTTCCTTGACGTTCAGTTTGCGGGCAATCGGTCCGTCGACGCCATCGACAAGCAACGCCAGACCGAGCCACCAGAACATGTCGATGAAACGGTGCTCAGCCGCAGCAACAACACCGAGAAAGGCGAGAAAGGAACCGGAAGCGGTAAAGATATGGACGCAGAAGGCGCGAATTTCCGCATAGGGCACTGCACGATAATTGAAGATTCGTCTGAACACGCGCGCCCCGTTTTCTTACTTCCCGTCTCTAGCTTTATCTTCGGGTATGCTGCCAATTCAGGCGCATTGCAACCGCCAGCCGCCTTTATCATGGGTTTTACACCACTTAGCGCCGATGAGAGAGCAATCGTCGATACCCCATGGATTGAAGCCTCCAGAAGCTCTACATAGAGCGCGACAGAGAATTGGAAGCGGACAATGCAGCATTACGAGATCGCGATCGTCGGTGGCGGCCTGGCAGGCCAGGTGGCAGCTCTAGCGCTCGGGCGCGCGGGTCGAAAAGTCTGCCTCGTCGCCGCAGCGCCGAAACACGACGATGGACGCACGACTGCGTTGATGGACCAGTCCGTGCGCTATCTTGAGCGTCTCGGCGTATGGGAGAAAATCGCGACCGCCGCGGCCGCACTCTCCGTGATGCAGATCCTCGACGGCACCAACCGCCTGCTGCGCGCGCCGCCGGCGCAATTCCGCGCCAGCGATATCGGTCTTCATGCCTTCGGCTACAATATCCCCAACAAGGCGCTGGCCGAGGTTCTCGACGGCGCCCTGGCTGCAGAACCGAACCTGACCCGCATAGAAACGAATGTCGAGACTGTCGCTATAACGGCTGACAAGGTGACGATCGCGATCGATGGCGGCGAGGTCATCGAGGCCGACTTTGTCATCGGCGCCGACGGCCGCAAGTCGATCACCCGCGAAGCGGCGGGCATTGATGTGCGCAAATGGTCTTACCGGCAGTCCGCCGTGGTGCTGAATTTCGCCCACACCCTGCCGCATGGCTATGTATCGACCGAATTTCACACCGAAAGCGGGCCGTTCACTCAGGTTCCGCTGCCCGGCTCGCGCTCCAGCCTCGTCTGGGTCGTTCGGCCGGAAGAAGCCGCCCATTTGACGAACCTGCCGACGGAAGAGCTGTCGACGATCGTCGAAGCGCGCATGCAGTCGATCCTCGGAAAGGTGACCGTCGAAGGCAAGGCACAGGCCTGGCCGCTGTCGAGCATGATGGCCGAGCGTTTTGGCGCCGGGCGCGTCGCGTTGATCGGTGAAGCCGCTCACGCCTTTCCGCCCATCGGCGCACAAGGGCTGAACCTGTCGCTGCGCGATAGCATGACGCTGGCGGATCTGTTGTCCGCCCAGCACGACCAGCCGATCCCGGCCGATGCCGGGGACCGCTACCATCGACGCCGGCGCCCGGACGTGATGAGCCGCACTGTCAGCGTCGACCTTCTCAACCGCTCACTGCTGACCGATCTGATACCGGTCCAGATGGTGCGGGCAGCCGGCATGCACGTGCTCAACGCCGTCTCTCCCCTGCGCAACGCACTGATGCAGGAAGGTGTAGAGCCGGGACGCAGCCTAAAGAATTTCGTTCGCGAATTAGGGAAACAGATCCGGCGGTAAAATCCCGCTGGAGATGATATATAGCCATATCGGCAGCGTCACGATCGATCCGACGGTGATGAGCAGGATGCTTGCAGAAGCTCTCTCCTGCCACACGCCATATTGCTGGCTGATGACGAAGACATTGGCAGCTGTTGGAAGTGCCGCCAGCAGCATTGCCGCATGCATCCACACCGGATCGAAGTCACCGACCAGCGACAGCACCACATAGACGCTGAGCGGCAGAAACACGAGCTTCAATACTGCGAGATAACCGAGCTCGGCCGGAACGCGTTTTACCGGCCGCAAGGCCAGCGTCACGCCCATGGCAAACAGCGCGCAGGGAGCAGCGGCCTGCGCCAGGTAATCGACGAGTTTCAAGGCCGGTTCGGGCAATTGATGGCCGGAAGCTGCCGCAGCAAAGCCGAGCGCCGTGGACAGGATGAACGGATGCAGCGCGACCTTCTTTGCGATCGAGCCGACGATCAGGTGTAGCTGCCGCTTGTCGTCTCCGGCCAACGCCATCATGGCCGGCGCCATGATGAAATGGGCAGCGTTTTCCAGGCAGACGATCAGCGCCACCGGCACCGCGGCTTTGTCCCCGAAGGCAAGCAGCGCCAGCCCCGGCCCCATATAACCGATATTGCCATAGGCGGCAGTAAACCCCTGGATCGTGCAGTCCTCGAACGAATTGCGGCGAACCACATACCCGACCACAAAGGCGACTGTAAAAACGAGGTAGACGGCCGCGATCTCCCCCAGGATAAAGTCGATGCGCGTGAGTTCCTCGATCGGCGTGCGCGACACGAGCTTGAAGAAAAGCGCCGGCAGCGCCGCATAGATGATGAATGTATTGAGCCAGCCGAGCGCTTCGAGTGGCTGTCCCGTTACTCTCGCCGCCACATAGCCGATCAGGATCAGGCCGAAGAAGGGCAGAAGCAGCGCTACGACATCGACCATGATTGATCCGCTATTTCAGCAGATCGATCAGCCGATCTGCATCAGGATTGGAAACGTTTCCTGGAACCAGATCGCCGCCGAGCTGACGAAGCCGAAGATGAAGGCAAGGCCAGTGACGATCAGGAACACGCCCATCGCTTTCTCGACCAATCCGAGATGGCGACGAAAACGGGTCATAAAACGCATGAAAACGCCTGAAAAGGCCGCCGCGATCCAGAACGGTACGGCAAGCCCGAGCGAATAGATGCCGAGCAGCGCCGCGCCCTCACCAACCGTATCGCGCGATGCCGCCACGCCGAGGATGGCGCCGAGAACCGGACCGATACAGGGCGTCCAGCCGAAGGCGAACGCGAGCCCCATCAGATAGGCGCCCGAAAGCGTCGCAGGCTGACCTGATGCCTGGAACCGCGCCTCACGCGACAGAAAACCTATCCGCAGCACACCGAGAAAATTCAGCCCCATGATGATGATGATCAGCCCGCCGATCTTCGACAAAAGGTCCAGATGCTGGCGCAAAAGCACGCCGACCGTGGACGCACCGGCCCCGAGCATGACGAAAACGGTGGCAAAACCGAGCGTGAAAAAGAAAGCTGACGTGAGCACCGCCTTGCGTGCCGGCGATGCGGCCTGAGAATCCTGGTCGCGGAACTGATCGACAGAAATGCCGGCCATGTAACAGAGATAGGGCGGAACCAGCGGCAGGACGCAGGGCGAAAGGAATGACAGTGTCCCGGCCAGAAGCGCGGTAAAGATGGATATTTCGGCAATGGACACTGGATTGCTCCGCTTATCAGATGTGGCAGAGGCGCTACCGCCGATTGCCGCTTAATGCCAATCACCTTTTATGCATCGACAGAAATCGATGGAAAAAGCGTCGAACAGCGATTTTTTTGAACGTTTTGCGGGTTGACCGCAAGATGTGACCTGCATATGTATCGCGCACTTTCGAAAGGCGCTGAGGCGCAATGGTGAGAGAGCATAGCTCAGCCGGTAGAGCAACTGACTTTTAATCAGTAGGTCCAGGGTTCGAATCCCTGTGCTCTCACCACTCGAAAGACTTCCATTGCCCTGTCTTTGGTAACATTCCCACCGTTCGCGATACAATTCTTCAATACGATATGCCGCCTTCCGGCCTTACTCGACGGAACAAGTCTTTCGTTGTGGTGTTATTGCCGCCGAAGGAGACTTCCATGCGGATTATTTTCGTCGTTCTTATTGCCTCTGTTCTGAGCATCCTCGGTTTCAAGTATATGGATCGCTCGATCGGCGAGCAGCAGATCATGGCAACGCCGGCCGAAATGTCGGCAAGCAGCTAGCAGGCAGATCGAAAGCCGCCAGGAACAGGACCGACAGCACGTAATCATCCGCAAGGCATCTCTTTCCTCCCGATCCCGGACGCAGCCGCCAATCTGCTTTGTCGTGAGGGAGCTATATTTCGATGCCTCGTTTTCCTTTTGACCAAGGAGAAATCCAGATGAGACGCAGCACCGAGTTGATCGTCCTGGCGACCCTTATTGCCGGCAGCCTGGCGATCTTCTCTGCGTTGATACCGCCCCGGCCCGGAAATCCGGTAAAAACCGACCGGCTGAGCGGAGAACAGACGCAGACGGCATTCCTGCCCGAACGTTTTGGCGTAGCGAGCAGCAGGCAATAGACATGCACAAAGAAAGACTATGGCCGGCGCTCCGCAAGAGCCCGGCCATAGTGATTCTGGACCAGCCTGATCCAGGTCATTTGAGCGACACCAACCGACAACTTACGGTTATTTAATTTCTCCCGAAGCGTGTTTCATGGCATGGAGCGCGTAAGATTCTGCGCCCGCAGGTAGGTCACACGGCTCGCCCGTCGCAGATGAAACAGACAGACCGATGAAAAACGAGGCCCACGAGTGAACGCCCCTACCGATCCCCTCACCTCCGGCAAGCCGGACGCTCTGGATCTCGCCGCGATCCTCGCAACCTCTGGCCAGAAACAAAAACGCGGGCGTGGCAAGTGGCTGCTTGTGCTCTGTCTTCTGCTGATAGGCGGTGGCCTCGGTTTCTATCTTTACGGCTCCGGCGACGGCCAGCAGTTCGACTACACGACGCAAGCTGCAAAGACCGGTGACCTGCAGGTGATCGTCACCGCCACAGGCTCGATCCAGCCGACCGACCAGGTCGACATATCGAGCGAACTGTCTGGCACGGTGCGCAAGGTCAATGTCAGCTATAACAGCCCCGTCAAGGCGGGCGAGGTGCTGCTGGAACTCGATACCAACAGGCAGGAAGCCGATGTCCAGAGCGCGAGAGCCCAGCTTGCCTCCGCAAGGGCCAACGTTCTGAAGGCCAAGGCCGAGGCCGCCTCCGCAAAGATCAGCTTCGATCGGCTGACCTCGCTGGTCAGCAACCGAATCTCCAGCCAGCAGGATCTCGACGCCGCCAAATATGCCTATGATTCCGCGGTCGCATCGACGGATATCAACGAGGCAGCCGTCCTTTCCGCGGAAGCCAGCCTGCGCTTGGCCGAAATCAATCTCTCCAAGCTCAAGATCGTCTCGCCGATCGACGGCGTCGTTCTCACCCGCGACGTCGATCCGGGCGCGACCGTTGCCTCTTCGCTCAATGCACCGGTGCTCTTTACCATAGCGGGCGACCTGAAACACATGGAGCTGCAGGTCGCCGTCGACGAGGCCGATGTCGGCCAGGTCCGCGAAGGGCAGGAAGCGCGTTTTTCGGTCGATGCTTATCCCAACCGGCATTTCCCGGCAAAGATCGAATCCGTCCGCTTCGCCTCCGAAACCGTCAACAATGTCGTGACCTACAAGGCGATCCTGACGGTCGATAACGAGGACCTGCTCCTGCGCCCCGGCATGACGGCAACTTCGGATATCACCGTGCAATCGGTGACCGGCGCGTTGCTCGTGCCCAATGCGGCTTTGCGCTATTCGCCGCCGTCGACCATGCAGCCGCGCGGCAGCTTTCTGTCGCGCCTGTTCTCCCCGCCCCGCCCACGCGGCAATCGCGGCGCCCGCAACGATGCCTCTGCCGCAAGCCGTTCCGTCTGGGTTCTGCGCAACGGCTCACCTGAGCGCGTCTCCGTCGAAATGGGCGCAACCGATGGCCAGTTCACCGTCGTCAAATCACCGGACCTGAAGGACGGCGACCTGTTGATCACCGAAGCAACGGCGCGTGGCCGCTGACGGGAGATCGACGATGACTGCACCCCTCATCGCATTCAGGCAGGTCTCGAAGGTCTATGGCCGAGGCGAAGCGACCATCCGCGCGCTCGACAACATAGACCTGACCATTGCACAGGGTGAATTCGTCTCGATCATGGGCCCGTCCGGCTCCGGCAAGTCGACGGCGATGAACATCATCGGCGGCCTCGATCTGCCGTCTTCTGGCGAATACCTCTTCCAGGGCATCCCGACGAGCGGCTTCAGCCGCGCGCAACTGACTTTGCTACGCCGGCACATGCTTGGTTTCGTCTTCCAGGGTTTCAATCTTCTCGCCCGCACCTCGGCCGTAGAAAATGTCGAACTGCCGCTGGTCTATCGCGGCATGGACCATGCGGAACGCCGACGCCGAGCAATGGCGGCGCTGGAACAGGTCGGCCTGCGCGGACGCGAGGGCCACACGACCCAGGAGCTTTCCGGTGGCCAGCAACAGCGCGTCGCAATCGCCAGAGCCATCGTCACCGACCCGGCCGTGCTCCTCGCCGACGAGCCGACCGGCAATCTGGACACAAAGACCAGCGGCGAGATCATGGATCTCATCACCAGGCTCAATCGCGAAAACGGCATCACTGTGATCATGGTCACCCATGAAGAGGATATCGCCGCCTATGCGAGACGCCTGCTGCGCTTCGTCGACGGCCATCTCGTCAGCGACGAAATCCAGGCAAGGGAGCAAGCTCATGTGGTTTGAGACGGCAAAACTTGCCTGGCGCGCCATCAGCCGCAACATGCTGCGCTCCTTCCTCACCGTGCTCGGCGTCGTCATCGGCGTTGCCGCCGTCATCGCCATGGTCACGATCGGAAATGGCACGACCGCCAAGGTGCGCGACGAACTCTCGAGGCTCGGCACCAATACGCTTTTCGTCCGCCCTGGCCAATGGGGACCGGGCCGGGCAAGCACCGAGGCCAAGCGCTTCACCGATGGCGATATCGCGGCAATCCGCGATCAGGTGAGCGGCCTGCGCGCCGTGGCACCGGTCAATCGCGGCACCGCGACCGTGATCGCCGGCGGCGCCAACCGCTCCACCAGCGTCATCGGCACGACCGCCGATTATCTGATTGCGCAGGATTGGGAACTGGCGCTCGGTCGGGATTTCTCAGCCACCGAAGATCGTGGCAGCCAGGCCGCCTGCATCATAGGCGAGACGACACGCCGGGAACTGTTCGGCGCGGCAGACCCCGTCGGTCAGAGCATCCGCGTCAGCAATGTCTCCTGCCCGGTCGTCGGTGTTCTTGCCGTCAAGGGCCAGTCGGGCATGGGCGACGATCAGGACGACACGGTAATAATGCCGTTGAAGCTGCATCAACGCCGGATCGGCGGCACGACGACCATATCGAGCATCGTTCTTTCCGCCCAGGATGGCGTATCGACGGCAAAGGTCCAAGTGGATGTGGAAAGCCTGCTGAGAGAGCGCCGCCGCATCGCGATCGGCCGCGACGACGATTTTTCCGTCAACGACATGTCGCAGATCGCCGCCGCCATGACCGGCACGACGATGCTTCTCACCGGTCTTCTCGGCGCGGTCGCCGCCGTCAGCCTGCTTGTCGGCGGCATCGGCATCATGAATATCATGCTCGTCTCGGTCACCGAGCGCACCCGCGAAATCGGCATCAGGCTTGCGATCGGCGCGCTGGAAAAGCAGGTGCTCACGCAGTTTCTCGTGGAGGCCGTGATGTTGTCGATCTTCGGTGGCGTCACCGGCATCGTCACCGGTCTGGCGCTGGCCTATGGCGTCGTCAGTTTTCTGGAAGTGCCGTTTGTCGCGAGCCCGACAATCATCCTGCTCGCATTCCTGTTTTCAGCGGCGATCGGCATGATCTTCGGATATTTTCCGGCAAGGCGAGCAGCACAACTCAACCCGATCGACGCACTTCGCCACGAATAATGGCATCAATTGCCGACAAAAACCGGCAATTCCTCAGTATGCAGAAGCGTCGCGCTCGTCTTCGGCAAAGGCCATCTGCAATTCCATCTGCACGGCATGCATGAAGATCGCGGCCTGATGGCGGATTTCTTCTTCCTCGACCCCCTGAGCCCGAAACCCCTTGGCGAACTGTGCCATTTCAGTGCGCCAGAAACGATTTGCTTCCTCACCGTGAAGACGCTGAAGAGCGTCAGCGCATCGTCTTACGTCGGCGGTCCGCCGGTCGGCGGGGAACTGCAGCAGTGTCATGCCATCTCCATACTCGATGGGCCGAATCGCCCGTACATGAAGGCACTTTCGCCGCCAGACCTTCACAAAAAGTGAACCGGTCAAAAACCTTTTGGTTCCGATTCAAGGCCTTGCCGTCCCATTTTCGGACAATATGTTAGGATCGAGTTAGGCTTAACGCCCTGCTTCGAGGGGCGCTCAGGCGATTGATAACCAGCCCGGCGCAAGGCGAAGCACTGAAAGATGTCCCCACACACGTCATGAGGACAGATGAAAGGGACATGAATGTCTAAGGAACTTGATCACGTGAACCAACCGTCGGACCAGTCTATCGCGCTCTTCTTGCAAGAAAACGACATGGACGGCCTGACTGACATTCTCGTCGAGGCATTGTTCCAGGCGCTCAGCATCATGGATAACGAAAAACCCGTCATGGAAACCCTGCATTAAAAGCAGGTCCGGCAACACAGGATGCGGTTCCGCATCCGTAATTGCTTCAAGGCTCTAGTCGGATACCGGCGGCTGATCATCTTCGGGCATCATCCGCTGGTAATATACCGCCAGTTCGGGAACCTCCTGCGCCAGCATCCCTATAAGATCGACCGGCGGCATTCTGCCCTCGTAATGAAGAGACAGAGCGTCTTTGTGCCGCTCAGTCAACGAAGTGTCCCGGTTTCGGGTGGCAGCAAAGACGCGCGTTTCCTCCTGTTTGCCCTTGACGGCAATCCTGTCGAGTTCAAAGACGCCAAAAATCCCGCCGATTTCATCCGCCGCCTTTTCGCCGATCAGCAGTGAAACGCCATAGGCTTTCGATGCCGATTCCAGCCTGGCCGCAAGGTTGACCGCATCGCCGAGCGCCGAATAATCGAAGCGCTGCTCTGACCCCATATTGCCGACGACGCATTCGCCGGTGTTCACGCCGATGCCGATCCTCAACGGAAAGAACCGTCGCCCGTCAGCCTCCGCCTCATGCTGCAGTTCGTCATTCAGCGTCTGCATCGAGGCAAGCATGTCGAGCGCCGCAGACACGGCATGGACCGCATGATCAGGGTCGTCGAGCGGCGCATTCCAGAACGCCATCAGGCAATCGCCGATATATTTGTCGATCGTCCCGCCATGGGACAACACGATCTGCGAAAGCGGCGTCAGAAGCCGGTTGATCAGTGCAGTCAACTGCTCCGGGTCGTCCTTCAGCTGCTCTGATATGGTTGTGAACCCGCGCACGTCGCAGAACAGGATGGACAGGAACCGTTTCTCGCCACCGAGTTTCAGCTTGCTCGGATCCTTGGCCAGTTGCGCCACCAGCGCCGGCGCCAGATATTGGGAAAATGCCCGCGTGATCTGTCGGCGGCTCTTGCGCTCCTGTGCATAATCGAGTGTCGCCTGGGCCGCGGCGACGCCGGCAAAGGCGAAGGATGGCGCAAGCGGCGACACGAACAGCCCGGCCCAGTGAAGCGCAAGATAACTTCCGCCGGCAAGAAGCAGAACCGCGGCAGCTACGCCGATTATGGTCTTCCACCCGGTACGCCGGCGCACAAGCAGATAGGCACAAAGCGCCGACAGCAGGACTGTCGCCTGCGTCAACGATCCGCGTAGTTCGGTAACGGACCGGCCGAAACGAAGATTGTCGAGGATCGTCGCCTGTATTTCGGCACCGGCTGTCAGGCGTCCGTCATGAACCGTATGCGAGGTGGCAAAGGCATCGGCCCCTCCGCTGGCGATGGAAGGCGCATTCTGCAGGCTCAGGCCGACAATAACCGTCTTGCCCTTGAAAAAACCCGGCGGCAGAAAATTGACGGGATCGAGCGCCTGATAATAGGAAACCGTCCTGTATGTTCTCGCCCCCCCGAAGACCTGCACCAGCCTCCCCTCGTCCGGGACCTCGACAGCATTACCGCCCGCAACGGCAATGGTGGCCGCAAACCCGTCGACAATCGCCGGTACACGTCGAAATGCACCGTCGCGATCGAGCGATATCGAGGCTATTCCGGCAGCGGCTCCCCTTGATGTAAAAATCTCGAGCGGCATCACCCGGATATATTGGTCGGCCTGCTCCGCGGTAACGATCGTCTCGTCGGCCGCCAGAACCACGTCGGGTCCCATGACATCGGCCAGCGCCTGATCATTCACGGATGACGAAGGTTCGGAAAAGATGATGTCCAGCCCGATAACCTTTGCGCCCGCATCTCGAAGTTGCGTGACAAGCCGGGCATGAAGACTTCGCGGCCACGGCCATTGCATGTTGATGTCGGCAAGCGACGGTTCATCGATCGCGACGATCACGATATCGTCCGAAGGCACACCCGGTCCGCGGATCGTCGACAGATAATCGAAAGCCCGATAGTCCATCAGCGCCCAGCCCGGCAGGCGAGAAAGCAAAGCCACCGCGCCGAAGGCGAATACCGACAGAAGCAGCACCTGCAGGGAGCGCGCAGCCATCAATCGGCGCGCAAATCGCCATCGTGAGCCGGATTGCATCAGAACCGGACCCTGAACGTGCCTTTGAACGAACGCCCCCAGCCGGGTATGTCGTTGTTCAGTTCGATATCCTCGTCCAGCAGGTTGTAGGCAGCCAGTTCAAACTCGAAGCGCTTGTCGAACGGTTCCCAGACAAGATTGGCATCGAGCGTCCAGTAGTCATCGAGCGACACGCCGGCCTCGTTGACACGGTCGCCGATGTAATTGGCGGCAAGCGTCGTCTTGACATGCGCCTGATTGACCCAGGTCAGTGCCACCTGCCCCGCCCATTCCGGCACGAAGGGTAGCGGCCCGCCCGATGTCGGCGTGCCCGAACCCTGATCCTCGGAATCCGTATAGGCGGCGGTCGAGGACAGGCCGAAACCCGCCCCGAGCACCGCATTGGCCGTCAGGCTCGCCCGGTCGAGCCGCCCTTCGCTCGTGGTAAACGGTGTCGAGACCAAGGGAATCGGAATGCGCGGATGATCCATCTCCTGGTGTTGATATTGCAGCGCCGTGAAGAAATCAGGCGTCCATTCGGCATCCCATCGCAGGGCATAGGTATCGACATACCCTTCCGTCCCGACCGAGATCGCATTCGGCTGGATGCCGACGATACCGATCGGCGACAAGGTCGGTGTCGTGAGGTCGATGCTGCTTCGCATGAACCCTGCCCGCAGCCACTGACCGTCCGTCGGTGACCATGCAAGCCCGATCCGCGGCTCGATGCGCGCCACATCCGACGTATCGCCGTCGATATAGCTGCCGAACAGGGCATATTCCGCCTTCAGACTGTCGCTGATTTCATGCAGAAGATCGATATAGATACGACCGACGTTGCTTTTATCTTCGGCTCGGTCAAACGTGTCTACGTCATTGAACGGAAACGGTCGCAGATCGGTAAACGCCTCAGTCTGCCGCAAGTTTATTCGCCCACCTTCTATCCCGTAACGCCAGGTCAGATTGTCGACGCCAACCATGTGGTTGATTGCAGCGATGTAGGTTTTCTGATCGAACTCTTCGCGGGTCCGGCCAAGCGGGACAGGAATGCCGAAAAGACCTGCTTCAAGATATTGAGTGTCCCGGCTGTTGAGGCCGCTATAGAGCAAGGCGGCGTTCACAACGTTTTTATAGCCAATAGTATGGCTCCACCCCAAGCCAGCTGTCGTTGAGCGTGCAGAAACATCCTGCTCGGTCGTCAACGTCCCACCCGGAAACGTGCCCGGCAGCTCTCCGAAAAGCAAAGACAGATCGGGAACAGCCACTTTCAGATCGCGTGAAATCTCGCTCTTCGAATGGTTCGCGTAGAATACCAGCCGGTCGTAAGCAGTCGGACTTGCCGTCAGATAGGCATTGCCCCCGACCAGCTTGTTTTCGGTCTCGATATCCGAGAGCGCGCCGATATCGCGCGCATCCGGCACTTTCTGCCATTGCAGGTTCGCATAGAGGCTGACCGGGAACGGCAGGTTTCGATAGGCCTGTACCTCGCCTTCCGCCGTATATCCCGTCTCGCCCCCTGCCGTGGTGAAGCCGCCTCCGAGTTCGACCTCGAAGAAAGGCTGCTTCAACAGGTTCGCCTCGCGCGAACGGCCCGAGATGATATGCGGATCAAGCAACAGGCCCTGCAACAGAGAGGAAAACGCCTGGCTGTTGCCTTCGTTGGTAATGACATTGTCGCCATAGAAATAATTGTCGACGAAAGGATCGCTGCTGCCGCGCAAACTCTGGTCAACATAGGCCGTCGCCTGGAACGGGTCGAAGGCCGCATCGCCATAATATTCGCCCCAGGCATCCAGCCCCTGCAAACGAAACGCATCGTTGAGTGTAGACCCCGCCTCGTGATTGGCGCCGACGGAGGTGAACTCGCCACCCCGCGCCTTCGACCGTCGCAGATATTCCTGCGCATGCCGGATCGCCCCGATAGAATCGTAATCGTCGATCGCCATCGCGGTCCTGACTGCCGCGATAACGGGATCGTTGTCATCCAGCCGGTCGGCATTGTCGAGCGCCTGATTTGCCGCGAGCCGATCGCCCTTTTCGTAATGCGCGGCAGCCAGCATCAGCTGCCCTTGAGAATAGGCGGGATTGGCGACCGTGCCGGCCAGCAGGTCCTCGACCGCCTTGTCCACCTCGCCCGTCTGCAGATAATAGCGCCCGCGGGCAACGAGCGCGAGATCGAAGGCCGGGTCGACGGCCATCGCCTTGTCGATCTCCGCCTTGGCCTTTTCGATTCGGCCCGTATCGAGATAGAAGATCGCAAGATTGGCATGCGGGATGGGATCCTGCGGATCGAGTTCGATCGCCTTCAGGAATGCCGCCTCGGCTTCGCGGTTGGCGTCGCGGGAGGATTGCACATTGCCGATCACGTTCCAGGTCGAGCTGCTGCCGGGTGTCACCCGGGCTGCAGCCTCCAGATCCTCCATGGCGCCGCTATTGTCGCCCTGGAAACCCGCCCTGTAGAGCGCCCGCGCCTCAAGCGCCGTCGGCTCGCTCGGATCGAGCGACAGTGAGCGATCGACCGCCTGCTGATATTCCGGACGATCGTTGAGAAGAAGCGCCAGCATCGCCCGGTAGGCCGGAAGTTGCGGATCGTCAGGATATTGCCGCTCGGCATCCTTCAATACGCCCATTGCCGCGCGCAGATCCTGCAGGAAGCCGACCGCATAGGCCCGCAGGAACGCCGCATCCGGCCCTTGGACGCTCCGCGGCATCTTTTCCACCCGGGTCGGATCGGCAAGACTGCGGGCGTAATAACCGCCATAAAGCGCCACACCCCGTCGCCTCGCATCGAGCCCGCGCTGGGCCTTGTCGAACAGCTTTGCCGCCTCGGCATAATGTTTGTCTTCGGCCAGCATGATCGCCTCGATCAGCGAGATCCGAGCCTTCTGGTTCGCCGTCAGTGAGCGCCCTTTGAGAGTACTAAGCGTCCGTTGCGCGGCGGGGCGTCCTTCGAGCGTCAGCTCGGTTTCGGCCAGCGTCACCCATTCCTCCGTCGTGCGCTCACCAGCCGGCTTGGCGACGATCCGGTCGGCCTGCCTGCGCATCTGCGCCACCGGTTGGTTCGATGCAGGCATCCGCCTGAAAGCCTCCCGTGCCGGCAGGTAGAACAGCATCTGCTCGCGATCATCGCTATCGACGATCACCACCTTCTGCGGCGCCTGGCCGATCGAGGCGACGGCACCTTCGCCCTCACGCACATCGACGCTGCCCTGCGGATTGCTGAGCCGGACCTCGCCTTCGAGCACACTGAGCGAGGTCCGTGAGCCCTCGACCGTCATCGTCCAGTCGGTACCTCGAATGGCGGCGGCCGCTGCCGGTGTCTGCACCTCGACGCCCGGCCCGCCACGCTCCGCACGCGCCCAGATCGTTCCGGCCTGCAGTTCCAGCACCGTATCGGCACCCGAACCTGACGTAACCTGCTTCACTACCAGCGTCGCATTGCGGCCCATACGGATCTGCGTCCGGTCGGAAAACAGGATGGCAAGCTGCCCGGTCGCATTCGTCCGCAGCACATCTCCGCCGACGAGATCCTGCCTCAAATCCACGAATTGCCAGTTCGAAACGTCGATAAAACGGACTTCCTCGCCCGTCTTGCGTGCAATCACCGCGCCGGCAACTGAGCCATCACGCGGCACGGGCTCACTGCGCGCGGGAAGACCACCCCCGGCACCAAGCAGCGTCAAAGAAACCGCAAATAAAAATCGATTGAGCACCCCGCGCATGCCGCAACCTGTGGACACAAACATATAAACTGTCAAGTTTTCGAGCCGATGTCACCTTGCTTTAAGAGTAAGGTGTATTAACACGGAGACACTTGAACGAGGGATCTCAAGAGTAATGAGCGATTTCGACAGCGCACCGACAGAAATGCTGGAAATGCCGATGGCGACAGGCGTCGTCACGGAAGAATACATCAATCATATCCGCAAGGTGAACGATGTCTTTTACGATCAGATCAAGATCTCCGATCAGAAGGCTGCCTATATCTTCACCTTCATGCTTGCCTTTCTGATCTCGTCGGCAGAAGGACGCGGCGTATTCACCTTTGCCCGCTACACAGAGGGCAGCTGGCTGGTCGTCATCGTCTCCGGCGCGCTTGCGATTACGTCCGTATCGTCAATCATCTCGGCCATCATGGTCGTATTGCCGCGTCACATCGACAAATCCACCTCGCTTTTCTGGGGAACCTGGCCCCAGCACCGGCCGATTTTCGAACAGGCCGCCCAGCACAGCGATGTCAGCTATCTGTTCAACCAGTATCTCGACAATGCCGATGTCCTGTCGCTGATCGCCCGGCAGAAATACCGCTTTGTGGCCTATGCATTCCGCGGCCTTGTTTTCACCGTTTTGGCCTATGTAATTCTGCTTCTTGCAACCTGACGCGAATCCCTCTCTTTCCCGGCCTCCCCTTCTGGCCCCGCCCATGGACCCCCCGCCAATGAATGCTGCCCTGACACCCTTCCTGACCATCGGCCTGCTCATTCTCTCCAACGTCTTCATGACATTTGCCTGGTACGGTCACCTGAAGTTCGAAAACAAGCCGCTCTATCTTGTCATTCTCGCCAGCTGGGCGATCGCCTTTTTCGAATATTGCGCCCAGGTCCCGGCAAACCGCATCGGCTACGGTTATTTCAATGCCGCCCAGTTGAAGACGATCCAGGAGATCATCACGCTCTCTGTCTTCGTCATCTTCTCGGTCTTCTATCTGGGCGAATCGTTCCACTGGAAACAGGCGATCGGTTTCGGGTTCATCGCGCTCGGCGCCTTCTTCATCTTCACCAAATAACGGGGACGTTGCCGGCCTCGTTGGAAAACAATCCGCTGGCGTCGCGGCAACTTAGATTTTGTCGCAGTGCCGTTTCATCCCCGCAACCGCCGTATGCGCGACAATCGGCCTGTCATCGGATGGGAAACCGGGTACGCGAACCGGCCTCCTCAACGGATTTCGGATCGGTTTTCCGGTGATGGTCGAAAGATCGGGGCAAACGGGAACTGACACGTCTCGAAAACCCGGATGATTTGGCCGGGGCAGGCAGATCGATTATCTACCAACCCACCAAATGCCACTGCCTGCTCCATTCCCGTTTCCACCATGCCGGCTTTGCCTTGCGTGGTTCTTCTCGCTGCACGGGATTTCACAAGAGAACGTAGCGGCCGTGCCGACGCTCGCGGCCTTTTCATCGGCAGTACCTTCTATTCCGCCGAAGTTTGTTCTAGAGACAGTGCTTCATCCGCCACAACTGGGCGGCAGACTGTCTTTAGGTATGTTGATCGATGCTTGATTCTCTCAGAAACGCCGCTCGCTCCTGGGTCGCGAAGTCTCTGCTTCTGCTCTTGGTTGCCTCTTTCGCCATCTGGGGCGGCAGCCAGTCGCTGATCGCCTCGAATGCGAACACCGTGATGACGGTCGGCGACCAGGAAATCTCCACCGAGCAGTTCCGGCTTGCCTATCAGCGTCAGATCGCCAATCTGAGCCGCCAGTTCGGCACCCAGCTGACGGCCCAGCAGGCCCGCTCCTTCGGCATAGACCGTGAGGTTCTGACCCAGCTTTCGGCAGGAGCAGCCCTCGACCAGCTTTCCGATGACATGAATCTCGGTCTTTCCGAAGAGCGTCTGGCAAACCTGATTGCCGAAGACCCGGCCTTCAAGGGTACCAACGGCCAGTTCGACCGTGACCTGTTCTCCTCGCGCCTGCGCAATGCCGGCCTGCGCGAAAACGACTATATTGCCGAACGCAGCAAGGTCGCTGTCCGCAGCCAGGTCGTGGAAGCCGTTTCAGACGGCTTCAAGCCGCCGCAGGTCATGCTCGACGCACTGAAACAGTATCGCGACGAGGCGCGCACAGTCGATTATCTGCTTCTGTCGAACGCCAATATCGATCCGGTCAAGGCACCGGCGGATGACGTTCTGACCACGTGGTTCGACGCCAACAAGGCCAAGTACCGCGCACCGGAATACCGCAACTTCGCCTATGTTAAACTCGAGCCGAGTGACATCGCCGACGCCTCCTCCATTACCGATGACGAGCTGCGCGCCGAATACGACAAGCGCAAGGACGGCTACAAGACACCCGAAACCCGCACGATCGAACAGCTGACCTTCCCGAACAAGGAAATGGCGGATGCAGCAGCAACGCAGCTGCGCGACGGCACCACCACGTTCGACCAGATCATCAAGGATCAGGGCAAGACCCCGACCGACGTCCATCTCGGTGACTTTACCAAGCAGAGCATCCCGGACCCTGCCTGGGCCGAACCGGCATTCAAGGTTTCGGCCAATGGTGGCACCACCCCTGTCATCAAGGGCACGTTCGGCTCGGTCATCCTGCGCGTCTCCAACATCCGCCCGGAAAGCACGCGCGGCTTCGACAAAGTGAAGGAAGAACTGCGTCAGCAGATGGCGGTTGCAGCCGCCTCGCGTGAAATCGCCAGCGCCCATGACCGTTTCGAGGATCTGCGCGGCGGTGGCGCGACACTCGATGACGCTGCCAAGGAACTAAACCTCAAGCTCGTCACCGTGACGGCCGATGCCTCCGGCCAGGACGAAAAGGAACAGCCGATCGCAAATCTTCCGGCTGCCAGCAACCTGATCGCCGAAGTGTTCCGCACAGAACCTGGCCAGGACACGATCCCGGTCAGCCTCGGCAATGTCGGTTACATCTGGTTCGAAGTTCGCAACGTAACGCCGGAACGCGAGCGTTCGCTTGATGAAGTACGTGAAAAGGTCGTGGTTGACTGGACCGCCGAGCAGCAGCGCGAAGCCCTCACCGCCAAGGCAACCGAGCTGAAGGCTCGTCTCGACAAGGGCGAAACTCTGGCCGCGATTGCCGCGGACCTCGGCATCGCCGTCGAAACGAAGACCGGCCTGCGCCGCAACGCCGAGGATGCGATCTTCGGCGCGGAAGCGATCACGACCGCCTTCTCCGGTCCCGTCGACACGACAGGCACCGCCCTTGCAGCAGATCGCGAAAGCCGCATGCTGATGAAGGTCACCGCTGTCGAGCAGGCTCCGTCTGATGAACTGGCCAATGACCCGCAGCTTCAGCGCCTCGCGGAATCAGCAGGCGACGACATGCTTGATCAGATGGTCAACAGCCTGAAGGATCGCTATGGCGTCTCGATCAACCAGACTGTCCTCGATCAGTCCGCATCCACCGTTCAATAATTGAGGCAAATGCCGAAAATGCCTGACTTGAAGCCATTCCTCGCCAAGGTCGCCACCGGCGAATCGTTGACCCGCGAAGAGGCGCATGACGCCTTCGGAATTCTCATGTCCGGCGAAGCGACACCCTCGCAGATCGGTGGCTTCCTGATGGCACTCCGGGTGCGGGGCGAAACGGTTGCGGAAATGACCGGCGCCGTCTCGACCATGCGTGCCAAAATGCTGCGGGTCGAGGCTCCGGCGGATGCCGTCGATATCGTCGGCACCGGCGGCGACGGCGCCGGAACCTACAACATCTCCACGCTCGCCTCGATCATCGCCGCAGGCGCAGGCCTCTCGGTCGCCAAGCATGGCAACCGTGCGCTCAGCTCGAAATCCGGCACGGCCGATGCGCTCTCGGCGCTCGGCGTCAACCTGGAGATCGGCCCGAACCAGATCGCACGCTGTATCCGTGAGGCTGGCATCGGCTTCATGTTCGCTTCCATGCATCATGCAGCCATGCGCCATGTCGGCCCGAGCCGCGTTGAACTCGGTACGCGGACGATCTTCAACCTGCTTGGCCCGCTCTCCAATCCGGCCGGTGCAAAACGCCAGCTGCTCGGTGTCTATTCGCCGCAATGGCTGATGCCGATTGCCGAAACCCTACGGGAAATGGGATCCGAAACTGTCTGGGTCGTGCACGGCCAGGGTCTCGACGAGATCACCACGACAGGCACAACGCAGGTTGTGGCACTGGAAGATGGCAAGATCCGTAAATTCGAACTGAGCCCGGCCGATTTCGGCGTCGCACCCGCAACGCTCGCCGACCTGAAGGGCGGTGACGGCATCGCCAATGCCGCGGCGCTTCGTGCCGTCCTCGGCGGCGCGAAAAATGCCTATCGTGATATCTCGCTCTGCAACACAGCGGCCGCTCTGGTCGTGGCCGGCAAGGCAGAAACACTCAAGGATGCTATGCTGCTCGCCACCGCCTCGCTTGAGAGCGGTCAGGCCTCTGCAGCACTGGACCGGCTCGTGGCGGTCTCCAACGAGAAGGAATAGGATCATGGCCGATATCCTGCAGAAGATCGAAGCCTACAAGCGCGTCGAGATCGAAGCGGCCAAGACGGCGGTGCCGCTTGCAGAGATCAAGGCCCGCGCTGCCGACCAGTCTGCCCCGCGCGGCTTATTGAAGGCGCTGCAGGCGAAGAAGCAGGCCGGCCAGTTCGGCCTGATCGCCGAGATCAAGAAGGCAAGCCCGTCCAAGGGCCTGATCCGCCCGGATTTCGATCCGCCGGCGCTGGCAGCAGCCTATGAGGCAGGCGGCGCTGCCTGCCTTTCGGTTCTCACCGATACCCCGAGCTTCCAGGGCGCACCGGAATTCCTCGTTGCTGCCCGCAATGCCTGTGCACTGCCGGCCTTGCGCAAGGATTTCATGTTCGAGCCCTACCAAGTCTACGAGGCCCGCGCCTGGGGTGCCGACTGCATCCTGATCATCATGGCATCGCTCACCGACGACGAGGCGCTGGCGCTTTACGAGACCGCAACCGAACTCGGCATGGACAGCCTCATCGAGGTGCATGACGAAGCCGAGATGGAGCGGGCGCTGAAGCTCCCCTCGCCGCTGGTCGGCATCAACAATCGCAACCTGAGAACGTTCGAGGTCAGCCTTTCGACCAGCGAACGCCTGTCGGCGATGGTAACCGGCGAGGACCGTCTGCTCGTCGGCGAAAGCGGCATCTTCACCCATGAGGACTGCCTGCGCCTGCAAAAGGTCGATATCAGCACCTTCCTCGTCGGCGAAAGCCTGATGCGCAAGGACGATGTCTCAGCGGCCACGCGGCTGCTTCTGACCGGGCAAGCAGGCACGCTGGCGGCCGAGTGATGGCCGATCAACCGAACAAGCTCACCCACATAGATCAGGCCGGCGAGGCCCATATGGTCGATGTCGGCGACAAGGCCGAGACCGCTCGTTCGGCAACCGCCGAAGGTTTTGTCCGCATGTTGCCGGAGACCCTGGCGCTGATCCGTGAAGGCAATGCCAAAAAGGGTGATGTCATCGGCACCGCCCGCCTTGCCGGCATCATGGCCGCCAAGAAGACATCCGACCTCATTCCACTCTGCCACCCGCTGATGCTGACCAAGGTTTCAGTCGAGATCTCGGAAGACGACAGCCTGCCCGGCCTGCGCGTCACAGCGACAGCAAAGCTCACCGGCAGGACCGGCGTGGAAATGGAAGCCTTGACCGCCGTCTCCGTCACCTGCCTGACCATCTACGACATGGCCAAAGCTGCCGACAAGGCGATGGAAATCGGTGGCATAAGGCTGCTCGAAAAGACTGGCGGCAAGTCCGGCCATTATAAAGCGTAAAGCCCGAGGAGATTTCGCCATGGCGCTTTTGCCCGTTCCAGACGCCAAGGCCCGTCTGCTTGCCAGCGCCCGCCCGGTCGACGGCATCGAGACGCTCCCTCTGGCCGATACAGCGGCTCGCGTGCTTGCTTTTGACATTAAGGCCAAGCTGACCCAGCCCCCATTCAATTCCTCTGCCATGGATGGCTATGCGCTGAGAGCGGTCGATGCGCCGCAGATCGGTTCAGAACTCACAGTCATCGGCACTGCCGCCGCGGGGCGTGCCTTTGAAGGCCCTCTCGGCCCCGGCGAAACCGTTCGCATATTCACCGGCGCGCCGGTGCCGGAAGGCGCCGATACGATCCTCATCCAGGAGGACGCCGAAAAGATCGGTGACGACAGCATCCGCACGACATTTCAGGTCACCGGCGGGCGACACATCCGTCCTCGTGGTCAGGATTTTGCCGAAGGCGAAACGGTGCTGAAGGCCGGCACGCTTATCGATTTCTCGCATCTGACCGTCGCAGCCGCGATGAACCACCCGACGCTTCCCGTATTCCGTAAGCCGAAAGTGGCGATCCTCGCCACGGGTGACGAACTGATTGAGCCGGGCGGCAATCCCGGCCCCGCTCAGATCATCGCTTCCAACACGTTCGGGATTGCCGCTCTCGTGCGCGACAATGGCGGTGAGGTTCTCGATCTCGGCATTGCGCCGGATCGGCAGGACGCCATCTCCGCTGCGATCAAGCGCGCTCGTGATGCCGGAGCCGATATCCTCGTCACCCTCGGCGGCGCTTCCGTTGGCGACCACGATCTGGTGCAGGCGACACTGAAGGCTTCCGGAATGGAGCTTGATTTCTGGCGGATCGCCATGCGCCCCGGCAAGCCGCTTATGGTCGGCTCGCTCGACGGCATGCATGTTCTGGGCCTGCCCGGAAACCCGGTCGCCAGCATGGTTACGGGCATGCTGTTTCTCGAACCGCTGCTGCGCCGCCTTGCTCATCTGCCGGAGCGCAGACGCGAAGTCGATGGCATCACTGCAAGGCCGCTTCGCCCCAATGACCAGCGGCAGGATTATCTGCGTGCAAAGATCACCCGTGACGAACTGGGCAATCTGGTCGCCGAGGCCAATCCGAAGCAGGATTCGTCGATGATGAAGATCTTTGCCCATGCCGACGGTCTCATCGTCCGTGCGCCGCATGCACCGGAATTGGCAGCAGGCGAACCCTGCCGCATCCTGCTTATCCGTGCCTTCGACTGATCCGGTTGGCGAGGAAATCCGTAGGCTTGGGCATATTTGCCCAAACGGAGTAGATCGTGCCTGACACCGCACCCGCCATCCTCTGGTTCCGCCGCGACCTGCGTCTCGACGACAATGCCGCACTCCATGCCGCGATCGATGCAGGTGGCCCGGTCATCCCCGTCTATATCCGCGAACCGGTACAGCCCGATATCGGTCCGCTTGGGGCCGCACAGGCATGGTGGCTTCATCATTCCCTGGCAGCGCTCAAGGACAAGCTGAAGTCACTGGGCAGCGACCTGATGTTTGCGACGGGCAAGGCCGATGACATCATCATCGATATTGCCCGCAAGACCGGCGCAAAGACGGTCTACGTCAATCGCGCCTATGAGCGAACCACGGTCGACCGCGAGATTGCCATCGCGCTCAAGGATGCAGGCATCGCCATCCGCGCCTTTCACGGCCAGTTGCTGCATGATCCGAAATTGATCCGCACCGGTTCCGGTAACGCCTTCAAGGTCTACACGCCGTTCTGGAACGCCATGCAGAAGCTTCACGAGCCGCATGGCCCCATTGCCCCACCCAACTCCATCCCGTCGCCCGAGAGCCATCCCCGTTCCGAAGCGCTCGATAGCTGGAACCTTTTGCCGACCAAACCGAACTGGGCCGCAGGTTTTTCCGGACACTGGACGCCCGGCGAGGCCGGTGCGCAGGAAAAGCTCGAAGACCTGATCGACGCCGACCTGCATGATTACAAACGCGGTCGCGATTTCCCGGCGATCGACGCGACCTCCAGACTGTCTCCGCATCTGGCGCTCGGCGAAATATCCCCTGCCCGTATCTGGCACGCCACAAACGGGCTGGCTGACAAACATCGCGACGATCTGGTCCATTACCGCAAGGAACTGGCCTGGCGCGATTTCTGCTACAATCTACTGGTCGAGTTTCCCGATCTGCGCACAAAAAACTGGGACGACAAGTTCGATGCCTTCGAATGGGAGTTCAACGCGGCCGATTTCAGCGCCTGGACCAAGGGACAGACCGGTTATCCGATCGTCGATGCCGGCATGCGCGAGCTCTGGCAGACCGGTTACATGCACAACCGCGTTCGCATGATCACCGCATCCTTCCTGATCAAGGACCTTCTGATCGACTGGCGGCGCGGCGAGGAATGGTTCCGCGATACGCTGCTCGATGCCGATCCGGCCAGCAACACCGCCAACTGGCAATGGGTGGCCGGCTCGGGCGCGGACGCCTCCCCCTTCTTCCGCATCTTCAACCCGATCCTGCAGGGCGAGAAATTCGATCCCGACGGCGATTACGTCCGCCACTTCGTGCCTGAACTGAAAGACCTGCCGAAGAAATACATTCACAAGCCCTTCGAAGCGCCGAACCATGTTTTGGCCGGCGCCGGCGTGGAACTCGGAAAGACTTATCCGAAACCGATCGTTAATCACGGCATGGCTCGTGACCGGGCGCTTGAAGCCTACAAGGGCCTGAAAGGCTGACGCAGTACCGCTTGCAGCAGGATTGACGTTTCAACCGGTTCCATCCGCGATTAATCTCCTTTTTCTGCAAGAGGAGAGATCAGAATGACGGGACGGAAGATCGCAGTCGTCGGACTTGGCGGAATCGGCGGCGTTGCCGCGGCCTGCCTCAGCTTGTCACCGGACAATGACGTGACGGTCTGCGCCCGCAGGCGGATCGACACGCTTACCTTCGATCACCACGAAGAGAGCAAAAGGATACCGCTAAAGACACTGACGGAGCCAAGTCGCGCCGAACCGGTCGACTGGGTGATCCTTTGCACCAAGGCACAGGATGTGGCCTCTGCCGCCTCTTGGCTGGAACGCCTCTGCACGCCGAAGACGACGGTTGCCGTCCTGCAGAACGGCATTGCCCATGAGGAGCGCGTAGCCCCGCATGCGAAGGGCGCGACCGTGGTTCCGGCAATCGTCTATTACAATGGCGAACGTTTCGCCCCCGACCATGTCCGCCTGCGCCACATCCGCGGTCACGATCTGCTTGTCCCTGCAGGAGCGCAAGCGGAAGCCTTTGCGGCGCTTTTTGAAGGCACACCCATCGATGTCGGGATCAGTGCGGAATTCATCACCTATCAATGGCGCAAACTGCTGGTCAACGTCATCGCCAACCCGATCACGGCGCTTACCCGCCAGCGGCTTGGCGTCTTCCAGCGCGAGGATATCCAGCAGCTATCTCTTGGCATTCTTGACGAAGCAGTGGCGGTCGGTCGCGCCGAGGGCGCGCAACTTGCAGGCAATGAAGCAGAAATGATCCTTGAGACGTTTCTGGCCTATCCGCCGGAAGCAGGCACCTCCATGTATTTCGACTGCCTCGCAGGACGTCCGCTGGAAATCGAGGCGCTGAATGGTGCGGTCGTTGCCGCAGGCCTGCGTCACGGCCTTGCGACGCCCTTGAACACCGCAATGCTGACCTTGCTGAAGACCGTCAGCGACGCCAACGCCAAAACCCCATAACAAAAGACCCGGCCGAAGCCGGGTCTTTCTTTTCTTATACGAGGCGGCTCTGTTCCAGCGCCGCTTCGATGAAGCTTGCAAACAGCGGATGCGGATCGAGCGGGCGGCTCTTCAGTTCCGGGTGGTACTGGACGCCGATGAACCACGGGTGATCCGGATATTCGACCGTTTCCGGCAGAACGCCGTCCGGCGACATGCCGGAGAACACCAGGCCGCAGCTTTCGAGGCGGTCCTTATAGTCGACATTGACTTCGTAACGGTGACGGTGACGTTCCGAAATCTCGGTCGAACCATAGATCTCGGCAATCTTCGTGTCCTTCTTCAGCGCCGCATTATAGGCGCCGAGACGCATCGTGCCGCCAAGGTCGCCGGCTGCCGCGCGCTTCTCAAGCGCATTGCCCTTGACCCATTCGGTCATAAGACCAACGACCGGTTCCGAGGTCGAGCCGAATTCGGTGGACGAGGCCTTTTCGATGCCGGCCAGATGACGGGCGGCTTCCACCACCGCCATCTGCATGCCGAAGCAGATCCCGAAATACGGCACCTTGCGTTCGCGGGCGAACTGGGCGGCAAGGATCTTGCCTTCCGAACCGCGCTCGCCGAAACCGCCGGGAACCAGAATGCCGTGGACCTTTTCGAGGTAAGGCGTCGGGTCTTCCTTTTCGAAGACTTCCGACTCGATCCACTCGAGCTTGACCTTGACGTGGTTGGCGATACCGCCGTGGTGCAGCGCCTCGATCAGCGACTTATAGGCATCCTTCAGACCCGTATACTTGCCGACGATCGCGATCGTGACTTCGCCTTCCGGCGTCCTGATGCGGCTGCAGACGTCTTCCCAAGGGTCAAGGCGCGGCTTCGGAGCCGGCTCGATGCCGAATGCGGCCAGAACCTCGTTGTCGAGGCCTTCCTTGTGATAGGCGATCGGAACGTCATAGATATTGGCAACGTCGAGCGCCTGGATGACGGCGCTTTCGCGCACGTTGCAGAACAGCGAAAGCTTGCGGCGTTCAGCTTCCGGGATTTCCCGGTCGGCACGAACGAGCAGGATGTCGGGATGGATACCGAGCGCCTGCAGTTCCTTGACCGAATGCTGCGTCGGCTTGGTCTTCAACTCGCCAGCCGCGGAAATATACGGCATCAGCGTCAGGTGAACATAAATCACGGTGCCGCGCGGCAGGTCGTTGTTGACCTGGCGGATGGCTTCCATGAACGGCATCGCCTCGATATCGCCGACCGTACCGCCGACTTCGCACAGAACGAAATCATAGTCGTCATTGCCCTCGGTGACGAAATCCTTGATCTCGTTCGTCACGTGGGGAATGACCTGAACGGTTGCACCGAGGTAATCGCCGCGGCGTTCCTTGTCGATGATGTTCTTGTAGATCCGGCCGGTGGTGATGTTGTCGGTCTTGGTCGCCGAACGCCCTGTAAAGCGCTCGTAGTGACCGAGATCAAGATCCGTCTCAGCGCCGTCGTCGGTCACAAAGACCTCGCCGTGCTGGGTCGGGCTCATCGTGCCCGGATCAACGTTGAGATAAGGATCGAGCTTCTTCAGCCGAACCCGGTAACCCCTCGCTTGGAGCAATGCTCCGAGGGCCGCGGCCGCAATACCCTTCCCAAGGGAAGAGACCACGCCGCCAGTGATGAATACATATCGCGCCATGGGAGTCACCGGTTACCTTTTCACACACGATTCCGCCAGCAGAAATTTTGCCAATCGCTAAAACGGCTGTGGAATCTTCACAAAATAAAACCGGCAGGCTTTTGGCCTGCCGGAGCTTGAAGTCTCAACCGGGGCCTTACTGGCCGGTCGGTACGCTGTTCGACGGCGCAGCGGGCGCAGCCGGAGCGGCAGCAGGTGCCTGACCCGCGGCCGGAGCGGCAGCGCCGGTTTCGGACGGAACGCCGTTTCCTGCGGGAGCCTGTGCTGGCGGTGCAGCCGGTGCCGGGCCGAGCTGGTCGAGAATGCCGTTGCCCGTGCCCTGCTGGCTTTGCGGGATACGGTTCAGGATATCGGTCGGCTTCGAGTCGTAACGGGCAAGAATGCCGAGCGCCAGCGAAGTGACGAAGAACAGCGCCGCCAGGATCGCCGTCGTGCGGGTCAGCGCATTGGCCGTGCCGCGTGCCGACATGAAGCCGCAGCCGCCGCCAATGCCAAGTCCGCCGCCTTCCGAGCGCTGGATGAGCACTACGCCGACAAGCGCAAGCACGATCATGAGATGGATGACGATCAAAACGGTCTGCATGTATCGGGTCCCTGCCCTACGCGGGCAACAATCAAGAGTTTTGCGGCTCTTTACATGAGCCTATCGCTCTTTCCAAGCCTTGATTACAAGGTTTCGGCGATCAGCCCTTCATAGACGGAGTAGATGGCGAGGAAGTCGGCTGCTTTCAAGCTCGCCCCGCCGATCAATGCACCGTCGACATTGGCAATGCCCATCAGCACCTCGGCATTGCCCGGTTTGACCGAACCACCATAAAGGATCCGCATCTTCGCGCCTTCGTCGCCGAAGCGCTTGGCGAGTTCGGACCGCATGAAGGCATGCGCAACGGCAATGTCCTCGTTCGTCGGGGTCAGCCCTGATCCGATCGCCCAGACAGGCTCATAGGCAATAACGGTATTTTCAGCCGTGGCGCCATCCGGGATGGAGCCGTCCAGCTGCCGCTTCAGCACGTCCAGCGTCTGGTAGCTGTCGCGTTCGCCGGCAGTCTCGCCGATGCAGATGATCGCGGTCAGATCGGCCTGATGGGCAGCCACAGCCTTGTCGCGAACCAGATGGTCCGTTTCAGCGTGATCCGTGCGGCGCTCGGAATGGCCAAGAATGACATGAGTTCCGAAGCAGTCGGCAATCATCTCGGCCGAAATATCGCCCGTATGCGCGCCCGAAACCTTCTGATGGCAATCCTGCGCGCCGATCATCAGCGGGCTGTCGGTGCACAGCGCCGTTGCGACATAAAGAAGCGTCGCGGGCGGGCAGATCAATGCGTCGACACGATCAGCCAATGGGCCGACTACGCCCTCCGCCATCGCCTTGATTTCACCGAGCGCATCACGTGTGCCGTTCATCTTCCAGTTTCCGGCCACAAGCGGGCGAACGTCTGGGGTCATCGGGCAGTTTCCTCCTCAATTTATCGGCAAACCTCGAAACGAGATCGCAGTCATCGTGTTCAAAATCCGGTCATCCGGACAATCCGGCATCTTTCGTACGCTGAAAAATGACCGTGATTCAAGCGCTTGCTTCAAAAGCCGCCGCCTTCCAGTCGCGCGAAGTGACAAAAGCGGGAAGCCCTTGATGAAATTCAATCGGTTGAGCGCCGCTACAGATCGATTTAACTGGGCGTCGCACCTAATTTCGAGCAGTCAGCACGAAATTGAGCACCTTGCGCCAGTCGACCATCCGGATCGGTGTTCCATGCCCTCCGGTCTGAAAAAGACTGAATCGCGCGGGATAGTTTGATGCGCGTAATCCGCGAAAAATCTTTTCCTGGTCTTCCGCCTTGTAGACGCTGTCGGCGCTGCCATGGCCGAAATAGATCGGCAGCTTGAGCTTTGCGTAAGGCGTTCCTGCTAGCCCCGCATCCGGCGGGCCGCCGAGCAGAACCATGCCGCCGAGATAACGGACGGTATCCCTGTCTCGCACGATGTTCTGGCAGATGATCCCGCCCATCGAGGCGCAGGCGAGAATGACCGGACGCCCTCCCGATTGTTCGAAAGCGTAGCGCGTCAATGCGCCGACATCGGCAGCCCCCTTGTCATCGAAGGATTTCACGCTGACCGAATAATAGGTGCCGCCATTGCGGGCGCTAAGGTTCTTCAGCCGGTTGAAATTGCCCCCGAACGAGTAGTCGTTGACGCCTAAACGGCGATCTCCGCCACGCCCATGGATAAAGATCACGGCAAAGCGTTCGCCGGAAGACGGTCCGACCCGCGTCACGTCCACATTGCGACCGCCAAGCGTCAGCGTCTCGTTTTCCTGTTGGCTGCGAACGGAGAGATCGACATAGGCGCCGCGCACCCGGCGCTCGGCCTCCTGGTCGCGTTCGTTGATGTCGCGAAGCTCGTTATAGTCCATCACCTCGTAAGCGCCGCCATCGTCGCTCTTCAGCACCTTGTGGCTGGAAAACAGGTTATCCTTGAAAGGCGGGATCGGCCCTTCCTGCGCCATAACGACGTCACCGGTCGATGATATCAAGATCGCAAGAAGCGTGGCGAAAATGAAATGAACTGTGGACATGCGGGGTTTCATTGAGGTCCTTCGGTCTTGAAAGCTTGCCATGGCAGGGTCTAGCTAGCATTGCTGGCAGCAAAGGTCGCGCGCGCGGCATCGCGAAAAAGCCGGCTTTCTGGCAGAATCGCAAGTGATTCGAAACAATATGAGACGGGTATGGCTTCCTCCTCGGCACCTCGGCAGGCAGCAGTGAAAGACCAGATGGACGACAATAACAACGATCTTTTCGGTGATCCCTCGACGAATGCCCAACCGGTGACGACCCAGCCGGCGACCGCAAAACCGGTCGCGGCTGCGCCGGCACCCGCCATTGCCGCCGAACCGTCCACGCCACGCCCAGCCCCGCTCAAGAGCGGCGGCGAAGACTACGGCGCCTCGTCGATCCGTGTTCTCGAAGGTCTCGAACCGGTGCGCATGCGTCCGGGCATGTATATCGGCGGCACCGACGAAAAGGCGCTGCACCACCTCTTCGCGGAAGTCATCGACAACTCGATGGACGAAGCGGTGGCCGGTCACGCCAATTTCATCGAAGTCCATCTCGATGCCGAAGGTTTCCTGACCGTTTCCGACAACGGCCGCGGCATTCCGGTAGAGAACCATCCGCAGGTTCCCGGTAAGTCGACGCTCGAAGTCATCATGACCAAGCTGCATGCCGGCGGCAAATTCGACGGCGATGCCTATGAAACTTCCGGCGGCCTTCACGGCGTCGGCGTCTCCGTCGTCAACGCGCTGTCTGATGTGCTCGAAGTAGAGGTCGCCCGCAATCGCAAGCTCTATCGCCAGACATTTTCCCGCGGCGTGCCGCAGGGTGGCCTGCAGGAACTCGGCGACGTGCATAACCGCCGCGGCACCCGCGTGCGTTTCCATCCCGACCCACAGATTTTTGGCGAGCGCGCCAAGTTTGAAGCCGGCCGCATTTTCCGTATGGCCCGTTCCAAGGCCTATCTTTTCGGTGGTGTCGAGATCCGCTGGAGCTGCGATCCGGGCGTCGTGCCGGAAGGCGGCGAGATCCCGGACAAGGCCGTCTTCCACTTCCCGGGTGGCCTGAAGGATTATCTGGCCGCAACGCTCGGCAAGGATTTCACCGTTACCCGCGAGATTTTTTCCGGCCGCACGGAAAAGACCGGCGGTCATGGCGCTATGGAATGGGCGATTACCTGGTACGGCGGCGATCCGCAGCTGCATTCCTACTGCAACACCATTCCGACCCAGGAAGGCGGCACGCACGAGGCGGGTCTGCGCATCGCGTTGACCAAGGGCCTGAAGAACTACGCCGAACTGACACAGAACAAGCGCGCCAAGGAGATCACCACCGACGACGTGATGATCTCGGCCGTCGGCATGCTCTCGGTCTTCATCCGCGAGCCTGAATTCGTCGGCCAGACCAAGGACAAGCTCGCCACCGTCGAGGCTCAGCGGCTTGTCGAAAACGTGCTGCGCGATCCGTTCGACCATTATCTCGCCGGCAATCCCAACGAAGCGGCAAAGCTGCTCGACTGGGTGATCGAACGCGCCGAAGAGCGCCTTCGCCGCCGCAAGGAAAAAGAAGTCAACCGCAAGACGGCGGTGCGCAAGTTGCGCCTGCCCGGCAAGCTTGCCGACTGCTCGCAGAATACGGCCGAGGGTGCCGAACTGTTCATTGTCGAGGGCGACTCGGCTGGTGGCTCTGCAAAGCAGGGCCGCAACCGAACCAATCAGGCCATTCTTCCGTTGCGCGGCAAAATCCTCAACGTCGGTTCGGCAAGCCGCGAAAAGCTCTCCGCCAACCAGCAGATTGCCGATCTCATTCAGGCGCTCGGCTGCGGCACGCGGTCGAAATACCGTGAGGAAGATCTTCGCTACGAGCGCGTCATCATCATGACCGATGCCGACGTCGATGGCGCTCACATCGCCTCACTGCTGATCACCTTCTTCTATCAGGAAATGCCCGAGCTGATCCGCGGCAACCATCTCTATCTGGCGGTGCCGCCGCTCTACGTCATCCGCCAGGGCGGCAAGACGGTCTATGCCCGCGACGACGCCCACCGCGCCGAGCTGATGGAGACGGTCTTCAAGGGCAAGAAGGTCGAGATCGGGCGCTTCAAAGGTCTGGGCGAAATGATGGCCGCGCAACTGAAGGAAACCACCATGGATCCGGCCAAGCGCACGCTGCTGCGGGTCGATATCGACGAGGTGGATTTCGAAGGCACCCGCGAGGCGGTCGACAACCTGATGGGCACCAAGGCCGATGCACGCTTCCGCTTCATCCAGGAACGCGCCGCATTTGCCGAAAATCTCGATATCTGACAGCTGGGCAGCAAGATAGGATTGCGTGACGGGGCGCGGCATGCTTCACCGGAAAGATCGTTTTTCGATCACCTGAACAAAGCACCCCGCCATGAAGCAGATCCTCTCCATCCAGTCCCATGTCGCCTATGGTTACGTGGGAAATCGCGCTGCCACGCTTCCCCTGCAGCGCCTCGGCCATGAAGTCACCGTCATCAACACGGTGCAGTTCTCCAACCATACCGGCTACCTGAAATGGACCGGTGAAGTGTTTTCCGCCGACCATATCGAGAGCATTCTCGACGGGCTGGAAAGCCTTGGCGCACTTGAGAAGATGGATGCGCTTCTGACCGGTTATCTCGGTGACCCGGCGATCGGCGAAATCATCCTCTCGGTTCTCGACCGACTGCCTGAAGGAACGCGCTGGCTCTGTGATCCCGTCATGGGCGATGTCGGCCGCGGCTTTTTCGTCCGCCCCGGCATTCCCGACTATTTTCGCCAGAAGGCGCTCGCCCGTGCCTCGATCATCACCCCGAACCAGTTTGAACTGGAATATCTCGCTGGCCGCCAGATCCTGACACTCGAAGATGCGCGCAAGGCCTGCCTGATGATCCACGAGATGGGGCCTGAAACGGTGCTCCTCACCTCGCTCATCCATGACGGCACGCGCGACGACGAAATCCAGATGCTGGCTTCGTCGAAATCGGGCAAACAATTCCTCGTCACCACGCCGCGCCTGCAATTCGACCCGGCACCCAACGGTGCGGGTGACTGCACCTCGGCGCTTTTCCTCGGCCACATCCTGTCCGGCGCACCGCTCGATCAGGCGCTGTCGAAAACAGCCTCCAGCATTTTCGCGCTGTTCGAAAAGACGCTTGCCGCCGGAAGGCGCGAACTCAACATGATTGCCGCACAGGATGATTTCGCCCGTCCTGCGCCTTTGGCTGTGATGACGCTTTAGAGCCTTTCCTGGTTAAATTGAGGCGTTCTGCCGGAGCAGGTTTTCGTCAGGGCAAAGGCGATTGGCGAAGGGCATACCCCAAGGTACGTCCGAGCCGATCGCCTTTGATCCTGGCGGAAAGATGCCCGGCCCTTCGGGTTGGCTGAAACGGGCCGTCTGATCGTCCGGCCGGCTTGGCCGTATGCTTTGGCTACGACGCGCGCCTGCCGGACCGACCATCCGACTCCGTTTGAGCCAACAGAACGTTTCAATTTAACCAGGAAAGGCTCTAACGCGTCTCAAGCAGCTTGGTGACGGCGGAGATCAAGGCCTCCGCCTCATACGGCTTGCGAACGATCGGCGCGGTCAGGTTGGCCGGAATGATCGAACGGTCGCTATATCCGGTGGCGAACACGAAGGGCACCCCTCGCCGCACCAGTTCCTCGGCGATCGGAAGCGATGTGCCCGATCCGAGATTGACGTCGAGGATCGCAACGTCGGGAGTAAAGCCTCTCAACCTGCGCAGCGCTTCCGATACGGATGGCGCCGTCGTCACCTTGTTGATCCCGTGCTCGGCCAGCATGGATTCGACATCAGCCGCAATCAACATCTGGTCCTCGACCAGCAGGAATTCCTTCTCCGCCAGATGAGGCGTCTCGAGCCTTTCCGTTTCAGCTGCCTCCACATCGCCGATGCGAACGGTCGTTACGTCATCGTCACCATGCAGATGCTTCGACGGCACAACGAAGCGTGCCTCGATGCCGGCCTCGGGATAGTTGACCTCCGCCTCGCCATCGAGTTCGTAAGGGATGCTGCGGCCGATGAGGACGCTGCCGAAGCCGCTTCGGCTTGGTGGCTTTACCGCAGGTCCGCCGCTTTCGATCCAGCTCATCTCACAAGCACCCATTTCGAGCCTCTTCCACCGAACATCGAGCCTGCCGCCCGGCACCGAAAGCGATCCGTATTTGGCGGCATTGGTCGACATTTCATGCAGGACCAGAGCCATGACCGAAAAGGCCCGGCTGTCCAGCCAGACGCGCGGTCCCTCCAGCGCCACGGACCGGGTGCCCTCCATATAGGGGCGCAGTTCCGCCTCCAGGAGATCCAGCAACGAACCGCCGTCGCCGCCGCGCACCACCTGGTCATGCGCGAAAGCCAGCGCCTGGATGCGCCCCTTCAGCGAACCGACATAATCGGTCAAGCTGCGGCCGCTTTCCACCGGATGCCCCACCAGAGCCTTGATGATCGACAGGATGTTCTTGACCCGGTGATTGAGCTCCTCGTTGAGCATCCGCTGGCGCACGTCCGCCTTGCCGCGCTCCTCGGCCAGCATTTCGTTGTGATGCAACACGATCTCGACGAGAACCGCGCGAATAGCTTCGCCAATCTCCCGGTCGCTGTCGGTCCAGGGCTGTGCCTGTAACCTGACGGTTTCCTTCCAGATGGCGAAGCTCTTGCGCGGTGTCAGCCGATCTCCCATCGGGCCGGTCATATAGGACTTGTCAGGATTGCCCGCCCAGTCCAACGTCTGCACCACTTCCTTGCGGAAGAAGAAGAGATAGTCCTTCGGTCGCTGCGAAAGCGGTATGGCGAGCACGCCACAGGCATCGTCCGGTGAAATGCCGGATTGTGGAATGGCTTGCGAAAGCTGAAAGGTCGACCAGACCTTGCCGCCAGTCAGCCCGCCGATCTCGTCCGCCAATTCTCCGATCATCTCGAGTGGCGGTGTGTTCCCCTGGCTTGACCAGACGCCATCCAGCCACAGGCCGACCCCGTCGCAAGGCAGCATGGTCGAGAAAGCCTCCAGCGACCCTCGCAGCAGCAGGCTGATGTCGCGATGATGCGAAGCTTCCTGCAGGAACCGGTCGAGCGACCGACGTGCAACGCTTGCGGTCTCGTGCAGCTCCTTCTGCTTGAGCGCAGAAAGATGCAGCGAGAAGAACTCGCCGAACGTTTCCGCTGCCACCCGCTGCGGCATGGACAGGATTTTCGGCGAATAGTGATGGCATGCGATCAGCCCCCAGAGTTCGCCATCGACGACGATCGAGATTGACATCGAAGCGCCGACGCCCATGTTGCGCAGATATTCGCAATGAATCGGCGAAACGCTGCGCAAATGCGCGAAGGACAGATCGAGAGGCTGGTTGTCCTCATCCAGTTCAGGCACGATCGGCACACGCTGATAATTGGCGTCACAGATCACCCTGATCGTGTTCTTGATATAGAGCGCCCGCGCCTGGACCGGGATATCGCCGGCCGGAAAATACTGGCCGCGAAAACTCTCCAGATCGCGTCTCTTGTATTCGCTGATGACCTTCCCGGAGCCATCCTGCTCGAAACGGTAGACCATGACCCGATCATAACCGAGCATCGCATACATCAGCCTTGTAGCGCTCTGCACCAGCCGGTCGAGGCTGGAGACGTTGCGGATCCGGCTGATCAGCATGCGGGCAACTTCGAGTGGCTGGTCGGTATCGTTGGATGCCGGCTCGAATTCGAGGATCACTTTTTCGCCATTGCGGTGAAGCGCAATATCCATGACAGGACCCGAAGCAAGGCGCAAAGCATGCCGCAGGGCGGGCCGGGCAGGATCATCGGATGTCGCCAGCGCGTTGCGCAGCGTATGGGCAACATCGCCCCCCAAGACGGTTTCTAGCCTTTCGCCGATCACGGAAGATGTGAGTCCCAACATCTCTGCCAGATTCGCGGAATGCTGCAGGATGACGGAACCGACGCCGTCACAGACCATCAGGCAACCATGCGGCTGAATGGAGCCGGGGATATGAATTGGTTCACGGTCGCAATTGGTGAGGTTGACCGCTTCAGTCTGACGCATCAATTTTCCCTTGAAGCTCCCGTCCTGCCAATGGCACACATGGCTCCTGTTTTCCGGCGCGCCCATCAAAGACCCGCAAGCTGTTTAAAACATACCCGTGTTAAATGGAGCGGTATCGCCAATAGGCAATTTCATATTTCTATCGCATCTAAGCGTTACCGCAAGTAAGGAAGTAGCGTTTTAATGAATCGGTGCGAAGCTTGTTTTCACGACCTTCTCTGGCCATATAGGAGCCAGATTTAGACAGGAATTGATGGTGAACCGCAGCAGCAATCGAAAAGGCAGCGCCGAGCCGCGTTGGCTTGGCCCCGTTAGCCCCAACAGGGTTGCCCTGATCTCACCGATTTCGGCTGCGCGCTGGCTGTTGATCATTGTAGCTGCCGCCGCCATTTATTTCTTTCACGGCTTCATGGTTCCAGTACTTGCTGCCTTGGTGATCGGCTTTGCCAGCTGGCCACTCTACCGGCGCCTGCTGACCCATGTCGGTGGCAACACCACAATCGGCGCAACGCTGGCGATTATCTTCATCGTTCTCTTCATCGTCATCCCGATCAGCATCGGCGCATCCTATGCCGCCGGGGAAATCGCTGATTGGTTCCGCTGGGCCGTCGAGGTCAACCGCAACGGCGCGCCTCCACCAGCCTGGATTATCGGTCTGCCTTTTGCCGGAGAATGGCTCGGCACTCAGTGGACCCGCCATATCGGCGCGCCTGGTGCTGTAGGGGAACTTGCGCAGCTAATCAGCGGCGCCAATATCGGCGCAATCTATCATGGCGTGCTTGTGGCCGGAAACAGTGCCTTCCACATCATGCTGACATTGCTGTTCATGCTGATCGCGCTGTTTTTCGTTTATCGCGACGGCGCTTCGTTCAGCGGCCAGATCGACCTTCTGGGCGAGCGGATTTTTCCGACACGCTGGGAACGGATCTCTCGCGTCGTACCTGCCACGATAAGCTCCACCGTCACCGGCATGACGCTGATCGCCATCGGTGAAGGCATCGTGCTCGGCATCGCCTACTGGATCGCCGGCGTTCCCTCACCCGTCACATTCGGCGTGCTTACCGGCATCATGGCTCTCATTCCGGGTGGCGCCCCGCTCTCCTTCACGCTGGTATCGGCTTATCTCGTCGCCAATGGCTCCTATGTTGCAGGCGCCGGCCTGTTCATATGGGGTAGTGTCGAACTTTTCATCGTCGACAAGACATTGCGCCCCCGCCTTGTCGGAGGCCCGATCAAACTGCCCTTCCTGCCGACATTTTTCGGCCTTGTCGGCGGCGTCAAGACGATGGGTTTTCTCGGCCTGTTCATCGGACCGGTTCTCATGGCCCTCGTCGTATCGATCTGGCGGGAGTGGATTCGCGAGGTCAAGATCGCCGATGTAATAGAGGCGGAACAGCCCTCTGATCCCGAGGTCGTGCTTTCAGAGGAAGACTTGCCGCCGGTACGCAAGGTTTCCGGCCCTTAAGCCAATATCGGACAGCCCAGCCTTCATCGGGCCATGATCTTCATCATAAAGCTCGGTTGAACGTGTTGGAGATATGAATGAACGCTGCCCTTGTTGTCATGACCATTCTCGGCTGTAACGACAGCGGGACAGACTGCAAGTACATAGCGACAGCCCAGGAACGCTGGCCGTCTGTGGCGATGTGCGATTCCGTCTCGGAAGATCACCTTCCGACCTATGCGAACCAGCCCTATCCGGTCCTGATCGCCGTTTGCCAGGACCCGGAAATCGCCGGCATACCAAATGTCGGGCCTATCCCGGTAACGCGCCCTTCTGCCTCACAGGAAACACAACCGGCCGAGACGAACACGTCTGACACGTCGGTGGACACAAATGCGCAGAAGGTCGAAGTCGCCGAAGTAACGCCGGAAGAAGCGGAAACACTGGCCGGACGGGCCATACAGCGTGTGAAGACCGTACTACCGACAACAGAAGGCGTCAAAACGCTGATGACGAAGCCGGTGCGTCTTGTGGAAGGCGGCTATTCCTGGGTCGCACGCAAGTTCGATCACTGACGCCATAATCTGCGACCTTACAGTCGATCACGCGACGAGTGAAACATCTGCAGCGTAAGAGCGTGCGCTGCGACGCAGCTCGCCGCGTTGGAGCAGGTCTACCATATCCAGCAATTGTCCGACCGCACCACCATCTCCACGTAAGCCCTCGAACCGCTCGAGCAGCGCGAGATAACAGGTATCAAGACCTCCGCCAGCGGCTGCGCGACGCCACAAGAATACCGCCTCGACAAAGACGGTGACGATATCACGCCCTATCCCAGCCGCTTCGAACAAGGCTCGCACCGCATGAACCCTGCCGGTCGCGAGGATCGCACGGACGCGGCGCTCTTCCAGATGAACGAGCGAGACGATGGCCGATGCAAAGAAATCCACCTTGCCGCTGCAAAGTGCGTGAATGAGAAGTGCCGGGGTGAGCCGCCCGCTCGTCTTCAGATGCTCGACCAGCAAGGGGATTTCATCCTGCAAGATCGATCCGGCAATCGCGACGATCGCCTCGTCACCGGCTTCGCGTGTCATGACGTCGATGCGCTTGGCACCGATCGTTCTGGTGACCAGGTCCGAACCGGCAAGCGCGGCCGCCACATGGGCGACCAGCATGTGTCGCACATCGGCAGGAAGGTTGCCGCGCTCGAGCAGCAGATGCCGCACATCGGCCAGATGACCGAAGCGCTGCGCCATGCGGCGCAGGGTAATGCGACTGACAGAGGCGGTATCGTTTTCCAAAAGGAGGACGATCTCGGCGCCGTCACCCACCTCGGCAACCGCGGCAGCAGCACTGCAGCCGAGCCCAGGCCGTGTTGCGACCAGAGACCGCGTGAACGAATCGCCACGTCCGGCCAGTTCGACGAGATCGGCGTCGCTTAGGACGGGAGAGCAGGCAATCACCGTGCAGGCAATCTCCGGCTGGTCTTCGGCAAGCGACATGATGATCGCGCGGGGTGCTGCGTCCGAAGAAGCGAGAGCCTCGGCCAGCGCCAGACGCACTTTCGGCGAAGGATCGTCCAGAAGATAGGTCATTGCCATTATCGCGGCGCGATGCTCGTCCGGGCCTAGCGACGACTTGATGAACGCATCGGCAAGCGCGCTTGCAGCCCTTGCCCGATCGCCGGTCCTCGCCGTTTCAGCCCAACGTAGAAATGCCTGTACGATCACAATGCGCCTCGGAAATCTGGCCGCGGCTTCAACGGCCCGACTTGCCGAACGCTAGTTTGAAAAGGTTAATATTGGTTCACCACGTTTATTAACCTCGACATCCAGGCAAGCCTTATCAGGCAGTTATCGGGTCGGTCGGGCGATCTGGAACACATCCGTACCGCCATCCGCATAATCCATATATCCCATGCGCGCGATCGGCCGGGCGAGATCCATGGCGATTCGCCCGTCGCGAATGATTTCCTCGCTGATATGGATGCCGACGACCTGACCGAAGACCATGAAGGATTGCGAAGTCTCGCCGTTGAGCCCCTTCGGCTGGATGATCTCGGTCAGCCGGCATTCCAGCACCGTGTAGGCCTCGGCCACATAAGGCGCATCGACAACCTGCCCCATCGCCGCAGTAAGCCCCGCCAGCTCGAACTCGTCGACACCGTAATCGACGGGTGCCGAGGATGCGTTGACGTGATCCGCAAGATGCCGGCTCGCCAGGCTCGCGGTAAACACGCCGGTCTCCTCCGCATTCTTGAGGCTGTGCTTGCGCCCCGATGACGAGAACATCACCAGTTTCGGTGCATCGGAGACGATGTTGAAGAAGGAGTAGGGCGAGAGGTTGAACGACCCGTCCCTGCCCTTGGTGCCGATCCAGCCGATCGGTCGCGGCGCCACGATCGCCTTGAAGGGATCGTGCGCCATGCCGTGATCATTCGTGTCCGTACGGTAAAACATGTTGGTCTCGCCTCAGGCGTAGGTGACGACATCTGCAAGCTGCGGCCGCGGACGATCCGGCATCGGGAAATCGCTGGAACCGACATGGATGAAACCGGCAACCTTTTCGCCTTCCTTCACGCCAAGCGCGGTCAGGGCTTTTGCATCATAAGCAACCCATTCGGTGCGCCAGTTGGCGACATAACCGCGTGCCTCGCAAGCCATCAACATGTTGAGGCACACGGCACCGGCAGACAGGACCTGCTCCCATTCGGGGATCTTCGCATGCGGCGCCGCCGTGCTGATCACGCCGACGACCAGCGGCGCGCGGGTGAAGCGCACCCGCTCGGCTTCCTTCGCCGCATCGGTCATCTCGCCGTTCTGCGCGCAAGCGATTTCAAGGAAAGTTTCGCCGAGCGAGACGCAGACATCGCCGCGATAGACGACAATCCGCCAGGGAGCGATCTTTCCATGGTCAGGCACGCGCACGGCTGACGTGAGAATCTCATCCAGTTCCGCCGCATCCGGAGCCGGCCCCTTGATCTGCGCAACCGGTGTCGAGTGGCGTTCACGCAGATAGTCGATCAGCTTTACGTCATTGGTCATGTCCGAAACTTCCATTTGGTGGGGTGTGCCCGAGGTGCGGTAGTCCATTTGGTGGGATGTGGTAGAATGAGGCCTTGAATTTGCCTTTCCCATGGTCTTCAAGTGGCCAGTCAGAAAACAAGAGTCAACCGGTCATCGAATGTCAGGCATCTCCATTGTTCGCCATATCTTCCTTGCAGAAGCATTGCTGCTTCTCCTCGTGACAGGCGTTCAAGCGCAGGAAGGTGACGCATTCAAGAGCTTCAAGCAGCTCGACAGCTCAGCCAAGATGCCGAAGCTGAACGCGTTTTCCCCATCATCCATCCTGCCTCAAAGCGCCGTTGCCAAGGATGTGCGCTTCAACGCCAAACTGACCAGTAACGGCGACGTGATGAAGGATGGTCTCGCCTGGCGGGTGTTCAGCCCGATTGCCGGCGAAGACGGCAAGCTGCCGCTGGTGGCAAGCTCGAATGGCGGCTCCGCCGATTTTCAGCTGGCGCCCGGCGATTACTTCGTCAACTGCGCCTTCGGGCGCGCCGGTATCACCAAAAAGCTGACGGTTCCGGCGGAGGGCAATGTCGCCGAACAAACGCTCGTGCTGGATGCAGGCGGCTTTGTGCTGAATGCCGTTGCAGGAACCGACCAGCGCATCCCCCCAGGCCAGCTCAGCTTTTCCATCTATTCTTCCGAGGTTCGCGAAAACGGCGACCGCGCTCTGGTCATGTCTGATGTCAAACCGAATACCATCGTTCGGTTGAATGCCGGGACCTACCATGTCGTCTCCGAATATGGCGACATCAACGCGGTCGTGCGCGCCGATATTCAGGTCGAGGCAGGCAAGCTCACCCAGGCGGTGCTGCAGCACAAGGCTGCCCAGATAACCCTCAAACTGGTTTCCCAGCCCGGTGGCGAGGCTATTGCCGATACCGCATGGTCTGTGCTGACCGCCGCCGGTGACGTCGTCAACGAAAGCGTCAGCGCGTTTTCAACCATGGTCTTGTCGGAAGGCGATTATCTGGCCGTCGCCCGCAACAAGGACAAGACCTATCAGCGCGAGTTCAGCGTCAAGGCCGGCCGCAACACGGATGTCGAGGTCCTGATGCGCAATCCGCGCAACAGCGGCGAAACGGCAGCGGTCGAACCGCAGGATTGAGTTTAGGCGACTGATCGTCGCCTCCCTCTGACCGGTCCAATCTTGAACATTTACACTACAGCGCAATGCATCGCCGCTGATCGATTTTATTCTTGAAGACTCTCTCTGGAGCCTAGTTTTTCCCAGTGGCTTAAAACCTCCGTGATGTAGGAGACGGCGACATGTTCGATCAACCTGACGGCTGGAGAGCAACAAAACCGAACGAACGCGCACTTTTGATGCATCTGCTGCGGGGCGATTTTCAAGGAAAGGCAGAAATTCTCCAGCAGATGGCGTCGCTGCAAGTGATGTCCATCGACCAGAAAGGAAGCCTGAAGCTTAGCACTGACGGGCCTCTGGCTGACGTGAAGGACAATGATGCCCCGTCGCCGCGCGCAAACGACTTCATACCCGTTGAAGGCTTCTATGATGATGGCACTTCAGATGGTTGGAGCCCCATTCGCATGGCAAGATTAGTCAGACTGGCACTGCATGTGACGAATGGTAGAATATCCGAACTCGAAATCTACAAAGAGGACGGGAGCCCGTTCATAATGGATCCATACGAAGTCGACCTTAAGAAGGTACATTTCTACTGACGCGCTTGTCACGTTTGACGACACCTAGTTCATGCACCTAGTCTGACGCCAGGGAGAGACGTGATGATCCGCAGAGACTTCGATCCTGACACCGTCATGCCCGATGGCAGACCGCCCGCCAAAGGCATGGTTTTCGATCCCAAGGCAGAGGGCGCGTGGCGCGGTTCGTTGCACGGCGAAGTGATCAACGGTCCGGTTACCGTTCTCGCCTATGGCAATGATACGCCCGGACAGGGGCCGAAGCTGCATGTCCACCCCTATGACGAAACCTTCATCGTCATCGCCGGGAGAGCGAGGTTCTTTGTCGGTGACGACGTGATCGAGGCTGGCGCGGGAGAAGCAGTTCTCGGCCCGGCGGGCATTCCGCACAGGTTCGAAAATCTCGGCCCCGGACGCCTGCAGACGATCGACATTCATCATTCGCCCAGATGGATCCAGACGGACCTGGATTGAGAAATCAGGCCGCTTCCTTGCGAATCGCTTCTTGCGCAGCCTGCCTTTTCTCCTGAAACCTAGCCAGACGCGAGCGCTTGACCGGACGCATCGAAAACACCGCGTCATGGAGCACCGTCAGCAGGTCCTTGCGTTCCTTGATGCTGGAAAGTTCTTCCCAGGTCATCATCGCCCCGACACGCGCCCGGATCGAGCTGCCGGAAAGCCGCTTGAACTCGCGGATCAGCAATGACAGCCTGAGCGTCAGCGACAGCTTGCTCGCAATGTGGAAGAGCGGGCCGTTCTGGCCTTCGAAATAGATCGGCACGACATTGGCCTTGGCGGTCTGCACCAGCTTTGCCGCAAAAATCTTCCAGGGAAGATCCTGCGCCATGCCGAAACCCTTCTTCGCGGTGGCGACGCCGCCGGCTGGAAAGATGATGATCGTCACGCCTTCCTTCAGAAGCTTCAGCGCTTCGTGGCGGGTCTGCATGTTGATCGCCAGCGCTTCCTTCGTTTCCTCGAAGGAGACAGGCAGCGAATAGGGCGCCATTTCCGGCACCTTCAGCAGTTCGTCATTGATCAGGACACGGAACGGTCGGCCAAGCTGTTCGGCCATGGCCAGAACAGCAATTCCGTCGCCGATGCCGAACGGATGGTTGGCGACGATGACGAGCGGACGCCCGTGCTCGACAACAGGCAGCCACTCCCCCTGCACGTCGAGTTCGACATCGATGAGATCGAGCATCTTGCCGAACACGCGATCGGTCTTGCCGACGATGTCCTTGCGCCAGATGTCATAGAGGCGGGCATAACGGTCGCGGCCGGATAGTCCCTCGATGGAGCGGATAAACCAACGCTTGAGGCGCGGATCGCGCTCGTTGGCGTAAGAGAGTTCCTTGAAGCGCATTCTGTCTCCGCGGAAGCTCCGCCCATTCATCACGAGCTTATAATATTTCAGTCCGATGACAATATTCTGACAGCGCCCGTGCATGACGGGCGCTGTCGATGTTTCAAAGATCAGGCAGCCTTGACCTTGGCAGCCTTGCGGCGCTTGACGTCCGGCGGCGTAGCTTCATCGACCAGCGAGGCAAGTGCCTCGTCGAGCGACATGGCCGTCTGCGCTTGCGAGCCGAGGCGACGGATGTTGACCGAACGCTGCTCTGCTTCCTGACGGCCGCAGACGATGATCACCGGAACCTTGGCAACTGAATGCTCTCGGACCTTGTAGTTGATCTTTTCGTTGCGGAAGTCGGTTTCGACCTGCAGGCCGGCCTCGCGCAGCGCTTCCGCAACCTCGCGACCGTAGTCGTCGGCATCAGACGTGATGGTTGCAACGACGACCTGCGTCGGCGCGAACCACAGCGGCATATGGCCCGCGAAGTTTTCGATCAGGATGCCGAGGAAACGTTCCATCGAGCCGCAGATGGCGCGGTGGATCATCACCGGCTGCGTCTTTTCCGAGTTCTGGTCGATATAGAAGGCGCCGAAACGTTCCGGCAGGTTGAAGTCGACCTGCGTCGTGCCGCACTGCCATTCACGGCCAATCGCGTCCTTCAGCGTATATTCGAACTTCGGACCGTAGAACGCGCCCTCGCCCGGCAGGATGCCGGTTTTGATGCGGCCGCCCGACTGTTCCTCGATCGTCTTCAACACATCCGTCATCACGCTTTCGGCGCGATCCCACAGAGCGTCGGTGCCGACGCGCTTTTCAGGACGCATGGACAGTTTGACGACGACTTCCTCGAAGCCGAAATCTTCATAGACCGACAGGATCAGCGCGTTGATGCGCAGGCATTCCGCCGCCAGCTGTTCGTCGGTGCAGAAGACGTGCGCATCGTCCTGCGTGAAGCCGCGCACGCGCATCAGGCCGTGAAGCGCGCCCGAAGCTTCGTAGCGATGCACGAGACCGAATTCCGCAAGACGGATCGGCAGTTCGCGGTAAGACTTCAGACCATGCTTGAAGATCTGCACGTGACCCGGGCAGTTCATCGGCTTCAGCGCGAAGACGCGGTTATCCGCCTCCTCGTCCTTCGGGTGAGTGAAGGCGTAGGCGGATTTTACCGCGAACATGTTTTCCTGGTACCAGCCCCAGTGACCCGAGGTTTCCCAAAGCGAGGCGTCAAGCACCTGCGGTGCATTGACCTCTTCATAGGTGCCGGCCAGACGGCGGCGCATATAGGCCGTCAGCGTCTGGAACATGCGCCAGCCCTTGCCGTGCCAGAACACCACGCCCGGACCTTCTTCCTGGAAATGGAAGAGATCCATTTCGCGGCCGAGCTTGCGGTGATCGCGCTTTTCGGCTTCGGCGAGAACGTGGAGATACTGGTCCAGTTCTTCCTGGGTCGCCCAGGCCGTACCGTAGATGCGCGTCAGCATGGGCTTGGTGGAATCGCCGCGCCAGTATGCGCCGGCAACCTTCATCAGCTTGAAGGCAGTGCCGATCTGGCCAGTCGAGGCCATGTGCGGACCACGGCAGAGGTCGAACCAGCCGCCCTGATTGTAGATCTTCAGCTCCTGGCCTTCCGGGATCATGTCGACCAGCTCGACCTTGTAGGCCTCGCCCTTGTCGGCAAACACGTCCTTCGCCTTTTCGCGCGACCAGATCTCCTTGGTGAAGGCGGCATTCTTCTGAATGATCTCCTTCATCTTCTTTTCGATCTTCGGCAGATCTTCGGGCGTGAAGGGCCAGTCTTCGCGGCTGTCCGGGTGGACGCGCTTGAAGTCGTAGTAGAAACCGTTCTCGATAACCGGGCCGATCGTCACCTGGGTGCCAGGCCACAGGTCCTGCACGGCCTCGGCCATGACGTGAGCGGCATCGTGGCGGATGAGTTCCAGCGCGCGCGGATCGGTGCGCGTGACGATCTCGATCTTGCCATCGGTGACGGGATCGGAGAGATCGCGCAACTCGCCATCGAGCGCGATTGCGACGGCCTTCTTGGCCAGCGACTTGGAAATGGATTCGGCAACGGCAAAACCGGTCGTGCCCGCGTCGAACGCGCGAACGGAGCCATCGGGAAATGTAAGGGAAACGGACATCTGAATTCTCCTGTCCAGTCCCGCCAACGAATGCGGGTGGTCAAAAAAGGACCGCGGCGGCTTTGGCCGAAGCGGCATCGAACGCGTGCGTGATAGTCAAAAATCGCGGCGGAGTAAAGATTACGAGGCCTTTCGGCCCCAGCGCCAAAGCCGCCACGGCATCCATTGCCGATAACCGGCTTCAAGCGCTTCCGGCACCGGATCGAGCCCGCTCGTGCCGCCTGGCCCGCAACGCGCGACGCGAAACAGCGTCAACCAGAAACCGGACCAGAAACCATGTCTGGCGAAGGCTTCGTAGCCGTATTCGGAACAGGTCGGGATATGCCGGCAGGAATTGCCGATGAAGCCGGAGAGCGTCAGCTGGTAGAGACGGATGAAACCCATTCCGAACAGCCGCCCGGGCGTCTTGCGGAACGGGCCTTGCCAGTTGCGAGAGAAGCGTGGTGCGGGCTTTTCGTGGTTGCAGTCGGGGGAGTTGCACATCAGGCGTCGTCGCCGGAGGCGTTTGCCTTGCGTCCTTCGTTTGCGCGCGTATGCCCCCCTCTGGCCTGCCGGCCATCTCCCCCACAGGTGGGGAGATCAGCTGGGCGCGTGCGCTCGACCTTCCGCAAACCTTGCTTGACTGCGAGTAGGAGCGCTTTGTTTGGCAAGACGCCTGCAGCGAGTCGATCTCCCCCCTTGTGGGGGAGATGGCCGGCAGGCCAGAGGGGGGCGGCCACGGCAACCAACCTCAAGCCTCCAGCCTGTCCGCCTGCCTCGCCTCGATCTGATCGATTGCATCCACGACAGCATCGAAAGTCAGCATGGTCGAAGCGTGGCGGGCCTTGTAGTCTTTCACCGGCTTCAGATACCGCATATCCTCGAAACGGCCGGAAGGCCCCTCGCCTCCATCCTTCAGCATCGCCAGCATGTCGAGGCGCGCCTGACGCAATTCACCGGCTGTCGCGCCGACAACATGCAGCGCCATGATTGCCGAAGAAGCCTGCCCGAGCGCGCAGGCCCGCACCTCGTGGGAAAAATCCGTCACCACACCGCCATCGAGCTTGAGATGGACCCGCACTTTCGAGCCACAGAGCTTGGAATGCTTCTCGGATGTCGCATCAGCGTCAGCAATCACACCGGCGCGCGTGATATTTCCGGCGAACTCGAGGATCTTCTGATTGTAGATGTCGTCCATGCGATGCGTCCGTTTCGTCTCAGTTCGCTGTGGTGATCCGGTGAACGGATCGTCACGTAAAGGCTCTTGGGAATGGGCCTGTATCTGACTATATGTGATGCCTCGAAGCGATGATCAATAAAACAGGATTTTGCCAATTTTGCGCGTCAGCGGAAGAGAATACCTTGTCAAAAGCCCCGCCAGCGATCAGATACGGGCTTTGAGACCGGCTTGAACGGCGCAAACTCGCGTAGGCGAGCCGTCGGAATGCTGATGATGACACACCCGAATGTATGTCGGATGCGGCCTTGAACCGCATCGGGAGACAATAGATGGATGCGATTGTGAAGAATTTTCCGGCCGGCGGCCAGGAACAGGTGAAGGACAAGGCACAGCAGCCGATTCGTCCAACCCAGCAGGAAGCCGAAGAGGCAGTCCGCACGCTGTTGCGCTGGGCAGGTGACGATCCCGCCCGCGAAGGCCTGCTGGACACGCCGACGCGCGTTGCAAAAGCCTATCGCGAACTGTTTGCCGGCTACGAGCAGTCCTACCAGGAAGTGCTCGGCCGCACATTCGAGGAAATGTCGGGCTTCGACGATATCGTTCTGGTGCGCGACATTCCCTTCTTTTCCCATTGCGAACACCACATGCTGCCTATCAAGGGCATGGCGACGGTCGCCTATCTGCCGAACGGCCCGGTCCTCGGCCTGTCGAAGATCGCTCGCGTGATCGAAATTTTCGGTCGCCGGCTGCAGACCCAGGAAAACATGACGGCGCAGATCGCCAATGCGATCCAGGACACCCTGAAGCCGCGCGGCGTTGCCGTGCTCATCGAAGCCGAGCACATGTGCATGGAAATGCGCGGAGTGCAGAAGCAGGGCTCACGTACGCTGACCACCACGTTCACCGGCGAGTTCAAGACCAATCCGACCGAGCAGGCACGTTTCTTCACGCTTGCCCGCAACCGGTGATCCGCACAGGTATCTGCCATGAACATTTCAGAATTCCCTGCCCCCTCCGCCGACAAGGCCGAGCTTGAGGGGGCGGGCCTCTTCACGCCGCGTTTCGACGATAACGGCTTGATCACCGCCGTCGTCACCGATGCGCGCGACGGCGAACTTCTGATGGTCGCACACATGAATGCCGAGGCATTGAAGCTGACGGTTGATACCGGCATCGCCCATTATTACAGCCGCTCGCGCAAATCGCTTTGGAAGAAGGGCGAAACCTCCGGAAACCTGCAGACCGTCCACGAGATCCGTACCGATTGTGATCAGGATGCAATCTGGCTGAAAGTCTCCGTTGCAGGCCATGACGCGACCTGCCACACCGGTCGCCGCTCTTGTTTCTATCGGGCGGTAACAAAAGATGACGACCGTACCATCCTTGAAATCAGGGACGATGCGCGTCATTTTGATCCTGAAGCCGTGTATTCCAGCAAGCCGACCGAATAGGTAACCCGTCCCGTTCTGATCCAGCTGCCGCCAGAGTAAACGCTTTCGAAACCATCCGATGCGTTAATTAGCGATTACGCAGTGATCGGCTCAGGAGGGTATGGATCAATGCTGAACTGGACTTGGAACCGTTCGGACCGTCAGGCCGCGTCGCAGGACACTGTTACGGCTGGCGTCGAAAACCCTTCGCCCCCGGTTGTGATTGCCCCTCCCCGTAAAGCAAAACTTTCGCTTGCGCTTGGCGGCGGTGCAGCCCGCGGCTGGGCGCATATCGGCGTCCTGCGGGCGCTGGACGAAGCAGGCATCGAGGTCGGCATGATCGCCGGCACCTCGATCGGCGCACTGGTCGGCGGCTGTTATCTCTCCGGCAAGCTCGACGAACTGGAAGCATTCGCCCGTTCGCTCACCATGCGCCGCATCGCAGCGCTTCTCGATCTTACCATCGGCGGCGGCGGGTTGTTCGGTGGCATGCGGCTCACAAAGCGAATGCAGGAACATCTCGAAGGCTTGGCAATCGAAGATCTCGATCGCCCATTTGTGGCGGTTGCGACCGAACTTCTGACCGGACACGAGATCTGGATCTCCAGCGGCTCGCTGATCACCGGCCTGCGCGCATCCTATGCGCTTCCCGGCATCTTCGAACCGGTCAAATGCAACAATCGGACACTGGTCGATGGCGCATTGGTCAATCCGGTGCCGACCTCCGTCTGCCGGGCCTATGAGCAGCCGCTCGTCGTCGCCGTGAACCTGAACTACGACGTCTTCGGCCGCTCGGCCGTGGTCAAGCACAACGCGAGCGTCCAGACCTTCGACGAAGTGATCCGCGAACGATCCGACGAGGCGAAGGTCGGCGTCACCGGCACGATGGTACAGGCTTTCAACATAATCCAGGAACGCATTTCGCGCGCCCGCCTGGCCGGAGACCCGCCGGATCTAGCACTTCATCCGCGCCTGAATGATATCGGCCTGTCGGAATTCCACCGCGCGGGTGAAGCGATCGAGCGCGGTTATGAAGAAACCATGGCGCAGATCGGCGCCTTGAAGCGCATGCAGGAGGTCTTCGCCCGCTAGAAACGGGCGAAGCAGTTTTCAATGAACAAAGCCGCGCCTCAGCTGGCGATATAGGCCTTCATCTGCTCGGCCTCGAGCTCGACTTCGCGCATGCGCGCCTTCACCACGTCGCCGATGGAGATAATTCCGGCAAGCTTTCCATCGGTTTCGACCGGTACGTGACGGAAGCGGCCGGCAGTCATCATTTCCATGACCTCTTCCACCGTCTGCTCTTCACGACAGCGCGTCACGCCTGTTGTCATCATTGTCTGAACCGGCTTTTCGAGCGCGGCAACACCGTGGGTCGCAATCGTCCTGACCAGATCACGTTCTGTGAAGATACCGGCGATACGTCCCTCCAGACCGGCCACCACGACGGCACCGATCTTCTTTTCGTTCAGAACCGACGCAACCTCCAGCAGCTTCCGGTCTGGTTCGACCGTCTGAACTGCGCGCCCTTTGGCATCAAGCATCATCTTCACGGTAGTCGACATGCCTTCTCCTTACCAATCCACATGGCCAATCACCGTGCCGAACATCTCCTCCTCCGAGACTTCCGGCACTTTCTCCATACATCTGGAATTGTAGATCGGCCCCGAGGCGAGTTCAAGCCGTGGCAGTTACAGCTCACGGTAGCGAATTGGATCAAAAAGCGAGAACAGCAGAAAGCCGAAAAGAAAACCGCCTATATGGGCGTCCCAGGCGATATCACCCGCATTGCTGCCAATCAGCGGCAGACCGACGGCTACGAGAATATTTCCCAAGAACCACATGGCCGTGAAAATAACCACCGTGCGATTCGAAAACGCACCGAGGATCGATTGGCGAGGATAAAGATGCCCATGGGTGCGATCGTAGCCGCCGCCATCGGGAAAGGCGAAACGGCAGGAGGCCCCCATCAGCGCCGAGACCACACCGGACGCACCGATCAACAGGGTTTCCTCACCCCAGTGAAGGCCGGCATGAAAGAAAGCAGCTGCGGCTGCGGATAAAACCCAGAAGATCACGTAACGAACGGCACCTATGCGCCGAACGACAGGCGTGCCGAACGCCGCGAGCCATAATGCATTGAAGGCAATATGCTCCACACTACCGTGAAGAAGCGAATAGGTGACCGGCGTCCAGAGCCATTCATATCCCTGCTCCGACAACGGAAAGATGTAGCGGATAGGGGTAAACGCCAGCGTGACGATAAACTCGGCCTGCGCGTCTGCGCTCAGCAGATACTCCTGGACGATATAAAGCGTGGCCAGCAGAACCATGCTGGCGAGAAGAATGCCCGGCATATTGAAGACAGGCTGCCTCTCACGCCTACCATTCTGCGCGAATGCATCCTCTTCGGGGGCCATGTCGGGCCTATCGTCCATGGCCAATCCTTCCGTCATCAGCAGTGAATCAGGAATACAGCAGCGTTCGGGGCTTGAAAAGCCGCGCATACGGGCATGCGACACGCCGCATGGGTTCGCCGTTACACCACCCATGCCAACTGGCACGATTTTCGCTGGGTAAAGCCTATCCACACGGTTCCGAGGGGCATTCTGGATCATAATCGAACAGGACTGACGCATGCTACATACGGCAACACAAGAAATCTTTAACTACTGGAACGGCTTAAGAGGCAGCCGGCCGGCCCCCTTGCGTTCCCAGATCGATCCGTCGGCTTTGCGCCGTTTTCTGCCACATCTGTTCATCGTCAATTCGACCGTCTCCGACAGGCCGACTTTCGCGCTTGCCGGGACACGCATCTGCGAACTTTTCGATCGAGAACTGCGTGGCCTCGACTACACGTTCATGTGGCTCGGTGCGCAAGACGATGAGCCGACGACAATCCTCAAACATGTCCTGTTCTACGAACGCCCCGCTTTGCTCGACATCAGATTGTCGCATGACGGGCAAGATTACGCCCATGACCTGCTTCTGATGCCTATCCGTTCACAGGGATATCGAAGCGATCGTGCGCTCGGGGCGCTCGTGCCGCATGAAACCCCGCTCCCTTTCACCGCCGTGCCGGTACGGGGCCTGGCTTTTGAAAGCTGGGGCTTTGTCAAACCGGACGGGACGCGACCAACCATCAGCGCCGACAGCAATGTTTCGACAGCAATGCCGATCACCTTTTTTCGCCGACTGGTCGGGCAGAAAGCCGCCCAACCCGGACGATAAGTCCGGGCGCCGGGACAACCATCTGTTAACTGCCTAATGTTATCTATCTGGTTCAGCATCAGCTCAGAGCCAGACATACTAACATGTATTCCTTCCAGCCGGCACAGACCCAGCAGACGCACGCGATCGCTGCCCAGCGCTCGTTTCAGCGCGTCGCGGTCAACGTCGAAGGACGTCTCATGCTGGCTGATCATGAAGAATACCCCTGCACGGTTATAGACATGTCGCCCGGCGACGTGAACTTTGTCTGCACCGGACAGCCGCGCCTGAACGAGCGCGTCATAGCCTATCTCGACCATCTTGGACGACTTGAAGGCAATGTGATCAGCCTCACCAACGATGGCTTTGTATTGTCAATCAACGCCACCGAGCGAAAGCGCGAGAAGCTGGCAGCCCAGCTGACCTGGATTGCCAACAAGCACGAGCTTGGCCTGCCGGAAGATCGTCGACACGATCGCCTGATGCCGCGCAACACGCTGACTGAACTGACTCTCGAAGATGGCAGCCGCTATTCCTGCCGCCTAATGGACCTTTCCTTGTCGGGCGCAGCTGTCGATGTCGAGATCAGGCCGGTCATCGGAACCCCGGTGCGACTTGGCAATATGCGCGGCCGCGTCGTCCGCCATTTCATGGAAGGCGTCGCGATCGAATTCGCGTCGGTCCAGTCGCGCGAAGCCCTGACGGAATTCCTCTGACGCGTTTCGCGAGCATCCAGTTTGGCTCGCCCCATCTCAACTCTTCGCTTTAAAACTTAAAGCACCTCACCACAGCAAGGCTGCCGCCCATCTGCGCGACAGCGCCTTAATCTCCCGATATCATTTTCAGCCAATCGGTCGTTCGTTTCCACGTCCGAAATCGACACGAAAACGGCGGCTCCCCACGCACTGCCGTCCGAAAATCGGTCAGTATCAAAAAAATGTATCTTTTCGGGATTTTTTTCCAGGCAATTTTGAAGGCCTAGAAGGGCGTTTTTGCGCGCCGTCAGAGCAATTTGAACTGCATTTTCGAAGCCGGTCGGAGCATACACATCCCAACCGCCTTACGATTGGCGAGAGCACGAACAGACTGACGTGATGAGACTCCAGAGACTTACGAGAAGGTCGGCCGGATTCGAGTAGAATTTTAGCTAAATTTGCCGCGAATTTTCGTCGTCTTTTATTCAAAAACAACGCGTGTTTTATTCGGTTTTTCGTCAATATCTATTACAATAAGCGATTGATTTTACGTCGCTATTTTGCGTTCACTCAAAGGCTTTCCGGCATTGTCTCACCAACCACGGGGAGACAGAAAAATGACGCTTCCGAAAAGACTTGCACAGGTATTCCTGACCGCCGCCATCGCACTCGCAGCTGCCGCACCATCGCTTGCAATGCCGGCCGGTGCCATGCGCGTCATCGGCAAAGCGAGCCCGCCGATCGGTCATTACGAATTCTGCAAGACCTATGTCAGCGAATGCAAGCCGCTTAAGGGCGATGCCGGCCCCGTTGCGCTGACGGAAGACAATTGGCGCACGCTGCTTGACGTCAACTACACGGTCAACACAGACATCACCCCGATGACCGACCAGGAACTTTACGGCGTCGAGGAGTTCTGGACCTACCCAACGACGGCAGGCGATTGCGAGGACTTCGTTCTCCTGAAGCGCAAGATGCTGATGCAGAAGGGCTTTGATGCATCGGACCTGCTCATCACCGTCGTGCTGCAGCCGAACGGCGAAGGCCATGCCGTCCTCACCGTCCGCACCGATCGCGGCGACTACATCCTCGACAACATGCGCAACAAGGTTCTGCCCTGGATGGACACGGAATACACCTACCTGAAGCGTCAGGACACGGTTGATCCGTCGCGCTGGGTCAAGCTCCAAGATGGCCGCGCCATCGCCGTGGGCAGCGTCAGCCAGTAAACCGACCTCAACGAATTCACCGAAAATTAACCCTGCCCGCGAGACTATCGCGGGCAGAGGCGTTTGGACCCCGTATCCTGTTCCGGTCCCGCAAAATCACATCTGGACACGGGACCGACCATGACACGCCGCGCCTCAGCGCAGCCGCAGGAAGACCTGCCACTCATTTCCGATCGATTTCTGCAGCGGCTGACGCTGGCCACGATCCTGCTTGTTGCAATAACCCTTGCGATCAGCATCGGTGGCCGCTGGCTTGGTCAGCGCATGGCGTTGGGCGGCCACTCGGAAAGCAGCGCCATGCTGGCCGTCACCATCGGTGAAGACACGCTGCAGGTTCCTGAAAACACGATACGCTTCGCCGAACAGCGTCGATCCGGACTGGCAGAGCGCATCGACCTCTACCTCACATGGCCGGGCATGATGGGATACGGCCATGATCGGCGAGACAGTTTTGACAATGTCGAGCGCTCCGACCTGCTTATCTTTCTGCAGATTTCCCAAAGCACCATGTCGAAGGACATGTCCGGACGCCTGGAGCCTATCTACACCCAGCTGTTTGATGGGCCGCCGATCGCTTACGGCCATGGACTGACGCTTCATCGCCTCAAGAACACGAGCGGCTACGGGGAAGAGGTTCTTCTGACGGCGGAACGCCCTGGCAAACAGCCCTTCGTCGTACGGTGCCTTTTACCGTCTGCCACCGGGCACGCCACCAGCGGCGATTGCCAACGGGATGTACATATCGGCAGCGACCTGACCACTCTTTATCGATTCTCGAGCAGCCTTTTGAAGGACTGGGATCACATTGATGCCGCAGTTCACTCGTTTGTCGACGCGCGGCTTGACGCCACCGGCAGCAACTCCGCTTCGAAAGGCGACTAAAATGCTTCAAATCGAAGTAAGTGGCCGTTCATCATAAACCTCTTGGTAACGCTGTTCTCCTAGATTGCTTCACTAGCAATCCGGGGTGGGGGCACGTCCGGATCTATTGAAAAATGACAGAATCGATGAGTGCGGCAGTGTTGAAAACCATGTTCCCGGCGTCTCTTCCCAAGGGTGCAGTGAAAGCGCAGGCAAAACGCCTCGGATACTTCATCGCAATTGCGTTGTCGTTATCCGCAGTTGCGCAGCCGGCGCATGCGGATCCTAAATATGCGGGCATCGTTGTCGACGCGAAGTCGGGCAAGGTGCTTTACGGTGAAGATCCGGATGGCCTGCGCTATCCGGCATCGCTCACGAAGATGATGACCCTCTATCTTACATTCGAGGCACTTGAAGCGGGTCGATTCTCGATTGATTCGAGAGTCCCTGTTTCGGCCAATGCCGCCAAAGAACCCCCGTCCAAGCTCGGCGTGCGCGCCGGTGGCTCGATCACCGTAGACCAGGCGATCCGTGCCCTTGTAACTCGCTCCGCCAATGACATGGCAACGGCACTCGGCGAGTATGTCGGCGGCTCGGAAGAACGTTTCGCGCAGCTGATGACCAACAAGGCCCGCGCGCTCGGCATGACCCGAACAACTTACCGCAATGCAAACGGCCTGCCGAACACGGCACAGATGACCACCGCCCGCGACCAGGCCCGCCTTGGAATCGCACTGCGTCAGCATTTCCCGCAGTATTACGGCTATTTCAGCATCCGCACCTTCCAGTTCGGCAAGCAGACGATCGGCAATCACAATCGCCTCGTCGGTACGGTTAAGGGCGTAGACGGCATCAAGACGGGCTACACCCGGGCTGCTGGCAGCAACCTTGCCACTTCAGCACAGCTCGACGGACGCTCTATCGTTGCCGTCGTGCTCGGCGGCCGCTCCAGCGCCGCCCGCGATGCGACAATGCGCAAGCTGGTTGCAGAATATCTGCCCAAGGCTTCCCGCGGCGGCAGTTCCAACCTGATCGCGCAGACCGCTCCCTCCGTCCCCGCGACACCGGTTCCGCGCACCCCCGCAGTAATGGCCGAGGTATCGGAAAGCCGCCAGGTGGCTGCACTCGACCTGCCCAATAGCGGCCCGATGCCCGATGCCCGTTACGAACAGCGCGAGCAGCGTCCGACCGCACCACTTGCCGTGCCGAAAGTAGCAGCTTCCGCCTCAGCCTATGCTGGCGAAAGCGCGCAGAGCAAGTCCGCCACCCAGGCCCTCGCGGCAGTCACTCCTCAGGCATCGCTGCCGAAGCGCGAAGCCGCCGCAACCAGGCGTGACCAGCCTTCGGAACCTGTCGATCAGGTCACCACGGCTTCGACCCGCACTAGTGCATCGGCTTCCGCCATGTCCGGCTGGGTTATTCAGATTGGCGTTTCTCCGAGTGAGAAGATGGCTCTCGATCTCCTGCAGAATGCGCAGGATAAAGGCGGCAAGGTATTGCGTTCCGCCAAACCCTTTACGGTCGCCTTCAGCAACAAGGGCGAACAAATTTACCGCGCCCGCTTTGGTGGTTTCGACGATCAGAAGACCGCGGTGGATGCCTGCAACGTCTTGAAGAAGAAGGGCGTGAGCTGCTGGGCGTCCATGCAGTAACGGTGAGGGCCTATGGCCCTCGCCTCAACACCGGGCCGCAAATGGCCCGGCGAAATCTCGAAATGTAATGTGTAAACGGGGTTTCCGATGGGAATGAATGAAAACAGCGCCAATCTCGGAACGGCTCATTTGTCCAGGGCCAGGGGCGTGGCACTCAATCCGCTTCACGAAGCGGCTATGCGGCTGGCCGGTCTCGGCCTGACCCGCTCGAAGGAAAAGACCCGGGATCTGGTCTCTCTTCTCCTGAGCCATGGCGCACGTGCCTGGCGCCAGTCGCAGCCGGAAGCAGGTATCCACCTGCATGTGGCAGCACATTCCGGCCGTGTACCGGTCAGAATGAGGCTTCCGGCTAAAACTGAAGTTTAAAGCAACCCCAGATCAGACAGTTCGCGGCGCAGGTCTTCTGGAAGCGCCGCGACATCGTCGCCCAGCGCACCGAGATCGCGCGGCTTTTCCTCATCCTTCAGATAACGCCAGCCCTGAAACGGTCGCTTCGGCTGCGACGCGGTCTCTATCACTTCCGGGCCGAGAACCAACTCGCATCTCTGAATGCCGTCGCCACCGGTAAAGGTGCGCAGGTCGAGCAGATTTTGCCGCGCGGAAACCTGCCCCTTGATCACCCAATAGAGAGAGCCACCGTCGAGCAGCTCTTCCACGCGCTTGGGAACCATGCGGGTCGTATGGATGCTGTGCGGCTCGAGGCCGGCAGCCATCGCGGTCAGGGATCGCTCGGAAACCCAGTCTCTCAGATCCTGGATACTGTCGGCGCCGACGCAGAGCTTGATGAGATGAAGAGCCATAATTGGCTTGAAGACCCGCCAAGGCCGCCAGTCAAGTCAAATCCCGACCGGGTCCACAGCGATAAGCGCGTTCAGCACTCCACCACATTGACGGCAAGGCCGCCGGTGGAGGTCTCCTTGTACTTCTCGCTCATGTCGTTGCCGGTCTGGCGCATCGTCTCGATACAGGCATCGAGTGGCACGAAATGCGTGCCGTCGCCCTTGATGGCAAGCGAAGCGGCGGTCACGGCCTTGACCGCACCCAGCGCGTTTCGCTCGATACAGGGAACCTGGACAAGACCGGCGATCGGATCGCATGTCATGCCGAGATGGTGCTCGAGCGCGATCTCGGCGGCGTTCTCGATCTGCTCCGGAGAGCCACCCATAACGGCGGCAAGCCCCGCTGCGGCCATGGCCGCCGCAGACCCCACCTCGCCCTGACAGCCGACTTCGGCGCCGGAGATCGAGGCATTATGCTTGATGATGCCGCCGATCGCAGCAGCCGTCAGCAGGAATTCGCGGATATCGTCTTTCGTCGCATCCTCGTGGAAATGCAGGAAATATTTGAGCGTTGCGGGAATGACGCCGGCAGCGCCATTGGTCGGCGCCGTCACGACGCGACCGCCGCCGGCATTTTCCTCGTTCACCGCCATGGCGTAAACCGAGAGCCAGTCATTGGCGAGGAGGGGATTGGGCCTGTTGCTGCGCCATTCCTCGTTGAGACGATCATGGATCGCCCTCGCCCGCCGCTTGACCTTGAGCCCGCCCGGCATGATGCCATCGACCTTGAGGCCACGATCGATACAGCCGTTCATTGCCTCCCAGATCGCGTCTATACCCTCGTCCAGCGCCTGCGCGCTCGTGTGGGTCAATTCGTTGGCCCGCTTCATCTGCGCGATCGAAAGACCCGCGCCGTGGGACATCTCGAGCATTTGCCGGGCAGTCGCGAACGGATAGGGCACGTGATCGCCGCCGCCTGCGTCCTTCGTTGCGCGCATTGCCTCAAGCTCGGTATCGGTAACCACGAAACCGCCGCCGATCGAGTAATAGATCCGCTTGAGAAGCAACCGGCCATCCTTGTCGAGCGCCGAAAAGCTCATGCCGTTGGCGTGTCCTGGCAGAGCCTGCTTCTTGTCGAAGATCAGGTCTGTCTTCGGTTGGAAGTAATAGGCCGGATGACCGGGTGGCGTCACGCGGCCTGTCCGCTCCACCTCTTCGATGATCGCGTCCATCCGGTCCGGATCGACAGTATTCGGCGCTTCGCCCATCAGGCCGAGAATGACCGCCCTGCCCGTTCCATGCCCGATGCCGGTGAAGGCGAGCGAGCCATGGAGCGAAGCCTGAAGGGCGGCAACATGGGCACCGGCGGGACGCGGCCAGTCGTCGGACAGGATGAGGTCGAGAAACCGGTTGGCCGCCGACATCGGCCCCATCGTGTGGGAACTCGACGGGCCGATGCCGATCTTGAAAACGTCGAAGACGGAGAGAAACATGGAAGTCTACAATCCAGATACTGGCCAGATACTGGCTGCCCGATCAAACTCGGTCTCAGCCTATGTCATATGAGTGTGCCGTCATGTTGGCGATCCGACACACTATTGGACATCAACGACATGAGGCGCAGATCACATATGCTGTCTTGTCCTCAGATGCGCAAGTCCACATAAACTCTTGGCAGCGATTGATCGCTCCCCTTGCCGCGACGGATGAAACAACGCAAAAGTCGGATGATACGATTTCGGCTTCCGGCAGTTTTCCATGATTCTGGCAGATTACATTGCGCTCGCCCTCTTCGCCTTTCTGTGGGCGGCTTACTCCTGGTTTTCAGCGGGTTCGGGAGGAAAATATCTTCCACGGCAGAGCCTCAACCAGGCCATGGTCGAGCGAAGGCATCGCTGGATATACAATTCCCTGAAGCGTGAATTGCGGATGATCGATACGCAGATCTTCGCCGGATTGCAGAACGGAACTGCATTTTTCGCCACCTCGTCGATCTTCGCGTTGGGCAGCTGTTTCGCCCTTCTCGGCTCGACCGAGAAAGTCAATGCGGTCTTCTCTCACCTGCCCTTTGTCCCCTATGGCGGACAGGCCGTCTTCGAAATGAAGGTTGGCGGACTGGCATTTCTTCTCGGCCACGCCTTCTTCAAGTTCGGCTGGGCCTACCGGCTTTTCAATTACTGCACGATCCTTTTCGGCGGCCTGCCTATGACAAGGGAGGCCGAAGCCGACCCCGAGACGGCGCGCCGGGCCGCCGATCATGTCATCAGAATGAACATGATTGCAGCTAAGCACTTCAATTCCGGCCTCAGGACACTTTTTCTGTCGATCGGCTATCTCGGTTGGTTCGCCGGACCCTATGTGTTCATGGCAACAACGGTGATCATCATCGTGGCATTGGTCCGCCGCCAGTATTTTTCCGAGGCGCGGCTCGCCATCATGGAAGACGACTGAGGGATTTGAGAAGAGTGACTGCAGCAGACACCCCACCGCAGCCGACAAGCGAGCGAGCGCCTCGTATCCTGCTGATCGATACGCTTCGCGGCATAGCGCTGATCGCAATGGCGACCTATCACTTCACATGGGACATCGAGTTCTTCGGCTATGTCGATCCCGGCACGGCAACCCAGGGGTTCTTCCGGCTCTATGCCCGCGCGATTGCCAGCTCGTTCCTGTTTCTCGCCGGTGTGAGCCTGGTTCTGGCGCATGGTCGCGACATACGCTGGCCTTCCTTCTGGAAACGCCTCACCATCGTGGCAGGCGCGGCCATCGCGATCAGCATCGCCACGTTCTTCATCTTCCCGCAGGAATGGATCTTTTTCGGCATATTGCACAATATCGCCCTGTCGAGCCTGATCGGCCTGGCCTTCCTGCAATTGCCACTCGCCATCGCTTTCGCGGTACCGGTCGTGATCGTCGCCGCCATGATTGTCGATGCCGTTGTCATGCCCGGCATGCTGCAGTCATCGCTGTTTGAAACGCGCTGGCTGGCCTGGATCGGCTTTGCCGATTTCCCGCCGCGCTCGAACGATTACGTGCCGCTATTCCCTTGGCTGGCGGCGCTTCTGATGGGCATCGCAGTTACCCGGCTCGCCATTGTCCGCGGCTGGACCGGACGACTGGCAAAACTGCAGTCCACCGATACGATGCTTGCAAAGGCCGGCCGCCACAGCCTGATCGTCTATCTGGTCCACCAGCCGATCCTGCTTGCGCTCGTCTATCTCTTCTCGCTTGTTTCGCCGGCTCCGGCCCCTGATCCGCGGCTCGTCTATATGAACAGCTGCCAGCCTAGCTGCCTGCGAGAGACGGGCGATCCCGCTCTCTGCCAGCGTTTTTGCGGCTGCACAGCCGACAAGTTGATCGCGGAACAGTTGATGACACCGCTGCAGAACGGCACGATCAACGCGCAGGATAACCGGGTTCAGATCATGGCGCAGGAATGCTCGATCGACGCGCAGCAGCCCTGAGGCAATAAAGCCTCAGGTGCCGACGCCGATTTCGGCGAGACGCGTAAGGCAGGCTTCTTCGACATTGTCGAGTTCGGCCAGCGTTTCGTCGATATCCTTGCGCTTCTGGCGCAATTCGTCACGCTTCTCATCGACGCGTTTCATCAACAGCTTGAGCTGGCCCATTTCGCCGGGAGGTTCACGGTAAACCTGGATGATCTCGCGGATTTCGGAGATCGTGAAGCCGATGCGACGTCCACGCAATATCTCCAGAAGCAGGCGACGATCCGCCGCCCGGAACAGACGTGTCCGGCCGCGACGTTCGGGATGAAGCAGGCCTTCGTCCTCGTAGAATCGCAATGTGCGTGTCGATACGCCGAATTCGCGGGTCAGTTCGGTTATGCTGTAATATTTGTCCACGTAACTTCCTTGCTGTGACCCGCGAAAATAATTGACTTTTACGTAACAGTCAAACCGTGCCTATTTCAGCAACCATAGTGTTGCAAGGCCGAGGAAACTCATGAAACCGGTCATATCCGTGATTGCGGTCACGAACACCGCGGACGAAACCGCCGGGTCGGTCCCTGCCTTGTCGAGCAGCAGCGGTATCATCATGCCCGCCATCGCAGCAGCAAACATGTTTATCATCATCGCCGACGCAATCACCATTCCGAGGTGAGGATCGGCGAACCACCAGCCGGCCACAGAACCGACGACGGTGCCGAACAGCATGCCGTTGATCAGACCGACGCCCGCCTCGCGGCGCACGACACGCCAGGCATTATGGATGTCGAGATCGCGGGTGGCGAGCGCCCGAACCGTCACCGTCATTGTCTGAGAGCCGGCGTTGCCGCCCATGCCGGCGACGATCGGCATCAGGATGGCGAGCGCCACGATCTCTTCGATCGTCGCCTCGAACAGCCCGATGACGGATGCCGACAGGAAAGCGGTGACGAGATTGACCATCAGCCACGGCACGCGTGAGCGCGAGGTATCCTTCACCGAGTCGGACAGTTCTTCGTCGCCGACACCGGAAAGGCGGCGAATATCCTCTTCCGCCTCTTCCTGGATCACATCGACCACGTCATCGATGGTCAGCACACCGACGAGGCGGCCATTGTCATCGACAACGGCGGCAGACAGAAGGTCGTACTGCTCGAAGATCTGGGCCGCCTCTTCCTGGTCCATGTCGGCCGGGATCGGGTGGTTGGTTTCCCGCATGATCGTTTCGATCCGGATCTGCCGATTGCAGCGCAGGATACGGTCGAGATCGATGATACCGAGCAGCCGGAACGTCGGATCGATGACGAAGATCTGCGAAAAGCTGTCCGGCAGATTTTCCTCGTCGCGCAGATAGTCGATCGTCTGGCCGACGGTCCAGAACGGCGGCACGGCGACGAATTCGGTCTGCATGCGCCGGCCGGCGGAGCTTTCGGGATAATCCAGCGCACGCCGCAACCGCACCCGCTCGGTAAAAGGCAACTGCGCGAGAATTTCTTCGCGGTCCTGATGGTCGAGGTCTTCGAGAATATAGACGGCATCGTCCGAATCGAGATCGCCGATCGCAGCCGCGATCTGCTCGTTCGGCATCTGGTCGACGATCTCCATACGGATGGCTTCGTCAACTTCGGTAAGAGCCGTAAGGTCGAAATCCTTGCCGAGCAGTTTGACCAGCGCCAGGCGCTGGTCCGGCAGGATCGATTCGAGCAGGTCACCGAGTTCGGATTCATGCAGCTTCGCGACATTCTGGCGAAGGAAAAGCACATCGCGGTCAGCAATAGCTGCGCCGACGCGCGCCAGAAAGTCCGAGCGGATAGAACCGTCTTCGGAATAGATATCATGCTCCTCGCTGCCGGCTTTCCGGCTGATGAGCGTGTCGTTCTGGATATCACTCATCAACCGCCCTCGCCGTGCACGATTGCCACTGCCGGTACAGCGACGGAAAACATATAGTCAACAATCAGATAGCATGAAAGACTGAAGCAATTTTATCGACAGCCGCGAAACGGCTTTTTATCTGCATTTCATCATGGAGTGGCAGATCTGCCGCCATGTCACAACAAGAGAAACGACATGACCGTCCGCACCATTCTGAGCTATCCCGATCCGGGCCTTTCCATGATCTGCGAGCCGGTTTCAAGCTTCGACGAGACCCTGTCGAACCTCGCACAGGATTTGCTGGAGACGATGCGCGACGCCCCCGGCGTCGGCATCACGGCCGCGCATATCGGCGTATTCCAGCGCCTTTTCGTGCTGGAACTCTCTGCAAGCCAGGGACCGCTTTATTACGTCAACCCGGAGATCCTGTGGGCGAGCGACGAGACAATCAGGCATATGGAAGGCAGCGTTTCCATGCCGGGAGCGACCGATGAGGTGGAGCGCCCGCGCCACGTCAGGTTTCGTTACCAGGATCTGTCCGGCAATCCCCATGAAGAAGAGGCGAAGGATTTTCATGCGGTCTGCATCCAGCACGAGATCGATCAGCTTGATGGCATTTTCTGGCTGAAGCGGCTGTCGCGACTGAAGCGCGAGCGGCTGGTGAAAAAGTGGCAGAAGGAAAAATAGAATTTTCCCGCGAACCCGGCGAGGCTTCGCGCGTTACCCGCTCATGGTTGAACGAGGAGAAAGACCATGACGGAAACATCCAAGATCGAAGACAGCAAGATCGGTAGTGATGTTGCGGCACGCATTGCCTCATTGCCGGATATCGACACATCCGCGGTCGAACCTCATGTGAAGGGCACGACCGTCGTGCTGGAAGGCGCTGTCGACACAATCATGACGGCGCGCAAGGTGATTCTCGCGGCCGAAACGGTCGATGGCGTCCACGACGTGGAGAATCATTTGACCCTGACCGGCAACAGGGCAGGTCTACCGAACTAGAAACGAGCTCCGCGGTGCGCCGCAGGAACGAGACAGGGCACGGAGGCACCATGTCACCGAAAAAAGACATAAACGACATTTCCCGCGAAGAGGATTTTCGCGATTTCGACGACCGAAACCTGGATGACGGGTGGCCCTATGCCGACAAGCCCGGCCAGGCTGCCGGTCCAGTCGACAATGCCGCCTATGGCAGCACAAGTCCCGACGTGGAGACAGGCCGCAATCCCGGCTTTCTGATCGACGAGGCGGGTTTCGACGGGCTTGAAGAACCTCAGCGTGACAGCCTGCGGCCCGGCACGACAGGCCTTGAGAACTGGGATGACCTTGAGGAACGTGTCACCGACGCCATCGATGCGCTGGGGATCGTCGAAATGGACCTGATCGACATCCACGTGGATCGGAACAACGTTACGATAGAAGGTCAGGTCGATGATGCTGCGACTTCACATGGCATCATTGGCGCGACCCGGAATGTCGCTGGTGTAGGCAGGATCATCAACCACCTGCGTCTCGCCGGCGTCGACAGCCGCATTCCAGATGAGGACTGAACCAGTCAGCCGACCGAAAGCGAAATTTCCGGGCGCGTCTTCAGCGTATTGCTGACCGTGCATATTTCTTCGGCCATATGAACGATCTGGTGGCGCTCTTCTTGGGTGAAATCGCCATCGATCGTGATCGCAACGATGAAGCGCTCGATCCGATAAGGTTCTTCGGCTGACTTTTCACCCGTCACATCAGCCGAAGCTCCGTCAAACCGGTCGAGGACGGAGAGTTTGCTGGCCGCGATCCGTGCGCTCAGAACCAGGCAGGCGGAAAGCGACGCAAACATCAGATCGAGCGGATTGAACCCCTCTTCGGATGCGCCGGTCACGACACCGATCTCGCCGCCGGTTCGGCTCGTCACCTGCGGGTGACCATTTCGCTGAACCCTTGCCACAGCCCCGATCGGGCGCTTCTTGATTTTCAGATCGACCATTGTCTGCTTATGCCTTTTCGATGACCGTCGGCCCAAAAATCTCTTCGAAGGCCTCGCGGAGCCGAATATCCACATCCTCCATCAGCACAAGCATGCCGAGATCGACAAGGCTCGTCACGCCGTAGGATGTCACGCCACAGGGCACGATGCCGGAAAAATGCGAAAGATCCGGATCGACATTCAATGAAAGGCCGTGAAAACTCACCCAACGGCGCAGGCGAATGCCGAAAGCTGCGATCTTGTCTTCCGCCATGCTTCCATCCGGCAGGCGAGGCTTTTCAGGCCGCTGAACCCAGACGCCGACTCGGTCTTCGCGTCGTTCCCCGCGAACATTCATCAACTCTAGGGTCTGGATGACCAGCTGCTCAAGTGCCGCGACATAGGCGCGTACATCCTGACGGCGGCGCTTGAGGTCGAGCATCACATAGGCCACCCGCTGGCCGGGACCATGATAGGTATATTCCCCACCGCGACCGGTATCATAAACCGGGAATCGGTTCGGCTCGATCAGATCGGCGGAGTTGGCGCTGGTGCCTGCCGTATAAAGCGGCGGGTGCTCAAGCAGCCAGACGAGTTCGTCCGCCTTGCCGTCGGCAATTGCGGCGACTTCGCGCTCCATCGTCTGAAGCGCTTCTTCATAGGGCACGGGACAGTCCGAGATGCGCCAGCGCACCGGCGGACAGTGCGCGGCAGGGAACATCTGGTGGTCGAGATCGGTACGTGTCTGCATGACAAGCCTTCTGACAAGAAGATTGTAAATTTGCAATGCGCCTCTGAGGCCCGCAAAACAAGGGGTTCATATCAACCGCAAAAGGCGGCGGCTGTGGACATTGTTTTTTCTTTCAAAAAACTGTCACGGCACACTTGTGCAGCCGGAATCCATTTGCTAGATGCTGCCTCGCCGAAGCAATTCGGCCTACCACGATGCGGTCGTGGCGGAATTGGTAGACGCGCAGCGTTGAGGTCGCTGTGGGGCAACCCGTGGAAGTTCGAGTCTTCTCGACCGCACCAAATCAACCCGGCTTCGGCCGGGTTTTTTGTTTTCTGGCAATGAGTTACCTGATGCGGCGTCCCGCAAGCGGAATCATTGCGGGACACCCGACCGGCTCGCCTATTTGCGACAGAGACGACGCGAAATCAGGCGTTGCGAGAGCCTTCGACAGCCAGTGACTGGATCACCAGACGGCAGTTCTCATTGCCCTGCGGAAGCAGTGTCATAGGGTCGACAAGGCCGGCGCTGACGCCAATCGCATTGGCCGCAGCCCAGCCCCAGTTTTCCTGCGCATAGCGCAACAGTTCCGGTGCCTCGACGGAAATGCAGGCCTTGCCCGCCTCCACGAGTTCCTGCGAAGGCACGCCCTGCAGGCGTTGCGACAACTCAGCCTGAAGCGGTGTGACGACAAAGATGGCGAATAGATAGCTGATGAATTCCGACAACGAAGATCTCCTGATTTCGACAGGGAGATAGGTATGCTGGCGATGTTGGCCAAGTCCATAAAACCAATATGCCGGCGCAGTAAGCACGCTGCCCGCGACGGCGACGGCGACAGCGACAGCGACAGCGACAGACGCGAAAAGCCTACATCTCTCACCAGCGCATCTCTGCACAACCAAAAATTTACAGACTCGTGAACAAATCGCGGGCGGTTCAAGGATTAGACTGCAACTCATATTGGAAGAGCGATTATGCCATCGGCACGGAAATGCATATTTTGCGGTAAGCTGTTTACTGGCCAGGAAACCAATTTCGAACACGTCATCCCACAATGGCTTGTAGATGAAGCAGATCTACAAAACCGCACAGCACCCGTATCCATGGGCGGCCGAACGTTTGATGCTCCTTTGAAGAAAATCGGGAGCAAGGTCTGCAAGAAGTGCAACGAGGAGCGCTCCAAACTGGAGTCAATGGCGAAGGCCGTTTATGTAAAAATTCGTGACGACGTTGCTCTGACCCAGCAAGACGGAATCACCCTGCTGGACTGGCTGGACAAGGTCCGCGTGGGCATGTGGCTTTGGGCAAACGGCGCCTCTCCTGCAAACCGCAGGCTGACCCCTAAATTCCATATCAATGATCGCATGGCCTATGCGGACCGGATCGCGCTGATAGCAAAATTTCCCGCGGACAAGGTAGGCAAAGGAATTCTCTTCTACGGATTCGACAAATCGTTCATGTGGGGACCGAGCGTCATGGGGATGCTGACAAACAACATCGCCTTCTTCAGTCTTTCGTCAGAATTCTTGCTCCTGCGGCATCTTCGAAACGTCACCATAAGACGAACTCTGCTGGACAATGACCATCAGCAAGTCTCTCTCGATCTGACATCAATTCCGCAAGAAAAACTTCACCTCCCCGGGAGTTCATTCGCGATCGGTCAGTGCGTAATGGACCAGAACCTTTTCGATGAAATGTCGGTTCCACTGAGCACGATCGGTACCAAAAACAGGCGGGGTCACAGCAAGGTACTGAGGTTGAACCAGTCCCTTGCCGAGACTAGCGACGTATTGGGTATCGTCCCTACTACCGAGCGCAATTCGCACGCGACGCTGACCCTGCTCGAACTCAGTGCAGCCAAAGTTAGCGAACTTCTTATGCGGGACTATCTCAAGATGGATTTTTCAAAGGTGTTGAACCCCAGACATCGCCATACAGCGCTGGGTAATGCCCGTGTTTTCCATTTTGCTAAGACTCAGGAAATTCGTGAGTTGACCATGAAGTACCAGTCACTAACGGGCATCCGTTTGCTAAAACAGGTTTGAATCATATTAACTGCCTTGTCAGCGGCTCCCATCGTCAAGGTGGCCGCCAACAAGCTTCGGAACGATCGGCACTTGCCACTATTTTCGAACGAATTGTGCGACCGGAATATCTAAGAGTGCTGCCATGTCCGATTCTCATCCGCAAAATCCGATCAAGGGCATGGCCATCATGGCGGCCTGCATGGTCGTCCTGCCGATGATGGATGCGATCGCCAAATACATGGCGACTTTCGAGACCATGTCGCCGGGCCAGGTGACCTTCTACCGGTTCTTTTTCCAGTTTCTGGCGCTGCTGCCGATCGCGTTTTTTGTGCCCGGCGCGATCCGTGGCGGCAAGCGACCCTGGATGAACCTTCTGCGCGGCGCGCTGCATGCCGCAGCCAGCCTGATGTTCTTCATGGCGGTCAAATACATGCCGCTGGCGGACGTTTTCGCCATCTATTTCGTCGAGCCCTTCATGCTGACGATGATGTCGGCGCTGTTTCTCGGCGAGAAGGTCGGCTGGCGAAGGTGGCTCGCCATTGCCATAGGCTTTGGCGGCGCGATGATCGTCATTCAGCCAAGTTACGAGATCTTTGGCTGGACGGCTCTACTGCCCGTCCTCTGCGCCTTTCTCTACACGCTCTACCTTTTTCTCAATCGCGCGATCGGCGATGCCGACTCACCGCTGACCATGCAGTTCGTCGCCGGCGTCGGCGGAACATTGTTCATGACTGTTGGGCTGCTGGCGGGCCATTTCATCTATCCCGTAGAGTTCGAAGCGTCCCTACCCTCATCCGGCCTTGGGCTCGTTCTGCTAATCATCCTCGGCAGCCTGTCCGGTTATGTTCACCTTCTGGTGGTCCGGGCCTTCCGCATGGCGCCGCTGTCGCTTCTGGCACCGTTCCAGTATTTTGAGATCATTTCGGCGACTGTGCTTGGATACCTGCTGTTTGCCGACTTTCCGACGGCGTCGAAATGGCTCGGCATCGCCATCATCGTCGCCTCCGGCCTGTTCATCATCTGGCGCGAGCGTGTCAGGGTGAGACAGATTTCGGCCGAACCGCCGCTTGGCTAGTTTTCGTTAACTGCCCTTATTGTCGGCCTCTCAACTTCTCCAACTTAAGAGCAATATCCAGTTTCATGATGAAACGGAGAAAGAGATGAGCGGCATACGCTTTTCTTTTCCGGCATGTGTCATCGCCGGAAAGGGCCGCATTGACAGGCATGACCTGTTGATTCTGCGAAAATACGCCTTCACGAACGGAATCCGTGGTTACGACGACGCGCTCCTGCTTCTCGCCTTGAACGACATGTGTCCGGTTCATTGCGAGGAATGGCCGAGCTATTTCGTCGAACAACTGGCGGCATTCATCGTCGACACAGCACCACCTCGCGGACGCCTGGACGCCGCGAAAGCCGCATGGCTGATCCGTGCATTGGCGCTTGAGGGCCGGATCGATCATCCGTTGCAGCTCGAAACGCTTCTTCACGCGATCGAACGTGCAGAAAGCTGTCCGGATATCCTGTCGGCCTTCGCGCTCGACCAGTTGCGACACAAGCTTCTGGCTCCCCCGGAGTTATCCTATGGCGTACCGGCACCTCGTCATGCGGGGATCACTGCCGATGACATGGCCTATGTCTGGCGGCTCTTGCGGTGCCGGGTCGATGGCGGTCGCCTCTTCATTTCGGCGCTGGAAGCATCCAGCCTCGCGATGATCGACGACGTCATAAGGCATCGGGACAACCATCCCGGCTGGCAGGAAGTGATGAACTATGTGGCAGGCGAAGAGCGCCATATAGAGAGCCTTCGCTCCCATCCCTGGCTTCTGACCGATGACGACATCGCGACCTGGAACGAACGCGTGGCTTGAAGCTGATTTTTCCTTGGCAACGGTTGACATGCGCCAGGCAAAACAGTCCAAGGGCGCATGCAAACGTCGAACCCTACGCTCCCCTTCGGCTACTCTCCCGTCCCTGCGGGAAAGCTTGCCAACATGGTCACCTGCCTCGAAATGTTCGAGCGCCCGGCCGCCCGGCCTTTGCCGCCGGAAACCGGTCTGCGGGTCGAACGTTGGGCAGAACCTTCGGTCAGTGACTATCGCGACCTGTATCGTCGTGTCGGCGAGGATTGGCTGTGGGTATCGCGTATCGTCATGCCGGATGCGGAACTGCAAGCGATCATCACCGATCCGCTGATCGAGATCCATGTCCTGACCGACGGAAAACGTCGACTGGGACTTCTGGAGCTCGATTTCCGCGAAGAGGGCGAATGCGAGATCGCCTTCTTCGGCGTCGTGCCGGAAGCGATAGGCAACGGCGCAGGCCGCATCATGATGAATGCCGCGATCGACAACGCATGGTCGCGGCCAATCAGCCGTTTCTGGGTCCATACCTGCAATTTCGATCATCCGGCGGCGCTGGCCTTCTATCAGCGCTCCGGCTTCACGCCTTATGCCTTCATGGTCGAAATCTGCGACGATCCACGGCTCGATGGCCGCATGTCGCGCGATCTTGCCCCTCACGTTCCGATCATCGAACCTCGCTGATCAAAGCGTGATCGACACCTGTTGTTTTTGCGGCAAGCCACGTCCGGTTCCGGCTTGAGCCGGATCGCTTCAGCGTGCAAAAGTCCGCGCAGATTCTAATTCAGTAACAAGACTTTTAAATTTCAAACCAAGGGAGTGACACGATGGATGTCCGCGCCGCTGTAGCCGTTCAGGCAGGTAAACCGCTGGAAGTGATGACGGTTCAGCTCGACGGCCCGAAGGCCGGCGAAGTGCTGGTCGAGATCAAGGCCACCGGGATCTGCCACACCGACGATTTCACCCTCTCGGGCGCAGACCCGGAAGGCCTGTTTCCCGCTATTCTCGGCCATGAAGGCGCCGGTATCGTCGTCGATGTCGGCCCCGGCGTCACCTCGCTGAAGAAGGGCGATCACGTCATTCCGCTCTACACGCCGGAATGCCGCGAGTGCTATTCCTGCACCAGCCGCAAGACCAACCTCTGCACCTCGATCCGCTCGACCCAGGGCCAGGGCGTGATGCCGGACGGCACCTCGCGCTTCTCGATCGGCAAGGACAAGATCCACCACTATATGGGCTGCTCGACCTTCGCGAACTTCACCGTTCTGCCGGAGATCGCGCTTGCCAAGATCAATCCTGACGCGCCGTTCGACAAGGTCTGCTATATCGGCTGCGGCGTGACCACCGGTATCGGCGCCGTCATCAACACCGCCAAGGTCGAGATCGGTTCCACCGCGATCGTCTTCGGCCTCGGCGGCATCGGCCTCAACGTGCTGCAGGGCCTGCGTCTTGCCGGTGCCGACATGATCATCGGCGTCGACATCAACCCGGACCGCAAGGAATGGGGCGAAAAATTCGGCATGACCCACTTCGTCAACCCGAAGGAAGTCGGCGAGGATATCGTTCCTTATCTGGTCAACATGACCAAGCGTCATGGTGACCTGATCGGCGGTGCCGACTACACGTTCGACTGCACCGGCAACACCAAGGTCATGCGCCAGGCGCTGGAATCGTCGCATCGCGGCTGGGGCAAGTCGGTCATCATCGGCGTTGCCGGTGCCGGCCAGGAAATCTCCACCCGTCCGTTCCAGCTGGTCACCGGCCGCAACTGGATGGGCACGGCCTTCGGCGGCGCCCGCGGTCGCACCGACGTGCCGAAGATCGTCGACTGGTACATGGAAGGCAAGATCCAGATCGACCCGATGATCACCCATACCATGCCGCTTGAAGACATCAACAAGGGCTTCGACCTGATGCACAAGGGTGAATCGATCCGTGGCGTGGTGGTCTATTGATCGCCTTGTCCAAATATACGGTTGATGTGCGGAGGCTCGACGAGTTCTCCGCACTCGATCTCTACGCCATGCTGAAAATGCGCGTCGACGTCTTCGTCGTCGAGCAGACATGCCCCTATCCCGAGCTTGACGGCAACGATCCCGACTGCCTGCACCTGCGGCTGATCGATGGCGAAGACCTGCTCGCCTGCGCCCGTCTGTGGCGACCGACAACAGATCACCTGCCCCGTATCGGCCGCGTGGCCGTATCGCCGAACCACCGCGGAAAAGGTCTCGGTGACGCGCTGATGCGCGAGGCGATCATCGAATGCGAAAAGGCCTATCCCGGCGAGGCGATCGAGATTTCCGCCCAGGCGCATCTGCAGAAATTCTACGCTTCGTTCGGCTTTGAACGGACATCCGAGGAATATCTGGAAGACGGCATTCCGCATGTGGATATGATACGGCCATTGCGATAGTTTGGCCCTTTCAAAAGTTGATTGGGTATCGCTTTGGAAGCTGAGAAGAATTGGAAGCTCAAGCTAAGATACGGGAAACTGCAAACGCCTTTCCAGCATTTCACGATGATGGCGGAAGGCGAAATAGTCGAGACTAATGCGGACTTCGATATCCAAGTTGGTACGCCAGCATTTTTCAGAATGAATGTATGGGCGCTGGACGCAGAGCAAGCGGTCGACATGATCATCACAATCGGTCGACATATCGGATTCGAGACGACAGGTCGGGTATACACATATTCGACGGAGGCCAAAGAGCCCCCGAATGAAAATCCAAGAGCGTATGACTTGAATTTCACGCCGTTTGAAAAGGACTAGGTCAAAGCTCTGAGACTAGCTCGCAATCCTATGACGCAGAACTACTGTCGATATTGCCAGGATTGATTACGTCCATATACCTCATAGTCGATCTGCAGTGCTTGCTTTTCCTTTGCCCCGATCTATCATCCATGACGGGAAGAAGAGAGAGGAAGCAACCATGTACAAATTCGAAGTCTACAAGGATAAGGCAGGCGAGTTTCGTTTCCGTTTCAAGGCCTCCAACGGCCAGAGCATGTTTTCCTCAGAAGGTTATGCAGCCAAGGCCTCTGCCATAGCCGCAATCGAATCCATCAAGAAAAACGCGCCCGGCGCAACCGTCGACGACCAGACGACAGCGGTGGCGTGATCTGCTAAGTCGCTTCTTTGTTGAATCTGTCTACGAGGAAGCGAATAGCCTTGATCTATGTCGATGCCGATGCCTGCCCGGTGAAGCCGGAAATTCTGAAGGTCGCAGAGCGCCACGGCCTTGAGGTGACGTTTGTCGCCAATTCCGGCCTGCGCCCGTCCCGTGATCCGATGGTCAAGAACGTCATCGTTTCGGGAGCCTTCGATGCCGCCGATGACTGGATCGCCGAACGCGCCACGACTGGCGACATCGTGGTGACCGCAGACGTGCCGCTTGCGGGGCGGTGCGTTGCCGCAGGTGCATTGGTGACCGGCCCGACCGGACGCCTGTTCGACAAGAGCAATATCGGCATGGCGACCGCGATGCGCGACCTCGGCGCTCATCTGCGCGAGACGGGTGAAAGCAAAGGATACAATGCCGCCTTCTCGCCGCGGGATCGCTCGGCATTTCTGGAAACCCTCGACAGGCTCTGCCGCAGGGCAAAATCGGCCGGCTGAACGATACGGGTGAATTGGGGATGGCAAGAAGCGAGGGCGGCAAAGTCAAACGGCATTGGCGCCACCGCCGCCATGGCCCCTTCTTTGCGGCGGCAATTACTGCAATCATTGCCCTGCCCGTCCTGATCTTGCTGCTGCCTGAACTCGCGGCAGCCCTGACCGCGATCGTCTTCTTCGTGGTCTATCTGACCCTGATCGGCTTGCGAATCCGCCATCTCGATGCAGACCGGCTGCAGGCAAGCGGCCAGAATACCGATGAACCCGCGCCGATCATCCTTGCCGTTACCCTGCTCGCAGCCGTCGTGGCACTCGTCACGCTCTTCGAAGCCTTGAACCAGAAACAACCGTTGGGACTGGTGGACGTGGCAGTCGGCTTTGCAGCGGTCATTCTTGGATGGTTCTCCATCCATACGATGTTCTCGCTGCACTACGCTCATCTCTACTGGCGACCGGGTGACAAGCAAGACGGAAAATCGGTCGGCGGACTGGATTTCCCTCAGACGGATCGTCCGGGTGCCTGGGATTTCCTTTATTTCGGTTACGTCATCGGCATGACTGCACAGACCTCCGATGTGGCGATCACGGCGACCGACATGCGCAAAATCAACCTGCTTCATGCCGTCGTATCTTTCTTTTTCAACACGATACTGGTAGCCGCAGCAGTCAATGCCGTCGTCTCGCTGGCGACCTGAAGACGCCGGCCCCGCAAGCCCGAAAGGACCATTTCCATGAAGATCATTTCGCAAAACACCGCCTTTGGCGGCATGCAGGGCGTTTTCAGCCATGAATCGGATGCTTGCAAATGCGAGATGACCTTTGCGGTCTTCGTGCCGCCGCAGGCCATAGAAGAGCCGCGCCCGGTGCTCTGGTATCTTTCGGGCCTGACCTGCACCCATGCCAATGTCATGGAAAAGGGCGAGTATCGCCGTCTTGCAGCGGAACTCGGCCTGATCATCGTATGCCCGGATGTCAGCCCGCGCGGCAATGACGTGCCCGACGAACTGACCAATTGGCAAATGGGCAAGGGCGCGGGCTTCTATCTCGATGCAACCGAAAAGCCCTGGGCTGAAAACTACCAGATGTACACCTACATCACGCAGGAACTACCGAAACTCATCAGCGAGCAGTTCCGCGTCGACATGGCAAGGCAGGGTATCTTCGGCCATTCGATGGGCGGCCACGGCGCTATGACCATCGCGCTGAAAAGTCCGGATCGCTTCAAGAGCTGCTCAGCCTTCGCGCCAATCGTCGAGCCGTCGACAGCAGACTGGTCGGCACCGGCTTATGAAAAATATCTCGGCGCAGACAAGGCCCAGTGGCGCCAGTATGATGCCTGCGCGCTGGTCGCCGATGGCGCACGCTTCCCCGAATTCCTGATCGACCAGGGCAAGGCGGACGGCTTTCTGGAAAACGGCCTGCGGCCATGGCTGTTCGAGGAAGCAGTGAAGGGCACCGATATCGCCCTGACGCTCAGGATGCACGAGCGTTACGACCATTCCTACTACTTCATCTCGACCTTTATGGACGATCACCTGCGCTGGCATGCCGAGCGGCTTGGCTGATTTCTCCAAGAATTGCGAAGATGAAGGAAGCCGGCAACTTCGCCGGCTTCAATGTTTTCGGGGTCAAATCTTCTTGCGGTTATCGACCGAAAACGCGCCAGCGCCTGCGAAGAACAGGTAGATGAAGATGAACGAGAACAGGATGGCTGCCTCGCCATTGTTCAGCGCAGGCCAGAAGCCTCTGGACGCATGCGCCATGAAATAGGCGACAGCCATCTGTCCGGAAAGAATGAATGCGACCGGACGAGTGAGGAAGCCGACGGTGATGAGGATGCCGCCGATAAATTCCAGGAGTGCCGCAGTCAGCATCAGCGGTGACAGATGATCACCGCCCTGAGCTGCCGGGAAGGAAAAGAGTTTCATGGTCCCGTGCTCAAGGAACAGTAAACCAGTCATGATTCTTAGGGCAGCGAGACCTTGCTCTCTATAGACTGCCAAACGATCGAAAAGCGCCATCGGATATCTCCCCGGATGAATAAAGCGGCACAGCGTTAGTTCACGGCCATTTTTGCCAGAAATCAATTTTCCGACACCATCCTTAGAAGTTGCAAATCCGATTTAAGCAAGCGGTTATGGAGTGCCGCCACTCGCAAGGGATGTAAGCAGTCCGGCACGATGCGGCCGCCCGAGCTGGAATTCCGAGGCGATTCTAGTGGCAATCTTTTCCGCGAGAGGACTGTCGGCTGGCTCCTTGCCGAAGCTCATGACCGATGTCTCGAATTCGCCCTCGGCAACCGGTTCACCCGATCCGACCGAGATGACCTTGACCGTAACTCTTGCGGAATAACGCTGGCCAAAAAGAAAAGGTGATCGACGCGTATCGGACAACCTCACCGTCAGAATGGTCCGCGGCAGCATCATCGAACGCGATGTGGCGCGGATCGCGGAATCAACCAGAATATCGGTGCCAGTGATCAGATCGCGGGGAACATCCGGCTGGGCCGTCACGAAAGCGCCTCGCACGTCATAGAGCATGCGCTCCGCCTGCTCTTCTGCCGCCGGCATGCGAAAGCCGGCCAGCATCAGCACGGCAAGCGGAATAGCGATGATACGGACAGATTTCAGGAACATGCTGGCATCCGGAATGACGAGCCCGCATGTTCCCCGTTTAGGGTTAGTGAAGCCTTAAACCGAAGGCTTCAGAGCCTCAAAAACCGCCACGGCAGCCTGAAATTCCGCGTGGCGCTTTTCGCGACGGTTCTGCGCTTCCGCATCCTCGCCCCAATGCTCGGCCGTCCAGTCCTCTTCGAGATGGGCAAGCTTCCAGATATCCTCGGCCGCAAGGTGGCCCTCGGCAAAGGCAAGCGCCAGAATGGCGGAGCCGGTCAGCGTTGTTACCGTATGGAGAACCGCGAGCTCGATCGGTGCGTCGTATTTTCTCAATACAGCGGAAAACGCCGCAGTTGCATCACGCGGCTGCTCCCTGGGCATCACGCCTTCGATCAGTTCGAAACACGCGCCGTGCTGGTTTGCCGCCCAGTCGAGGACCGGATCCCATTGTTGCTGCTGGCGAAGAACGAGGTTCTCCGGGCTTTCGGCCCGGTAGCAGAGCATGTCGCTGGACGAGAAGCGGAGAATATCCTCGAACACGGCCTGGGCCTCGACGGCGACACCATCGATGGCGGTATTGATCAGGCGCGTCACCGGCATGGTCCGCGGATCGATGACCTCCACCTGGTTCGCCCATTCGTCACGCAGCAATTCCGCAAGCAGGGACGTCGGCACGGCGAGTGCGGCCTTGGCCGGCGTCTTCACCGGGCGACCATCGAGATGCACGGCATGCCCGCCCTCGCCTTCGACGATCGAGACCTCGGTGTAGAAACGCTTCGGCAGCGGCTTCTGCATCTGGATCTGCGCCCGCCGTGTCGGGTCCGGATGGCTCATCGCTTCTGAAGGATCGGGGAAAAGTTCGCGCATGTCTTGTTCCTCAGCCGATATGGGCCAGTATCTCGCTCGGGTGGCTGACGATCACGTCGGCACCGGCCTCCTTGAGTTCCGTGACGGAAGCGTAACCCCAAGAAACACCGATCGCGGTCACACCGGCAGCCTTTGCCATCTGCATATCGTAGATGGCATCGCCAATCACAAGCGTGTCGGCCGGCCGCATGCCGGTCTCGTCGCAGCATTCCGTCACCATCGCCGGATGCGGTTTGGACGGGCAATCGTCGGCCGTGCGCGATGCGACGAACTTGAAGCCGTGCGTCTCCCTGACAGAATCCAGCCCCCGGCGAGATTTGCCGGTGACGGCACCGAGAATGATTTCGTCACGACCCTGAAGCGTATTCATCAGTTCGAGAATGCCGGGAAACAGCGGCTCGCGGTAATCCATATCGCTGCGAACGACGGAAAACAGCGACTTGTAATAGGCCATCATGTCGATGTCCTCCTGATCCGCATGCTGCTTGCCCTGCATTCGCGCAATCGCGATATCGAGCGTCAGCCCGATGATCGATTTCGTATCCTCGAAAGATGGCTCGGGCTTGCCGAAATGCAGGAACGTACGGCGCATGGTTTCATGGATCAGGCCAGCGCTATCGATCAGCGTGCCGTCGCAATCAAACAGAACCAGTTTCATTCGTCGTCGTCCCTTGCGCCATTTTCCATGTCGAAGCCGAGCAGGTTCCAGCTCTGAACCATATGCGGCGGCAGCGGCGCGGTAACCTTCAGGCGACCGCCATTCGGATGTGGAATGTCGATATGGCGTGCGTGCAGATGCAGCTTCTTCTGGATGCCACCCGGGAAAGGCCAGTTGACATCGTCGTCGTAATATTTCGGATCGCCGATGATCGGATGGCCCATGGAAAGCGCGTGGACGCGCAACTGGTGGGTACGGCCTGTATAGGGCTCCATCTCCAGCCATGCGAGCGATTGCGCCGCGGTTTCAAGCACGCGGTAATAGGAGATGGCGTGATCGGCGCCCTCCTCGCCGTGCTTGGCGATCCGCATCTTGTCACCATCCGGTGTCTGGATCTTCACCAGCCAGGACGACAGCTTGTCCTCGCGCTTGCGCGGCACGCCCTTCACCAGTGACCAGTAGGTCTTCTTGGTATCGCGCTCGCGAAATGCTGCGGTCAGTTTCTGGGCGGCACCGCGGGTACGGGCAATCACCAGGACGCCGGACGTATCGCGGTCGAGACGATGCACAAGACGTGGCTTCTCACCCTTGGGGCTGATCCAGGATTCAAGCATCTGGTCGATATGGCGCGTCACGCCGGAACCACCCTGCACGGCAAGGCCAGCCGGCTTGTTGAGGACAATCACCTTGTCGTCTTCATGCAGAACCATACGCTGCAGCAGCTCGTAATCGCCGGCGTGCTTCAGGTCCTTGGAGGCGATAGGGCCCTTCTTGGAATCCGTATCCATGGGCGGCACGCGGACCGTCTGGCCGGGCTCGACGCGCGTGTCGGTCTTGACGCGACCACCATCGACGCGCACCTGACCGGAGCGCAGCAATTTCTGCAACGGGCCGAAACCTAGACCCGGATAGTGAATCTTGAACCAACGGTCGAGGCGCATGCCTGCCTCGTCCGCCTCGACGCGGATATGCTCGATGCCTGCCATCAACGCTCTTTCTTATATCTTCTTGAGGGCCGCTCTTTAGAGCATTGCCCGCCCGAGCGCCAGCCCGGCAAAGACGGCGGCGAACGAAACCACGAGGCTGCCGATCACATAAGCGGCGGCAGCAGTGATCGCGCCGCGCTCGAAAAGGACCATCGTATCGAGAGAAAAGGACGACCAGGTGGTAAAGCCGCCGATAATTCCGGTGACGATGAACACGCGCAATTCCATCGAAGCGTCGAAACGGCGCGCGATCATTTCCACTGACAAGCCGATGATGAAGGATCCGACCACGTTTACAGTAAGGGTTCCCCAGGGAAAGCCTGGCCCGAACCAGCGGACAGAAAACACACCCACCAGATAACGAAGAACTGAACCGATTGCCCCGCCCAATGCGGCCAATAGAATATTCGTCATGACTTCAACCCTTGACTGCGTGACTAAAAGCCCACATCGTTAAAAAGCAGTGGTTCGGCTTAAGCATCGAAGAACACCCCTTCTCGTAAGGGTGGAAGATCGAAGGTGAGGCAAATGACCCAGATCGTGACCATTTCTGCAAATACGGCGGCTTTGAATATCGAAGCGCTCCGCACGCCACGCCGCGTTTCCGTGAAGGACCAGGTGGCCGATGTCAAGGCTGACGCTGATCGGAACGCCAAGGCTCTGGAGAATGTCAGCGATCCGGAAGCCATTGATAACATGATCCCCGCGATAAAAGTCGGCATCGACGTCCTGACCACCGGCAAACAGCCGCAGCAGCAATATTCCCTGCAGCAGGTCGAAGCGGCCTATCGCGACCTCGAGGACTGAGTATTTTGAACTGAACGGCTAGTCTGCTGCACGCGCGCTGAACTCCCGCTTCGACATTCCAATGCCTCCTTCAGACAGACAAGATCGCCGAATAGCGAACCCGGTGCGGGTCTCCGCCGGAGCAGGTTGTCATTGAACCAGATCAATCCATACAGATCATGCGACAGAAATCGTGCTGGTTTCGACATGCGGCCCTTGCCAAAAGGTATGCCGCAACGATAATGAGCGCGACCCGTAGGGAGAAGCCGCTTGAATGCGGTGCCGAAGGAGCAACCGCCCCGGAAACTCTCAGGCAAAAGGACCACGGGTAGACTGCAGGAACTCTGGAGAGTAGCAGCCGATTTTCGGAGGCTCGCCGAAGGGATAACAATCTCAGGCGAAAGGGACAGAGGGGGCTCGAAACCGACATGGGCAAACCCGTGTCCTAATCTGAGCCGGCGTGCGACCTGTTTTCAGGCGTGCCCAAACCTGGAGACGTCTTTTGGACGATCAAGCAGCTCTTCGCACTACTCCGCTCCACGCATTGCACATCTCGCTCGGCGCAAAAATGGTGCCGTTCGCCGGTTATGACATGCCGGTGCAATATCCGCTCGGCGTGATGAAGGAACACCTTCATACCCGCGCGGAGGCCGGTCTGTTCGACGTGTCTCATATGGGCCAGGTGATCGTGAAGGCGAAATCCGGCGAATATGCCGACGCGGCGCTGGCGCTCGAAAAGCTCGTCCCGGTCGACATTCTGGGCCTCAAGGAAGGCCGCCAGCGTTACGGCTTCTTCACAGATGCAAATGGTGGCATCCTCGACGACCTGATGATCACCAATCGCGGTGACCATCTTCTTGTTGTCGTCAACGCCGCCTGCAAGGATCAGGACGTCGCCCATATGAAGGCGAACCTCGCCGACTGCGACGTCACACTTCTGGAAGACCGTGCACTGATCGCCCTTCAGGGTCCCCGAGCGCAGGCGGTTCTGGCGGAACTCTGGGCAGGCGTATCGGCCATGAAGTTCATGGACGTGCGCGAAGTGCCGCTTCACGACGTGCCCTGCATTATCTCCCGCTCCGGTTATTCCGGCGAGGATGGCTTTGAGATTTCCGTACCCGAAGCCCATGCCGTCGAAGTCGCCAAGGCTCTGCTCGAACACCCGGACTGCGAAGCCATCGGCCTCGGCGCGCGCGACAGTCTTCGTCTCGAAGCCGGCCTGTGCCTTTATGGAAACGATATCGACACCACCACCTCCCCGATCGAAGCCTCGCTCGAATGGGCGTTGCAAAAGGCCCGCAAGGCCGGCGGCGACCGCGAAGGCGGTTTTCCGGGCGCAGAACGCATCCTCGGCGAACTGGCCAATGGCACGACCCGCCGCCGCGTTGGCCTGAAGCCCGAAGGCAAGGCACCGGTTCGCTCGCATGCAAAACTCTACGCCGATGCGGAAGGCAGGACCGAGCTCGGCGAAGTCACATCCGGCACATTCGGCCCGAGCGTCGAAGGCCCGGTTGCCATGGGTTACCTGCCGATTAGCCACACCGATGCTGGCACACAGGTCTATGCGGAAGTCCGCGGCAAATACTTGCCCATGACCGTCACCGCCCTTCCCTTCATCACCCCCACCTATAAACGCTAAGAAATCCTCCGGAGAGAACTAAAATGTTGAAATTCACCGCTGAACACGAATGGCTGAAGCTTGAGGGCGATGTCGCCACTGTTGGCATCACCCAGCACGCCGCCGACCAGCTTGGCGACCTCGTTTTTGTCGAGCTTCCGGAAGTCGGCGCAGAACTCGTCAAGGACGGCAATGCCGCCACCGTCGAGAGCGTCAAGGCTGCGTCTGACGTCTACTCCCCGCTCGATGGCGAAGTCACCGAAGTCAACCAGGCGATCGTCGACGACCCGTCGCTCGTTAATTCCGATCCGCAGGGCGCCGCCTGGTTCTTCAAGCTGAAGCTGAAGAACGTTTCCGACGTCGATGGCCTGATGGACGAAGCCGCCTACAAGGACCTGATCGGATGACCGAGAATACCGATTTCCACTTCACCGACTATAATCCGTATGACTTCGCCAATCGGCGTCATATCGGCCCCTCGCCGGCTGAAATGACCGAAATGCTGAAGGTCATCGGTTATAAGTCGCTCGACGCGCTGATCGATGCCACCGTGCCCTCCTCGATCCGCCAGCAGGCCCCGCTTACCTGGGGTGCGGCGCTCTCGGAGCGCGAGGCGCTCGACAAGCTGCGCGAGACCGCCAACAAGAACCAGGTCCTGACTTCGCTGATCGGTCAGGGCTATTACGGCACCATCACCCCGCCGGTCATCCAGCGCAACATTCTGGAAAATCCGGCCTGGTACACGGCCTATACGCCTTACCAGCCGGAAATCAGCCAAGGCCGTCTCGAGGCGCTGCTGAACTTCCAGACGATGATCGCCGACCTGACCGGTCTCGACGTCGCCAACGCCTCGCTGCTCGATGAAGCGACCGCTGCTGCCGAAGCCATGGCGCTCTGCCAGCGCCAGGCAAAGACCAAGGCGAGCGCTTTCTTCGTCGATAAGGCCTGCCACCCGCAGACCATCGCGCTGATCGAAACCCGCGCCGCCCCGCTCGGCTGGAGCGTCATCATCGGCGATCCGATGACCGATCTCGACCCGGTCGACGTTTTTGGTGCGATCTTCCAGTATCCGGGCACCAATGGCGAAGTTCGTGACTTCACCGGCCTGATCTCCCGCCTGCACCAGACCGGTGCGCTTGCTGCAGTCGCCGCCGACCTTCTGGCCCTGACGCTTTTGAAGTCTCCCGGTGAGATGGGCGCCGATATCGCCATCGGTTCCTCGCAACGCTTCGGCGTTCCGGTCGGCTACGGCGGTCCGCACGCAGCCTACATGGCCGTCAAGGATGCCCACAAGCGCGCCATGCCCGGCCGTCTTGTCGGCGTTTCGGTCGATGCCCGCGGCAACCGCGCCTATCGCCTGTCGCTGCAGACCCGCGAACAGCATATCCGCCGCGAAAAGGCGACGTCGAACATCTGCACCGCGCAGGTTCTGCTCGCCGTCATGGCCTCGATGTACGGCGTCTTCCACGGCCCGCAGGGCCTGAAGGCAATTGCCCAGCAGGTTCACAAGAAGGCCGTGCTGATGGCAAAGGGCCTGGAAAAGCTCGGCTACAAAATCGAGCCGGAAACCTTCTTCGACACGATCACGGTCGAGGTCGGCCACATGCAGGGCCTGATCCTGCGGGCAGCCGTTGCCGAAGGCGTCAACCTGCGCAAGGTCGGCGAGACCAAGATCGGCATGTCGCTCGATGAGCGTACCCGTCCGGTCACGCTCGAAGCCGTCTGGCGTGCATTCGGCGGCAATTTCAAGGTCTCCGACTTCGAGGTCGAATACCGCCTGCCGACCGCGCTGCTCAGAAAATCGGATTACATGACCCATCCGATCTTCCACATGAACCGCGCCGAAAGCGAGATGACCCGCTACATCCGCCGACTGTCGGACCGCGACCTCGCGCTCGACCGTGCGATGATCCCGCTCGGCTCCTGCACGATGAAACTCAATGCGACAGCGGAAATGCTGCCGATCACCTGGCCGGAATTTTCGGATATCCATCCGTTCGTTCCTGTCGACCAGGCGCTCGGCTACAAGGAAATGATCGACGACCTGTCGGAAAAGCTTTGCCAGGTTACCGGTTACGACGCCTTCTCCATGCAGCCGAATTCGGGCGCGCAGGGCGAATATGCGGGCCTGCTCACCATCCGCAATTACCACATTGCCAATGGCGACACGCATCGCAACGTCTGCCTGATCCCGACATCCGCGCACGGCACTAACCCCGCCTCGGCACAGATGGTCGGCATGAAGGTCGTAGTCGTCAAGGTTCGTGACAATGGCGATATCGATCTCGACGATTTCCGCGCCAAGGCCGAAGAACATGCCGCAAATCTTTCGGCTTGCATGATCACATACCCGTCCACGCATGGCGTGTTCGAGGAAACGGTCAAGGAAATCTGCGACATCACCCACAAGCACGGCGGCCAGGTCTATCTCGACGGCGCCAACATGAACGCCATGGTCGGCCTTGCCCGCCCCGGCGACATCGGCTCCGACGTGTCGCACTTGAACCTGCACAAGACCTTCTGCATCCCGCATGGCGGCGGTGGTCCCGGCATGGGGCCGATCGGCGTCAAGGCGCATCTGGCAGCTTATCTGCCCGGTCACCCGCAATCGGATGGTCGTGAAGGTGCGGTTTCGGCTGCTCCGTTCGGCTCGCCGTCGATCCTGCCTATCTCCTGGTCCTACTGCCTGATGATGGGCGGCGAAGGCCTGATGCAGGCAACCAAGGTTGCGATCCTCAACGCCAACTATATCGCAGCCCGCCTCAAGGGTGCCTATGACGTGCTCTACAAGTCGGAAACCGGCCGCGTGGCGCATGAATGCATCATCGACACCCGCCCGCTCAACGCCTCTGCCGGCGTGACGGTGGACGACGTGGCCAAGCGCCTGATCGACTGCGGTTTCCACGCACCGACCATGAGCTGGCCGGTTGCCGGCACACTGATGATCGAGCCGACAGAGTCGGAAACCAAGGCCGAACTCGACCGCTTCTGCGAAGCGATGCTGGCGATCCGCGAGGAAGCCCGCGACATAGAGGAAGGCCGTTCAGACAAGCTCAACAACCCGCTGAAGAACGCTCCGCATACGGTGGAAGACCTCGTCGGCGAGTGGGATCGTCCCTATTCCCGCGAACAGGCCTGCTTCCCGCCCGGCTCGTTCCGAGTCGACAAATACTGGTCCTCGGTCAACCGTATCGACAACGTCTATGGTGACCGCAACCTCGTATGCTCCTGCCCTCCGCTGGAGGATTATGCAGAAGCTGCCGAGTAATCGACCCGGTACAAAACGATTGGAAAAGGCGGCCTCTGGCCGCCTTTTCTGTATCAAAATGAACCATTTGCGCCGTCGTGCATTATAGGCCTAAGGCCGGATGCATTGAGGATGATCAGATGTATCCGATGGGTGCCATGTCCTAAAGGCACTCTCCTGCTTCCGAACCAGCAGCAAAACATGCTCTTTCGGAAACTCCAGCATGGTTGTGAGGACAGAAATGTTTAGGGATAAGGTTTCGTCTAGCATCGTACTCGGATCGGATGATCTCGAGCTTTTGCAGCGGTTTCTGGAAGCCTGGTGCGAGGAAAACGATGTCTCGCCGGAAAGCCAGGAAGCGCAGGCGATCGCCTCGGGCCTGATGAACTGGTACCAGTTCGAACTCGGTGACCGCAACAACCTGAAATCCGGCCCTTCGACGCCGCTTCCCGAGTCAGAGGAACTAGAAACTCTGCTGCGGAAACTGAAGGCGGCCTGAAGACTTCACCGTCAGGCCTGCCTCACCCGCGGCGTTCTCCATCCCACCAGCATGTTGACGAGCGATGTGATCCGCGCCTGCATCCATTTCACGGCAGCCGCCAGCGTGCCGCCCCGCCGCACCTCCCGATCGAACAGGTAGCTGAGCAGCATGATCGCGATACTGATCAGAACCACCTGGAATACGGCAGATTGCAGAGTATCCGGCTCACCGGGCCAGCCGTAGAGGATCATGTTGCCGAAGGCGAAGGTGAAGAGACTGGTGCGCCCAAAGAAGACCGGTTTCTCCAGCCGCTGCTTCACCTCCGGCGAAAGGCGCTGGGTGAGAAGCACCGCAAGGCTCGTCATGGCAATGGCACCGCAGAGGCCGGCGGCGAAATAGAGCGGATCGCTATCCATCCGCAGCGACATGTCGCCGAGTTCCGCCAGGGACTTTTCATCATAGAACAGGACCCCGAGAGCGATCACCAAAGCCGAGCCGGCCAGCAGGTAGGACGCCCGTGTAACGACTCCAATGGGTGGCTTCTCTGATTGAACGGTCCTGTCTCCCGCAATCAGCCGACCGAATGCCATTCCTGCGATGATCAGGCTTGTCCCATGCAGAATCGACGGACCGCCAAGCTTGGCATCGCCGACACCGAAGAGGAAGGTCACCACCCGCTCGGCATACATGCTCAGATGGAAATCGAGCGGGCTAGGAAGCCCGCGAATGACCGGATGGGCGGCATGAACGATAAGCGCCATGACCACAAGCGGCAGCAAGCCGACCCTGCAGCGCAGCCACAACAGGAATGGCGCCAGGAATAGGACGACGGCATAGAATTTGAGGATATCGGTGAAGGGAGTGACACCGATCAGCATCATGGTCGCCAACGAAAATTTCAGCGAATAGCCATCGGCAAACAGGTAGAGAACGAAGACCGAGACGCAGTAGAGAAGCCAGCACTGTATCGCGCGGGAAAACAGCCGGACAGCGACCCGCTCCTGCTCACCGGCAACGAATCTCGGACGATAGACGATCTCGAGCATCGTGCCGAACAACAGGATGAATGTCGGGGTGGCGAGCGCCATCAATGCCCGCAGGAAATCCGCCGAAGCACCGCTCCAGAACGTGTCCATATTGGTGACGACCCAGACATGGCTGAGCATGGCGAAAAAGATAGCGACCGACCGGGTCAGATCTATTCCGATAATTCTCGGAATTGCTGCTTTACCCGCCATGAACAGCTCCTTCAGCCGGCATCGGAAATATTGCAGTGCAATACCGACATAGGCTCATGCGTTTTTAGGGCAATCCCTAAATCTGACACTTCTCCCGATTTCCGATCGAACCATGTGGTCGATCGGATCGGCATGAGCTGGATGTTTTGGCCAGGAATGCGGCCATTATGGGGACCTCTCCTCATCGGGAACAAGTGACCATGAGACGGATGTCCCTGATCGACACAGGAAACGGGGTAAACGATGACGGGACTTAACCCTGTCCCTTCACCCTTCATTCGCGCCTGTCCTTCATAACGATGGCGAACGATGAGAAGGTAGGGCAATGACGATTTCGGCAGCAATGAGCATTTCCGTCACCGGCATGCAGACGCAATCACAGCGCCTGAATACGGCTGCGAATAATATCGCCAATGCCTCAACGCCCGGATACGACGTCGATCAGGCAGGGGAAATGATCGATGTGATGACAGCCGAACAAGGTTATGCCGCCAACGCTGCCGTCTTCGAAACCGGTGCGGACATGTGGGATCTGCTGCTGACGATCAAGCGGGACTAACGCTGCGAGAGATTTCGACCTGATCGCACGCGATCAAAATCGCGTCAGCCGGTCGGTCTGGGCGGTTGAGTTGGGCGGCGAACTCGAAGAAGAGAGGGTTCCTTATCCCAAGACCCAGAGCATCCCGCCTTGTTTCATCTCTTCAAAGCCATCCTTTGCTTCTATGTAGTTGCCCGTTTCATCTATCCGCTGCCCTGGCCGAACTGGCTGAAGGGCTTTCTCGCCGTCATCCTGATGGTGGTGTTCCAGCACAGCCTGATCAGCCTTCTCGTCTTCGGTACGATGTTCTCGCCGGAAGTGCCGAGGTTAGCGATGATCATGGCGAACTGGCTGTCAGGCTTCATACTGCTGACTGCCGTCTGCCAGCTCGCAATCGACATCGTTGCATCGGTGATCGCGGCCTTGAAACGCCGGCGCATCTCGATCGCACCGAAACTGCGCTACAGCGTCGGCATCGTCACCATGTCGCTGGCGGCCTTTGCCGTTTCCCAGGCAATCCGCGTTCCGCCGGTGAAGGAAGTCGAGATCAGGATCCGCAATCTCCCGGCGGAATTCGACGGCTACCGGATGATCCAGCTCACCGATCTGCATATCAGCCGCCTGTTCCAAGCGCCCTGGGTCGAAGAGACGGTTGCAAAGGCCAATGCCCAGAATGCCGACCTGATCGTCATCACCGGCGACCTGATCGACGGCGACCTGCAAGCTCGCATGCGGGACGTTGCGCCGCTGGCAAAGCTGAAAGCCACCGATGGCGTCTACACCATCCCGGGCAATCACGAATATTACTTCGGCCATGACGGCTGGATGGCGAAATACCAGGAGCTTGGCCTCAAGACGATTTCCAACGGCCATGTTCTGTTGTCGCGCGGAGATGCGAGGCTGACGCTGGCAGGCGTCAACGATGTCAACGCGACCCGTTTCGGCCTCGAAGGGCCGGATGTCGCGAAGGCATTGGCCGGCGCGCCGCCGGAAGCCCCCATCATCCTCCTGGACCACCAGCCGCGCAATGCACGGGTATCAGCACAAGCCGGTGCCGATCTGCAGCTTTCCGGCCATACACATGGCGGCATGATCCTTGGTATGGACCGGTTGGTCGCACGCTTCAACAACGGCTTTGTGTCCGGCCGTTACGACGTCGGCGACATGCAGCTTTACGTCAACAACGGCACGGCTTTGTGGATCGGTTTTGCGCTGCGGCTTGGCGTGCCATCGGAGCTGACCGTCATCACGCTTCGGCCCGCCTGAAACGGCGCCTAAAGCTCCTCGAGTCCGATGCGCTTTATCGGGCTGAGGAAATCGCCTGTGACCAGCCGGCTGACAAGCTGCCGCACCAGCGGCATTCGCGTCGTCGGGCCGATCGCGATATCGCGCATGGCCGGCAGGATGCGGCTGTCGGACTGATAAAAAGGCGTTAGCACGACGCTGAGCGTCTGGTAGAGCCAGACATGCGGCCCGCGCTGGCGCAGATGCAGCGCAAAGGCCTCATCAATCGACGGTGCGCGGGCAAGAGCCAAGAACAGCGAGGCGGCATCGATCATCGCCATGTTCGCACCCTGGCCCAATTGCGGGCTTGTCGCATGCCATGCATCGCCAATGCGGATCACACCGCACCCGGCCACCGGCTTTCGTGTATGGTGACGATAGCGGGCATGGACTGGCTCGGCGACTTCGGCAAGCGGCACGGCTTGCGGCCACAGCGCGTTCACCCGTTCCAGCCACGCATCCCGGCCGGCATTGCGCCACGCTTCGATCTCGCGGTTACGCAGGCTCCAGAAGAAGGTCGCCATCGGCGCCGCGCCGTCCCTCGCCGTCCCGACCGGCAGGACGCCGGCCATATGGCTCGCCCGCTCGTAACGCTGCTCCAGCTCGTGGGGATGAAACGGTCCGTTCTCCGGCCACGGCACCGTCGCCCAGAGCGCGCCATAGTTCAGCTCCTTCGCCGGATCGTGGCCGATCGGTGAGCTGGCGCCCATCGCGTCGACGACGAGATCTGCCGAAGGCGTTGCACGACCGCCATCGAGCGTCAGCGCCGGTCTTTTGCCTTCTATGATGCCAGTCGTTCTTGCATTCGTCTCAAACCGGACGCCTGAGGCAATTGCCGCGGATAGCAAAAGATCGAACAAGGCCACGCGCTGGATGGCGATGCCGTGACCATCAACCGGATAACTGATCTCCAGCACCGTCTTGCCCGGCCCGGACGATCCGCCGGCCAATGCTCCGTGCATGCGGGTAATGACCTGTCCGCGAGCTGCGATCGCATCGAACAGGCCCATCGCCTTTAGGATTGCCAGACCCGTCGGCTGCAGCACGAAACCCGAGCCGACAGGCTGCGGCGCTTCCATCTGGTCGTAGACCACGACTTTCGCGCCACCACGGGCGAGCATGGTTGCCAGCGACAACCCGCCGATGCCGGCACCGGCGATTGCGACTTCCAGCCCATCGATCTTCATGGCACGGTCCTGTCGGTGGCGTTCACGCGCTCAACCCAGCTGCCGCTCGATGGCTTTGGCTGCCTGCCACAGGTCTTCCATTCGCTCGAGAGATGCGGCCTCCAGGCTCTCGCCTGATTTTTTAAGTTCCGTCTCCATATGATTGAACCGACGCCGGAATTTCGTATTCGTTCCGCGCAGCGCATTTTCCGGATCCGTGCCGACATGACGGCCGATATTGACCATCGCGAAGATCAGATCACCAAGCTCATCGGACACTTTTTCCGGATGGCCTGCCTGCAGCGCCTCACGCAACTCCCGCACTTCTTCCTCGATCTTGTCGAGGATCGGTTCCGGCTGCGACCAGTCGAAACCGACCTTGGCAGCGCACTCCTGCAGTTTCAACGCTTCGGTCAGCGCCGGCTGGCTGCGATGCACGGATCCGAGAAAACCGGCCTTGAAGTCCTCGGTGATGCCGCGGCTCAAGCGCCGTTCGGCCCGCTCGCGTTTCTCCTCCTGCTTGATCTCGTCCCACTGGATTTTCACCGCACCGGGCGTATCGGCATCGGAGCGGGCCCCAAGGGGAACAAAGACATGCGGATGGCGGCGGATCATCTTTCTCGTCACCACTTCCACCACGTCACCAAAGGCAAAGTCGCCCGCCTCTTCCGCCATGCGGGCGTGAAAAACCACCTGCAGCAGCAGGTCACCCAACTCCTCGCAGAGATCGTCCATGTCCTTGCGTTCGATCGCGTCGGCAACCTCATAGGCCTCCTCGATCGTATAGGGCTTGATCGACGCGAAATCCTGCTCCAGATCCCAGGGGCAGCCGGTGACAGGCGTGCGCAGCGCCGCCATGATCTCGATCAGCCGCGAAATATCCTTTGAAGCTTCCATCATGAAATATCCTTGGACGCTCAGTTGAGCGGTATGTCGTTTTCGCCCTTGCCGGACTGGTAGCTATCCGAAAGGCGCTGATAGGTCTGTTTGATCCGGGCGGTCTGTTCGCGCAATTGCTGTCGCAGCGGGTCCTGCTCCGTCTCCACCAGATCTGCAATGAAGTAGGAATTCCAGAACGCATTCGACCGGCGATAACCGCCGGGCTCCAGCCCGAATACCTCCTTGAGGATTTTCAGGTCATGCGGAATGGCAAACGCATCGCGCGAATCCTCATGGCTGAAGAAGGAATAGAAATTGTCGAAACCTGCCCATGTAATCGCCGACATGCACATCGTGCAGGGTTCATGAGTTGACAGGAAAATCAAATCCTTGGTGGAAAGTCCTGAAGCTTTTTCATAAAAACGCTTCAGCGTGTGGACTTCACCGTGCCAGAGCGGATTTTCCAGTTCGTTATTGGTCTCGGCAATCACCAGCGAAAGATCGGACTTTTTCAGGATCGCTGCGCCGAAGACCTTGTTGCCGGCAGCGACACCCGCTTGGGTAAGCGGCAGGATATCGTGTTCGATGACGTCGAGAAGCCGTGGGGCGAGTGTGGCGGCAGTGGTCATGGAGGCTCTTTATGGCTGGTATGTCTAGGCAATTTATAACGAGGATCGGACCGATCGAGGTAAAAACCTGGTAATCTACAGAAATACTGGAGAAATATCCTCTGCGGTGGCTTTTGCTCAAGAACAGGTTGATTGAGAAACAGAAATACCCGCGGCCAATCCACTTCGCATATCCATTTCTTCAAAACCTGCGTCAGATTGTGGATATTCCTGTCATATGTTTCAGGATAACCGCATGTCAGCCAGCCATCAACGCCTGTCAGCCTTCCCGGCCTTTTTCCGTGTGCATGGAAAGACCGTGGCAATCTTTGGCAACGGCGACGAAGCCTATGCCAAAGCTCGTCTCTTGAGGAATACCGATGCCGGGATCATCGCTTATGCCGACGAGCCGGAATCGGATTATGCCGCTTGGCTCGATGCGCAGGGGGTCGAGGTCATCCGCGCCGAATTCTCCGCCGATCAGGTAAAGGGTGCCGTACTGGTTTTTGCCGCAACCGGTGAAGCCGAGCAGGATCAGGCAATCGTCACCGCCGCGCGTGCGCAAAAAATCCCGGCCAATGCCGTGGACCAGCCCGACTATTGCGATTTCTTCACCCCGGCTCTCGTCAACCGTGCACCGGTCGCCATAGCTATCGGCACGGAGGGTGCAGGCCCGGTTCTGGCGCAGATGATCCGCGCCCGCATCGACCAGATGCTGTCGCCGTCTCTCGGCCGCCTCGCAAGCCTTGCCGCCGATTACCGCGATGCCGCCGAACGGCTTGTTCCGCGCGGTGTTTCCCGTCGCATTTTCTGGCGCCGCTTCTTCTCGGGCGATGTCGCCGATGCGATTGAAGCAAACGACCACGCCTCCGCCCGTCGCGCCGCCAATGTGCTTCTGTCGACCTCTGGACAGGCCGAGGGCAAGATCTGGCTGGTCGGTGCCGGCCCCGGCGCAGAAGACCTGCTGACGTTACGGGCACAGCGTGTGCTGATGGAAGCCGACGCGATCGTTTATGACGCGCTTGTACCGCAGGCGATCGTCGACATGGGCCGCCGCGATGCCGAACGTCTTTCCGTCGGGAAGCGCAAGAACTGTCACTCCAAGAGCCAGGACGAGATCAACCGCCTGCTGGTCGATCTCGGACGCCAGGGCAAGCGCGTCGTAAGACTGAAATCCGGTGATCCGCTGATCTACGGTCGTGCCGGTGAGGAAATGGCAGCCCTTCGGGAAGCCGGCATCGCTTACGAGATCGTGCCCGGTATCACGTCGGCTTTCGCTGCAGCCGCTGATTTCGATCTGCCGCTGACCTTGCGCGGTGTTGCCTCCTCGCTGATCTTCACCACTGGCCACGACCTGACCGGCGATGTATTGCCGGACTGGGCAAGCCTTGCCATCTCCGGCGCCACCATCGCCGTTTATATGGGCCGCACGGTCGCCGCCTCGGTCTCCGAACGCCTGATGGATGCAGGTTTGAGCCGCGACACGACGGTTGCCGTGATCGAAAATGCCAGCCGCATCGACCGCAAGCTCTTCCATGGCGTGCTGAGCGAGCTGCCGTCACTGGAAGCGCGTGACGACCTCGATGGTCCGGTCATGGTGATCATCGGCGAGGCCGTCGCCGGCGCGAATTTCGACAAATCCGAACCGCTCTCCGCCTTCAGAAAATCTGTCCGTAGCCACGAATATGCGGGCCAAGAACAAGGCCAGGAAAAAGGAATGCAGCAATGACCGACAAGGTTCTGACCGCCAACCGCCTTTCCGATGGTATCGCCGTCTGGCTGGATGCCGCAGGCCACTGGACGGAAAACCTGCAGGATGCGCTGGTCGCTCGTCATGCGGAAGCCGCAGCCTCGCTGGAAGCGATCGGCAAGCGGGATTTCGCCGACAACAAGGTTGTCGATGTCGCAGTGATCGATGTCGAGGAAACCAATGGCGTGCTGTGGCCGACCCGCCTTCGCGAGCGTATCCGCGCCGCCGGCCCCACAATGAATTACGCGAGCGGCTACGGCAAAGCCGACGCAGCCTTCATCGCAGTCTGACACCTAAGAGTTCCGGGACACCCATGTATCGTTACGATGAATTCGACCACGCCTTTGTTTCGAGCCGCGTGGAACAGTTTCGCGATCAGGTCGAGCGCCGGCTTTCCGGCGAACTCGCCGAGGATGCTTTCAAGCCGCTGCGCCTGATGAACGGCGTCTATCTGCAGCTTCATGCCTATATGCTTCGCGTCGCAATCCCTTATGGCACGCTGAACTCTAGGCAGATGCGGATGCTGGCGCATATCGCCCGCAAATATGACCGCGGTTACGGCCATTTCACCACCCGCCAGAACATCCAGTACAACTGGCCGAAGCTTTCCGACACGCCCGATATCCTGGCGGAACTGGCAAGTGTCGAAATGCATGCGCTGCAGACCTCGGGCAACTGCATTCGCAATGTCACGGCCGACCATTTTGCCGGTGCGGCAGCAGACGAAGTGGCCGACCCCCGTCCCTATGCTGAAATTCTGCGCCAGTGGTCTTCCGTCCACCCGGAATTCTCCTTCCTGCCGCGCAAGTTTAAGATTGCGGTGACGGGTGCAGAACGCGACCGCGCGGCAATACAGGTCCACGATATCGGCCTGCATCTGAAGAAGAACGAAAAGGGTGAGATCGGTTTTGCCGTCTATGTCGGCGGCGGACAGGGCCGCACGCCTCTGATCGCCAAGAAGATCAAGGATTTTCTGCCCGAGCGGGACCTGCTCTCCTACATCACCGCGATCATGCGCGTGTACAACCTGCATGGCCGTCGTGACAACAAATACAAGGCGCGCATCAAGATCCTCGTGCATGAAACGGGCGTCGAGGAACTGACCCGTCAGGTAGAGGAGGAATTTTCCCATCTGCAGGAAAGCGAACTGAAGCTACCGGAGGCTGATGTCGCGGCAATCACCGCCTATTTCGCACCGCCGGCCCTGCCCAACCGTGGCGAAGGCTGGGCGCAGCTTGCCGGCTGGAAAAAGCAGGACGAGGCCTTTGCCCGCTGGGTGAACCAGAATGTCCAGCCGCACAAGCATCCCGATTACGGCATGGTGACGATTTCGCTGAAACCCATCGGCGGCATTCCGGGGGATGCATCCGACGTCCAGATGGATGTGATTGCCGATCTGGCGGAAGAATTCGCCCATGATGAGATCCGCATCAGCCATGAGCAGAACGTCATCTTCCCGCATGTGGCGCTGGCCGATCTGGAGCCGCTCTATCGTGCCCTGACGGCGCACGGGCTGGAAACGGCGAATTCCAACCTGATCACCGATATCATTGCCTGTCCCGGCCTGGACTATTGCGCACTCGCGAACGCCCGTTCGATCCCGGTAGCCCAGGAAATTTCTTCACGCTTCGGCGCGCCTGAAAGACAGGCCGAGATTGGTGAGCTCAAGATAAAAATCTCCGGCTGCATTAATGCCTGTGGCCACCACCATGTCGGCCATATCGGCCTTCTGGGCGTGGAAAAGAAAGGCGCCGAGCTCTATCAGATCACGCTCGGCGGTTCCGGCGACGAACATACATCAATCGGCGAAATCATCGGCCGTGGCTTCGAGCCGGCCAAGGTGACGGACGCGATCGAAACCATCGTCGATACCTATCTCGGTCTGCGTACGGGCAAGGAAGAAACCTTCTTGGCCGCCTATCGCCGTGTCGGGCCGCAGCCTTTCAAGGATGCGCTCTATGGTGAAGCCAAGGCGGAGGCCGCGTGATGACGAAGATCTGGAGAGAAACCGGTTTCGTCGAGAACGATCCGTGGGTGATCGAAACAGACGAGGCGAAGGCCGAAGGCGAGCAGAAGGCGCTTCTGCCGCTCGATCAGTTTATCGAGAAAGCGGAGGCCAGCAACGATGTCGGCCTCGGCGTGCTGATCAAGCCCGCCGACGACGTCACCAGGCTGGAGCCCTATCTCTATCGCATCGAGATCGTTGCGGTGGATTTCCCGGCCTTCAACGACGGTCGCGCCTTCAGCCATGCCTCGCTGCTGCGCGACCGGCTTGCCTATCGCAACGAATTGCGGGCAGTCGGTGATGTGCTGATCGATCAGGTGCCACTGATGCTTCGCTGCGGTATCGACAGCTTTGCCGTCACTAACGCAACGGCGCTGAAGCGACTTTCGGAGGACCGTCTGCCCGGTATTGCCGTGCATTACCAGCCGACATCCCGTCATGCGGAAGCCGGCGAAGGTTACAGCTGGCGCCGCCGCTCGGCCTGACACTCCCCCGAATTGGGAGAGTTAAAGGTGACTTTCGTACACATATTTTCTATGCTTTCCGCGACAATGGGCGGGGATGCCTTCAAATGCGCAGCTTGATAGTATATCTCGCTGTCAGAACGATGAGACTGGAAGACCGATCGCGATGAATGCTCCCACGAAGACCGAAGACTTTGCCGTAAAGATCCCGGATGGCGTCTATGCCGAGACAGTGCTGGATGTGCAGCACTATACCGACCGGCTGTTCCGTTTCCGCATGACGCGCCCGGCTGGCTTCCGTTTCCGCTCGGGCGAATTTGCCATGATCGGCCTGATGGTCGGCGAAAAGCCGATCTACCGCGCCTATTCGATCGCAAGCCCGGCCTGGGACGAGGAACTGGAATTCTTCTCGATCAAGGTGCCGGATGGCCCGCTGACCTCGCACCTGCAGAAGATCAAGCCGGGCGATACCGTTCTTATGCGCAAGAAGCCGACCGGCACGCTGGTGCTCGATGCGCTCACCCCCGGCAAGCGTCTCTATATGTTCTCGACCGGCACCGGCATTGCGCCCTTCGCCAGCCTGATCCGCGATCCGGAAACCTACGAAAAATTCGAGGAAGTCATCCTCACCCATACCTGCCGCGAAGTGTCCGAGCTGAAATACGGCCAGGACCTGATCGACGAGATCAAGAACCACGAGTTCCTCTCCGAACTAGTCGGCGACAAGCTAAAACTCTATTCCACCGTCACCCGCGAAGACTACCCGTTTAAGGGCCGCATCACCGACCTGATCGAGAACGGCAAGATGTTCTCCGACCTCGGCGTTCCCCCGCTCGACCCGGCCGTCGACCGCGGCATGATCTGCGGCTCGGCTGCGATGCTGAAGGACACCAAGGAACTGCTCGAAAAGGCAGGATTGACCGAAGGCGCCAATAATAAGCCGAGCGAGTTCGTCATCGAACGGGCGTTTGTAGGGTGAGGAACGGTCGGGCGGAGCCCGAGCAATCGATCCAGTGAATCGATTGCAGTGACGAACGCCACGAGCCATAGCGAGCGGCAGGGCAGCCGCGAACTCTGGGCGGCAGATGAGCGCCACGTTTATACGTTTCGACTGCCAGTCCGCTACTTAAACCAAAGGGCCAGAGCTAGAGCCAGAGCCAGAGGCGGACGGTCCTAACGCCAGACCGATACATTTTCCAGCGTCGTGACTGCACGCTCGTTGATCGACCTCTGACGATAGCTGAACGAGCTGAACCGGATACCGAATTCTTGGTCCTTGGTTTTGCGTCGCGTTTTCTGCACAAGCAGAAACTGGTGTAAGAACCCGTTACCTTCGACCGAAAACTCGTCATACAAGATCTCGGATCGGCGATCATCGAGAGCATTGCTCAGGACTTTCCGCCCGTTGATTTCGGCGTCGACGTAGTTGATCTCTGTCGACCAATAGCCAACCTGCAAGTCTCCGGTTATCAGGAAGAGCTGCAGGCTCTTTTGCACGCTGTCATAAACGGCGCGATCCAAAATCGCGTCGTTGAGATTGACAGACATCACGAATTGATGGACCGGACTAGCCGGATCAAGCGTATCGAGGAACCGTTGATATTGAGCGACCGGATCGTGGTCGTGGTCTTCTCCACGTGCCCATTCTGACGTGAAGAACCGCATGGCTACCTACCGCTCCCAGTCTTCCTTCTCGCGCTTAGGCCCATTGCCCAAACGACGCTCAATCTCGGTCGCCTGTGCTTCCGACATGCGCACATCCATCGTCACCGAACCGTCCTCGTTGTCCTCGCGGCCATCGACGATCGAATTGCCGTAGACCCAGGAGACCAGCGAGAGCTTGTCGGCGGGAATGGTGATCGAGGTTTCGGTGAGAACGCCGGAAAGCCGCTTGGCAATCTCGTCCATCAGCGGGTCGAGGCCCTCGCCCGTGATTGCCGACAGCGCCATGATGTTGTCGCGGCCCTTGGCGCGTTCAAACAACGCGTCGTGAGTTTCCGGGTCGAGCCGGTCGATCTTGTTCCAGACCTCGATGATGCGCTCGGAGCTTTCCTTCTCGTCGATCCCGAGATCGGCAAGAATGCGCAGCACGTCATGCGACTGGGCGGCATTGTCCGGATCGGACATGTCGCGCACATGCAGGATGAGATCGGCTTCCAGCACCTCTTCCAGCGTCGCACGGAAGGCGGCGACCAGATGGGTCGGCAGGTCGGAGATGAAACCGACGGTGTCCGAGAGGATGACCGTGCGGCCATGCGGCAGCTTCATTCGGCGCAATGTCGGGTCAAGCGTTGCAAACAGCATGTCTTCGGCGAGAACGCCGGCGCCGGTAATGCGGTTGAACAGCGTCGACTTGCCGGCATTGGTATAACCGACCAGCGCCACGATCGGATGTGGCACCTTGCGGCGCTTGGCGCGATGAAGCTGGCGAGTGCGAACCACCTGTTCAAGCTCGCGCTCGAGCTTGACGATACGGTCCTGCAATAGACGACGGTCGGCTTCGATCTGGGTTTCACCCGGACCGCCCATGAACCCGCCACCGCCACGCTGGCGTTCAAGGTGAGTCCAGGACCGGACCAGACGACCCTTCTGGTAATTCAGATGCGCCAGATCGACCTGCAGCGTGCCTTCCTTGGTGGAGGCACGGCGGCCGAAAATCTCGAGGATCAGGCCAGTACGGTCGATGACCTTGGCGTTCAGTTCTTTTTCGAGATTGCGCTGCTGCACCGGCGTCAGCGGATGATCGACGATGACGAGGCCGGCATCCTTCTCGTCGAGAAGCGCCTTGATTTCCTCGATCTTGCCGGTTCCCATCAGGGTCGCTGGACGCGGCTGATTGACGGGAACGATCAGTCCCTGAACCACGTCGAGATCGATGGCGCGGGCAAGCCCGGTCGCCTCTTCCAGTCGTGCCTCGTTGGATCTCTTGGGAGCGGCGACGATCGGTGCGTCGCTCTGGCTACCGCGGGCGCGCGTCTGCTTGAGCACCGGCACGACGACCACGGCGCGCATATCGTCCCGGTGCTTTTCGGCTTCCGGGACGAGCGATTCGTTAGACGTATCTCGTGTAGAAATCTGTCTCTGTCCTTAGGCTGCGTTTTCTTCGGTCTCGAACATCTGCATGGGCTGGCCCGGCATGATGGTCGAGATCGCGTGCTTATACACGAGCTGGGAGTGCCCGTCACGACGAAGAAGCACGCAGAAATTGTCGAAGGAGGTTACGACTCCCGTGAGCTTGACCCCGTTGATGAGGAATATAGTCAGGGAAATCTTCTGCTTTCGGACTGTATTGAGAAATAAATCCTGCAGGTTCTGAGAACGTTCCGCCATAGCGCCGATTCTTTCTTTCTTGCCGGCAATCTGCCGGGATAATGATCTCACGTGATAAGAGATGATGGAGAAACGCCCCGTGTTTCCCTTCCCCCACAAGTCTGGTTACCAAATCGGCGTCTTTTCCGCAATCTCGAAAAAGGCGTCGCGCATATTCGATGCGACACTGCCCTTATGTCCGCCGGCGCTGTCTTCCATCGATTGAAACGATTGGAATGCAGATTTCGGCACTCTGCGTGAAGCCGTAGTCAAAGATACATGGGACCGCACGAATGCGACCCCGGTAGCTAGGCAAAGGCCTCAGACGCCGAGCGATTTCAGCTTGCGGTGCAGCGCCGAGCGCTCCATGCCGACAAATTCTGCGGTGCGGGAAATATTGCCGCCGAAGCGGTTGATCTGCGCGATAAGATAATCACGCTCGAACATTTCACGCGCCTCTCTCAGCGGAAGCGTCATGATGTGGACATCCCCCTTCGACGAGACCTTTGGCAGCATGTCACCGAGGTCGGTCGGCAGCATATCGGCGGAGATCGCCGTATCCGGGCCATCCGTGCGCGCGAGAATCATCAGCCGCTCGATATTGTTGCGCAACTGGCGGATATTGCCCGGCCAGTCATGCGCCTGCAGGACGGCCATGGCATCGTCGCCAATCTTGCGCGGGCGGATACCCGCCTGTTCGGAAACCTGCCTCATGAACATGTCGACGAGGAAGGGAATGTCTTCGCGACGCTCTGCCAAGGCCGGAACCTTGACCGGTACGACCGCGAGACGATGATAGAGATCCTCGCGGAAGGCACCTTCGGAGATCAGGCTCTCCAGATTGTAAGCGGTGGAGGAAATGATGCGGACATCCACCTTCACCCGCTTCGAACCACCGACGCGCTCGAATTGCTGGTCGACGAGCACACGCAGGATCTTGTTCTGTGTCTCGCGCGGCATCTCGCCGATCTCGTCGAGATAGAGGATGCCGCGATGCGCCTCTTCAAGCGCGCCAATCTTGCGCGGCTGGCCAGGCGTCCCCTCGGTGCCGAAAAGTGCCACCTCCATCCGGTCGGGCGTGATAGTTGCCGCATTGAGCGCCACGAAAGGACCAGTCGCGCGCGACGACTTGCGATGGATCATCCGGGCAACGAGTTCCTTGCCTGAGCCGGAAGGGCCAAGGATCATGATGCGGCTGTTGGTCGGCGCGACCTTTTCGATCGTCTGACGAAGCTGGGAGACGGCAACCGAAGTTCCGACCAGTTCGGCCGCATCACCGGTGCGCTTCTTGAGTTCGGACACTTCGCGCTTGAGCTTGGAGTTTTCGAGTGCCCGCTCGGCGATCAGGATCAGGCGGTCGGCCTTGAACGGCTTTTCAATAAAATCGAAGGCGCCGCGCTTGATAGCCGAGACGGCCGTCTCGACATTGCCGTGACCGGAGATCATCACCACCGGCAGGTCGGGATGGCGGCTCTTGATCTCGTCCAGCAACGCCAGGCCATCGAGCTTCGACCCCTGCATCCAGATATCGAGGAAAACCAGCCGCGGCACGCGGTCGGAAATCGCCGCCAGAGCACTGTCGCTGTCATACGCCATCCGTGTCTCGTGGCCCTCGTCGGAGAGAATGCCCGAAACGATCTCGCGGATATCCGCCTCGTCATCGACGACCAGAATGTCAGACGCCATAAGCTACTTCCTTGTCTTCATCTTTCACGGGCGCGCCGACCGCATCGACATGCGGCAAAAGCACCCTGATCATGGCGCCCTTGCCATGATCGAAGTCGGCAGGGGCATCATGCAATTCGAGCTGCCCCCCATGTTCTTCAATAATCTTCTTGACGATGGCGAGGCCGAGCCCTGTGCCCTTTTCGCGCATCGTCATATAGGGTTCGAGTATCCGGTGGCGGTTCTCGGTCGGCAGTCCGATGCCGTTGTCGATCACATCCACCACGAACAGATCGCGTGCCTTGTCAAAACCGGAGCGCACCATCACCTTGCGCCCGTCACGCTCCTCGTCGGCCGGCACCATCTCGATCGCCTCGACGGCATTCTTCACGAGATTGCCGAAAGCCTGACCGAGCATCCGTCCATCGAACAGGCCGTTGAGAGGTTCGTCACCGAGTTCGCGAATGAAATCGACATGGGTCGTGCCCATTTCGCGCAGGAAGATCGAATCCTTCAGGATGCCCCTGAGATCGGTGATTTCCTTCGACGGCTTGGGCATGCGGGCAAACGAAGAGAATTCGTCGACCATGCGGCCGATATCGCCGACCTGCCGGACGATCGTGTCCGTGCACTGATCGAAGACCGCCCGATCATTCTCATCGATCTGCTTGCCGTAACGGCGCTTCAGCCGCTCCGCCGACAATTGGATAGGCGTCAGCGGGTTCTTGATCTCATGGGCGATGCGGCGCGCCACATCCGCCCATGCCGTTGAACGCTGTGCAATCACTAGATCGGTAATATCATCGAGCGTGATGACATAGGAATCGTTCGACGTGCGCTGTTCTTCGCGCGTGACCTGAACTGACAATGTCCGTTCCTTGCCGTTGCGCATCAGGTTGACTTCCTTGCGGAAATCCCCGCGGGATCGTGTTGTGGCTTCGGTCAGCACGTGGTCAATCTCGGGTGCGATCTCCTGCAATGTTCTACCGATAAGGCCCTGCTGCTCAACGCCGAGCATCTCTTCGGCGGACGGATTGACGATGCTGATCCTCCGGTCGTCGACGCCGATGACGGCCGCCGTTACACCGGAAAGCACGGCTTCGATGAAGCGGCGACGATCATCGACTTCGTCCTTGGCCTCCAGGATCTCGTCCTGCTGCGTGCGGATTTCGGAGATCATCTTGTTGAATGTGCGTGACAGGCTGCCGACGTCGCCATCGGCAGCACGAACGGGAACGACAACATTGAGGTTACCACTGCCGACAGCATCAGCAGCACTGATCAGCAGCCGGATCGGCCGCACGATACGGTCGGCAACCGCGATTGCTGCCCAGATTGCCGCCAGAAGAACGATAAGTGCGAACCCGAGATAGAGCACGGCAAAGGCAAACTGGAGCGACGAGCGGCCCGCTTCCATCGCCTTGTACTCGGCAGTGTTTTCCTCCATCAGCCGCATGGCGTTCATGACCTTCGGGTCGACGGCGCGGATCGTGTAGAGGAATGTTCCCGATATAGCCTCCGTCTTCATCACCGCTCCCACAAGATTGGTGATGCCGGGCGGAATTAGTGTCGGCTGGCCGCCCGCGGCGGACTTCAGCGCATCGGCTGGGATAGCAGGCAGCGGTCGCTCGGTCTTTATATCGGCCTGCGCAATCGCCTGACCATCCTCCTGAACCAGGAAAGCTCCGAGCATGCCGCGCCCACGCGCCTGACGGGTCATCAGGTCCAGAAAGCCGGTGCGATCGAGATAGAACATCGCACGATTGCGTTCGAGGTCGTTAGACATCGAAACCGTCTGGCCCTGCAGATAGCTCGCATTCTCCATCATGTAGGCGCGGGCGATATCCTGCGACGACTGTACGATCGACTGCGTGCGCAGTGAAAACCAGCGGTCAAGGCCGACATTCAGCGTCAGGCTGGCAAAGATCGCCACCAGCACCGCCGGCGTTATGGCTACGATGGAAAACAGAACGACGATTCGCACGTGGAGGCGCGCCGCGGCCCTGCCCCGGTTGCGGGCACGCAGCAGCCGCGTCACCTCGCGCCCAATGAGATACATCAGGCCGATGATGAACAGCGAATTGATGACGGCCGACGCAATCACTACGTTTCCGGTCGGCGCAATCGGCGTCAGTCCGAGGAGAACAAGCAGGGTTAGAATGGCGCAGACCAGCGCACCACCCGCCAGAAGAATACCCGGCAAGGCAAAGGAAGCGCGACGATCCTGAATGAAGGTCGCTGATTGAGCGTCGGCAAGGGGTGCCGTCCCGCCGTCCACCATCATATCCCTCCCGCTCTGGGACCAACCACATTGTCGCCTGACCAAATATGGAAAGACGCTTCAAAATCACCGAATTTGGATGTCCGGGTGTTTGACCGAAAAATGCCGCCGGTCTCACTAGGCCACCTGCGTGACCTCTAAGCAACGCATTGTGGCGAAAATGCAACGATCATCTCCAACTGTCAAGCAGCCAGTGATTTGGGCACATCACAATGAGTGGATGTCCACGGAAATAGCCAACCGCAAAAGTGGTATTTCAGTACACTCAAGGAAAAGACGCCTCTTGCTGATAGAGGCGAAGCGCGGAGGCGCGACCCGCACAATTTGATCGCACCGGTGACTTTATCTTCGGCCTGTGGCATGGAGATATCATGAAGGCGATCCGGCAAATCCTATCGGACAGGATTCTGGCTACAGCACTGGCCGTAGCCCTTGGCTACCTGTTGGCATTTCAGGGCTTCACCGGAAATATGGCAAGGGCGTCGACAGCGATCGTCGCTCAAGATCAGCTTCACGTCCTTTGCGGCTCCAATGGCGTTTTTGACGCACAGCCTGACAGTTCAGATAAACCGCTGAAACGAAGTGCAGACTGCCCCTGCGCAAGCCTGTGCCGACTGACACATTCTGTCACATCCGCGATCCTGTCTGCCGGCCTTGCCTTGCAAGTATCTTTGGCACAGGCGCCGGCGAATATCGTTTTCGCAGTCCTCCCGACACCGGAACCAACGCGTCGGGGTCTATTGCCTGACGCCAGAGCACCTCCCTCGCTCGCCTGATCGTCCGCCGATACGGCAGGAACATCAATCTATCATTTCAAAGCAGTTTTAACCGCTTTGCCCTTCATCATTAGTTGGCCGTCACCGGAGCGCGCTTTCTCCTTCGGTAGGCAAAAGCCAACAGGAACACTCCCTCGGAGACACTCATGTTCATCAGGAACATCGCCACCTATGCCGTGCTCGGCACCATGCTCGCATTCGGCTCTGCCCAGGCGCATGGCTTCAAGCTCGGCCAGATCGAAATCGGTCACCCCTATTCCCGGGCAATGTTGCCCATGGCAAAGGTTGGCGGTGGCTATTTCAAGATTACAAATAACGGACCGGCAGACCGCCTCGTCAGCGTCACATCCGATCGCGCCGGCAGTGTTGAGCTGCACGAGATGAAGATGAACGGCGCCGTGATGCAGATGCGCGAACTTGAAGCAGGCATCGCAATTCCGGCCAACACCACGGTCGAACTCAAGCCCGGCAGCTACCACCTGATGTTCATCAACGTGCCGCAGCCCTTCAAGGAAGGTGAGATGATCAAGGCGACGCTGGTGTTTGAGAAAGCAGGGTCCGTCGATGTCGAATTTGCTGTTGGCCCGGGAGCAGGCGACAAGGGCAGTGATGCACACGCTGAACACGGGAAATGACGATGAAAAATCCGTTCATGCTGATCGCCACGACGATCTGCGCGGCCTTCTTCTGTGTGCTGGTCGGCATCCTGTTCTTCACCTTCAAGGATGAGCCGCGAAACAGCAAGTTCGGCACCGCCTTCTCCCTGGTTAACGACAAGGGTGAAACGGTCGACCAGTCGATCTTCAAGGGCAATCCGTCACTGGTCTATTTCGGCTATACGCATTGCCCCGAGGTTTGCCCGACAACGCTTTTCGAGGTTGCGGGATATCTGAACCAGCTCGGAGAAGAAGGTGCTCCGATCAAGAGCTACCTGTTCACGGTCGATCCGGAACGGGATACGCCCGAGATCATGAACGGATATGTCACCGCGTTTTCAGACCGGATCACCGGCGTGACCGGTACGCCTGAAGAAATGAAGCGGGTAATAGCCGGCTGGAAGGCATTTGCGGAAAAGGTGCCGAACAAGAGCGGCGGCTATTCCATGAGCCATACAATGGATCTTTTCCTCATCGGCGCCGATGGCCGCCTGAAAGGCCTTATCCCATATGGTGCGGACTCCGACGATGCGGTTGAAAAAATCCGCAGCAGACTCCTGTAACAACGCAGAGCGTTACTGGATCGGACGCCGGACAGTAATCCGGCGTCCGCAAAGGATCATGCTGAACGCGAACTGCGATAGACCGACACGCCGAGTTCGCGGATCTTCTTGCGAAGCGTGTTACGGTTGAGACCGAGCAGGTCAGCCGCCTTGATCTGGTTGCCACGGGTTGCAGTCAGCGCAGCAAGGATCAGTGGATATTCCATTTCGGTCAGGACACGATCGTAAAGGCCAGGCGGCGGCAGGTTGTCGCCGAACCCTGCAAAATAGGTCCGCATGTTTTCTTCCACCGCCTGAGCGATGGTCAGTGAACCGCCGCGTGGACTTACCTTGTCGATGGGGCTGTCGGGCACGTCCGACCGCAATTCCGTATCGATGATCTCCCTCGTGATCACCTCTTGCGGATAAAGCGCCATCAGGCGGCGCACCAGGTTTTCCAGTTCGCGCACGTTGCCCGGCCAGGCATAGGACTTCATCACGTCCAGCGCCTCGCTGTCGAAACGCTTGCCGTCAAGCCCTTCCTTTTCCGCCATCTGCATGAAGTGTCGGACGAGATCGGGAATATCTTCCGCGCGGTCGCGCAACGGCGGCAGGCGCAGCGGCACGACATTGAGGCGATAATAAAGATCTTCGCGGAACAGGCCCTGATTGATCAGGTGCTTCAGATCCTTGTTGGTGGCAGCAACGATGCGCACGTCGGTGCGGATCGGCGTGCGCCCGCCGACCGTCGTATATTCGCCCTGCTGCAGTACGCGTAAGAGACGCGTCTGGGCATCCATCGGCATGTCGCCGATTTCGTCGAGGAACAGCGTGCCACCCTCGGCCTGTTCGAAACGACCGGTCGAGCGGTTTTGCGCACCGGTAAAGGCGCCCTTCTCGTGACCGAACAATTCCGATTCGATCAGGTCGCGCGGAATGGCGGCCATGTTGATCGCCACGAACGGACCGTTACGGCGCTTGCCGTAATCGTGCAGCGCGCGCGCAACGAGTTCCTTGCCGGTACCCGATTCACCGGTGATCATCAGCGTCAGGTCCGTCTGCATCAGACGGGCGAGAACGCGGTAGATTTCCTGCATCGCGGCAGAGCGACCAACCAGGGGCATGCCGTCCTGCATGTCGTCATCGAGACGGGCAGGCTTGCGCTTCGGCTCGGCCAGCGCCCGGCCGATGATGGCAATCAGTTCCGTGAGGTCGAAGGGCTTCGGAAGATAATCATAGGCACCCTTTTCCGATGCCCGGATCGCCGTCATGAACGTATTCTGCGCGCTCATGACGAGCACCGGCAGATCGGGGCGAGCCTTCTTGATCCGCGGCAGAAGGTCGAAGGCGTTTTCGTCCGGCATGACGACGTCGGTCACGACGAGGTCACCCTCTCCAGCCGAAACCCATCGCCACAGCGTGGCGGCATTCGACGTGATGCGTACCTCGTAACCGGCCCGGGTCAGGGCCTGGTTCAGGACGGTACGTATGGCCGCGTCGTCGTCGGCGACAAGGATCGTGGCAGTCATTTTTCGCTTCCTGTGGAGTTCAAGGCGCGGCCGTCACCGGCTTCTTCCTTGTGCATGGGCATCAGAACACGGAATATGGTCCGGCGCGCCTGGCTGTCGCATTCGACTATGCCGCCATGGCCGCCGATGATCTTGGCGACCAGCGCCAGCCCGAGGCCGGAACCGTTGGTCTTTGTGGTGATGAACGGGTCGAAAAGGTTGGGAACAAGGTCCGCCGGTACGCCGGGACCATTGTCGATAACGCAAAATTCCAGCGGCAGAGAAATCTTCTCACGCGTGCCGGCGACAGAGAGACGGATACCGGGGCGATAGGCCGTCGTCAGCATGATTTCTGCGTCAGCCTGGCCATCCACAGCTTCGGCCGCATTCTTGATCAGGTTGAGAAACACCTGAACCAGTTGATCGCGGTTGGCATAGACCGGCGGCAGCGACGGATCGTACATCTCCGAAATCTTGATTTCGCGGGCAAAGCCGGCCTTGGCGACAGCCTTAACATGATCGAGCACGGAGTGAATGTTGAGCGGCACACGATCGACCGGGCGCTCGTCGGAGAACACTTCCATACGATCGACCAGAGATACGATCCGGTCGGTCTCGTCGCAGATCAGCCGCGTCAGCGGGCGGTCGTCATCCGGCACGACCGATTCGAGCAACTGCGCCGCACCGCGAATGCCTGACAGCGGGTTCTTGATCTCGTGCGCCAGCATCGAGGCAAGTCCCGTGACCGAGCGGGCTGCCGCGCGATGGGTCAGCTGGCGATCAATCTTGTCCGCCATCGAGCGTTCCTGGAACACCACGACGACAGAACCGGGTTCGCTCACCACCGGTGCGACATACAAATCGACCAGCTTTTCCTGACCGAGTTTTGGCGAGGACAGGTCGACGCGATACTCGTTGACCGGCGCTTTGCGCTCCCGCACCTGATCGATCAGCGCCAGAAGCGGGCTGCCGAACGGAATGAAGCTCGAAATCTTGTATTTGGCCAGATGCGCTGCGCTTGCCCCGAAAAAGGCTTCCGCCTCCCAGTTGGCAAACGCGATCTTCCCCGCCTGATCGACCAGAATGACCGGGTTCTGCACGGAATTGAGGACGGCCATGGCCAGCGCCTGCCCATGGGCAGCATCCTGAACGGCGGACTTTGTCATGCAGCCTCCTTGCGGGCCGGTATTGATGCGCCGTTTTCGAAAACGGATGTAAGGCGGCGGATAACATCAGCCGGATCACGAGACATCATGATGGCAGCCTTGTCCTCTGCCGAAATGTCGCAATCCTGACGTTCGATATACCAGCCGAGTTGTTTGCGGGCGTGCCTGAGCCCGGCCTCGACGCCGTAAAACTCGAGCATCGCCTCATAGTGTTCTATGACGATGGCGCAGATTTCGTTTGCCGCCGGTGCCGCATGGCCTGCGAGCCAGCCGACATGCCAGGGGCGCCCCTGCGCGCCGCGACCGACCATGACTGCATCCGCACCCGACCGGCGCAGGATTTCCGTCGCATCCTCAGGCGTCTGCACGTCACCATTGGCAATCAGCGGAATGGAGAGCACGTCGCGCACGGCGTAAATAGCGTCCCAATCCGCCTTGCCTTCGTAGAACTGCATACGGGTGCGTCCATGCACGGTGACAAGCTGAACACCCGCCTCCTGCGCGCGGCGCGCAATCAGTGGAGCGTTGAGACTGTCATGATCCCAGCCCAGCCGCATCTTCACCGTGACCGGGACGGAAACGGCCTTCACCGTTGCCTCGATCATCGACAACGCATGGTCCGGATCCCGCATCAGGGCCGATCCGGAATAACCGCCGGTTACCTTCTTGGCGGGACACCCCATATTGATATCGATGATGTCGGCGCCATTGTCGGCGGAAATCTTCGCAGCCTCAGCCATCCAATAGGCTTCGCGACCTGCCAGTTGCACCATATGCGGCGTCATGCCGGCATTCTTCAGTCGCGCCCAGGATTCACCCTTGTTCATCGCAAGCTCGCGGCTCGCCACCATTTCGGTAACGACAAGGCCCGCCCCGAAGCGCCATGCAAGCTTACGGAAAGCAAGGTCGGTTACTCCCGACATCGGCGCAAGCACCGCCCGATTGCGGACAGTGACCGATCCGATCTGAAATGGTCTGGCGAGGTCGCTGCAATGCAATTGATGATCTTTCAGGCAAGTCCGCATTATGCACTATTTTTATTCAGCTCTTGAGCGTTTGCCAAGAGCAATTCCGGAACTGCGTTATTTTTAAGCGACGTGCTGGAAATACGGCTTTTGAGGCTATAGTTCTCGCCCTGTCAATCCAAATCGATATTGAAGAAATCCACTACAGGACGGGAACAGCAACTCCATGACAATCGGCATCGTCATCGTCGCGGCAGGACGAGGGGAAAGAGTTGGCTCACCGGACGAGGGGCCGAAGCAATATCGTCCGATCGGCGGCCGGCCGGTTATCGCCCATACGCTCGACACCTTTCTGAGCTGGCAAAGACGCGGACCGATCGTCGTCGTCATCCATCCGGATGACGAGGAACTGTATGCGGCGGCGACAGTCGGGCTTGCGGCGTCAGACATCACTCTCGCCTTCGGCGGAAACACGCGGCAACGCTCTGTTTATGAGGGCCTCAAAGCTCTTTCCGCCACCGAAGCAACCCATGTAATGATCCATGATGCAGCACGCCCCTTCGTCGATCACGCAATGCTCGATCGAATTGCTGAAGCATTCGACAACGGCGTCGATGCCGTCCTGCCGGCCGTCGCCGTCACCGACACATTGAAACGCAGCGGCAGTGATGGCCTCGTGCACGAAACGGTTCCGCGCTCAGGACTTTATGCCGCCCAGACGCCTCAAAGTTTCCTGCTGTCGGAAATCCGCTCTGCGCATGAAAAGGCTGCGGCGCTTCGCCGCGACGATTTTACCGATGACGCAGCAATCGCCGAATGGTCCGGACTGTCGGTTTCAATCGTCGAAGGCTCCGTCGACAATATCAAGCTTACCGTGAAACGGGACATGACCATGGCCGATGAAAGGCTTACAGCAAACGCCCTCCTCCCTGACGTCCGAACAGGCAACGGCTATGACGTGCACCAGCTCGTACCGGGTGATGGCGTGACGCTTTGCGGCGTCTTCATTCCCCATGACCAGAAACTGTCCGGCCATTCGGATGCGGACGTCGCGCTGCACGCCCTGACCGACGCGCTGCTCGCCACATGCGGCGCCGGCGATATCGGCGACCATTTCCCGCCCTCCGACATGCAGTGGAAAGGAGCACCTTCAAAGATCTTCCTCGACCACGCGGCAAAAATCGTGCGCGAAAAAGGCGGCACAATCATGAATGCCGACGTATCGTTGATTGCCGAGGCACCGAAAGTCGGCCCTCACCGCGACAAGATGCGCGAGAACATGGCGGCAATTCTCGGTATTTCGCTCGACCGTTGCTCGGTAAAGGCAACGACCAACGAGACGATCGGCTTTGTCGGCCGCCGCGAAGGAATAGCCGCCATCGCAACCGCGACCGTCGTTTATCGCGGATCGCAGGCATGAGCCTTTTTCCGATAGACATAGAGGATGATGCACGCCGGATCGTCTGGGCATTTTCCGAACGCGGATTGATGATCTCCACAGCCGAATCCTGCACAGGCGGCCTCATTGTCGGCGCGTTGACGGATATCAGCGGCTCCTCCGCCGTGGTCGACCGCGGCTTCGTCACCTATACCAACGAAGCCAAGATGGATCTGCTGGGTGTCAATGCCGCGACGTTGAAGGCTTATGGCGCCGTATCGGAGCAGACCGCGCTTCAGATGGTTCAGGGAGCCCTCTTCCGCTCACGCGCCGATATTGCGGTCGCCGTGACAGGAATCGCCGGACCCGGTGGCGGATCGGCGGAAAAGCCTGTCGGCCTCGTACACATCGCGGCGCGCAGCCGCGCTGGTACGATCCTGCATCGGGAAATGCGCTACGGCGATATAGGCCGCAACGAAGTGCGCCTTGCAACCCTGCGCACGGCCTTTGAGATGCTGATCGAAGTGGCAGGCGTTTGAGCGGCTCTCAGGCCGCGGCATAAATCTTGTCTGCGCGGCTCTCGAAAGCATCGGTAAACATGCGAAAAGCACGATCGAACATCGAGCCCATCAGCGCGCCGAGAATTATGCTTTTGAACTCGTAGTCTATGTAGAAATGCACGACACAACCGTCACCGCCATCGGTCGGCGGCTCGAAACGCCAGCGGTTGTCGAGATACTTGAACGGCCCCTCGATATACTTGACGTCGATCGCCTGTTCGGCCGGATTGAGGAGCACCTGGGTGGTGAAGGTTTCCTTGATCGCCTTGTAGCCCACCGTCATGTCGGCCAGGAGCAGGGTCTTGCCGTCCCGCTCCTTGGAACTGCGAATGCTGAGCGCCTCGCATAGCGGCAGGAATTCCGGATAGCGTTCGATATCCGCAACGAGGGCGTACATCTTTTCGGGGCTGTGCTTGACCGGGCGGCGAATGTCGAACTTTGGCATGACGTGGAGTTAAGCTGAGGTCTTTGGAAGATCAAGCCCCGACAAGGGAGAGAAGCTGCCGCATCTGACCGCGGGAGGTCAGGATCAATACGGGACAGTCAGGACTGAAACGCCGAACCCCGTCCACGATCCTCGGTGACGTCTGCCGCTCGAAATTCCAGATGAAGGATAGGAATTCGCGATCGAACAGTCTCTCCGGACATCCCGGCGCCATGTCCGGCCGCGTTTGCCCCAGATGGCGAAGGCTGCGGGAAATTACACCCCATAGGCAAAGCCAGCGCGGCATCCGCACCCAGATGATCGCATTTGCGCGCGGCATTCTCAGTTCGAAACTGGATGAACCCGTGCCATCCATGATCCAGCGATCTCGGGACACCGCTTCCGAAATCAAGGCCCGCGTCGTCTCACGATCCCGCTTCACCCAGCCCGGCAGCCAGTAAAAATCTCGGTCCATCGAGATATAGGGCAGCCGCAATCTATCGCTCAGCTTCCGCGAAAGCGTCGACTTACCGCCTCCCGAACAGCCGATCACAAGCACGCGCTCGCAAGCATGAAGCACTCGTGCCGCGTCCTCCGGATTGACAATATGCAACTGATTTCCCACCTGTTATGTGTCCGCTGCAACGCACATCTTCGGTTTGACGATTTTCAAGTTAAAGAAAATTAATGTAGCTTGAGGGGAGTTGTAATATTCCCTCGTCGCAATCCCGCCTATATTGGTGCATTGCAACATTCTAAAATCTATCGATCCGAAAGACGCATACCCATGGACGATTTCGCACAGATGATAAAGCTGCTCGAATCCGCTAAGCAGCTTGCGGATATGAACGGCATGCCGATGCTCGCCTATTTCATCGAAATGGCAAAAGGTGAAGCACGCGGACAGAAGGGCACACTGCGTGAACGCAGGCACGGCCAGGACAAGCGCCCCAAGATCGAGGCCGCTGAATAACCAGTGAGAGAGGTTGCCGCCTTATTCGGCGGCAGCCAGTAGCTTCTTTTCACGCGCAGCTCGCAACCGGGCAAAGTCGTCACCAGCATGATGCGACGAACGCGTGAGCGGGCTCGAAGCGACCATCAGGAAGCCCTTCGTATAAGCCACTGTCTCGTAAGACTTGAACTCTTCCGGTGTAACGAATTTCTCGACCTTGTGATGCTTGCGCGTCGGCTGCAGATACTGGCCGATTGTCAGGAAGTCGACATCCGCGGTTCTCAGATCATCCATCAGCTGCAGAACTTCATTACGCTCTTCACCGAGGCCAACCATGATGCCGGACTTGGTGAACATCGTCGGGTCGAGTTCCTTCACCCGTTGCAACAGCCGGATCGAGTGGAAATACCGGGCGCCTGGGCGAACCGTGAGATAATTGCCGGGAACGGTTTCCATATTATGGTTGAAGACGTCCGGCTTGGCGGCGACGACGCGCTCCAGCGCACCGGGCTTCTTCAAAAAGTCCGGCGTCAGGATTTCGATCGTTGTCAGCGGTGATGCGGCACGGATTGCCCAGATCACCTTTTCGAAATGTTCCGCACCACCATCGTCCAGATCGTCACGGTCGACGGAGGTAATGACGACGTGTTGCAGCCCCATTTCCTTGACGGCGCGTGCCACGCTTTCCGGTTCGGACATGTCGAGCGGGTTCGGCTTGCCTGTCGCGACATTGCAGAACGCGCAGGCGCGGGTACAGATTTCGCCCATGATCATGAAGGTGGCGTGCTTCTTGTCCCAGCACTCACCTATGTTGGGACAGCCCGCCTCTTCGCAGACTGTCACCAGCTTGTTCTCACGGACGATCGCACGAGTTTCTTGGTAGCCTTTCGATACCGGCGCCTTGACGCGGATCCAGTCCGGCTTGCGCATCACTTCGGTATCGGGCCGATGCGCCTTTTCCGGATGGCGGACGCGCTTCTCTTCGGAGAGATTGGTCCTGTCGAGAATGGTGACCATGAAATCCTGCCTTCAACTCCGCATTGATGTCGGAGCATGTTGTCGTTCGGAGATTCTCTATGCATGAACCGCGGCAAATGTTTGCGCGGCATAACCTGCCAGATCGCTACTTTAGCGCCTGACGATTTTGGCGACGAATAGCAAAAGGCTCGCGCCAAGGAAAGCCGTGACGAAATAGCCGAGACGGCTATCCTTTACCGGGACGTCGAACGTTCCCAGCACGGCGATCGCGACCACGGAACCGACGATACCAAGGATGATGTTCATGAAGATGCCGAAGCGCATGTCCATCAGCTTGCCGGCAAGCCAGCCCGCCAGTCCGCCGATGATGATCGCTCCGATCCAGCCAACGCTTTCCATCATTCCTCCTCCAAGACCCAGATAGTCGTTCGGCGCTCCCCATCATGAATGGGAAGCGCCTCTTGTTCGTATAGGGGAGCCGTATCAGGCGTTCAGAACGCGCCCATAAGCATCCAGCACACTTTCCTTCATCGATTCCGAAATGGTCGGATGCGGGAAGATGGTGTGCATCAGATCTTCTTCGGTCGTCTCAAGGTTCATCGCGACGACAAAGCCCTGGATCAGTTCGGTAACTTCCGCACCGACCATGTGGGCACCCAGCAGTTCGCCGGTCTTCTTGTCGAAGATCGTCTTGACCATGCCCTGGTCTTCGCCGAGCGCCACGGCCTTGCCGTTTGCGGCAAAGGAGAAGCGGCCGACGCGGATGTCGCGGCCCTGTTCCTTGGCCTTGGCTTCCGTCAGGCCAACCGAGGCGACCTGCGGGTTGCAATAGGTGCAGCCCGGGATCTTGCCCTTGTCGGTAGCATGGACGTTCGGCAGCCCAGCGATCTTCTCGACGCAGACAACGGCTTCATGCTCGGCCTTGTGAGCGAGAAGCGGGCCACCGGCAACGTCACCGATTGCGTAGATGCCGGGAACGTTGGTCTTGCCGTAACCATCGATGACGATGAAGCCGCGGTCGGTCTTCACGCCGGCGGCCTCGAGGCCGATGTTTTCGATATTGGCCTGAACGCCGACAGCCGAGATCATCCGGTCAGCCGTGATCTTTTCAGACGTTCCGTCCTTCTTTTCGATCGTGGCAGTGATCGAGTTTGCACCCTTCTCCACCTTGGCGACCTTGGCTTCCAGATGGATCTTGATGCCCTGCTTTTCGAACTGCTTCTTGGCAAAGGCGGAGATTTCCGCGTCTTCGACCGGCATGACCTGGCTCATGATTTCGACGACGGTCACGTCTACGCCCATCGTGCGGTAGAAGGAGGCGAATTCGATGCCGATCGCGCCCGAGCCCATGACCAGCAGCGATTTCGGCAGTTCTTCCGGCTTCATCGCTTCGAAATAGGTCCAGATCAGCTTGCCATCAGGCTCGATACCCGGCAGCGCGCGCGGACGGGCGCCGGTGGCAACGATGATGTGCTTGGCGGTATAGGTGCCCTCACCCAGCGTGTTCTTCGGCACCGGACCCTGCGGCTGAACGACCGGCTTGGTCGACTTGCCAACGACGATCTCGCCAGGCTTGGTGAGCTTGGCTTCACCCCAGATGATATCGACCTTGTTCTTCTTGAACAGGAAGCCGACGCCGTTGTTCATGCGGGCGGCAATGCCGCGCGAACGGGCAACGATCGCCTTGACGTCCGGCTTGATAGAGCCTTCAAGCGTCAGGCCGTAATCCTTGGCATGGGTGGCGGTGTGCAACACGTCGGCGGTGCGAAGCAGAGCCTTGGTCGGGATGCAGCCCCAGTTGGAGCAAATGCCGGCAAGGTGTTCGCGTTCGACGACCGCGACCTTCATGCCGAGCTGCGAGGCCCTGATCGCAGCGATATAACCACCAGGGCCGGAGCCGATTACAATAACGTCATAAGCGTTGGACATGAGCGCTTCCAATCCTCTTCTGTCGAGACCCCGGCGAAACACCTTGGGTCTTCACGGGATGGAAGCGCCTGACGGTCAGACCGCCAGCTTGATCGCTTCTGCTTCCGGTTCAGGCTGAACCAGCATCCCGTAGATTTCTTCCTTGAGCTGCCTGCGCTGCTTGCACATGTCGATGAGCATTGCATCGCCTGCGGGCTCGTTGCGTCTCTCGGCCAGTTGGACCCTCCGGCTCAGGTCTTCATAACTCCGGCACAGTCGGGCAAAATGCCCATCCGTTTCCTGGAGATGGCGCACAAGCGCCCTGAAATCCGGAAATTCTGCGGCCAGTTCATGCAGCGTGCCAGACATGGAACAAATCCCTTTATTAGTGAGGAAGTGTCCACGCTAGGTCCGCCTAAAATTACCTCCGTTGATCCAGATCAAAGGCCAAGCATCATTCGAACGATCGGCTCCAGACCGCGACCAATTGCCCGAGTTCCCTCAGGCGTCAAGTGTACACCGTCGACCGGGCTGGTACGGGCAACCGAACCTGCATCGAAGAAACCGCAGCCAAGATCATCGGCAAGATCACGGTAAAGCGATGCAAGCATCGCCGATTCCTCGACGCCATTACGGAAGATCGCCGAAAACACTGGATCGGCCGTTTCACAGAGTGGCGGCGGCGAAACGATCAGGATTTCCGGCGCATCATAATCGAACGAATACTCGTGGTGGCGGATCAGCCCTACGAGCCTCTGCAAGCCGGCGCGGGCCGCATAAGCGGTCCCGGCAATCGCCGGCTTCATATCGTTGGTACCGAGCATTATGACGACGAGATCAAGCGGCATATGGGTGTGAAGCGCCGTTGGAAGGTTCTTCACACCGTTGCGATCACAATCGGCCAGGTGATCGTCATAGCCGGTCGTGCGGCCGTTCAACCCTTCGGCAATCACGGTCACACCGGGCCCGAGGGCTGCACCGAGGACGCTTGGCCAGCGATCCTCGAAAGCATGCCGTCCCGGCCCTTCGGGGTCATACCCCCAGGTGAGACTGTCGCCGAAGCAGAGAACGGTCCTCATCCCGCCGTCCTTTTGCCGTTAAACCAGCATCGACATCGGATTTTCGATGTAGCGCTTGAAGGCGGACGCGAGTTCCGCACCGAGCGCACCATCGATGACGCGGTGGTCGAAGGCGAAGGTCGCCGACATCACCGTACCGACTTCAATCTTGCCGTTACGGACGACCGGCTTCTCGACGCCGGCACCGATCGACACGATCGAGGCCTGCGGCAGATTGACGATCGAAGTGAACGAAGAGACGCCGAACATGCCGAGGTTGGACACCGAGGTCGTGCCACCCTGGTATTCTTCAGGCTTCAACTTCTTGTCGCGGGCGCGCTTGGCCATGTCCTTCACCTCGTTGGAGATGACCGACAGGGCCTTGGTTTCGGCCTTGCGAACGATCGGCGTGATCAGACCGTCCGGGATAGAAACGGCGACACCGACGTCGGAATGCTTGTGCAGCACGCGTGCGGTCGAAGTCCAGGAGGCGTTTGCCATCGGAAAGTCGCGCAGCGCCAGCGCCATCGCCTTGATGATGAAGTCGTTGACGGAGAGCTTGAAGGCCGGAACCTCGCCCTTCTCGGTCTTGTTCACCGGAGCCGACTTGTTGATCTCGGCACGCAGAGCCAGGAGCGCGTCGAGTTCGCAATCCATCGATACCGTGTAGGACGGAACCGTCTGGGTGGACTCGGTCAGGCGTGCGGCGATCGTCTTGCGCATGCCGTCATGCGGCAGAAGCTCGTAGGAGCCTTCCGCAAACAGCTTGAGCGTGCTTTCGTCCGACGGACCCTTTGCGGCAGCCGGTGCCGGGGCGGCAGCGGATTGTGCAGCAGCCGGAGCAGATTTTGCACCGCCGGCGGCAGCCTTTTCGACGTCTGCCTTGACCACACGGCCATGCGGGCCGGTGCCGGTGACGGCAGAAAGATCGAGACCAGCTTCCTTGGCGAGACGACGGGCGAGCGGCGACGAGAAGACGCGCTTGCCATCGGCAACCGGAGCAGGCGTCGACGGTGCCGGCGCAGCGTCGGTGACCGGAACGGCGGCCTTCGAAGCTTCAGCGGTCTTTTCGGCCGGAGCAGCCTCCGCCTTCGAGGCGGAACCCGCACCGGCAGCAGCGGCCGCAACGTCTTCGCCTTCTTCGGCAATGATGGCGATCAGTGCATTGACCTTGACCGATTCAGTGCCGGCCGGAACAACGATCTTGGCGATCGTGCCCTCGTCGACAGCTTCGACTTCCATCGTCGCTTTGTCGGTTTCGATCTCGGCGATCACGTCACCGGACTTGATCTTGTCGCCTTCCTTGACCAGCCACTTAGCGAGGTTGCCCTCTTCCATGGTCGGAGAAAGGGCAGGCATGGTGATGTTGATAGGCATCCTATCACCCTTCCCTTACTTGTAGCAGACGGTTTTGACCGCCTGAACGACTTCGCCGACAGTCGGCAGAGCCAGCTTTTCGAGGTTGGCGGCGTAAGGCATCGGAACGTCCTTGCCGGCGATCGTCAGAACCGGGGCATCGAGATAGTCGAAGGCCTGCTGCATGACGCGGGTGGCGATTTCGGTGCCGACCGAGTTCTGCGGGTAACCTTCCTCGACAGTGACGAGGCGACCGGTCTTCTTGACGGATTCGATGACGGTCGGCAGGTCCATCGGACGGATCGTGCGAAGGTCGATCAGTTCGACATCGATGCCTTCCTTCTCGAGTTTGGCAACCGCCTTAACGGCGTAGGTCATGCCGATACCGAAGGAAACGATCGTTGCGTCCTTGCCCTTGCGGTGGATGCGCGCCTTGCCGATCGGCAGAACGAAATCATCCAGCTTCGGCACATCGAAATGCTGACCGTAGAGGATTTCGTTTTCGAGGAAGACGACCGGGTTCGGATCGCGGATAGCAGCCTTCAAGAGACCCTTTGCGTCGGCAGCCGTGTAAGGCATGACGACCTTGAGGCCGGGGATCTGGCTGTACCACGAGGAGAAGTCCTGGCTGTGCTGTGCGCCAACGCGGGCAGCAGCGCCGTTCGGACCGCGGAACACGATCGGAGCACCCATCTGACCACCCGACATGTAGAGCGTCTTGGCAGCAGAGTTGATGATCTGGTCAATCGCCTGCATGGCGAAGTTGAACGTCATGAACTCGACGATCGGCTTCAGGCCGGACATGGCTGCACCGACGCCGATACCGGCAAAACCGTGTTCGGTGATCGGAGTATCGACAACGCGCTTGGCACCGAATTCCTGCAGCAACCCTTGCGTGATCTTGTAGGCGCCCTGATATTCGGCGACTTCTTCACCCATGACGAATACGTCGCCATCGCGGCGCATTTCTTCAGCCATTGCGTCGCGCAGAGCTTCGCGAACGGTCGTCGAAACCATTTCGGTGCCGGCAGGGATATCCGGATCAGCAGCGACTTCGACCTTCGGCTGAGCCGGGACCGAAGCGGATGCGGGCTTTGCTTCTTCAGCGGCAGGTGCCTCGGCCTTCGGAGCTTCGGCTGCCGGAGCGGAAGAACCGATCGCATCGGCGCTTTCGCCTTCGGCAAGCAGGATCGCGATCTTGGTGTTGACCTTGACGTTTTCGGTGCCGGCTTCGACCAGCAGCTTGCCGATCACGCCTTCATCGACGGCTTCCACTTCCATGGTCGCCTTGTCGGTCTCGATTTCAGCAATGACATCGCCGGACTTGACGGTGTCGCCTTCCTTCTTGACCCATTTGGAAAGCGTGCCTTCCTCCATCGTCGGAGAAAGTGCAGGCATCAGGATATCGATAGGCATAGGTTCTTTCCTCCCCGCGCTTAGAGCAGGATATCGGTGTAGAGCTCGGATGCATCCGGCTCCGGATCGTTCTGAGCGAAGTCGGCGCTATCCGTAACGATGTCGCGGATATCCTTGTCGATCGCCTTCAGTTCGTCCTCGGACGCCCAGCCCTTTTCGAGCAGACGGTTGCGAACCTGTTCGATCGGATCCTGCTCCGAGCGCATCTTCTGCACTTCTTCCTTGGAGCGGTACTTTGCCGGGTCGGACATGGAGTGACCGCGGTAACGGTAGGTCAGCATTTCGAGAATGATCGGACCCTTGCCGGAGCGGCAATGGGCGAGCGCCTCGTCAGCCGCAGCCTTGACGGCGCGCACATCCATGCCATCCACCTGGATACCCGGAATGCCGAAGCCGACGCCGCGCATCGAATAGTTCGACTGTGCGGTTGCGCGCGCGGTCGAGGTGCCCATGGCATAACGGTTGTTCTCGACGATGTAGATGATCGGCAGTTTCCACAGAGCAGCCATATTGAAGCTCTCGTAGACCTGACCCTGGTTGGCAGCGCCATCGCCGAAATAGGCAACAGATACGCTGTCATTGTTGCGATAGGCATTGGCGAAGGCGAGACCGGTGCCGAGCGACACCTGCGCACCGACGATACCGTGACCGCCGTAGAAATGCTTCTCCTTGGAGAACATGTGCATCGAGCCGCCCTTGCCCTTGGACAAGCCACCGCGACGACCGGTAAGCTCGGCCATGACGCCACGCGGGCTCATGCCGCAAGCAAGCATGTGGCCGTGGTCGCGATAGGCGGTGATGACCTGATCGCCTTCCTGCTGCGCCATCTGCATGCCGACGACGACAGCTTCCTGGCCGATATAGAGATGGCAGAAACCGCCGATGAAGCCCATGCCATAGAGCTGGCCGGCCTTCTCTTCGAAGCGACGGATCAGCAGCATCTCTCGATACGCGTGCAGATCGTCGTCCTTGCCGAATTCCGGCGTATTCTTGCCGGTAAATTCCTTCGAGGCTGTTTTGCTGGCAGATTTTGCCGCTGGCTTGCGGCCGGATGCAGACGCGGATTTGGTTTGCGCCATCGATCCCTCCCTATGTGCTGCATTGAAAGAGCGGCATCGAGACGAGCACATGCACGCCGCAACCCACTCCGGTTTCTGCAGCTAACATAGGGAAGAAAGCGCGCCCCAGCAATGACATATTTGCATGGCTCTCATTCCGCATAAGCCACTGAAATAAATCACGAAAATCAAGTTAACCGAAATTAGGTTAACTCAGAAATAATTGTTAAATATGACTATTTCGTCCGAGCGGGATACATTTAATTGATAACGCGCAATTTCATCAAGCATGTCTTTATCGAGTGAGCCATCACTCATCAGATGGACCTGACGCTCCAATGCTTCGCGCTTGGAGGTGAGCGCCGCAAGCTCGCTGCTACGCGCGATGCGCTGCTTCTCGAACTCCTCGGTCGCGATAAGACCAAGATCACCGTGGATAGAATGATAGCCGAAATAGGAAAGAAACGCGACGGTGATTGCAGGCAGGATGAAACGGCCAAACTTTCTTTGTTTGTGATGTCTTGTCCACATGCCTGTTCTTAAACCTTGAGCTTACGCGGCGGGAGCGATTCATCGTCCCAGGATAGGATCTGAAAATCGCAGAACTTGCTTAAGCATTCGTTTCGTTTGCCGCGCTGCAGCGCAGATATGAAAAAGCCCGCGTCGAGGACGCGGGCTTTTCGAATGTCATTCTGCCTTCAGGAGAGCGGCCTTCCGGCCGACCATTCCTTAGCCCTTCAGGATCGAGCGGCCTGCATAAACGGCCTGCGGGCCGAGCATTTCCTCGATACGGATCAGCTGATTGTACTTGGCCAGACGGTCCGAACGCGAAAGCGAACCGGTCTTGATCTGACCGCAATTGGTGGCAACGGCGAGATCGGCAATCGTCGAATCTTCCGTTTCACCCGAGCGGTGCGACATGACGGCGGTGTATGCAGCCTTGTGGGCAGTCTCGACGGCATCGAGCGTTTCCGTCAGCGAGCCGATCTGGTTGACCTTGACCAGGATGGAGTTGGCAACGCCCATCTTGATACCGTCGCGCAGGCGGGCGGAATTGGTGACGAACAGATCGTCGCCGACCAGCTGAACCTTGGAGCCGATCTTGTCGGTCAGGATCTTCCAGCCTTCCCAGTCGTCTTCGGCCATGCCGTCTTCGATCGAGATGATCGGATACTTGCCAGCAAGTTCGGCCAGGTATTCAGCCATGGCAGCCGATTCCAGCGTGCGGCCTTCACCTTCTAGAACGTAATTGCCATCCTTGAAGAATTCGGTCGAGGCGCAATCGAGGCCGAGGAATACGTCTTCACCCGGCTTGTAGCCGGCCTTTTCGATCGACTTGACGATGAAATCAAGGGCTTCCGGCGCACTCTTCAGACCCGGCGCAAAGCCGCCTTCGTCACCAACGTTGGTGTTATGACCCTGTGCGCCCAGTTCCTTCTTCAGGACGTGGAAGATTTCCGAACCAACCCGCACGGCATCCTTCAGCGTTTCGGCGCCGACCGGCATGATCATGAATTCCTGGAAATCGATCGGGTTGTCGGCATGTGCGCCGCCATTGATGATGTTCATCATCGGAACCGGCAGAACATGTGCGCCAGCGCCGCCGACATAACGGTAAAGCGGCAGGCCAGCCGATTCGGCGGCAGCCTTGGCAACGGCCAGCGACACGCCGAGAATGGCGTTTGCGCCGAGACGCGACTTGTTCGGCGTGCCGTCGAGCGCGATCATCGTCTTGTCGATATGGATCTGGCTTTCGGCATCGAAACCGCCGATGGCATCGAAGATTTCCGTATTGACCGCTTCAACGGCCTTCTCGACACCCTTGCCGCCAAAGCGCTTGCCGCCATCGCGCAATTCGACAGCTTCGTGGGCACCCGTCGATGCGCCCGACGGAACAGCGGCGCGGCCCATCGAGCCGTCTTCCAGATAGACGTCAACTTCGACGGTCGGGTTGCCACGGCTATCGAGGATCTCGCGAGCGATAATATCGGTAATAGCAGTCAAGGGTCTCTCCTCAGAGTTAAGTCCATGCAGTCATTGAAAATGTATCACGTTCAATGACACGCCAATTACAGTGTTGGCGCTTTCTGCGCTTTGACAACGCTCAAGCGCTTTTTTGAAGTTCAGGCAGCCTTGGCCACCGCATCGAAAGCCATCAGCTTTTCCAGAAGCCGAGGCATGTCTTTCAGATGCACCATGTTCGGACCATCCGACGGGGCGTTGTCCGGATCTTCATGGGTTTCGATGAATACACCGGCAATACCCACTGCGACGGCCGCACGCGCCAGCGTTTCAACGAATTCGCGCTGGCCACCGCTGGAGCCACCCTGCCCGCCCGGCTGCTGCACCGAGTGCGTGGCGTCAAAGATCACCGGCGATCCGAGCGAAGCCATGATCGGCAACGAACGCATGTCGGAGACGAGCGTGTTGTAACCGAAGGAGGCGCCGCGTTCGCACAGCATCACGTTAGGATTACCGCTCTCGGTAAATTTCGCCTGGACGTTCTTCATGTCCCAGGGGGCCAGGAACTGGCCTTTCTTGACGTTGATCGCCCGGCCGGTCTTGGCGGCTGCGACCAGAAGATCGGTCTGACGCGACAGAAAGGCCGGGATCTGCAGGATGTCGACGGTTGGCGCAACAAGCCCGCACTGCTCTTCCGTATGGATGTCGCTCAGGACCGGGAAGCCGAATTCCTTCTTCAGGTCGGCAAAAATCTCCATCGCATTTTCAAGTCCGATGCCGCGCTTGCCGGAGATCGACGTACGGTTGGCCTTGTCAAAGGAGGACTTGTAGACCAGCCCGATGCCGAGCTTGCCGCAGAGCTCGCTCATCGTGCCGGCGATCATGAAGGCATGATCACGGCTTTCCATCTGGCAAGGCCCCGCGATCAGCGAAAGCCGGCCTGCATTGGAGAATACGACCTTTTTGTCGCCTTCGCCGACCGAAACTTCTGAATTGGGGGAGACTGCCATTCTACTATTCCTCGAAGCCGAACAAAACGCCTTGGCCGGGCGACGGCGACACGAGAACGCGACCATCCCGGCGAATGAATGCGACGTCATTAGCAGCAAGGATGATCTCTGTCACGGCCAGATCAAGACTGCGAAAGATCACGGCCTCCCCTACCAACCCGGCTGCCACCCCTTCGATAGGAAGACCGAAGTCATGCGCAATTTGCTCGCGCCTGAGAACGCGCACGGCTCCCGTTTCAGCCTGGAACACCAGTCCACCTTCAACTTCGATACCCGGCGCTCGCAGCACATTGTCAAAAAAGGCAACCGAAGCATGCGGATCATCACTTGCCAAAATGACTTCCTTCAAACCGGCAACCGAATTGGCATGGATACGCAATTCAGCCATATCCTGAGGGAAAGATACCAGCCGCTGGCAGGAGAAAGTAAAGAAATCAGCCGCACCATCCATCGCGGCAAAAGCAAGCTGGAAACGAGCTTCGACCTCGTCACCGTCCGGAGACTTTACAGCTCTGCCGAATTCGAGGGGCTCACCGCCGGAAATTCCGGCCGCGACATAATGCCGATGATCGTTCGACGCGTCTTCACTGGAGACCACGATGGCCGACAAGCCTTCACGTCCGCGGCGACCGCGATAAGCCAGATCGCGCTCGACAAAGACATTGCCTTTCTTGGCATGAGCCCCCGCCTTGCGCCTGTCCGCAACAGCCAGTGGCTCCAGATAGGTACCGTCTTCAAAAAAAACACAGGCATTGGCCGTACCGAAGGGATGCACGCCGTCAGGCGCGACAGTGAAACCCAAAGACGACAGCCGCTCGCGTGCCTTGCCGAGATTTCCAACAGGCAAAACGAGATGATCGATATTCCTAGCAGTCACACATGTCCCCCAGACTTCTGATCCGCTAGGCGTAGATTGGGCAGACCGCCGGGGAGCGCAAGTAGATTCCGACTGAGAACGTCATTCGGCATCCAAGAAACTGATTATATTGTCACGAAAATTTAAGGACTTGCGGAACACATATGGAACATATAGTGTTCGTTCTGCATTTGTTTCAAATCTGAAGGTGCGCCTCACATGCTGACTCGCAAGCAACAGGAACTGCTTTTGTTCATTCACGAACGGATGAAGGAGTCGGGCGTACCTCCGTCTTTCGATGAAATGAAGGACGCTCTCGACCTTGCGTCGAAGTCGGGCATCCATCGGCTCATCACGGCACTTGAAGAGCGCGGTTTCATTCGCCGTCTCCCCAACAGAGCGCGCGCACTCGAGGTCATCAAGCTTCCCGAAGCCTATGTTCCCACGCTGCAGCCGAAACGCGGTTTTTCACCGAGCGTGATCGAGGGAAGCCTTGGCAAGAAGCCGGCGACGCCTGCTGCCCCGCCTGTCTCCGCCAATGACAGCGCGTCTGCAAGCGTGCCGGTCATGGGCCGCATCGCCGCCGGCGTACCGATCTCGGCAATTCAGAATAATACCCACGACATTTCCGTCCCCGTAGAGATGTTGGGATCCGGCGAGCATTATGCGCTTGAAGTCAAGGGCGACTCGATGATCGAGGCCGGAATTCTGGATGGCGACACCGTCATCATTCGCAACGGCAACACCGCCAATCCGGGCGATATCGTCGTTGCACTCGTGGATGATGAAGAGGCCACACTCAAGCGCTTCCGCCGCAAGGGTGGCTCGATTGCGCTGGAAGCGGCAAACCCGGCTTACGAGACACGAATTTTTCCACCGGATCGGGTCAAGGTCCAGGGCAGGCTCGTCGGCCTCATTCGCCGTTATCACTGACACCGGAATTGTTGCCAACATCAGTTGGCGCTTCTGATCGATAATCCGTTCCTGCTTGATCTGAGACAGCAAACTGCGCCTCAAGACGGCCACTCGATTTTGGTTTGGAAATCCATTCCGGCAGATACGGGTCATAGAGATTGCGTCGCCAGTCGTATTGGCGATGAATGGTCCATGGGCGAACCGTGCCAGCCATTGCTGTCGTGACACTCCATTTTCCGGCTGCCGCCGCCCCGGAAAGATCGATTTCAATTGACCCTGTCTTGCGCAGGCTGGCGCCGCTCAGCATCGGGGTACCAGACCGACAGGAATGGAAACGCGCACGCGGCGCGATAACAAGGCCGGCAACGTCGCAAGCCGCTCCGGCATAACGGCCATCATCAACAACAACGACCAAAACACCTTCCGGTGACATGAATGCGCACCAGGCCTTGAGCTGACATGAGAATCTGACACTCCCTGCCTCCTTCATCAGTCGCTGCGCTTCGATCAGAACGTGTTCCGGAAGTCTTTCACTGGAAGAACCCGGCATATTTTTTAGAATTTCACTTTCCAACATCTCCGGCATAGCCAGCACTGGAAGCTGTCGCGCATACATCCACTGCCCATAGACGAACTCGGAGGGACGTTTCCTGTTGGCGGCAGCACGTTCTGCATCTCGATAAGCAACGAGGTTCCCATCTTCAGCGATGAGAAGACTTGATTGGGCGTGTTGCACCCCCACCCAGAACAGGGCCGCAGCGGTAAACAGGAAAGGTAAGCCCGAATAGCGAAGCCGTGTCCTGAGGAGCGTCAGTAGCAGAAAACCGCAGACCCCAAGCGGCAAAAACCAGGGGTGCTGTTCTCCGACGACAATGTCCCCGCCCCATCCCGCTACATGCTTCGCGATCAAGATGACCCATTCGAGGCTCCAGGCCATGATCCCGATGAAGGGAGCATCGAGGCCGAAGGGCATCAACAACATCGCAGCAAGCCCGGCCGGCATCACCAGGAAGCTGATGATCGGCATGGCAGCCAGGTTCGCGGCAAGCCCATAGGTGGCGACGCGATGGAAATGCTCGACGGAAAACATCGTCGTCGCAAGACTACCAATCAGCGATGTCGCGATAATGCCGGCGATAAAGCGCCAGCCAACGGCAGCCAATGTCACCAGAGGATGACGGATGGGAAATCGCTCCCGCTCTTCCGTTTCAGGGCGTCGCGACCAGGCCGCATAACCGGCCACGAGCGCAACCGTGGCAGCAAACGACATCTGGAAACTTGGCCCCAGAATTTCCGAAGGCGTCCAGATGAGGATGATCAGCGCAGACAAGGCTACATTTCGCAAACTTATCGAGGGCCGGTCCAAAAGCACGGCAACAAGTATCACCGCCATCATGATATAGGCGCGCTGGGCGGATACACCGAAGCCCGATACCAGATAATAGGCCGTAACCATTGCAAGCGCCCCGCCGGCGGCAATCTTCTTGATTGGCAGGGCCTGTGCGAGGCCAGGGAAAAGAGCAAAGACGCTACGCAATCCCACGAAGAAAATCCCGGCGGCAAGCGCCATATTCAATCCGGAAATGGCAACGATGTGAGCGAGGCCGGAGACCCGTAGCGCCTCGACTGTATCTTCGGAAATTGCCCGTCTCTCATCGGTGACAATGGCGGCGGCGAAGGCACCGGCATCACCCGGCGCAATCTCGCGAATACGATTGCCGATCTGCCTGCGCAGATCGAAGAGCCAGCGTAAGGCGAGCTGTGGCCAGCCGGTCGCCACATCCGACCCTCCAGCCTGCTGCGGAGCGCTATAGAAATACCCCACCGCACCAATGCCATCGAAATATGCCGAGAAGGCAAAGTCGTGCAGACCGGGCAAGGCCGGCCCGGAAGGCGGTGACAGCCTTGCGCGTCCGGAAATAGCTGCCCCGTTGTCAAACGGCTGATGCTGCGCCCTTGCCAGCAGCGAAACCCGGACAGGCGGGCGCCGAAGAATGGGGTTTGCTGTCTGTCGCACAGCCACGATATAACGCAGTCGCCCGGGACCGGCAGCCTCACTACGCTCGACAACGCCCATGACATCCGTTGTTACCGGTGAATCGAGAATGACCGTCGATTGCCGCCACGCTTCGATCTCGGCCAGCGCCATGCCACAAAAGCCCAGACACGCAAATGTGAAAAAGACACGCGCGCAACCATCTCTTGTTATCAACGCCAGAGCCGCCAGCACGGCAAGAGCAAGGAACGGCACCCATGCCAACGGCTCCACCGGGCTGAGGAACCACACTGCCGAACCGATGCCAATTGCAACAGGCATGAACAGAAAGCCGTGACCATGGAGGCGCTCCTCGCGGAGCGAAATTGAAAGAAATGCTCGCGCCTCCGCGAATGGCGCACCAATTCGCCTTCCGTAAGAAACCGGCGCTATCGCTGCAGTATATCGATGGGCTGCAGTTCTGATGGCCAAATCATCAGGCGCCGGTTGAAAATGCGATATCGGCTCGGCAGCAGCATTAGAGCGCCGGCTCAACGTTTTGGTATCTATCTTCTCGAAACCTTCAGCCCGCATTGAACCAGCCTGCCCCGATCATAAAATACAACCTGAGCGTTCTTTTTGAGTGCGTCAACCTGACGCATATGGGCTTGCCACCAGAACCGATTTTCTGATTGCAACAAGGGGTTGGCCACAGGGTCAAATGTCGATGCCCAATATCGTATCGCGCTGCACAATTTGCCGTCAGAACAGCTTGGCATCTGCTAAAGGATCATATAGCTAAACGTGGAACGCTTAATGCTTATGGCGCTTTTGAGGCGTCATGCCGCCAACCGGTTGGAGGATCAGAATGACGGAAACAAGCGCAACTCTCGCTCTCGGTGACAAGAAGGTCGACCTGTCGGTCAAGTCCGGTACGATCGGTCCTGACGTTATCGATATCGGCGCGCTCTATAAACATACCGGGGCCTTCACCTACGACCCCGGGTTTACCTCGACCGCTTCGTGTGAATCGAAAATCACCTATATCGACGGCGACGAAGGCGTGCTTCTTCATCGCGGCTATCCGATCGAGCAGCTTGCCGAACAGGGTGACTTCCTCGAAACCTGCTATTTGCTTCTTTACGGGGAACTGCCGACCGCAGCTCAGAAGAAGGACTTCGATCATCGCGTGACGCACCACACCATGGTGCACGAGCAGATGAGCCGCTTCTTCACCGGTTTCCGCCGCGATGCGCATCCGATGGCCGTCATGTGTGGCTGCGTCGGCGCTCTGTCGGCCTTCTATCATGACTCGACCGATATCACCGATCCGCACCAGCGCATGGTCGCTTCGCTGCGCATGATCGCCAAGATGCCGACGATAGCGGCCATGGCCTACAAGTACCATATCGGCCAGCCGTTCGTATATCCGCAGAACCACCTCGACTATTCGTCGAACTTCCTGCGCATGTGCTTTGCCGTTCCTTGCGAAGAGTACAAGGTGAATCCGGTTCTGGCCCGTGCCATGGACCGCATCTTCATTCTGCATGCCGACCATGAGCAGAACGCTTCCACATCGACGGTTCGCCTTGCCGGTTCTTCCGGTGCAAATCCGTTTGCCTGTATCGCCGCCGGCATTGCCTGCCTGTGGGGTCCAGCGCACGGTGGTGCCAACGAAGCAGCGCTCAACATGCTTCAGGAAATCGGTTCGGTCGACAAGATCCCGGAATACATCGCACGCGCCAAGGATAAGAACGATCCGTTCCGCCTGATGGGCTTCGGTCACCGCGTCTACAAGAACTACGACCCGCGCGCCAAGATCATGCAGAAGACCACGCATGAGGTTCTGGCCGAACTCGGTCACAAGGACGACCCGCTCCTGCAGGTTGCCATGGAACTCGAAAAGATCGCGCTCACGGACGAATACTTCATCGAGAAGAAGCTCTATCCGAACATCGACTTCTATTCGGGTATCACGCTGAAGGCGATGGGCTTCCCCACCACCATGTTCACCGTGCTCTTCGCACTCGCCCGCACCGTCGGCTGGATCGCCCAATGGGCCGAGATGATCGAAGATCCGCAGCAGCGTATCGGCCGCCCGCGCCAGCTCTACACGGGCGAAGCCAAGCGTGACTACCTGCCGATTTCGAAGCGCTAAGCGCCATCTGGATAAAAACAAAAAACCCGGTCGTATGACCGGGTTTTTTATTGGACGAAGAGACCTTCATCGGCAGCTCCACACGAACAGCCGGTGAAGCTAGCTGCGGTTCAATAGATCCAGGACAGCTGTCGCGGCCGCCTCGCCCGGAGGAACCGGCACCTGCAGCCGCTGCCATGCGAGATCAAATCCTTCCAGCATTGCCCGGCGCTGTACGGTATCGTTCGACAGCCGCTCCGACCAACGGCACAGGCTGCCGGGTCGAACCACCTCGTTGATATACTCTGGCACGACGGGATAATCGGCGATGAGGTTGGGCAAGGCTCCTGTCCAGATCTTGATCCGACCCGCGAGCAGCTTGATCAGCCAATCCGTCTTGTAAGCGGAAACGACCGGAACGGTCGCAAGACCAAGTTCAAGGATGACCGTACCGGAGGCTGCCATCGCAGTATCGGCCTCGATGAAGGCACCCCACTTCGCCTCGGCACCCGAAACCACCTCCACGGCAACCGGAAGACTGGCAGCGATTTCCCGCACCAGCGCTTCACGACGCGGAACGGTCGGCAGCAGAAAACGCGTGGCCCCGTTACGCTCCGAAAACTCCTTTGCCGCCTCACCGAAGACAGGCAAAAGGCTTTTGATTTCCGCGGACCGGGAGCCGGGCAAAAGCAGGATCGTTTTTTTCTCGCTGACCGCCTTGGTCGGTCGCGCCGCTCGTTGGCGCCGGACCTCAAGAAGGTCCGGATCATTGGTCAGACGATGACCAACGAAAATCGTCTCCGGTCCGCCAAGCCTTTGCATCGCCTCCGGTTCGAACGGCAGGACTGCAAGCACGCGATCGACATAAGCGAGCATTGCCTTGGCTCGATATTCTTTCCATGCCCACACGCTCGGGCAGACATAGTTGACGATCGGCAGCCGTGGTAGTGCCGCCCTCACCTTCTTCGCCACGCGATGTGTAAAGTCCGGGCTGTCGATGATGACGAGCACATCCGGCCTCGCCGCGATTACCGCACTTGCCGTCTGGTTGATGCGCTTGATCAGGTTCGGCAACCTGGACAGAACCTGCGTCAAGCCCATGATCGACAGCTCGGAAAAGTCGAAAAGCGAACGCAGACCCTGCGCCGCCAGCGCATCTCCGCCCACGCCGACGAGTTCCACCGGCCCGTCATGAGCAGCCTTGAGCGCCGTGATCAGATCGCCACCCAGAAGATCACCGGATACCTCGCCTGCGATAACGCCAACCTTCAGGACACGGCTCATGAAAGCCCTCCGTTTTCAAGCGTGGGGTCGATCCCGCAAACGAAAATACCCGCCGCATCCGCCGCCGAGATCAGTGCCGCTTCCTCAAGCACAAGCGCCCTGCCAGCCTCCACGGCTATACCGGCCAGGCCTGCCCGCGCCGCATTTTCGACGGTTGACGGCCCGATCGTCGGAAGATCTGCGCGCATGTCCTGCTGCGGCTTGCAAAGCTTGACCAGCACGCCACGCCGACGCGCCGAAATTCTGCCGCCGATGCGCAGTTCCGCAACTCGCTGAAGCATGGCATCGGTGCCTTCGACGCCTTCCATGGCGACAACGCGGCCACCGACGGAAACAGCGCCCTGCCCTATATCCAGATGACCGAGAGCCAGCGCGGCCTCGACCCCTATGGCAATATCCCGCAAATCATCACCGGTCGGAGACATGTGTCCTAACGGTCCCAGGCGCGCAAGCAGGCCGGGCGCAATTTCGTGGGCGCCGATCACCGTGCAACCCATCCCCTCGATGAGCTTGATCACCATTTGCAGGACCGTGTCATCACCATGTGACATCAGCGTGCGCACGACGGACGGCATGCTGAGTATGGTCTTTAACGTCGGCCGGATATCGCGCCATTCAGGCCGACGGGCAACGCCGCCGGACATGACGACGCGGCCGATCTTCAACTCACGGAAAGACTTTTCAATCGCTGCAAGATTGCCGACGCCGACGGAGATGATTTCGAAACCATCGAAACGGTGATCGGCTTCATCCTTGAGAGCGACGATGAAAGGATTTTCCCCTTCAGCTCTGGCAGCCTGCGCCAGATAGAGCGGTAACAATCCACGGCCTGCGATAATAGCCAGGCGACCATCGGAATGACCTTCTTGCGCCATGCCGGACGTGCCGGGCATGGACCTCATCCCTTCCTGCGGAAGGGAGAGGAAATTGCACGATCACTGTCGGCAGTGATGAAATCGATGATTTCCATCGCTTCCGCGCAATCAACATAGGCATCGCGAACGGCGGCCGCATTCGCCCGAACATTGCCCTCACCTTCGAAGATATCCTTGTAGGCGCGGCGCACACGATGGATCGTCTGCTTATCCATGCCGGCGCGCGTCATTCCGACCACGTTCAGCCCGCCCAGAACACCCGGGTTACCGTTCAGCATGCCATAAGGAATGACATCATAGTTGACCGCCGAAAGACCGCCGATAAAGGCTTGGCGACCGATGCGAGAAAACTGATGAACAGCACAGCCGCCACCCAGAATGGCGCGGTCTGCGACATGAACATGCCCGGCCAGCATCACATTGTTGGACATGATGATGTCGCTGCCAAGCTGGCAGTCATGCGCCACATGGCTGTTGGCAAGGAACAGGCAGTTGTTACCGACAACTGTCTCGCCACCACCGCCAACCGTGCCGGTATTCATTGTTACGCCTTCGCGCATGACGCAGTTGGAGCCGACCGTCAGCGTGGATTCTTCTCCGGCCTCATGCAGGCTCTGAGATACGCCGCCGATAACGGCCATCGAGAAGACGCGGCAGCCCCTGCCTATCTCGGTCTTGCCGGTGACCACGACATGCGATGCCAGTTCAACATCGTCCTTGAGAACGACGCGAGGTCCGACATGGCTGAATGGTCCGACGATGACATTCTCACCGATGACCGCGCCATCCTCGACAATCGCCGTCGGATGAATGCGGGCGCTGGCTGCAATCGTGCTCATTCGCCTTCCTTACGGACGATCATTGCGCCGATATCCGCCTCTGCCACAAGTGCGCCCTCGACCTTGGCATCACAATGGAACTTCCAGATATTACCGCGCTGCTTCTGCTTCACGACATGGAATTCTACGCGATCACCCGGCACAACCGGCTTGCGGAAGCGGGCATTATCGATCGTCATGAAATAGACGAGATTGCCGCCTTCGCCTTCCTTGCGCGCACAGATCGCACCGGCGGTCTGCGCCATCGCCTCGACCAGAAGGACTCCCGGCATAATCGGACGTTCAGGAAAATGTCCCTGAAATTGCGGCTCGTTCGCCGTCACGTTCTTGATACCGATAGCTGAATTGTCACCATCGATGTCGATGATTTTGTCAACGAGCAGAAAAGGATAGCGATGAGGCAGAAGCTTCATGATTTCCTGAATGTCGGCCGCGCCGAGTTCCGGCTTGGTCTCATCAGTCATTGTTTTTCTCTCCTCTGCGTTTTGCCCTATCATCCACCTGGCTCATCTTTTCGGCCATCTCGCGGAGAAAGTCTTTCATTGGTCGCGCCGGTATTCCACCATACCTGAGGCCGGGCGGAATATCTGCCACGACGCCGCTCATTGCGGCGATCTGAACGCCATCTCCGATCGAGATATGACCATTTATGCCAGAAGCACCGCCGATCAAGACGCCGTTGCCGATCTTTGTCGAACCGGCGATTCCAGCCCCTGAAGCAATGCCGCAATGGCGTCCGATATGGACGTTATGGGCGATCTGGACCTGATTGTCGATTTTCGTACCTTCACCAATGACGGTATCGTCCATGGCGCCGCGGTCGATCGTGGTATTCGCACCGATCTCGACATTATCCTGAATGATCACGCGCCCGATCTGCACGATTTTCAGCATGCCGCGCGGTCCGGGCGCAAAACCGAAACCATCTTGGCCGATTCGCGCTCCGTTATGGATGATGACATTGTTGCCGATCAGAGCCGCCACCACACTCGCGCCGGCAGCGATGCTGCAATTACGGCCGATCTGGACATCCGCGCCGACAACAGCACCGGCTCCGATACGAGTACCCGAGCCGATATGCGCATGCGCGCCAACGACCGCCATGGGCTCAACCGTCACGCCATCTTCCAGACGCGCAGTCGGATCGACATAGGCAGCCGGTGACACACCCCCACCTTCCGATGTTACAGGGCTTGGCCGCATCGCAAGCGGATGCAAAAAGGCCCCCGCCATTGCGAAAGCTGAGTGCGGCATTTTTGTCTGGAGAACGGCTATGTGACCCGGCACGATGCTGGCCAGACCGGGATCGCACAGGATCGCCGAAGCCATGCAGGTCTCAAGTTCCTTACGGTTCTTGCGCGACAGGATATAACAAACCTGACCTTCCTGAGCGCGCACAACCGGGGCCACCGAACGGATCACGCGATCCCCGGCAGTATCATCCAAAAGCTCTGCCCCAAGATGGACCGCAAGCTCACGAAGGCTCACGCCATGATGGGGCGGAAAGAAATTATTTTGATCCATAAAGCTAAAGCTCCAGAACAGGCTTCCGGCCGCTTTCGCGGCCGGAAACGATCAGAACTGGTTTGCCATGCTGAAACGGAATTCCTGGGTCTCGTCGAAGTCTTCCTTGAGAACCGGGATTGCGTAATCCATCCGGATATTACCGAAAGGCGAAGCCCACATGACGCCGACACCGACGGATGCACGCCAAGACATGCCAGTGCCTTCGATATCGGTTCCAGATGTCTTGACATCGTTACCGTAAAGCGTGCCTGCGTCTGCAAAGGCAGCCAGACGCAGACCGATGTCTTCCGGAACAGCCGGCATCGGCATGGACGCATCGGCCGAAACCGTGAAGTAGGTCGTGCCGCCCAGTGCGTCGCCGTCGTCCTTCGTGCGCGGACCGATACCGTTATTGTCGAAGCCGCGAACCTGACGGCCACCCAGCGTGAATTGGTCGAAGACGTTCAGGTTGTCGCCGGTAGCGAAAACATGACCTGCACCGACTGCGATCGAACCGATGAGATCGGCCTCGGTCGACAGCGTATGGAAGTAACGTGCACGGCCGGAGATCTTATAGAATTCCGAATCGCCGCCCAAGCCAGCGAACTCATGCGTGAAGGTCGCATAGATACCTTCACGAGCCATGGTCTGGCTGTCGAGCGTATTATACGTCAGCGTCTGAGCGACCGAAGACTGTGTATACTTTCCGTGATCAACGAGATCCTGATAAATAGGCGACAGATCGGCATAGTCGCTGCCGTCGCTCTCGTACTTGATCTCCTTGTAGGTATAACGGAAGGTGGTCGCCAAATCTTCGGTGATCGGCGCAGTCACGCGCAGCGTGAAACCCGTTTCCGAATAATCATAATTATCATTCGATGACGTTTCACTGCGGAAGACGTCGAAACCAGCAGCAAGACGATAACCGAGGAAATAAGGCTCGGTGAATGACAGCGTGTAAGTACGCGAGTCATTCAGGCCGCCACCGGCAGCGATACGAACATACTGGCCGCGACCGAGGAAGTTCTTTTCTTCAACCGAAGCTTCAAGGATAAAGCCGTCACCACCAGCGGAATAACCGGCGCCGATACCGAACGAGCCGGTCGACTGGTCTTCGACGTCCACGACGATAACGACGCGGTCTGCAGCACTGCCCTGCGTGGTCGAGATATTGACCGACGTAAAGTAGCCGAGAGCTTCGAGGCGGCGCTTTGCGCGCGAGATCATTTCCTGGTTGAAGGCATCGCCTTCACTGAAATCGAACTCGCGGCGAATTACGTAGTCACGGGTACGCGTGTTACCGCGGATCTCGATACGCTCGACATAGGCGCGCTCGCCCTGATCGACCATGTAAGAAACGCCGATCGTATTCGTCTGAAGGTTACGGTCGCCGCGCGGGGTTACACGAGCGAAAGGATATCCCTTCGACGCAACCTGCTTGGATATGGCTTCCATAGACTTCTGAATTTCTCGGGCATCGTAAACAGCGCCGGACTTGGTCTCGACCAGGCCCTTGAGTTCATCGCCGCTAACGCCTTCGACGCTGGATTCGACGTTGATATCGCCGAACTGGTAGCGAGCACCTTCTTCGACCGTGAAGTTGATCGTGTACTTGTTGGTCGTTGTATCGAGCTGCGCATCGGAGGAAACGATGCGGAAATCCGGATAACCGTGATTGTAGTAGAACTGGCGCAGCGCATCTTCGTCGGCGCGCAGCTTGTCCTGGCTGTAAACGTCCTTGCGGGTAAGGAACGAGAGCGGACCGGATTCCTTGGTGGCGATAACGGCCTTCAGGCGACCGTCGCCGTAAGCCTGATTACCGACGAAATTGATATCGGCGATCTTCGTGCGGTCACCTTCGTTAATAACGAAAGCGATATTGACGCGACCCTGACCGACATTGACCGTCTGGGTCGTAATTTCGACGTCGCTGCGACCGATCTGCGAATAGGCGGTACGAATGCGCTCGATATCGGCATTGACCATCGCCTGGCTGTAAGGACCAAGCGGCTGCGTCTGCACGACGCCTGCCAGCTTGTCGTCCTTGATCTTGCGATTGCCGTTGAAGACGACCTGATTAACCAGCTCGTTTTCAGCGACAGTCACCACAAGCGAGCTGCCGGAAACACTGATCTTCACATCCGAAAAATAACCGGTCGCGTAAAGACGCTTGACCGATTCGTCGATATCAGCGCCGGAAAAGGCAACACCGGGCTGAATCGTCAGGTTGGACCGAACAGCTTCCTCGCCGGCGCGCTGGGCGCCACGCACCTGAACGCTGCGGATGACAGCAGCTTCGGCACTCGCAGCACTGGCAAGCACCATGACGCCCGAACCCGACGCAACAACACTAGCAGACAGCGCAAACGCCGACACTGCGTTCAAAAACTTTGAACCAGCCTTCATTTTCAATTCTTACCTTTTCCCGTTGTCCCTCGGCGGGTGGAGCCCGACTCCGGCCACGTGTGTCGTTTTACCTTCTTTTGCCCTACAAGCAAGCTATCGCGTTAATTTCTATTTACTTCCTTTTGAAGCGTGGCTCTCGCGCCACGCAACATTGTAAACATGGTGAATAATTGGTTTATTCACCCGCAGCTCGCTTAGCCAATAAGGTTGGTGATATCGTTGAAGGTGGCAAACACCATCAGACTGAGTACCATCGCAAGACCGATACGGAATGCGATCTCCTGAGCTCCCGCACCCAGAGGCTTCCCCCTCACAGCTTCTATTGCGTAGAAAACCAAATGGCCGCCGTCAAGCACCGGAACAGGCATAAGGTTCAAAAGTCCAATGGAAACGGAAAGGACTGCGGCAAGCTGGATCACCGCGGCGAAGCCGAGCGTGGCCATCTGCCCCGAAGCCTGGGCAACGCGAACCGGGCCACCCAGCTGGTCAGCCTTCATACGGCCGGTCACCAGATTGCCGATATAGCGGAATGTGCCGGTGATAATGTTGCCGGTCTCTTTCACGCCCTCGCCGACAGCCTCAAGCGGAGTGAACGTCTCCAGCCGGAAATTGCCGCGCTCTTCATTGGTGACGACACCGATAAGCCCGAGTTCCACCTTGTTTCCGAACTGGTCGTTGATCTCCGTGCGCTTCGGCACCATCGGCAGATCAAGATCCTGACCGTCCCTTTTCACTGTCACGACGATTGGCGTCTCCGGCCGAACGCTGACATAACGGCGGACATCCTCGAATGTGGAAACCTTGCTTCCGTCGAGTGCAACGAGCCGGTCGCCGGGCCGCACGCCGGCTTCAGCGGCCGCACTGTCCGGACGCACTTCGGCGACAACCGGATCGGCGATCATCTTGCCATAGACGGAAAACAGTACGGCGAAAATGGCGATCGCGAGGATGAAGTTGGCGATAGGGCCTGCAGCAACGGTAGCGGCGCGTTTCCACAACTTTGCGCCCGCAAGTGTCCGAGCCCTGTCGGCCTCGCTCATGTGGGAAACGCTTGATGCATCGGGCAGGCTCGACGCATCCTCGTCACCAAAGAACTTTACGTAGCCGCCGAGCGGAATAGCAGAAAGCTTCCAGCGTGTACCGTGGCTATCGGTGAAGCCGATCAATTCGGGACCAAAGCCGACCGAAAATGCAGTCACCCGAATTCCGCTCCATCGCCCCACGAGATAGTGACCCATCTCATGAACGAAAACGAGCAGAGAGAGGACGAGGATGAACGGGATAATGTAGCCCGTTATGAAACCGAAGATGGCCATCAGTGTTTCCGCTTCACGATATCGAGGCTGGTCGCCGCTTTAGAGACCGAAGATGAAGGCAGCGACCGAGTTGCTAACATGGCCTTTCATGGCCGTGTCCACAAGCGTCAGCAGAAATACGGCAAAACAGGCAAAAACCAAGCCGTCCACACGGTCCATCACGCCACCGTGTCCGGGAATGAGATGGCTGCTGTCCTTCACACCGAAACGTCGCTTGATGAAGGATTCGAAAAGATCGCCGATCTGGCTCGCAACAGACAGCAGGAAGGCAAGCGCCATCGTCCACAGTGAAAGCCGCGAAAATACGCCAAGCGTAAGCAAACCACTGGCGGCAACGCCTGCAACCGTTCCGCCGATCGCCCCGGACCATGTCTTGCCGGGGGAGATGCGCGGTGCAAGCTTCGGACCGCCAATAGCACGGCCGACAAAATAGGCCAGGATATCTGTCCCCCACACCACTGCGAAGATGAAAAGCGTGGCGACAAACCCCGCCTGATTATCACCGCGGATGGCTGCAAGAGAGATGCCGCTCAATCCGGCATAGACAATACCGCCCGGAAGCCACCAGGAGCCGTGCCCAAGGATCGCCAGCAGCACGCCCGTAACGACACCACCGCAAAGCAGCGGCATGGACAGCTCGCCTTCTCCGATGATGAGATCGGCAGCGATAAGTAGAACGACCAGCCAGCCAAACGCATTGGCCTTGAAGCTCCGCTCCGAAAGGCCGGTGATCGTTGACCATTCATAATAGATCAGCGGTGCCATCACGGCAGCCACAAGATTGAACGCCCAGCCACCTATCCATGTTGCGGCAAGGACGATCACGGCCAGCACAATAGCGGACGCGATGCGAAGTTTGAGCTCCTGCCCCATCAGCCGACCACCGCCGCAGGTCTTGCAGACAAACCGCCAAAGCGCCTGTTACGCGACGCATAGATCTTGAGCGCTTCGACAAAAAGATCCCGGTTGAAATCCGGCCAATAGTCGGGAAGGAAAACGAATTCCGAATACGCGGCCTGCCAGAGCAGGAAGTTCGAAAGCCTCTCCTCGCCGCTCGTGCGGATGATGAGATCCGGATCCGGTATGCCCGCCGTATCGAGATGATCGCTGATCATCTCGGAACTGATGGAATCCGGATCAAGGAGGCCGGCCTTGACCTTCTGCGCAATCCTTGTGGTTGCACGCGCAATTTCGTCGCGAGACCCGTAATTGAACGCGATCACCACCGTAAGCGCTGTATTGTTACGCGTAGTCTCCTCGGCCTCCAGAAGAAGCGGCAGAATATCGCCACGCAGTTTGTCGCGCTCACCGATAACTTTGATCCGTACGTTTTCTCGATGAAGTTCGGCCAGGTCGCGTCGTATAAAACGGCGAAGGAGGCCTAGCAGATCACTGACCTCGGCTTCCGGCCGGCTCCAGTTTTCCGACGAGAACGCAAACAGCGTCAAATACCGGACGCCGAGCTCACCAGCCGCCCGGACCGTTTCCTTGACGGCCTCGACACCCTTACTGTGCCCCATCGTCCGGGCCAGACCGCGCTTGTTGGCCCACCGACCGTTGCCATCCATGATAATGGCAACGTGCTCCGGAATGATCGCAATATCTGGCGTCAGCATGTCCTATGCATTTCCTTCAACGGCCGAGGGAGGGATAAAGATACCCAACCTAGACCTGCATGATTTCCTTTTCCTTATCCGCAAGCAAGCGGTCGACTTCAGAAATCGTGTCGTCGGTCATCTTCTGAACCTTTTCGGATTGCGAGCGGCTATCGTCCTGGCCGATTACGCCATCCTTTTCGGCTTTTTTCAGGCCTTCCATGCCATCGCGACGAACATGTCGGGCAGCGACCTTGGCTTTCTCCGCATAATCATGCGCAACCTTGACCAGCGACTTGCGGCGCTCTTCATTGAGTTCAGGCAGCGGGATGCGAAGGTTCTGCCCATCGACGATCGGGTTGAGGCCAAGGTGCGATTCGCGAATGGCACTTTCTACAGCCCGAACCATGGACTTGTCCCAGATCGAGACACCCAGCATGCGGGGCTCCGGCACGGTGATGTTCGCCACCTGATTCAGCGGCACGCGCGAGCCGTAGGCCTCAACGGTAATCGGATCCAGAACGTTGGCCGACGCGCGACCGGTTCTCAGAGACGCGATATCGCTCTTGAAGGCATTGACTGCGCCTTCCATGCGGCGCTTGATGTCGTTGAGATCGACTGATCCACTCATCGTTGGAACTCCATCTTGTTATCGTTGAACTTTCTGATCGGCAGAAAGATCGCGGTAATTTCTCAGTTGTCGGATACGATCGTCTTGAGGCCGCCGCCGGTCAAGATCTGCGTAAAGCCGCCTGGCTCATGGATCGAGAAGACGACGATCGGGATATGGTTTTCGCGGGCAAGCGCGACCGCGGCGACATCCATCACTGCGAGGCCCTTTTCCAGAACCTCGCTATGCGTCAGCGCGTCGAAGCGGGTAGCATTCGGATCCTTTTTCGGGTCGGCGGAATAGATGCCATCCACCTGGGTGCCCTTGAAGATAGCTTCGGCACCGATTTCTGCGGCGCGCAACGCAGCTGCCGAATCGGTGGTGAAGAACGGATTGCCTGTGCCGCCGGCGAAAATAACCACCCGGCCCTGCGCCATGTGATGCAGTGCCTGTCGCTGCGAGAAGCTTTCGCAGATTTCCGGCATGGCGATAGCCGAAAGAACGACGGTATCGATATCGAGCTTGCGCAGCGACGTTGCAAGCGCCAGCGCGTTGATCACGGTGGCCAGCATGCCCATATGGTCGCCGGTCACCCGGTCGCCGCCCTTGGAGGCCACAGCCACGCCGCGGAAAATGTTGCCGCCGCCGACGACCACACCAACCTCGACGCCCATGCGCCGTGCTTCGGCAATATCGGAAGCGATACGGTCGGCGACCGCGACATCGATGCCAAACCCCTGGCTGCCCATGAGAGCCTCGCCGGAGGCCTTGAGGAGAACGCGTTTATATATGGGCTGAGACGACATGACGGCTCCTTTAAAAGCGAAACGGAAACGGAGAGATCAAACGGCTTGCGGATACACGAAGGGCACCGGCTTGTCACCGGTGCCCTCATAGTTTTCACTGGATTAGGCGAGGAAATCAGCCCTTTGCAGCAGCAGCAACTTCTGCAGCAAAGTCTGTTTCTTCCTTTTCGACGCCTTCGCCGAGAAGAAGACGAGCCATGCCGGTCACTTCAATCGGTGCGCCGACTTCCTTTTCAGCTTCCTTGATGGCAGCGCCGACGGTCAGGTCAGGATTGATGACGAAAGCCTGCGACAGAAGCGCGACTTCTTCGAAGAACTTGCGCATGCGGCCTTCAACCATCTTTTCGATGATGGCTTCCGGCTTGCCGGATTCGCGAGCCTGCTCGATGAAGACGTGGCGTTCGCGCTCGGCGACGGCAGCATCGACTTCTTCGGCGCGTACGGCGAGCGGAGCCGTTGCGGCAATGTGCATGGCAACCTGACGGCCGATGGCGTTCAGTGCGTCCTTGTTACCGGTCGACTTGAGCGCAACCAGAACACCGAGCTTGCCGAGACGATCAGCAGCAGCGTTGTGGATGTAGGTGGCAACGACGCCATCTTCCACTTCGAGTGCCGCCGAACGACGCAGGTTCATGTTTTCGCCGATCGTGGCAACAGCGTCCTTGATCGTGTCGGTGACCGACTTGCCGGTTGCCGGGTAGATGGCGGCGCCGACAGCTTCGACGGAACCGTCAGTGGTGAGTGCAACGTCGGCGATGCCGCGAACGATTGCCTGGAAGGCGTCGTTACGGGCAACGAAGTCGGTTTCCGAGTTGACTTCGACGACAACGGCCTTGGTGCCGGTCGATGCAACGCCGATCAGACCTTCGGCAGCCGTACGGCCAGACTTCTTGTCGGCCTTGGCGATGCCCTTGGCGCGCAGCCAGTCGATTGCCGCTTCGATGTCGCCGTTGTTTTCGGTCAGCGCCTTCTTGCAGTCCATCATGCCTGCGCCGGACTTTTCGCGCAGTTCCTTCACCAGTGCAGCGGTGATCTCAGCCATTGTAAGCCTCTTGTCGGTTTAAATTGCGTAGCGCCGAAAAACTCGGCGAACTCAAGGTTTTGGGAACGAATGTACCCGGAAGTGTGACAGGGTGATGAAGACACCGCCGGCCTGCCCTTCAACCACAATCCGATGGATCGCAGGCGAACAGGACTTTTAAACAAACCGAGGCCAGGGATCGTCTCTCTGGCCTCGGTCGAATTGAAAAAGCAGGAACTGATAACCGTTCCAACCTTGGCCTTAGGCTTCAGCTTCGCCTTCGAGAGCCGGCTCGACCGGAGCTTCGGCGGAAGCGCCGAGGTCACGTCCAGAAGCGCCCTGCTGGCGAGCGATGCCGTCGATGGCAGCGCGAGCGATCAGGTCGCAGTAGAGAGCGATGGCGCGCGAAGCGTCGTCGTTACCCGGGATCGGGAAGTCGATCAGGTCCGGATCGCAGTTCGAGTCGATGATGGCAACGACCGGAATGCCGAGGCGCTTGGCTTCGTCGATCGCGATCTTTTCCTTGTTGGTGTCGATGATGAACATCAGGTCCGGAACGCCGCCCATGTCGCGGATACCGCCGAGAGCCTTTTCCAGCTTCTCGCGTTCGCGCTCAAGGTTCAGACGCTCCTTCTTGGAATAGCCGGACTGTTCCGAGTTCAGGATTTCATCGAGCTTGCGCAGACGGGCGATCGAGTTCGAAATGGTCTTCCAGTTGGTCATCATGCCGCCGAGCCAGCGGGAGTTGACGTAGTACTGAGCCGAACGCTTGGCGGAATCAGCAACAAGCTCGGAAGCCTGACGCTTGGTGCCAACGAACAGAACACGGCCGCCACGGGCAACGGTGTCGGACACGACCTGCAGGGCGCGCGACAGCATCGGAACGGTCTGGGCCAGGTCGATGATGTGGATGTTGTTACGGTCGCCGAAGATGTACGGCTTCATCTTCGGGTTCCAGCGGTGCGTCTGGTGGCCGAAGTGGACGCCTGCTTCGAGGAGCTGACGCATAGAGAAATCGGGCAATGCCATGCCTAGTTATCCTTTTCCGGTTGAACCTCCGCAAGGCAAACAGCACCCTCTTCGAGAATGCCACCGGGCGGAAAAATCCGGATTTCTCCCGGATGATCCCATGCCTCACGTGTGGAATATCGGTGCCCATACAGGCGATTGTGGAAAATTGCAAGCGCTGTGGTGCAGCTTTCACCGCACGACACAAGCGAAACCGGTCAGGCCTTGGCCCCGAGCCTTTGGCGGACCTGCTCGACACTCCCACGGATATAGATCGTATGCGGCTGCCCGGCGCCATTGACCGCAGCAAACGTAACGATCGTCACACCTTCTTCGAAGGGCATCACATAAAGGATCTGCGCCGGGTTGATGTAGACTTCCTGATTGTGGGTGTTTTTAAATCCGATCAATGCCATGAATCACTCCTTATTGCGGCGCAACTACAGACACGAAACTAACAATGTGTCGAGTATTGTGACGCCTAGATTCGGCACTGCGACCGCGTGTTCCAAATCAAATGGCAGGATCGTTACTAACGCGGCACCGCAGGGCACGGATCCTGCTGTGTCTTCAGCAACTCCAGCTTTACGAGGCTGCCTTCCAGCGAAAAATCACCGTAATCCATGGTCAGATCACGGGTTATGCCGTTCTCGTAGAGCTTGAAAGACATGTTGTAGACGGGCATAGGATCGCCGGCGGCGCCATCGTTGAAATAGGCGATCGTGACCGGCCAGTAGGGAGTCTTGGCAAACTCCCCGGCAGCACCGGCTTCGGTATCGCCTTTTTCCGGTGCCTCCGCCTTGCCGATCACGGTTGAGGTCAGAAGTGCCTGATCGCCGTTTTCTGAGCCATCGAAGACACGCGTCTCAAAGATACGTTTGTTGTCCTTGGCCTGCTGAATGATGTCGAGCATATGACTGGTCGGGAACGCGCTTGCCGGCAGCTCCACTTCCCTGCCATTTGCTCCCTGCAGCTCGACCTTCACCCCGCTCTCGCCTTCGCTCGCATCGCCGGTCACGCTCTTGTCGAGTTGCTCATCGGTGAAGGACTTGGTCTCGAAATGAAACTGCTTCGCGGAAAGATCTTCGAACGTCTTGGTCTGCTGGTCGCTGACACGCGTCTCCTCGCCCGTGCTGATCTTGGTGACGAGGCGGAAATTGGTCGTGAACCCGGTGCAGGCAGAGCCGTTGAATTCATAGACCATACGGCCGAACATGCCCTCGATACCGGAGCGCTCGGACGCATCCTTGAGCTTTAGGTCATAGACCGCCCTGTGAGGAATAAGCAGGCGCGCAGCACTGTCGGCGCTGATCGGCGCAGCGGAGGCGACACCGGCACTGGTGACGAGGAACAGCGCGAGGCTCGTGCGCAGCATTCATATTCTCCTGTTGGACTCGGGCGCGGGTGTTATAAGAACGCCATCAGCCAAGGTTATGACCTTGATGAAGGATTTTTGTACGCTTGACAACAAACCGGAGACCGAAATGTCCGATGCCATCGAAAGCCGCCTGAAGGAACTTGGAATTACCCTCCCCATGGCAGCGGCACCCGCAGCCAATTACGTGTCCTACGTCATCAGCGGCAACATGCTTTACATCTCCGGACAGTTGCCGACAGAAAATGGCAAGCTTGAGATCAAAGGCCTTGTTGGCAGCGACGTCGACGTGGCTTTGGCGAGCCGCGCAGCTGAACTTTGCGCCATCAACATCCTGTCGCAGGCAAAGGCAGCACTCGGCGGCGATCTCGGCAAGATCAAGCGCGTCGTCAAGCTGTCGAGTTTCGTCGCCTCCGCTCCCGGCTTCACAGAGCAACATATCGTCACCAACGGCGCATCGAACCTGATTGCAAACGTCCTGGGCGAAGCTGGCAAGCATGCTCGCGCTGCCGTTGGCATGGCCGCATTGCCGCTCAATGCCGCCGTTGAAATCGAAGCCGTTATCGAGATCGAAGCATGACATCTGCAGCCTGGATCAAGGATCTGCCCGTCGCGCATCGCGGCTATCACGACATGAACAAGGCCGTATGGGAGAACTCCCTCTCGGCCTTCGCCCGCGCTGCGGATGCCGGCTTTGCCATCGAATGCGACCTGCAGCTCTCTGCAGACAGCATCCCGATGGTGTTCCACGACGACAAGCTCGAGCGCGTCTGCGGCATCAAGGGCGACGTGCGGGAGCGCACCGCCTCTGAACTCGGCCTGCTATCCATTGGCGGAACGGCCGACAGGATCCCGACCTTGAAGCAGATGCTCAAACTGGTCGATGGTCGCGTACCGCTGGTGATCGAATTGAAAGGCCGCACCGCCGAAGAAGATGACGGCTTCGTCGATATCGTTCTCGAAGAGCTGGAAGGTTATCAGGGCAAGGTCGCGCTGATGAGCTTCGACCATCATCTGATCCGCGATCTGAAGAAGGCCGACGGACCTTATCCGATCGGCCTGACCGCTGAAGGCAGCCAGCCGGAAGAGTTCTTCAAGCATGATGAAATGGCCCAGCTTGGGCTGGATTTCATCTCCTATCACTGGTCCGACCTGCCGAACAGCTTTATCACCGCCCAGAGACAGACCGGCATTGCGTTGATTACCTGGACTGTCAGGGATGAAAACGCGCGCGAGGCTACCTATAAATATGCAGATCAGATGACGTTCGAAGGGTTTGACCCGCGCACGTCGCCCACTGCATAATTCAGGTACATGGCCGGTAATCTTTCAATCCGCATCGAACAATCCCTTGCCGCGATCAGCCCTGAAAGCTGGTCGCGGCTTGCGGGTGCTTCACGGGAAAGCTCTTCAGCAGCGGTCCCCTACAATCCGTTTCTCTCGCATGCCTTCCTTTCGTCGCTGGAACAATCAGGCTCTGCCACGGCCAAGACCGGCTGGCATGGGCATCACATTCTTCTCGAAACCGAAGAAGGCACGCTGATCGGCGCAATCCCCGCCTATCTGAAAAGCCATAGCCAGGGCGAATACGTCTTCGACCACGGCTGGGCTGACGCTTTCGAGCGGGCGGGCGGGCGTTATTATCCGAAACTGCAATGCGCCATCCCCTTCACGCCGGCTACCGGCCCTCGCCTGCTGGTCGCTTCCAGTTATGATCGCGAGACGATGCAGACGACGCTCGCCGCAGGTCTCCAGGAAGTGACACGACAACTCGCAATATCGTCGGCGCATGTGACCTTCGTGCCGGAAAACGAAATTGAGACATTCGAGGAGGCCGACTACCTCCATCGGACCGATCAGCAATTCCACTTCATCAACGAAGGCTATGTCGATCACGACGCATTCCTCGAAACGCTGGCGTCACGCAAGCGCAAGGCGCTGAAAAAGGAACGCCGCGCCGCATTGGAGAATGGAATTTCGATCGACTGGCTGACCGGCGCCGACCTGACCGAGGATATCTGGGATCAATTCTTCGCTTTCTACATGGATACCGGCGGCCGCAAATGGGGCAGACCATATCTGACCCGTAGCTTCTATTCGCTGATAGGCAGCCGCATGGCCGATGACATTCTGTTGGTCATGGCAAGACGCGATGGTCGTTATATCGCCGGCGCGATCAATTTTATCGGTGGTGATACGCTCTACGGCCGTCACTGGGGCTGTATCGAGGATCATCCCTTCCTGCATTTCGAAGTCTGTTATCATCAGGCCATAGACTTCGCCCTTGCCAAGGGGCTGAAGCGCGTCGAAGCCGGTGCCCAGGGCGAACACAAGCTTGCCCGCGGTTATCTTCCAGTCACCACCCATTCCATGCATTACATCGCCCATCCGGGCCTGCGCCGCGCGATTTCCGATTATCTGGAGCGCGAGCGGCAGGAGGTGGACGGCATGAACGAATACCTATCCGAGCACAGCCCTTTCCGAAAAGGCGAGCGGCAGCAGGATGATTGATTGAAGTAATTCCGGCAAAAGCGAGCACCGGTTTTGCGTTCGGAATTGCGTTGAAAGAAGCAGATAGGAGAGGACTTCCATGAGCTACGACGACAAAAACATCTTCGCGAAGATCCTGCGCGGCGAGATCCCTTGCCACCGCGTTTACGAGGATGCCGACACTCTGGCCTTTATGGATGTCATGCCGCAATCCCCAGGTCACCTCCTGGTGATACCGAAGACGCCCTCGCGCAATATTCTCGACGCTGACCCGGCCACCCTGTCGAAAGTCATTCCGATCGTGCAGAAGCTTGCCAATGCGGCCAAAGATGCGTTCGACGCCGATGGCATCACGGTCACGCAGTTCAACGAACCGGCTGCCGGCCAGACCGTCTATCACCTGCATTTCCACATCATCCCGCGCTATGAAGGCGCCGGCCTGAAGCCGCATAGCGGCCAGATGGAAGACCATGGCGTTCTGGCTGCCAACGCCAAAAAGGTCGTTGATGCACTCGGCGCCTGATCAGGCTTTGAGCAGAAACAGGCCTGCGACAAGGATGGCGATCGGTGCGATGACGCCGATCGCCACCTTCTTGCCCGTCAGCAGAAAAATGCAAAAGCCGATACCCGCGGCAGAAAGCCGAAGCCAGAGCGGAGAATCGGCCAATACGCCTGTTGGAAAAACGATCAGCTTGGCGGTGACGGCCATCACGAGCGCTGTCGCAACCGCCCTCACCCAGTTCAGCGCCTCGGATTCCTCATTCAGCCTGTTGCCGGCCAGAACGCCGAGCCAGCGCCAGAAGTCCGTTGCGATAAAGCCGGCAACGGTGATCAGGATATAGGTCCAGTATTCCTCAAGCATCACGCGGCCTCCTCAACGGCACGCCGACGCTGTCGCCGGTATCGATCGATCAGGTAGGCAACGGTTCCGCCGCCAAGGCCGGCAATCAGCACATCGAATTGCGGAACAACAAGCGCCAGCAGCGGTCCTGCGGCGATGCCGATGATAAAGGCGAGCTTAACAACGAACTGCCTGGAACTCGCCCAGATCGACGAGATGAAATAGACCGGCGTCAGCATGAAGAGTGCGCCCGCGACGACCGGCGGAAACTGCGAAACGATGCCATAGCTGATGCCGACGATCGCCGCATTACCACAGGTAAGCGTGAGGCCGAAACCGGCAAAAAAGGCGACCCGGTTCTGGCGCGGCACGTCACGCAGATGCGTCGAGGCGAACACCCAGGAGGTGATCGCAATGAAATGCGAAAGAAACAGAAGCAGCCAGACGGGCGTCTTCTGCGTCCGCATTTCCGGCACGATGGACGCAACCATCGGCATCATACGAATGGCGGACAAGGTCACTGCAAGAAACGACGCAACGATATTGGCTCCACCGATCATCGAGCCGACAAGGATCATCTGCGACGGCAGGGCCCAGACGCCGAGCGTCATGATCACGGCCTCCCAACGCGTCAACCCTGCCTGTAGCGCGAATGCGGCAAACCCGACATAGGACGTCATCAGAATAATGGCGGGAAGCGAGATGACGCCGCGCATGCCAGTCAGGAACCATTTCAAGTTACCGGGCTCATTGCGCTGCTCTGCAGACATAGGCATTCCATTTGCTGTTGATCAAATATGCCTACAAATACAAAGATGCCGGGACAAGCCCGGCATCTTTCATTCAATCGATATGAGAGCGATTACTTACTCTTCGGCACACGCGGAACGGTGCTGCTCTTGCGTGGCTTCGGCGCTTCTTCGGCGATTACGTCGCCGTCGTCATCTGCTTTGGCTTTGGCTGCTGCGCCCTTACCGCCATCCTTGCCCTTGGACGAGGATTTCTTGGCGGCCTTCGGCTTTACAACCTTGGCCTTTGCCTCTTCGGCAGCCTCTTCCACTTCGGCCTCCGGCTTGGGCTTTACCGGCACGGCTTCCGGAATGGAATCGAGCACCAGCTTGTCCTTGCCGTTGTCGTCCTTGCCGACCGTGACGCGGACTACACCACCCTTGCGCAGCGCACCGAACAGGATCTCGTTGGCGAGCGGCTTCTTGATGTATTCCTGGATCACGCGGGAAAGCGGGCGAGCGCCCATCTTCTCGTCGTAACCCTTGTCGGCCAGCCAAGCGATCGCATCCTCATGCAGGTCAAACGTGACGTTGCGTTCGGACAGCTGGGTTTCCAGCTGCATGACGAACTTCTGCACGACCTGATGGATGACGGCCGTCGGCAGCGGCGCAAACGGGATCGTCGCATCGAGACGGTTGCGGAATTCCGGCGTGAACAGGCGGTTCAATGCCTCTTCGTCTTCGCCGGTGCGCTTGGAGGAACCGAAGCCGAAGGCAGCCTTGGCCATTTCCGAAGCGCCCGCATTGGTCGTCATGATCAGGATGACGTTGCGGAAATCGATCTTCTTGCCGTTGTGGTCGGTCAGCGAACCGTGGTCCATGACCTGCAGCAGGATGTTGTAGATATCCGGATGCGCCTTCTCGATTTCGTCGAGCAGCAGCACACTGTGCGGATGCTGATCGACCTGATCGGTCAGAAGACCGCCCTGATCGAACCCGACATAGCCGGGAGGTGCGCCAAGCAGCCGCGAGACCGTGTGGCGTTCCATATATTCCGACATGTCGAACCGCAGCAGTTCCACGCCGAGCGAGGCGGCAAGCTGCTTGGCCACTTCCGTCTTACCAACGCCTGTCGGGCCGGAGAAGACGTAGGAACCAATCGGCTTGTTCGGCTCGCGCAGGCCGGCACGCGCCAGCTTTATAGCGGTTGAAAGTGCTTCGATCGCGGCATCCTGACCGTAGACGACGGACCGCAGTTCCTTTTCCAGGTTGGCGAGAACAGCCTCGTCATCCTTGGAAACGGTTTTAGGCGGTATCCGCGCCATCGTCGCGATGGTTGCCTCGATCTCCTTCTCGGTGATCAGCTTGCGGCGCTTGGAGGCCGGCAGCAGCATCTGCGCCGCACCGGTCTCGTCGATCACGTCGATCGCCTTGTCCGGCAGCTTGCGGTCTGAGATGTAGCGGGCCGACAGTTCGACGGCCGACTTGATCGCCTCGTTGGTGTAACGAAGCTTGTGGTAGTCCTCGAAATAGGGTTTGAGGCCCTTCATGATCTCGATCGCATCCGGGATCGACGGCTCATTGACGTCGATTTTCTGGAAACGGCGGACCAGCGCCCGGTCCTTTTCGAAGAACTGGCGGTATTCCTTGTAGGTGGTCGAGCCGATGCAGCGGATCTGCCCGGAGGACAGAGCCGGCTTCAACAGGTTGGACGCATCCATCGCGCCACCGGATGTTGCACCCGCACCGATAACGGTGTGGATTTCGTCGATGAACAGGACCGCACCCGGAAAATCTTCCAGTTCCTTGACGACCTGCTTCAGACGCTCTTCGAAGTCGCCGCGATAACGGGTGCCGGCGAGCAGCGTGCCCATGTCGAGCGAGAAGATCGTCGCATCGGCGAGCGCTTCCGGCACCTTGCCTTCGACGATACGCTTGGCGAGACCTTCGGCGATCGCAGTCTTGCCCACGCCCGGATCACCCACATAAAGCGGGTTGTTCTTGGAGCGACGGCACAAGACCTGAATCGTCCGGTTGACTTCCGAATGGCGACCGATCAGCGGATCGATCCGCCCGTCCTTGGCCTTGTCGTTCAGATTGACGCAATAGGCCTTGAGCGCATCGGCCGGCTTCTTGGCTGCACCCTCTTCCGGCTCCCCGCCACGCGAGGGCTTGGCTTCGGAATCGGGTTCTTCGGAACCGCGCGGCGTACGGGACTGGGAGGAACCCGGGCGCTTGCCGATACCGTGGGAGATGTAATTGACCGCGTCGTAACGGGTCATCTCCTGCTCCTGCAGGAAGAATGCAGCATGACTTTCGCGCTCGGCGAAGATCGCCACGAGCACATTGGCACCAGTTACTTCTTCACGACCGGAAGACTGGACATGGATGACGGCCCGCTGGATGACACGCTGGAAGCCGGAGGTAGGCTTCGAGTCTTCGTCATAGCCGGTCACGAGGTTGGCAAGTTCGTTATCGACATAGTCGGCAACGGTCTTGCGCAGGTTTTCAAGGTTGACGTTACAAGCGCCCATGACCGCCGCCGCATCCGCGTCATCAATCAACGCGAGAAGCAGATGTTCGAGCGTGGCATATTCGTGATGCCGCTCGTTGGCGAAGGTCAGTGCCTGATGCAGCGCCTTTTCAAGACTAGGCGAAAATGTGGGCACGTCGGGTTCCTCACTTCTTTTCCATGACACATTGTAGCGGATGCTGATGCTGTCTGGCGAAATCCATTACCTGGCTCACCTTCGTTTCCGCTACTTCGTAGGTATAAATGCCGCATTCACCCACTCCATGGTTATGAACGTGGAGCATGATAAGTGTGGCAGCCTCCCTGTCCTTCTGAAAGAACCGCTCCAATATGTGGATGACGAAGTCCATCGGGGTGTAGTCGTCATTCAAGAGGAGTACGCGATACAGGTTCGGACGTTTCGTCTTGGGTTTGGTACGCGTGATGACCGAGGTTCCGCGGTTGGCGTTATCCCCATCACCATCTTTTTCTTTTTCCATCGAGATCGGCAGTGCGATCATCATTCATCATCCCCAGGTGCCGACAACCATTTGAACATTGCGGTCTGCCGGACTCCAGTCTTACTAACTTAGTCCATTGGACACAGATTTTAAGCCCCCTTTGCGGCGGCGCAATCACTATTCCGCCAGAGAGCCGTTCAACCTGCAAAAATTAACACCCATCAGCCCATCGGATGCAAACGCCAAGCGTCCGCACCTGACGATTGTCAGCGACGAAGACATTAAATCGCGGTGTGGGGTTAATCTCACAGGGACGACCGGATAAGGTCGCTCCCTATTAATGGGATTGCATTCGCCGCGTTACAAGAGGCGAACGAGCGATAACGGCGCGACCGAAGGCGGAATCAAAAAGCGGGCCTAAGCGGCCCGCCGGAATGTGTTGGCACCAATGCTCAGTCGAGATCGACGTCGAGGATGGCCATCGAGAAATTGTAGGAGCGCTCGTCGTCCTCGTCATCAACATAGACGACACCGAGAAACTCTTCACCCAGATAGACCTCTGCCGAATCGTCCTTGCGCGGCCGTGCCTTGACAACGATCTGCGGATTCAAAAGGCGCTTGAAGTAAGCGTCGATTTTCTTGATTTCGTCGGGCTTCACGACAATCTCCGTTTTCTATTCACGTTGCCGCGCTTGTTGCATGCGACCGCGGCAAAAGTAAAGCCGACAAGCCTTGGGCCTGCCGGCTTCGACGATTATCCACCGGCGTTTCTATAGCCGGCAGCACTCAGTCTTCCGACATCAGCAGCTGATCCATGACGCGCGCTGGCTCCGAACAGCCCGCCTCCCCGACCACTTTCGCCGGCACCCCGGCAACGGTCGACTTAGACGGAACGGGTTTCAGCACCACCGAACCGGCCGCGACACGCGAGCACGATCCGATCTCAATGTTGCCGAGGATCTTCGCACCGGCGCCGATCAGCACGCCATTGCCGATCTTCGGATGGCGATCGGCACCTTCCTTGCCTGTTCCCCCAAGCGTCACACCATGCAGGATCGAGACATTGTCACCGATGACTGCAGTCTCGCCGACGACGAGGCCCGTGGCATGATCAAGGAAAATGCCCTTGCCGATCCGCGCCGCCGGGTTGATGTCCGTCTGGAAGACGCTGGACGAACGGCTCTGCAGATAGAGCGCGAAATCACGGCGCCCACGTGCATAAAGCCAATGGGCCAGGCGATGCGTCTGGATCGCATGGAACCCCTTGAAATAGAGCACAGGCTCCAGGAAGCGCAGGCATGCCGGATCGCGATCGTAAAATGCCTGGATATCGACGCGCAGGATGGAACCCCATTCCGGCCAGGCATCCAGCATTTCCATGAAAGTCTGGCGAAGCAGAACCGCCTGCAGATCCGGATGATCGAGACGCTCGCAGATCCGGTGAACGACACATTCTTCCAGGGAACGATGGTTCAGCACGGTGGAATAGAGAAACGCGGCAAGAAGCGGATCCTGCTCGATTGCAAGCCGCGCTTCCTGCTGCAACGTATCCCATATCGGATCGACCGTCGCGACGGGTTCTTTGATGCGAATGTCCACTCTTGAGGGCATGACCCACTCCATAGTCGCCTGCAGGCTTTGGAAGACCATTATATAGAACAGGATTACCGGAACGCCAACGCAGGTAAAATCGCATTCCGTTGATCATTACGATCAGAGAACCTGTTACCGACCTGACAGTGCCGCATAAAATTCGAGAACCGCCTTCTTGAACACCCTGTCTCCGACCGCAAGCATGTGATCGCGGTTCGGGATATCGAGCGCCCGCGCATCCGACATGAGGTCGGCCAATTCCTGGGCAGATCCGGCGATATCATCCTTAGTTCCGACACCGATCAGCGTCGGGGCCTCGATCCGCCCCATATCGGAACGCGCCACCAGATCGCGCGAGCCACGGATACAGGCCGCAAGAGCCAGCTTGTCGCTCTTCGTCTGGTCCGCAAAAGCACGAAACATCTTACCACGCTCGTGCGTGATCGCATCGACATCCGGCGCAAGCAAAGCGTCCGCAATCGGGTCCCAGTCACCCACGCCATCGGTCATGCCGATTCCGAGACCACCTAAAACCAGCGAACGGACCCGTTCCGGATGAGCGAGCGCCGCAAAGACGGAAATCCTTGCTCCCATCGAATATCCGAACAGATGAGCGTCCGGAATGCGCAAATGGTCGAGCAGCGCCACGGCATCATCGGCCATGACCCATGGGCGATAGGCTTCCGCGTCGAGCGGCTTGTCGCTTCCGCCGTGGCCGCGATTGTCGATGGCAATAACTCTGTGGCCGGCATCGCCAAGCGTCTTCAACCAGCCGGGATGCACCCAGTTGACCAGCGCGCTCGAAGCAAAGCCATGAATGAGAAGCACCGGTTCGCCGGACGGTTCACCCTCGTCGAAATAACGAAGATTGATTCCGTCATGAATGAAGGACGAGAAGGCGGGCGCATTCAAATTCATCGGACTATCCCTTGTTTCGGGCGACCTATAGTGGATCAGGGATCGCCAATGAACCCGCTCGATAAAAAAATGCGGATGTTTCCCCCCTACACAATCGATGCGCGGGCAGATAATGTCCGGCGAAATCAAATGGCAGGGAGACGACCATGGCTGGCCACAGCATTCCTCACTTTCAAAACGATGGCGGATATCCGGTTATCCAGATCGGCGTGAAGGAATTCATGTGCACCGGTGCTTCCGTGCCCTTCGACCATCCGCACATCTTTATCGATCTCGGCGACGACAGCGAGAAGGTGTGCTCCTACTGCTCCACCCTCTATCGCTATAATCCGGGCCTGAAAGCCGATCAGACCGATCCTCCGGGTTGCGTCTTCCACGTCAAGGCAGCATAAGTTTAAACTTTCAGGCAGCAAGCCGATGCATCTCGACAGGATTGCGATTGTGGGAGCCGGCATGGCCGGCCTGGCTGCAGCGCTTAGCTTTTCCCGCTTGGGCATGGCTTGTGACATTTTTGAAGAAGCCGGCGACCTTGTGGAAGTCGGTGCGGGCCTGCAGATGTCGCCGAACGCATCAGCAATCCTTGGCGAACTGGGCGTGCTGGCCGGACTCGAAAAAATCTGGACCGAGCCGCGCGAAATCGCCCTTGTCTCCGGCACATCCCTCAAGAAGCTGGCATCCGTTCCGGCAGGTGATTTTGCCAGGGATCGCTGGAAAGCACCCTACGGCGTACTTCACCGTGCGACGCTGCAGGCAGCATTGCTTTCAGCGGTGGAGCGAGATCCGCTCTGCTCGATCCGGCTTGGCACACCCATAAGAGGCGGCTTGCCAAAAGCCGTTCGGGAACTCACCGGAAACTCCTACCCGCTCGTGATCGGTGCCGACGGAGTGTGGTCCAATGCACGCGCGTCGGTGGAGGATGCTCCCCAGCCCGATTTCTCCCGGAATATCGCGTGGCGCTTTACCATTCCGCTCGATGAAGCACCCGACTGGCTTGCGCGCGATTGCGTTACCGCGTTCATGGGGCCGTCGACACATCTCGTTGCTTATCCTTTGAGAGAAATGAGCGAGTTCAACATCGTTGCCATCGCGTCAGGCATAAGCCCCGGTGCCACATGGGAAGCGCAGGCGAACGAAGGCCAGAAAGCGATGCTGGTCAGGCAGTTTGGTGGCTGGAATGCGGAAATCACCGCGCTGTTGAGCCGCTTGCCCCGACCGACATTCTGGCCACTTCACGAAGTGACGTCGGGTCGCTGGCACAATGGCCGCGACGTGGTGCTGATCGGAGATGCCGCACACGCGATGATGCCATTCTCTGCACAGGGCGCTGCCATGGCAATCGAGGACGGGTTCGTGCTCGCCAACGAAGTGAAGAAGTCAAGTTCCCTGCCCGCCGCCCTGGCCGGCTTTGAAGCACAGAGAACCAGCCGCGCGGCGAGGGTCAAGGCTCGCGGGTCGTTCAACCGCTTCGCGTATCATGCTCGCGGTCCATTCCGTATCGGTCGCGATATCGTCCTGTCGCTGCGTCCGCCGCAATCTCTCGCGGCGGATCTGGATTGGCTTTACGGATACCGCGTCAGTTGATCAGACGGCAGCGGCTGCGAGGAAGCCCTGCTCGAGATCCTTCTGGAGGTCGGCAACGTCTTCCAAGCCGATCTGCAGGCGGATGACCGGGCCTTCTTCGGGCTGTTTGCGGATCGTGCGGTCAGACAGATTAACCTGTAGCGCCAGGCTTTCGAACCCACCCCAGGAATAACCGAGACCGAAATAGCTCAATGCATCGAGGAACGCATGCGCTTTTGCCTTGGCGTTGTCTGCGTCAGCCTTGAGCACGAAGGAGAAAATGCCGCTGGAACCCTTGAAATCACGCTTCCAGATCTCGTGTCCTGGGAAACTCGGCAATGCCGGATGCAGCACACGCGCCACATCGTCGCGCCCTTCCAGCCACTGCGCGAGAGCAAGCGCGCTTTTCTGATGATGCTCCAGACGAACACCCATGGTCCGCAGACCACGCAGGATCATGTAGGAATCATCCGGCGCACCGCAGATACCCATGAGGATGCGGGCTTCCTCCAGCTGCGGCCACCACTTGGCATTGGCGGACACCGATCCCATCACGATGTCGGAATGGCCCGAAGGGTATTTCGTCGTTGCATGGATTGACACGTCCACACCGAAATCGAGCGGTCGGAAATAAAGCGGCGTCGCCCAGGTATTGTCCATCGTCACGACGCAACCATGCTTGTGTGCGGCATCGGCAATCGCACGAATATCCTGCATCTCGAATGTATTGGAACCCGGCGCCTCGGTGTGCACCAGCTTCGTATTTGGTTTGATCAGAGCCTCGATACCGGCACCGACTTCCGGGTCGTAATACTCGATTTCCACGCCAAGGCGCGTGAGCATCGTATTGCAGAAATTTCGGCAGGGCGTGTAAACCGAATCGACGATCAAAGCATGGTCGCCCGCCGACAGGTAGGCCAGAAACGGCACCGAGATAGCTGCCAGCCCTGACGGGACCAGAATCGTGCCTGCTGAACCTTCCAATTCGTCAAAAGCAGCACACAATGCGTCTGTGGTCGGTGTTGCACGGGTACCGTAAGAGTAAGGCTGGCCTCGGCTCTCCATCGTCGCAGAATCAGGAAACAGCACGGTCGAGGCATGAACGACCGGGGGATTGACGAAGCCGTGGTAGGAGCGCGGATCATTTCCGATATGCGCAAGTCGCGTATTAGCGCCGGCAGCGCCGAGCATGGAAGATTTTCTGGTCATCTGGTGGGAAAACTCTCTAGGCGGGAAAGCTTTCTTGTCGCGCTGCGAAGCCTGGAGGTCAAGCCCGGTCGATACGTCGTAAAGTTGAGCATAGATCAGATGCAAAACATAAAGGCACTGAATTCAGCACATACTGCATAAGCCATCGGCAATTGCTCAATCACTGAGCAAAAAACTAAATTTTACCTTATTTCAAACGCAATTCCTGCTGGTGAGACTTGACCCCCACAGCATTTGCGAATGAGATAGGCTGGCTCGCCGCTGGAGGGTTGGCGAGCAACCGGCCGTATTCGAACAACGATCAAGGGGAGCGGCCCGGTGACGTCAGAAAATAAAACACAAACAAAGGTTGGGAAAATGAAAAAGACAATTCTGTCAGCCGCGATTGGCGCTGCAGCCCTGGGCTTGGCCTCGGCAGCATCGGCAGCCACGCTTGATGACGTTAAGGCAAAGGGTGTCGTCACCTGCGGCGTCAGCGCTGGCATTCCGGGTTTCTCGAATCCAGACGACAAGGGCGAGTGGACCGGTATCGACGTCGATTACTGCCGCGGTATCGCTGCCGCCGTGTTCGGCGACCCGACGAAGGCTAAGTTCGTTGCCCTGTCGAGCAAGGACCGTTTCCCGGCGCTGCAGTCCGGCGAAGTCGACGTCCTTACGCGCAACACCACCTGGACGATCAGCCGCGACACATCGCTCGGCTTCAACTTCCGTACCGTCAACTACTACGACGGCCAGGGCTTCATCGTGAAGAAGAGCCTCAACGTGAAGTCGGCACTTGAGCTTTCCGGCGCTGCTGTCTGCGTCCAGACCGGCACGACCACCGAGCTCAACCTCGCCGACTACTTCAAGTCCAACAACCTTCAGTACAATCCGGTCGTCTTCGAAAAGGAAGCCGACGCTACGACTGCTTACGACTCCGGTCGTTGCGACGTCTACACGACCGACCAGTCCGGCCTCTATGCAATCCGCCTGAAGATGAAGAACCCGGACGAGAACATGGTTCTGCCGGAAGTCATCTCCAAGGAGCCGCTTGGCCCGGCCGTTCGCCAGGGTGACGACAAGTGGTTCGACATCGTGTCGTGGGTTCACTACGCCATGGTCAACGCCGAAGAACTCGGCATCACATCGAAGAATGTCGATGAGCTGAAGACCAGCGGCGGACCGGACGTGAAGCGCATGCTCGGCAGCGAAGAAGGCTCCAAGATCGGTACCGATCTCGGCCTTACGAACGATTGGGCTTACAACATTGTCAAGCTGGTCGGTAATTATGGAGAAGTCTTCGACCGCACCGTCGGCCCGAACACTCCGCTCAAGATCGAGCGTGGCCTGAACGCTCTGTGGACCAAGGGCGGTCTGCAATACGCCCCGCCGATCCGTTAATCGGACCGACAGTGGACATGGGCATGGAGGTGGAGAAATCCGCCTCCATGCATCTAAAATTCCCGCAAGGGCAAAAAGTCTCCAAAAAGGAGATAAATAAACTAAGGGGATTCGTTTATGGCCGGCATGGCCCTCAATTCCGAAACGTCTGACACCAAAAAGCGGGCCTCGTCCCTGATAAACGACCCGAAAGTGCGCGGGATATTCTATCAGGTCCTGACATTGGCGCTTCTCGTCCTCTTCGTGTGGACCGTCACCCAAAACACGATCCACAATCTGCAGAAGGCAAACATTGCCTCCGGTTTCGGATTTCTTCAGGGCCGCGCCGGTTTCGACATCGGCCAGTCGCTGATCGCCTATACAAGTGACTCCACCTATGGCCGCGCGCTGCTCGTCGGCATTCTGAACACCTTGCAGGTAGCCGTTCTTGGCATCATTACGGCTTCTATCATCGGCTTTATCGTCGGCATCGCCCGCCTTTCGCAGAACTGGCTCATTGCCAAGCTCGCGCAGGTCTATGTGGAGTTTTTCCGCAACATCCCGCCGCTGCTCGTTATCCTGTTCTGGTACAAGGGCGTCATCGCCGTACTTCCGCAAGCGCGCGAATCTCTGAATCTGCCCTTCCAGAGCTATCTCAACAATCGCGGCCTGTTTGTGCCAAAACCGATATTCGGAGATGGTGCCTGGGCAATCGCCGTAGCGTTTCTGATCGGTATCATCGCTACGGTGTTCGTAGCGCGTTGGGCAAAGAAGCGACAAATGCTCACCGGAAAGCCGTTTCATACCGTTTGGACGGGTTTGGCGCTAATCATCGGCTTGCCGATCCTGACTTTCCTGGCACTCGGCGCACCGATCACCTTCGACTTCCCCGTTGCAGGTCGCTTCAACCTGACAGGTGGTTCGGTTCTGGGACCGGAATTCATCTCGCTCTACCTGGCGCTCTCCTTCTACACGGCTTCCTTCATTGCCGAGATCGTCCGCTCGGGCATCAAGGCTGTGCCGAAGGGCCAGACCGAAGCTGCAAACGCGCTTGGGCTACGCTCGAATGCTATTACGCGACTGATCGTCCTCCCGCAGGCGCTCAGGATCATCATCCCACCACTGACAAGCCAATATCTGAACCTCACCAAGAACTCGTCTTTGGCGGTCGCGTGCGGGTTTGCAGACATTTATGCAATCGGCGGAACGATGTTGAACCAGACCGGCCAGGCAGTTGAGATCGTTGCTCTTTTCCTTGTCGTCTATCTGTCCATCTCGATCACCACGGCGATATTCATGAACTGGTTCAATGCCAAAATGGCCTTGGTGGAGAGATAATCATGGCCACGACCTCTTCAACTTTCGTGCGCCAGGACATGCTGGCGCAGCAACCGGCGCCGCTCGGTGTCAGCGGCCCGTCACACTGGTTCAGAACCAAGTTGTTCGCAACGCCGAAGGATACGGTTCTGACCATCCTGGCGCTTGCGCTGCTAGTCTATGTCATCCCAGGCATGATCAATTGGCTGTTTATCGATGCCGTCTGGACCGGTTCGGACCGCACGGCCTGTGCGACCGTCATCCAGGGCGGCATTCTTCCAGACGGTCAATCCGGCGCATGCTGGGCTTTTGTCGAAGCAAAATTCCAGCAGTTCATGTTCGGCCGGTACCCGGCTGATGAACGCTGGCGGCCGATCCTCGTCGCGGTCCTTTTTGTGATCCTGCTCATTCCGATGCTCATTCCGAAGGCCCCCCATAAGGGATGGAATGCGCTGGCGCTCTTCATCATCCTGCCGTTCATCTCGTTCTTCCTGCTGATTGGCGGCTTCGGCCTTCCGCATGTCGAGACCCAGCTCTGGGGCGGATTGATGGTAACGCTGATCCTCTCTTTCTTCGGGATCACCGTATCTCTGCCGCTTGGCATTATCCTGGCGCTCGGACGGCGTTCGCAAATGCCTGTAATCAAGACGCTCTGCGTCGTCTTCATCGAGATAATCCGCGGCATTCCACTCGTCACGGTTCTATTCATGGCAAGCGTCATGCTGCCGCTTTTCCTGCCGGATGGATGGACGTTCGACAAACTGCTTCGCGCGCTGATCGGCGTTTCGATCTTCGCCTCCGCCTATATGGCGGAAGTCATTCGAGGCGGTTTGCAGGCGATTCCGAAGGGACAGTTTGAAGGGGCGGACTCGCTGGGATTGACCTATTGGCAAAAGACGCGGCTGATCATTCTGCCGCAGGCAATCAAGTTGGTCATCCCAAGCATCGTCAACACTTTCATTGGCCTGTTCAAGGATACGTCACTCGTCTCGATTATCGGCATGTTCGACCTTCTGGGGATCGTTACGCTCAACCAGTCGGATGCCAACTGGTCGACGCCGGTCACGCCGGTCACCGGTTACATTTTTGCCGGTTTCATATTCTGGCTTTTCTGCTTCGGCATGTCGCGATACTCCGCCTTTATGGAGCGACACCTCGACACCAGCCACAGGCACTAGCCGCAACAAGAGTTAAAGGGGAAAACAATGGCTGAAGCCCTAACGAAAAAACTGACCGTTTCCTCGACCGAGGTTGCAGTCGAAATCATCGGCATGAACAAGTGGTATGGTGATTTCCACGTGCTGCGCGACATCAATCTGAAGGTGATGAAGGGCGAGCGCATCGTCATTGCCGGGCCTTCGGGCTCCGGCAAGTCGACGATGATCCGTTGCATCAACCGGCTGGAAGAACATCAGTCGGGCAATATCCTCGTCGACAATATCGAGCTTACCAACGATCTGAAGAAGATCGACGAGGTGCGCCGCGAGGTCGGCATGGTGTTCCAGCACTTCAACCTCTTCCCGCACCTGACCATCCTGGAAAACTGCACGCTGGCTCCGATCTGGGTTCGCAAGATGCCGAAGAAGGAAGCCGAAGAGATCGCGATGCACTATCTGAAGCGCGTCAAGATCCCGGAACAGGCCAACAAATATCCGGGCCAGCTCTCCGGCGGCCAGCAGCAGCGCGTGGCGATCGCCCGCTCGCTCTGCATGAAGCCGAAGATCATGCTGTTCGACGAACCGACCTCGGCGCTCGACCCGGAAATGGTCAAGGAAGTGCTCGACACCATGGTCTCGCTTGCCGAAGAAGGCATGACCATGCTGTGCGTGACCCATGAGATGGGTTTTGCCCGCCAGGTCGCAAACCGCGTCATCTTCATGGATCAGGGCCAGATCGTCGAGCAGAACTCGCCGGCCGAGTTCTTCGATAATCCGCAGCACGAGCGCACCAAACTCTTCCTCAGCCAGATCCTGCACTGAGGACAGCTAAATATCGAGATGAAAAAGGGCGCCTGAAGCGCCCTTTTTCATCTCACCATTTGTAGGAATAACTCGCGTTAACGCTCGATACCGTCGTTGCATCGGTGAAGTTTCGGTTCACGCTGCCGCTCAGCGTTATGTTCTCACCGAGAGGTTGCTCGATCCCGAAACTGGCAGCAACTGCCGAAAAATTCGCGGAACCATTGGCAACGGCTACGAAGGCGGTTCCGCTCTCACGCTGCCTCAACTTGATCGATTGGCTCGCGTCCAGTCCTGCCCAGTCTTTTTGCACACCGTCATAGCGAACCACATAGCTGGATTGACGCTCAAGATTGAAGGTTGGCGTAGCAATCTGCTTTTCATAATAGTTCATGCTGATCGCAGCGCTGCCTGCATTGCCATCCATATTGATCCCGATATCACGGCTCATCTGGTAAGCGGGGCGCTTCCTATCCTCGGTTTTTATCCTGCTCCAGAACTTGAGAGGTGTATTCACCACCTCACCAGTCTTCGACGAATCCACACCGACATTGAATCCGGCCTCTGTTTCGAGCCGCACGGGCAGCCGAAGTCCCAGCTTCACGGCGTAACTTGTGTCCGAGTTCTTGATCGGCTGCCATATCAATGGACGTTCATCCGCCCAACTTGAACTAGAGATGGAGGCTGCAAGCAAAACCGCACCCGCCAGGGCGAGAATATTTCTGTTCATATGTATCCCCACTCGAAGGCTCAAAGACAATGCAAAGGTCCGGGCCGCTCAGCGCGGCCCGCAAAAACCATTTCAGTGTATTGAAGGCGCCAAACGCGAAGCTCCTGCTCCCGGCACCAAAATTACCTTCCCCTGCGTGACGCAACGGAACCGATGAACTGGATAATAGCTGAGAATGCGACGCAGCGAAATTCCAAAAGTCCTTTCGCATATGCGAACAAGCGCGGGTAAAATTTCACCCCAACGGGAACAAGATCGGCCTTGAGTCGTTGCTGTCTGCCGATTTGAGGGAGACAGCGATGAAGCTGACATTTGTGTCAACGTTACTGATTGCCTTGGCGCCAGCACTAACCGAAAGCGCCTCTGCCGCGTCGATAACCTATGGCAGCTTGGGAATTATCAAGGGATCGGATGTCGAAAATCGCTTCTTGAGCGCACGCGACGAATGCACGCTTGAAGCTTCAACGCCGCCGCGCGGACACCCATTTTTCGACAATTTCCTCAATCAGGCTGCGCTGAGAGCCTGCCTCTATCGCCAAGGCTTTTCGAGCAAGGGGGATTATGTCTATCCGGTTCCCCTATTCGGCAATCCCGTGCGTAGCCGATAAGCAGGGTGGTGCCGGTCAGCAAGCTCTACAAATCGGGTTCATCAGGAGTTCTTTACCCGCCTCCGGGTTACAACAAGCTGCATGTATCTGCGATATGGAGAAAGAAGAGAGTGGCGACCCCTGCAGGACTCGAACCTGCGACCTGCTGCTTAGAAGGCAGCTGCTCTATCCAGTTGAGCTAAGGGGCCTTTAAGGCGGCAGCTAAGTGCCGCAATAATCAATGCGTCCAGGGCTGCAGGCGATTGAACCGGAAATTGTCGGTATAGGATACCGCCTGCCTGTTTGCGTCTTTCGGGTGGATGACCCGGTATTCGATGCCCTCGCGCTGCGCATAGGCTTCAGCCAGTTCCTGCGTCTCGAAAGTCAGACGGAGCTGCTGCTTCATGTCGCCGGATGACGTATAACCCAGGATCGGATCGATGCTGCGCGGCGTTTCAGGATCGAATTCCAGAACCCATAGACGGGTCTTGGCCTTGCCAGACTGCATTGCAGTTTTTGCAGGACGATAAATCTTCGCAGCCATGAGTTCACCAACCCCATAAATTCGTCCGCGATCCAGGCATCCTATCTGCCTGAGAACGCCGCCAACCGATTCAACGATATCGCAGCATTGCGGTACCAACGCTTTTGCCGTGTCCCCGGTTCATTGTCAACGACCTCCATGGCCATTGAAACAGCGGAGGCTAGGGCCAAGCCCCGACTTCTATCTTACAATCGTCAGCGTCTCGGCGGCCCGGGTGATCGCCGTGTAAAGCCAGCGCTCACGCGTATCGCGAAACGCGAAGCTCTCGTCGAACAACACGACATTGTTCCATTGCGAACCCTGCGCCTTATGGCACGTCAGCGCATAACCGTAATCGAACTCGTCGTAACGCTTGCGCATAGACCACGGAATTTCTTCCTCGCTCTCGAAGGCAGCCTTGAGAAGCTTGATCTTCGCGGCACCGCGATCCATGTCGTCGTCTTCCGGGCGGATCATCAGGTTGATGCCCGGCTTCACCGTTTCTCGTGAGGCGCTCATCACCTGCCAGAGCGAACCGTTGAGCAGGCCCTTGACCTGGTCGTTCCTCAGGCAGACCAGCTTGTCGCCGGATTGCGGATAATCGGCCGTAAAGCCCTTCAGCTCGCGCAGGCGCTGGTTATAGCGCTTGCGGGTGCGGTTGGTACCGACAAGAACCTGGTCGGCACCAAGCACAAGATCCTGCGTCACCTCGTCGCGTGAAATGACCTGCGCCTTTCCGTAATCCCCATACATGATCTCCTTGCCCTCGCGCACCTGCATGGCGAGCTGGATGATCGGGTTGTCTTGCGCCTGGCGATGGATTTCGGTCAGGAGATAATCCGGTTCCTGCTCGGTGAAGAAACCGCCGCCTGAAACGGGCGGCAGCTGACCGGGATCGCCGAGAACCAGGATCGGTGTGCCAAAGCTCATCAAATCTTTGCCAAGCGCCTCGTCGACCATCGAGCATTCGTCGATGACGATGAGGGCTGCCTTGGCGACGGGGCTTTGGCGATTGATGGCGAACATCGGCGCGATCGAGGTCTTGCCTGTCTCTTCGTCTTCGACCGCCTCCTCGCCGCGCGGGCGGTAGATCAGGGAGTGGATGGTCTTGGCATTGCGGGCGCCTCTGGAGCGCAACACCTGCGCCGCCTTGCCGGTAAAGGCTGCAAACAGAACCTCTCCGTCCACATGTTCGGCGAAATGTTTGGCAAGCGTCGTCTTGCCGGTGCCGGCATAACCGAACAGCCGGAAAACCTGACTGCGCCCATCCTTCAGCCAGCGCGAAACGGCCTTGAGGGCCTCATCCTGTTGCGGTGCAAATTGCATGCCGGGACTTGGCAGGATTCTCGGAGAAAGCGCAACATAAAAGAACGAAAGATGAATCAAAGCCGAGGATAACGGCGCCTGCTGCGCTTATCGGCCGCCTGTCTGTCGAAAATGAAAAAAACTTCGGCTCGTCGGGAATAAATTCGCGCATGCCGGTGTCATGACATCGGTGGCCGGGAGAGAGCCACCTCAAATCAGGAGACGCCCGATGAAAAAGCTCATCCTCGCTACTACCGCATTCGCCGCGCTCGCCACCGCAGCCCTAGCCGCCAGCCCGTTTACGACGGTCAAGACCGACAAGGGAAACGTGCTTGCCGGCGAAAAAGGCATGACGGTCTACACTTTCAAGAACGACAAGGCTGGCACATCGAACTGCTACGACAAATGCGCCCAGAACTGGCCGCCGGTCATGGCCGCTTCCGATGCCAAGCCTGATGGTGCATACTCGCTCGTCACCCGCAAGGACGGGGCAAAACAATGGGCCAAGGACGGCATGCCGCTCTATTACTGGGTGAAGGACACCAAGCAGGGCGACACGACCGGTGATGGCGTGAACGGTGTCTGGGATGTCGCCAAGCCCTGATCTTCCCAACTCGGAAAGGGCGACCGGGGGCGAGACCGAAGACGTCGCACCGGTTGCCTTTGAAGCAAGAATCCTCGCTCTCCTGCCGCAACTCAGGCGCTATTCACGCAGCCTGACGCGATCAGACACGGAGAGTGAGGATTTGCTGCAGGACTGTGTCGAAAAGGCCCTCGTCAGCCGCAGCCAGTGGCGCGGCACAAATTTCAAGGCATGGGCCTACCGGATCATGACTAATCTTCATCTCAACGCGCACCGATTTCGCATACGTCACCCGTCGGTGACAACCGATGGCAGCGAGATCGAGGATCTCGTCATGACATCAGCAGATCCGCTCGAAAGCCGAAAGCTCATGCAGTCTCTGGCGAGCCTTCCGGCTGAATTTCGGGTCGTTCTGACATTGGTTGTCGTCGAGGGGTATACCTATCAGGAGGTAGCCGACATGCTGGACATTCCCATCGGGACGGTCATGTCGCGGCTATCGCGCGCACGCCATGCCCTCAGGGAAAAGATGCGCGAAGCCAAGATCATTCCACTGCGGAGACCCCGATGACAGAGCGCCGCTCCATCTCCGAGGAACAGCTGCACGCCTATGTCGATGATCTCCTCGACGAAGCGGATCGCCGGCGCGTGGAAGAATTTCTCAGTGAAAATCCCGAGGCGGCAGAAATGATCGCCGACTGGCAGTCGCAAAACGACGGCCTCCGCTCAGCCTTTGCCGGTTACCGGAAATCGTCAGCCGCAGACCTTCAACTGGTTACCATGAGCGGCAACCGGACGAGGAGCCTGCGTGCAAGCCGCCTGTCGCTCGTCGCAGCCTCGGTTGCGATCTTCGCGCTTGGCGCGCTGGGCGGGCATTACGCCCCTGCCCTGTTTGAGAAATCCGAACTCGCGCAGGCCTATGCCGATGCGCTTCCGCAGGAGGCCCACAACGCCTTCCTCGTCTATGCAAGCGAAGTCCGCCACCCGGTCGAGGTTTTTGCCGATCAGGAAGCACATCTTGCCACATGGCTCGGCAAACGGCTGTCGATCCCCGACCTCAAGGTGCCCAACCTGCAATCGCTTGGCTTTCGCCTTGTCGGAGGAAGATTGCTGCCAGTCGTTGGTACGGCGGGCGCCATGTTCATGTATGAGGATGCAGGCGGTCAGCGCCTGACCGTGATCGTCGGGCGCAATCCGCAAAACCAGACTACAAGCTTCCGCTTTGCCTCTGCCGGCGATATCGAGACGTTCTACTGGATCGACGGTGACCTGGGTTATGCCGTCACCGGCGAAATCTCGCGCGCAACGCTGCAGAAAGTCGCGGAGGAATGTTATCGCCAGTTTCCATCCTGACCGACGCTTGGCATCGGAAAAGAAAGTCTTAGGTTAGCCCTTTAAAGGCCGAACCGAGGTTTTGCATCATGCACGATATTGCCGCCGCCACTCTTCCCTCAGGAACGCTTTTGCCCTCGCTCGGACTCGGAACATGGAAGATGGGCGAGAATGCCCGGACCGCCAGTCAGGAGGTCGAGAGCCTGAAACGCGGCCTCAATCTCGGCATGACGCTGATCGATACGGCTGAAATGTATGGCGAAGGCGGAGCCGAACTTATTACAGGAAAGGCAATCGAGGGGCGGCGTGACGAGGTCTTCCTCGTCAGCAAGGTCTATCCCTTCAATGCCAGCCGCCAGGGCGTCATAGACGCCTGTGAGAGAAGCCTTCAAAGGTTGAAAACCGATCAGCTGGACCTCTATCTTCTTCATTGGCGTGGCGAGCATGATCTTGAGGAAACCGTGGCCGGTTTTGAGGAGCTGCGCAGAGCAGGCAAGATCCGCGAATGGGGCGTCTCGAATTTCGATGTCGAGGACATGGAAGACCTGATGGAGGTGGAAGACGGAGAAAACTGCGCCGCCAATCAGGTCCTCTACAATCTCTCCCGCCGGGGTATCGAACACGACCTCCTGCCCTGGTGTCAGGAACGCGGCATTCCTATCATGGCCTATTCGCCCATCGAACAGGGCCGGATATTGCGCAACACTGAATTGATCCGCATCGCCAAGGCCTATCAGGCAACACCAGCCCAACTGGTGCTGGCCTTTGTCATGCGAGCGCGAAACACGATCGCCATCCCGAAATCCAGCGATCCTCACCGCGTTGAGGAAAATGCTGGCGCGGCAGGGCTGGAGATCAGCAGGGAGGATTGGGCGGCACTCGACACAGTCTTCCCGCCGCCGTTCAGGAAACAGCCGCTGGAAATGCTGTGAGCTAAAGGTGCGCCCGCCCGGCAACGATCGCATCGATCGCTTTAAACACATTCGACGCCCGCCGGGTCTCGGAATCTCGATAGATCGGATAATCGATGAAGGCAGCAGCGGTAAGCTGGTCGATGCTGCGCGTTACGCCTCGGCGCTTCAAGACGATCGCTCGGGCATGCTCGCTCATGTGGTCATCGGTCAGGCCCCAACTGCTATAGAAGGGCGCGGCGTAACAGCGTACCGGCACACCGCGCAAAAGGGCGTCGAAACCGAACTGGCTGGCAACCGTCCAGACCTCGTCGACCACCTTCAGGATCGACGCAGCCGAGACAGGTTCAGCCGACAGCGTGACCCCCGCCCTGCCTGCCGCCATCTCGGTAAGATAGCCCTTCCTGTAGCCGGCAATAACGTCCGGATGAGTACGAACGATACACTGGGCACCACTCGCCAGCGCATCGTCGAGCATGGCGACGAAGGATGCCGATGAGCCGAGCGAAAGCGGAACGGAGACGTCTCCCTTTACTTGGTCGATCAGAAGAATTCTGCGTTTGCCGCTTGGCTCGAACTTCGGTTCCTGATGCGGAAGATGGTTGTATTTGGAAAGGCCATGCCGAACGATCGCGTCGCGCACGTCCCTCGCCTCCTGCCCGCCATCGTCTGACATTTCAGCGATAATTCGCTCCAGGCGCGACGCCTTCGACGCATCCGTTGACAAGGCCAGATCGTCCGCGACGATAGAAAATGGCAAAACGCCGGATTTTCCGAGTTGAACGGAACGGAGAAATCCATCCTCAAGCCGCCAATGCGGCAGATTGCGCGCCGCTGCTATCGTCTCCGTCATCTTTGCGACGATGCGGCCACCCCAGGCGATGGTTCCGCCAATGCCAGGAGCAAGGCAGGTCCGGACCTCAGGCAATCCGAGATAATCCTTCACCCACGGCATGTCTTTGCGAAGCCACCGCATGGCTCCGAGCGACGTTCCGACCGGGGGGAGCCAGGGCTTTCCCCCGATCCTGCCGGGATCATCATATTTCAAGGCAACGACCGTCCACGTTTGAGGCGAATTGTTATCGCCTACTCCGGACGGTCAGCTTTGTCCAATCGCGTTACATGCCCTGTGGGCCGCGATTCATCGCCGCGATGCCCGTGCGGCAGACTTCAATCAGTCCGAGCGGCTTCACCACCGCCACGAACTGGTCGATCTTCGAGGATTTTCCGGTGATCTCGAAAATGAAGTGACCGACCGTCGCATCCACAACCTTCGCCTGGAAGGCATCGGCAAGGCGCAAAACTTCGGCCCGGCTTTCACCGGTTCCGGCCACCTTGATCAGCGCCACTTCGCGCTCGATCGGGCGTTCCTGACCAAGCTGGCCCGCACGCACCGTCAGGTCGACGACCCGATGCACCGGAACGATCCGCTCAAGCTGCGCCTTGATCTGCTCAAGAACGGTCGGCGTACCGTTGGTCACGATCGTAATTCGCGATAGGTGGGATTCGTGTTCAGTCTCCGAGACGGTGAGACTTTCGATATTGTAGCCACGGCCGGAGAAAAGGCCGATGACGCGGGCAAGCACGCCCGGTTCGTTGGTGACAAGAACCGATAGCGTATGGCTCTCGACCTTGGCGGTTTCCGGGCTGATGAAATAGGCAGAACCGGTCGGCTGCTGATGTGCGTTCATGATCTGGGTCCGTTCCTTAAAATCTTGTCAGGAATGCTAACTCGTATCAAACGAGCTGGCGGCCCTTTGCATCGATGGCCGTCGCAACAGCTTCGTCCGAAGCCTCATCCGGCAACAGCATCTCGTTATGTGCCTTGCCAGATGGGATCATCGGGAAGCAGTTGGCGAGATTGGCAACCCGGCAATCAAAGATAACCGGCGCCTTTACCGCGATCATCTCGGCAATCTTGCCATCCAGTTCCTTGGGATCGTCGCAATACATGCCGACAGCGCCATAGGCTTCCGCCAGCTTGACGAAATCGGGCATGGCTTCGGTGTAGGAATTCGACAGGCGGTTGCCGTGCAGCAGCTGCTGCCACTGGCGCACCATGCCCATATACTGGTTGTTCAGAATGAAGATCTTCACCGGCAGGTTATGCTGGATGGCGCAGGACATTTCCTGGATGCACATCTGGATAGACGCATCACCGGCAATATCGATAACAAGCGCATCCGGATGTGCAACCTGAACGCCGAGCGCTGCCGGCAGGCCGTATCCCATCGTGCCGAGACCGCCTGATGTCATCCAGTGATTTGGCTCCTCGAAGCCGAAGAACTGGGCTGCCCACATCTGGTGCTGGCCGACTTCGGTGGTGATGAAGGTCTCCCGGCCCTTTGTCGCTTCAGCAAGACGCTCCAGCGCATATTGCGGCATGATGACGTCATTGGAGTTCTTGTAGGAGAACGACTTGCGTGCGCGCCAGGTCTCGATTGAAGAGCGCCATTCGGCGGCCTGGGCCTTTTCCGGCTTCTTCGGCAGCGCCCGCCATAGGCGGACCATGTCTTCCAGAACATGACCGACATCGCCGATGATCGGAATATCGACCCGAACGTTCTTGTTGATCGACGACGGATCGATATCGACATGGACCTTGCGCGAATTCGGCGAAAACGCGTTCAGGCGGCCGGTGATACGGTCGTCGAAACGGGCGCCGATACAGACCATGACGTCACAGTCATGCATCGCCATGTTGGCTTCGTAGGAACCGTGCATGCCGAGCATGCCGAGCCAGTTCTTGCCCGAAGCCGGATAGGCGCCCAGGCCCATCAGCGTCGAGGTGATCGGGAAATCGGTCAATTCGACCAGTTCGCGCAGCAGCTTGGAGGCTTCCGGGCCGGCATTGATGACGCCGCCGCCGGTATAGAGGATCGGACGACGAGCTGTTGCCATCAGTTCGACTGCAGCCTGGATCGCCTTCAGATCACCATTGACCTTCGGCTTGTAGCTCTTGCTTGCCGACGCTTCCGAAGGCGGAACATAGGTGCCGGTGGCGAACTGTACGTCCTTTGGGATATCGACAACGACCGGGCCGGGGCGACCAGTCTGTGCGATACGGAACGCCTCATGGATGATGCCTGCCAGTTCGTTGACATCCTTCACCAGCCAGTTGTGCTTGGTGCAGGGGCGCGTGATGCCCACGGTATCGGCTTCCTGAAACGCATCCGAACCGATCAGCGTGGTCGGAACCTGGCCGGTCAGGCAGACCAGCGGGATCGAATCCATCAGCGCGTCCTGCAGCGGCGTGACCGCATTTGTTGCACCCGGACCGGAGGTCACCAGCATGACGCCAACCTTGCCGGTGGAGCGAGCGTAACCTTCGGCCGCATGGCCGGCGCCCTGTTCATGACGGACGAGAATATGCTGGATGTCATCCTGCTGGAAAATCTCGTCATAGATCGGAAGAACGGCGCCGCCTGGGTAACCGAAGAGATGTTCGACGCCATTGTCCTTCAAAGCGCGAAGCACGATTTCGGCGCCTGTCATCCGGTTGCCGTTATCCGCCGTGTCCGTCATGTCCTGTCCTCCTGATGTCTGGCCTTTTATCTGCAATGGCCTGGATTGCTGCTGGAGATTTGTTTCTGGTCCTTTGGATTGAGATGATCGACCGGAAACAAGGCATAAAAAAAGGCCCCTTAGGAGCCTGTCTTTCCGCGCATGGGTGGCTAACGCCGGACGGTTACACCGTCCTGCCCATGCGCGTTCCCACCACAATAAGTGCCTTCGAAATCTTCATGGCCGGGAGTGTTAGCCGCATAATACACATTCGTCAACGCGGCGATTAATCAAAAAGCCTCTCGGAGGCCCTGTTTTCAATCAACCTGATCATTTCGTTGGCAGAACCTACACCAGTTGTTAAGCGGCACGCCATAATTTGCATCTCCAGTACGCCGCCCGGACACTGCTTGAGTTTCCACCCCAATGACAGGGGCGCCTTTTGCTGAATGACGAATCCCATCGCTCTCCCACATCAGGAGAGCAAGATCGCAGGGATCCTATGAAGCCGGGAAACCGCTTCCTGGGAAGGGTTGTTTCTTGCAATGGAGCGCACGCAACCATCGCAGCCGTAGCAGAGGCTGGCGAAACCGAGCTCACCGAGCTTTGGTCTGTAGGGCGCCTCATCTCGATTACCGTTGGCAAGAACCGCGTCGTGGCATTGGCCTATTCGATGCAGACCGGCATACGCGAGTGGTCGGAAACCGATGACACCAAATTTCAGATCGAAGTCGAGCTTCTCGGCGAGGTTCGTGTTGGGCCGGATGGGCGAGAGCAGTTTTCCAGAGGCATATCGCGATACCCCTATCTTGGAGCGATTGCCCACCGAATACGCTCGTCGGATCTCGTAAAGATCTACGACCCCGGCAAGAGCGAAACATGTGTCGTCGGCAAATTGACCCAGGACGAAAGCATCGATGCTGCGATCCATGTGCCGACGATGTTGTCGAAACATTTCGCTATCGTCGGCTCAACCGGCGTCGGCAAGTCGACTGCGGTTTCTCTGCTGTTACACAAGGCTATCGAGTCAGACCCGAAACTCAGGGTTCTTATCCTCGATCCGCACAACGAGTTCGCGGCAGCCTTTCCCGAACACGCGGTAACAATCGACACCGACACGCTGGATCTGCCTTTTTGGCTCATGCGGCTTGAAGAATTTGCCGAAGTGGTGTTTCGCGGACGCCCGGGGGTTCCCGAAGAACTGGATATGCTTCGCGACCTCATCCCGGAAGCCAAGCGAGCTTTCCGCGGCAGCGAATCCAGCCTGACCAAAAGATCCGCAGAGAAAAGCTCCGTTACGGCGGACACGCCGGTTCCCTACCGCATGGCCGATCTTCTCGCACTGATCGATGACCGCATCGGCCGCCTCGAAGGCCGCGCTGAAAAACCATTCCTCCGGTCGCTGAAAATGCGGATCGTTTCCGCCATCAACGATCCGCGCTATCATTTCATGTTCTCCAACAACACGATCCACGACACGATCATGGAGACGATCGCGCACATATTCCGCATTCCCGGCAACGACCGTCCGATCTCGACCTTCCAGCTCGCCGGCATACCGTCGGAAGTGGTCAACTCCGTCGCGTCGATCCTCTGCCGTATGGCCTTCGAGCTTGCCCTGTGGAGCAATGGCGCCATCCACATGCTGGTGGTCTGCGAAGAAGCACATCGCTACGTGCCGGCCGATCCCACTCTCGGTTTCATTCCGACCCGCCAGGCAATTGCGCGAATTGCCAAGGAAGGCCGCAAATACGGCGTCTCCCTCGGCGTGATCACCCAGCGTCCGGGCGAACTCGATCAGACCATTCTCTCACAGTGTTCGACGCTGTTTGCCATGCGGCTCTCCAACGACCGGGATCAGGAGATCATCAAGTCGGCCATTCCGAATTCATCGGTCTCTACCACGAGCTTTCTCTCCTCGATCGGCAATGGCGAGGCGATCGCATTTGGCGAAGCAATTGCCGTCCCGATGAGAATGAGGTTCACCCACGTCGATTCTCAGCACCTGCCCAAGGCTCACGGAATCGCTGACAAGAATCACGAGGAAACACCCGACACGGTCGACTTGCGTGCCATTGTCTCGCGTATGCGCTCTGTCAGCGGGCCTGATATCAGCACTTTCCAGCAAAGTTATCTCGCCGCCGAAGCGGCTGGCGCAATGCCTGCTGCTCCCTTCATCCCCGAAACCAACGTCGACTTCCCCCCGGCAAGTGATGCCGAACTTGATCGCTGGAAGCGGGAGATCGGGTCTCACAGCGCTGCAGAAACCAGATCCAGCCAGTCTACAGAACCCTATCGCCCGGACATGTTACCGAGGCCGGCAAGGGTCGAGCAAGCAACGCCACTGGATAACCGGAGCGGCGGGCGTGGCCGCACGCTGGCACCCTCGCCCGATCCGGTTGCACGACCCAATCCGTTCCTGAAACGGGAAGGTTCCTTCCGGGATAGCCTGCTGAAGAAGCCTTTGAGCAGTCTTTACGACAAGGACTGAACCGACGCGGGCAAACCTTCAATACGGCGCCAGTCTTCATCCATCTGATTGCGGAACCAAGTCATCTGCCGTTTTGCATATTGCCGTGTCAGGGCCGAACTGCGTTCGATCACGCCTGCTCTCGACATCTCGCCATTGAGCATTCCGGCGATCTCGCGCACTCCGATTGCTTTCATTGCAGGCAGTTCGTCAGACGGATTTTGCGCAAGAAGCGCTTTAACTTCATCGATCGCTCCTTGATCAAGCATCTTCTCGAAACGGCGATTGATGCGATCGTGAAGAACGGCACGATCCGGCAGTACGACAAATTTCTGTGCGCGGGCAGGATCGATAATCACCGGCCCTTGCTTGCCCTGAAACTCCACGATCGACCGCCCTGTGGTCTGCAGGACCTCAAGCGCTCTGACAATCCTCTGTCCATCCCGAACGTCCAGAGCATCGGCCACCGCCGCATCTTTCTGCGCCAGCTCCGAGTGAAGCGCCTCCGGCCCTTCATGCTTCAGCCTCAGCCGAACCTCGCAACGTATCTCCTGGGGAATTTCCGGCATGTCCGAAAGACCGCCGGTCAGCGCCTTGAAGTAGAGACCGGTGCCGCCGACGAAGATGGGCAGCTGACCGCGAGCGCGAATGTCTGGCAGAAGAGAGGCTACGTCGCGCAGCCATTCCCCTGTCGAATAAGCCTTTGTCGCAGCGACATGACCATAGAGATGATGAGTTATTCCCTCCATCTCCTCGTCCAATGGCCGTGCGGTCAGCATACGTAGCGTATCATAGACCTGCATGCTGTCGGTATTGATGACCACACCATTTTGCTTCTCGGCCAGCCGGACGGCCAGTGCCGACTTGCCGCTGGCCGTCGGCCCGGTTATCAGGATCGCGTCGATGTCTTGCACAAGGTTTTCCATATGGCTTTCGTTGCCACGCTCATTGCCCATCCGTCAAATCCGGTTCTCAACTCGGCTCTTGCAGAGCAGGCAGCCGGAGCCGTCAGGACTTCGGGTCTTTACTGGCTTGCGGACGGCATAGCCTGCGACATTGCCCTGCATGACGACGAAGACGTAACGACCGCGGAATCCAGGTTGCGCAAGCTGATAGCAGATGCACCGGTCGATGTCGTCGTCCAGCAAGCGGAAACACGACGCAAGCAGTTTCTGATCGCCGACATGGATTCCACCATGATCGGCCAGGAATGTATCGACGAACTCGCCGACGTCGTCGGCCTGAAAGACAAGGTAGCAACGATTACCGCCCGTGCCATGAACGGCGAAATCGCCTTCGAACCTGCCCTACGCGAGCGTGTCGCCCTGCTCAAGGGCCTTCCGATCACGGTGGTCGATGACGTAATTGCCAAACGCATCACACTGACATCCGGTGGCCGCGAGCTGATTGCGACGATGAAATCGAAGGGATATTACGCTGCCCTTGTGTCTGGCGGCTTCACGGTATTTACCAGCCGGATCGCGGCCACGCTCGGCTTCGACGAGAACCGCGCCAACGTCCTGATCGAAAAGGACGGCATTCTTACTGGCGAGGTTGCCGAACCCATCCTCGGCAAGCAGGCCAAGGTCGATGCACTGGAGGAGATTTCAGCCAGACTTGGCATCTCGCCCGATGACGTAATCGCGGTTGGCGATGGCGCTAACGACCTCGGCATGCTGAGCATTGCCGGTTCCGGCGTCGCACTCCACGCCAAGCCCACCGTCGCCGCACAGGCAAAGATGCGCATCCACCACGGCGACCTGACGGCCCTGCTCTATATCCAGGGTTATCGGAAAAGCGACTTCGTCACCGAATGAGCCGGCGGGTCGCCATCATCGAGACGCCCCGTCTGATCCTGGGCACCTGGATCAAAGCCGATCGCGACCTTTTCCGTGAAATCAACGCCGATCCTAAGGTCATGGAGTTTTTTCCGTTCCGGCGAAGCTACGAGGAAGCCGACGCGTTCCTGGACAAGCTCAACGGGATGATAACTGAAGATGGACGGGGGTTCTTTGCCGTCGTACTGAAGGAGACACAGGAACCGGTTGGTTTCTGTGGCCTGTCTCATCCCAATCTTCCAGGGATATTCTCAGATGATACAATCGAGATCGGTTGGCGTCTCGCGACACGGTTTTGGGGAAACGGTTACGTCACCGAAGCGGCAAGCGCGCTTTTGGATCAAACCTTCGCTCGCCGAAATGTAGATTGCGTCGTCTCCTTCGCGGTTGAGAAGAACCATCGCTCGACCAACGTGATGAAACGCCTTGGAATGCGCAGACGCCAGGAGATGGACTTCAGCCATCCGCGTATTCCCGATACATATCCCCACCTGAAACGGCATGTCGTTTACACCATTTCAAAAGACGAATGGCAGGCCCGAAGGCCTGCCTGATTTCGATCTCAATCGAGAGGGATCGCGACGAAACGCAGATTACCCGCCTTGTCCGCGATCATGATGTGAGCGTTTCTGCGTCCCTCCGCCTTCAGCGCATCCATCCGGCTGGTGACATCACTTGGCTGCTCGACGAAATCCTGCGCCACCTCGACAATGACCTCGCCCGGCTTCACGCCTTTATCGGCAGCAAGCGAGCCGGCGGCAACTTCAGTCACCACCACGCCCTCAACGCTTTCAGCGATATCGAAGCTCTTGCGGCGCTCTTCATCGAGCACGGCAATCGTCATGCCATAGGCTTTTACCGGCTCCTTGCTCTGCTCTGCGCCCTGATCGCTGCCGTCATTCGTTTCCGGCGCATCGTCGGCCTGGGGATCCTCGCCGTCAGCATCTGCAGATTGAACGCTGTCTTCCAGCCGACCCGGTGTTACCTTGACGGTCTGCTGCTTGCCATCGCGAAGGATGACGACATCAACCTCCTTGCCGACAGGGCTTTCAGCAACAATACGGGGCAGATCCCGCATCTCGTTGATCGGCTCGCCATCAAAGCTGACGATCACATCGCCGGCCTTGATCTCGCCGTTCTTGATCGGTCCATCATTGATGATGCCGGAAACCAGCGCACCTCTCGCCCGGTCGAGACCGAGACTCTCGGAGACTTCATCTGTCACCGGCTGAATACGCACACCGAGCCATCCGCGTCTTGTCTCGCCGAATTCGATAAGCTGACGCACCACATTCTCGGCGATCTCCGTCGGCACGGCGAAACCGATGCCGATCGAACCGCCCGAAGGCGAAATGATAGCCGTGTTGATCCCTATGACTTCGCCACGCATGTTGAACAGCGGACCACCGGAATTACCCTTGTTGATTGCCGCATCCGTCTGAATGAAGTTGTCATAAGGGCCTGCATTGATATTGCGGCCACGCGCCGAAATGATACCCAGCGTCACAGACCCGCCAAGCCCGAACGGGTTGCCGATCGCCATGACCCAATCGCCAATACGCATACGGTGCGAATTTCCAAAGGGAACCGCCTTCAGAGGCGTTTTGGGTTCGACCTTCAATACGGATAGGTCAGTCTTGGTGTCGGTTCCGATCAGGGTTGCCTTGAGCTTGGAGCCATTGGCAAAGACAACCTCGATATCGTCTGCGCCTTCGATGACGTGATTGTTCGTCACCACATATCCAGCGGGATCGATGACGAAGCCGGAACCAAGCGAAGAGACTTTCCGGTTGCCGCGCTGTCCGCCCTCACCATCAAAAAAATCGTCGAAGAACTCCTGAAACGGTGATCCCTCCTGGATTTGCGGCGGCTGAGGGCCGTTACCGGAGCTCTTTACACTCTGCGAGGTCGAAATATTGACCACAGCATCGAGCAAGCCTTCGGAAAGATCCGCAATCGATGCAGGTCCCCCCGGGGTCATGTTGGCCGGCGGCGAAGGTGGCGGATTGAAAGATGTCGACGGCGGCGCAGGCGCGGGCAGCATCGCGCCAGGCGCGCCCGGCCGCGACTGCGAAGGCGTCGAAGGTGCCTGGGCTGGAGCCGGAGCATCGGGCTGCGTCTGTGCCCAGCCGGGTATGGGCGCGACGGCGACGGCCAGAGCAATACCTCCCGCGGCAAAGCGCTTCCAGGACGATCGAACCTGCTGAGCCATCTGGCCTCCTCACATTGTGGACTGTCTGCATTGCCCTCAGGAATGTGGGCTTTATCGATCCGCTTATAGGAACGACTGAATCGGGCAGAGTTTCGGCAAAGAATAGGGTGGAATGGCCCGGCAGGAAATTACCTTTTCGTGAGGAAGCGGCCACTCTGCACATAAAACGTGAAAAGGGCGGCCAAAGCCGCCCTTCTCTACCAGTTCAGTTTGCCGGAGCAGGAGCCGTAGTTCCCGCCCGCGGAGTGCGGTTTCCATCCGGTGTCTCGAAGTATTTGAAGAAATCCGAATCCGGCGAAAGAACCATCGTCGTGTTATTGTCACCGAGGGCCGAAACATAAGCCCGCATCGAGCGATAGAACTCGAAGAAGCTCGGATCACGCTGAAACGCTTCGGCAAAGATCCGGTTACGCTCTGCATCGCCCTGACCGCGTAGGATTTCAGAATCCCTCTGAGCCTCGGAAACCAGCTCGACGACCTGACGATCAGCTATCGCTCGGCGTCGCTGACCTTCTTCGTTACCGCGAGCACGGATCAGTTCGGCCTCGGCCAGACGCTCGGACTCCATGAGCTTGAAAGTCTGTTCGGAAACGTCCGGCGTAAGATCGGTACGGCGGATGCGAACATCCTCGATCCTGACGCCCAGCGTTTCAGCCGCAGTATTAAGATCGCGATGGACCTCGGTCATCATCGATGCCCGTTCTTCCGACAACGCTGCTTCAAAACCGCGAAGACCGTAGACACGGCGAAGACCGGAATCGAGACGCGTCCTGAGACGCGATTCAGCGGATTCCCTATCGCCCGAGACGGTCTCACGGAAAAGTCTCGGATCAGCGATGCGGTATACGACGAATGCATCCACATCGTAGAATTTGCCGTCATTCACCTGAACACGAATATTGTCCAGATCAAGTCGCAACGCGCGCTTCTCGACATACTGAACACGATCTGCATCCATGAAAGCAAAGGGCAGCTTGAAATAGAGGCCGGGTTCGCTCTTGACCGACTGGATTTCACCGAACCGGATGACAAGTGCCTGCTCGCGCTCGTTGACGACAAAAAGCGACGAATAAGCGAGAAACAGAATAACGGCCAATCCAACGAGGAAGGCTGGAAGACGGTTGGAATTCATCGGCTTCCTCCCTGCGGCTGTGCGGCCGGATTACGCATCATCTCGTTGAGCGGAAGATAAGGAACTGCTCCCTGCTGCTGACCATCCATGATGATCTTGTTCGAGGATTTCAGCACCGCTTCCATCGTTTCGATGAAAATACGGCGACGCGTCACTTCCGGTGCATTGGCATACTGGTCGTAGATGGAAATGAAACGCTGAGCCTCACCCTGTGCTTCGTTCACGACACGGTCGCGATAAGCGGAAGCCTCTTCGCGTACCTGGGCCGCTTGACCGCGTGCTCCACCAAGCTTCTGGTTGGCGTATCGGTTCGCTTCCTCCTTCGCTCGGTCCTCATCCTGCGTTGCGCGCTGAACTTCCTCGAAAGCATCAGCAACTTCACGTGGCGGCGAAGCATCCTCGATGGACACGGCATTGATCGCAATACCCGAACCGTAGCGGTCCATGGTCCCTTGAATGATGTCGCGCACCTGGGTCGACATGGATTCACGACCGCCGCGGAAGATATCCTGCGCCGGGCGGCGTCCAACCACTTCGCGCATCGCGCTATCGGCAACCTGCTGAAGCGTCGCAGCCGGCGTCTCAAGGTTGAAAAGATAGGACTTGGGGTCAGTGACCGTAAACAGAACTGAGAATTGAACGTTGACGATGTTCTGATCGCCCGTCAGCATCCAGCCGGCATTCGAGCTCGATCCCCTGGCTGCACCGATATTCTGCTGCTGCTCGGTAACCTTGACGATTTCGACAGTTTCAAACGGCCACATGTGGAAATGCAGGCCCGGCATGGAAACTTCTTCCTTGGGCTTTCCGAACCGCAGTTCGACGCCTCGCTCGTCCGGCTGCACCGTGTAGATCGACTGGAAAACCAGGAATGCTGCAACCACGAGCAGCACGATAACCACCGCACCGCCGTTGAAGCCGCCGGGTACGATCCCCTTCAGCCGATCCTGACTGCGGCGTATGATGTCCTCGATATCGGGCGGACCGCCATTGCCACCGCCGCCATTACCGCGCGGACGGTTTGGTCCTTGTCCCCATGGACCTTGATTGTTACCGCCACCGCCGCCGCCGCCCCATGGGCCGCCGCCGCCATTCTGATTGCTCCAGGGCATCAAAACCTCTTTGTAAGTGTCTCCCTTCCCTCGCGCCGCAACTGATCGAAGAGCAGCAAGGGTTCCTGCCCGTTATAGGTATCAGAAGCTCAGCTTTCAACGCGACTTCAATAACTTCCAAGTCAACGGTAACGAAATGTTTCAGTTTGCCGCGTTTTTCCGCCGGTAGACGGAAAAACGCGTGGGATAATTGTCCTTGTCTCCGGCAGGAATTGCCTCTTCGGACACTTTCTCGAAGATATCGGGATCAATGTCAGGGAAGAACGTGTCGCCATCCGGAATATCTGCTTCGACATGCGTCACATAAAGCCGATCAACGAAATTCATAGACTGTCGGTATATTTCGCCTCCCCCGATAATGCCGATTTCGTCGGCACCGGTCGCAGCGGCGATCGCCTGCGCGGTATTTACCGCCTCTTCTACGGAGCCGGCCAACTGCACGCCTTCGATGATACGCGACACGTCACGCGTTACCACGATATGTGGGCGGCCGGGCAAAGGCTTGCCGCCGAACGAATCGAGCGTCTTGCGCCCGACGATTATCGGCTTTCCAAGCGTCATGGCCTTGAAACGTTTGAGGTCGGTCGAAAGCTTCCATGGCATATCGCCATCGCGACCGATCACGCCGTTGCGGGAAACGGCAACGACTATGGAAAGCGGAGCTTTCGCCATTACACTGCTACCACGGCCTTGATATGCGCGTCGGCGACATAATTCTCGAGTTCGAAATCCTCGAACCTGAACCCGAAGATATCCTTGATGTCAGGATTGATCTTCATTGTCGGCAGCGGCTTGGGATCACGCGTCATCTGCAGCCGCGCCTGTTCCATATGATTGGCATAGATATGTGCATCACCGAACGTATGGATGAATTCGCCAGGCTTCAGCCCCACGACCTGTGCCACCATCATCGTCAGCAGTGCGTAGGAGGCAATGTTGAAGGGTACGCCCAGAAAAATATCGGCAGATCGCTGGTAGAGCTGGCAGGAGAGCTTGCCGTCGGCGACATAAAACTGGAACAGGCAATGGCACGGCGGCAGCGCCATGTCGTCCACCTGAGCCGGGTTCCATGCTGAGACGATATGGCGGCGGGAATTGGGATTGGTCTTCAACCCCTCGATCAATTGAGCGATCTGATCCACATGCCCGCCATCAGGCTTGGGCCAGGAACGCCATTGATATCCATAGACCGGGCCGAGATCGCCGTTCTCATCAGCCCATTCGTCCCAGATTCGAACGCCGTTTTCCTTCAGGTAGGCAATATTCGTGTCACCCTGCAGGAACCACAGAAGTTCATGGATGATCGACTTCAGATGCAGTTTCTTCGTCGTCAGAACCGGAAAGCCGTCCGACAGATCAAAACGCATCTGGTATCCGAAGACGGAGCGCGTGCCGGTGCCGGTGCGGTCACCACGATCGCTTCCGGTTTCCATCACATGCCGGAGAAAGTCGAGATACTGTTTCATGGGTGTCTAGCCGATTCCTGAGTTTCAGGACTTACATAATAGCATGCCGGCCGCACACCAATCACCTGCCGGTGACGCAAATCCGCTTTCCCCGGCTTTTCACTATCGTCACACCAATATGACAAGACCTCTTTTCAACGGTCACGCAAACACCTATATCAGCCGTGCCGGACTTCGGTTCGGATATGGCGATAAACGGTCGGTGTAATAAACCTATTGGACCCGGGGGCGGTACCCGGCGCCTCCACCACAAGGTGGCCTCCGATGGCCACTTTATGATGGGGGCGAAATAGGATCGACAAGGGTGTAAAGATCGAACTTTTGCTCGGCATGATACCGCCGTTATCGGGTCACAAGTGTAGTTGCAAATGACAACAACGCTAAGGGTTATGCTCTCGCTGCCTAATGGCGGTGCGGGAAATCCGAACTAAGTCCTTACGGTTAGCCCCGTAAGGCGGGGTCCGAAGGCACCTGGCAACAGAAGCCTTCACCTTCCCCTAACACTGGAATACAATCGTAAACTGACTCGGCGGCTCGGGACTTCCGTCCGTTGAAATGGCATGGCATAACGCGTCTTACTAAAAGACGTTAACAGGGAAAGACAGGACCGCATGGCTCAGGATCATATCCGTTACGATATTCTGGCACAGGATGCGCTGCGTGGCGTTATTCGCAAGGTTCTGACAGAGGTCGCGGCTACAGGCCGCCTGCCCGGCGACCACCATTTCTTCATTACCTTCCTTACAGGCGCGCCCGGTGTGCGCATCTCGCAGCACCTGAAGGCGAAGTACAACGAACAGATGACGATTGTCGTACAGCACCAGTTCTGGGATCTGAAGGTAACCGATACGCAGTTCGAAATCGGTCTTTCTTTCTCCGATACTCCTGAACGCCTGGTCATCCCGTTCAATGCCATTCGCGGCTTCTACGATCCCTCGGTGAATTTCGAACTGGAATTCGAGGTGCCGTTGACCGAGGAAGATGAAACTTCCGCGGAAATCACCGCCATTCCGGTGGAGGCAATCGCCAAGACTTCAGAACCTGCAAAAGAAGACGGCGAAGAGAAGAAGGAAGGCTCGGTCGTGTCCCTCGATTCCTTCCGGAAGAAGCAGTAGGCCAGATCGACGGGAGATCGTTCCATGGGTGACGTCGTCAATCTCCGGCAATTCAAGAAGACCAAGGCGCGCTCCGAGAAAGAGAAGCACGCCGAGCAAAGCCGTATCAGCCATGGCCGCACCAAGGCTGAGAAATCACTGACGACAGCGCTAAACGACAAGGCTGAGAAATCCCTAAATCAGGGAAAGCTGGAAAAGTCTCAAAAAAATCCAGAATAAGTGGACATTAACGGCCTGTTAGCTGTGCCCATTTGGGTCGCTTGACCCACACCGTTCCGCCAAATTTATAGGGGCCTCTGGTCATGACGATCACGGAGCCACTCTTGATTCACAAGCATTCCGCCACCCTTCACGGTCACCGAACGAGCTTTTCCCTGGAGGACGAATTCTGGTGCGAATTGAAGGCGATCGCCAAGGAAAGAGGCATGAGCCTCGCCAGCCTCATCACCGAAGTCGATGACGAACGCGGTGGCCTAGGCAACCTCTCATCCTCTTTGCGCCTCTACGTTCTCCGCTATCTGAAGGGAACTGACCCGGTTATAGGTAACGACATGGCGAATGAACCGCTGCCTTCGGCAAAAGCGCGCGCCTGAATCGCTACTGGCCGAGACCCGGCAAATTTCCTTCGCCGAAAGGCCTGCCAACCTGATTGCCGGGTTGCAGGTTCTCATTGGTCGGCGGCACTGTAAGCTGAAGTTCGTTCGCCTTGCGTTGCCGCTCCTCTTCCGCAGCTTTCGCCGCCTCGACCATCGCTTGACGCTGCCGCTGCGCGGCCTCAACACGGGCTTTTTCTGCCGCACGCTCCGTCGCATTGAAGTTGTAAAGCGAGACCTCGCGGCGAAGACGCTGCTTTTCCAGTACGCTTGACTGAAGCATTTCCACCCGTCGACGCTCCTGCTCATAGGCGCGCATCGACAGGAAGTTCGTCAGGGCAGCAATATCTATGCGTTCCTTGGGCTTCGTCCGATCGCCCGAATAAAGCAGGCGCACAGTCGGGTCTCCACCGGCAACCGCATCGTCACCGGCATTGTAGGAGATAGCGACAGAGGCATTCATGCCGCGCTCGAAAATGCCAGCAGTTCCTTCCGCCGCAAGGTTGAGACTTCTCGATGGCAACCTGATTTCCTGGACGCGCAATTCACCGCCACTGATCGAAAACGGGATATGCACCTGCCCAAAAGCCACTTCGCCCTGATGGACGAGGGCCGCCACTTTGCCACCGACACTCGCTTCCTTCACCTCGCCCTTCGCGGCATCGGTCGACGCCATCACGGTCTTGAGCAGGTCCGGATTGATGCCGTGAACAGTCACATCAGAAAGCTGAACCTCGCCTGATCCGCTCAGAGCAGCAGCAAGATCGCGCATATTGCCGCCGCTTGCCTCGGCCGAGGCATCGAAACTGACCCTGCCATCCGCAACAGTGCGATCTCCATTGCGCCAGACGATGGATGACAGATCGGCATTTTCCACATGCAGTTTCGTCTGCATGATGCCGGTGCCGTTTCCATTGGAGATCAGAAGCTTGCCTGCAATTTTTCCGCCCTGCCATTCGCCGGAAGCATCATCGAGAGAAATGCCGCCTCCCCGATGCAGAAGCTTCGTCGAGAAGTTCGCGACCCGCCCGATCTCGCCCGCATGAAAGTCCTTGGCCTTCACATCCAGCGAAACTTCACTGTCGCCGAAAACAGGCAGCGAGAATGGTTCTGCCAGCGGCTCTCCATTCTCGGGATTTGTCACCGGACCGAAGACAGCATCGCCAAGCCAGGCGAGATCCAGCATATCGACGGCAAGCGCACCATCGGCTTTGAGGCTGGCGGAGCCACGATCGACTGAAAGCTTCCCATCGAAAGCGTTGCCATCCGCATTCCCGCGCAGCGCTGTTACATCGATTGACTTGTCGGTCAGCGCCAGATCGGCCTTGAGATCGACCGGCAAACCGCCGCCGAACTGCGGAATTCCGATACCGGTCAGAAGCAGATAGGGTTCGATGTTTTGGCTCTTCAGCTCGACATATCCCCGCCCCTCAGCGAAATCATCCGCCATCAGCGATATGTCACCACTGGCGGCAAGCGATGTCCGATCCGTATTGAAGGCAAGCGTCGCGCGGGCGGGTCCATCGGAAGACTTATCAACATTTAGCGCCAGCTTGCCCGGCCCATCGCCGCCAAACGGCAGAATGTTAAGGCCGGCCTGACCGAGCAGGATTTCCGACTTTGGATTATCCAGTGACGCCGCAATCGCCATTGCGTTTCCGCCTGTCAGATTGAACAGAGTCGGCAGCTCTATGTCCACCTTGACCGCACTGCCGTTAATGGAGCCGGCAACCTTCACCGACGCCCCATCCGACTGCTCTCCGATGCTCAGGTCCGCGGTCAGGTCCGCTTCGGAATAGTAGGATGCATTGGCGCTCAGACGGTCAAGAACCGGATGCGCCGGCAATTGCTGCTTGAGCATCGCCATGAATGCCGTCGGGTCTGCCGACTGGAAATGCACCTTTGCGGTCCCGCGATAATCGAGCAGCGAGCCCTGCACTTCGCCCTCGGCAGACACGCGAGCACCTGCAATATCGCCCGCGGACAGATGCCCAAGCGCCAGAACGCCACCCGCCATGGTGAAGGCGGTATCGACATTCTTCGCGACGACTCCGGATACGGTCAATTTCTCGGCCTTGAGCTTTGCCTCCAGCCGGTGATCCAGCACGCTGTGACCGGCATCCTCGCCTGTGACCAGCGAGGCAAGCGCCCGCATCGCATCGAGATCAATTTCATCGCCTGCAAGGTCCACAGACAATCCGGGCGATTGGGTGCCCTGAGACCGCCGCTCCATACTGCCCTTGAGCGTTGCCGGACCTATCGCCAGTTCCAGTCCGTCGAAACGTTGGACGTTGGTGGTCAGATCGACCTTGGCCGAAAAACCTGCCGTGCGGAGTTGGCGGATTGCCGGATCGACGCGGCCGGAAAGCCAGTCGGCAAGGCCGGACGGCTGGGTGGAGGCAAGCAGCATGTCGCCCTTGAAAGACGGAAGGCCCTCCAGCACCAGCGCACCGGTCGCTTCCATCCGGGTCCGTCCCGGCAAGGTCGCAATCGCCTTGTCAACCGTCCAGCCGCCATCCGCCGGACGCACGTCGAGCTGGATATCGCGGATCGTCGTATCGTTCAAAACAACGGCCGGCAGCTTGAGGCTGGCGCGACCGGGAACCTGCGGAATGGGAATGGATGCGGCCATCTCGACAAACGCCTGCAGCCGGCGCTGCGCGGATGCAGCGGCATCGCGGCCCGTCTTGCCACGCATTCCCTGCTGTCCGAGCTTATTGACGTCGATCTGCTGTCCTTCGGCAGTCAGCAGAAATTCGGGTCTGCTGCCGGTATCGAGCGTGGCCTCACCGGTCACTACGTAAGGTTCGTTGAGCGCACCAACCTCAAGCCGATAGTCGGCGACCCGTATCCGGTCATTGGTTATTTCGAAACCGCCCTTAACCCGAGGCCCGGGCAGTGGAGCGCTAACCGGCTCTGTCTCGTCCTCTTCCTGCAGCACATTCACGGTAAAGCTGCCGCTATAGGTCGGCACGTTTTCAGCCAGGGTCAGTTCACCGTCGAGATTGACCTCGAGAGGTTCGTCCTCAGGCCAGAGCCGCAGCCTGAGCGGCAGACGTTTCGTTTCGACATCTGCGGCGCCGGTAACGAGGCTGAAGCGCCCCTCTTCACCGTCAAGGATAGCATTCCCCTCACCGCGCCACGGGCCGGCAAGCGACGCCGCCGACATTTCCGCAGTCAGCCCGGTGATATTTCGGGACCGCCCGGACTGCTCATCAATCACGGCGACCGCCGCATTGCTGATGTGAACATCCTCGATCACCACGACACGCGTCGGAATGGCCGGCCGGCTTCCGCGCATCCAGTCGAGCGTCCCATCCTTCAGGACGCGGACGCGTACCGTTGGATCCTCGATACGCATATCGAAGATACGCGCCTCACCGGAAAGAAACGGTGCCAGCTCCATATCCATGGAAAAGCTGGCGATCTGTGCCAACGGCTTGCCGTCAACATCCTGCCCGACGCGGACGTCATGTAAGGTGATCGATGGAAACGGGAGTAGGCGGGCATCGACCTCGCCGTGTACCGATACTTTCTTGCCGAGCATACGGCTCGCCTGCTGCTCGAATTCGACGCGGAAGCTCGACCAGTCAAGCACGAACGGCGCGAGCAGCGCGGCAAAAAGAACCACGACGATCGAGCCGCCGATTGCCACCATCACGCGTCCAAACACCGTCCCAATTCTCCTGTTTCACTCACACTACCGGATCGGCAGTCGCGTTCAAGTCACGCCTGCGCCATACGGAAGATCTTGCCGGGATTGAAGATATTTTCGGGATCGAGCCCCTTTTTGACAGACCGCATGACATCAAGTGCGCCACCCAACTCTTCGTCGAGATAGGACATCTTGCCCTGCCCCACGCCGTGCTCGCCGGTGCAGGTACCATCCATGGCAAGCGCGCGGCGACTGAGCCGTTCCGTGAATGCCTCGACATTAGCAACCGATGCTGGGTCCTTGTCGTCGAAGAGCACCAGAACATGGAAATTCCCGTCTCCTGCATGGCCGACGATGGGCGCGAGAAGACCGGAATTGCGGATATCTGCCTGAGTTTCGGCAACGCATTCGGCGAGCCGCGAAATTGGCACGCAGACATCCGTCGAAAGACCGTTTAGCGACGGGTCGAGCGCGCGCCCCGCCCAATAGGCATTGTGCCGCGCATTCCAGAGCTTGGTTCGCTCCTCGGCATTGGCAGTCCAGTGGAATTCGTCGCCGCCGCATTCGGCAGCGATCTCGGCAAACTGCTCCGACTGGATACGGACCGTATCCTCGGTGCCATGAAATTCCAGAAAAAGCGTCGGCTTCTCGGGATAGGAAAGATTGGAATAGGCGTTGCAGGCCTTGATCTGCACGTCGTCCAGAAGCTCGATGCGCGCAACAGGTATGCCCATCTGGATCGTCATGATGACTGCATTGCAGGCATCTTCGATCGTCGGAAACGCGCAGACGCCGCCACCGATCTTTTCAGGGATACCCTGCAGCTTCAGCGTCACCGAAGTGATGACGCCGAGCGTGCCTTCTGCACCGACGAAAAGTCGGGTCAGGTCATAACCCGCCGAAGACTTCTTGGCACGGCGCGCGGTGCGGATTTCCTCACCGTTGGCAGTCACCACGGTGAGCGCAAGAACATTGTCCTTCATAGTGCCGTAACGCACCGCGTTCGTGCCCGAAGCGCGGGTCGAAGCCATACCGCCGATGGTGGCATTGGCACCGGGATCGATCGGGAAGAAAAGCCCCGTATCGCGCAGTTCACGATTAAGCTCTTCACGGGTAATGCCGGGCTCAACCGTGACATCGAGGTCTTCCGGACTGATGCTCAGCACCTTGTTCATACGCGAAAAATCAACCGAAATGCCGCCGGACGGCGCATTCACCTGACCTTCGAGCGAGGAGCCGACACCGAACGGGATGACGGGGACGCGATGTTCGGCACAGATCCCGACGATCAATTTTACGTCTTCGCTAGTCTCAACGAAGACGACGCCATCCGGCAGCTGCGCCGGCAAATAGGTGGTGGTGTGGGCATGCTGTTCGCGAAACGACTGGCCGGTCTGGAAACGATCCCCGAACGCCTGCTTCAAAATCCCGAGGACAGTGCTGATACCGTCCTCGTTGCGCGCGCCAGACTGAACGTCCCGAATTGCCATGTCGAATTCTCCTGCATGCTGAGCAGGAGATTGGTTAGGAGACAGGGCCTTGTTTGTCCAGCCGAAAGGCGGTCGACCCGGTACGTGATGACAGATCCTATTCGGCTGCCATCAAAGGAGGCTGCTTGCTGTCGTTCGCCCGGCTCTTTTTCGCATTCTCCAGCTCGTCATGGAAACGGGCTTCCTCATGCGCGTGCGGCTTGGCGAAGCGGGCAAGCAGGAGATAGGCAACCGGCGTAATGTAGAGCGTCACCAGCGTGGCAAAGCCGAGGCCGCCGACGATCACCCAACCAAGCGCGATACGGGCCTCGGCACCGGCCCCTTGAGCCAGAACCAGGGGCAGACCACCGATCACGGTTGCGATCATCGTCATCATCACTGGCCGCAGACGCAGGCTGCAGGCCCGTTCGATCGCCTCCCGGCAATTGGCGCCCTCGTTTCGCAGGTGATTGGCAAACTCAACGATCAGAATGCCGTTCTTGGCCATCACCCCGACAAGCAGGACGAGACCGATCTGCGAGTAGACATTCAGGCTGGACCCCGTCAGCACCAGTGCAAACGCGGCGCAGGCAAGCCCCAGCGGCACCGTCGACATGATGATGATAGACGACAGCACGCTTTCGAACTGGGCTGCCAGCACCAGGAAGATGATGGCGATGGCAAAGCCGAAGGTCAGCGCCATGCCGCTGGAATTTTCCTTGAGCGTCGCCGCTTCCGCAAGCGGGATCAGACGCGATCCCTGTGGCAACAGCGGCTGAGCCAGTTCGGTCGCCACCTGAACCGCCTGGCCGAGCGATACACCTTCCTTGAGACCCGCGGAGAAGGAAACCGAAGCAAGCTGCTGCTCCCGCCGCAACGTCGGAGACACCGCGCGTTCCTCCAATGTCGCGACGGTCGACATCGGCACCATTCGTCCGTCCTTGGTCTTCAGGAAGATGCTTTCGAGATCGGTTGGATCGTCGATCGGCCTCGTGGTTGACTTGAGCTTGACCGGGATCGCCTCGCCATCGACGAACACATCGACGACAGAACGCCCTTCGAGAAGCGATTGCACCGCCGTACCGAGAGCCTTGATGTCGATACCGAGGTCAGACGCACGTTCGCGATTGACCGTTATGAAAATTTGCGCCTGATTAGGCTCATCGTTCAGGCGTGGCGTATCGAACAGATTGGTCTCACGCAGCGAATCCACCAGCTTTGCCGCAGCCGCCGTCAATTGTTCGTGGCTGGTACCGACCAGCGCCATCTGCAACCCGTTGCCGGCGCCGCGGATACGCAGGCTATTTTGCTGCTGGGCGAAGGCTCTGAGTGCCGGCACAGTCGCCGTCGCCGCGTTGATATCCTGGACGATGTCCGCCTGGCTGCGCTCGCGCTCCGACCAGGGAGCGAGCGTCAGCACCATGAAGCCGTTGTTCTTCGCTCCGCCCTGCCCCGAGATCGAATAGATGTTCTGAATCTCTCCCGCGTCGACGAGCGGCTGAAGTTTTTCTTCAACTTGCTGCAGCTTGTCCCGCATATATTTCAGGCTGACGCCCTCCGGCGCGGTGGCACGCAGGAACACCATCGCCCGGTCTTCCGGCGGTGTCAGTTCGCTCTTGACCGTCTTGAAGGCCATGTAGCCAGCACCACCAAACAGTAGCGCGACCACAACGACTGCAGCCGGCACGTTGAGGCAGGCATGGAGCGTCGTTCGATAGACATTGGCAAACAACGTGCCGAATCGACCGAGCAGCCCGTCATGCTTCTCCTTGATCGGCTTGGTCAGCATCCGCGAGGCAAGCATCGGGCAGAGCGTCAACGCCGTGATCGATGAAAGCGCCACAGCGAAAGCGAGAACGAAACCAAATTCGCGGAACAGACCGCCCATCTGGCCGGGCAGGAAGGAAAGTGGGATGAAGACTGCGGCGAGCGTGGCCGTCGTCGCAAGAACCGCGAAGAACACTTCCTGCGTCCCGATCACGGCCGCAGCACGCGGCCCCATGCCTTCAGCTCTCCGCCGCACGATATTTTCCAGAACGACGATCGCATCATCGACGACAAGTCCGGTCGCCAGAACGATGGCCAAAAGTGTGAGAATATTGATGGAGAACCCGACCATATAGATCGCGACCAGCGTGCCGATCAGCGCAACCGGCATGGTCAGCGCAGGAATGAGCGTCGCCTTCCAGTCGCGCAGGAACAGGAAGATGACCAGAACCACGATCGTACCCGAGAGGGCAAGGGCAATCTCTACCTCGTGCAGCGCGCCCTGAATGAACACGGCGTCATCGCTGGTGATCGCGATCCGCGTGCCTTCCGGCAGGCTCTTCGACAATTCTGCAACGGCGGCGCGAACACCTTCGGAAATACTGAGCGTATTCGACTGAGCCTGTCGGAGCACGCCGAGACCGACGCCCTGGATGCCGTTCGACCGAAGCGCCGTCGTCCCATCATCCGGCCCGAGCATTACGGTCGCGACATCGCGAAGCCGGACATTGTCGTTGATAAGGATATTTTCGAAGTCTTCCGGCTTGGTGAGATTGGCCGTGGCACGGACGACGATGTCCTGTGTCGAGGATTCCAGTGATCCCGCCGGCACATCCATGGCAGCGGTGGACAATGCATTCGAAAGGTCCGCAATCGTCAACCCGCGGCTCGCCAGCGCCGTCTGGTTCACGTCAACGCGAAAGATTTTCTCCTGATCGCCGTAAAGCTCGACATCGGCAACACCATCGACGGCGGCCAGCCGGTCGGAAACCTCGTTATCGACGAGAAGCGTCAGCTCTTCCATCGACATCGTGAACGAGGTCACGGCAAGACGCATGATCGGCTGGCTGTCGCTATCCGCCTTGATGATGCGTGGCTCGTCGGCATCCTCCGGCAATTGCCCGGTCACGCGGCCGAGCGCATCGCGCACGTCGTTCGCCGCCACAGCCAGATCCGCAGTATCGCTGAATTCGAGTGTGACCCGGCTCTGGCCGAAGTCGGAAATCGATGAGATCGTTTTCAGGCCGCTGACTCGCGCAACGGCACCCTCGATGACATCGGTCACCTCCTGGTCCATCGTCTGCGCCGATGCACCATCATAGGTGGTGCGAACGCTGATCACCGGCTGATCGACATCCGGCAGCTCGCGGACTTCGACACCGACAAGCGCGGCAAGACCGGCGACCACCAGCAACGTGTTGATGACCGCGGCGAGGATAGGACGCCGTACGAAAAGCGCGGTGAAACCCTGCTTGCCGGATTGGCCGTTTGATCCGCCCTGCGCGACCTCGTGCGATTGTCCGCCTTTATCCTCGCTCATCGGCTGGCAACCTCCGGCGGCTTTTCACCGGCAATGCGCACTGCACCACCTTCGCGAACCCGCTGCAGGCCTTCCGTTGCAATCGCATCGCCTTCGTTCAGGTCTGCCGCAACAAGAATGGCGTCCGGATTGCGCTGGATGATCCTGACCCTCGCCTTTACCGACTTGTGGTCTTCGATCCGCCAGACGAAGGAGCCCTGCGTATCCCATTGGATCGCAAGTGGATCGACAGCGGGATAGGTTTCGCCGGGGAAACGCATGGTAACGCCGAAGGACATCCCAGCCCTCAATTCATCTTCGCCATTCGGAATTTTTGCGCGGATGCGGATCGTGCGGCTGGCGGGATCGACGCGGTTATCCACCGCCTCGACAGACCCCTTGAATGTCTGTCCGGGACGGGAGATCGACGCGGCCTCCACCGGCATGCCAGTCTTCACTTGCACGGCAAACCGCTCTGGCGCCCAGAAATCGACGAGCAGTTCGGATCGGTTGTCGATGGTCACCACATTGCTCGACGTCGTGACGTTATCGCCGATATTGATGGCGACGATACCGACGATGCCATCGATCGGCGCCACAACGGACCGGCGCTTCAGCGAGAGCTGCGCATTGGTTAGCGCAAGCTGAGCCGTCTCTTCGGCAATTTGCGCATCGAGCACTTCGAGCCGTGAAAAGCTTTTCAGGTTTTGGTAGCTCTCCGACTTTTCCTTTGCGCTGCGAAGAAGCACCTGTGCCTGATCGCGCAGGATGATCTGTTCGTCATCGTCTAGCTGGGCGAGAACCTGCCCCTTCTTCACCTGATCACCGGATTTTACCAGGATCTCGTTGATCGTGCCCGCCGCCTGCGGCATGACGATAACCGACTGGATCGCCTCACCATCACCGATTGCGGAAAGGCTGTCGTTGACGATGCCAGTTCCGACCGGACGTGTTGCAACCAGCACGGCCTGCCCGCCCGACGAATTCTGCCGGTTGCCGCCCGCGCCTGTCGAGCGTTGGCCGCTTCCGGCCACGGTCGCCGAAGCCGGTTCCCTCGCTTTAGGATTGATCGTCGAGACGATTGCCTCAGGCACTCCCATCGAGACCAGCGTGCGGCCAGCATCCGCCGACAGATAAACCCAGAAACAGAGGCCTCCGAGTAAAACCGCAGCCGACAGAAGAAGCTGGTTCCAGATCCGCATTCATGTCCTCGTGAAGTATCTTATGGGTATGAGGAGTATCCTCGTTTCCCTATTAACAAGCAATGGCTGCACCACTGCCTTACCGATTTGTAACATCACGGGATTTCACGCTTATGTCAGAATGAGATCATCCCTTTGGTTGCAAAAAACGTCGTTATCGACAGCTTTGTCAGCTTGAACGATTTTCGCGTGTCGTAGTTCAATTCGCACCGTGATGGACTATTTCATCCACCAAAACGGGAATGAAAAGAGAACATCGACTGGCCTTTCCGGCTCGAATCACTACATTGGCCGCATGAGTAACAGTTTCGACGATATTCCGTTCTTCGATGAAGAGCCGGAACCCGCGCCGCGCAGGCAGCAAGCCCCATCTGATCGCCAGCAACTCCAGAGCGGGGCATCAGGTGGATTGGGCATAGCGGCTCGCGCCATGGCAGCGCGCGATGGCGCACGCCCTGCCGCGGATTATCTATCCGGCCTGAACCCTGAACAGCGCGAGGCCGTGGAAACCGTGGACGGCCCGGTTCTTGTTCTTGCAGGAGCCGGTACCGGAAAGACGCGTGTCCTGACCACTCGTATCGCTCATATTCTGGCGACCGGTAAAGCCTGGCCAAGCCAGATTCTCGCCGTCACCTTTACCAATAAGGCGGCGCGCGAGATGAAGGAGCGTATCGGCGTCCTCGTCGGCGGTGCAGTCGAAGGCATGCCGTGGCTTGGTACATTCCACTCGATCGGGGTGAAGATCCTGCGTCGCCATGCCGAACTCGTCGGACTTCGTTCGGACTTCACCATTCTCGATACCGATGACGTGGTTCGACTGATCAAGCAGCTGATCCAGGCCGAGGGCCTGGACGACAAGCGCTGGCCGGCAAAACAATTCGCCGGCATGATCGACGGCTGGAAGAACAAGGGGCTGCTTCCACACGATATCCCCGAAGGAGACGCGCGCGCCTTCGCCAATGGCAAGGGCCGCGAACTTTACGCTGCCTATCAGGCGCGCTTGAGAACGCTCAACGCCTGCGACTTTGGCGACCTTCTGCTGCATCCGATCGCGATCTTTCGCAAGACGCCGGACCTGCTGAAGGAATATCACGAGAAATTCCGCTATATTCTGGTCGACGAGTATCAGGACACCAATACCGCACAATATATGTGGCTGCGCCTGCTGGCACAGCGACCTAAGAACGTGCCTCAGAACGTCTGCTGCGTTGGCGACGACGACCAGTCGATCTATGGATGGCGAGGTGCGGAAGTCGACAACATCCTGCGCTTCGAAAAGGATTTTCCGGGCGCCAAGGTCATCAAGCTGGAGCGCAATTATCGTTCCACCGAGCACATTCTCGGCGCTGCCGGCCACCTGATCGCCCATAATGAAGGCAGGCTCGGCAAGACGCTGTTCACCGATCGCGTCGATCCGGACGATGAGAAAGTCATCGTTCATGCAGCCTGGGATTCGGAAGAAGAAGCCCGTGCCGTCGGCGAGGAGATCGAGCGGCTGCAGCGGGGTGACGGCGACGGCAAGAAGCATGCACTCAACGATATGGCGATCCTCGTGCGCGCCTCCTTCCAGATGCGCGAGTTCGAAGATCGCTTTGTCACACTCGGCCTGAACTATCGCGTCGTCGGCGGTCCACGTTTCTACGAACGGCTCGAAATCCGCGATGCCATGGCCTATTTCCGCCTCGTCTGCCAGCCGGCGGATGATCTGGCCTTCGAGCGTATCATCAATACGCCGAAGCGTGGGCTTGGCGATACGACCGTGCGTTATCTGCACGATTCCGCCCGTGCCCGCGACATTCCGATGCTGCAGGCCGCGGCCGAGATGGTCGAAACGGATGAGCTGAAGCCGAAGGCGCGCAAGGCGCTTTTCGATGTCGTGCAGAACTTCAGGAACTGGCAGGAACGGCTTGAAAGAACGGAACATACCGAACTTGCCGAGCAGATCCTCGAAGAGTCGGGCTATACCGACATGTGGAAGAACGACAAGTCAGCGGAAGCACCGGGTCGTCTCGACAACCTGAAGGAACTGATCCGCTCGATGGAGCAGTTCGACAGCATGCGCGGCTTCCTTGAGCACGTCTCTCTCGTCATGGATGCCGAGCAGAACGAGAACCTCGACGCGGTCTCGATCATGACGCTCCATTCGGCCAAGGGGCTGGAATTCGACACGGTCTTTCTGCCTGGTTGGGAGGAAGGCCTCTTTCCGCATCAGCGGGCGCTTGATGAAGGCGGTCGATCCGGTCTCGAGGAAGAACGCCGCCTCGCCTATGTCGGGATCACGCGCGCAAAGCACCGCTGCCATATCTGGTTCGTCTCCAACCGGCGTATCCACGGCCTATGGCAATCGACCATGCCGTCCCGCTTCCTGGAAGAACTGCCGCAGAACCACGTCGATGTGGCAGCTTCCGATTCATCGAATTACGGCGGGTATGGCGGGCGTGGCGGTTACGGCCAGTCGCGTTTCGACAAGGCCGATCCGTTCGCCAACAACTACTCGACGCCAGGCTGGAAACGCGCCCAGGCCAACAAGACGGACGCCACTCGCGACAATTGGGGCAACCGCTCCGGCCATGCGGTGGAACGCATCGGTTACGGAGAAAGCGGCCCGCGCGGCCGCACGATCGACGGCGAGCTTGTGGCCAAGTCGGTGGCCGACACGCCATCGAAATTCACTATCGGCGATCGGGTTTTCCACATCAAGTTCGGCAATGGCAATGTCATGGCGATCGAAGGCAACAAGCTGACGATCGAATTTGACCGAGCTGGTCAAAAGCGCGTTCTGGATGGTTTTGTGGAAAAAGCGTGACGGCAGTCGCCACGCCTCTTACCGCTTGTACTCTTGCTGCCAGCGTGAAGCAGTGGCGAGGCTTATCTCGCGACGATTGAATTTATGAACGCATCGACTTGGCGCGTGTAATCACTTTCAAGCCCGAGCGTACGGTTGATCGCCATGTGGCGCAGGGAAACCGGAAGAACCCTCGCCTGTCCGCCGGATTTTCTGGCAAAAGCATTTGCCTGAGGACAAGAATCGCTCCGAAGACTGGAGCATACCAGCAACATGCGCGGCATGTTTGAGCCAGCATAAAACGTCGGAGAAGCTATTTTCCAGAAACGGGGATCGCTTCCGAATGCCTGATCATAAAATCGGGGATGGTTCGGCCGCTCCATGATGGACGAAACGTCGTAGGCTGCACTATCGATCGCTATGGTTCCTGCCCATGGCTTCACGCTCGCCTTCTGGGCGATAGAACGATCGACAGAGACGAGTGCGACAAGATGAGCACCGGCCGAATGTCCCATCAGAACCATCTTCGAAGGATCGCCACCCCATGACGCAGCGCGGCGCTGGACCATCGCCATTGCAGCCGCGACGTCAGTCGCCTGCTCAACCGGATCAGCGGCAGGGGCCAACCTTGTCTCCACAGAAACGAAGATAAATCCCTTCGGCAACCAGTGTGCGACTTTATTGTCGACTACGCCCGGAGCGGATTTCGAGCCGAACGCCCAGGCACCGCCATGCACCATCACTATGATCGGTGATCTCTGCGCGTTCTGTGGCAAATAGACATCCATGCGTTGCTCGGCCATGGAGCCATAGGCAACATCGCGCTCCACACCTCCTCCGTTCGCTAGCATCCCGACCTGCCGCCCAAATTGCTGTGCGTGAGCGGAAGCCGCCATTGCAGCCGTAAACAAGGCCACCCCCGACAGCACACGGGCGGTGGACAGATACCTTGAAAAACCGAAGCCAGTCACATGTCATTCCTTCAGAAACAGATAGAGCAGATACGAGTTGAGGCTCCAATCATTGCTGTAAGATTTCAGGCGCGAAGTTTTCTCGCCGCATTGCTCCTTTCAAAACTGTTCGCTAGGTCTCTTTCCCAGCCGAGAATACGGAGCACGTTCATGTCTCTCACCAATCACGACATAATCGAAACCACGGCCTGGCGCCGCCATCTTCACACCATGCCGGAAGTCTCCGGAGAAGAGGTGGAGACTGCGAGAGAAGTCGTCCGCTTCATGCGCCAGACCGAGCCAGACGCGATTGTGGAAGGACTTGGCGGAACCGGCGTGGCGGTAATCTATGACAGCGGCAAACCTGGAAAGACCATGATGATCCGCGCCGAACTCGACGCCCTGCCGATCGAGGAACTCGGCGATCCGGATTACAGATCGAGAATTCCCGGCAAGAGCCACATGTGCGGCCATGACGGCCATATGGCGACGCTTGCCGCCATTGGCCGCGTGCTCGGCCGTGAACGCCCCAAAAGCGGCCGCGCCATCCTGCTGTTTCAGCCGGCAGAAGAAAACGGCGCCGGTGCTGCAGCCGTCATCGCCGACGAGAAATTCGCCGCATTGACGCCTGATTTCAGCCTCTCCCAGCATAATATGCCTGGTGTTCCTTTCGGCCATGTCTGGCTGAAGGACGGCCCGGCCAATTGCGCTTCGCGCGGCATGAAAATCATTCTGTCTGGCAAGACCGCCCATGCCGCCTATCCCGAAACAGGCACTTCGCCTGTCACTGCCGTTGCAACCCTGATGCCGGCACTCAATGCCCTATCGACGGGCACGGTATCGGAAGGCAATCTCGTCCGCGCCACCGTCACCCATGCGGCGATCGGAGAGCCGACAGTCGGCGTCGCTCCGGGCTATGGCGAGATCTGGGTAACGTTGCGCACATCGACGGACGACCAGATGGCGGCGCTTGTCGGAAAAGCTGAAACCATGGCGCGTGAGGCTTCCGAGACGGCAGGACTGAAGCTTGAAATCGAATACCAGGAAGTGTTCGGCCATTGTGTCAACGATGCCAATGCTGCCGATATACTGCGTGCGGCAATGGATGCCGAAGGCGTCACCCATGAGCCCGGCGAAGGTTTTCGTGCTTCGGAAGATTTTGGCCGTTTCGGCGGCGTATCCAAGTCGGCCATGCTGTTTCTCGGCGCTGGTGAAGATCACCCCGCGCCGCATAATCCGAACTATGATTTTCCGGATGACCTTATCCCGATCGGCGCGAAAATCTTCCTCCGTGCCGTGCGCGATACACTTGGCTAAATACGAAAACGGAGCCAAAAGGCTCCGTTTTTTATGCGTCGTTGTTGCCGAACAGCTTGGCCATGAAGCCGCCGCCAGAACCCGAGCCGGGGCGCTTGCCATCCCATTTGGGCACGATGATCATGTGAGTGATCTCACCGCGCTGGAATGCCTTGAGGAAGCGATCGTAGTCGGCAAATGCGACGCAGCCGTGCGAATCGCCCCGAACACGAAGCAGGAAGCTATGTGCCAAAAGCCCGGTGCGGCCCTGTGGCGGCTTTCCGTCCGTCGGCGTAAGGCGAATTGCGGCGACGCCATGGAAGAGAGATTCGCGCATCGAAAGCTTGTAGGTACCCGGAGGGGTTGGGCCGCGCATCTTCACATGGGTGAATTTCGGGTTGTCGCGCATGCTACCGATGCCGGAATGCGCCTCAAGCTTGGTTCCGTTCGGCATGTGCACGACACCATTGGTGATGTCGTAGATCGCAACCTTGGTGCCGAGACCTGGCCATTTGGGCGAAGGCGCGGCTGGGCTTTCCGGCTCCTCGCGCATCGGGTTGTCGGGCTTGGCGAATGCAAGCACCGTCGGCTTGTCATCCCCCGCAGGCTTGCTGGGTTTTTGAGGTGCAACGGATGCGATGGCAGCCAGAGCATTAGCCCGAACGGCAGGCTTGGCGTCATCGCCGCGCATGCCAGCCGCAGGCCGGATTACCGGCAACGGACCTGCCTTGGGAAGTGCGTAAATGTCGGCTGCAGGTGGAACAGCGAGCGCCACGACGTCCTGTGTGATTTCGACCGATGGCGAACTGACGGTGGCGTCATCGCTGTCCGAAGTATCGAGCGAAGCCATTTCGACGGGCTTCATGTCTTTCAGCGCGGCAACATTGGTAACGTTTTCCGCATCCTGAATCATGTCGGGCATCGCGCTATCGCCGCGCGGTGCGACCAGTACAGTATCTTCCATTGCCTGGGCGAGCGCGGACCTGATCGCGGTGGCAGCCGGACGCCTGGTCGTCAGAGCCGCAAATTGCTGCTCGTTCTCAACCTTGCGGGCCGCTTTCGCCATGGCATGATGGAGCGCCTGGCTGACGGTCGAACCTTCAGGACGCAGCGCTTCCAAGGCAGCAGCCTCTGCCCCGGCCAGACGGCTCCCCTTGGCTTCAGCCAGTGACTGGCCGGGCAATCTGGAGAATTTCGCAACGTCAAGCGTTCTGTCGGCACGATCACGCGTCAAATGCTCACCCGCGACAGCAGGCGAAAGAAGAGCGGTTTGAAAATGCATATCCCGGGCAGGCTTTACCGCAGTTGCCACGGTAATCGCCGAAGCACCGATCAACGCCGAAGCGGTGAGCCCGATGCCAATAGCCATATTCATAAAGATCGAACGGCCGTGCTTGCGCTTCGCCGGACGCTTCGAGACCTTGTTCCGCTTCGTGGAGGCTTCGACCCTACGCACCATCACTCGTTACCCGAACCGTTACTCATCACTGCAAAGGCCGCAAAAAGCGCCTCGCCTGCCAGACTGGAGTGGCCTTCCGAAGAGGAATGATTCCGCGCAAAGCCACTCTGCGAATGGGTGAGAGAATGAACGATTATGGTAACCAATGTCTTTACGCCGCCCCGATCAGTTTCGATGGCGCTCATAAAAGCGCATGCCGTCGGAAGTTTAGCCAAAATGCGGCAAGGCTGTGTTTCTGGCCTCGGCGATTAAGGCGGTCAAGCTGACGACTGTTGCTGTTTAGCGACAAAAACCCGGTTATACAAGGCAACGGGAATAAATCGCTGGGGATGCGACGCTGTGCAGCGGCACAATAAAAAAGACCCGTGATGAAAAACGGCCACGATATACGTGGCCGTCACTTGTCAGAAACAGCGATATTTTATCAGCCGTCGATCCGACGGATCGCTCGACCTTTGTTAAAGAACCAGGGCCTGAGCTTTACGCCGGCAACATTGCCCGCGAACGCAGCGACAGCCCAAAGGTAGCCATGCAGGCTCCCAGAGGCGATCCCGGAAAAATAGGCACCGATATTGCAGCCATAGGCAATCCGGGCACCGTAGCCCAGCAGCAGACCACCGATGACCGCCGCCAGCACCGAGCGCAACGGAATATCGAGATTGGGTGCAAACTTGCCTGCAAGAGCTGCAGCCAGCATGGCGCCTGCAATGATGCCGAAATCCATGACCGAGGTGACATCAGCAAAAACACTCGATGCCAGAGCCTTGGCATTACCCGGCTGCTGCCAATAGGGCCAGGAAGCCGGATCTATACCGATCAACTGTGCCCCCTTGGCACCCCACAGAGCGAAGGCCGAGGTAACACCCCAGGGCCGCCCTGCGATCGCAAGCGTCGCGAAATTGAGGGTGACCAGCGCGACCGCACCGAACACAAGCGGCCAGGGTCCGCGCAGATATCGTGCAAAGCCCTGCCGCGGTGATGGCGGCGCCTGTTCCAGCGCGCCGTTCCACTTCTTCTCCACCACCACGGTAATCGCGGCGATTGCGCCGAAAATGATGAGAGACACGGCGATACCGCCGGCGGCACCGAATGTCTGAAATAACGCTGTCGGCGGCAACGAAGGCAGCGCCGCCCACCATGCGGTATGCAGCGTCGCGATCAGCGAACCGACGATAAAGAAAAACAACGTGACCAGCATGCGCGCATTGCCGCCACCGGCGGTGAACAAAGTGCCGGAAGCGCAACCGCCGCCAAGCTGCATACCCACGCCGAACATAAAGGCGCCGACAATAACACCGATGCCGGCCGGGGAAATATTGCCGCGCACTTCATTGCCGAACAGTGTTCCGCTCGCCAGAAACGGAAAGAACAGAATGACGGCAAGTGCAAGCAGGATCATCTGGACGCGCAGGCCGCGCCCCCTGCCCTCGGCGATGAAGACCCGCCAGGCCGAGGTAAAACCGAAAGCGGCATGGTAAAGAGAAATTCCCAGAGCGCCACCGACGAGAAACAGCGCGCCCTGAGCCGGCCCATAAACTGCGCCGAGCGCCAGCGTACCCGCAACGAGCACGACGAGGGAAATGAGACCTGGCGCTCCAAGAGGCGACGCCGTCGGCGCTCCCGAGCCCATCGAAGAGGAAATCGTCATAAAATTAAGCTCCTGATTTTGCGCTGTAGGTAGCGGCATCGCCAGGATGTTACGAGGTAGACATTTTTACCGCGGCTTCGCACTGAAGAATATATTTCCACACCAGACGAAGTGTGCAGTCGAAATCAGACTACCAAGCATTCCACCCCGCGAGGGGATCGCGGGGTGGAACGAGCCGAATGGCGGGGGGAATACCAGTTCGGCAGGGGTTCTGAGAACTGCTGTCAAAACTCGCCGGAAAGACCGACGCGGACGCCGGGTGCTCCACCGCCGGGCGAATAACCAACCGAGGCATCAAAGATGACCGGGTAGTTGCTGTCGAACATATGGGCGACAGCAAAGCTGGTGGCCATCTCGCCGTGATATCCGGCAATATTCGTCGACCAGGATGTCTTACCCGGTGCGGAGGGCTTCGGTGCAGCCGTCATCGACATCGCAGCCGCGATGCCCTTGCGGGTTTCCCGGCGTAAGCTGGACACATCGCCGCGCAGATTGGAAATGTCAGAACTGATCCGGTTAACGTCGATATTGGCCGACGCGATATTGCCCGCTGCATCGGTCGTCAGAACCTGCGTCGGCCCACTTTGTGCCGCCCGGCTCGCGACCGAGGTCACGCCCGGCATCGTATAGGTATTTGTCGAGGTTCCGATCATAACCTGACCTGCGCGGGTGGTGGTCGCCCCACGTCCGATCGCAGTGCTGTTGGCATGAGCTGCGCTGGATCCGTAGCCTACGGCCGTTGCGTCGGCACCGGTTGCAACTGCATTCGGCAGACCACTCGTGTTGTTGGCAGCCAGAGCCCCGTTGGTGCCCGCGCCGCCGATAAAGGAGTTGATCGCCTGGAGCGCCGAATTGACATCGGTATAGGTGTTGCCGCGCAACGTATAGCTCGGCCCGGTAAAGACATTGGTGCTGCTGTTGTAGGTAGATCCGCCACCAAGAGCGATGGCAACATCCCCAAGGCCGGTGGTGACGGTATCGCTCACGGCGCGCAACTGCCGAACGTTGACAGCATCGGTGTCGGCCGTACCACCCGCGAGATTGGTGATCTGACGCTCTCCACCCGCTGTACCGACAGAAACGGCACCGGCGGTGGACGAGACTGCGGTCCCCGAGAAGAGTTCGGTGGCGCCTCCCATGCCTGCACGTGATGCCACCGAACCGGAACCAAGTGCGACACCACCGGCGGCGCTTACATTCGCATCCGCACCAAGTGCCATGCCGTTTGCGGCAGTCACCGTGCCCCGCAGGCCGAGTGCGATAGCATTCGCCGCAGCCGCACTAGTTGTTGCACCGTTACCGATGGCGACCGAATTCACCTCTCCCGCAACAGATGCCGCATTTCCAGCTCCACCAAGCCCACTGAGGCTGCCGCCGCCCATCGAGATGCCCCGCGCGTCATCGATATCGATCGAGTCGGCAGCCAGACCGCAGTCCGCGCTGCTGACAGCTTGGCCGTTGGTATCCAGAACACTGAGACCGATATTCTGGCCACTCAGTGCCCCGGCAATATTGAGATCGATCAGAGATGCCAACGGATTGAGCAACGGGTCCAGTATGCCCGTGGTCACTGGCTGAAGCACCGGAAGATCGACGCTGAGGCCCGAGCACACATTGACGAGGGGTGCCGACTGGGAATGCGCCGCAGTACTGTAGAGGCTTGAGACAAGCGTTATAGGCAAGGCAATTGCGGGAAAGACAAGGCGTTTCATGGCGACCCCTCCAGTTCGGATAACCAATCATTTCGCAACATGCTTAATAAGCTATTTCTAATTTAGCTTCCTTATAGACACTTATTCGATCACCATGAATTTCTTGAACAATTTTCTTGATCATGGAATTGTGGCTTGGCATTCTGCTATCGGAAAACGCGGGAGAGCGTCATGAAAGCACTGCTGTTGATAGACATGCAGAACGGGTTTTGCCCGGGCGGAAACCTGGCCGTACCAGACGGCGATTCGGTGATCCCCATTGCCAATCGCCTGATTCGCGATGGCGGATATGACGTAGTCGTGGCCTCCCAGGATTGGCATCCCGCCAATCATGGCAGCTTTGCCTCACAGCACCTCGGTAAAAAACCTTTCGAGATGGGTGAACTCTCCGGCCAGCCTCAAGTGATGTGGCCGGATCATTGCGTGCAGGGCACCCCAGATGCGGAGTTCCATCCTGATCTTGAAGTAAGCGAGATCGACTACATACAGCAGAAGGGTGAAAACCCGGCCGTTGATAGCTATTCTGCCTTTCGTGACAATGACCATGCCGCCTTGACCGGGCTCGCCGGTTATCTCAAAGCCCAGCAGATAACCGAATTAGACATCTGCGGCCTTGCGACCGACTACTGCGTCAAGTTCTCGGCTCTCGACGCCCGTGATATGCTGCCGAACGTCAACGTCCGGTTCATATCTGACGCAAGTCGCGGTATCGATCCGCAGGCAATAAAAGACGCAATCTCCGAAATGCGTGAGTGCGGCGTCGATATCGTCACCAGTAAAGTTATCCTCGCCGACTAAGGCGTAACTTTTTCGCCTCTAAGCATGGCGAATGGCCCTGCCCGGACATTATCAACAAAATCGATGAATTGAATAAACGCAATTCAATTGCGTGTAACTGCGGCTGCTTCTACACGCACATGATCTAGGGAGTAGACTGGAGAGTGCTCATTCTGCTCGGTCAGCTATGCGGGAGCCGTCATGCAGCCGGAACAGAGTATGGACAAACGAGAGCAACTGACTAACGGGCTGAAGAAAGGCGCCGTCGTGGCGATTTCATCAGCCCCTTTCGGCATCCTTTTTGGCGCCATTGCGGTCGACAACGGTTTTAGCATTGCAGAAGCGGCCCTTATGAGCGGTCTTGTCTATGGTGGTGCCAGCCAGTTGGTCGGCATCGAGTTGTTTGGCCATCACGTCGCCGCATGGGTCATCGTATTGTCCATTCTGGCAGTAAACTTTCGCCATATCCTCTATTCCGCGGCACTCGCTTCTGTCATCGGCCGTTATCCGCACATCCAGCGCTGGCTTGCTTTTTTCCTGCTCGTCGATCCGCAATTCGCAGAGACGGTAAAACGCGAAGATGCTGGAAAACCGGCGACGTTTCGCTGGTATTTCGCAATGGGCGCGGTCGTATGGGTGTCCTGGATACTGACAACGATAATCGGCGCATTTTTCGGCCGCATGATCGGTGATCCGAAAGCACTTGGCATCGATGTTCTCCTGCCGATCTATTTCCTCGGACTGACCATGGGGTTCCGCGGCCGTCACAACTTCTTTCCCGTCATGTTGGCCGGCGCTCTCGGTTCGGTCGTCGCCTTCCACGTCGTCGGTTCGCCCTGGCATATCAGCGTCGGCGCAGCACTCGGCATCCTGATTGCCGCCATCCTGCCACCACCAAAAGTGCACGAGGAGCCGGACGTCTCGGAAATAGAAAGGGAGGCGATGTGACATGGAAAGCGAAATGAACGCCTTTTCCATAAATTCGGGCACGGCCATGCTGATCGTGGTCGCGGCAATCGCCACCTATTTAACGCGTGTCGGCGGTTATGTGCTGATGAGTAGCATGAAGCGCATCCCGCCACGGGTGGAATCGGCACTCAACGCCGTGCCGGCCGCGGTACTGACGACGCTGGTCGCGCCGCCATTCGTTTATGGCGGCTGGGACATCAAGATTGCCATGGCTGTTGCCCTGGTCGTAGGGCTGCGTTTCCCCGGCCTCACAATCCTGGTCATTGGCTGGGCGGCCGTGATGGCCGCCCGTTACGGGTTCGATCTCGGTATCTGATCAGGCACCAACCGGTGCGGTAGCGGCTTCAAGCCATGCCCGCACCGCCGCATCGGTGATCAGCGGCAGCAGCTTTTCGCGCACAGTGACGTGATACGCGTTCAGCCATTCCAGCTCCTCCTCCGTCAGCAACGAAGCGACAACCAGGCGACGATCGATCGGGCACCAGGTCAGCGTCTCGAAAGAGCGCATCGGCATGTCGCCGCCAACGATCTCCTCTGCTTCACGAACGAAGATCAGGTTCTCGATACGAATGCCGTAATGACCGGGACGGTAATAACCCGGCTCGTTCGATAGGATCATACCGGGCAACAACTCCTGCGTGGCAAGCCGCGAAATACGCTGCGGCCCCTCATGCACGGAGAGATAGGATCCAACTCCATGGCCCGTGCCATGGGCGAAATCGCCACCCGCCTTCCACAACGCGATGCGCGCCAAAGGATCAAGGTCACAACCACGCGTGCCCTTGGGAAAACGTGCCGTGCTGATACCGATCATGCCTTTCAGCACCAGCGTGAAGAAACGCTTGCGGTCCTCGGGCACATTGCCGATCGCCACCGTGCGCGTGATATCGGTGGTGCCGTTGATATACTGCGCACCTGAATCAATCAGGAAAAGTTCGCCTTCTTCAATCTCGCGGTCGCTCTGGCGGGTGACGCGATAGTGCATGATCGCCGCATGTTCACCGGCTCCTGCAATGCTGTCGAAAGAGACGTCACGCAGAGGGTTCTGCAGGTTCTGGCCAACGCGCGCACGCGCCGCTTCAAGAGCCTCGACCGCCTGGATTTCGGTGAGTGATCCGGGTTTGGCCTGATCCAGCCAATAAAGAAACTCCACCATGGCAACGCCATCCTGCACATGCGCGTCGGCCGAGCCTTTCAGCTCCACCGCATTCTTGATGGCGCGCGGCAGGCGTGCGGGGTCAGTCCCCTCGACCACGACGCCACCCGCGCTCTCTATGGCGGTGATCAAAGCGAGTGCCGTCAGCTCAGGATCGACAAGGATACGACCGCCATCGGCGGCGTAAGCGCCAATCCGTTCGATCAGCGCTGCAGGCTGCTTGATGCTTGTGAGCGGCTGCAGGTGGGTGCGGGCCTCATCGCCAAGCTTGCGTTCATCGATGAAGAGTTCTGCCTTGCCATCCGCGGCAATTAGCGCGCGCGACAGCGGATGCGGCGTATGCGCAACATCGCCACCGCGAATATTGAAGATCCAGGCGACCGAAGACGGATCGGCGATCAGGGCGGCAGCGATATTCTTCGCCTTCAGACCGGCTGCAATCTCCGCGATCTTCTCCGCCGCCGATTTTCCAGCATGAGCCTCCTGCTGAACGGCAACTGCGCCAAGCGGCTCGGCCGGACGATCGACCCAGGCGGTATCCAGTGGGTTTTCGGGAAGAAGCACCAGCGATCCGCCAATCTCCTCCAGCGCCTTCTCAAGCCTCTTCACCTCCTGGCCGCCATGCAGCCAGGGATCGATACCGAGACGAAAACCTTGCTGAGCATGCGAGCGGAGCCAGAGATGCGGCGGCTCATTGACGAGATCACCGGGGGTGAACACGCTGCCATCGACCTGCTCGGCAACCTGCGTCACATAACGGCCGTCGACAAAAACAACTGCTTCTTTCTGCGTGACAAGCGCCATGCCCGCCGAACCGGTAAATCCGGTAAGCCAGGACAGCCGCTCGGCGGATTCAGGAACATACTCGCTCTGGTATTCGTCAGCGCGCGGCACGAGAAAACCATCAATACCGAGATCCGCGAAGCGAGCGCGAAGCGCCGCGACGCGCTCGCGACCATATTGGGGAGAGGACTTATTGTCGAAAGACTGAAACATGGCTGCCATTCCAATGCTGCGATTCCGTTGAACATCCACGTTAAAGCATGTCGAACGAAAGTGTGCAGCGGTTTTGCGCGAGACACATGCGGCAAAACAAGAGGTCGAAGATTGAAACCTCCTGGCGGCACGCGGATCGCCTTAAACGAAATGCCAAATATTGAAGCATCAAACCGCGCAACCATGCATTGAGCGCATATCACCAATGATCGAAGCCTACTCACTGTGCAACTCGATGAAGCATATATTCCAGCCATACCAAATGAGACAACACAGCGAAGGACGAAATCAATGGCAAACTCCATGTTCCGCAATGCGATGAACCGTATGGCCCAGGCCCGCGAAAAGCAGGTTTCCCGCTACGTTAACGGCGCTCTCATGAGCCTTGATGACGAAACCTTGAAGAACCTCGGCACAAGCCGCGAAGAGCTTCGCCGCAAGGGCGCAACCCCCTGCTTCTTTTGATCTGAGGATCGCGAGGAGCTAAACGGCTCTGACGAAAATAAAGCCCGCTTGAGCAGCAATTCCTCCCTTGCGCTCGTGGGCATCCAGGCCGAAAAGCCTGAAACGGCGGCGCGCAAGCGTCGCCTTTTGTTTTGCAGCATATCGGATTGACGCCATGCGCTCAGCGCAATGCAGAGACGCAATATCACCGATTGGTGAAATGCATCGTCACCCAGCCGTTTTTCCAGATCGTGGAGAGATGGCGCATGCCTGCACCATTATAGGCGGCGATCACCTTCCAGCGCTGTGCGGCCAGAATTCCCGAAAGGATTACCGATCCGCCCGGCGCCAGATGATGGCCAAGCTCCGGCGCCATTTTCATTAGCGGACGAGCAAGAATATTGGCAATGATCAGATCGAACGGCCCATCCTCACGAAAAGCCGGAGAGTGGAAGCCCGGTGCAGTCTCGACCCGAATACCCGACGCAATACCGTTGCGCTTCACGTTTTCCCGCGCCACGCGAACCGCGACCGGATCGATATCAGTTGCAAGAACCGGGATCTTCCTGACCTTGCGCACAGCGATCGCCAGCACACCGCTGCCGGTTCCCAGATCGAGCGCATTCCTGACCTGCCTTGCGCGCAGAACCTTATCGATCACTTCCAGGCAGCCAGCGGTCGTGCCGTGATGACCTGTGCCGAAAGCCTGCCCCGCATCGATCTCGATTGCGACATCGTTTTCGCGAACCTTGTCGCGATCATGCGAGCCATGAACGATGAAACGGCCGGCACGAACCGGCTTCAACCCCTCGAGCGATTTGGCGATCCAGTCGACATCGGGAATAATTTCACGGGCAATGGACAAATCGGGAAATGGCTCGGCAAGCGCATCCGCAATCCGTTCGCGAACTGCGTCTTCCTCGTCGGCCATCATATAGACCGAGGCTTCCCAGATATCGCGCTTCTCATCCACCTCCGTGGTGGCGATCGCGAAGTCTTCTTCACCGAAGACATCCGAAAGGAGGTCGAGAACTTCGCCTGCCGTTACTTCATTGACTGTCACGTAGAGGCGGATCTCGCTCACGGTCTTCTCTCTCAGCTGATTGTTGCGCAGACCATTGCCACAGAAGCCCTGCGCCATTCAACCGGCAACGCACCCAAACGCCGCCAATCAACCCTTGATCAGATTTGCCAGCTTCTTTTCTGCCGTTTCGGCATTTTCACCATAGGCGATCGTGCCCGCAAACCGGCCCCCCTGATCCAGCAGGAAAACCGACGCCGTGTGATCCATCGTGTAGTCACCATTGGGATCGGCTGCGTCGACCGGCACTTTCTTGGCATAGACCTTGTAGCCCTTGATCATAGCAAGAACGTCGGCGGGCGGTCCTGAAATACCCTTGATGCGATCGGTAACATTGGAGACATAGAGGCCGAGCACCTCCGGCGTATCGCGCTCGGGGTCGACGCTGACGAAATAGCCGTTCAGCTTGGTTCCGTCGGGATCGACCTTGTGCATCCAGCCGTTCAGCTCGAACAAGGTTGTGGGGCAGACTTCCGGGCAATGTGTAAAGCCGAAAAACAAAGCGGTGGGCTTTTCACGAAAAGCCTGCTCGGTAATCGGCTGGCCATTCTGCGCAACCAGACGGAACGGGACACCAAACGGCCCTTCGGCCAGATCCTGCTTTTGCCGTGTTACCTCCAGCGTCAACCACACCAGAACACCCGCAAGAGCAAAGACCGCAATCCAGAGGGCAATCCGAAGGCTTTTCATGGGTTAGTCTCTTAATTCAAAGGAAGAATGCCTCAGGCATAGACACAACCGCTCACCGGCGCAATTCAACATCCCGTAGTCCAGCAAGGGAGCCACAAGATCAAAGGCACCAGGAAAGGGCTGTCTCCCCCGCCGCAAGGAGGATGGAAGAACCGTAGTTGATCCAGCCCCAAAAGCCGGCAAGCGACAGTCCAAGCACGGCAATCCCGATAAGGAGGGTCGCGGGCAGAGCAAAGTGATGGCTGGCGCTTGTTTGCATGCTGCCGTTTTATACGAACGGGAACGGACTGAACAGATAGCCTGCTGCCCTATGTCGCAGATCGAAATTAACCCGGTTACACCAGAAGATTCACCGGTTTTTCACTTCTGGGCGGCAATGATCATTTCAACATGATTCCAGAAGCCCCGCATGTCCGGGCTTTTCAGCCAAACGGAAGAGTTCTGATATGAGCAATGCGATAAAGCAGTCCGGCGCCTATCTCGAGATCGTCTCGTTTCATCTCGGAGACCAGGAATTCTGCATCGACATCATGGCGATCCGCGAAATTCGCGGCTGGGCGCCGGTGACCCCGATGCCGCATACCCCGCCTTATGTCCTCGGCCTCATCAACCTGCGCGGCGCGGTTATACCGGTTATCGACATGGCCTGCCGCCTCGGCATGAAGATGACGGAACCATCCGAGCGTTCCGCGATCATCGTCACCGACATCGGCGGCAAGCTTGTCGGCCTGCTGGTCGAGCAGGTTTCCGACATGATGACCATCAAGAGCGAAGACCTACAGCCGGCGCCGGAAATCATTCCTGAAGCCCAGCGCGACTTCTGCCGCGGTATCGTTGCCCTGGAAAAGACCATGGTCTGCTTCCTGAACCTCGACACTGTCATCGCCGACGAACTATCGCGCGAAGCCGCCTGAGTTCCTTAACCGGTCTACAGTTTGCAAGAACGCCTGGCGTGAACAATCACGCCGGGCGTTTTCTGTTTCGGATCACTTCAGAAGTTCGTGTCTCACTCGCATGTGATGGAACAGCAAGTTATTGCAAAATATAATTATTTTTATGAAACCTTCCGGGAAGCTAGGCGGTTTGGTGCTTGTCAACTCAGACACGATGCAACGAAGAAATGTTCTTCGTCGCGTGAAAGAAAACGACAACAAGGAGAATTGCCATGAAAAAGGCTATTGCACTTGCCGCACTTATTTCCGCTTCCGCCTTCGCAGCCGGTGCGTCTGCCCAGACGATGGATATGCAGAATCCTGCCACATCGACTGCCGGTGTCACAGTGGTAGATGTGACCAATGATCCGAGTTCTGGCAATGGCAGCCGCCTGCCTCAGTCTGTAAGCAATCCGAGCCCGGACGTGATCCAGAATGCTCAGGCGGAGTTGCAATCCGACCCGGGTTTGGCTGATGCGCTAACAATGCAGAATGTCGAACTGGCCAACGTCATCGCGATCCAGACAGCCGCAGATGGCGGCAAGGTCGTGTACATCCGCTAACGAAAATTCGGTCAAACAAAAAGCTGGACGTGCATGTCACGCCCGGCTTTTCTCATGTGATTTGGGGCACGGTTTCAAGGAGCTGGTTTGCCCTTCGTCCAGTTTATCTGCTGGCCGTAAAGCGGCACCGTGGAAATCGCCATCTTGGCAGAACCTTCCACCACCTGACGCGAATGCGCCAGATAGATCAGCGTGTCATTGGTCTTGTCATAAATGCGCTTGACCAGCAGGTCCTTCCAGATCAGCGACCGTCCCTGACGAAACACTTCCTCGCCACCCTTATCGAGCTCGATGTCGCCGATCTCGATCGGCCCGGTCTGACGGCAAGCGATGGAATTGTTCGACGGATCTTCGAACCAGTTCCCGTTCTTCAACCGGTCGATCACACTGCGATCGAAATAGGTGACGTGGCAGGTGACACCTTTCACCTGCGGATCAGGCACAGCTTCGACGATGATATCATTGCCGATCCAGTCAACGCCGACCTTGCCAACCACTTCTGCGACAGCCGGCGCAGCCGCAAGCCCGGTCAGAATAGCAATGGCAGAAACGAATGAGACAATGCGGCGGTTCAGGCGGGGCATGAGGCAAATCTCCGGTCAACGATCCGCGATCAGAGATAAGGTGCTGCAGACAGCTTGCAAGACGGCTGCGGATTATTCACCTGCCGATCAAAACAGCAGACCGTTTGGGCAGAGTACACGCTTCGTAACCGCTGGAGAACAGCCGGCCGGCTTTCATCCCGATCGCAGCGGGAACATCGCGGATTTCGGACAGGTTCAACGTCGATGCGATCGCGATCGTGGCCTCGGCACAGATGGCGGCATCCTCTGCCGCGTTATGGTGAAGGAAATTCAGCCCGAGATGCTGCGCCAGGATATTCAGCTTGTGCGAGATCAGATGAGGCCACACCTTCTGAGCCATCTTGACGCTGCAGAGATAGGAAAGCTCCGGATAAGACTGGCGGTATTGATCGAGACAGGCGCGCCAGACACTGAAGTCGAATGCCGCATTATGAGCGATCATCGTCGCACCGGCAAAATCGTCGGCAAATTCGTCCATCACTTCCGGAAATTCACCGGCATCCTCGACCTGCTCTGGGCGAATGCCGTGGATGCCGATGTTGAAAGACGAAAACCGCATGTCCTTCGGCCGGATCAAACGTTCTTCGACGCGAACCACCCTGCCATTTTCGATCCACGCAAGCCCTACCGAACAGGCGCTTCCACGCTGCTCGTTGGCGGTTTCGAAATCGATCGCGATGGTCTTCAAGCTGAAATTCCGGTTGGACGACTGCGTCGCTTTTAGGCCGGACAACGCGATTCGGCAAAGAGCCGCATATGTGGCAGCTTGACCTGTTTCCACATTCATGGCCAAATCCGGATCATGATCAGCTATATCGCCCTTACCCATATGACCGTGACCATTCGCCCTGCAGGGCGAGTGGCGGGTTTGGCGCGTTAGCCGGCATCCGTCCACCACCCTGCCTCATGATGGCAGGGTCGGCATCGTTCCGCTCTGCTTGGGCAAACCAAAGAGAGCGACATGAGCGAACTTGAAAATCCTCCACCATTGGCGAAAGATGCAGCCTGGCCCCAAAACCTCGTCATACGGGCAAGACGGCCGTCAGATGCCGAAGGAATAGTGACGCTGCACAATCTCCCGGGCTATCGGTACGGCACGCTGCGCACCCCGCACCACACGCCGGATGAAATCCGCAAGGGTATTGAAAGTCAGCCGGCAAACGCCACGAGCCTGATCGCTCTCCTCGACGGCAAGATTGTCGGGGATGCCGGATTGACGCGGCTCTCCAATCGTCGTGTCCACGTCGGAAGTATCGGCATGGGTGTTCACGATGCCTATGTCGGCAAGGGGATCGGCCGAGCGCTAATAGGAGAAGTCCTCGCCCTTGCCGACAACTGGTTCAACCTGCGTCGCGTCGAACTGACGGTCTATACGGACAACGAACCAGCCATCCGTCTCTATGAGAAGAACGGGTTCGTCACCGAAGGCCTCATGAAGGAATTCGCTTTTCGAGACGGCAGCTATGTCGATGCCTATTGCATGGCACGGATCAAAACCTGACGATCAGCCACCGATAAAGGTGAGCCACTCATCCTCCGTCATCACTTCGACGCCGAGTTCCCGAGCCTTGTCGAGCTTGGAACCGGCGCCGGGGCCAGCGACGACATAGTCGGTCTTCTTCGATACGGAACCGGCCACCTTCGCCCCAAGGCCTTCAGCACGAGCCTTGGCTTCGTCGCGTGTAAACCGCTCTAGCGAACCGGTGAATACGACCGTCTTGCCCGCCACCGGGCTGTCGGACGCTGCAACCTGCTCCGCAGCCTGCGGCGTCACCTCTTCGAGCAATCGATTGATGACATCGAGATTGCGAGGCTCCTTGAAGAATTCGACGATGGCGCGGGCGACGATCTCACCAATGCCCTCGATATTGTTCAGGTCCTGCCACGCGTCACCGGTCAGTGATGACGCATCCTTCATCGCCCGATCGAATGCTTCATAAGTGCCGTAATGGCGGGCAAGCAGTTTTGCTGTCGTCTCGCCGACATGGCGGATACCGAGTGCATAGATGAAGCGATTGAGCGCTATCGAACGGCGTTCATCGATCGCATCGAACAGTTTTCTGACGCTGACCCTGCCAAAACCCTCGATGTTTTCGAGCTTTATCAACGGCGAAGATTCCTGCCGCTTCTTCAGCGTGAATATGTCGGGCGCAGTGCGAACCTGCAGTGCAGGATCTTCGCTCTTGAAGAAGAAGTCCACCTGCTTCGTGCCCAGCCCCTCGATATCGAAGGCATTGCGCGAGACGAAATGTTTCAGGTGTTCGGTTGCCTGCGCACGGCAGACGAAACCGCCGGTGCAGCGTGTGACCGAATCGAGCTTGCCGGTCTTTTCATTTTTCTCGCGTACCGCATGACTGCCGCAAACCGGGCATTTGGTAGGAAACTCGTATTTCTTCGCATCAGCCGGGCGCTTCTCCATCACCACGTCAAGCACCTGCGGGATGACATCCCCTGCCCGCTGGACAATGACTGTATCGCCGATGCGGATATCGTGCTCTTCCTCACGGATGCGCTCGCCGGAATTGCCGATACCTTCGATGTAATCGGCATTGTGCAGCGTCGCATTGGTGACAACCACACCGCCGACAGTAATCGGCGTCAGTCGCGCAACCGGCGTCAACGCACCGGTTCGGCCAACCTGGATATCGATATTCTCGACGGTAGTGAACGCCTGCTCCGCCGGGAACTTATGTGCGGTTGCCCAGCGCGGCGAACGCGAGCGAAAACCGAGGCGGGCCTGCAGATCAAGCCGATCGACCTTGTAGACGACGCCGTCGATATCGTAATCGAGTTCAGGGCGGGCAAGGCCGATCTCGTGATAATGCGCCAGAACGTCATCGACCGAATTCAGCCGCTTCATCAGCGGGTTCACCGGAAAGCCCCAACCCTTGAAGGTCTGCACCATCTCGTACTGGCTCTTCGGCAAGTCGTTTGGCTCGGAAATCTCCCCCCAGGCATAGGCGAAGAATTTCAGTTTACGACTTTCGGTCACCTTGGCATCTAGTTGTCGCAAGGAGCCTGCCGCGGTGTTGCGCGGATTGACGTAAAGCTGCTTGCCCTGCGCCTCCATCTCTGCGTTGAGCGCCAGAAAGTCGCTCTTGGCCATATAGACCTCACCACGCACCTCGACGACTGCTGGTACGCCCTTGGGCAGGCGCTGAGGGATTTCCTTGATCGTCTTCACATTGGCGGTGACGTTTTCACCTGTCGTCCCGTCGCCGCGCGTGGCAGCATTGACGAGAACACCTTCTTCGTAGCGGATCGACATGGATAAGCCGTCGATCTTCGGTTCGGCTGTAAAGGCGATCGAGTTATCTGGCAGCTGCCCGAGGAAACGATAGACCGAATTGACGAAATCGCGCACATCCTCGTCGGAAAACGTGTTGTCGAGAGACAGCATCGGCCGGGCATGGGTGATCGGAGCAAAGGTGGCGAGTGGTGCGGCACCGACAGTGATCGAAGGACTATCCGAGCGGATAAGCTGCGGAAAGCGCTCTTCGATGGCAAGGTTTCGACGCTTCAGTGCATCGTACTCGGCGTCGGAAATCTCCGGCGCATCCTTGGCGTGGTACAGTTCGTCGTGATGGGCCAGCTCTTTCGCCAGCCGCTCCAGTTCGGCAGCAGCCGTCTGTTCGGTCAGCGTTTCGATTGGGGTCTGATCGGCGGCCATGCGGGAATCTCCATCTTCACCGCTTTTCTAGTGCAATCACCATGGATTGGAAGAACCACGTCATCTCGGAGAGTGGAAAACACGCCACGATCTTGAGGCCGTCAAATATCGAAAGCCGGTGTTAGCCGCTGCCGGATAAAAGCGCCGCGGCAGCAGCCCTAGCCTCGTCAGTCACAGAAGCACCGGAGAGCATCCTGGCAATCTCCTCGGCGCGATGTTCAGGAGCCATGGTCGCAACGCGCGTAGCGATCTTTTCGGAACCGTCGGCCGCCGGTCCCTTCGAGATCAGGAGATGCGTCGCAGCGCGTGCCGCCACCTGCGGCGCATGCGTAACGGAAAGAACCTGGACCGTCGATGACAACCGTTTCAGACGCTGACCGATGGCGTCGGCCACCGCGCCGCCGACACCCGTATCGATCTCGTCAAATACCAAAGTCGGTGCCGAACCGCGGTCGGCAAGAGCCACCTTCAGCGCCAGCAGGAAACGGGAAAGCTCGCCACCCGAAGCCACCTTCATGATCGGGCCGGGGCGCGTGCCCGGGTTGGTCTGCACGTGGAATTCGACCGTATCAATCCCCTCGGCAGCAGCCGTCTCGGGATCGGCGGTAACCTCGACCATGAAGCGTGCACGCTCAAGCTTCAATGCCGGCAGTTCGGCCATGACGGCGGCAGCAAGCGATTCGGCACCAGCCTTGCGCTTATCTGAAAGCACAGCGGCTGCGCGATCGAACTCTTCCTTGGCAGCGGCAGCGATCTTCTCCAACTGCCCGAGCTTCTCTTCACCGGCATCGAGATCGGCGAGATCAGCCACCATCTTTTCGGCCAGCGCCGGCAGATCGACCACGGCGACAGAATATTTGCGGCCAGCGGCGCGCAGAGCGAAAAGCCGCTCCTCGACGCGCTCCAGTTCACGCGGATCGAACTCAGTGCGCCGAAGCGCCGCCTCGACCTCCATCTGCGCATTCGAGAGATGATTGAGCGCCTGATCCAGAAGCTCCACAGTCTCTTCCAGAAGACCTGGCGCCTCATGGCTCTTGCGTTCCAGACGGCGCACCATGGACGCAATCATCGGGACTGGTGAGGCATTGCCGTTGAGGAATTCTGAAGCCTCGGAAATGTCACCGGCAATTCGCTCGGACTTTTGCATCTTCGAGCGATGTTCGGCGAGCTCTTCCTCTTCGCCGTCGCGCGGCGAAAGCGCTTCCAGCTCTTCGACCGAGGCACGGATATAATCGGCCTCGCGGGCCGCAGCTTCCACCTTGGCGCGGTGCGCCTTGAAAGCACGCTCGGCATCACGCCATGTGCGATAGAGACCGCTGACTTGCTGCACCTCGTCGGACAAGCCCGCAAAGGCATCGAGCAGCATGCGGTGTGCATTCGTGTCGATCAGGGCGCGGTCGTCATGCTGGCCGTGGATTTCCACGAGCACCTGGCCGACCTGCCGCATCAACTGCACGCTGACCGGCTGGTCGTTGATCGACGCGCGCGTGCGCCCGTCCGCCGACTGGATCCTGCGGAAGATCAGATCGCCATCGTCATCGATGCCGTTTTCCTTGAGGAGTTTTCGTGCAGCGTGCTGGCCCGGCACATCGAAGACGGCCGTTACCTGCCCTTTGTCTTCGCCATGGCGCACGAGACCACCGTCACCACGACCACCAAGTGCCAGCGAAAGACTATCGAGCAGGATGGACTTCCCGGCGCCGGTTTCACCCGTCAGCACCGAGAGCCCGGCCTCGAAACCGAGATCGAGCCGCTCGATCAGAACGATATCGCGGATCGACAACTGGATCAGCATGTAGCCTCGTTATTGACCTCTGGTCTCTCAGGCGCCGATGAGCTTGGCACCGGCGCGCGAAATCCAGGACCCCCTGTTTTCGCGCGGCTCGACACCACCCGAATGCAGCAGCTTGTAGCTATCGGCATACCACTGGCTGTCCGGATAGTTCCGTCCAAGCACCGCTGCAGCCGTCTGCGCCTCTTCTACGATGCCCATACGATAATAGGTCTCGGTCAGACGCGCCAAAGCCTCTTCCACCTGATTGGTGTTGGGATAGGTTTCGACAACATTGCGAAAACGCTGGATGGCGGCAAGGTATTCTTTACGCTCGAGATAATAACGGCCGATCTGCATTTCCTTGCCGGCCATCTGGTCGCGCGCGAATCGAATCTTCGCCTGCGCGTCCTCGACATATTCCGAGTTCGGATAATCGTTTACGACCTTGCTCATCGCAGCGATCGTATTTGCCGCGGCCTTCTGGTCCTGCGTCACGTCGGAAATCTGCTTGGAATACGAAAGGCCAACCAGATACTGGACATAGGCCGAGTCCTGCGACTTCGGATACTGGCTGAGATAACGGTTACCGACCGAGATCGCATCGTCGTTACGGCCCATGCGCTGCTTGACGAAAGTGCTCATCACAAGCGCCTTGCGGCCCCATTCGGTAAACGGGTTCTGCTTGTCGATAGCGTCGAACTTGCGCCCAGCTTCGGCCATGTTGCCGGCCTTCATGTTCGCAAGGCCCTGATTATACAATATCTCCGGGGACTCGGCTTCGAAGCCAAGCTTCGTTATATCGATGTCCTTGTCGGATTGGCATGAAGCCAAGCCAACCCCGGTCCCGATGAGTGCAATCGCCAGGAGGCCGATCCTCGTAAAGCTACGCATTTCTACAGACTTTCCATCAGCCATCCGACAGTCCCTGATCGTCCCCGCGTGAAACTACTCGTGCCCAGCGGCGTACTAGCCATAAAAGCATGGTCAGGGCAACGCAATGGGTCGGCATTAATGCATTTTTGTGGCGATCGCGGCCAGCAAGTGCCTTTTATGAAAAGAAAAAGGCCGCTCCTTGCGGAACGGCCAGTCTGACGGAGATTATAAAATTCAGGCAAACCAGGGAGCACATTCCGTCATGCTGACGGGAACGAACTCACCAGCACGAACACGTGTGGCAACAGAAGACGGGGCCTCGACCACTTCATAGGCGGTCGAGTCGCTCAGAAGAGCCTTCAGCGCATTTGCATTCATCTTGTGTCCGCCGCGATAGGAGCGGTAGCAACCAATAAACTGCGCTCCTGCAAGAGCCAGATCGCCAACGGCATCCAGCGTCTTGTGACGAACGAACTCATCCTTGGCGTAACGCAGGCCTTCGACGTTCACGACAGTTTCATCGTCGGAAATCACGACCGAGTTTTCCAGCGAAGACCCAAGTGCATAACCTGCAGCCCACAGACGCTCGACATCACGCATGAAGCCGAAGGTGCGGGCGCGCGAAAGCTCGGACTTGAAAGTTGCAGCACTCAGGTCACCCTTCCAGCTCTGACGACCAATCAACGAAGACGGGAAATCGATTTCCACTTCGAATCGGGTGCCGTCATAGGGGCGGAACTCGGACCAGGATGCGCCTGATTCGATTCGCACCGGCTTGATGACGCGAATGTAACGACGCTTGATCCCGAGATTGACCGTGCCGACCTGTTCGATCGCCTCGATGAAGGGATAGGAGCTGCCGTCCATGATCGGCATTTCGGCACCATCGACTTCGACGATGATGTTGTCGATGCCCATCGCATAGAGCGCAGCCATGACATGCTCGATGGTCGCAACCCACTTGACTGGCGACACGCCGAGCACGGTGCAGAGATCCGTCGGGCCGACCTGCGACGACACGGCACGATATTCGACCGAAGTGCCGTCTTCGAGATTACGGCTGAACACAATACCGGTTCCGGCTTCCGCCGGCTGGAACGTAATCATCACCGGCGCTCCGGAATGCACACCGATGCCGCTCAACGTAACCGGAGCAGCAATCGTTGCCTGAAATCCGAGCAATCCAATTGTCATTAACGTAAGCCTTCTTGATTCCGTCGCACCCGTGATCAGCAGGTCCGTATTCGCATTCCGTTGAAACGAACGAATTGTTCCAACTCTGTCAGCGACTAAATACGCATGCTCTACGCTGTTTCCAAATCACTGTTCGTTTCGGATTGTTACGGTTTTCTAACAACGTCACCATCCTTGGCCGCGACATACTTTTCATCGCGTAAACATCTGATTGGAAAGGTTATTTTTCCACAGTTAATATGCTCAACTTAAAAAGGCCCGGATGCTGATCACCCGGGCCTCTTCAACTTTGTTATACGCCGTTAACTCAGTTCGACTGGCGGCGCAGGAAGGCCGGAATTTCGAGCTGATCGTCCTCGTGGCTCGCCTGCGGAGCAACACGCCCACGGTCATCGAGATTGCCGCGACGCGGGGCATAGAGGCTGGCTTCTGCCGAAAGCGGACGACGCTGGGGAACAGGAGCCGAAGCCGTCATGTCCGACTGAACCTGCTCTTCCTCTTCCCGGCGACCGAGCGAATTGGTGATCCGCTTCAGGAGGCCCATCGGTCCACGCTCTTCCTGAACATGGGCCGTCGCCTGGGCGCGATGTTCCATCTCAGCCTTCACGACCGGCGGAAAATCTTCCACCTTCGGCATGCGAACCGGCTCCATGACAGGTTCGCGATAAACAGGCTCATGCTGAACCGGCTGTGCCATGCGAGGAGCCGGCTGGCTCATAACCGGTGCAGCGGCGGACGCCGGCTGATGGTAAGCCGGAGCCGGCTGAGGTGCCGGCTGAACCGGACGGGTCATGACCGGTGCGGGAGCCGGAGCTTCTGCAACCGGAGCTGCGAAGAGACGGCTCTGCGGACGGAACTCGTCCTGCTGCGGCTGTGGTGCCGGAGCAACGGGCGTCGGGATTGCAAGAACCTGTTCCATTTCAGCTTCCGCCTGGCGGATAGTCTCTGCGATCGGGTCGGCAGCCTTCGGTGCCTGGGGGGCCTGCATCATGACAGGCTGAGCTGCGGCCGGAGCCGGAGCAACGGCCGCGGAAGGACGGATAATCGGCTTCTGAGCGGCGCGCATTTCAGCGGCACGCAGGTCGACTTCGCCATGAGCGCGATCGATACCGGTTGCAACGACGGAGACGCGGATGAGGCCTTCAAGTGCTTCATCGAAGGTCGCACCGAGGATGATGTTGGCATCCGGATCGACTTCTTCGCGAATACGGGTAGCCGCTTCGTCGACTTCGAAGAGAGTAAGGTCGCGACCACCGGTGATCGAGATCAGCAGGCCCTGAGCGCCCTTCATCGAGGTCTCGTCGAGCAGCGGGTTGGCGATCGCGGCTTCGGCAGCCTGCAGAGCGCGGCCCGAACCGGAAGCTTCGCCCGTACCCATCATTGCACGGCCCATCTCGCGCATGACAGAGCGAACGTCAGCGAAGTCGAGGTTGATCAGGCCTTCCTTGACCATCAGGTCGGTGATGCAGGCAACGCCCGAATAGAGAACCTGGTCGGCCATCGCGAATGCGTCGGCAAAGGTCGTCTTGTCATTGGCGATACGGAACAGGTTCTGATTCGGAATGACGATCAGCGTGTCGACCGACTTCTGCAGTTCCTGAATACCCTGCTCGGCCAGACGCATGCGGCGACCGCCTTCGAAGTGGAACGGCTTGGTGACGACGCCGACGGTCAGGATGCCTTTGTTGCGGGCAGCCTGCGCAACGACCGGAGCAGCACCGGTACCGGTACCACCGCCCATGCCTGCGGTCACGAAGCACATGTGGGTGCCGTTGAGATGATCGATGATCTCGTCGAGGCATTCCTCGGCGGCAGCACGGCCGACTTCCGGCTGCGAACCGGCGCCGAGACCTTCGGTGACCTGCACACCCATCTGGATGATGCGTTCGGCCTTGGTCATGGTCAGCGCCTGGGCATCGGTATTGGCTACGACGAAATCGACGCCTTCGAGCCCGGCAGTGATCATGTTGTTGACGGCGTTACCGCCGCCGCCACCCACGCCGAAAACAGTGATCCGAGGCTTCAGCTCGGTGATGTCAGGCTTGTTCAGCTTGATCGTCATTGTACCTTTTCCTTCTGCTTTTGGTCGCGTCGCCGAGCTGACCAATTCTTTTCCAATTCACTTTGACAGGTCAGGGGCTGTCTTCCCTGTCAAAAACTCTCTTTCAGCCACTGTCCCATGCGGGCCAGACGACCGGTTCCGTTGCCGAACGAACCGATGAGGCCGCCCTGCGATGCATGCGTTTCCATATCCGCCACCTGCGGATAGATGATCAGTCCCACTGCGGTGGAGAACGCCGGTCCCTTGGCTGCCGCCGGAAGACCGGAGACACCCATCGGACGACCGATGCGAACATTGCGGGCGAGAATCCGCCGTGCCGTTTCCGGCAGGCCGGTCAGCTGGCTGGCGCCACCCGTCAAGACAACACGCTTTCCGACAATCGGGCTGAAACCCGACTTCTGGATGCGGTCACGAATAAGCTCCAGCGTCTCTTCGATGCGGGCGCCAACGATACGGGTAACCAGCGAGCGCGGCACCTGGGTCGGCTGATCGCGATCATCCTCGCCGATCGGCGGTACGGAGATCACGTCACGTTCATCGCCACCATTGGCGAGTGCCGAACCATGTACGACTTTCATGCGCTCGGCATCTTCTATCCGAGTCGATAGGCCTCGCGCCAGATCAGTTGTGACATGATGGCCACCAAGACCGATTGCATCCGTATGAACGAGCTTGCCTTCGCAGAAAACGGAGATCGTCGTCGTGCCGCCGCCCATGTCGATGGCTGCGCAGCCGAGTTCTACTTCGTCGTCGACCAGGGCAGCAAGACCGCTGGCATAAGGTGTAGCCACCATGCCCTCGACCGATAGATGCGCACGATTGACGCAAAGCTCGAGGTTTTTCAGCGTGATGCGTTCAGCGGTGACGAAATGCATGTCGACACCCAGTTCATCGCCATACATCGACAGCGGATCACGGATGCCGCGCTCGCCATCCAGCGAGAAGCCGGTGGGCAGCGAGTGAAGGATGGCGCGATCATGCCGCTGCGACTGGTTGCTTGCCGCCACCAGAACCTTGCGAAGATCGGAATTCTCGACTTCCTGGCCACCAAGATCGATGGTCGCAGTATAGACATCGCTTGCCAGACGGCCGGCGGAAACGTTTACGATCAGGCTGTCGACGGTGAGGCCAGCCATGCGCTCGGCAGCGTCGACGGCAAGCCGGATAACGCTTTCGGCTGCATCGAGGTCGGCGATCACACCTGACTTCACACCACGTGAACGCTGATGGCCGATGCCGATGATCTCGATGTGATGCGTGCGGCCCGGAAGGATTTGGCTTTCCTGGCGCGGAGTGAGGCGGGCAATCATGCACACGACCTTGGTCGATCCGATATCCAGAACCGACACGACGTGGCTGCGCTTCGATGACAGGGGCTTCATACGCGGCATACCGAATTGGGAGGAACCGAACATATTCACGATTTCGCTCCAGCTTTTTTCAGGGCCTTGGTACGAGCGTCGAGCGCTTGCTCACGACGCTCCACCGCAGCGGAAGTCAATTGAATGGTTGTGCGATCTTCAAGACGAAGGTCTACCGCAGCGACATCGCGCTCCAGCACACCCTGCTCTTTTTCCAGTTTGGACAAGAGAGCCAGAGCAGACGGGATACGCTCTTCCGGAAGTTTGAGAACGATGCCGTTATCGAGATGCAGATCCCAACGGCGGCTGGAAACCCGGACATAGGCCCGCACGCGGCTTGCAATCTCAGGCCACTTGTCCATTTCCTGCGCGAAGGATGCGGCAGCAATCTCTGCATCACGACCGACGAACAGGGGCAAGGAGGCAAACTTGTTGTCCTTGAGTGGCGCGATAACCGATCCGTTCTTTTCGATCAGCGACAGTTCGGATCCGTGCTGCCAGATGGCGAAAGCCTTGCGCTCCTTGAGCATGACCTCGATCGTGCGCGGATAAACCTTGCGCACTTCCGCATATTCGACCCAAGGCAGCTCGGACAGCTTGCGCCTTGCGGCATCGATATCCAGCGCAACCAGTGACGTCGTGCCATCGAGACCGAGAAGCTGAAGAATGTCGATTTCCGAAGTCTGATCGTTACCCGAGACCCGAACGTCTTCGATCGCGAATCCGACCGCAGCAGTTGTGGACTGGGCCACAACATGACCGTGACCACCGAGAGACATGCCATAGAGACCTACGGCCGCGAAAAACGCGAAGGTGGATAGCGTGCCGGCATGCGCCGGAATATCGATCCTGCCGGTGGCAAGACTGACCGCAAAGCGCACGACGCGACGCAGTGGCCGCGGCAAAACGCGACGATCGTCAGCGCCCACCACGCCGGAAGCAGCGCGACGATGCGATCCACCAGCCATTTTGCCGATCACCGTAGACAAGAAGCGTCCTCCACCATCCAGCGAACAAGCTCACCGAAGGAATAACCCGCATGAGCAGCCATTTCAGGCACGAGAGATGTCGGGGTCATTCCAGGCTGGGTATTGACCTCAAGCCAGATGACTTCACCTTCACCGGAGAACCGATCATCGAAGCGAAAGTCGGAGCGACTCACGCCACGGCAACCGATAGCCTCGTGCGCCTTGACCGCCCATGCTTGTATTTTTTGGTAAATATTCGGTGAAATCTGCGCCGGAATGACGTGTTTTGAACCACCGGCAACATACTTGGCGTCGTAATCGTAGAATCCCGGACCAGTCGGGACGACTTCCGTGACACCGAGAGCCTGACCATTTATGACCCCACAGGTCAGTTCACGACCATAGACATAACGCTCAACCATCACCTCGTCGCCGTAGCGCCATTCAGGCGACGTCACGATCTGCGGCGGATGGGACTGATCCTCACGAACGATCACAACACCGAAAGAAGACCCCTCACGAACCGGCTTGACCACATAGGGCGCAGGCATGGGATGAACATTGGTGAAATCCTTGCGATCCATAACAAGCGCATCGGCAACAGGCACGCCTGCAGCCTTGGCAACATGCTTTGCCTGGGCCTTATCCATGGCCAACGCAGAGGCCAGCACACCCGAATGCGTGTAAGGAATTTCCAGGTATTCGAGCACACCCTGGATAGTCCCGTCTTCACCGAAGGGACCATGAAGAGCGTTAAATGCAACATCGGGCCGAAGACCAGCCAGCACCGAACCGACATCACGCCCGACGTCGACACGCGTCACCCGATAACCTTCGCCCTCAAGCGCATCCGCACAAGCGTTGCCGGACGACAGGCTGACAGGCCGCTCGGAGGAAAACCCTCCCATCAGAACAGCCACGTGCTTGCCACTCATCCATCACCTCTTGAAAAAGAACAATTCCCGGATTTCGAACCTCTCCCGCCTCTTGCGGCCAGCGACTCTCACCGAACTCGTCCCTCATTGGTGCAGCAAAATGGTTAACAAATCGTTTACTTTGCTTAACGAGGCAACCCAATACACTGAAAACAAAGGATAAAATTACGAAGGAAATAGTTAACGCGACACTTGAGGAAATCACAGATCACGGCGCACTCCCTTTCCTACGGGACGTCTCAGCTCGTCGCATGATTCTTCGCAAGACCTGTTTTTTTTTGCATTTATTGCGACAGAAAGGGTTTCGGTCGCCATAAAATTACGATACTGCGCATGCGGCCCTCCCAAGAGCCATATAAAAAACCTTTTCTGAACTGGAATCAGTATGACTAACGCGACGCCCTCCGCTTCGCCGTCTGCTGAGCCGTTAGCGCCTGTTGCAACGAACTCTCCTGCACAAGTCCTGACGGCCAGCGTGGTCGGCACGACGATCGAGTTTTTCGATTTTTATGTTTATGCGACCGCCGCCGTCCTGGTGTTCCCGACGCTGTTCTTCCCCGGCAGCGACCCCACGAGCGCGCTTCTCGCATCTTTCGCAACCTTCTCCATCGCATTCTTTGCACGCCCGCTCGGCGCGATCGTGTTCGGCCATTACGGTGATCGTATCGGCCGCAAGACGACGCTGGTAGCCGCATTGTTGACCATGGGTGTTTCCACGGTCGTGATCGGCCTTCTGCCGACCTATGAACAGATTGGTGTCGTCGCACCGCTGCTTCTGGCGCTTTGCCGTTTCGGCCAGGGCTTCGGTCTCGGCGGCGAATGGGGTGGCGCGGTTCTACTGGCCACCGAAAACGCTCCTCCGGGCAAGCGCAGCTGGTACGGCATGTTCCCGCAGCTCGGCGCCCCGCTGGGCCTGTTCCTGTCATCCGGCGTATTCTGGATCCTCCTGCATTTCATGTCGCAGGAAGCGCTGCTCAGCTGGGGCTGGCGCGTTCCCTTCATCGCATCGATAATACTGGTCGCTGTCGGCCTTTGGGTTCGCCTTTCGATTACCGAGACCCCTGCCTTCCAGAAGGCAATCGACAGCCATGAACGCGTCGAAGTGCCGGTCGCGGAACTCTTCCGCAAGCACAAGCGCAGCCTCGTGCTCGGCACATTCGTAGCACTTGCCACTTTCGTGCTGTTCTACATCGGCACGGCCTATCTTCTGTCCTACAACGTCAAGGTCCTGAAGATGCCGTTCCTGGATGCGCTGGAAGTGCAGCTTCTCGGCTCCGTTGTCTTCGGTATCTTCATCGTCGTGATCGGCAAGCTCGCAGAGCGTTACGGCCGACGCGAGATGCTGATCCTCACCAGCGCGCTGATTGCAGCCTTCTCGTTCCTCCTGCCGGCCTTGATGACCAACGGCGAAGGCATGATCTTCCTGTTCGTGATTCTGGCCATGGTCCTCATGGGCATGACTTACGGCCTGATCGGTACGGCGCTGGCCGCACCATTTCCGACCACGGTGCGCTATACCGGCTCGTCGATCACCTTCAACATGGCTGGCATATTTGGCGCCTCCCTGGCCCCCTATATCGCCACCTACCTGCAGGCTAACTACGGCATGGCCTATGTCGGCTACTACCTGCTTGTTGCCGCTCTAATCACGCTTGCCTGCATCTTCCTGTCAGGCAAGGAAGAAGTCTGATCCTTAACCGGATCGGAATCAGATCATAAGAAAAGCCCGCGAAGCCATTGGCCTCGCGGGCTTTTTCTTGTCTGGATATTGCCGGATATTAGATTGTTTCCGGAATGGATGCACATCTTGGATGCGATTACCCCGTGCGTTCAGAATAACGGTAATCCAATCTGCATCAGCAATCAGGAACGGCAAAATAGAGAGAAAAATAAGGGGGCGCTTATCTGATCAACGCTCCAAAACAGCGAGGCGCCGAGGTCAGCAACCAGAAGTCGCCAAGCCATCGAAGGCCAATCCGGAGAATTAGCCAGAGGCTTGGTCCGTTCAGGTGGAAAGGCATTGTTTACGCCTCCTGAACGGACCGAGCGGCCGGTTACTCCGTGGTCGCGCCCTGGAAAGGCTTGACCTCACGCCCGGGCATGAAAATGCCCAGCCGCTTGATTTCCCATTCCAACTTGATGCCGGCATGTTCGAACACGCGCTGACGCACCATCTCCCCGAGATATTCGAGATCGTAACCGGTCGCATGGCCGATATTGATCATGAAGTTGCAATGAAGCGACGACATCTGCGCGCCGCCGTTCATCAGGCCACGGCAGCCGGCATCATCGATCAGCTTCCATGCGGAGTGATCTGGCGGGTTCTTGAACGTGGAACCGCCGGTCTTTTCCTTGATCGGCTGCACTGTTTCGCGATGCTGGCGGACGGCATCCATCTCGGCTCGGATCTTGGCCCGATCTTCCGGATACCCTTCGAATACGGCATGCGTGAAGATCAGATCCTTGGAGGCTGCCGTATGTCGATAGGTATAGCCCATGTCTTCCTTGGAGAGCACGTGCTTGTTGCCCTGCCGATCAACAGCATGGACCTCGATCACGCGCTGGGAAGTCTCCCCCCCGTTAGCGCCGGCATTCATCCGCAAGGCGCCGCCGATCGAGCCAGGAATACCGTAATAAAAGGCAAAGCCGCCGATACCGTTATCCATGGCCATCGCGGCAATATGCTTGTCCGGGCAGATCGCACCGGCGCGAATGCGGTTTTCGCCGACAAGTTCGACCTGGCCAAATCCCTTGGCGGAGAGGCGGATGACAACGCCCGGGATGCCCCCATCGCGAACAAGCAGATTGGACCCAACGCCGACAACCGTCAGCGGCACTTCGGCCGGCAACAGTTTCAGGAAGGTTATCAGATCGTCCACGTCATGCGGCTGGAACATCAGTTCCGCCAGACCGCCCGCCTGGAACCAGGTTACCCTTTCCATCGATGCGTCCGGTGTAAGACGCCCGCGCAACTGGTTCACGCCCTCCCCGAGCGAGGCCAGCAGCTTTTCCCCATCTACCTGCTTCATACTTACTGTCCTGATATGCTTTCCAGTTCCCTCGGCAATGACGCCGCCCACTGTGTAATATTACCCGCTCCCAGAAGAACCACGAAATCACCTGGTTTCGCAATGCCTGAAACAATATGTGCCAGTTCAGCCGGCGACGCCATATAGCGCGCGTCGCGGTGGCCGCCCGCACGGATGTGCGAGACCAGCGTCTCCGAATTGACACCTTCAATCGGATCTTCGCCCGCAGCATAGACCGGTGCAAGGATAATGCTGTCCGCGTCGTTGAAGCAGGTCGCGAAATCCTCGAAAAGGCTCGAAAGGCGTGAATAGCGATGCGGCTGGTGTACCGCGATGATCCGCCCCTTGCAGGCCTCGCGTGCAGCTCTCAGCACCGCCTTGATCTCGACCGGATGGTGCCCGTAGTCGTCGAATACCTGCACATCATTCCAGGTTCCCGTAAGCGTGAAGCGGCGTTTCACGCCACCGAACGCAGCAAGCCCCTTGCGGATATCCTCTTCCGAAATACCCAGCCGGTTGGCGACTGCAATCGCCGCCGTGGCATTGGAAATATTGTGCCGGCCCGGCATGGGCAGGGTCAGGTCCTTGAAATTGAATACCCGGCCGGTACGGCGACGGCGTATTTCGACATCGAAAGTCGCCTTCGTTCCATCCATGCGGATATTAGAAAAGCGTGCATCGGCCTGCGGGTTTTCGCCATAGGTGACGACCTTGCGGTCCTCGATCTTGCTGACCAGCGCCTGAACCTCGGGATGATCGATGCAAAGAACGCCGAAACCGTAGAACGGCACGTTCTCGACGAACTGGCGGAAGGCTGCACGAACGGCATCAAAATTACCGTAATGGTCCAGGTGTTCCGGGTCGATATTGGTGACGACCGCGACTTCCGCCGGCAGCTTCAGGAAGGTGCCGTCCGATTCGTCGGCCTCGACCACCATCCACTCGCCCTCGCCCATGCGGGCATTGGTGCCGTAGGCGTTGATGATCCCGCCATTGATCACTGTCGGATCGAGCCCGCCGGCTTCAAGCAGCGTGGCAACCATCGACGTGGTCGTGGTCTTGCCATGCGTGCCGCCGATGGCGATCGCGTTACGAAAGCGCATCAGCTCAGCCAGCATCTCGGCACGACGCACGATCGGCAGCGATTTTTCGCGCGCAGCGATCAGCTCCGGATTGGTCTTCTTGATCGCAGTCGAAACGACCACGACTTCGGCATCACCGAGATTGTTGGCTTCGTGGCCGACGAAAACCTCGATCCCCTTGTCGCGAAGGCGCTGGACGTTGGCACTGTCCGACTGGTCGGAACCTTGCACCTTGTGTCCGAGATTGTGCAGCACTTCGGCGATACCGCTCATGCCGATGCCGCCGATGCCGATGAAATGTACGAGGCCGATGGCCTTGGGCATCTTCATGCCTGAACTCCACTCTTTTTCTTATTCTTGTATTCGGCGATCGGGCACTTTTCTGCAATAGCAATGACGAGATCAGCCAGATCTTCGGTCGCGTTTGGCTTACCCGCCTTCTTCGCATCCGCCGCCATCGTCTCAAGACGATCAGGCTCGTTCATTGCGGAAGCCAACAGTGCCGACAGCTTTTCCGGCGAAAGATCAGACTGCGCCACGACCTGCGCACCGCCCTCGGCAACCAGAGCCGCGGCGTTCGCGGCCTGATCGTGATCGAGCGCGTAGGGATACGGCACGAGGATCGACGGGCGACCGATAACCGAAAGCTCACTGACCGTAGAGGCACCGGATCGGCAGATGACCAGATGCGCCTCGGCCAGCCGATCGGCCATATCGGTAAAGAACGGGGCAATATCTGCAGGGGCATTGAGCTTGGCAAAGCAGGAAGTGACGCGATCCTTGTCCTCCTTGCGCGCCTGCTGGGTCACGACGAGACGCTCCCTCAGCGCTGGCTCCAGAAGGCTGATCGCCGTCGGCACGGCCGAGGAGAAGAACTGGGCACCTTGGCTGCCGCCGAAAACGACAAGACGGAACGATACCTCGCCGCGCGATGCGAGATAGGGGATCTTGGCGGCATCCAGAACCGGCGGGCGCACGGGATTGCCCGTTACGACGATCTTGGCCGCATGCTCGCCTCTGCCTTCCGGAAGAAACCCGCCTGCGATTGCCTGAACGCGCTTTGCCAGCGCCTTGTTAGCGCGCCCCATGACCGCGTTCTGCTCATGGATCAACGTCGGAATTCCAAGGCCCGTGGATGCCAGAAGAGGCGGCACGGTCGGATAGCCACCGAAACCGACGACAGCCAGCGGACGAAGACGCGCCATCAGCTTTCGCGCCGTACGAAGTCCCCTCCAGAGCGTCCACGCGGTCCTGGCCATGGCAACCGGGTTCTTGGACGCGAAGGTGGCGGAGGGCACGATATGGATTTCGTCGGCGGGGAATTTTCCCGCAAAGCGTTCGGCGCGGCTGTCCGTCACGAGATGAACTGCATAACCACGATTGCGAAGCTCATGTCCGAGAGCTTCTGCAGGAAACAGATGACCGCCGGTTCCCCCGGCGGCAAGAACGATCGTGCCCTTATTCATTTACTCACTCCGCGGGAACGCCATGCGCAGCCCGAAACAGGCTCCGCTCCTGTGCCCGCTTTTCGGGCCGGTGACGAGTCAACGCCAGGATGAAACCGGCAGTGATGCAGATCGCGACCTGCGACGAACCGCCATAGGAAATCAGCGGGAGCGTCATGCCCTTGGCCGGCATCAGTTCGAGGTTCACACCGATATTGATCATCGACTGGATACCGATCAAAAGAACGAGACCTGCGACGGCAAAACGGTTGAAGTCGTTGCGTTCCTTGAAGGCATGGTTAAGTCCGCGCAGCACGATGAAGCCGAAGATCAGCACCAGCGCCATGCAGAACACGATGCCGAATTCTTCCGCGGCGACTGAGAAGACGAAGTCGGTATGGCTGTCCGGCAGGATACGCTTTACGATCCCCTCGCCCGGCCCCTGGCCGAACCAGCCGCCACGCACGATCGCCTCATGCGCCGTCTCGATCTGAAAGCGGTCGCCTTCGCCGGTCAAGAATTTGTCGAAACGCGCCGTCACGTGCGGCAGCATGTAATAGGCCGCCACGAGACCACCTGCGCCAACGCCGCCAAGCAGGAAAATCCAGATCCACGGCATGCCTGCCATAAAGAACATACCGCCCCAGACGACGCTGGTGAGGATCGTCTGGCCAAGGTCGGGCTGGGCGACCAGAAGTGCTGCCACGATGCCGAACAGGATGATCGCGAAGAGATTGCCGGGTATTTCCGGCTGCCGCGCATGTTCGGAAAACAACCAGGCGCAAACGATCACGAAGGCTGGCTTCATGAATTCGGAAGGCTGGATCGAGAAGATACCGACGCCGATCCAGCGACGCGCCCCCTTGACCTCGACGCCGAAAAACAGCGCCAGAACCATTAGCACCAGCGAGACGGCTAGAAGAATGATGGCCGTTCGTCGCACCTGTCGCGGGCTGAGAAAGGACAGGCCGAACATCACGATCAGGGACGGGATGATGAACATCGCGTGCCGCTCGACGAAATGGAAACTGTCGAGGCCAATACGCTCCGCAACCGCGGGCGAAGCGGCGAAGGACAGCATGAATCCCAGTCCCATCAACAGGATGAAGGCTGCAAGAAAATAGCGGTCGATCGTCCAGAACCAGTCTGCGAGCGGCCCTCGGTCTGCGCGGCTTACCATAGTCTCAGCTCCTGTTTCCGGTATCGACCAGCATTGTCACGTCCTGCAGGTCGGCCACGAGTTGCACGAAAGCATCTCCGCGGACCTCGAAATTCTTGAATTGATCGAAGCTTGCACATGCCGGCGAGAGCATCACCGCCGAATCGATTGCATCGCCATCGGCATCAGCGGATGCATGGCCGACGGCCTGATCCAGCGTGCCGGAGATTTCGTAGCGCACGCTTTCGCCCAATGTGGCCGCAAATGCCGGCGCAGCCTCTCCGATCAAATAAGCTTTTACTATATGAGAGAAAAGTGGTGCGAGGCTTGTGATGCCCCCTTCTTTCGGCAATCCACCGGCGATCCAGTAGATGCGGTCATAGCTCGACAGCGCAGGTGCCGCAGCCTCCGCATTAGTTGCCTTGGAATCGTTGACGAACACGACATGGCCGCGGCGGCCAACCGGCTGCATCCGGTGCTTGAGGCCGGGAAAGGACTTCAGCCCCTGAACAATCTCGGTCGGCGTAAGACCCACAGCCAGGCAGGCTGCCACTGCAGCAGCCGCATTCTGTGCGTTATGCGCGCCTTTCAGCGTCGGAATGCCATCGAGATCGACGAACAGTTCGCTCGCCCCACCATGCGCAAGCACGAGCTTTGTGCCCTCCGCGTAGATCCCGTCAGCGACAGGGCTACGCTTCGATATCCGCTTCACGGAAACACCCGCCCGCTCGACACGGTCGGCGATCAGAGTGCAGAAGCTGTCGTCGACGCCGATGATCGCTGTCTCGCTGCCGGCAACGAGGCGTTCCTTCACATCGGCATAATGCTGCATCGTGCCATGCCGATCGAGATGATCGGGCGTCAGGTTGAGTAGGATGCCTGCGGTCGGATTGAGGGTCGGCGCAAGATCGATCTGGTAGGAAGAGCACTCCACGACATAGAACCGCCCCACCTTTGGCTCGTCCAGCGTCAGGACCGCGGTGCCGATATTGCCGCCAAGTTGGGTATCGCGACCGCTCTCCTTCAGGATATGCGCGATAAGAGCCGTAGTCGTCGATTTGCCGTTGGTGCCGGTAATCGCGATGAACGGACTATCCGGCGCATGGGCGCGGCGCTCGCGCACGAAAAGCTCCACGTCTCCGATGATCTCGACACCGGCAGCCTTTGCAAGATCGACAGTCCAATGCGGCTTAGGATGGGTCAGCGGCACGCCCGGTGAAAGCACGAAAGCATCCTGCTTCGTCCAATCTATCCCCCTCAGATCCGCAACATTGATGCCGGCCTGCGACGCCCTTGTTACGCTTTCAGGGTTGTCGTCCCAGGCGGTAACATTCGCACCGCCAGCGACAAGCGCCTGCGCTGTCGCGAGACCCGATCCGCCGAGCCCGAACAGTGCTACATTTCTACCCTTGAAAGTCGTAACCGGGATCATCGCATTATAACCGAAATTACCGAAGCTTGAGTGTCGAAAGTCCGAGCATTGCAAGGCCAACGGCGATGATCCAGAAGCGGATCACGACCTGACTTTCCGTCCAGCCCAGCTTTTCGAAATGGTGGTGAATGGGCGCCATCAGGAACACCCGCTTGCCGGTCAACTTGAAGAAGCCGACCTGAATGATCACCGACAAGGTTTCCATGACAAAGAGGCCGCCGATGATCGCCATGACGATCTCGTGTTTGGTGGCGACCGCCACCGAGCCGATCAGGCCGCCAAGCGCCAGCGATCCGGTGTCACCCATGAAGATGGCGGCTGGCGGTGCGTTGAACCATAGGAAGCCCAATCCCGCCCCGATGACCGCACCGAGAATGACGGCAAGTTCGCCGGTACCAGGCACGAAATTGATCTGCAGGTAGTTGGCGAAGACTGCATTACCGGCGAGATAGGCGATGACGCCGAAGGATGCAGCCGCGATCATCACCGGCACGATTGCGAGACCATCGAGACCATCGGTCAGGTTCACCGCATTGCCGGCAGCCACGATGACGAAGCCGCCGAACAGGATGAAAAAGAAGCCGATATTGAGGACATATTCCTTGACGAAGGGGAAAGCGACAGATGTCGCAAGGCCCGGATTGGATGTCTGGGCGTGCATTGCCATGCGCATCATGAAGAAGACGGCGATGCCTGCGATCAGGAACTCGATGCCGAGACGGGCCTTGCCGGAAAAGCCCTTGTCCGACTGCTTGGTGACCTTCAGGTAATCGTCATAAAAGCCGATGGCGCCGAAACCGAGTGTTACCAGCAGCGTCGCCACGACATAGACGTTGGAAAGGTCGGCCCATAGCAGCGAGCCGCCGACGATGCCGGCGAGAATCATCAGACCACCCATGGTCGGCGTGCCGGCCTTCTTGAAGTGTGTCTGCGGACCGTCAGCACGGATAGGCTGGCCCTTGCCCTGGCGCACACGCAATGACGCGATCATCCGCGGGCCGAACAGGAAGACGATCAGGGCCGAGGTAAACAGGGCTGCGCCAGTCCGGAAGGTGATGTATCGGAACAAATTGAAAAACTGCAGTTTGTCCGACAGTTCGACAAGCCAGATCAGCATGAAGGCCCTTTCCCGAAGCCGCTAAAATTCAAAGTTGATGGTCCGTGTCGGAGAATGCCGGATAGTTGTCAAGCAGACCGGCAACGATCTTGCCGAAACCGATGCCGAGCGACGACTTAACCATGACCACATCGCCGGGCCTGACTGAGCGCACGACATAGTCGACGAGTTCCGACGTCTGTTCCCGATATTCCACCTGAACACTTTCCGGAAGCGCGTCGCGCAATACCGACATCTCCGCGCCGGCAAGCCAGACATGCTCGATCCCGGCGGCAAGCAGCGGCCCGGTCAGTTCCTCGTGCAACTGCGCGGAAAACTCGCCCATCTCTAGCATGTCGCCAAGGATCGCAATCCGCCGGCCGGAAAGGTCCGGCGTGGTCGAGGCAAGCAAGGCGATTGCCGCCCGCATCGAGGCGGGGTTTGCATTATAGCTTTCGTCGATCAGCGTCAGATAGCCCTCGCCGATCGCAAGGCGGTGACGTTCACCTCTGCCCTTGACGGACTTGAGGCTCGCAAGCACTTCGATCGCCTGATCGAGATCGGCGCCGACAAGATCGCAAGCGCCGAGTGCTGCGACTGCATTCTCGGCGATATGTCGTCCAGGTGCTCCGATCCTGACTTCACGAGTTTCGCCGTCAAGAACGGCCCAGATCGTCGATCCCTCGCCGTCCCCCTCGAAATCCGCCAGACGGAAATCCGCCTTGGCATGCTGGCCGAAACTGCAGATCCGCGCCACGCCGGCCTGATTTGCACGCTCCGCCAGAAACTCGAACTGCTTGATATCGCGGTTGAGCACTGCAACGCCGCCCTCGACAACACCGTCGAAGATCTCGGCCTTGGCTGCAGCAATCTCTTCCAGATCCTTGAAATGGCCGAGATGGGCTGCCGCAATCGTGGTGATGATCGCCACATGCGGCTTGACCATCTGCACCAGCGGCGTGATCTCGCCGGCATGGTTCATGCCGATCTCGAAGACGCCAAAATCGGTATCTGCCGGCATGCGCGCCAGCGTCAGCGGCACGCCCCAGTGATTGTTGAAGGATGCAACGGCCGCATGCACCTGGCCCGATGGAGCAAGCATCTGGCGCAGCATTTCCTTGGTTGTCGTCTTGCCCACCGATCCAGTCACTGCAATGATGCGTGCACGGCTGCGTGCGCGGGACGCCACGGCCAGCTTGCCGAGCGCCGCCAGCACATCCTCCACCACGATCATCGGCACGGTCAGCCTACCGAGCGCGGGAAGCTTTCCTTCGCTGACGACGATCAGCGGGGCGCCATTGGCAACGGCGATGCTCGCATAGTCATGACCGTCCACGCGGTCGCCCTTGATCGCGAAAAAGGCTTCCCCCGTACCGATGGAACGGCTGTCGATCGAAATGCCAGTGATGCCCTCCGGAAGCGTCCCGATAGGGCGACCTTCCATGATGGTCGCCATCTCTTGCGATGTCCAAAGAAAGCTCACGATACCCTCTCCTCCAATGCACGGCGTATTTCGACATGATCAGAGAACGGCAACACCGTCGTTCCAATCGTCTGCCCCTCCTCGTGCCCCTTGCCGGCTACGATCAGCGTATCGCCCGATTTGAGCAGGTTCACCGCATGACGGATGGCACTTGCCCGGTCGCCGATCTCGATCGCGCCCAGTGCTGCAGCCATGATCTCGGAGCGGATGACTTCCGGAACCTCGGAGCGCGGATTATCGTCGGTCACGACAACGACATCGGCAAGGCGCGTGGCAATCTCACCCATGATTGGTCTCTTGCCCTTGTCGCGATCACCGCCGCAACCGAACACGACGAGCACCTTGCCGCTGGTGAACGGCCGCACCGCGGTCAGCACCTTTTCCAGCGCATCCGGCTTGTGGGCATAATCGACATAGGCAAGCGCGCCATCCTTCGTATGACCGACGAGTTCCAGACGGCCAGCAGCGCCGGTCAGCGTCTCAAGCGCCTTGAAGGCGGTCTTTGCCTCTACACCTGTCGAAATAGCCAGACCTGCCGCTACCAGCGCATTGGCCAGCTGGAAATCACCGGCAAGCGGAATGTCGATCTCGAAAATCTGGCCGTTGTGATGCACTTCGGCCATCTGCTTGTGGCGGAAATGCTCGACGCGCTTAATGCAGAGATAATCGCCCTTGCGCCCAACCGTCCGCACATCGAGGCCGGACGCCTTGCCAACCCGGATTGCTTCCCCGGACCAGGAATCGTCGGCAAAAATGACGGCCGGAGAACCCTTCGGCATCAGCGTGTCGAACAGCCGCATCTTGGCGGCCATATAGTCCTCGACCGTCGGATGGTAATCCATATGGTCGCGACCAAGATTGGTGAAGGCAGCAGCGGAAAGCCTGACGCCATCCAGACGCGACTGGTCGAGCCCGTGGCTCGACGCTTCCATTGCTGCATGCGTAACACCTTCATCCGCCAGTTCGGCAAGAAGCTTCTGCAACTCCACCGGATCGGGCGTCGTCAGCGATCCGTAATCATTGCGGCTCGGCGAAATGACGCCGGTCGTACCGATCTGTGCCGCACTCAACCCGGCCTTCGCCCAGATCTGCCGAACGAATGACGCAACCGATGTCTTGCCCGCCGTACCGGTCACGGCCACCATCGTCTCGGGCTGCTTGCCAAAGAACCTGGCCGCAGCCAGCGCAACGAAACGGCGTGGATTGGAAACGACGATAACCGGAATATCGGCCTCGGCCGGATGAGCCGACACCGCGACCACGGCGCCACGCGCGGCAGCATTGCCGATAAAGCCCTGTCCGTCGGCCTTCACGCCCGCCAGAGCGGCAAACAGCATGCCCGGCATGATCTTGCGGCTGTCCAAGGAAATCCCGGTAATCTCGAGGTCTCCGAGAGGACCAGCGAGAAGGTCGTTAACTTCCGGAAAATCCGGACCGGCAAGATCGCGCAGTTTCATCAGTCTGTTCCATCTTTCGAGCGGCGCTCACGAATCGCCGCTCGAGTTGTTGTCGCTCAATAAGACACAAGCAGGGCAGAACCGTCATTGCCGAATTTCGGCTTTACACCGAGAATGGGAGCAGCCCGGCTGATGATCTCCTTGACCATTGGCGCGGCCGACGTGGCGGCAAGCGCTGCACCATTGCCCTTGTCTGTCTTCGGCTCGTCGCTGAAGCTCAGAACGACATATTGCGGATTACCCATCGGGAAGGCTGACAGGAAGGCATTGAAGTTTTTGTCGTGGGAATAACGCCCGTTGACCACCTTGTCTGCTGTACCCGTCTTGCCACCAACATCAAAGCCATCGACCCGTGCATTGCGACCAGAACCGTTGGCACCATTCCATTCGAACAGATAACGCATGTCGCGGCTGGTCGAAGGCTTCAGCACTTGGGTCGCCACCTGATCCGCCTCATCCTGCGTTCGCGGCAGGAAGGTCGGCGCGAGGAGTTTACCTCCGTTGACCAGGGCAGCCCCCGCCACAGCCGTCTGCAGTGGTGTCGTGGAAACACCGTGACCGAAGGAGATCGTGATCGAGTTGATCTTCTTCCACTGGCGTGGCTGGCTTGGCATGGCCACTTCGGGCAGCTCGGTCTTCATCCTTGAGAGAAGTCCCAGCCTGGTCAAGAAGTCCTTGTGTCCGTCGATACCGACCGCATCAGCGATCTTCGCAGTCCCGATATTCGACGAATACTGGAAAATTTCAGGAACGCTGAGCATGCGTCCCTTGCCGTGGAAATCCTTGATCGTGAAACCACCAATGCGGATCGGGAAGCGGGCATCGAATGTACTGTTGAGGTTCATCTTGCCGTCGTCGAGACCCATTGCCAGCGTGAACGATTTGAAGGTCGAGCCCATCTCAAACGTGCCGTTCGACATACGGTTGAACCATCCCTCCTCGCCGCCGGCGGCCGGATCGTTCGGATCGAAGTCCGGCGCTGAAGCCATGCCGAGAACTTCACCGGTATGAACATCGATGACCACCGCGCCGGCGCCGATTGCCTTATATTTGCCGATCGACGCAGAAACCACGTCCTGCACGATTGCCTGAACCCTGAGATCGATGGAAAGCTTGACCGGCTCCAACGGCTGGTTCGACGTCATGCCGACAGAGGCAAGGTCTGCAAGTCCCTGGCTATCGACGTAACGCTCCATGCCGGCAACGCCGCGGTTGTCGATATTCACGTAACCGACGATATGTGCGGCAGTACGTCCACCCGGATAGAAGCGGCGCTTCTCGGGCCTGAAACCGATACCAGGAATACCGAGCGCAAGAATTTGGCTCTGCTGCTTCGGGGTCAACTGGCGACGAAGCCACTGGAAACGGGAATTGGACTTGAGCCTGGAATAGGTCGACTTGACGTCGAGATCCGTCAACACGGTTGAAAGCTTCTCGACCACTTCATCGGCGTCGACAATCTTGTGCGGCTCGGCAAACAGAGAGACGGTGCGAATATCCGTCGCAAGGATCGCGCCGTTGCGATCGACGATATCCGGACGCGAAGCCAGCAGGCGGTCCGCAGGCAGGATGCTTGAGGTCGTCTCCGGCTGGGCCATACCATACTGCGTAAGACGGCCGCCGATCACGACGTAAACCACGGCGAAACCTGCGATCAGCAGACCAACGCGATTACGCGCCTGCGCCGATTTCTTCTTGCGCGTTCCTTCAAATGCAGCACCGCCGACGGCAGACCTGCCCTTGCGGTCAGACGAAAAATGCGCCCGGCGTTTGACCACCATAACTTTAGAAAGAAAAGACATCAGCGCCTCACCGAGCCAGTGGACATATTATCCGGCGCCCATCCTCGAGGCAGCGGCAATGGAACCTTGGGAGCCGGCGTTGCCTTCGCCTGCTCCACTCCCTTGAGAGCCGCAGCTACCTCACCGTTCTTGCCGGCGATAATATCCTCAATCGTCGTATCGGGCTGCGGGAGTTGCGATCTGTGCATGGGCAGCTCCTTTGGCATTGCGAGCTGTGTCGGCTGCGTGGGAACAAGACCAAGCTCCGAATCGTAATTCTTGATCAATGGCTGCAGGCGGTTCGGCTGCGTCACGAGAGCCCAATCGGCCTTCAGAAGATCGATCGTGTCGCGTTCAAGCCTGATCTCAGCCTCGAGCCGGCGAACTTCGCTCAGCTTTTCGTCCGCTCGATGCTTGATCGTGTAGGTAACGACCGCCATCGTGGTCATCACGCCGATCAGCACGAGATCGAAACTCCTCAGCATCCTCAGGCTCCCATGGTCGCAAGGCTGGCCAGATCAGGCAGCGAGAAAATAGACAAGTCGTCAGCACCAGGCCTGGCTTCGGTACGAACGCCCATACGTAGCTTGGCGGACCGTGCACGCGGATTGACCTCAGCCTCGGCCTCGCTAGCGGCAATCATCTGCTTGCCCGGAAATTCGAAAACAGCGGAACGAACCTCGACCGCCGGCATATGTCGCGAGCCGGAAGCCTTGCCGGAACGATCGGAGAAAAATTGCTTCACGATCCGATCTTCGAGAGAATGAAACGTTACGACAACCAGACGACCGCCCGGCTTAAGCGACCGCTCGGCGGCAAAAAGCGCACGAGCCAGTTCCCCAAGCTCGTCATTCACGAAAATCCGAAGCGCCTGAAAGACACGAGTTGCCGGATGAATCTTATCCTTGGCTTTGCGCGGATTGACGCTCTCGATCAGATTGGCGAGATCGCGCGTTGTTTCGAACAACTGCGTTGCACGCCGCTTTTCGATGGCGCGAGCAATACGCCCAGGATGCTTTTCTTCACCGAGAAATCCGAAAATCCGAATAAGGTCACCGACCTTGGCCCGATTGACGACATCAGCGGCGGAAACACCCGAAGACGACATACGCATATCGAGCGGCCCATTGCGCTGAAACGAAAAGCCGCGTTCAGCCTCATCGATCTGCATCGACGACACGCCGATATCAAAGACGACACCATCCAAACCGCCATCGGGAACATACTCCGCAAGACGGGAGAACTCGGAATGGATGAGGGACAGCCGTCCCTCGCTCTTCTGAACCAGCGCCTGACCTGCAGAGATCGCAGTCGGATCGCGATCGAGAGCAATTACCGAAGAACCGGCAGAAAGAAGCGCGGACGTATATCCGCCTGCACCAAAAGTGCCATCGAGAATGACCTTGCCCGCTTCAGGCTGAAGCGCAGCAACCACTTCCCCAAGCATAACCGGGATATGGCGCGCAGACCCAGTTTCGGTCTCGACCTCAGCACCATCAGACCCATTCGCCATACTGCACTCTCACTGCAATTAGAGCAGAAAAACAACAGCCCCTTCCGCCGGAAAGCCCACCTTCAATTCACGACCATCCGCAAGGAACCGAGACAACCGATTACCAAGGCAAACATCGCCCCTCGCAGCAGAGAAAAATGAAAGAACGATCGACCAAAGAGACGCCCACGGAACGAGCCTTAAAAACCCCTTCCTACATGCATTTATTTATGACCCGTTAAGTTTAACAAAACATTACCAAGGCGGGTTTTGCGATCGGAGAGAGGCACTCAAAAACGTCGGATAAACATCGATTAAGCCATTGAAATAATGGAAACTCTCCACTTTCTCGAAGAACGGGAGAGCAGCCGGACGCTGACAGCGAGAAGAAGACGTTACATCACCGCCGCATTATCAGGTCAGATTCGCCAGTTGGCCTGTAAGCCGGGTTCTGTATGGCTCCGATGCAAGCACCGGAACGTGGCAGCCATTCATCTGGGACGATGCTTGCACATCGCCTCACGCAACCCACCCGGATGACTGGCCCAGAAACAGGCTGTAGGCGCTTTTGGCGCCCCGCGTCATCCCTATTCGGTCTTGCTCCCGGTGGGGTTTACCTTGCCGCCGCTGTCACCAGATGCGCGGTGGGCTCTTACCCCACCCTTTCACCCTTACCCCGCATATAGCGAGGCGGTTTGCTTTCTGTGGCACTTTCCCTAGGGTCGCCCCCGCCGGACGTTATCCGGCACCGTGTTTCCGTGGAGCCCGGACTTTCCTCACCCTACCGTCTTTCGACATTGGTAAAGCGCGGCTGCCCGGCCAACTGGCACCGGCTCCATAAACGGTTTGATCCGCAAACGCCACAGCACAGAGCAAAGAATCCGTCCGAATGACTTACAATCGAAGCACTTCGCCCGCTTTCTGGAATCAGAACATCAACGGGTAAGTGCGGCCATAATCCAGCGCCACCGTCGCATATAATACGTCCTCTACCGGCTTTGCACGGTCCATCGAGGCGATCACCGTCTCGACCTTTTTGCAATAACGCTGCGACACCGGGTTCATGCGCTTTGCCCCATGGCCGGCATTGTATTTGAGGATGGTCCGGCAGAGCTTTCCATCACCGAGCTCATGCGCGCCGGCGAGATATTTCATACCATAGCGGATGTTGGTTTCAGGATCATAGAGACCGGAGGCACGCCCCCTGTACCCCATCAGCTTGGCCGTTGCAGGCTTGATCTGCATCAGGCCGATCTCTCCCGCGCTTCCCTTTGCCATCGGCTGGAAATTGCTTTCGATCCGCACGACAGCCATCGCCAGCTCGGTCGGAACGCCGTATTGATCGGCATATTGACGAATCAAACCCTCGTAACGCGACTGGCGAAGCGCACGCTGATCTTCCGGCGTCTTGGCCTGCATGGTGGTTTCGCGCGTTTCCCAGGGCTTGATGACCTGTTTTTCTGTAGAGTTCGTCGTCTCCCCACCGTCTTCGGCGCGCACGAAATCCGTACCCGCAGCAAGCGCAATCACGCCCGCTGCGGCTGCAATAGCCAGCATTCTCATGAAGTAAGTCAGTCTCCGGGTAAGGTCCTTCAACTCATGGACCTGAAAGGCTCGCGGCCGGCACATGCCGATCCTTCGGAAGCAATGCCGGAAAGACGATGCAACCGTTGACGAAACCCGTTCGTTTTTCTTTGCAATCCCCGCCTACAAGGCGATTGCGCGAGCCACTGCTTAAACCCGGTTATTAAGGAAAGTCTGTGGCAGCGCAGCAAAACGACGATTTTACTACCTTACAACTCTCAGGAGATCAGATTTCTACCTGGCTATATTTCGGCAACGAGGTCAGCAATCGGTGCAAGGTATCGATCGTGGAGAAATCGGCTATTCCATCGACCAGCGCCGGACGAAAATGCCGCTGAAACGCTTCCAGCACACCCTTGGTGCGGTCGCAGAAATTGCCTGTTATCTCAAGATCGTAGCCGTAGAAGGATAGCATCGATTGCAGCGCCTCGATGGGCTGCCCCGCCTCGCCCAACTGGAAGAACCGCCCGCCGGCAATCGGACTTGCGTCGACCCAATGACCAACACCCGCATCATACAGCCGCTTCCACGGAAAATTCTCGCCCGGATCAACCTTGCGGATTGGCGCGACATCGGAGTGACCGAGCACCCGTTCCGGCCTTATGGACCACCGCTCGCCGCAATCCAGACACAATTGAACCACCGCTTCGATCTGGTCGGCAGGAAACATCGGAAGCCCGCCCGGATGCCCGGGATTGGCGATCTCGATACCGATCGAACAGGAATTGATATCGACCTCTCCCGCCCAAGCACTTTTTCCTGCATGCCATGCACGCCGCGTCTCCGGCACGAGCTGGATCACACGCCCGTCCTCATGAACGAAGTAATGGCTGGAAACTTGGCTCTCCTCGTTACAGAGCCAGTTCAGTGCCTGATCGGCGTCCGGCATGCCGGTATAGTGAAGGATGATTGCATCAGGTTGACGGCCGGAAACTCGCTCCCCGTGATTGGGAGACGGCCGGACAGATGCTGCCGCATAGTCCGCAACGAAATCACTCATGCTGCGCGACGCTCTTTCTCGATCGCCTTATAAGCCGCGTTCAGCGCAGCCATCCGCTCGTTTGCGGCAGCGTGAAGCGTGGCAGGCACGCCCCGCGCAATCAAACGGTCCGGATGATGTTCGGAGACAAGAAGGCGGTATTGCTTGCGGATCGCAGCGAAATCATCCTCGGGGGAAACGCCGAGCACCAGATACGGATCCCGACCATCGAGATGCACGTGCCGCGCCATGATTCGGCGGAAATGTTCGTCATCTATCCGGAAGATTTCCGCAATACGGCCGAGGAACAGAAGCTCCTTCTCATGCACCAGGCCATCCGCCTTGGCGATATGGAAAAGCCCATCCACGACGCTCTCGAGCATCGGGCAGTTCTCGGCAGCTCCCGAACTGCAAAGGTTTGAGAGCTTGGACGCATAGGCCTCATAACCGGCCACGTCCTGACGCGCGAGATTGTATAAACGCGCGACGTTGCGGGCTTCTTCATCCGGAAAATCGAAGATTTGCTGGAACGCCTTCACTTCCGCTTCGGTGACGATTCCATCTGCTTTGGCCATCTTCGCGGACAGCGCGATGATGGCAACGGAGAAGGAAACCTGCCGGCGGGTCTCGGAATCCCCCTCGAAAAGCGTGCGGATAGCCTCCACCACGCGCCCCAGCGCGCTACCGGCGGCATCGCCGATCGCGCCGATAAGCCGCTCCCACAAGGAGGAAATCTGCAGACAGGAAAAATCGAATATCATCCGCCTAAATGACCAGATAACACCAAAAAATGCAACGGATCGGGCGTTCACCACCAGATTAAACTATGTTCATGTTATTCGAACAATGAGCTGGCTCCGAGGTCAGGCCGACCGCTTTCATGGCATCTGAAATCAGCCCCCCTTCAAAGCCATCCGCTGCGCACCAACCTCCGCCATATGTGATGCAGCGCAGCTTTATCGACGCATCCGTTTGAAAACACGGAATTATTACCCACCGAAAAACAAGGCGCGCGACGGAATAGGCGAAGAAATGCACTTTACACCGTCTGCCCTCTATCGCATCCATACCGCCGGAGAAATGCAGGGGAAGCGTTTACACGCGACGGAGGAACCATGGCCAGAGAGAAAGTAGCAATGTTGACGGCAGGCGGTCTTGCTCCCTGCCTATCATCGGCTGTGGGAGGCCTCATTCAACGTTACACCGATGTCGCTCCGGATGCTGAACTGATCGCCTATCGCTCCGGATACCAAGGGGTTCTTCTCTCGGACCGAATCGAAATCACAGCGGAGATGCGAGAGAATGCGCATCTGCTCCACCGTTATGGCGGCTCGCCGATCGGCAACAGCCGCGTCAAACTGACAAATGCCGCAGACTGCGTGAAGCGGGGCCTGATCAAAGAAGGCCAGAACCCTCTGGCAGTTGCAGCAGAGCAGCTTGCCGAAGATGGCATCACCGTGCTTCACACTATTGGCGGCGATGATACCAACACCGTAGCTGCCGATCTCGCAGCATATCTAGCCGCAAACGGTTACGACCTCACCGTAGTTGGCCTGCCGAAGACGGTCGACAATGATATCGTTCCCATTCGCCAGTCGCTGGGCGCCTGGACAGCAGCGGAAGTTGGCGCAGCATTTTTCGACAATGTTTCGAATGAACAGACGGCGGCGCCGCGTACCCTCATCATCCATGAGGTCATGGGTCGCCATTGCGGTTGGCTTACCGCAGCAACGGCACGCGCCTATATCCAGAAAAGCAGTTCCAACAACTATGTCGAAGGCTTCCTCATGAATGAGGAAATGAAGGGCATCGACGGCGTATATCTTCCCGAAATGGCCTTTGATGCGCAAAAGGAAGCGGCTCGTTTGAGGGAAGTCATGGACAAGCGCGGCTTTGCGACGGTCTTTGTTTCCGAGGGCGCCTGTTTGGACGCAATCGTTGCCGAACGCGAGGCTGCCGGCGAAAATGTTGCCCGTGATGCGTTCGGTCACGTCAAACTGGATACGATCAATGTCGGAGGCTGGTTCCAGAAGCAGTTTGCGGCGCGGATCGATGCGGAACGATCATTGGTGCAGAAGTCCGGCTATTTCGCCAGGTCTGCAGCTGCAAACGGCGATGATCTTCGACTGATCCAGGGAATGGTCGATCTCGCTGTTGAAAGTGCATTAAACCGGATCTCCGGCGTGACAGGACATGACGAAGACCAGAATGGGAAGCTTAGAACGATCGAATTTCCGCGCATCAAGGGTGGTAAACCTTTTGATATGACGGCAAGATGGTTCGGCGATGTAATGGAGTCCATTGGGCAGTCTTTCGAGCCCGCCTGATGGAAAAATGACGGATGCTGTGGCATCCGGGAGGGTGATGATGACCATAGAAACATGGCTCGCTTTTGCGGCAACGACGGTTGCTATCCTTCTTATGCCGCATCCCATTGCATCGCTCACTGCAGCGTTCTCCGCTTCATGGGGAAGAACAAGCGCATTCGTGACGATCCCGGCCTTCGTTCTATCCTTTGTTCTTGGAGGCGTTCTGGTCGTCGCCGGCGTTTTTCTGATCACTTTCCTTTGGCCAGCAGCAATCGGCGCTCTTTCATGGATAGGGCTGTCCTACCTGATGCTGCATGTCCTCTACGCCTACCAGGATCCTCGGCTCCGCTATGGGACTGCCGACAACGACAACCTTCCCGAAACGCGTCCCATGCGCATATTCGGTTATTTCGTTCTGACAACGTTCAGGAGCACGCGTTACTTTGCGCTCACGGCAGCAATTGCCGTCCAGTTTTTTGATCCCGCGCGCGCGCCACAGGAACAGTATATAAACATGATTTCTGCACTGGCCGCTTCGGCGATGATAGGGGCGCTTGCCCATGCCACACTTCCCGCCAGTTTCACTCGGAAACGCCGCGTTTCCAAGGCCCGCAGCAAGGCTCCCTACAAGCCCGGAACACGTTTCATAGCCCGTCGTGCGGTCACTGCCGGATATCGGCGCATCGCCGCATGATCATCTGCGACCGGCTGGTGGCTTGTCGATCTCTTTCGAATGAGTTAATTGAGGTCGAGTTTCACTGGTCTTGTTAACGTTCTGGGCAACGATTTTTAATGAAAGCGACCCGATGGCAATGATGCGATTTGTGGGCCGTAAGGCAGCCGTGGTTATTGCCATGTCTTCCGCATTGGCTGCATGTTCCAGCGTTGACCACAGCAACAACGTGGCGTCGAACGAGACGCAGGACCAATCCGTTCAGCAGACTGCCGATGCATCTTCGGCGATCGCAGAAGGAGGTCCTGACAGCACAGTTACGCTCGTCAAGACAAGCCGCCTCCCGGTTCCCGTACCGACTGTGTCGGACGCAGCCAACGTTCAGACCGCAGCCATGTCATCTCCGACCATGGCGCCATTCGTTGCCATGCAAACGAGCTCGACTGCCGCATCGATGCCTGTTGTCGTCGCCTCTGCTCAGCCAGTGGCGCATAGCACCGCCAAGGGTGCCCGCCTTGTTTCCCCTCCGCTCGCTCCGGCAGTCCAATCGGGACAGATCCAACCGGCAGCAGCTCAGGCCATCGCGCTTGACGAACCAGAACTGACGCCGGACATGGTCGCGCTGCAATCGGTCATTCCGATCCCGCGCCCGCAGGTGCCGACGACTACGCTTGCTTACGCAGCCCAGCCGAAAGCAGTCGCCGCAGTTTCGGCGATCGACAACCGGATGGAGTTCCCACCGGCTCCAGGCGAGCCGATGCCGGAAACCGCGACGGACGCCCCTTCGAACTTGAAAAAGCTTATCCACCGTTATGCCGGCCTGTATGGTGTACCGGAATCGCTGGTGCACCGCGTCGTGCACCGCGAAAGCAAATATGACCCCAAGGCCTATCACAAGAACGGTTATTGGGGTCTCATGCAGATCAAGTATTCGACGGCCAAATCGATGGGTTACGAGGGACCACCAGAAGGCCTTCTCGATGCCGAAACCAACTTGAAATACGCGATCAAATATCTCCGCGGCGCTTGGCTCGTCGCCGACAACCAGAACGACAACGCAATCCGGCTTTATGCGCGCGGTTATTATTACGATGCCAAGCGCAAGGACATGCTCCACGTCCTGCAGAAATAACGGCTAATCGGCGTTTACCCGTTTCACCACTTCCGATGCTAGCACACTCGCATCGTAGCCCTGCGATCTTGGCGTTAGGCCCAACCTCACGATTACCAGATCCACTGACGGAATGACAAAGACATTTTGCCCGTCATGCCCGCTGATGACGAATGCATCCGATGGCAGACCGGCCCCAGGCTTCGGCAGCCACGTCTGCATTTTCGAATAGCGGCCGCCCGAACTTCTGTTAGCCTCATGCATCTGCGCCACGAAGCCTTCCGGCAACAGGCGCGCCCCCTCCCACACACCGTCGCGCGCCAGAAACAGCCCGAACCGTGCCCAATCGCGGGCAGTCGCATACATATACGAACTGCCGACAAACGTGCCCGCCGCATCGCTCTCCATGATCGCCGACGTCATGCCCAACGGTTCGAAGATCGCCCGCGAGGGATAGGCGAGCACTTCATCACGATTGCCGATGCGATCCATCCAGATCCTGGAAAGCAGCACGGACGTCCCGGATGAATAGGTGAAGCGGGAGCCGATCTCGTCTTCGAGCGGCAGGCTTTCGACGAAACGCGCCATGTCCGGCTCAAGAAACAGCATGCGCGTGACATCGGCCACCGTGCCGTAATTCTCGTTGAAAGCCAGTCCGCTCTCCATACCCATGAGATCGGAAACACGGATCAGTGCGCGCCGATCATCCCTCCACTCCGGAAACAGGTTCTTCTCGTCGAGCGACAAGCGCCCTTCCTTCATCAGTCGCCCGATGATCGCGGCATTCACGGTCTTGGTCATCGACCAACCGAGAAGCGGCATATCTTTCGAAAAACCTTCGCCATAGGTTTCGGCAACGATTTTGCCATGACTGACGATCACCACCGCACGCATGCCCGGCCCGGTTAAAGCAGTGTCTGAAAGTATTGAGACAAGCGTTTCTTCCGAATCGGCTTTATCCCCTTCAGGCCACAGCGCCTCGGGATCACTCTCTGGAACTGGCCTAGTAGCATTGCCTGCCGACTGAACACTTCCAACCGGCCCGACGGTGCATCCCGTTCCCTCGCGGTAAACTGCCTCACTCGGCGCAATCGATCCCAGCAGGGCAGCATTGACGCGTTTACCGTCACGGTCGATCGCAATGCCCATCAACCGCAAGAGCGGATGGCCCGGCGCCTGAACATCCTGCTCCAGAATGACATCGGGATCACGCCCCGCAATGAAGACGTTGGAGCACACGATCTTGGCCGCATAACCGCTGCCGACGCGCAGCAGATTGGGCGGAATGAAATAGATCCACAGGCCGATGCCGATCGCCACGATGAGCAGGAACACCGCAAGCCGACGAAAAATTACCTTCAGCACCAGCGCCTCCATTCTGTCTGCGGCATGCAAGCAAAATCCGCGACCGAGGGGAAGGCTCATTGTTGCGGAACGCGTTCACGATGAGGCAAGTCACAATGCGCGTCACGAAGCTGTTGCACGAAGCGGCTAAACGCCTCGAAACTCATGATGAGGCAGGATTTGGTCATGGCAGATATCGTCGAAGAACGTGGCTTGCAGCGCAACCGCAAGCTCAAGGACGCCCTCCTCCAGCACAAGGCCCTGTCGCCGCACGGCCTTTCCGAACGCCTGTTCGGCCTCCTCTTCTCCGGCCTCGTATACCCTCAGATTTGGGAAGACCCGGCAGTCGACATGGACGCGATGAAACTGTCGGAAGGGCATTCGATCGTCACCATCGGCTCTGGCGGCTGCAACATGCTGGCCTACCTGTCCCGCTCGCCGAAGAGCATAGATGTTGTCGATCTCAATCGTCACCACATCGCTCTCAACCGCCTGAAGCTTGCAGCCTTCAAACATCTGCCGGCGCATGCCGACGTTGTCCGCTACCTCGGAATGGACGGCCTGAAGTCCAATAGTTCGGCGTTTGATACCCATATCGCCCGCAACCTGGACGAACAGACGCGAGCCTACTGGCAGAAGCGCTCACTGACCGGTCGTCGGCGCGTCGAGGTCTTCAACAGAAACATCTATCGCACTGGCCTGCTTGGCCGCTTCATCGCCATTGGCCACGTAATCGCCCGTCTCCATGGGGTCGATCTGAAGGAATTTGCCGAGGCACGCTCGCTGCGCGAACAGCGCCAGTTCTTCGACGCCAACATTGCACCGCTCTTCGACCGCCCGCTGATCCGCTTCATCACCAGCCGCAAAAGCTCGCTCTTCGGCCTCGGCATCCCGCCCCAGCAATATGACGAGCTCGCGAGCCTCGCACCGAATGGCTCGATTGCACCGGTCTTGCGCGAGCGGCTTGAAAAGCTCGCCTGCCACTTCCCGATGAATGACAATTATTTCGCCTGGCAGGCCTTCGCACGCCGTTATCCGCGCCCGGAAGAAGGCAGCCTGCCCGATTATCTGCGTGCGGAAAATTACAAGGCGATCCGGCAGAATACCGATCGCGTCACGGTCCACCATGAGAGCGTCACCGTCCTTCTGGCGCGCAAGCCGGCCGGCTCGGTCGATCGTTTCGTGCTGCTCGACGCCCAGGACTGGATGACCGACGATCAGCTGAATGCGCTCTGGAGCGAAATCAACCGCACCGCAGCTCCTGGCGCCCGGGTCATCTTCCGCACTGCCGCCGAAAAGAGCGTCATCGAAGGCCGCATTTCCGATACGCTTAGGCAGGAATGGACCTATCTTGGCGAACGCTCCGCCGAACTGAACCTGCAGGACCGCTCCGCCATCTATGGCGGCTTCCACATTTACGTGAAGGCCGGCCAGTGAGCGCCGGCGCAACGACGGAAGCTCACGCCGCCCACATGGACCGCATGTACCGCTACCAGCGGCACATCTACGACCTCACGCGGAAATATTACCTTTTCGGCCGGGACAGAACGATTGCAGGCCTGAACGCGACCGACGGGACAAGCATTCTGGAAGTCGGCTGCGGCACCGGCCGCAATCTGGTCCTGACCCGCCGCCATTACCCGACGGCGAAGCTCTATGGCCTCGACATATCCGCCGAGATGCTGCAGACCGCACGCGCCAATCTGGCCGGCGACGCACAGCAACCGACCCTGATCGTCGCCGACGCCACGACCTTCCGCCCGCAGGACTTCGGTGTCAGCGGCTTCGACCGCATCATGATTTCCTACGCCGTCTCGATGATCCCGGCCTGGGAGGAGGCAATCACCACGGCACTGGCTGCCCTCAATCCGAAAGGCTCGCTGCACATCGTCGATTTCGGCCAGCAGGAGCGCCTGCCCGGCTGGTTCCGCGGCATGCTTCAAACCTGGCTGCGCCGCTTTCACGTCACCCCGCGGGCCAATCTTCACGAAGTCCTTCAGGCCAGGCTCGACGCAGCCAATGCCGCCATGACTTTCGAGGATATCGGGCGCGGTTACGCCTGGCACGCAGTGATCCGCAAGCGAGGCTGACGCACTCGTTATCCGGCCGATCATTTCGCCTTACGCAATCCCGGCGGCACTATGGTAAACGGAACGCTCGAATGCCGCGCGGCCTGATTCCGGCCGATAGCGGCTTAGCTGCAGCACAGACCGGATTCCTTATGCCGCGCACGCTTCTCGCCCTTCTTCTGACCGCCGTGCTGGCCAGTTCCTGCACGTCCACCAGCGACCTCATGGACACGGCCTCGATCAGCGGCACGAAGTTCAAGGACAATGACCCGCAGAATTTCGGCCGCGATCACCCCGGTCGGCACGAAGTCCACGGCATCGACCTGTCGAAATGGAACGGCACGGACATCGACTGGCAGACAGTCAGGAAATCCGACGTCGCCTTCGTCTTCATCAAGGGAACCGAAGGCAAGGACCGCATCGATCCGGCGTTCAGAACCCATTGGCAAGGTGCTGCACGCGCCGGCATCCCGCATTCCGCCTATCATTTCTACTATTTCTGTTCGACACCGGAAGATCAGGCCGACTGGTTCATTGCCAATGTACCAAAGGAAGCCAACATGCTTCCGCCGGTTCTGGACATGGAATGGAACCCCGCCTCGCCGACCTGCAAGCTGAGGCCGGATGCAGCAACGGTGCGTGACGTGATGCGGCGCTTCATGGCCCGTATCGAAGCCCATTATGGCCGCAAACCGATCATCTACACATCGGTCGATTTCCACCGCGACAACCTCGTCGGCGCATTCAACGACTATCACTTCTGGGTCCGCTCGGTGGCAGCGCATCCAGGCGAAATCTATACCGGTCGCAAATGGGCCTTCTGGCAATATACCGCTACCGGCGTCGTACCGGGCATAAGGGGTGAAACGGACATCAACGTCTTTTCCGGCAGCGCAAGAAACTGGAACACCTGGGTCGCCGCTGCAAACGACTGACTGTCAGTCCCGGTGAGATCGTAGCGCTGTCTCCATACCTATCACTGGCAATGTGAATGCGACTGCGCTAAATAGCCGGCTGCCGCCGCGCTCACGGGTACGTGCGGCACATATTTCTACATTGATCATCCCCGTACACGCCACAGATCGCCAGGATCGCCCTATGTCATTTCTCGACAGCCGTAGCTTTGTTCTTGCAGCCCTTATTGCCGGAGGGCTGACCGCCCCCGCATTCGCCCAGACGCCTTCCACGTCACCCGCCCCTGCCTGCGGTGGCGACCTGACCGCGTTTCTCGCGGGCGTGAAGCAGGAAGCAATCTCCAAGGGCATTCCGGCCTCGGCGGTGGACGAAGCCCTCGCTGGCGCGCAGATCGACCAGAAGGTTCTGAGCCGTGACCGCGCCCAGGGCGTTTTCCGTCAGACTTTTCTTGAGTTTTCTCAGCGCACGGTCAGCCAGGCTCGCCTCGATATCGGCCGCCAGAAACTCAAGCAGCTCGCCGATGTTTTCTCACGTGCGGAAAACGAGTTCGGCGTGCCCGCAGGCGTGATCACCGCCTTCTGGGGGATGGAAACCGACTTCGGCGCCGTCCAGGGCGATTTCAACACTCGCAACGCGCTCGTCACGCTCTCCCATGACTGCCGCCGCCCGGAACTCTTCCGCCCGCAGCTGATCGCCCTGATCGAGATGGTGCAGCACGGCGACCTCAACCCGTCGACCAATACCGGTGCATGGGCTGGTGAGATTGGCCAGGTCCAGATGCTACCGGAAGACATCATCGCTCAAGGCGTCGATGGCGACAACAGCGGCCATATCGACGTCAAGGGCAACGCACCGGATGCGGTTCTGACGGCCGCGAAATTCATCCAGAGCATGGGATGGAAGAAGGGCGAGCCCTGGATCCAGGAAGTCACGTTGCCGGAAAATCTGCCCTTCGAGAAATCCGGCCTCGGCAACGAAATCCCGGCCAGCGAGTGGTTCTCCTACGGTGTCACCCCGCGTGATGGTGACACGAAATTCGGCAACCTGCCGGCAGCTCTCATACTGCCCCAGGGCCGCAAGGGACCGGCCTTCCTTACTTACCCGAATTTCGGCATCTACCTGCAGTGGAATCAGTCGTTCATCTACACGACCTCCGCCGCCTATTTCGCCACTCGTCTGACCGGCGCACCGCCCTACCAGAAGACAACTCCGGAACAGGGCCTCGACGTAGAGGCCATGAAGCAGCTGCAGACCAAGCTTGATGCTCACGGCCACGATGTCGGCAAGATCGATGGCATTCTCGGCTCCGGTACGCGTCAGGCGGTCCAGAAGGAACAGGCGCGCCTCGGCATGCCTGCCGATGGCTGGCCGACGCAGGCCCTGCTTCAGGCGCTTTAAGGTAAGAAATTGACCCCATGACACGAAACGGGTGGCGATCTGATCGCCGCCCGTTTTATCTTCTGCATCTCAATCAGCGCGAGAAGAGCATCCGGATGACATCAGCGACACCTCGATTGACCCCACTCGCCTGGGCCCTGCTCTTCCTTCTCGGTCTTCTCTGGGGTGGTTCCTTCTTCTTTGCCCGCATCGCGGTCCATGAAGTGCCGCCCTTCACGCTGGTTCTGCTGCGCCTCGGCATCGCTGCTCTCGCGCTGCACATCTATTTGCATGGACGCTTCGGCACTTATTCGATCCTGAAACAGCACTGGCGCTCGTTCCTTATCCTCGGCTTGATCAACAACGCCCTGCCCCATACGCTGATCTTCTTCGGCCAGACCGAGATCGGCGCGGGCCTCGCCTCCATCCTCAACGCCACCACGCCGATCTGGACGGTGATCATTGCCAATCAGTGGACCTCGGACGAAAAGCTTACCGGTGCCAAGCTTGCCGGCTGCGCCGCAGGCCTTGCCGGCACCTGCATCCTGATCGGCCCGAGTGCGATGACAGCCAGCGCCGCCCCGCTCTGGGCACTCATCCTTCCAGTCATGGCGGCGATCTCCTATGGCTTAGCCGGAACCTATGGCAAGCGTTTTCGCGGCATTCCAGCCCCGGTGACGGCCGCCGGCCAGCTGACTGCCTCCAGCCTCATCATGCTGCCGATCTCGCTGATTGCCGACCAGCCCTGGACGCTGGCGACACCCTCCACTCACACGATCGCGGCCATCATCGCGCTGGCTCTTCTTTCGACCGCACTTGGCTACCTGATCTTCTTCAGGATCCTCTCGATCGCGGGGGCAACCAATACTTCGCTTGTCACTCTGCTGGTGCCGCCGAGCGCTATTCTGCTGGGAGCCATCTTCCTCGGAGAACGCCTCGCGATGACCGACCTGGCTGGAATGGCAGTAATCGGTTTCGGCCTCGTTCTGCTCGACGGACGAATCCTTCGCATGCGCAAAAAGACTGTTTGAAGCGGTGCAAAAGAGCCTTTCCACTCACGGAAAATAACGTTCATTAACAGACAAATAGATGAATTTAACGCATAGGAAAGCTTCGTTAAATTCTATTATTTCATTTATTATCAAAAAGATAGATTGATAACAAAATCCTAACGCGGCTTGATCACTGCGTCGCAGCACAAAATTCCGCTTTCCATTTGACACGGAACCGACATAAAATCGGACCGTCAACGCAAGGAGGCAGACATGGGACGTACATACCCCCTCAATCTCCTGGTAGTCGGTGCTGCATTTGCATTCATAGCCTCGATGCTCTTCATCTAGGCCAAAAGACTACCGGTCGTATCTTGCATCCATGAACGTTTGATATGGACCTGAATTTCGAAAGGCGCATGTTCCCCGGAACATGCGCCTTTCATTTATTCCAGTCCAAGCTTCAAGCCGCAGCCTTACGCATTCCCGGCTTGTGGCCGATATTATCCAGCACAGCGGAAACGAGCGGCGAACGGTTCATCGTGTAGAGATGAATGTGGTTGAAACCATTGCGGCCGAGTTCTTCGATCTGTTCGGCGGCGACTTCGGCGGCGACCTTGGCCCGATCATCCGGGTTGTCGTCCAGCCCCTCGAACCGCTCATCGAGAAAACCGGGAATGGTCGCGCCGCAGCGTTTCGAAAAGCGCTTGAGCTGCGTCAGGTTCTGGATGGGCATGATGCCGGGAATGACCGGAATGGTAACACCGGCTGCAGCAACCTCATCCATGTAGCGGAAGAAGACCTCATTATCGAAGAAGAATTGGGTGAGCGCACGGTGAGCGCCGGCATCGGCCTTCTGCTTCAAGACCGAGATATCCGCAGCCATATTGCGGCTTTCGGGATGCTTTTCCGGATAGGCTGAAACGGAAATGTCGAAATCGCCGTATTCCGCCAACGCCTGCACCAGATCCGCCGTCCGCTGAAAGCCGTCTGCATGCGGCAGATAGGTTGTACCGATGCCAGCGGTCGGATCACCTCTGAGCGCAACGATCCTGCGCACTCCTGCAGCGCGATATTCCTCGACGACCGAGCGTACTTCATCCTTGGAAGCATCAACGCAGGTCAGGTGTGCGGCAGTCGCCAGGTTGGTCTTGTCGATGATCCCGGTGACAGCTGAGAGCGTAGGCTCTTTTGTGGAGCCACCTGCCCCATAGGTCACGGTGACGAATTCCGGCTGAAAGAGCGCCAGACGATCGACGGTCTCGAACAACTGCGCCTCCATCTCCTCGGATTTCGGCGGGAAGAATTCGAAAGAAATATCGAATCGCGGGCGTGTCGTGGTCTCGTTCATCATATTCTTCCTAAAATACCGAAATTGCTTCCGCTGGCTCAGCATCGGCCATCAGGAGACGGCGATCCTTTGCCAGCCATATCGTGACAGTGAGACCGTCATCTTGTTCGGGCGCAATATCGATGGCTTTTTCGATATCGAGCCCGGTCTTTTCCAACCAGTCGCCAATAGCCTCATGTGAGAAGCCAAGGCGTACATGGGCATGCTCTTCGCGCAAATGTTCAAGCTTGTGTGGTGCAAGGTCAACGATCAGCAACCTGCCGCCTGGCCGCAGGATACGGGCTGCCTCTGCGATCGCAAGTTCAGGCTGGTCGAGGAAATGCAGTACCTGGTGAATCGTGACGAGGTCGAAATCCTGTCCATCAAGCGATAGGTTGAGAATATCCGCATGACGCACGGACGCTTTCAATATGCCGGCCTTGTCCAGGTTGGCGCGCGCGACCGCCAACATATCGCGGCTTGCATCGACGCCAATCGCACGGCGGTAATGAGGAGCAAGCAGTTTCAGTATCCACCCCGTGCCCGTTCCAAGATCGAGCAGGGAATCGATGGGGGAAGGACCGACCAGCCGTAAAAGCGCCTGCTCGACAGCCGAATCGCTTGCATGGAGACGGCGAAGTTCATCCCATTCAGAAGCGTTGCGGCTGAAATAGGCCTGGGCACGTTCAGCCCGTTGATGCTTGACGGCAGAAAGCCGTTCGCCATCGCGAACCAGAACAGGGTCATCATTGGCCGAAGCAGCAAGCAAAGTCTTGACCAGAGCAGCAGCCGGACCGTCCTGCGTCAGGCGGAAGTAAGCCCAGGCTCCTTCCTGATAGCGGTTGATCAACGCGTCTTCGTTGAGAAGCTTCAAGTGGCGGGAGATACGCGGTTGCGACTGCCCGAGAATTTCGGTCAGGTCGGTTACCGTCAGGTCGCCCTTTGCCAACAAAGCGAGCAGCCGGAAGCGTGTCGGCTCCCCGACCGTCTTCAAAACGTCAACCAAAGTATCGAGTGCTAGCGACATACGCGTTTCCCGGCAATCAAGATATAAAGATATCTTTATATCGAATGCAGAGAGGATGCAAGCCGCCGTCTGGCGTTTGCAAAAAGGGCGGCAAAGCCGCCCTTTGAATTCACGGGAGTGACTGAAGCGCCTTAGCGCGTCAGGCGCTTGTAGGCCTGGCTGCCCGGGTTCAGCGCATCAGGACCAAGTCGACGAACCTTGTCCTGTTCGTAGTCTTCGAAGTTGCCTTCGAACCACTCGACATGACCGTCACCTTCGAAGGCAAGGATATGCGTGGCCAGACGGTCGAGGAACATGCGATCGTGGCTGATGATGATAGCGCAGCCGGCAAAGGCTTCCAGCGCACTTTCAAGAGCGCCAAGCGTTTCCGTATCGAGGTCGTTGGTCGGTTCGTCGAGGAGAAGAACGTTACCGCCGGCCTTCAGCATCTTGGCAAGGTGAACGCGGTTGCGCTGACCACCCGAGAGATTGCCGACTTTCTGCTGCTGGTCGCCACCCTTGAAGTTGAACGCGCCGCAATAAGCACGGGAGTTCATGTCGAACTTGCCGAGCTTGATGACTTCCGCGCCACCGGAAATTTCTTCCCAAACGGTCTTGTTGCCGTCGAGAGCATCACGGCTCTGGTCGACATAACCGAGATGAACGGTTTCACCGATACGGATGGATCCCTCGTCCGGAGTTTCCTGGCCTGTGATCATCTTGAACAGCGTCGACTTGCCGGCGCCGTTCGGGCCGATAATGCCGACGATACCGCCCGGCGGCAGCTTCAGCGACAGGTCGTTGATCAGCGTGCGGCCGTCAAAGCCCTTCTTGATGCCTTCCAGTTCAATGACCACGTTGCCGAGACGCTCGGAGACCGGAATGATGATCTGCGCATCGGTCGGCCGAATGTTTTCAGCCGCATCGACCAGCTGTTCGTAAGACTTGATACGGGCCTTCGACTTGGCCTGACGAGCCTTCGGGCTGGATGCGATCCATTCCTGTTCGCGCGACAACGCCTTCTGGCGACCAGCCTCTTCGCGAGCTTCCTGCTGCATGCGCTTGGCCTTGGCGGTCAGGTAGGCGGAATAGTTGCCTTCGTACGGGATGCCACGACCACGGTCGAGCTCGAGGATCCAGCCGGTAACATTGTCGAGGAAGTAGCGGTCGTGGGTAATCATCATCACGGCGCCCGGATAGTCACGCAGGTGCTTTTCAAGCCATGCGATCGTTTCGGCGTCGAGATGGTTGGTCGGTTCGTCGAGCAGCAGCAGGTCCGGCTGCGACAACAGCAGGCGGCAGAGCGCGATACGGCGGCGTTCACCACCCGACAGGTTGTCGACGGCGGCGTCCTTCGGCGGGCAGCGCAGCGCTTCCATCGCCATCTCGACCTGCTGTTCGAGGTCCCAGAGGTTCTGGCTGTCGATGATGTCCTGGAGCTTGGCACCCTCGTCCGCCGTCTCGTCGGAATAGTTCATCATCAGTTCGTTGTAGCGGTCCAGCACGGCCTGCTTGTCGGCCACGCCTTCCATGACGTTTTCGAACGCGGTCTTGTTGGGATCGAGCTTCGGCTCCTGCTCCAGGTAACCGACGGTCGCACCTTCGGCGAGCCAGGCTTCACCGGTATATTCCTTGTCCTGACCGGCAATGATGCGCAGAACCGTCGACTTACCGGCACCGTTCGGGCCGAGAATACCGATCTTGGCGTCGGGATAGAAGGACAGGTTGACGTTCTCAAGGATCTTCTTGGCGCCATAGGACTTGTTCAGTCCCGACATGTGATAGATGAACTGACGTGCCATCGATAATTAAGCTCCGGGGGAAAGAGGTTTTGCCGCTATGTAGGCGAAGACGCGCCTCGGGGCAATGCGAAGAGCGGGGGAGGTTTTGAAATGAGCTTGGATTTTGGGTGGGAAACGCACACTTTCCCCAGCCCGACGGGTGCCGGGATCGCCTATCGCCACGCCACCGCCCAAGGCGACGCAAAGGCGATACTGCTGATCTCCCATGGTTTGGCGGAGCATTCGACACTTTACCGTTCCTTTGCCGAGGCGATGGCGCGGAACGGTTTTCACGTTTACGCTTGGGACCATCGCGGTCATGGCAGGACGGTTGCGCCTGACGCACCGATCGGTCGTTTCGCATCGAAGGACGGCATACGCCTCGTCATTGACGACCTGATGGCCGTGCGCACCCGAGCCCTCGCCGATCACCCCGACCTGCCCGTCATCCTGTTCGGCCACTCCATGGGTGGCCTGATCGCGCTCAACGCCGCAGTCGATCACCCTCGCGATTTCGCCGGTATCGCCATCTGGAATTCCAACTTCAATCCGGGCATGGCCGGCCGCGCTGCTCAAGGGCTTCTACTTGCAGAGCGCGCGCTAAAAGGATCGGACACGCCGAGCGGCATGCTCCCTCGCCTCACCTTCGGCGCATGGGGTGACAGCATCCCCGGCCACCGCACGGCCTTCGACTGGCTGAGCCACGATCCGGCGGAAGTCGACGCCTATGTCGCCGATCCGCTCTGCGGTTTCGACGCCAGCGTCTCGCTCTGGCTCGACCTTTTCGAGATGACCTTCCGCGCCCCGAAACTCGTCGATCGGTTGCCAAAAGACCTGCCCATTCATCTGCTCGGTGGCGGAGAGGATCCCGCAACAGATAAAGGCCGGGCCATCCTTTGGCTTTCAGGTCACCTACGCAAACATGGCTTCAACAATGTCATGACGCGCTTTTGGCCCAATGCCCGCCACGAAACTCTCAACGACACGATGCGCACCGAAGCCACGGCCGAATTTGCCGATTGGGCTACCCGTATAATCCAGCCAATCAGAACAGCTGCGGAATGAGTTCATGACTTTTCTTCATGTGCGCAGAATGTCGCAGTCCATTATATCGAAATCATGAGTGCATCACCTGCCATGTCACGCCCAATAGCGCACACCGCCAGCATCACCACCGGCCTCGGCCTGATGATCCTGGCCATGTTGGTCGCGCCGCTGATCGACGTGTTTTCCAAGCTTGCGACCACCACCGCCTCCCCGACCATGATCACCGCGGCCCGCTTCGTCTTTCAAGGCCTGTGCATGCTACCATTCGTGCTCTGGGCAGGGTCGTGGCGCTCCTTTTCCTGGCGCATGAGTTTTTATCACGCGATCCGGGCCGGAGTGATCACCATATCCATGGTCTGCTTCGTCGCCACGCTGGCAGTCATGCCGGTCGCAGACGCGATCGCGATCTTCTTTGTCGAGCCTATCATTCTCACCATCCTGTCGAGCATCTTCCTGAAAGAAACCGTGGGTTGGCGCCGTTACACCGCCTGTGGCGTCGGGTTCATAGGCGCAATGATCGTCATTCGCCCGAGCTTTCAGGAGATTGGTTATGTCGCACTCCTGCCGGTCGTCACCGCCTTCTGCGTCGCCATCTTTGCCATGATGACACGCGCATTGGCGCATCGGGAGGAACCCTTCGCGATGCAGTTCCAGATGGCGCTCTGGGGTATCCCGATCTGCGCCGTCCTGCTTTTCGTCGGAGACGCTGCCGATATCGGCTTCCTTGCACCCTCGCTGCCCGGCATCACCACCTTCATGTGGATGGCTGGCGTTGGCGTTTTCGCCGCCCTTTCTGGTCTGCTGAGCGTTTACGCCTATCGGGCCGCCCCCGCCTCCGTGCTCGCCCCGATCCAGTATTTCGAGATTGTCTCTGCCACACTTTTCGGCTGGCTGGTCTTCGGTGATTTTCCGGATCCGATCAAATGGCTCGGTATCTCGATCATCATCGGCTCCGGCCTCTACATCATCTGGCGCGAACGCCGCGTCGCCTCGATCAGACCCGTCACCACAAGCGAAACGACATCGGTAGCCCCCTGACCATGGACATCGCCTCCAAAAAGCCGCCGCTTGCCGGCATCCGCGTCCTCGAACTCGCCCGCGTCCTTGCCGGCCCCTGGGCAGGCCAGATGCTGGCGGATATGGGGGCGGACGTCATCAAGGTCGAAAACCCGGAAGGCGGCGACGATACCCGCGTCTGGGGACCTCCGTTCGTCGAAAGCGCCGATGGCGAAAACCTGTCAGCCGCCTATTACCATTCCACCAATCGCGGCAAGCGCTCGATCGCCGTAGACCTGAAGACGGAAGAAGGACAGGCGATCATCCGCCGCCTCGCCGCGCAGTCCGATGTCCTGATCGAAAACTTCAAGCTCGGCGGACTGAAGAAATACGGCCTTGATTACGAGAGCCTGAAGAAGGTCAATCCGAAACTCGTCTACTGCTCGATTACCGGCTTCGGTCAGGACGGCCCCTATGCCAGCCTTGCCGGCTACGATTACATTGTCCAGGGCATGTCCGGCTTCATGTCGATCACCGGCGAACCGGACGGCCAGCCAATGAAGGCTGGCGTCGCAATCGCCGACATCTTTACCGGCATCTATGCCGTCACCGCCATTCAGGGCGCGCTGATCCATGCGATGAAAACCGGGGAAGGCCAACAGGTGGACATGGCCCTGCTTGATGTCATGTCCTCGGTTCTCGCCAACCAGAACATGAACTACCTGATTTCCGGCATCCCGCCGGTGAAACTCGGCAATGCCCACCCGAACATATCGCCCTACGAGGTAATCCCAGTCCACGACGGCCACATCATCCTCGCAGTCGGCAATGATGGCCAGTTCCGCCGCTTCTGCCGCATTCTCGGCATCGAGCATGTGGCCGATGACGAGCGCTACGCAACCAACAAGGCCCGCGTCGCCCACCGCATCGAGGTTCGCAGCCTGCTCACCGCCGAGACGACGAAATGGTCCAAGGCCGATCTTCTGGCCGCCTGCGGCGAGAATGCCGTACCGGTCGGCCCGATCAACTCGATCGGAGAAATGTTCGAAGACCCGCAGGTCAAGGCGCGCGGTCTGCGCATCGATCTCGAAGCGGCTGATGGCACGATCATTCCGGGCGTGAGGAGCCCGATCGTGTTGTCCGAGACACCGCTTGCCTATCACCGTCCGAGCCCCAAGGTTGGCGAGCATACGGATGAAATTCTGGCAGAACTGAATGCAATCGAGGAGGAAAGCAGTCAATGGAAAGAAACGGGGAAACCACCAAAAGGACCGGCGGCCAGCTGATCGTCGAGGCGCTGAAGGCGAACGGCGTCAAACGGGTTTCCTGTGTGCCAGGCGAAAGCTACCTCGCCGTGCTCGATGCGCTTTATGAGAGCGGTATCGACGTCCTCGTCTGCCGCCAGGAAGGCGGCGCAGCAATGATGGCCGACACTTGGGGCAGGCTTTCGGGCGAACCGGGCATCTGCATGGTGACGAGAGGCCCCGGCGCCACCAACGCCTCTGCCGGCCTGCATGTCGCCAAGCAGGATTCGATCCCCGTGATCCTCTTCGTCGGCCAGATCGGCCGCGACATGAAGGAGCGCGAAGCCTTCCAGGAAGTTGAATATCGACGTGCCTTCACCGAATTCGCCAAATGGGTCGGCGAGATCGATGATGCCCGCCGCATTCCGGAATTCGTCACCCGCGCTTTTTCCGTCGCTACGTCCGGCCGCCCCGGTCCGGTGGTGCTGACGCTGCCGGAAGACATGCTGGTCGAAGAGGTCGAGGCACCGCAGGCTCGCTCCTATACGCGTGTCGAAAGCCATCCCGGAAAACAGCAGATCGACGAGTTCGAGAAACTGTTGAAAGCATCCCAGCGCCCGATGGTCATCCTCGGCGGTACACGCTGGAATGAGCAGGCAGTGGCGGATTTCCAGGAATTCGCCAGCCGCTTCAAGCTGCCGGTCGGCTGCTCCTTCCGCCGCCAGATGCTGTTCGACCACCTTCATCCCTCCTATGCGGGCGACGTCGGCATCGGCATCAATCCGTCCCTGGCCAAGGAGGTCAAGGACAGCGACCTCCTCATCCTGATCGGCAGCCGCATGTCGGAAATGCCGTCATCCAGCTACACGCTGATCGATATTCCCTACCCGAGCCAAAAGCTCGTCCATGTCTTCCCTGATCCGGAAGAGATCGGCCGCATGTATCGCCCGGACCTTGCAATCTGCGCCGGCCCGGCAGAATTTGTCTCGGCGATCAAGGACCTCGAACCTCCGGCCCTGCCGCTTTGGGCCGAGCGAAAGTCGGCCATGCACGACGCCTATCTCAAATGGTCGACGCCGCCGGAGACCGGTCCCGGCGAGGTCCATATGGGGCCGATCATGTCCTGGATTGAAGATAACGTCCCCGACGATGCGATCTTCACAAATGGCGCAGGAAACTATGCCACCTGGCTGCACCGCTTCCATCGCTTCCAGAAATACAACACCCAGTCCGCTCCGACCTCCGGCTCCATGGGCTATGGCCTGCCGGCAGCGGTCGCCGCCAAACAGCTGTTTCCCGAGCGCGAAGTCGTCTGCTTTGCCGGTGATGGCTGCTTCATGATGCATGGGCAGGAGTTCATCACCGCCGTCCGCTATGGACTGCCGATCATCACCGTGCTGGTCAATAACGGCATCTATGGCACGATCCGTATGCACCAGGAGCGGGAATATCCGGGCCGCGTCAGCGGCACAGATCTGGTCAATCCGAATTTCGTCGCCTACGCCAAAGCCTTCGGCGGCCATGGCGAACTGGTCGAAAGGACAGAGGATTTCGGACCGGCCTATCTGCGCGCCCGTGAAAGCGGCAAAGCGGCAATCATTGAGGTCCGGCTCGATCCGGAAGCAATTACGCCAGCGAAAACACTGACTCAGATCCGCAACAAAGCCTAAGGCCCAGATTTGAGCATTTGCTCAAAAAGTCAGGAACCAAAGTCTGTTCATGTCGTTGATGCGGCATGGCAAATGAAACAAAACGAAAAGCACTGGGAGGCATGTCGACCTTCGTGGCCGTCATCTTCCTCATCGCAATCGCTCTTGCAGCCTTTTATCTTTTCGGCATGACGCCGGGCGAAGCATGATTAACAGATACACGAAAAGGGGCTGGATCTTCCGGCCCCTTTTTCATTTTCTGGGATAAAGAGAGCTTGCTCGATTACCGAGCGGTCGGCAATCAGAGGCCGAGTTCGCGCTTGAAGACGGCGGACAACCGCGTACAAAAATCGACAGTGATCTGCTTGTCGGACAATGCATAGGCCCGCGTTGCTGTTCGCTGGGCAGCCTTGAAGGCTTTCTCCGTTTCCGCCTGCGGATTGGATGACGTCCCGCGCGCATATTTCAGAAACAGCGACTTCGAATCCCACACCATCGACGGACGCTTGTAGCGAATATCGCAAGCCCGCGCATAAATCATGGCTTGAGCGGCAACATCCAGTTCCGAACCCTGGGGCACGGAAGGCAGAGTTTGAGAGTGCGCCACGGATGCCAGCAGGCTACTGGCGATGCAAATCGTAAGCAGAGGTACTTTCAGCATCCGTGGCGCTCTTTATCAGATTGCAGCGGTTACGATGAACTCGACCTTGTACTTCGGAGCGGCCAGAGCAGCTTCGCTCGTGGCGCGGGCCGGCGGGTTGGCCGGATCAATCCAGGCTTCCCAGACGGCATTCATTTCGCCGAAGGTCGACATGTCGGAGAGATAGATGATCGTCTGCAGGATCTTCGACTTGTCGGAGCCGCTCGCGGCCAGCAGACGATCGACTTCAGCCAGCGCGTCCTTGCACTGGTCGGTAACGGTTTCGCCTTCGCCAACCTGGCCGGCGAGATAAACGGTGTTGCCGTGTACGACCGCGCCGCTCATGCGGGCGCCGGGCTCGATGCGCTTGATGCTCATGGGAATGCTCCTGAATGCTGAGCTTGGAAAAAGCGCGGAGTGAAGGTCACACCGCGCGCGAAAAACGGGTCAGCCCTTGAAACGCTGGGCCTGTTCGTAGATGGCGGTCGAGCGCGCGCCGGACCGGCAAAAGCCGAGCATCGGCTTTTGAAAATCTTCCAGCGCATCGGCCATCTCGGTCACGCCCTCCGGCGTCAGGCCCATGCGGCCGACCGGAATGTGACGGATTTCGAGGCCGAGTTCCTTCGCGCGAGCTTCGATTTCCGCATAATGCGGCTGACCGGGCTCTTCCTCGTCAGGACGATTGCAGACGAGAGACTTGAAGCCGAGCGCCTTTACCTCGTCCAGTTCCTCAACGGTGATCTGACCGGAGACGGAATACTCGTCGTTGATCTGGCGGATATCCATGGGCAACCTCCATTTTTGTGGCGCCAGCATTACGCGGTGGCTTGACGAGCGTCAACGGCACATAGTCGCATCTCAGACGAAGGCGAAGCGCAGCGCATAGTCTGCGCTCTCGCCGGGCTGAAGCCATTGCAACTCGCCTGTCTTGGCCAGTTCCTCGCGGCCCGCCATTCGATGCGATACCGGTTCAATTCCAAGCACATGCGCCGGCGACTTCTGGTTTCTCCACACCTGCAGATAAGGCAGGCCGTCGGTCTTGAAGCGCACCTTCAATGTCGAGCCACCGAGCGACGCGATAGGGCCAAGCGCCACTTCCGCCCACTCATCGCCCTCACGGTTTGCCGGCACGCAAAACACGCTGCCCGGTTCAGGTCCGAAATCCCAGCGCAGCTGGCCGCCGTCCAGCATGGCGCCGGTCAGGTGCACGCCATCATCGAACAGCCATGCGCCGATATTCATGTGGTACATATGCACTCGCGCCATCGGCTTGGTTCCGGTATTGGTCACCTTGTCCTGCAGGCAGACTTCGCCGGTTGCGCCATCGATCCTCCAATGACGTTCGAGCAGCGCCTCGCCGCCATCCGCCGTTTTAACGGCCACACGGGCACGACATTCGGCCTCCTCCCCCTGCATATCCCAGAACAGAATCTCGGCCGGGTGGGAAGAATAGGAACCATGCAGCGGATATTTCCGGCCATCCGCGTCGCCGGCAATCGCTTCCGGATGGCGGATATGGTCCGGCCCGCACGTAAACAGAAACCCTTCCAGCGAATGGTCGATACGCGAATCACCATCGTCGGGGATCGCACGGCCGGGAGCGATATCAGTGTCGTGAACAAAGCATTTTCCGATATCCAGAACAGAGCTCTCGTCGAGCTCAAGCTTCGGTCCGAGGGCCGCCGTAAAGGTTTTCATCCACATTTCCTCCTGATGCTCACAACGCGTTTACCCAAGGTGAGCGGAATTTAATGATTCATTCATTGCAAACTGGGATTTTTCCATACAAGCGTCAAAATTAGCTTGTCAGTCAATGCACATAGCAAACGGGAACCAAGCACCCACATTCCCGATTACATGAATGTGCAACAGTATAATCGGTGAGAACGTGAAGCGCTCCGTCCTTTTCAGCATCAGCCTTGCGGCTCTGGCGATCTCGGTCGTTCCTGCGGCAGCGCAGTCGCGTTACGCGCAATATTCCGACAGACCCGTTCTGGTCGCACCCGATGGCGCGATCCTCGACTACATGCCCAACCAGCGGGACATGTATCTCAGTCGCGACGGCGCAGGCCGGCGGGTCTATCTCGACCGTTACGGCAATATCATCGCCACGGAAATGCGTCAGGGTGGCAATCGGCAGCGTTATGAGGAGTATCCGCCTGCACCGCGAGGTTATGATAATCGCCGTCAGGCAGGAGCCAATACCTCGCGTTACGACAATCAGGGCGGATACCAGGATTATCGTCAATATCGCCCGGAAGAGCCGGGATCGGTAACCGGCTCCATCGGCGGCTCAGTCACCCGCATGCCGCTCGAGCAGCAGGAATTGCCGGGCATCGATCAGGGCTATTCGGAAGAAGCATCGCTTGAGCCGAACCAGAGCATGCCACCGGCAGATAATCTGCACCCGAACAAGCCGGTCATCACGGTCACGAAAAAACCGCAGGCCGAGATCGCGGCGCTGCAGGTATTTCTCGACCGCGAAGGCATTTCGCCCGGCGTTATCGACGGCCACCTTGGCGATAACGTCAACAAGGCGATTGCAGCCTGGCAGGAAATGACGGGCGAAACGCTCGATCCTAACAATTCCGAGGATATCATGCAGCGCCTCACCTATTCGGGTGGACTGCCGATCGTCGACTATACGATCACCGCATCGGACGCTGCAGGTCCATACGTCGCCGCCATTCCGGAAGACTACGCCCATAAGGCCGCGCTGCCAGCCATGTCATTTACCTCGGTTACGGAAAAGCTGGCTGAACAGTTTCATATGGACGAAGGGTATCTGAAGGCCCTCAACCCGAACGCCGACTTCACCATCCCCGGCACGATCGTCAAGGTCATCAATCCTGGCCAGCCGAAGACAGGTCAGGTGACGCGCATCATCGCCGACAAGGGGCGCAAGCAGGTCTTCGCTTATGGTGCCGACGGCAATCTGATCGCCGCCTATCCGGCAACTATCGGATCTTCGGACACGCCGTCGCCATCAGGCGACCATACGGTGCAGCGTATCGCGCTTGATCCGGGATATACCTACAATCCGAAGATCAACTTCACCCAGGGCAACAACACTCAGATCCTGCAGATCCCCCCGGGTCCGAATGGTCCGGTCGGTACGGTCTGGATTGCACTTTCCAAGCCCACTTACGGCATTCACGGCACGCCGGAACCGTCGAAGATCGGCAAGACCAACAGCCACGGCTGCGTGCGCCTCACCAATTGGGATGCGACCGAGCTTGCAAAGATGGTCAAGCCGGGAACGACAGTCCAGTTCGTCGAATAAACAGACCAAGGCATACAAACGTCCCGAACGACAATGGCCGGCTTTCGCCGGCCATATTCATATCAGAGAGTGTATGGAGATGTATCAGGCGACGCCCCGGCCGAGCCCGATCAGCCGAGCGACTGCAGTGCGGGTCATTCTGGTCGGCATCAGCCGCAGAACTTCAGATGCATAGGCGCGAACGTTATCCTTCGCCTTTTCGACATTGCTGACCTTCGACGGATCCATGCTGTAAAGCGTACCGCCGCTCTCAAACAACTCCTTGAAAGCGGTCCGCTCGCCGATCGGCGTTGTAAGCACATTCACACCCTTGGCCGCCAGCAAGCCTTTGATGGCAAGCAGCGCCTTGGTCGTGACCATCGACGTTACTCGCGTCAATACGACCGAATGCGCAATATCCAGCCTGCCCTTCTCCTTCATCATCGCCAGAAGGTCGAGGATTTGCGCAGCCCCCTTGGCATCCATCGCCGAACCCTGCACCGGGATAAACACATGGTCAGAAAGCCCGAGCGCCGTTGTCACCAACGCATCGCGCGCGCCTGCAAGGTCGATGATGAAATAGTCGGTAGCGGAGGCCATTTCCCGCAAGTGGCAGTGAAGTGACGCAACGGTAACCTCCGAGATCACCTCGATATTGCGGACCTCACCGGAGGTCTCCTGCCACTGGCTGATCCAGCGCTGCGGATCGGCATCTATGATCGTGATACGAAATCCCTGATGGGCAAGCTCGGTCGCCAGCAGCAGCGCTGCGGTCGTTTTCCCGGCTCCGCCCTTGGCATTGGCGAAAGATATGACTGGCATTTTCCATTCCTTGGAGGTGACGAGCCGCATCGCTCTGCTGGCATCCCCGAAGCATGGGGCCTTCTCAGCTACATCTTTTCCAAAGATGGTTAATCAGCAGTTAATTCGCAGCCTGACACGGCTGCATCACCGTAAACTGATGCATTCGGGTATCAACGGGGCGACACCAAACAGCGATCGCCCCGTTTTCTTGCCCTTCCTGATCAGGCGAGCGACGCCGCCTCCTTGTGCCCCATGGCAAACTCTTCCTCCGGGGAGAGAATCAGCCGATGGCGACCGACGATGGCGAAATAGGCGATCGCCACGGCGAACCACACGACGACCCAGACCACACCCTTGAAGAAATTCGGATCCTGGACCTGATAGATCAGCGTGACGACGGCAATACCGATTGTCAGAGCAGCACCGGGGATGCCAAGCGGCGAGCGGAACGGCCGCTCGATATTCGGCAACTTCTTGCGCAGGATGATGAAGGAGATCCCCTGCATGATGTAGGAGAACATCGCTCCGAAAACGGCCATGTTCAGGAGCACTGCGCCGATCACCGTCCCGCCCTGCTCCGCGCCCAGCGCGAACCAGATGACCAACATGACTGCAAGCCCAACGGCAGCACCGGCCATCATCGCCACATAGGGCGTTTTGTAGACTGGATGAGTAACTGAGAGCGCAGTCGGGAAATAACCGGCACGCGAAAGCGAATAGATTTGCCGGCCTTGCGCGTAGAGGATCGTGTGGAAGCTGGCGATCAGGCCGGTCAGCGCCACGAGCCCGAGGATGACGACACCGCTGTCACCATAAACGGCCTTGAAGCCATCAAGCAGCGGCTCGAGCGCCGAACCCAGATGGAAGGCCCCGACACCCGGCAATGACGGATTGAGAAGCACGATCATGAAGGCCGAGACCATCAGGGTAATAATGCCGAGAATGATCCCCTTGGGCATGTCACGCTTCGGATCGACGGACTCTTCCGCCGCCAGCGGCAGTTGCTCGATGGCAAGAAACAGCCACACGGCAAAGGGCAGCGTCGCAAGAACACCCGAAAAACCGAATGGGAACCAGTCGCCGTTACCTTCGGGCAATTCGATCGCCGAGCCATCCGGTCCAACACCGATATTCAGCGCCCAACGGGAGAAATCCATGTTCGGAATGGCGCTAATCCAGAAGAACACCAGCACAGCCAGAGAAATCAGCGTGATAACCAATGTTACCTTGAACGAAAGTTCCAGGCCGAAAACATTCAGCGCCAGGAATACGCCATAGAACAATATCCACAGAAGCGGTGAATAGGCTGGATCGAGACCAAGGATCGAGTTCACATAAGCCGTGATGAAGGTGACAATGACCGCCGGCGTCAGCACATATTCAACGTTTTCACAAAGGCCGGTGAGAAATCCGCCCCACGGCCCCATCGCAGTGCGGGCAAAGGAGTAGGCCGCCCCAGTATGCGGCAGCGCCGGGCTCATTTCCGCGATCGAAAATGTCAGGCCGAGATACATGACCGCGATGATCATGCCTGCCACCAGCATGCCACCCCAGCCGCCGGTCGCAAAACCGAAGTTCCAGCCCGAGAAATGCCCGGAAATAACAGCACCGACCCCGAGCGCCCAAAGCGACCAGACACCGGCATAACGCGACAGACCGCGCTTATCGAAATAGGATGCATCAGCCTTCTTGTAGCTGACGCCAGCAGATGAACTTTCCATTCCCCTTCTCCTGCTCAAAGCAAAGGGCTCCTGCCCCAGCGGCCGGATATGCCCATAGACCGTCAAGACCCGATATTTCGGTGTCCGGACCGCACAGCTTTGACGACTCCCAGGAGGATCTTGTTCGGTTATTGCCAGATGGCCCTACCGTGTTTCAGACCAGTCGCGATCCCTCGACCGATCTGTTGAAATGCATCATCCTCCGAAATCACGAGGCAGACGCGGCCATTCAGAGGACCACCGGACACCGTAAACGAAAGATTGATGCAAGCATTCTTCACTTTCAAGTTGTCGTCAAATGGAACTTCATCCTGCATCTGGCCAAATTGCGCCTTACGTGTTCCATCCACGACGTCCCGACCCGGTTATCCACAGCCGCAGCCCCGCCGTTTTTGACGATCGCGAAAAAAATGCTTTGAAAGCTGGAGCTTATGGCCTGATGATCCGGCAATCGACTGTCACATACAGTTCACGATACCGCACTACGAGTTGCCGCCGACACGATCAAACCTCAGGAGGACATCCGTGCTCAAGAACGCTCATCGCCTGCTTTCGCTGACGACCGCCGCAGTCGTCGCATCCACAAGCTTCGCTTTTGCCGAGCCGAGCGCCGAACTGATCGCAGCCGCCAAGAAGGAAGGTTCGCTGACGACCATTGCGCTACCCCACAGCTGGTGCGGTTACGGTGACATCATTGCCGGCTTCAAGAAGAAGTACGGCATCGAAGTCAACGAACTGAACCCGGACGCAAGCTCTGGCGACGAAATCGAAGCGATCAAGGCCAACAAGGGCAATACCGGTCCGCAGGCGCCTGACGTCATCGACGTCGGCCTCTCCTTCGGCCCATCTTCCAAGGCCGAAGGCCTGATCCAGCCCTACAAGGTCTCCACCTGGGATTCTATCCCGGCTGACGCAAAGGATGCCGACGGCCACTGGTATGGCGACTATTACGGCGTTCTCTCCTTCGTCGTGAACACCGACATCGTCAAGGAAGTCCCGAAGGACTGGAAGGACCTCACCAAGTCCGACTATGCCAATTCGGTTGCGCTCGCAGGTGACCCGCGCGGCTCCAACCAGGCCGTACAGGCCGTCTACGCAGCCGGTCTTGCCGGCGGCGAAACCGATGCCACCAAGGCTGGCGAAGCCGGCCTGAAGCTGTTCTCGGAGATCAACAAGGCTGGCAATTTCGTGCCTGTCATCGGCAAGTCCGCCTCGCTCGCTCAGGGCTCCACCCCGATCGTCATCGCCTGGGACTATAACGGCCTCTCCTGGCGCGACACGCTGAAGGGCAACCCGCCGCTCGAAGTCGTCGTTCCGGAGACCGGTGTTGTCGCCGGCGTATATGTCCAGGCAATCTCGGCCTTCGCACCGCACCCGAACGCAGCCAAGCTGTGGATGGAATATATCTATTCCGACGAAGGCCAGCTCGGTTATCTGAAGGGATATTGCCACCCGATCCGCTTCAACGATCTTGCGAAGAACAACAAGATCCCGAAGGAAATGCTCGACGCACTGCCGCCGGCAGCAGCTTACGAGAAGGCCAAGTTCCCGACTCTCGACGAACAGGCCGCAGGCAAGACCGCCATCACCACCAAGTGGGATTCGGTCGTCGGCGCCAACGTTCAGTAATGCATCTCGCCTCCCCGTCTGTCGGCGGGGAGGCTTTCTTTCGTCTCCCACAGAAGCGCTATTTCATGACAACGGCATCATCGTCCTTCATCGACAGACGCACCGTCATCGATTGGCTCGGCATCGCGCCGTTCATGATTTTCGCGCTGATGTTTCTGATCGTTCCGACGCTTTATCTCGTGATGGGAGCTTTTTTCACGCCGGACGGTCAGTTCACCTTCAAGAATATCGCTGACCTTTTCACACCGACAATCCTCTCGGCCTACTGGATTTCGATCAAGGTCTCGTTTGCCTCTTCGCTCGGCGGCGCGCTGATCGGCTTTTTCCTCGCCTGGGCAATCGTGCTCGGCGGCCTGCCCTCCTGGATTCGCTCCGGCCTTTTGACATTTTCCGGCGTCGCCTCGAATTTTGCCGGCGTGCCGCTTGCTTTTGCCTTCATTGCCACGCTCGGCCGCACCGGCCTCGTCACGGTATTCCTGCGCGACTGGTTCGGCTTCAATCTGTATTCGACCGGTTTCAATCTCCTGTCCTTCGTCGGTTTGACCGTCACCTACATGTTCTTCCAGATCCCGCTGATGGTTCTGATCCTGACCCCGGCTCTCGACGGCCTGAAGAAGGAGTGGCGCGAGGCCTCCGAAATTCTCGGCGCGTCAACCTGGCAATACTGGCGGATGGTCGCCTTCCCGATCCTCTGGCCAAGCCTGCTCGGCACCAGCCTGCTTCTCTTCGCCAATGCTTTCGGTGCCATTGCCACCGCCTATGCATTGACCGGCTCCTCTCTCAATATCGTGCCTATCCTTCTTTATGCGCAGATCCGCGGCGACGTGTTGCATAACCCGAACCTGGGTTATGCGCTGGCGCTTGGCATGATCGTCATCACCGGCCTGTCGAACATTCTCTATATCTGGCTGCGCATGCGCGCCGAACGCTGGCAGAAGTGAGGGCGACAGAGATGAAGATGACGAAATTCTTCGCCTGGCTCGCTATCGCTATCGGGGTGATCTACTTTTTCGTTCCGCTGCTCGGTACATTTGAATTCTCGTTGCGCATGCGTCGCGGTGAATATTCCTTCGACGCCTATGGATCGGTCTTTTCCGATGTCCAGTTTCAGCAGACCTTCGGCTTTTCCATTCTGATGGCGCTGTTCACCATAGCCTTCGGCATGCTGCTTGTTGTACCGACGGCCTATTGGGTCCGTCTTCGCTTGCCGCAGATGCGCCCGGTGGTCGAGTTTGTCACCCTCATGCCTCTCGTCATTCCGGCGATCGTCATCGTCTTCGGTTACTTGCGCCTCTACAATTCCTCGTCCTACATCCCGTTCACCGGGTCGACATTCGGCACCAACGTGCTTCTTGTAATGTCCTACATCACCCTGTCGCTGCCCTACATGTATCGCTCGGTCGACACCGCGATGCGCACGATCGACGTGCGCACCCTGACCGAGGCCGCCGAAATTCTCGGCGCAAAATGGCCAACCATATTGTTCCGCTGCATTTTCCCGAATGTCATGTCGGGTGTCCTGTCGGGCGCATTCATCACGTTTGCGATCGTCATGGGCGAGTTCACCATGGCAGCTCTCCTCAATCGCCCGGCCTTCGGTCCATATCTGCAGCTCGTCGGCGCCAACAAGGCTTACGAGCCGTCCGCGCTCGCCGTCATCGCCTTCGCCATGACCTGGCTTTCCATGGGCCTCATTCAGCTCGTCTCCCGTATCAGCAAGATGGCGCCGGCCCGCCGCGCCTAAGGAATTCCGCCCATGTCCTTCCTCGTCCTCGACAGTCTCAAGAAGAGTTTCGGCCAGACCCAGGTCGTCAAGGATTTCAACATGTCGATCGACAAGGGAGAATTCATCTCCTTTCTCGGCCCGTCCGGCTGCGGCAAAACGACGATCCTCAGAATGATCGCCGGTTTCGAAACCCCGAGCGACGGCACGATAACCATCAACGGCAAGAACCAGTCGGGCCTGAAAACCAGCCAGCGCAATATCGGCATGGTTTTCCAGGCTTACGCGCTCTTCCCCAACATGAATGTTTTCGACAACGTCGCCTTCGGCCTCAAGGTCGCAGGCCAGCCGAAGGCTGAGATAGAGGCGCGGGTGAAGGAGATGTTGAAGCTCATCCATCTTGAGCACCTTGCCGACCGCTACCCCTATCAGATGTCTGGAGGCCAGCAGCAACGCGTGGCCCTTGCGCGGGCGCTGGCTCCCAAACCCCAGGTTTTGCTGCTCGACGAACCGCTTTCTGCGCTTGACGCAAAAATCCGCGTATCGCTGCGCGAAGAAATCCGCCAGATTCAGCGCCAGCTTGGCATCACCACCGTCTTCGTCACGCACGATCAGGAAGAGGCATTGTCCATATCCGATCGTATCGTCGTCATGAATGCCGGCCGTGCCGATCAGATCGGCACGCCATCGGATATCTACAATCGCCCCTCCACACGTTTCGTCGCCTCATTCGTCGGCACGCTCAATATCATCGACGCGGCAGTAGCCGACCCGGCTGCCAATACGATCCGTATCGGCGAAAACGTCATCACTCTACGCGAGCCTATCGGCGCTCTGAAATCTGGAGAAAAAGTCTCCGTCGCCCTGCGGCCGGAAGCGGGTTCGTTGGCAGAAAGCGCCAAAGGCGATACCGCCCTCACAGGAACAGTCGTCTCGTCTCACTTCCTCGGTTCGGTCGTTCGCACGAAATTCGGCGTCGGGGGCAACCAGATTTCCTTCGACATGTTCAACGCCCCGGACAAGGTCCTTCCGCAGCCGGGCGAAACCGTCACCCTGCGCTTTGCGGCAAGCGACCTGTTATTGATCAAGGACTGATCAACGGCGCTCGTTGGCGGCATCAGTCCTGTTGCCAAACTGCATCGCCATACTAGTGGAATGACCGGAAAAACGGCCTTTGAAACTTGATATGCGGCCTCCCATGCCGCATTCCGGTTGGCGCTATCTCCCTGAGCGGGAGCCCACCCCGTACCTTCAGTTGAATACAATGTCTTCGATTACCTCATCGGCTCCTTCGAGAGCCGCACCGCGCCGTCTTACCTCTCAGGATTTCAGAACCCTCGGCCTCGCGGCCCTCGGCGGCGCCCTGGAATTCTATGATTTCATCATCTTCGTCTTTTTCGCGACGGTGATCGGCAAACTGTTCTTTCCGCCGGACATGCCGGAATGGCTGGTGCTGATCCAGACCTTCGGTATTTTCGCAGCCGGTTATCTCGTTCGCCCGCTCGGCGGCATCGTGCTTGCCCATTTCGGCGACATGTTCGGCCGCAAAAAGGTCTTTGCCTTTTCGATCCTCTTGATGGCGCTGTCGACGCTCGGCATGGCTGTCATGCCGACCTATGCGACGATCGGCGTCCTCGCCCCCATCCTTCTCGTGTTGATGCGCATCCTGCAAGGTGCAGCCATCGGCGGCGAGGTTCCAGGTGCATGGACCTTCGTGGCCGAACACGTCCCCTTCCGCCGTGTCGGCTTTGCCTGCGGCTTTCTGACATCAGGTCTTTCATTCGGCATTCTGCTCGGCTCGTCCATTGCAACCGTAATCAACACGGTCTTCACGCCGGAAGCGATCGCCGATGGCGCATGGCGCATTCCGTTTTTCATCGGCGGCATTTTCGGCCTCCTCTCTGTCTGGATGCGTCGCTGGCTGCAGGAAACGCCGATCTTCGCCGAGATGAAGGCCAGCCGTGCGCTTGCTCCGGAACTGCCGCTGAAGACGGTCCTGCGTGACCATCTGCGCGGCGTCGTCATCTCCATGCTGCTCACCTGGATCCTGTCGGCAGCAATCGTCGTCACGACCCTGATGACAGCAACCTTGCTGCAGAAAATCTACGGCTACACCGCCCAGCAATCGCTTGCTGCCACAAGCTTCGGCACCCTCTTCTTGATCTTCGCCACATCAGCGGCCGGCAGCATTGTCGATCGCATTGGTTCGGGGCGTTTCTTCACGATCGCCGGTGTCGTCTTTGGAGCAGCCACGTGGGCCTTCTACAGCTTCGCGGCCACGTCGATCACCCTCATGTTCGCGCTTTATGCGGTCATGGGTCTGGCGGTAGGCCTGGTTGGCGCAGTGCCCTATGTTATGGTTCGTGCTTTCCCGGCCCGCGTCCGTTTCACAGGCCTGTCCTTCTCCTACAACGTGTCCTACGCCATATTCGGCGGCCTCACTCCGATTGGTGTCACCACCGCGCTTGCCATCAACCCTATGGCGCATGCCTGGTACCTGCTGTTCATCGCGGCATTGACGGTCGGTATCGGCATTTACCTTATGCTGCACGGCGACAAGGTCGAGTCCGAAGCCGGCATCGAGGAACTGACAGCGCGGTTGGCTAAAGCCTGATCGCAAAACCGAATGCGATATGAAAAGGAAAAGCCGGAAAACAAAACTTTCCGGCTTTTTCTATGTGATCATCGGAAACCAAGTCTGGCAGAAAAGACTACTGCACCGCCGTCCTCAAGAGAGGCCGCGGCTGGACTATGACTGGCTCAGATAACGTCCAGCTTCATTGGAAGATACGAAGTTCTGATCGCTCATCCTGCAGTGAATATTATCAACAGAAAAAACTCAAAATATACTTCATCTAAATTGACCGCGAAAATAATATAGAAATATAAAATAAAAATACAAAAGCACCACCGCAAGACGCGAGAATTCCATGAGAAATCATTATGAAGTCTTGGATGCATTGCGTTTCATGGCCGCCACTGGCGTTCTTTTATTTCATTTAGCACATTGGTTGAACATACCCTGGCTACTTCCCAATGCCGGTATAGCCGTCGATTTCTTCTTCTGCCTCAGCGGCTTCGTAATGGTCGTGGCGTACCAGCACAAAATAGGTTCCTCCTCCGACTTGTTGCCCTTTCTGCGAGTGAGGGTGCTGCGACTGTGGCCAATGATCATGCTCGCGACATTCGCGAGTGCCAGCTATCTCGTCGCAAAGGGATTTCTGTCATCTGACGCCCCAACCATCTCCATGGTACTGGAAGCAGCCAGTTTGTCGTTGATTTCCGTGCCCTATATGGATGCGCCCGTCTCTATCGGCGGCCCTCAGGTATTCCCTTTGAATGGACCACAATTCTCGCTGTTTTTCGAGATTTTCGTGAATATAGCCTGGGCGGCCCTCCTAATCACGCTCCCTCGAAGGTTCTATCTGATCACCTGCGCCATCCTAATTCCTCTTTCTGGCGCCTGCCTTTATTATGGCTTTGGTGGTGATACGACTGCGAATTTCTGGCTGGGTTTCCCGCGGGTAATATGCTCGTTCTTCGTCGGCATTCTGGCCGCCAATCTGTTGACCAAAGATTGGGACCCTGGCGTTTTGGGTCGCAGACTATTCGTCGCGCTTCTTTTGATGACTGCACTTTTGGTCATCCTGCCGATACCGATGGGTCGGTATGCGACGATCTGGACGATTATCGTATCACCGATACTTGTCGTCCTCGGCGCCAAACAGCAGCTGCCGTCAAGACTGAAAGCAGCCGCCACGTTCAGCGGAACACTTTCGTATCCGATCTACACTCTGCACTACCCACTGTTCTGCTGGTTGAACGGTATTTTCGTCATGATAACAAAATCGCAGGGAGGCCTGCTGGAAGCGGCAATCCTGGCCCCCATCATAATAGCGATCTGCTACCTGGTCACAATCAGGATCGAATTGCCCGTCATGGCCGCGCTCAGGCGCGCAAACGCGCCAACAGTAAAAAGCCCTGCCTGAAAGCTTATGAGCCACGCGCAGAAAGCCACAACTGCAGACGTGCCGGCGATAGCCGAAACCAGCACCAACCATGCCTGTTATGGCTGACGGAACATATTTGGCCGATCAATCAACAGAGATGTCGGAAGGCTCATCGAGCCCTCCCGACAAATCGCTTTTTTGTTCAACCGTTAAGCGGCGTCCTCAACAGCTTCCGCAGCCGCACCGCCGGGCACATAGTTCAAGACCGGTCCCAGCCAGCGCTCGACCTCTTCAATCGCCATCCCCTTGCGCGACGCATAATCTTCGACCTGATCGCGCTCGACCTTTGCGACACCAAAATAGTAGCTGGCAGGATGGCCGATATAGATGCCCGAGACCGACGAACCCGGCCACATGGCATAGCTTTCAGTAAGCTCAACACCGGTCGCATTCGTCGCATCGAGCAATGAGAACAAGGTAGCCTTTTCAGTGTGATCCGGCTGGGCCGGATAACCGGGTGCTGGACGAATGCCCGCATATTCCTCGTGAATCAGCTCGTCGTTACTGAATGCCTCATCTGAAGCATAACCCCAGAATTCCTTGCGGACGCGTTGGTGCATGCGTTCGGCGAACGCCTCCGCAAAACGGTCTGCCAGCGCCTTGACCAGGATCGAGGAATAATCGTCATTTGCCCGTTCGAACCGCTCGGCGATCGCCACTTCCTCGATGCCGGCAGTGACAACAAAGCCACCGACATAATCCGCCTTGCCGCTATCGACGGGTGCCACGAAATCCGACAGCGCCACATTCGGCCGGCCATCGCGCTTCGAAAGCTGCTGGCGCAGGGTATAGAAAGTACCAAGGTCCTCGGAGCGTTTTTCGTCGGTAAACAGGCGAATATCGTCGCCGATCGAATTTGCCGGCCAGAAGCCAATGACCGCCCGCGGACGGAACCACTTTTCCGCGATGATCTTCTTCAGCATCGCCTGGGCATCGCTCCACAGCTGACGCGCTGCCTCGCCCTGCTTCTCGTCCTCGAGGATCGCCGGATAACGCCCCTTCAGCTCCCATGTCTGGAAGAACGGCGTCCAGTCGATATACTGTGCCAGTTCCTCAAGATCATAGGTCTCGAACACCTTTGTGCCGGTGAACTGCGGCTTAACAGGCTCATAGGCGGCCCAATCCACCTTCTCCGCATTGGCACGGGCACGGGCAATCGGCAGGCGCAATTTCTCGCGTTCATTGCGGGCATGCGCCTCGGCAACTTTCGCATATTCGCCACGGATGCCCTCGACATAGGCCGGCTTCTGCTCTTCCGACAGCAATGCCGATACAACACCCACCGCACGGCTGGCATCGGTCACATAGATCGCCTGCCCCTTTTCGTAACGCGGATGAATCTTCACTGCCGTATGGACGCGGCTGGTCGTCGCCCCGCCGATCAGAAGCGGAACATCAAAACCCTGGCGTTCCATTTCGGCCGCCACATGCACCATCTCGTCGAGCGACGGCGTGATCAGACCGGAAAGCCCGATGATATCGACCTTCTCGGCCACGGCCGTCTCGAGGATTTTCGTCGCCGGCACCATTACGCCAAGATCGATGATCTCGTAATTGTTGCAGGCAAGCACGACGCCGACGATGTTCTTGCCGATGTCATGTACGTCACCCTTGACGGTCGCCATCAGCACCTTGCCGGCCGACTTGCGCTCGTCGCCGCCATTCAGGCGTTTCTCTTCTTCCATGTACGGGAGCAGCACGGCCACCGCCTGCTTCATGACGCGGGCCGATTTCACCACCTGCGGCAGGAACATTTTGCCCGAACCGAACAGGTCGCCGACCACGTTCATACCGGCCATCAATGGGCCTTCGATAACATGCAGCGGACGCTCCGCCTTTTGCCGGGCCTCTTCCGTATCTGCCTCGATATAGTCGGTGATGCCGTTCACGAGAGCATGCGACAGACGCTCTTCGACCGGCTTTTCGCGCCAGGCGAGATCCTGAACCTTGGCTTCCTTGCCCGGTCCGCCACGGAACCGCTCTGCGACCTCAAGCAGCCGCTCGGTGCCATCGGCACGGCGGTTCAGTACGACGTCCTCGCAGGCCTCGCGCAGTTCCGGATCGATATTCTCGTAAATCGCCAGCTGGCCGGCATTGACGATGCCCATGTCCATCCCTGCCTGAATGGCATGGTAGAGGAACACGGCATGCATCGCCTCACGTACCGGCTCGTTGCCGCGGAAGGAGAAGGACAGGTTGGAGACACCGCCCGAGATATGCACGAGCGGCATTCTTTCGCGGATAGTCCGCGTCGCCTCGATAAAGTCGACGCCGTAATTGTTGTGCTCCTCAATACCGGTTGCGACGGCAAACACGTTCGGGTCGAAAATGATGTCTTCCGGCGGGAAACCCGCCTGTTCGGTCAGGATCTTGTAGGCGCGAGTGCAGATCTCGACCTTGCGCTCATAGCTGTCCGCCTGCCCCGTCTCGTCGAACGCCATGACGACGACGGCAGCACCATAGTTGCGCACGATTTTGGCATGCGCCAGAAACTTCTCCTCGCCTTCCTTCAGCGAGATCGAGTTGACGATCGCCTTGCCCTGCACGCATTTAAGGCCAGCCTCGATGATCTCGAATTTAGACGAGTCGATCATCACCGGCACACGGGCGATATCCGGCTCTGCGGCGATCAGGTTGATGAATTCGACCATCGCCTTTTCCGAGTCGATCAGGCCTTCATCCATATTGATGTCGATGACCTGCGCACCGTTTTCCACCTGGTCGCGCGCGACAGCCAATGCTGCCGTATAATCGGCATTGGTGATCAACTTGCGGAATTTCGCCGAGCCGGTGACGTTGGTGCGCTCGCCCACGTTGACGAAGGGAATGTCCTTGGTCAGCACAAAAGGCTCGAGCCCCGACAGCGACATGAACGGCACGTGTTCGGGAAGCGCCCGCGGCGGATATTTGGCCACGGCTTCCGCAATTGCGCGAATATGGTCCGGCGTCGAGCCGCAGCAGCCGCCGACCACATTGACGAGGCCTTCGCGGGCAAATCCCTCCACCTGGCGCGCCATCATCTCCGGCGTTTCGTCATATTGGCCGAATTCGTTCGGCAGGCCGGCATTCGGGTAGGCGCAGATGAACGTATCGGAAACGGCAGATAGTTCCTGCAGATGCGGCCGCATCGCGTCAGCGCCGAGCGCGCAGTTCAGACCGATGGTGAATGGATTGGCATGGTTGACCGAGTTCCAGAAGGCGGAAGGCGTCTGCCCCGACAGCGTGCGGCCGGAACGGTCGGTGATCGTGCCGGAGATCATCACCGGCAGATGCACGCCCTTCGCCTCGAAACGCTCTTCGCAGGCAAAGATCGCAGCCTTGGCGTTCAGCGTATCGAAGATCGTCTCGATCAGGATGATGTCGGCACCGCCATCGATCAGTCCGTCGATCTGCTCGCCATAGGCGATACGCAAATCATCGAAGGACACGGCGCGATAACCGGGATTGTTGACGTCGGGCGAAATCGAAGCGGTGCGGTTGGTCGGGCCTATAGCGCCTGCGACGAAACGGCGACGGCCATCTTCTTTTTCGGCGCGGATTGCAGCACGGCGGGCGAGTCGAGCACCGTCGCGGTTCATGTCATAAACCGCGCCTTCCATCTCGTAATCCGCCTGCGCAATACGTGTAGACGAAAACGTGTTGGTTTCGAGAATATCGGCACCAGCCATCGCATAACGATAATGGATGTCCTCAATCGCCTGCGGCTGCGTCAGGATCAGCAGGTCGTTATTGCCCTGCTGATGGCAGGCGCAGCCGATAAAGCGCTCACCACGAAAATGATCCTCGTTGTAACCCAGCCCCTGGATCTGCGTACCCATGGCACCGTCGATCACGAGAATGCGCTCACTGGCGGCTTTTTTGAGAGCTTCCAGAATTTCTGCGCCATTACGGCGAGCACCTTCGGGACCGAACAGTTCATCGAACAAGGCAGACACTCCTGATAGAGATCAAGGCAATATCCATAATCATATAAAGATACCTTTATGTGAAGTCCAGCACATACGTCGCAATCGCTGTCGGATTTGTCGCAACGGCCAACGGTCCGATTTATGCCAGATTCGCCGATGACAGCTATGGCCGCAATGACTATAGCCTTTAAGTAAAGTGTTGAGGCACAAGGGAGAAGAAGCATGAGCGATACAGGTCAGACGTCGAAATTCTGGAGCGATCTAACCTATCATCGCCGCTGGCTGCTCGATCAGGCAGAGAGCCTGATGGACTTCTTCCAATATCGTGCCATCAACCCCAAGGGCGGCTTCTACGATCTGGACGACGAAGGCCGCCCGCTTCCAAACGCCAATGCAATCCGCGGCATCCACGCTTCGGCGCGCATGGTCCACTGCTATTCGATCGCCTACATGCTCGGGCGCCCGGGTGCCGGAGACCTGATCGACCACGGCATGAATTTTCTCTGGAACGGTCATCGAGATCAGAAAAACGGTGGTTACGTCTGGTCCATGAACGATGACGGCCCCGCCGACACCAACAAGCAAGGTTACGGCCACGCCTTCGTCCTGCTTGCCGCCTCCTCCGCCAAGGTTGTTGGGCACCCTCTCGCCGACAAGATGCTGGCGGATATTACCGAAGTGCTCGAAACCCGCTTCTGGGAAAAGCAGCATGGCGCCATAGCCGAAGAATTCACCGCAAACTGGGGGCCGATCGACGGCGGCACCTATCGCGGCCAGAACTCCAACATGCACCTCACGGAAGCGCTGATGGCAGCCTATGAGGCAACCGGCGAACAGCATTATCTCGACAAGGCGGAAGCCATTGCCGACCTGATCATCCGCCGCCTTGCCGGCGCGACCGGCTTCCGTGTCGGCGAACATTTCGACACGAACTGGAACCTGAACAAGGATTATTATCACCCGGACGAAATGTTCCGCCCGGCCGGCACCACGCCCGGCCATGCACTGGAATGGGCACGCCTCACACTGCAACTCTGGGCGCTCGGAGATAAGAAACACGCCTGGATGCCGGATGCCGCCAAGAACCTGTTCGTTCAGGCCATGTCACTAGGGTGGGACAAGCAGAAGGGTGGCTTCTTCTACACACTCGACTGGGATAACAAGCCAGCCAAGCCCAACAAGCTCTGGTGGCCGATGTGCGAGGCTGCAGGTGCCGCTCACTTCATCAACCAGCATCTGCCGCACGATCCCTTCTTCGAGGACAGCTATCGCCTGATCTGGAGCACCATTGCAAACCGCTTCATCGACCACAAAAACGGCGGCTGGCACGAGGAACTGACGGAAGATCTCGTCCCGGCTCATACACTCTTCCCCGGCAAGGGCGATATCTACCACGCCTTCCAGGCCTGCCTCATCCCGCTCTATCCGGCAGACGGCAGCCTGACGAAGATGATCGGCGAAACGAGCGGCGGTATTTCTGTTTAAACAGTTTCTGGCGGCGCGCGCTCAAAGCGCCGCCAGCGTCTCCCGCATCTCTCCCACCACCACCGAGCTGGTCCGGTATTGCTGCCGGGCCACAAAACCGAAGCCGACAAGCGCCTCATCGACAAAAGTCACCGGCAGGCGACACGAAGCGTGAACCTCAGCAACACCGGTTCCAGCAACGATATGCGCCACATTGGCAGGCGTAATCCCGCTCCCGGCCATGATCGCAATTCGCCCGGCCGACTGATCGGCAAGCTGGCGAAGCACACCCATCCCATCCGCCGCCTTGACCGCGAACCCTGAAGTTAGAATGCGCTCGAAGCCGAGGCCGATTACCTGCTCCAGCGCCTCATCCGCATCCGGCACCAGATCGAAAGCACGGTGCAACGTCCGTCCCATGCCGCGCGACCGCTCCACAAGCAAAGTCAGCAGATCCACATCCAGCCGACCATCGGAAAGGCTTGCTCCAAGCACGACGCCCGTGAGCCCGCTATTCCGCGCAGTATCGATATCCGCCAGCATCACATCCCGCGAGGCGGCATCGAAGATGAAATCCCCTGCCCTCGGCCGGATCATCGCATAGACCGGCACCGGCATTTTCGCAGCCAGCGCCATCAATCCTTTCGACGGCGTAAGTCCGCCGACATCTAGTGCCGAGCAGAGTTCGATCCGCTGCGCGCCACCGGCAACGGCGGCTTCCAGCCCTTCAGCACTGTCGACACAGACTTCAAGCAGCACGGGCATCGGCCACTCCCTGGCGTGCCAGCACGGCTGCACCGATAAGCCCGCCATCCTCGCGGCGGATCGCCGGCACCAGCAGTGGCCAATCCAACCGGTTCAGGATGCGTGCCCGAACCGCCTCGTCCAGCGCTGCAATCAATGCCCCGGCCGAGGCAAGCCCGCCGCCAACCGGCACGATCGACGGCCCGACCGTATTGATCGCGACCGCCAGCGGATCGGCAACAAGCTGCAGATAGGCCTCGATCGTTTCGCCGGCCTTGGTTTCTCCTGCCTGCCAGTCCTCGATGATCCGATGGCTGCTGCGCTCTTCGCCGTGAAACAGCGTGTGCAACTTCTCGATCCCCCGCGCCCCGCCGATCGTATCGACGCATCCCGACTGTCCGCAGCCGCAGGAAAACCGCGGAACGTGAACCAGCCGAGCGCCGATCTCGACGCTCGTATTCAGAGCCGGGCCATGCCCCCATTCGCCGGTCACGCCACCGGCGCCCGGCAATATGCGGCCATCGACGGCAATCCCGCCGCCGATCCCCGTGCCGATGATGATGCAGAACACGATCGAATGACCGCGCCCGACACCGTCATTCGCCTCAGCCAGCGTCAGGCAATCCGCATCGTTTGCCGCAAAGACCGAACGCCCCGTCGCTTGAGAAATCGCCTCGGCAATCGGCAGGCCCGTCAGGCACGGGATATTCGCCGAAAGCCCCTTGCCCGTAACCGGATCGACCAGTCCTGCTGTTGACAAGCCGAGCGGCAAGACGCCGCTTGCATCCGCATCATTCGCCAGACTTCGCAGGGCCTCGGCAAGCTCGCGCCAATCAGATTTCGGCACAGGCACGCGCGCAAGCTCCTCCACCTCTCCCGGCTTGCGGGAGAGGCCGAACTTGATGAACGATCCGCCGATATCGGCACAGAGCACCGCTGCGCTCTGCATCACGCAGTCCGTTCCTGCAGCCAGTCGCGAACGATCACCTCGTCTTCCGCTCCAAGTCCATGATTGGCATCAAGCACCTTCGCCGTCAGCTGCGCACCCACAACGTTCAGCCTGTCCTCCAGTTCACCCGCAAGCGGACCGTAGAAATCATCGATGGCGCTGATCGAGAGAATCTGTACCGCTGACAGATCGACCACCGGCCGTTCTTCCAGCACGTTCATGGAGCGCAACAGCACCGCCTTTCGGATCGCGTCCGGCCGAAGCTGCATCGTCGCGCCCAGCATGTTGCCGCCATTGGAGTAACCAAGGAAGGTCAGCCGCTCCGGATCGACACCATAGGCAGGTCCGATATCCTCGATGAAGGCGACAAAAGCCTCGACCTCGGATGCGATTTCCTTCTGGTCGAATGTCGTCTGGCTGAAACGGCGGAAGAAACGCGGAGACCCTTCATCCGTCGAACGACCGCGCAGGCCGATCAGCATGGCATTCGGCGCGACCTTGCGGCCGAGCGGCAGCATCGCCGTCTCGTTCGCCCCGCTGCCGTGAAGCAGAACCAGTGTCGAGCCATCCCAATCTTCCGGCATGTGGATGCGATGCACGAAAGGCAGGTCGCGATAGATCACCCTCTCCTCGCCCGGCAGGCCGAATTGCGGCAGCATCACCTTCAACGCCTCGTGATCCGCCTTGTAGTGTTTGGGGATGAAAAATCCCGTCCCGAGCGCCTCTACCGTCTCATCCGCAGTAAAGCCAGGATCGTCGGTCGCAACCTCGATCAGCGTGCCGCCCGGCTCGCGCACATAGAGGGAGTAGAAATAATGCCGGTCATGCACATTGATATCACCTGCATTCTCGGCTTGAAGCGCCTTGTGCAGATCGTCGACGGCTTGCTGGCTTTTCGCCCTCACCGCCACATGGTCGATCGTTCCGGTTCCGGGTGCCGCCGTCCAGAACCCGCCGGCATTGCGCACATCGATAATCTGCCCGCTTTCGGACACCAGTCGCTGGCTCGCGCCCTCCACCGCTCCGACCACAAAGCCCGTATGTCGCTCGAGAAACGCAGCGGTTTCATCCGCCTTTTCAGACAAGATGGACGCCCCGCGAATGCCACGGATGGCATCCGCTCTCGCAATGCCGCCGTCCTTCCACCAGACCCAGTCGCCATAGTCATCTACACCGACAAGCTTGACGATGATCCCGTCCGGATCGGTCAGCCTCAGAACCGGTTCGCCGAACTCCTGTGTCGGCCCGGTCATCTTCACATTGCATTGCAGCGCCCGTGTCAGCCAGAAACCGATCGCTTCGCGATCGATGGCAAAGCTGATCTCGCTCGGCGCGCCATGCCCGACGCGTCCAAGCGAACCGTCTTCCCAGGCCAGAAATGTGACCAGCGAACCTGGCGTTGCAGCACCGTCTCCATAAAACAGGTGCAGCTGCTGCGCATCCTCGAAACCGGCCGTACGCTTGACGAGGCGCAAGCCGAGGAAACCGACGTAGAAATCCACATTGTCCTGGATTTTCCGGGTAATGGCCGTCAGGTGATGAATACCGCTGGTCATGATCTTTTAGCCTTGGGTGTCCGGGCTTTTGCCCGATCGTGTTTCGATTGTGGCCTCCGGCGCGATTGCACCTAAGCAGCTCACTTGGGTTCGAGCGACATCATCAGGTTGGCAAGCAGCGCGGTGCGCGGCGCAAGGCTGCTAACGAAAATATGCTCGTCGAATGTATGCGCCCCCGCCCCGTCCGCACCGAGACCGTCCAGCGTCGGCACGCCGAGCGCAGCGGTAAAATTGCCGTCCGAGCCGCCGCCTGTCACCACGCCTTCCAAGGTAATCCCGAGCTTTGCGGCAATCTCGGCCGCGGTATCGAACAGCTTCACGCCGTCTGCAGATTGCGCAAAGGGCGGCCGGTTCATCTGGCCGGTGATCTCGAATGTGATATCCGGATCGACCGGCTTCATGGCCTCAATTCCGGCAGTGATCTCGGCAGCGGCCTTGTCGTCCGGCACGCGCACATCGACCTGCATCCGGCATTCCGCCGGAATTGTATTGCGGCCCGTGCCGCCCTGGATCGTCCCCACCGACACGGTGATGCCGCGCTCGGCGTCATTGAGTGCCTCAAGGTCAAGGACAAGCCGCGCCGCGGCCCGGATTGCGCTGCGTCCATCCTGGGGCCGAGTGCCGGCATGCGAAGCCCGTCCCCGGATGGTGATATCGTACATCGCGACACCCTTGCGGGCGATGACGATCTTGCCGCCATCACGCGCCGGCTCGACAACCAGCGTATAACCAGCGCTTGCCGCCAGCCTTTCCATATAGGCGCGCGACGACAGGCTGCCGATCTCCTCGTCCGGCACGAAGACCAGATCGACCGGCATGCGGCTGCCCCTGGCGACCGCAATCTTCAACGCTTCGAGCGCCATCAGCGCGCCGGATTTCATATCGTAGATGCCGGGACCATAAAGCTTGTCGCCGTCCCGCCTCAAAGGCAATTGCTTGGCGATCACCCCATGCGCATGCACGGTGTCGAAATGTGCCAGTACCAGCACACTCTTTTCATTGCTGCCTTCAGCCCGCGGCGAGCGCACTGTCAGAATATCGCCAAGTCCAAGCGTTCCGGGCAAGCGCTCCACATCCAGCGAAGCGGATTTCGCCAATCCTCCCACCCGATCGACCAGCCGGTTGACGGCATGCGCATCATGAGACGGTGTTTCGATCTCCACCCATGCCACGAGTTCCTGCAATAGAGCCTTGTCGTCAATATCGGCGGCCGAAACGGAATTGGTCATTGAAATCCCCTGCTATGTTCTGCGAGCGTGGGGACTATAACCACGATCCCGTCACGGGCAACGCTTCATAACGACGATCGGACTGTTCACCATTTAAGTAACAATGAATTCTATTCGTTCACCAGTTTGAGAATGAGTTGATGGACATTGCCGCCATTGTTCATCTCCAGCTTGTCATAGTCCCGGTGCCGCTCGCGATTGCGTTTCGAAATCTCGCCGAGCCTTGCGGTAAGGTCCTGCCTTATCTTCTGGCATTTCGGATCATCCGCAGCAGTAAGCCCGACGCTCACCGCCTCGATCTCCCTGACCATCTCCACGATCATGTCGCCATGCACCCGCTCATGGCGGCGCACGCCTTCGGCAAATGTATCCCATTTCGTCTTCAGGGCGCCCGGCATCTTGCCGGCCTTCGGCAGGGTGTAGATCAGCGTCAAGCTTGGCCGTGCCGAGACCAGCTTGCATGAACCATCCGGCTGGGGCTGGTAATTGCGGGACCAGAGCAGCTTGAAATCCGTATGCGCAATCGTCCGCATCTGGCCGCCGACAAGCGGCCCCTTCTCGCCGATCTGGGAATAAAGCTCGATACCGGTGGAGCCGCTGACCGTATACGTCTTCACCTGCTCGACCGGTGCCCATTGAGCAGCAGCCAAAGACGGCGCAACGAACAGGAAACTCCCGGCTAAAAAACTTACGAGCATTCTTCTCACTGCAAACTCCAGCATCTGTACCCTGCCGTGGTAGAGCGACGCGCCACCGTTTTCAACACACCACACGTCATTGGAAGCCATGTCCGCGAACCGCGTCATTCCGGCTTATGTCGCCCCGTTGCGGCCTATGCGATAAATCAGCCTCAAAACACACCTCTGCGAATGGGTGACAAACAGACAAACTTGTCATACATGTTAAAGTAGGAAGCTAATAAGCGATCGAACCCGGAAAACTCCGGGAACTATAATCTCCCAGGAAGGAAACGCATCCATGAGCGAAGAACTCAACACGGATCTGATCGCCTCCCCGAAGACGCGCGCAACGCAATTGAGCGACACGCTGCGCCAGGCGATCGCCGAGGGACAATTCCCGCCAGGCTCCAAACTTCCAAGCGAGGCGCAACTGACACTGGCGCATGGGGTCAGCCGGACAGTGGTGCGTGAAGCCCTTGCCGCCTTGCGGTCCGATCGCCTTGTGGAGGCTCGCCAGGGTGCCGGCGTCTTCGTTCTCCAGGCGACCCCGACACCGCCGCCATTCAACCTGTCCCTCGGCCATATCGATCTCGCGCGCGTTTCCTCGATGATCGAGCTGCTTGAATTGAGGACCGCCGTTGAGGTCGAATCAGCTGGAATGGCGGCTCTGCGGCGCTCGCCTGCACAGGAAGAGGTGATATTCGAGCGTCATTATGCCGTGCGCTCCTGTCTGGAGGCGCATCAGCCGACAAGCGAGGCCGACTTCGCTCTTCACCTCTCCATCGCCGACGCGACAAACAATCCGCGCTTCCGCGAATTTCTGACAATGATCGGCAAGAACGTCATCCCACGCGCTGCCCTGCGCGGCGACGAAACGGCGGAAGAGCAGATGGATTATATCAACCTGCTTGTCGACGAACACCATGCGATCGTTACCGCCATTTCCGAAGGAGATGAGGAAAAGGCCCGTGAAGCGATGCGCCGGCATCTGCGCGGAAGCCAGTTGCGCTACAGGAACCTTCTTCGCGCGCAGCGAGAAGATGTCAGATAACTTGTTGACATAAATTCCGCCAACCTGTACGACAATTTCTGTCTGGAGGAGACATTCAAGAGGAAATTCCATTATGACGCCTGAAGAAATCAAGGCGGCGCTCGGCGCCGGCCTATTGTCCTTTCCTGTTACCCATTTCGACGACGAGGGGGAGTTCAAACAGGATAGCTACCAGCGCCACATCGAATGGCTGTCCGGTTTCGAAGCGCCGGTTCTTTTTGCCGCCGGTGGCACCGGCGAGTTCTTTTCGCTCTCTCCTGATGAAGTGCCGACCATTGTGAAATCCGCCAAGGAAGCGGCCGGCAACAGCAATACCGCGATCGTTTCCGGTTGCGGATTCGGCACCCGTGTCGGCGTCGAAATGGCAAAGGCAGTCGAAAAGGCCGGTGCCGATGGCATTCTTCTTTTGCCGCACTACCTGATCGATGCGCCGCAGGAAGGCCTCTATCAGCACGTCAAGAAAATCTGCCAGTCTGTCGGCATCGGCGTCATGGTCTATAACCGTGACAACTCCGTCCTGCAGGTCGACACGCTGAAGCGCCTTTGCGACGAGTGCCCGAACCTGATCGGCTTCAAGGACGGCACCGGCGATCTCGGTCTCGTCCGTCAGGTTACCGCCACGATGGGCGACCGTCTTATGTATCTCGGCGGCATGCCGACTGCGGAACTGTTTGCCGAAGCCTATCTCGGCGCCGGTTTCACCACCTATTCGTCGGCCGTCTTCAACTTCGTTCCCGGTCTTGCTGTCGAATTCTACAAGGAGCTTCGCGCAGGCAACCGTGCCCGTTGCGAAGAAATCCTGAGGGACTTCTTCTACCCCTTCATGGCTCTTCGTGCCCGCCGCAAGGGTTATGCAGTCGCTGCCATTAAGGCCGGTGTGCGCCTGCAGGGCTTCGATGCCGGCAAGGTCCGCCCGCCGCTCGACGACCTGACGGCGGAAGAGGAGCAGATGCTCCTGAAGCTCATCGGCAACCACAAGAGGTAAGCCGGATGAAAATAGCGTCGGTTCGCACTCACCTTCTTGAACACCGGCTCGATGTGGCTTTCGAAAGCGCGTCCATGCGCTTCGATCGCCGGGCTCACATATTGGTTGAGATCGAGTGCGACGACGGCACCGTGGGCTGGGGCGAATGCCTCGGCCCTGCCCGTCCCAATGCCGCAGTCGTTCAGGCCTATTCCAACTGGCTGATCGGCGAAAATCCGCTAGAGACGGAAAAGATCTGGGCCAAGCTCTACAATGCGCTTCGTGACCAGGGCCAGCGCGGCCTGACCGTCACCGCCCTTTCCGGCATCGACATGGCGCTCTGGGATATCAAGGGCAAGCATTTCAACGCGCCCATCTCCATCCTTCTCGGCGGGCGTTTCCGCGAGAGCATCAAGGCTTACGCAACGGGCAGCTTCAAGCGTGACGGCGTCGACCGCGTCGAGGACAATGCCACCGACGTTGCCCGCTATAGAGCGGAAGGCTTTCACGCCACCAAGATCAAAATCGGCTTCGGCGTCGAGGAAGACTTGCGCGTCATCCGTGCCGTCCGCGAGACAGCCGGACCCGACATGCGGCTGATGATCGATGCCAACCACGGTTACGATGCAGTAGAGGCGATCCGCCTCGGCAACGCCGCTGCGCAATACGGTATCGATTGGTTCGAAGAACCTGTCGTGCCCGAACAGCTTGCCGCCTATCGCGAAGTTCGCGCCAAGCAGCCGATCCCGGTTGCCGGTGGCGAGACATGGCATACTCGCTGGGGCATGCGTGAGCCGATCGAAACTCGCGCCATCGATATCGTCCAGCCGGATCTGGCAGGCGTTGGCGGCTTTACCGAAGCCAAGCGCGTTGCGGACCTTGCAGCGCTTCACGGCATCCGCGTCGTTCCCCACGTCTGGGGTACCGCCATCCATATCGCGGCGGCCCTGCAATTCATGGCCGCGATGGTGCCAAGCCCTGTCCGCGTCAATCCGATCGACCCGATCCTCGAATTCGATCGCACTCACAATCCCTTCCGTCAGGCGATCGTCAAGACGCCGATCGAACACAAGGGCGGCGTGGTGCAGATCCCGAACGGCCCCGGCCTGGGCATCGAGATCGACCGCGATGCACTGAAGGAGTTCCGTATGCCCGACGACAAGGGAGCGGCCTGATGCTCGTTCGCACCCTCGCCGGCAAGGCTCCGAAGATCAAGCTGCCGCAGGGTGCGGTCGACACACAGATGCATATGTATCTGCCGGGGTATCCGTCCCTACCCGGCGGACCGGGCCTTCCGGCCGGCGCCCTGCCCGATCCCGATCAATATCGCCAGCTCATGCAATGGCTCGGCATCGATCGGGTCATCATCACGCAAGGCAATGCGCATCAGCGGGATAACTCCAATCTGGTTGCCTGCCTCGACATCATGGGCGATGTCGCCCGCGGTGTCGGCATCATCGATGGCACTACCAATGATGCCGAGATGGTCCGCCTTTCAGAGGCCGGCATTGTCGGCGCCCGCATCATGGATCTGCCGGGCGGTGCCGTTGATCTCAAGGAACTCGAAACGGTCGATGCAAAAGCAGCCGCCCACGGCTGGATGCTGGCCGTGCAGTTCGACGGCAGCAATATACTTCACCACGAAGCACGCCTGGCAAACCTGAAATCCCGCTGGGTTTTCGACCACCACGGTAAATTCTTTTCCGGCGTCACGCCCGACAGTGAAGAGATCTCAGCCGTCAAACGCCTGATCGACGCAGGAAACTGCTGGTTCAAGTTCGCCGGCGTCTATGAATCATCGAAAACGGGCGGTCCCGATTACGCCGATATCGCAGCTGTTGCGCGCGAGATAGCAAACTACGCTCCGGAACGGATTGTCTGGGGCACGAACTGGCCGCACAATCTGGCCCGCGAACAGGCGGATTACCCGGATGACGCGGCCTTGACCGATACCGTACTTGGCTGGCTGCCGAACGAAAACGCTCGGCATCTAGCCCTGATAGAGAACCCGCAGACGCTTTTCGGTCTGCAGGAATGGAGTGCATCAACGAGTTGATATTTTGAACAACCGGTGCGTGGAGGCACCGGTTTCTTTGGAGGAGGAAAACATGAAAATCACGAAAGCTCTCGGGCTGGCGCTGACGCTCGCACTTGCTGCGACGACTGCCGCACCGCTCGCTTACGCGCAGCAGGTCACGTTGCGCTCGGCCGACATCCATCCGGACGGTTATCCGACCGTCGATGCGGTCAAATATATGGGCGATCTCGTCAAGGAACGCACCGGCGGCCGTATCGCCATCCAGGTGATGAACAACTCGATGCTCGGCGGCGAAAAGGACACGATCGAGCAGACTCGTTTCGGTGTCATCGACATGAACCGCGTCAATGCGGCACCGTTCAACAACCTGATCCCGGAAACGGTCGTCCTCGGCCTGCCCTTCCTGTTCCGCTCGACCGACCATATGCATAAGGTCGTCGACGGCCCGATCGGCGACAAGATCCTGGCTGCCTTCGAACCCCACGGCCTGATCGGCTTGGCCTACTATGACAGTGGCGCCCGCTCATTCTACACGACCAAGAAGCCCGTCGAAAAACTGGCCGACCTCAAGGGCCTGAAGATCCGTGTCCAGCAGTCCGACCTCTGGATCGCAATGATGCAGGCCTTCGGCGCCAACCCGACGCCGATGCCGATGGGCGAAGTCTATTCCTCGCTCGAAACCGGTGTGGTCGATGGCGCGGAAAACAACTGGCCGTCCTACGAGTCCGCCCGTCATTACGAAGTGGCGAAGAACTACACGCTGACCCAGCACTCGATGAACCCGGAAATCCTGGTCATGTCCAAGGTCTCCTGGGACAAGCTGACACCGGACGACCAGAAGATCGTCCGTCAGGCAGCCAAGGACTCGGTCGTGAAGATGCGCGAACTCTGGACCGCCCGCGAAAAGACCTCGGAAGAAAAGGTCCGCGCCGGCGGCGTCAACGTCATCAACGTCAACAAGGACGAGTTCTCCGCCGCGATGAAGCCGGTCTACGACAAGTTCGTTACCGACGCGAGCATGAAGGCGCTGCTGGAAGAAATCCAGGCAGTTCAATAATCGCAAAAATGAAAGCCGGCCTCCCTCGAGGCCGGCTTTTGCATATCCGGCGCAAAGTCCGGAAGGAGGAGGAACGGAACAATGCGAAAATTCATGCAGGCGATAAGACCCGCGCTGGGTGTTGTCAGCCGCTTATCACTCTGGATCGCCGGCATAGGCATGATCGCCATGACGCTGATCGTCGGCTGGCAGATCTTCGGCCGCTACGTACTCAATGACTCCCCGGCATGGTCGGAGCCATTATCGCTCTACCTGATGTCCTGGTTCATCATGCTTGGCGCCGCCGTCGGTGTGCGCGAAAGCGTCCATCTGGGACTAGACATCGTCCGTTACATGATGCCGCCCAACATCCAGAAGGCCATGGACCTTCTGAGCCTCGGCCTTATCGTGCTCTTCGGTATCGGCATGGCCTATTATTCGACCCTTCTGGCAGCCGGCACATGGACTGCCCGAATCCCTGTGCTTGGCTGGCCGGGCGGCACAGATTTCTTCCCGATGATCGCCGGCGGTGCGATGATCGCGATCTTTGCGCTTGAACGTTTCATCGATGTCGCAATCGGCGAGGAAATCGCGGCCGACGTGCTTGTCCAGGAGGCTGCGTAATGGCCTATACGATCCTTTTCGCTTCCTTCACTTTCCTGATGATCATCGGCATGCCGATTGCGTTCTGCCTCGGCATCGCCTCTTTCGCGACGGTGCTTTATCTCGGTCTGCCGCCGATCGTCGTCTTCCAGCAGATGAATTCCGGCATGAACGTCTTTGCCATGATGGCGATCCCGTTCTTCATTTTCGCCGGCGACCTGATGGTGCGCGGCGGCATCGCTGCTAGACTGATCCGCTTTGCGGCCGGTCTGGTCGGGCACATGCGTGGCGGCCTCGGTCAGGTCAATGTCGTCGCCTCGACCCTGTTCGGTGGCATTTCCGGTTCGGCCGTGGCCGATGCCTCGGCCGTCGGCGGCCTGATGATCCCGCAAATGGCCAAGCGCGGCTATGATCGGGATTATGCGGTCAACGTCACCGCCAATGCGGCCATCATCGCCCTGATGATCCCGCCGTCGCACAACATGATCCTTTATTCGATCGCCGCCGGCGGCAATGTCTCGGTCGCCGATCTCTTCACCGCCGGTATCATCCCCGGCCTGCTTCTCGCCGCAGCACTGATGTTCACCGCATGGTGGGTCGCCGTCAGACGGGGTTATCCGGCCGACGCCTTCCCCGGCTTCCGCCGCCTCGGTTATTATCTGGCAGCCTCCCTCCCCGGCATCCTGCTGATCGCCATCATCTTCGGCGGCGTGCGCTCCGGCGTCTTCACCGCAACGGAAAGCTCCTGCATCGCTGTCCTCTACGCCTTCCTGGTTGCCATGCTCGTCTACCGGGAGCTGGATTGGGCAGGCTTCGTCGAGGCCGTCATGGGCGCTGTCCGCACCACGGCCATGGTCCTGCTGGTCATCGGCACCGCTGCCTCCTTCGGCTGGCTGATGGCCTTCCTGCAGGTGCAGACACTGATCATCGCCGCGATCAGCGCCATCTCGGATAATCCGATCATCGTGCTCCTGATGATCAACGTCATCCTTCTGATCCTCGGCACCTTCATGGACATGGCGCCGATGGTCATCATCGCTACCCCGATCCTGCTTCCGGTGGTCAAGGCCTTCGGCATCGATCCGGTCCATTTCGGCGTCGTGATGATCCTCAATGCCGGCATCGGGTTGAACACGCCACCTGTCGGAACCGTGCTCTTCGTCAGTTGTGCCGTCGGCGGCATATCCATCCGCGAGGCGATGCGCACGATCTGGCCCTTCTTCGGCGCCAGCCTCGCAGTTCTCCTTGCGGTGACATACATCCCCGCTTTGTCGCTCTGGCTACCGAGCCTGTTCCGATAGGATGCGACACCATCCGAGACCCAGATCCCGCTTCGGCGGGATCTTTCATTTCGGGCGTCATTCTTATGCAAGAAATTGCGGTTCACGACACGCGCGCCGAGGTCTATGGTCAGCCGCATTATACTCATTTGTCCCATCCGGATTTCATCATGACCGATACCGTTACCAGCCGTTTCCTCCGTTACGTCGTGCTCGACACCCAGTCCGACGCCTCTTCACTCACCCAGCCATCGACAGCCAAGCAGCTCGATCTCGGCCGGCTTCTGGTCGGTGAGTTGCAGGCGATCGGTGTGAAGGATGCCGAACTCGATGAACACGGTTACGTCTACGCGACCATCCCCTCGAACACCGGCAAGAACAACGTCCCGGTCATCTGTTTCTGCGCCCACATGGACACCGCACCGGATTTTTCCGGCACCAACGTCAAGCCGCAGGTGATCCAGAATTACCAGGGCGGCGACATCACGCTGCCGGGCGACAAGAGCCGCACCATCAAGACGTCCGAACATCCGGAACTGAAGAACCAGATCGGCCACGACGTCATCACCTCCGACGGCACGACGCTGCTGGGCGCCGACGACAAGGCCGGCCTTGCCGAGATCATGACCGCTGCCGAATATCTGCTCGCCAATCCCGATATCAAGCATGGCACGATCCGCATCCTCTTCACGCCCGACGAGGAAATCGCCCGCGGCGTCGCCAAGGTCGACCTGCAGAAACTCGGAGCCGATTTCGGCTACACGCTCGACGGCGAGACGGCCGGCACAATCGAGGACGAGACGTTCTCGGCCGATAGCGCCGACATCCTGATCAAGGGCGTCGCGATCCATCCGGGCTTCGCCTTTGGCAAAATGGAAAACGCCATCCGCATCGCCGGAAACATCATCGCCAAACTGCCGAAGGACATGACGCCTGAAACGACAAAGGGCCGCGACGGTTTCATCCATCCGACCTCCGTCTCCGGTACGATGGAAGGCGCCAAGATCAGCCTCATTCTGCGCGATTTCAGGACAGAAGGGTTGAAAGAAAAGGCAAAGCTGCTCGAAACCATCATCGCAGAAGTCATGGCCGACTATCCCGGTTCGTCTCATACGCTGAAGATCACCGAGCAGTATCGCAACATGAAGGAAGTGCTCGACCATCACCCCGAGATCGTCGACAACGCCATCGAGGCGATCCGCCGGGCCGGCATGTCGCCGGTACGCGGCAGCATTCGCGGCGGCACCGACGGTGCACGTCTCTCCTTCATGGGCCTGCCCTGCCCAAACATCTTCGCCGGCGGCCACGCCTTCCACTCGCCGATCGAATGGGTCAGCAGCCAGGACATGGAAAAGGCCGTGAAGACGATCGTCGAACTGGCCAAGCTCTGGGAAGAGCGCGCCTGATAAGCCGGCAGGCTTTCTGGATCGCTTTCTGGGCGTCAATTCGGAAACGGATTGGCGCCCTATTGCTGACTGCTTAGGCTCTTGTGATCAGTTGTAAGGTCCAAGCAGCCGAAAATATTCCCGCTCGCTTTCGCCGTAGGCATCGGCCGCGAACTGTTCGAGCGCCGGCCTGTCGCGCACGATGATCATGCCACGTTCGGAATAGATCAGCTTGCGGCCCTCAAGCACATGCAGCGCCGTCGTCACGCTCGGACGCCGGACCGCCAGCATGATCGACAGGAACTCATGCGTCAGGCTGATCTCGTCGCCATCGGTGCGGTCGTGGCACATCAATATCCACCGCGCCAGCCGTTCGTCGATATGGTGGACGGCGTTGGAGAGCGAGGTAAACGCCCCCTGAACCGAAAGCGCCTGAACATAGCGCCCAAGCAGGTTCTTGAGATCGCCATCCTGATCGAGCAGCGATTTCAAAAGCTCGGTCGAGATGCGGAAACCGTCACCCTGAACCTGCATGAAGATCGAAAACGGATCGGACCCCGCATCAAGCACGACTGCCGCCGGCGTCATCCCGTCACGGCCAAAAATACCGATCTCGGCATGCTGCCCTTGCGGTGAGCGGGCGACGATCGAGGCAATGCCCGTCTCTGGGAAATAGGCATATTCCGCAGCCTCATGCGGTTCCGAGAGCTCGAAACCGCGCGGCAGGTCCACCGGCTTCAGATGGGCGGCAATTGCGGAGAAGCTCGTAGGGCTCATCAGCCGAAGCAAATTGTTACGGACCGCCGTTTGCCGAATGTCAGCCATCGCTCATCCTTGATAGGAGAACATGGCCTGTTCGGCTTCCTCTGAACGAGAAGTCTCCGCTTGATTTGAACGATTTCCATCTATGGCCATAAAATTCGCGACACAACCCGCCGGACCCCCTCGGTACGGTATCAGACAAAGGGGTACACGCGCGCAAAAACCGTTTAACTAATCAGTATCTTGAAGGGGAATAGATTCGATTTGGCAGACAAGCTCATATTGTTGCTGGAAGACCAGCCGCTGATCTCCCTCGACATCGAGGAAGCGCTGGTCGACAAAGGCATGAGCAACTTTGTCACGCTGCGCTCCCAAAAAGAAGCGATGGCTTGGCTTGAACAATCCTCACCCGACTTCGTACTGCTGGACCTCTACCTTAACGACGGCGACAGCCAGCCAGTCCTTGTCAGCCTGCAGAAAAACAGCATCCCCTTCATGATCTATACCGGCAGCGAAAAGCCGCCGGAATGGAATGCGGAGCTTTTCGAAGGCAGCGAATGGATGAGCAAGCCGAGCGATCCGGACGCCCTGGCCGACCGGATCAGAACCCGGCTTGCAATCACTTAAGCCGATTTGCGGGTGATATCCTCGATATCGCCGAACATGCGTTCATATTCCCGCTCGGCACCGCCATAGGAATCCGCAGCAAACTGCTCCAGCGCCTTGCGGTCACGAACAATGATCGTGCCGCGATGCGAATAGATCAGTTGCTTGCCTTCCAGCACATGTAGCGCCACCGTCACGCTCGGTCGGCGTACCGACAGCATGATCGCCAGGAATTCGTGCGTCAGGTCGATCGCATCGCCATCCACACGGTCGTGGCACATCAGGATCCAGCGCGCCAGCCGCTCATCGACAGGATGGATGGCATTCGACAGCGCCGTGAAAGCGGCTTGGCTCATCGCCACATGCGCCCAGCGCGTCAAAAGCCGCTTCAAGCCAGGCGAGACTTCCATCATCCTGCGCATCACGGCAATCGGCACGCGCACGCCATGTCCCGGCACCTGCATGACGACGAGATAGGGTGCATCCGCCGCGCCCAGCGCAACGGAAGACGGTGACACGCCCTCGCGGCCCAGAAGCCCGATCTCCGTGCGCTTGCCAGACGGGGATGTCACGACAGTGGAGATCACGCCGGAAAACGGGAAATAGCAGTATTCGAGCGGTTCGCCCGGCGCCGACAGCACAAAGCCTTGCGGAAGATCAATTCGTTCCAAGACAGGTTCGAGGGCGGCATAGTCATCGTGAGAGAGAAGCGCCAGGAGCTTGTTCTGGTTTTTCATGTCCATCTTTTCCTTGTCCTCTTTGTTGCGTCCAGTTCACCACCGTTTCGGGCGGTTCGCGCGTCCTCAGTCTGAACCTTCAGAACTGGTCATCGCTGCGTATTCCTCACCCCGGCGGGCGCATTGGTAACGGTAACCCTCCCTTGAAGTTCCCATTTGGAAACACCACCTCATGATTGCCGGTTGCCTGATTGGGACCGGCACGATGAATTCCGCAGCTTCTACCGACCATGTTGCTTGATGAGGATATGGTGCGACGAAGGCATGATCCCCTTTAGTGCCCGCCGGATAAAGCGGAGCGCCGTCCATTACCCTTGTCCGATGACGGATCGGACCGCTGCAAAGCCGCCTGAAACCGTGCCCTCGGCTCCCCGAAACGGCTTTGGTTTCAACTCATGTTTTGCGTCTGGAGGTAGTGATGAGACAGAATCCATATGAAATTTTGGGCGTGAAGCAGGATGCGTCGCAGAAGGACATCCAGAGCGCCTTTCGAAAGCTCGCCAAGAAATATCACCCCGATCTGAACCCCGGAGATCAGAAGGCCGAGGACATCTTCAAGGAGATATCCGCCGCCAACGAAATCCTCGGCGATGAGGAAAAGCGCGCCCGCTTCGACCGTGGCGAGATCGACATCAATGGCGTCGAACGCGCTCCATTCCAGCAGCATCGCGAATATGCCGGCGCCAATGGCGGAGAAGCCTTTTTCGACGAAGGCGGCTTTTCGCAATTCGGCGGTTTCGAGGATATTTTCGAAAGCTTCATGTCCCGCCGCGGAGGTCAGACAGGCTCGCAATTCGGCGGCGGGCAGTTTCGCTCGAAGGGGGCAGACGTCCACTACACAATGGAAGTCCCCTTCCTCGACGCCATCAACGGCACGACCGCACCGGTCTCCTTCGGCACCGGTTCATCGCTTGATGTAAAGATCCCCGCAGGCACGCGCGACGGCCAGGTCTTGCGCCTGCGCGGCAAGGGAGGCAAAGGCGCGCCAAAAGGTCAGGATGGCGACGCCCTCATCGAGATCAAGATCAAACCGCACCCGTTCTTTAAGCGCGACGGCGATGATATCCGCGTGGAAATCCCGATCACCATTCGCGAGGCGGTGCTCGGCGGCAAGATCAAGGTACCGACGCCCGGAGGTTACCTGAATGTAACGCTAAAGCCCAACACCAATACCGGCACGACGCTGCGTCTTAAGGGTAAGGGTGCCCCGAAGCCCAGCGGTGGATATGGTGACCTGCTGGCGACGGTGAAGATCGTCCTATCGGAAAAACCGGATCCTGACCTTGCAGCATTGATGGAGAACTTGCCGGAAAAGCCCAACGAAGATCCGCGCAAACATCTTAACCTTTAAGTAAGGTGGAACTTTATAAGTCTGTCAAACGTCGTGTAAGACGAAAGCCACGCTTGAAATATTTGGACTAGGTGTCATCTTGCCCTGGTCCTTATATCACACTGTAAAGGTAAAATGACGGAAGCCGATGATCTGAACGACTATCCGAACATCCTCCTACTGGAGGACGATCTTCTTCTGGCGATGGACATGGAAGACCATCTGCTCCAAACCGGCCACAACATCATAGGCCCTTTCGGCAGGATCGCCGACGCGATGGATGCAATCCCGCGCAATGATCTGGCGGGCGCCATCGTCGATCTCAATCTCCATGGCGAACTGTCAGTTCCGGTCATCGAGATGCTTCGGGAACGGGACGTTCCGGTTATCATCTGCAGCAGCCATGCCGAACTGCCGGAACTCAAGAGCAGGCTGAAAGGCCTGCCCATGCTTCCCAAGCCTTGGCATCCCCAAAAGCTCAACCGGTTGGTCGCAGAGACGTTTGGCGCAAGCAGCACTGCTTGATCACAGCATCACGGATATCTCGCTCAAAAATGGCCCAGCAATATGCTTCGCCGTTGAGCACGCGCCCATGTCGCCGATCGGCGACATTCAGATGCCACTGGAAAACTTCTGCGCCACCCAATAGCCGACGACCGCCGAAAACGAGGTAAGAACCGTCCCCCAGGCCATGTCGACGGCACTCACCATCGGTGACCAGTTCTTCAGAGTAGCAAGGTTCGTCATGTCGTAAGTGCCGTAGGCAATCAGGCCGAGAATGGCACCTGCAATGGCTGCTGTAGTCCAGTTTCCGGACACCAGCGCCGGCTGAACTGCGAAGTAGACGATACCGGCAACATAGAAGAGATAGAAAATACCGGCGACTACGAAGTTAGGTTGGTCAAGCAGAAGGCTGCCGATCCGGCTGCGGTAAAAACCCGTGGCGACCGTGCCGAGCCAGATAAAATCCAGACCGAGGAAGGCGACCACAGTTCCCATATAGGCGAGCAGATAGGTCATCTCGTCCTCTCAGATTTTCAGGATCGGCTGCACCAGCCGCACAATCCAGCTCGAGAATTTGAGCGGCGCTTCGGTCACGGCGAGGCAGATGCAATCCTCTCCCTCTGTCGCCTTGGGTGTATGCAGCAGATCGCCGTCGGCTTCCTCTATATCCCCGCGGGCGAACAGCTCTTCGCCATCGTGGAAACTTCCCGCCAGCACCAGAGTCAGCTCGCGTCCCTCATGGGTGTGCTCCGGCACCGGCTTTCCGGCCGGAATTCGCAGCAGCCTCACCTGCGTGTTCTTATCCTTCGTATCGATCAGGATCTGATAGGCACCACGCCCGAGCGCTCGCCATTTGAGGTCTGCAAGGTCGCCACCGACATAGGATCGAAGTGGCTCCGGAAGCACGACTGTCTGCTTTGTAGCCCTTGGAGCCTCAAGCTTGATTTCCTCGACCTTGATATCAGCCGCCCGTGCCTTGAAGCGTGCCCAGGCCTCGTCTTCGTTGGCGCTTTCGTCTGCCTTATCCAAAAGCGCTCCCGCAGCCCCTTCCATCGCATGAAGGCGACGGCGACATTCGGGGCAAAGCGCCAGATGGCTCGCCACAGCAAGGCTCCAACCTTCCGAAAGGCTTCCCGCGGCATATTCGATCAGAAACTCGTCGCTCAAATGATGCTTCACGTTCATAGCCGTCCCTCCAGCGAGGAACGTAGTTTCTCGAATGCCAGCCTGATGCGTGATTTCACGGTTCCGAGCGGAACACCGAGATCGCGCGCGATCGTCGAATGCGAAGCCTCATCGAAGAAGGCCCGTCGCAGCACGTCCAGTTGCTCCTCCGGCAAGGTCGCCATCGCACCGCGCAACAACTGCGCTTCCTGAATCTGCTGGAACTCCTGATCGGCTGGGGCGACGTCGTCAGCAACGAACGCCGGATCATTCATGTCGAATTCCGGGCGTTTGCGCCTGTAGGCATCGATGCGCACATTGCGCGCGATTGTATAGATCCAAGCAGACACGTTGCCGCGAGCAGGATCGAATTGTCCGGCCTTGTTCCACACAGCAGTCATGGTTTCCTGCATCAACTCTTCGGCAGCTTGCCTGTCTTTGGTTTTGGCTGCCATGAAGCTGCGGATGCGTGGTGCATAAAACCGGAATATAGCTTCGAACGCATCTGCGCTGCGGTCCCGTCCGACGATGGAAAGGAGCCGCACCATCTCGGCCTTCGCGAGATCCTCGGCGTCCGAGCCACCGGAGTTTTTATTGTTCATCCCGAGCCCACGCGCTGCTAGTCCCGCCAGCCGTATAGGCGACGGTCGGTATATTTGCCATTTATCAAGCGAGATAGGTGAGCTCAAGTTCATGGCAAGCTTTACGAAAGACTTCCAGATGTGGATCACACCCTTTGTGAGTTTTTGCAGAGATCCGATTGCCGCCCTAGTTCGTATTGGATTGCAGACGAGAGCGAGGATGCTGGGATGACGCCTTTGACTGGGAATTTCGGACGGGAAGCGAAAAGGATCGCAGTCATCGGCTCAGGCATCAGCGGCCTGTCCTGCGCATGGCTATTGTCGAAAAGCAATAATGTCACCCTTTATGAAGCCTCTGACCGGCTGGGTGGTCATGCCAATACCGTGAATGTCGAAATAGAGGGCCGCAGCGTCGCAGTCGATACCGGCTTCATCGTCTATAATGAAACCAATTATCCAAACCTCGTGGCCTTGTTCGAACATCTGAACGTGCCGACGATCGCTTCGGACATGTCGTTTGCAGCATCCATGGATAATGGCGGGTTCGAATATAGCGGCACCGGCCTGAAAGGACTTCTCGGGCAGAAACGAAACATCGTCCGGCCCCGCTTCTGGTCCATGTTGCGCGACGTTCTCAAATTCTACAAGCAGTCCCCCGCCCTTCTGAATCAGCCGGATATGCAGGAGATCACGCTCGGTGACTATCTCCGTCAGGCAGGCTACTCCGCGACCTTCATCAACGATCACCTGATGCCGATGGGAGCCGCCATCTGGTCGACGACAGCCAAGGAAATGCATGATTATCCCCTGCACGCCTTCCTGCGCTTCTTCATCAACCATGGCCTTTTGCTTCTCTCCGGCAGGCCGCAATGGCGCACCGTCGAAGGCGGAAGCAGGGAATATGTCATGCGCCTGACCGCAGATTTCAATGGAACGATCCGGCTTTCCACTCCGATTGCCTCGATCCGCCGCGCCGCAAACGGCGTGACGATGACCGACACGCACGGCCATTCGGACGAATTCGATGATGTGGTGATCGCAGCCCATGCGGATGAAGCCCTCAACATGCTGACAGATGCCGACGACCACGAACGGGATCTGCTTGGCGCGTTCGGTTACACCCGCAACAAGGCGGTCCTGCACAGCGATCCGGCCTTGATGCCGAAACACCGCAATGTCTGGTCGAGCTGGAACTATCTGAGCGGCACGGAAGGCAACGGCGATCAGCAGCTCTGCGTCACTTACTGGATGAACAGGCTTCAGAAGCTCGGCACAGACCGGTCTCTCTTCCTCACGCTCAACCCAAACCGGCAACCGCAGCCGACATTGATCCACGGCACCTATGACTATACCCACCCGCGCTTCGACACGCGCGCCCTGAAAGCCCAGAACGACCTTTGGCAGCTTCAAGGCCGCAACCGCACATGGTTCTGCGGCGCCTATTTCGGCAGCGGCTTCCACGAGGATGGCCTTCAATCGGGGCTCGCCGTCGCCGAGGCGCTCGGAGGTGACCGCCGCCCATGGAGCGTCGAAAACGAATCCGGCCGCATCAGGATCGAGGAATTCCGCGAGGCTGCCGAATGAGCCAGACCTCCAGCATCTATGCCGGCGCTGTCGTCCACACGAGGCTAAGGCCGAAAAAGCATAACCTGCGCTACAGCGTCTTTTCGCTGTTGCTCGATCTCGACGAACTTCCCACGCTGGACAGATCGCTGCGCCTTTTCGGCGTCAACCGGCGGGGCCTGTTCAGCTTCTGGGAAAAGGACCATGGCGACGGCGTATCGGGCGGCCTCAAGACATGGGTTGCGAGCCAACTCTTGGATGCCGGAATAAATACGGATCACCTGAGCATAAGGGTTCTCTGCTACCCCCGCATTTTCGGTTACGTCTTCAATCCCCTCACCGTCTATTTCTGCTACGATCGTCAGAGCGAATTGCGCGCAGTCATCTACGAAGTCTGCAACACCTTCCACGAACGCCACGCCTATATCATTCCAGCCGCTGGCGAGGACGGCGGCCAGATAAGCCATTCCTGTACGAAGGATTTATACGTCTCGCCCTTCGTGCCGATGGATTGCCGCTACGATTTCTCGGTAAGGATACCTGCAGAGCAGGTGCGGATCGCCATCAAGGAATCCGACGCTGACGGCATGTTTCTCTATGCGATGTTCCAGGGCAGGCAGTCACCCCTCACCGACCGCGGCTTGGCGATGGCCTTTTTCAGATATCCGCTGATGACGTTCAAGGTAACGGCCGCCATCCATTGGGAGGCGCTGCGCCTGTGGCTGAAGCGGGTGCCCGTTCATCGTCATGCGCGCGCAGCCTCACCCAGAGCCTCGACCATCGTAGCCCATACCCCACGGACGGAGACCCGCTGATGTCGGATGTCGACCACAAGCTTGAACTGCCGTTGCCGTCCTTTTCGTTTCTTGAAAGAATTCTCTGCCGATGGGCCAATCGCTTGGTAGTAGGGCAACTGGCGCTGCGGTTTCCGAGCGGCCGTGAAGCGCGTTTCGTTGGAGAGGCAAGCGGTCCGACAGCCACGATCGAATTCAGGACGATGCGCCCGCTTCGCCGACTGGCGACGGGCGGCAGTCTCGGCTTTGCCACGTCCTATCTCGAAGGCGAATGGGAAACTCCGGATCTCGGCGCAGTGATGGATCTGGCAATCGCCAACGAGGCTCGCTGGCAGGGCATCATGAAGGCGAGCCCACTTGCCGCCTTCGTCGCGCGCATCCGCCATCGGCTGAACCGCAATTCGAAGGCCGGCAGTCGCCGCAACATTGCCTACCACTACGACCTCGGCAATGCATTCTACGGGCAGTGGCTCGATGAAACCATGACCTATTCTTCCGCCATTTTCTCCAACCCGCGCGAAAACCTGGCCGATGCGCAGAAAACCAAATACCGCCGCATCATCAAGGAACTGAAGATCGGCAAGGATGATCATGTGCTCGAGATCGGCTGCGGCTGGGGCGGCTTTGCCGAAGAGGCGATCCGCGCAACCGGGTGCCGCGTCACCGGGCTGACGCTCTCCAAGGAACAGGCCGCCTTTACCGAAACGCGGCTGAGGCAGGCAGGCTTCGAAGACCGCGCCGATATCCGTCTGGAAGATTATCGCGACTGCGAAGGCACATTCACAAAGATCGTCTCGATCGAGATGTTCGAGGCGGTCGGCGAAGAGAACTGGCAAACCTATTTTGACCGGGTCAGATCCCTGCTTTCTCCGAAGGGACAGGCTCTCGTTCAGGTCATCACGATCGCCGAAGAACGGTTCGCCCATTACCGAAGCCATGCGGACTTCATTCAGGCCTACATCTTCCCAGGCGGCATGCTGCCCAGCATCATGGCGTTCGAAGCCACCGCACGAGCCTCAGAATTTTCGGTCGAGGATCGCTTCTGCTTCGGCCGCGATTACGAGCGCACCCTGCTTTTGTGGGACAAGGCGTTCAGAGAGAACTGGCAGCGCATAATGTCCCACGGCTTTGACGAACGCTTCTTCCGCATGTGGCACTATTACCTGCAATATTGCGCCGCCGGATTTCGCACCGGCCGCCTCGATGTCGTGCAGTTCAGGCTTGCTCGCTAGAGCGCCGTGCGTCCGAATGGACGCACAAAGGACGCTCTATCTTTTTGAATCGATGGCATCCTCCTTGCGAAGCATCCTGCGTGTCACGGCAAGGCTGAGCGGATAAGGCAAAGCGGCAAGCAGCTTCATCGCCACCTTCATCTTCCACGGAAAGACGATCTCGAATCGCCGACTCTCAAGCCCCTTGATGATGGCGTCGGCCGCCTCGTCTTCCTTGATTAGGAAGGGCATCGGAAAATCGTTCGTCTTCGTCATCGGCGTATCGACAAAGCCGGGATTGATGACCTGTAGTACCACCCCTTCCCGTTCAAGCTGCGGCCGCAACGCTTCGCAAAGGGTAATCAGCGCCGATTTCGTTGCGCCATAAACTCCACCACCCGGCAGGCCGATATAACCGGCCACCGAGGCAACCACCGCAATATGTCCGCGACGCCGAGCAATCATCGGCGCCATCACCGCTTGAAGCGCATGCCCGGTACCGACGACATTCAGATTGAACAGTTCAGCCAGCTTTTCGGCATCGAACCGGCGCGCGCTTTCACGCACATATCCGCCGGCGGAAAATAGCGCGAGATCGATAGGCCCGAGTGACTGCTCGATATTCAGCGCCGCATCCCTCACCGATTCCCCTTCGGTGATATCGAGAAGATAGGCATGGATAAGCCCCGGCCGCTCCGCCGCAAGCGCCTCGAGCTTGGCGCCGGAACGCGCACTGACCGCCACCTGCCAGCCTCGGTCCGCCAGCTTCAGCGCGACCGCGCGCCCTATGCCCGAACTCGCACCGGTAATCCAGGCAAGGCGTCTTCCTGTTATCGTTTCAGCCATGGCATCCTCTATCGAGCTCATGCTTGATACGCAGGGCTGCGACTATTGGATCCCAACAATGTGGATTTGCATAATGAGAAATTTCAGCGGATGGAGATGGAGTTTTTCGGCTCTCGTTCAATGAAGCGGCGTGCCAGCAGCCAACAACCGGCAGCCCAGGCGGCACCGGCACACCAACCACCCAGCACATCGGTTGGGTAATGAACGCCAAGATAGAGGCGCGACAAACCTATCATGAACGTCAGCAGGATCCCCGTAGCCAGAAGGAATATCCGCGTGGAGCGATATTGTTGCGCACGGGAAAGAAGTGCTGCGAGGGTCAGATAGGTGACAGCCGAAAGCATCGCATGGCCGCTCGGAAAGCTCATGTCATGAACCTCGACCAGATGCGGAACGATATCCGGGCGAGGCCGCGCAACACCGAGCTTGAGAGCGCTGCTCACAACCCACCCGCCGGCGATCGAAAGAAACATGAATATCGCAATTGCCGTTTGGCGCGCGAGTAAAAGGTAGACGACAGCGAGAACAGTCATCAGCGAAAGCACCGTAACCCCGCCAAGCGCGGTAATATCACCCACGGCATGCGTCACCCAGGAAGGAGCGATCGGCACTGCAAGATCGGTTGCCTGCCTCAGTGCAAGCAGAATTTCCTCGTCGAACGCATGTGTATCTCCCTCAAGCACCTCTCCCGTCAGCGTCAGGAAGGCAAAAATCCCGCCTGCCATCAAGGCGAAGATGATAAGGCTTATCGGCTCGAAAGTCATGAAACGATCGATGAAACGACGACTGAATTGCTGATGCAGTGGCATGCTCTCTCGCAGGCTTGTTGAACCTCCAGTCTAGATAGGGGATAAGCGCTATCACGCAAGAATTTGACAGGCCATTCCGCCCATATTGACGTTTGGTAGGTCCTGACGATCATCTGGCCTACGCTAACCCGCTTGCGCTGATTCTGGTAACCCTCGACCTGAAAACGGATGCATGCCTCTCCTCTACATGGAGAACACGAGATCAGCTAAAAGATGATCGGGCGGAAAAACGGAGGATTTAATGCCGCAAACCATGCTTTCCGTATCCACCCACGGCCAGGGCCTGTACGAATTCACGGACCAGGCTGACGCCTTCGTTCGCAACCATCATGTCGGCCAAGGGCTACTGACAGTGTTTGTCAGGCATACGTCATGTTCCTTGCTCATACAGGAAAACGCCGATCCCGACGTCCAGAGGGATCTGAAAAGCTTTTTCGGCCGACTGGTCCCTCCCTCCATCCATCCGGACATGAGCTGGGTCGTTCACACGACCGAGGGGCCGGATGACATGCCGGCTCATATCAAGGCTGCACTGACAGCAGTATCGATAGGCATCCCGGTGAATGGGGGCCGCCTGATGCTCGGCACATGGCAAGGCATCTATCTTTTTGAACATCGCGACCAGCCACATCGCCGCGAAATTGTTCTCCATCTTTCAGCCTGACACCCGGATCACCCGTTGCCGCGCTGAACCCAGCCTGAACGTACCCTTGGGGATGCGTTCAGGCTTTGAGACATAATATCCGGTCATCGCCTGACATGGCGAAAAGAAAAACGGCTGCAACCGGAGGATCTCCCATGACCAGTTTGCTCACCAGGATCGGACTTGCCGCAATCGTCGCCCTGAGCGGTATTTCCGCCACCGCGTCCACAGCGGCCGCCTCCGAACGAGGCTTCGGCCCCAATGGAAACGGCATATACGTGCAATATTACGAAAGACATGACGATCGGGGCCGCGATTGGCGCCGCCATCATGACCGCCCCGGCTGCTCCCCAGGGCGTGCGCTCGATAAGGCCGAGCGCATGGGGCTGCGGCGCGCCCGGATTGTCGATGCCTCCCGCCGCGCCATCGTCGTCGTGGGTCGCGACCGGCATGGCCGTGACCGCGTGGTCTTCGCCAACGAACGCGGATGCCCGGTAATTCGCCGCTAGGGCATCAGCCCGAACCGTGATCTGCAAAACCAAAAAGCCCGGCCGCATGTGCGACCGGGCTTTTTTTGGGGGGGGGACATGCGACCTTCAGTCAGCTTACTGCTGCAAGGCGAAGGTCACATTGACAGTTACCGTATAGGTGCTTTCTCCGGCTGCTACAGGAACGGAATCCCCGGCCATTTCCTTTGCCATCGCCATCCGCATCATAGGCTGCGCCATAGGACGCACCGAATTTTCGCTCATCTCGATGATACGGCCAAGCTTGACACCTGCGGCCTCCGTCAAAGTCTTTGCCTTGGCAAGTGCCTGAGCGACGGCTTTCTTGCGAGCCTCGGTCAAAGCAGCTTCTGGATTATCGTTGGTGAAGCTGATCTGCCCTCCTTCATTGACGCCCAGCTTGACCGACTGATCAAGGAGCGCCCCGAGTTTTGAGAGATCACGCACCCGAACGGTCAGGGCGTTGCTGACCTGATACCCGACGATCTTGCCGGGATCCGAGTTTCCATCTTTTGCATCCGTCTGCTCGTGGCGTGGAAAAATCTGGAACTGGCTTGTCTGGATATCTTTTTCCTCGACCCCGCGTTCACGCAGCGCACCGACTACATTGCGCATGGCGGCATTGTTGGCAGTGAGGGCCGCTTCGGCGGTCTCAGCCTGCTGCAGCACGGTCAGGGAAAGGATGGCCATATCGGGAGCGACGGCGGTCTCCCCCTCGCCTGATACGTTGATCTGAGCTTCGCGCGGTTTGCTTTCCTGAGCCAAAACGCTACTGGACAAGGGACCGGAAAGCACCATGGGCACGAGGAGTGCGGCATAAGCAAAACGGGTGAAAGGCTTCATCGGTTCTTCCTTGTGTTCTTCTCTAAATTTCGACCCACCCAGCCTGCAGCAGGCTGAAAGTGATGGGAACGAGGCAATTCGTTGACATTACAGAACCATACCTGCAGGTTCATTGTGAAGCTATTGCGGCAACCGCTTGTGACCGGTGAAGAATTGCGTTAGAGCGGGCACCAAGGTGAGACGAACCATTGCGTCGAACCACTGCCCTCACCGGCAGGGCCTGTAGCTCAATGGTTAGAGCCGGCGGCTCATAACCGCTTGGTTGGGGGTTCGAGTCCCTCCGGGCCCACCATATTTTCCAGCCTTTCCGCACAAACACTCATATTCGAGAGGCATTTTCGGGCAACATCAGCTAGATTTGCATCCGTGCGCGCTCAACCGCTTCCTGCGCACGATCGACCGACTTACGAATCGCTGACAGCACATACTGAAGAGCGTTCGCTTCCTGGTTTGGTTCAATTCCCTCCACCGCATGGCCAACGAGGTCGATGTAGCCCTTCGCCTCACCCTGAGTGTCGACGCCCTGCAGCAAGAGCGAAGAAACCGTCGGCTCGATCAGATCGAGATCGATATGGTTCGCACGGCCACTGCCGGCAGCATGGATCGTCACAAAGGATGTCCTACCCGAACCGGCGCGGTCGAGAAGCTCGCTGATTTCTCGCATCAACTCACGGATCCGGTTACTCACAATCGTATCGGTAGGCAATCCTTCGGCGGCGGCCGGAACGGTGGTGTTCGGCATGATCAAATCTCCATTAACGATATTCGTTGACCATAAACGGATATCGTTGATGGGGAACGAGATGATTACCAAGGAACAACCAAGGGCTGCACGCGGCCTGCTGGACTGGTCACAAACTGAATTGGCCCAGGCATCCAACTTGGGAGAAAGCACCGTCCGAGATTTCGAGAAAGGCCGGAGCGTACCGAGCCCAAACAATCTGGCCGGCATCAAAGCAGCGCTTAAGGCTGGCGGCGTATCCTTCCTTGATGATGGCGCCATCGTCGACGGTGGACCAGGCGTGAGGCTGAAGCAATGAACGCTTGGGCAACAACGATTATCAGCGGCCTAGTGCTTACCGTTGCTTTCATGCAGTGGCGCACGGCGCACCAAAAGGTAATGCTCGACCTATTTGATCGACGCTGGTCAGTTTATAAATCGGTCGAAGCCTTCCTTCATGCCGCCCTCTCGAAGGGGGTGCACCTCGATACGCTTCTGATCGCCAGCTTTCACCGAACTCGTGGCGAGGCTCAATTTCTCTTCGGTCCGGACGTTCATCAGCTGCTCGGCCAGATCCACGCTGCCGCGATCAACATGTCGACCCACGCATTGAGCTTCGACGGCCTCGAAGTTGGCCCCGAAAGACAGCACCACGTCTCCGAGGCCCATCGAGAATTGCGATCACTTCTACAAATGAGCCAGGAGCTGGAAAACAGCTTTGCGCCATACATGCATATGGACCAGAAACGTGTACCCACAATCACGGAATATTTGGTCGAGCGAAACCGAAACCGCCTGAGCTACGCCGACGATAAACAGCGTTAAAACATCGGAGATTATCGATGTGGGAAGCATTCCAAGGATTCGGAGCGATCGTTGCGATCATCACCGGTTCGTTCATCATATGGGAGCGGTTCTTCCGGTATGCGCCAGTCGCTTTCATCGTGTCGAAGCCCAGACTTTGGATATCACAATCAAATGGCAGTTCGCGCAGCCGATGATATTCAAGCATGAGCGCTCGATGATTGTCAGGATAAGCAAGCGATCCATGATGCTGTTGACGGATGATGACTTCGACGACGACGATTGAACCCTGCCAGGTTGGTCGACGCAGCGATAAGCGTACTTTACAAAAGGGCGAAGTCTGCCGGATTATCCGACCTTTCCTACGAAGAACCGCATAAGCGCTTATGCAGATCACGCCGGGGTTTTGGAGTCCCTGGCCTTTTCTACTTCCAGTTCTCCTTGCCGTCAGGCGCATACGGTCCACCGAACTCCCTGTCCGAAAGACCATACCGTCGATCGAGCCAAGCCTTCACCGCCGGCCAATATCTGCGATCAGCGAACAGCAGATCCTTTGCCGGAAAGCCGGCCCGCGTTGCCGCATGAAGCGCCACCTTGAACTGGTCTGTAGTTAACCCGATTCGTTCTGCGCACTCGGCATCTGTTACGAATAGCTTGTCTGATTTTGCTATGATAAATCAATTCCATCGAAGATCCGACTGACGATGATGGGGGCCATGGCCAAGAATAAAGAAAAAATAGACATGCCATGGGACAACCTGCGTGCCAATAAAATCTCGGACGCCAAGCCGCCTGCAGAATGGCCGGCAGGAGTCGTTCCAATATCCATAGACGGCTTAGCCTTGTTTGGTGTGCACGAGGCTTCGGGCGAACTCTATTGGGATGGAAAGAGAGTCGAGACCAGGATCACACTCGCCCGGCGGGAGGCGATATTAGCCTTCCTCGTAGCCGCCGCGACAATATCGATGGCGGTTTTCGATGCGTGGCGCTTCTTCAAAGGTGAATGAGGATTTACGCGGTCGTCGACTGAGTGCGAGACATACCAGTCCGCTTCAGATATGTCTGCCGCGGCAGATCTACCAGGATTATCAATACGCAACCCGCCCAGCCACAGGGGCAACATTTCGGGTCCGGCCGCCCCTGCCGTATTCCTTCGGTCAGCTTTCAAGCGTATTAGAATAGCCCTCCTACAGGCCGGCGGCTAAGTCGACCTCAGGACATTTGATTTAAAGCGCGATACGGCAGTTCCTCATCGCCTTGATGGGATCCTTCTGACGGCTTTCAAGCGATATGAGACGCCGGAACCATTGACTTGAGCACCATGCATGACACTTTCCTTCGGTTGCAATCAGCAGGCAGAGGGTTCGGCATGGCAGCAGACGCAACAACACTCAGTACGGACATCGTGGCAAAGCTTACCGATGCAATTGAAAATCTCGATTCAATCCCCTCGGATGAAATACTGGTTGTGCTGAACGAAGCGTTGGATGTCATCCGTGAGCTGATCCAGATGCTCGACAAGGCAGAGACCCGATAAGCGGTAGATCAGAACTCGGGAAACCGCCTGGCCTTCCACTGGTTATGTGGCACCGCGCCGCCGACTTCGAGGCCGAAGGACACCACCTTCGTCGCGCCGTCGTCAATCTCGCAGCGAAAACGCACGTCATACCATTGCGCACCGGCCCGGAAGGCCGCGCTGCGGATATCGAGAACGTTTCCCTGCGGCAGCGAATAGGACGGCAGAATTTCCGGCTGATAGGCAGGAGAACCATGCCGCAACTGTTCCCTTAATTCCGTGGTGCAGAGCTGGCTCGCCCGCACACCGCGCGGAATATTGGCCATCGCCGTCGTCGCCGAGGCATCTGACGTATCCGTCTGCGAGAACAAGCGCTTGGCCTCCTTCATCGGCTTGGCCTTCGAAGCTTCATCCTCGACAGGCTTTTCCTTTTCTGGCGGCTTCTCCACCGGCTCTGCCGCAATATCGGCAAGGATGCCTTCGATCGTGCCGTCATCGCTGGTTGCGAGCGGATCTGCATGGGCCGTTTCAAGAGAAGGCGGCGCAACATCTTGCGGCAGCGCCGGCGCAGCTGCCCCGGTTTCGGCCTTGGCCTCAGGTTTGGCTTCGCTTGCCGCTGCCTCGCTCGTCTCTTCGGCTGCCTCTGGCGGGATTTCGGGATCCCGATCCTCGGCTTTCGCAACCTCCCCCTCCTCGGCTGCATTGCCGTCGGTAGAAACGCCCGATCCCTTGCTGTTTTCTCCGAACTCGAACACGGGGCGAAGAACCGGTAGCGGGCGCCCATTCGCCTCCTGAGGCTCGTTGTTCTGCGGCTGGTCCGCGGGGGCGGGCTCGGATGGCGGCGCCTGTGGCGGCTCCTCGTTCGCCTGCTCTTCAGTCGGTGGCTGCGGCTCTGCAGGTGGCGGCTGTTCGGCTTCCACCTTTTCTTCCGGTGCTGGCGGAGGCGGAGGTGGAGGCGGCTCGGCCTTGGCCTCCTCGGTGGGCGTGTTTTCTGGCTCTGGTGGCGGCGGCGCCTGCTGCTCTTCCGGCTTCTGCTCCGGCATAGTCAGGTTCAACGCCTGCTCCTGCTCCGCTGGCTTTTCCTCGTCCGGCTGCTCTTCCGGCGGCGGTACGATCTCGACCGAAACGCTTTCTTCCTGAGGTGGCTGCATTTCGGCGGCAGGAAGTCGCACGAAGAGAGCCACCGCAATGATGACATGCAGGGCGACAGAGGCGGCAATGCCTCCATAAAGCTTGTGACGTGGCTTCTGCGATCCTTCCTGCATGCCACCGATGTAGGATGAAAGAACGGCGGTATGAAGTCCCTGCGGCACATGGCGAACAACAAAAAGCCCGGCAGACTTTCATCTGCCGGGCAATATGCCGATAAGTTGAAGACCGTTCCGAAAGCCTTAGCTGCCGAGGAACGACCGGAGCTTGCCCCAGGGCTAGCTGTCCAGGAAGCTCCTGAGCTTCCTGGAGCGGCTCGGATGCTTGAGTTTCCGGAGCGCCTTGGCTTCGATCTGACGGATACGTTCACGGGTAACCGAGAACTGCTGGCCGACTTCTTCCAGCGTATGGTCCGTGTTCATGCCGATGCCGAAACGCATGCGCAGCACGCGTTCTTCACGCGGGGTGAGCGAGGCCAGAACGCGGGTCGTCGTCTCGCGCAGGTTCGCCTGGATGGCGGCGTCGATCGGCAGAAGCGCGTTCTTGTCCTCGATGAAGTCACCGAGATGCGAATCTTCTTCGTCACCCACCGGGGTTTCGAGCGAGATCGGCTCCTTGGCGATCTTCAGCACCTTGCGGACCTTTTCGAGCGGCATCGCCAGCTTTTCAGCCAGTTCTTCCGGCGTCGGCTCGCGGCCGATCTCGTGCAGCATCTGGCGCGAGGTACGAACGATCTTGTTGATCGTTTCGATCATGTGCACCGGAATACGGATCGTGCGGGCCTGGTCGGCGATCGAACGGGTGATCGCCTGCCTGATCCACCAGGTCGCATAGGTCGAGAACTTGTAACCGCGGCGATACTCGAACTTGTCGACAGCCTTCATCAGGCCGATATTGCCTTCCTGAATGAGGTCGAGGAACTGCAGGCCGCGGTTCGTGTACTTTTTCGCGATCGAGATGACGAGGCGAAGGTTGGCTTCGACCATTTCCTTCTTGGCGATACGCGCTTCACGCTCGCCCTTCTGCACCATCGACACGATGCGACGGAATTCGGCAACGGAAATGCCGGTTTCAGTCGCAAGATTCTGGATCTCCGAACGGATATCCGAAATCGTGCGGGTCTCGGCCTTGGCGAATTCCTTCCAGCCCTTGGCTGCAAGATTGCCGATCGATTCCATCCAGTTCGGATCGAGCTCGGCACCCTGATACTGCTCAAGGAAGCTGTCGCGCTTGACGCCATAGGATTCGGCAAGACGCAGCAGACGACCTTCATTCTGCATCAGGCGCTTGGAAATGTCGTAGAGCTGCTCGACCAAAGAATCGACGCGGTTCTGGTTGAGCGACAGTGACTTAACTGCCGTGATCAGCTCGTCCTTCAGTTCCTTGTAGCGCTTCTCCTGGCCGGAGGACAGCGTGCCCGAACAGGAGAGATGCGCCTCAACCTGCTGGTCCTGAAGCTTGCGCAGCTTCTTGTAGGTGTCGGCGATCAGGTCGAGCGTTTCCATGACCTGCGGACGCAGTTCCGCTTCCATGGCAGCAAGGGACAGGCTCGACTCATCGTCGTCCTCTTCCTCTTCCTCCATCGGCATATCGCCGCCGACCGACGTGATATCGTCGTCATTGGCAGCAGACATGCGGGCCTTGCGGCTCTTTTCCTTCTCTTCGGCAGCCTTGCGGTCGGCCTCGATCTTTTCCGGGCTCTGGAACTGCGGCGCCGCCTTGGCTTCCGGACCGGAATAGGTCGTTTCGAGATCGATGATCTCGCGCAGCAGCGTCGTGCCCTCGTTGAGTTCGTCGCGCCAGATGATCAATGCCTGGAAGGTCAGCGGGCTTTCGCAGAGGCCACCGATCATGGTTTCGCGGCCGGCCTCGATGCGCTTCGCAATCGCGATTTCGCCTTCGCGCGACAGAAGCTCGACCGATCCCATCTCGCGCAGATACATGCGCACCGGATCGTCGGTTCGGTCGGTCGGCTCTTTCTTCTTGACAGTCGCGACGGCGGTGCCACCGGACGTTGTCAGTTCGCCACTTTCGCTTTCGTTGTCGTCGCCATCGGAGCTGTCATCGTCGTCGCGACTGGCGCCGTCCTCGGCCTCCTCGTCCTCGACCACGTTGATGCCCATGTCGGACAGCATCGCCATCGTGTCTTCGATCTGCTCGGAGGTTACTTCCTCCGAAGGCAGAACCGAATTCAGCTCGTCCATGGTCACATAGCCGCGTTTTTTCGCGGCCTTGATCATCTTCTTGACCGCGTCATCAGAAAGATCGAGAAGCGGACCGTCATGCGAGGCTTCGCGTTCGTTCTCGGCTTCTTCGTTTTCTTTGACTTTTGTTGCCATGTATTTCGTCACTTTCCCTGAACGCCACTGCGCCGCACCAGATGGGCCACGTTGATGGCTGGCGGTTGAAGGCTTCATACCCTAACCGCGAATCACTTGCCCACTCGTAACGGAATGACCTTTAATTCCGAATTACCACAGACGACGGCCTTGCAAAGACCATATGTCTCGGATTGCCGGTAGCACCGACACAACTGCCCTAATCCGCCTAACTTGCCTTGAAATGGTGATTCCCACAAATTAACGATCCGTCAAGCTTTTCCCCGACATTTACACCGGAAAATTGGAAAAAGACGCGTTACACCTGCCCGTGCCAGGCATGTTCACCAGTTTCGTCGAATATGTAGGCAGGTTTTCCCATAAGACAAGGGTTGATCAAAACGCAAGCGTTCGAAACCGCGTCAGAGCAAAAAACTGGATAAATCAGCAAACCTCGGCAATTTTGCATCAGCTATTACCGCCTCCACAGTCTTCCTGACAATCAATGGCTGACCGCAGCGCCTTTGACCCGCCCGGAAAGAACGCCGAAACCGTCAATGATTGCCTCCTGCGCCTCAAGCCGGGTGATTTCGTTCTGGATCTCCAAAAGCGCCCTCAAGAGAATTTCGCCGCGCTCCTCCTCGTCAGCGGTCAATTCCTCGATTTCGCGCCGCAGTTCCATTTTCTGCAAGCGCAGTTCCTTGTTGCGCGAATGCAGCGCCCGTGTCTGCCGATAAGCGTGCAAGGCATCCTGCGGGTCGGCCTCCTCCGTCGCCGTCCAGAGCCGGGCATTGCGCACCTGTTGGGTCATGGCCGAAAGCAGATCGGAAAATCCTTCAGCGACAAGCCCTTCACGAACCGCCTCAACAGAGAGCTTTGTCCCGAGTTGACCGACAATCGAGAGCAGCGATGACCAAAACCGCTGCAGATCCTTGTTTTCGAAATCGACAGACGAAATCTCGTCATATTCGTCAAGCAGCAATTGCGGATGGTTTGCGATCGTCAGCGCCAGCACGGTTTCGCGCAACGCAGGGCGCGCCTGGGACGAAAGCTTCAGCATCTGGTTCAGCCGGGCGCTTCCGGCCGTGCCGCTTTCGATCATCGCGCCGGCCACGACCGATCCACCCTGCGGCGCTCCGCCGCGCCCACCCTTGCGCCCCGGTCCGGCATTGTTGTTGCGCTGAAAATTCTGGCGACGCTCACCACCTGCCCCGCCCGACTGGCTGAAAAAGGAACCGAGCCTGCCGCGAATATCCTGCTGGTAGTGATAGCGCACACTCTCATCGCCGATCACCGAGATGATCTGCTTCAACCGGGCATCGAGTTCAGCCCGCCGCTCAGGCGTATCGAAGACGGAGCCCGCGGTCTCCCGCTGCCAGATCATGTCGACAAGCGGTCGCGCCTCCGACAGAACCCTGTCGAATGGCTCCCTGCCCTCGTTTTTCACCAGATCGTCCGGATCCTTGCCATCGGGAAGAAGCGCGAAACTGACCGATTTTCCGGGCTTGATCGCCGGCAAGGCAAGATCAGCCGCACGATTGGCCGCGCGGATACCGGCGCCATCGCCATCGAAGCAGAGTACCGGCTGCGGACTTACCTTCCAGAGAAGATCGAGCTGGTTTTCCGTCAGCGCCGTGCCGAGCGGCGCGACAGCATTTTCGACGCCCGCCTGATAAAGCGCGATCACGTCCATATAGCCTTCGACGGCAATCAGCGCGCCGCTCTGCTTCCGGTCACCTGCCGCCTGCGCTGCCCGTCTTGCACGCGCAAAATTGTAGAGCACCTGTCCCTTGTGAAAGAGTTCGGTATCCGGCGAGTTCATGTATTTCGCCATCGCATCCGCAGCCATGGCACGGCCGCCGAAGGCAATAACCTTCTCGCGCGACGACAGGATCGGGAACATGATGCGATCACGGAAATAGTCGTAGGAGACAGGAATATCCGACCCGTGGCGAACAAGACCGCAAGCCTCGATCTGCTCCTTCGGCACGCCCTTCCCCGCAAGATACTCTTTAAGGGCGTTGCGGCTTTCGGGCGCATAGCCCAGACGGAACGTCTCGATCGTCCGACCGGTCAATCCGCGATCACGAAGATAAGCCCGCGCCTTGGCGCCATTGGCGCTCTGCAACTGATCCTGAAAATAGAGCGTCGCCATTTCCATGACGTCCTGCAGCGAGGTCCGTTCCTTCTCGCGCTTCTCCATCTGCGGATCGGGCTGCGGCATGGCAACGCCGGCAAGATCGGCGATCTGCTGAACGGCTTCAGGAAAGTTCAGCCCTTCAAGATCTGTCAGGAAACGGAAATGGTCACCCGATACACCGCAACCGAAGCAGTGATACCGACCCTTGCGGTCCTCGCAATGAAAGCTCGGGCTTTTCTCGCCGTGAAAGGGGCAGCAGGCCCAATAGTCCCCGCGTGACACATTCGTCTTGCGCCGATCCCACGTCACACGTCTGCCGATCACGGTGGAGATCAGCACGCGGTCGCGTATCTCGTCTAGGAACGTGTTTGAAAAGCGCATGTCTACTCATATAGGCGGAAGTCACGGGCTGCACCACGGCCAAGATGTTTCTTGCCCGGTATTCACAGCCCTTTGTAAAAACGATTGCGGCGCCCACAGGCGCCGCGATACCTTGATACGGCAACGCCGCCCTTAGCTCAGCTTCGCCTTGATGACGCCGGAAGCCTTGGCGAAATCCATCTGGCCGGCATAACGCTCGCGCAGGATGGCCATGACCTTGCCCATGTCCTTCATCCCGGCAGCGCCGATCTCGGCGACGACGGCCGCAACGATCTCGCCGACCTTCTCGTCGGAAAGCTGCTCCGGCATGAACGTCTTGAGCACATCGATTTCTTCGCGCTCCTGGCTGGCAAGCTCGGCGCGGCCCGCATCCTGATAGATCTTGGCCGACTCTTCGCGCTGCTTCACCATCTTTTGCAGGATCTGCAGGATTTCATCGTCGGTAGCAGCATCCTTGCCGACGCCGCGATTGGCGATGTCGCGATCCTTGACCGCGCTCTGGATCAGGCGAACGGTGGAAAGCCGGCGGCTGTCCTTCGCCTTCATGGCTTCCTTCATGGATTCGGTGAGCTTTTCGCGCATCATCTGAAGTATTCTCCGTCATGGCGGGCCGACACGTCCCGCAGCGCCCAAATGAGGGCCGTTGAAGGCGGTGATAGATCAGGCGACGGGGGCGATCAATCTTTTCCCACCTAACCGCGGCGATTGAGGGTGATTCTTTAACGGATGACATTGACCGCGCCTTAGCCTTTGTTTATTTTCCCGCACCTGCACGACATTTGGATTGAAGAGCCGCCGGCGATGACGCTTGCGCACTTTTCTGCGACAACATGAACCCCTGCAGCCTGTCTTCGCCGAGACGGGAACGATGGGTCAGAAGGATAGACATGACCGGCTCCGCTCCCTGGACACCTAAGAAGCCCACCGCCCTCCTCGTTCTTGCGGATGGCACTGTCATCGAAGGCACCGGCATCGGCGCGACCGGCAAGGTTCCGGCGGAAGTCGTGTTCAACACGGCGCTCACCGGCTACGAAGAAATCCTCACGGACCCATCCTATCTCGGCCAGATCGTCACCTTTACCTTCCCGCATATCGGCAATATCGGCACCAATGACCAAGATATCGAAGACCTGACGCCGGCTGCACGCCGCGGCGCCGTCGGCACGATCTTCAAGGCCGACATCACCGACCCGTCCAACTACCGTGCAGCCAAGGACCTCGATGGCTGGCTGAAGAGCCGCGGCGTCATCGGCCTGTCCGGCATCGACACCCGCGCGCTGACCGCCTGGATCCGCGAACACGGCGCACCGAATGCCGTTATCGCCCACGACCCGAATGGCGTCTTCGACATCGAGGCGCTCAAAGCCGAAGCCAAGGCATGGAGCGGCCTGGAAGGCCTTGACCTCGCCAAGGAAGCCACATCCGGCCAGTCCTCGCAGTGGACTGAAAAGCCCTGGGTCTGGAACGAAGGCTATAGCGAACTGAAGGCCGAAGACGCGAAGTACCACGTCGTCTGCATCGACTACGGCGTCAAGCGCAACATCCTGCGCCTGTTCACCGGCCTTGATTGCAAGGTCACGATCGTCCCGGCCCAGACTTCCGCCGAAGACATTCTGGCGCTGAAGCCGGACGGCATCTTCCTGTCGAACGGCCCGGGCGATCCGGCTGCAACCGGCGAATACGCCGTGCCGGTGATCCAGGAGATCATCAAGACCGACATCCCGACCTTCGGCATCTGCCTCGGTCACCAGATGCTCGGCCTCGCACTCGGCGCCAAGACCGAAAAGATGCATCAGGGCCATCACGGCGCCAACCACCCGGTCAAAGACCACACGACGGGCAAGGTCGAAATCGTTTCGATGAACCACGGCTTCGCAGTCGACTCGAAGTCACTGCCGCAAGGCGTTGAAGAGACTCACATCTCGCTGTTCGACGGCACCAATTGCGGCCTGCGCCTCTCCGGCAAGCCGGTCTTCTCCGTCCAGCACCACCCGGAAGCTTCGCCGGGCCCGCAGGACAGCCACTATCTCTTCCGCCGCTTCATCAATCTGGTGCGCGAAAAGAAGGGCGAACCGGCTCTCGCCGAACGCTGATCGTCAGTTTTCCTGAGACTTTCAAATGGCCCGCTTTCAGCGGGCCATTTCTTTTTGGCGCTTCACCAGCATCCAGAAACGAACGCATAGGAAGATAGCGGCAGCGGCAAGTCCCAGCACGAAGCCGAACCAGACACCCTTGCCGCCGAGACCGAGCGGGAAGGCAAAGACATAGGCGCAGACGAAACCGATCGGCCAATAGGCGATCAGCGCAAGGATCATCGGGATTTTCGTATCCTTGAGACCGCGCAGCAGCCCGGCGCCGACTGCCTGCAGACCATCAACCAACTGAAATGCCCCGGCAATCACGATCAGCGGCGCGGCAAGCGCCAGCACGGCAGCGGCATCGTGTTGAGTCGTATCCAGAAACAGCCCCCCCCAGAAGAACGGGAACGCCGCATAAAGAATGCTGCCAACGATCGCGAAAACGACGCTGACGACAAGAACCGCGATCCCTGCCCGTTTCACCCCGAGATCATCACCGCGACCGTTTGCAAGTCCGACACGAACGGTCGCCACCTGCGCCAGCCCCAGCGGGATCATGAAGGCGATCGACGCCAGTTGAAGCGCGATACCATGGGCCGCAAGCTCCAGCTTGCCGATCATTCCCATCAGCAGCGATGCGGCCGCAAACAGGCTGGTTTCGGCGAGAATGGTGAAGCTGATCGGAAGACCGAGGACAAGTACCTCGCGAATGATCGGCCAGTCAGGGCGCCAGAAACGCACGAATATCTCGTAGGCTCGTGTCGCTTCATGCATCTGCACATAGGCGATGATGATGATGAAGCCGGTAAGATTGGCGCAGACGGCCGCAAGGGCTGCACCGTAGATACCAAGCCGAGGTGCGCCGAAATGGCCGAAGATCGTCAGATAGGCCACCACGAAGTTCATCGCGAACATTCCGAGCGTGACATAGAGAACGATGCTGCCCTTCTCGAGCCCGGTCACGAAGCTGCGGATCGCGAACAGGCCGAGCGCCGGGAACATGCCCCATTGCGCGATGCGCAGATAACCCTGGGCATTCGCCGCCACATCCGGCGCCTGGCCGAGCGCAAGCAGGATCGGCTCGGAAAACCAGAGGATCGGCGCCATCAGGGCGCAATAGGCGATGACGACCCAAAGCCCCATGCGAACCGCACGCCTGACACCCACCTTGTCATTATGGCCGAGGGCCTGCGCAACGAGCGGAATGACGGCGCTGGTAAAGCCCGTGCCGAAGATGAAGACAATGAAAAACGCCTGTGTCGCGATAACGACGGACGCAAGCTCCGTGGTACCGAGCCAGCCAACGAGGATGACGTCGGTCGTATGGATCGCCATCTGCGCCAGCTGCGCGCCGACAAGCGGGATCCCAAGAGCAAACGTGGCGCGCAGATGTCCCGCCCACGAGCTTTCCCGGCTTTCGATTGCGACCGTGTTGAGCGAACTCGACATTTCAAACCTCGATAAAAGAAAAGGCCGCTTCCAGAAAATGGTCAGCGGCGCAGCACTTTGCCTATAAAGGCGGCAGGTTTTCCGGGCAAGGCTGGTGGTCCATCCAGCAGTTTTTGTGCGACTTACTTCACGAAACCTGATGGATCGCGCGAGCGGCAGAGGTATCTCGCGATATGCGCGCAACGAACACGATCGCTGCGCACGCCATGAAGATGGCCGCCATCAGGTAGGGCGCACCGGCAAATTCGACGATCGCGCCCTCCCCGGTGAACCTGCTGAAAAGCTGGGTGAATATGGCCGGCCCGATAATGGTCGTGAGACTGGTCATGCTCGTCATCGCACCCTGCAATTCCCCTTGCGCCGACGGCGGCACCTTGGCCGAGGCGATGCTGCGCAGCGCGGGATCGGCAACATTCTCGATCGTCGTCAACAGGATGACGGCATAGACCATCCAGCCTTCCCAGGAGAAGGCATAGCCGGCGAGACCGAGACAGGAAAAACAGATCCCGAGCACGCTCGTTCGCCACTCGCCGAGAACCGGAATGAGGCGAGGCAGGACAAACACCATGACCAGCGCCGCGCAAATGCCGAACAGGCCGAGCGACAATCCGATCTGCGCCTCGCTCCAGCCGTAGCGATAGGTCGAGACGAAGGACCAGACGGACGGATAAACGGCGTGAGAAAGCCAGTAGAGAAACATCACCAGCAATATCCAGCCGACACCGGAATAGTGGCGCATCTGGCGCAGCGCCCCAAGCGGATTGGCACGTCGCCAGTCGAAAGCCCGCCGATTGTGCCGCTCTAGTGTTTCCGGCAGCAGGAACCATGCCGCGATAAAGTTGGCGAGAGACAGCAGACCCGCCCCCAGAAACGGTACACGCGGTCCGAATTCTCCCAACAGGCCGCCGATCACAGGCCCGATCGTGAAGCCAACCCCGAAGGCGATGCCGATCAGGCCAAAATTGCGTGCCCGCGTGCGGTCGTTACTGATATCGGCGATATAGGCGGAACAGGTGGCAAAACTGCCGCCTGAAAATCCGGCCAGCGCACGGCCGATGAAAAGCATCCAGAAACTGGTCGCGGCGGCGCAGATAAGATTGTCGATGGCAAAGGTCAGCACCGAGATGAGCAGGATCGGCCGACGCCCGAAGCGATCGGACAAATTGCCGATCAGCGGCGCAAAGAGGAACTGCATCGCCGAATAAATCAGCAGAAGCCAACCACCGTCGATCGCAGCAGCGCTGACATCATCCCCTGTCAGTTCCTGCAGGAAGGCCGGCAGGACCGGCATGATAATCGCGATACCGATGACATCCAGAAACAGAATGACGAAGACGAGAAATAGGCCACGGCGCACGGATTTAGGTTCGAGCATCGAATGCCTCTCTCAACATCTCACCTGGAAAAGACGATCGGATCGCCGGGACGACTACATAACGGAAAAAGAAAATCGGAACAATACAGGAACATCTCAAAATTTCTGATGCGGGCGATGACGGAATCGCGCCTATATCCTTCGGCAATCAGGGGGCGAGCGTAATGATTGAGTTGATTTGGCAGGGCATATTGATCGGCATCGGGGCAACGGTGCTTATGGATATCTGGGCGCTTGTCCTGCATTTCGTCTACCAGCAGCCCAAGCCGAACTGGGCGCCCGCAGGCCGCTGGTTCCGGCATCTGGCAAAGGGCAAGGTCTTCCACGACAGCATTGCAACCGCAGAACCTTATCGTCATGAACTGGCACTTGGCTGGATCGGCCACTATGCCGTCGGCATCCTTTACGGTGTCATTCTTGTCCTGATCATGGGACCGGACTGGATGCGCTCCCCAACGTTCCTGCCCGCCTGGGTTCTCGGCATCGTGACGATCGGCGCTGGCTGGTTCCTGATGCAGCCCGGCATGGGCCTCGGCTGGGCGGCATCGAAAGCGCCTAACCCGAAGAAGGTAAGGCTGCTGAACTTCGTCGCCCACACGGTTTTCGCACTCGGACTATACGCAACGGCGCTGCTGATCCGCTGATATCCGACTGAACGCCGTCGTTTGAACCGCATGAGATGACGGCAACGAGGTGCTGATCCGCCGCACCATCTCAGGTAGATCTGCAATCGTTGACTTCCCGTTTATCACGACGAATTAAAATGGGCGCGCAATACCCTTGCCCGACGTTGTGAAACATTCTGCGTCGGCGAACAGATGGCGGTTCAGGATGCGACTGAGTACGATCACACATCTTGCCTATGCGGTAACCCTCGTTCTCACGGCCATATCGGCCTCCACCTTCATATTGTCCGCGAGAAGCGCGTCGCAGGAGCGCACGGCGATCCAGCAACATCTTGAGTTGGATGATCTGGCGGAAGAACTGGCGGTCATCGCCGAGAGCCGCACAGACGAGGCGCGCCTTTATGTGATGCGCGGCGATGAACAGCATCTGGCACGGTTCTACGTGGATGACGATCAGGAAGGACATCTTGAAGGCAGTATCGCAAAGCTGTCCAGCCTCGGCCTCTCGCCGGAAGAAAAGACGATGTTCGACCGCATCCGAAATGCGGCAGATGCTATCGACGCGATCGAAAAGGAAGCCATCAGCGCCTATCGTGCTGGCCGGCAGAATGACGCTCAGCAGACTCTATTTGGTGACGAGCATTATCGCCTGCACACAGAGCTTTTGAAGCAAGTCGAAGCGGTGAGAGCCAGTGTTACCGCACGTTCGCAGGTCGCGGTTGATGCAGCCAAGGCCCGAAGCGACTTCTTCGGCAACATCGCGAAATCCATGCTGGTTTTGACGGCGCTGATGTTTCTGGCGGTGCTTTATTTTGTCCTGAGCCGGCGCGTGGCGCTGCCGCTGATCAGGATGAGCAACGTCGTCACCCGGCTGGCACGCCAGGATTACGATGTCGAGGTTCTGGACGACGGAAGGCGGGATGAGATCGGCGAAATGAACCACGCCATCCAGATTTTCCGCAACAATGGCCTGGAAAGGGAGCGCCTCGACGCCGAACGCCGCAAGGATCAGCGCATGAAGGACCTGATGTTGCAGATGATGCATCGGGTGCAGGCCTGCCAGAACCAGGAGGAACTTTCGGATGTCGTCTCGCGCTTCATGCCGCAGATTTTTCCGGATGCCGCCGGCCACCTGTTCATCCTGAAGGAACAGGGATCGACCCTTCACTCCTTGGGACAGTGGTCTGATCCCGCCGCATCCGAACTGCATTTTTCGATCGACGATTGCTGGGCGCTGCGGCGTGGCCGTCCGCATTTCAGCGAGCCTGATGGTGACGACGTCATCTGCCACCACATCCACATGGCCGAAAACAGCAATCTTTGCATCCCGCTCACTGCGCTGGGAGAGATCGTGGGGCTCCTCTATCTCGAAACGTCTGTCCACAATCACGCCTCACCTGCCGATCGCCTCTATTTCGAGCTGCTGGCGGAAAACGTCGGCCTTGCGGTCGCCAACCTGCAGCTTCGGCAACGCCTTGTTGGCATGGCGAAACGCGATGCGCTGACGGGACTGATGAACCGCCGCTCTCTCGATGAGGCACTCAATCGGCTTGTCGAAGACCCCGGCGCCTCGCTTGCATGCCTGATGATCGATATCGACCACTTCAAGCGCTTCAACGATCAGTTCGGTCATGATGCCGGGGATGCTGTCATGCAATATGTCGCGCGTATTCTGTCGGAAGTCGTGACCGGCAAGGGCGACGTGTTTCGGTTCGGCGGCGAGGAATTCACCGTCCTTTTGCCGGGATTGACCGCGGAAGATGCCGAGAAGATCGCCGAGCAGTTGAGGCAATCCGTCGAAAGCTCCCCCGTGTCATATCGTGGACGCCTGCTCGATCCCGTCACCATTTCTCTTGGCATTTCGACATCCCCGCAAGCCGGCACCATATCGACCGTATTGGAACGGGCAGACCGCGCCTTGCTTTCAGCCAAGAGGAATGGTCGCAACCGGTGGATCCAGGACGGCACTCTTGATCAGCAATGACGTCTGACGCCACATCCGGCAACCGAACCGAAAAGCATAACCCTAACTGACCTGATCGGGGATCATTTCGGTTTCGGCGAAAAAACATGCCGGCAATTTCAGTCTTTTGCGGAAATGCAGCGCGTTTTTCATCCTCGCCTCGCAAGCATCCGCTACAATCATCACGTCATCGGGCGGGAAACCGGGTTCGCGAACCGGAAGTCCTAAAACGGGTCTGAACCCGGTTTTCGATGATGGCCGCGAATGCCGGAAAGACGGGAATTGACAAGTCTCGTACGGAAAGCAGCAAACGGTCGGGGCAGGCAAATGCCTACCACCAAACCATTACAGACGACGCCTGCCCCCACTCCCGCATAGAAATCACCCCGCCGGCCACCCGGCAGGGCCGCATCTGCTGCGTGAAAATATGTGTCTGCAGCCCCTCAGACATCCCCCGAAAACGTATCGCAGGAATTCATGTCGCCGCTGTCGAAACCGCGCTTGAACCAGCGCATCCGCTGGGCGGAGGTACCGTGGTTGAAGCTTTCCGGCACGACATACCCTTGCGTCCGCTTCTGCAGCGTATCGTCACCGATCTGCTGCGCGGCATTGAGCGCCTCCTCGAGGTCGCCCTGGCTGAGAAAGCCCTTCTGATCAGTGCGCTTGCCCCACACGCCGGCAAAGCAATCCGCCTGCAGCTCGACGCGTACAGACATCTGGTTTGCCTCGGTCTCGCTCATCCGCTGGCGCATCTGGTTGAACTTCGGCAGCACGCCGATCAGGTTTTGAACGTGATGGCCGACTTCATGCGCGATCACATAAGCTTCGGCGAAATCGCCGGAAGCACCGAAGCGCTGCGAGAGTTCGTTGAAAAATGTCGTGTCGAGGTAGAGCTTGCGGTCTCCCGGGCAATAAAACGGTCCAGACGCCGATGAGGCAAAGCCGCAGGCCGACCGCACCTGGCCCGAAAAGAGCACAAGTGTCGGATCCTGATATGCCTGTCCGGAAGACTTGAAGATTTCCGACCATGTGTCTTCAGTATCGGCGAGAACCGTGCGCACGAAGGCGGTCATCTCGTCATTGGCCGGCGTGCCCTGTTGCGTCTGCTGCGAGCTGCCATCGCCATCAAAGCCGATATCGCCGCCTGAAAGCAGCGTCAGCGGGTTGATGCCGGTGATCCAGCAGATGATCAGCACGACGACAATGCCGCCGATGCTGAGGCCACCGCCGCCTCTTCGACCGCCCCCGATCGGGATACGCATCCCGCCGCGACCGAACGGGCTCCCTCCCATGGAAGCCCCGCGCTGATCCTCGACATTGTCCGACTGCCGGCGACCCTTCCATTCCATATTGCCCACTCCTCGACGGCTTCATGTATTAAGAAAGGACAATATAGCGCAACGGCGAGGAAAGGCGATGAGGGATTGGCGAAATGCCCTCACGCCACCTGCAGCTGCTTCTTGCTCGGCAAAAACACCGTCAGCAATCCGATCGCCGGCAGGAACGAGCAGACGCCGTAGACGAAGATGATCCCGTGGCTATCCGCCAGCACGCCGAGCACTGCCGCCGCGATACCACCGACACCGAAGGCGATACCGAAGAAGATGCCGGCAATCATGCCGACACGACCGGGCACCAGCTCCTGCGCCATCACGATGATCGCCGGGAAGGATGAGGCCATGATGAAGCCGATGATAGCCGAGAGGATGATCGTCAGCGGCAGGTTTGCGTAAGGCATGGCGAGCGTGAACGGCAACACGCCAAGGATCGAGACCCAGATCACCACTTTCGAGCCGAACCGGTCGCCGATCGGACCGCCGACAACGGTGCCGAGTGCCACTGCACCGAGGAATACGAACAGCATGATCTGCGACATCTGCACCGAAACGCCGAACCGCTCGATCGCAAAGAAGGTGTAATAGCTGCTGATCGACGCCATATAGGCGTTCTTCGAGAAGGTCAGGATGGTCAGCACGACAAGCGCGATGACGACCGTGTTCTTCGACAGGTTATGGGCGCCGAGAGCCTTCTTCTTTCCTTTGTTGGCGGCCATATGCGCCTTGTACCAGCGGGCGATCCAGGTCAGGACGATGATGCCGAGAAGCGCCATGGCGGAGAACCATCCGACACTGCCCTGCCCCATCGGCACGATGATGAAGGCGGCAAGCAGCGGCCCGATCGACTGGCCGAAATTGCCGCCGACCTGGAAGGTTGCCTGCGCAAAACCGTAACGCCCGCCCGCGGCTAGCCGCGCGACACGCGAGGCCTCCGGGTGGAAGACGGCCGAACCGATGCCCACAAGACCGGCAGCAGCCACCAGAATTCCGTAGGTCGGCGCCCATGCAAGCAGGAGCAAGCCGAAGAAGGTCGATGCCATGCCGACCGGCAACGAATAGGGATAGGGCTTCTTGTCCGTGACAATCCCGATGACCGGCTGAAGCAGCGAAGCGGTGCACTGGAATGCAAGTGTCAGGATGCCGATCTGCCAGAAGTCCAGATGGAAGTCCGCCTTCAGCATCGGATAGATAGCCGAGATCATCGACTGCATGATGTCGTTGAGCATATGGCAGAAACTCGCCGCCAGAATGATCGGCAGCACTGTCTTTTCTGCCGCAGCGCTTGCTGTCGGCTTTGATGTTGCATCAGCCATGAAATTCTCTCCCGGCCAGCGGACGCTGCCGTCCGAAGTTCCTGCCGCATGTGTTCTTGATGAACGGCAGGAATAGTACCGGTGAGTTCGGCTGTCCATGCCAGCCATGCCACGAGCGGTACGGTTACGTAATACGTCTTCCGGCAAGAAAGCCGCTATGACGCAACCGGCAATGAAGGAACGGTCACAGTGGGATGCGTCCGCTCCCACCGACGCTTCAGGAACGCCATCAAAGCGTAATATGCTGCGACAACCACAGTCATCGAGACATAACCATCAATCGCGTAATGCCAGCCGAGATAAACTGAACTGATCTGGATGAATGCGACATAGGCGAAGGCGACCACACCGAGACGGCGGGAGTAGCCGTTGAGGAAAAGCGCATTCAGCGTGATCAGGCCGACATGAATGCTCGGAAAGGCGGAAATACCGCTGCCCAAACCGGCGCTGCCGCTCTCATGCAGTGCCCAAAGATAGGTCTGGTATTCGGCAGCAGAACTCCCTCCGTCGCCTCGGCTCAAGAAAGCGATGAGGCCGGCGAACCGTGCCTGGTCGCCGACGACCGCACCATAGAAGGCCGGCCCTGCCGACAGAAACAGCCCCGCGAGAATATTGCCGCAGCCGATCCAGACGAAAGCGAAAAGCAGCAGATAACGTTTTCTGATCCCGTCAGCCGATGGCGACGTGGCAACGAAGAACAGGGCGCCGAAGCACAGAATGAACCAGAGAACGTTGTAGTTGAATTCGATGACGCTCCTGGCCCAGTCCTGCCCAAGCACCGAATGGAGCAAGATCCAGGGATCGACGCCGAAATGCAGCCACGCATCTATATCCGCTTGAGCACGATCATCGATGAACCCACCTCGCAAGGCAGGCAACATGTTCTTGATTGACGTGAAGCTGCCTTGAAAGAACATCAGTCCTCCCAGCAGCAAGACGCCGGAAATCAGCCCAGCCATTCTCTTCGCCGAAAAAATCCGACGGAAAGCCAGTCTACGCCGGCGATCGAAGCGATGCACCAGCCAAAACAAGTCGAAGGAGATCGCGATCACCGGCATGACGATCAGAAACACCTTTGTCCACTGACCAAAGTAGAGATCGTGCGACAACATAGGAAAAAAGCCACCAAACCACGCCAAATAGATGGCGAGCAAAGTGTATAATAACGTTATAATATAGAAATAAGCATCGGAACGCAGGCGCTTGAGCACATCAACAGCAGTCAAAATCGGAATTGATCGCAGATATCCTGCAGACATGACTTGGCCCCCAGTCAAAAAACAATCCAGAATTCTGAAAATACCCCGGAGACTCAAGTATTCCCGAGTAATTAACTTTCGATTATACCCGCGGCTTCAATCCACCACGATTCCTGTCGATTTGCCGATTTATGGGGTTCTCATAGGCCGCACATTTGCCTATAAGCCGCGTCTAGCCAGAAAAATGATGCGCACGTGACCCGACCGGAGCTACCCACGCCCCGTGCCGGCTTTTCGCGCAGACAAAGAGCGGATAGAGACCATGCCAAAGCGCCAAGATATCAAATCGATCCTCATCATCGGCGCGGGTCCGATCGTTATCGGTCAGGCATGTGAGTTCGACTATTCCGGCACCCAGGCCTGCAAGGCGCTGAGGGAAGAAGGCTACCGGGTCATCCTGGTCAATTCCAACCCGGCAACCATCATGACCGATCCGGGCCTCGCCGACGCAACTTACGTCGAGCCGATCACGCCGGAAGTCGTTGCCAAGATCATCGCCAAGGAACGCCCGGACGCACTGCTGCCGACCATGGGTGGCCAGACCGCGCTCAACACCGCGCTGTCCCTGAAGCGGATGGGCGTGCTTGATCGCTACAATGTCGAAATGATCGGCGCCAAGCCGGAAGCCATCGACAAGGCCGAAGATCGCGCCCTCTTCCGTGAGGCGATGGCAAAGATCGGCCTCGAGACACCGAAGTCGATGCTCGCCAACGCCACAGAAATCAAGGATGCCGACCGCAAGAAGCACGAGGCTGCCCGCGCGGAACTGAAGGGCAAGCTTTCCGGCGCCGAACTGGATAAGGCGCTTGATGCGCTTGAAAACCAGTGGAATCTAGGTGAGAGCGACCGCAAGCAGCGCTACATGGCACATGCCATGGCGATCGGCGCCCAGGCGCTCGACGTCGTCGGCCTGCCCGCCATCATCCGCCCGTCCTTCACCCTCGGCGGCACCGGCGGCGGCATTGCCTACAACCGCTCGGAATTCTTCGAGATCGTCGGCTCCGGCCTCGACGCCTCGCCGACTACCGAAGTGCTGATTGAAGAATCGGTCCTCGGCTGGAAAGAGTATGAAATGGAAGTCATCCGCGACAAGGCGGATAACTGCATCATCATCTGCTCGATTGAAAACATCGACCCGATGGGCGTCCACACGGGCGACTCGATCACCGTCGCGCCGGCCCTGACGCTGACCGACAAGGAATACCAGATCATGCGTAACGCCTCGATCGCGGTCCTGCGCGAGATCGGCGTTGAAACCGGCGGCTCGAACGTACAGTTCGCCGTCAACCCGGCTGACGGCCGTCTCGTCGTCATCGAAATGAACCCGCGCGTCTCGCGCTCGTCGGCTCTGGCTTCGAAGGCCACCGGCTTCCCGATCGCCAAGGTCGCGGCTAAGCTCGCCATCGGCTACACGCTCGACGAACTGGACAACGACATCACCGGCGGCGCGACGCCGGCCTCGTTCGAACCGTCCATCGACTATGTCGTCACCAAGATCCCGCGTTTCGCCTTCGAAAAATTCCCGGGTGCCTCGCCGGTCCTGACCACCGCGATGAAGTCTGTCGGCGAAGTCATGGCGATCGGCCGTACTTTTGCTGAATCGCTGCAGAAGGCCCTGCGCGGTATGGAAACCGGCCTGACCGGCCTCGACGAGATCGAGATCCCCGGCCTTGGCGAAGGTGACGACCACAATGCCATCCGCGCTGTGATCGGCACCCCGACGCCGGACCGTCTGCGCCAGGTCGCCCAGGCGCTGCGCCTCGGCATGACCGAAAACGAAGTCCACGAAGCTTGCAAGATCGACCCGTGGTTCATCGCCCAGTTGAAGGCGATCGTCGACATGGAAGCTCGCATTCGCGAGCATGGCCTGCCGGCGGATGCCGAAAACCTGCGCATGCTGAAGGCCATGGGCTTCTCCGACGCCCGCCTCGCCTCGCTCACCCACAAGCGCCCGAAGGAAGTCGCCGAACATCGTAACGCACTCAACGTACGCCCGGTCTTCAAGCGTATTGACACCTGCGCCGCCGAATTTGCTTCGCCGACCGCCTATATGTACTCGACCTACGAGACGCCTTTCGTCGGTGAACTGCGCTCGGAAGCTGAAGTCTCCACCGCCAAAAAGGTCGTCATCCTCGGCGGTGGCCCGAACCGTATCGGCCAGGGCATCGAGTTCGATTATTGCTGCTGCCACGCCGCCTTCGCGCTGAAGGATGCAGGCTATGAAGCGATCATGATCAACTGCAACCCGGAAACCGTCTCGACCGACTACGACACGTCCGATCGCCTCTACTTCGAACCGCTGACGGCCGAAGACGTGATCGAGATCCTTCGGGCAGAACAGGAAAAGGGCGAAGTCGTCGGCGTTATCGTCCAGTTCGGCGGCCAGACCCCACTGAAGCTTGCCGAAGCGCTGGAAAAGAACGGCATCCCGATCCTCGGCACCGCGCCCGACATGATCGACCTGGCCGAAGACCGCGACCGCTTCCAGAAGCTGCTGATGAAGCTTGACCTGACGCAGCCGAACAACGGCATCGCCTATTCGGTCGAACAGGCCCGCACCGTCGCCTCCGAGATCGGCTTCCCGCTGGTCGTGCGCCCCTCCTATGTTCTGGGTGGCCGCGCCATGCAGATCCTGCATTCGGAAAGCCAGCTGCAGACCTACCTGCTCGACACGGTTCCCGAACTTGTTCCGGAAGACATCAAGCAGCGTTACCCGAATGACAAGACCGGCCAGATCAACACCCTGCTCGGCAAGAACCCGCTCCTCTTCGACAGCTATCTGTCGAACGCGATCGAAGTCGACGTCGACTGCCTCTGCGACGGCACGGACGTCTTCATCGCCGGCATCATGGAGCATATCGAGGAAGCCGGTATCCATTCGGGTGATAGTGCCTGCTCGCTGCCGCCGCGCACGCTTTCCGGAGCAATGATCGACGAGCTGGAACGCCAGGCCAAGGCAATGGCCAAAGCGCTCAATGTCGTCGGCCTGATGAACGTCCAGTTCGCCATCAAGGATGGCACGGTCTACGTTCTCGAAGTCAACCCGCGCGCCTCGCGTACGGTCCCCTTCGTGGCGAAGACGATCGGTGCACCGATTGCCAAGATCGCAGCCCGCGCCATGGCAGGCGAAAAGCTCGATCCGTTGTTCAGCGCCTACGGCACCAAGCCGGATCCGCGCAACCTCAAGCATATCGCCGTCAAGGAAGCTGTCTTCCCGTTCGCGCGTTTCCCCGGCGTCGACACGCTGCTCGGCCCGGAAATGCGCTCGACCGGTGAAGTCATCGGCCTTGACACCGACTTCGCGCTGGCATTCGCCAAATCGCAGCTCGGCGCCGGCGTGGAACTGCCGCGCGAAGGGACGGTGTTCGTTTCCGTCCGCGATTCTGACAAGGATCGCGTACTGCCGGCAATCAAGATCCTTACCGAAATCGGCTTCAAGGTTCTCGCGACCGGTGGCACCCAGCGCTTCCTGGCAGAAAACGGTATCGAGGCCACCAAGATCAACAAGGTACTGGAAGGCCGTCCGCATATCGAGGATGCCATTCGTAACCGTCAGGTCCAGTTGGTCATCAACACGACCGACGGAAACAAGGCGATCTCCGACTCGAAATCGCTGCGCCGCGCCACCCTGATGCAAAAGGTGCCTTATTACACGACCATGGCAGGTGCCGAAGCCGCAGCCATGGCAATCAAGGCGCTGAAAGCCGGCAATCTCGAAGTTCGCCCGCTGCAGGCCTACTTCTGAGCAATATACGAGCCGGCCAGCATTCCTGTTGACCGGCTCTTTTTCGCTCCGCTATCTACCTGGTCGGTGACTTGACTAACCGATGTAGGTACGGAGGAAGACCATGGTCGATCATGTGAACCGCTCGCTTGTCATCGAAAACGAACGTGTCTTCGCCACGGACCGCGCCACGCTGTTCAGAGCTTTTTCAGATAAGACACTCTTGGAAAAGTGGTGGGGACCACACGGCTTCACCAACCGCATCGAGAAATTCGACTTCGTCGATGGCGGCACATGGGTGATCGTCATGACATCCTCCAGCGACACCGACTTCGAGAATCATTGGACGTTCGACGAGATCCTGCAGGATGAGCGTATTGCTGCGTTTCATCACGGACCGATGCACGCATTCGGCCTTGAGATCGGCTACCACGACGATGAAAACGGAACACGCCTTACCTGGCGCATGTCCTTCGAAGACACCCAGGACAATCGCGATATCGAGAAATTTCTCTCTGCCGCCAATGAGCAGAATTTAGACCGGCTGGAAACCGTGCTCTCGACCATAAAAAAGCGCCGCTGATACCAAAGCTATACGGCGATACATGCAAGGCATGTAGCGACCAAAAACAAAACCTTCAGTTGCAAATAAATAAAATGCACCCTAACTTGATTTAACTAAGTTGAGGGGATTTCATGTCGAAGAACATCGTCATTCTGTTCGATGGCACATCGAACGAGATTTCAGCGGATCGCACCAATATTCTGCGCCTCTTTGGAGCGCTGGAGCGGTCGGAACAGCAGATCGTCTATTACGATCCCGGCGTAGGCACATTCGGCGCCAGCAATGCCTGGTCGAAGGTTTATCGCAATACGATCGAGATCTGGGGACTGGCCACTGGCTGGGGCATGGACCAGAACATCAAGGAAGCTTACCGTTTTCTCATCGAGAATTACGATCCTGGGACAAAAGACACGAATGGCAGTCACACGGATCGTGACCGCATTTACATATTCGGATTTAGCCGCGGAGCGTATTCCGCAAGGGTTTTAGCTGGCTTCATCCACGCGCTCGGCCTGATGAGCCGTCAGCATCTCAACCTCCTGGATTATGCCTACAACACCTATAAGGGCATCCCCGTCCAGGAAGAGGTTGACCACGACAAACTTCAGGAAGACGAGGGACGCTCGGCCTTCGCCTCGATGCGTCTCTATGAGCGAACACTGCGCACCGGGCGCCCGCCAATCAAGCTGCTCGGCCTGTTCGATACGGTTGCCTCCGTCATAGAGCCGGGCAAGCATTGGGTGCAGATGAAGACGCACCCTTTTTCCAATATGAATCCCAGCGTCGAATGGGTACGCCATGCCGTGGCCATAGATGAACGTCGCACGATGTTTCAGCCAGAATTATGGATCCCCGATCAGGACTACAGAGGCAGCCCATTCAAGAAAGTGAAGGGGAAACAGAATTTCAAACAAGTCTGGTTTGCGGGCGTGCATGGCGATGTCGGCGGCGGCTATCCTGAGCCGGACAGCGGTCAAGTCAAGATTCCACTCGAATGGATGATCAGAGAGACCGAACCAACGGGCTTGCTTTATCGAACCCAAACCGTTGAAGATATTGTCAAAGGACAACGTAGCAACAGATATGTCAGCCTGAACGCAACAGCAGACCTGCACGATTCCATGAGCCTCGGCTGGAAACCGCTGGAGTATCTTCCTCGTCGCGTACCTGAAAACTCATGGCGCAAGCGGGGCGATAGTCGCTCGATTTATATCCCGTTCCGGGATCGTCGTTTTATTCCAGAGAGAGCCATGCTGCACAGTTCGGTACGCATCCGTATGGAGGGCGGCGGTTATAATCCGCCCAATCTACCGAAAGACCCATTCTTTGTGGATTGATGGATACCTCTCCCGAGCTGACTGACCGGCGATTGGCCGCCTCCACTTTCGCAAAGGCGGCCTGGCCCATCATGGACCCATTCATCCGGAATAATCCCGGAGGAATTTCCACATCAGAAGTGACGCGACCGCCAGCGTCGTCCACATCGCAAAAGCAACGCAGACTGACATGATCAGACTTGCGACCCGCCTCGTCATCGGGCGGCACCTCCAGGGGTTGGTCCGGGAACAACGCTAAGGGTGAATTTTCCACCTGTCTTGAAGCACTCGACGGGAACGTTAAAAGGTAAAAACCAACGGCTGGATTTTCTCGCCGCTATGTCTCGCATTGCACCATTTACGCTCCGAAACGATACCGCAATGCAGCATGCGCCTGTTGATAACCTGATTGCAGCTCACATGAGCCGTTTCACCGACGCGAAATCCTCGCGAAAACGGGCAATCTCTTTCTCTTTCAAATCCTCATCAACAATACGCAGTAGGTAGGATGGATGAACGGTAACGAATAGCGTCTTGCCTTCTTCCATTGCGATTGGCTCGCTGCGAACATCTGCCAGCTTCTGCCGCATGTCGGTCAAAGCGAAGAGTGCCGTCGCCCCCATTGCAATGATAAGTTTCGGTTTTACCAGTTCCAGTTCTTGGCGCAGCCACCAGCGGCATTGCCGAACCTCCCCCATATTAGGCTTCTGGTGGATACGCCTTTTCCCACGTGGCTGATATTTGAAATGCTTCACTGCATTGGTCACATAAAGCCTGTCGCGCTCAATCCCAGCGAGCTTCAGCGCCTCATCGAATAGCGTTCCAGCAGGACCTACAAACGGCCTCCCCGCCAGATCTTCATGGTCGCCGGGCTGTTCGCCGACCACCATCACATCTGCATTCGCTGGCCCTTCTCCAAACACTGTCTGGGTTGCTAGGCAATGGATGTCGCAACGCGTGCAGGAGCGTGCAGCTTCGCTGACCGCAGCGAGTGTTCCCACAGCAGGAAGGGGCTGTGTCGGCACCCTCGCCGCGGCCTCCTGTATGCGATGATGGAACGGCAAAGGCTCGCTCGCCTGCTTGACGGCCATTTCAAGCACATCTGCCTCTGCTTTGGCGATCATGCCGGGAATGAGTTCCGCCTCGGGCAGGTTCTTCCAGTATTTCTTCGGCATCTCGGCCATCATCATCTTCACCTTCAATCGCGCCGGATTGAAGATGGAAGCATAATAGGTGCGCCAAAGATCATCGATCTCATCACGCAGATCTGGCCTTGGTGCAGGATCGTCGTTCACCTTCAATTCGTCGCCATCCCAGGAAGCCGACCCCTTGGGCGTGGCAATCAACCAGTCCATGTCGGTAAATCGCCGTTGAAAGAAGGGCGCCACACGAGCGACGATGAAGTGATCCGGCTCGAACCACGCCACGAAGCGCCGCCGCCCCACCTTCCCCTCCGCCAGCGGAATTTCCTTGAAGCGCACGAAAGCCGTCATCTTGTGATAGTCACGCCCCACCGACTTCGCGAGCTGACGCGCCGCGGCCACATCACGATCGGTCGCCATGTTGAGCAGACCGTGCGAATGGAAAAGCCTGAACAGCAGCCGATAGAGAAGTGCAAATCGGGTTGGATCGGAATGGCAGAGAACAGCCTCGGCCAACCGGATGAAAGAAGGCTGCACACTGATTTTCGGTGGCGGATTTGCCGGCTGCGGAAGTCTGTTGTCGTCGAAGCCGAACAGGCCGTCAGCATCGTCCATCGTCCGCCATTCGATGAATTCAGGCGTAATTCCGGCCATCATGAAACCCCGGGCCGCATCCCGCCATTCATCAAGATCGCCCCGCCCCCGCAAGGAATAGCGAAACATCATAACAGCGACAGTTGCTCCGGCTTGGGTTGAAACATGGCGCGAAGATCAGACCGGTCGACCAGCCGGTGTGGCGTCCAGCCGTCACAGATGACAAAGGGTTGTATCTTCCGGAGCGACACGTTCAGTCGCTTCAGATCATCCAGCCTGAGTTTTCGGAACCGCCGAGACGACAGAATGCCGTTGACCGCTTTGGTGCCTAAACCCGGAACCCTGAGCAACATCTCGCGATCTGCACGATTGACATCGACTGGGAACCGATCGCGATGAGACAATGCCCAGGCAAGTTTTGGATCGAGATCGAGATCGAGCATTCCACCATCACGTCCCGACGTAATTTCCTCAATGTCGAACCCGTAGAAACGATAGAGCCAGTCGGCCTGGTAGAGCCGGTGTTCACGCATCAATGGCGGCTTGATCAGCGGCAGCTTTTTCGACGAATCCGGGATGGGACTGAAGGCCGAATAATAGACACGCTTCAATCCATAACTTCCGTAAAGCCTGGCACTGGTCCCAAGGATCGTGGCATCGCAGGCACCATCCGCCCCGACGATCATCTGCGTGCTCTGCCCCGCCGGTGCGAATTTGCGCCGTCGCTTGGTCTGCAATGTCGGCTCAGCCATTTCCTCGATCTTCAGTCGCAGATTCCCCATTGAGCGACGGATGTTCGCCGGCTGCTTCTCCGGTGCAAATTTCCCGATCCCGGCGTCGGTCGGCAATTCGATATTGATCGAAAGACGATCCGCATAAAGCCCCGCCTCCTCGATCAGATGAGCAGAAGCTTCAGGGATAGACTTCAGATGGATGTACCCGCGGAAGTTATGGATCGTCCGCAACTCCCTGGCGATCCGCACCATCTCCTCCATGGTGTGATCGGAGGAGCGGATGATCCCCGAAGACAGAAAAAGCCCCTCGATATAGTTGCGGCGGTAAAATTCGAGCGTAAGCCAGATCACTTCTTCCGGCGTAAAACGTGCACGCTCCACATTGCTGGAAGAACGATTGATGCAGTAGGCACAGTCGTAAATGCAGAAGTTGGTAAGCAGGATCTTCAGAAGCGAGATACAGCGTCCATCAGGCGCATAGGCATGGCAGATACCCGATCCTTCGGTCGAACCGAGCCCTCCGCTTGCCGACGAATCACGCCTCACGGTCCCGCTCGACGCGCAGGAAGCATCATATTTTGCGGCATCCGAAAGGATCGCCAATCGTTCTTTCAGCGATTTCTTCATTGCGTATGTTCACTATATGTTCCTATCGCCACTGTCAAGAGATTGACAAACGGGCGCGGTTCACATCACATGCGGCACGCGGGAGATATGGCATGGTTTCGAAATTCCTCGTAAGGGACATCGAAATTCTGATATAGTGACCCTACATTTTGACGTTGCGATGGTTCCGAAGTTTACGCTCCGGAACCTGTTTCTTTTTGTGTTCGCGGCATCCGCGGGCACGCCCCTGAAGGACAAGAAAATGGTTGAAAAGGTACCGATGACGCAGAACGGCTTTGTCCAGCTGCAGGAAGAACTGCGCTGGAGGCAGCAGGAGGAGCGTCCCCGTATCATCGAAGCGATTGCGGAAGCGCGCGCCCATGGCGACCTTTCGGAAAACGCTGAGTATCACGCTGCCAAGGAAGCCCAGAGCCACAACGAAGGGCGCATTACCGAGCTGGAAGACCTGACAGCCCGCGCAGAAGTCATCGACCTTTCCAAGATGTCCGGCTCCAAGGTCAAGTTCGGCGCCACTGTAAAACTGGTCGACGAAGATACCGAAGAGGAAAAGACCTACCAGATCGTCGGCGATCAGGAAGCCGACGTGAAGGCCGGTCGCATCTCGATCTCCTCCCCGATCGCCCGCGCCATGATCGGCAAGGAAGCAGGCGAATCAATCGAAGTCGTTGCGCCTGGCGGCTCCAAGGCCTACGAGATCCTTTCCGTTTCCTGGGGCTGATCGCCGTGGCCGAGGGCCAGAATAACATCCATCACAATCCGGCAGTCGTCGATATCGGTGAAGTCGAGGTCATAGCACCTAACTTCAAGCGGCGGCTGTCCGGCGTCACAAGTACGATCATCCAGCTGGTTCCTGTTCAACGCGCCCTTGGCTACAAGGTGGCGGCTCTTGGACCGGGCCTGCCGGATACCATCCCGCATATCCGCTTTCGTGATCTGCTTCGGCTCTGGAGCCGTCCACGAAGCGGAAAAATGCGCGTTTGGCACGCACGCCGCAATGTCGAGATGCTGCCCGCCATTATTCTACGTGATATCCTTCGCATGCCGCTGAAGATCGTCTTCACGTCGGCTTCACAGCGCCGGCATACCGGCTGGACCAGATGGCTTATTTCGAAGATGGATGCCGTCGTGGCAACCAGCGGGCGCACCGCCGCCTATCTGGACGTACCAAACACTGTCGTTATGCACGGTATCGATACTGAGCGCTTTTCGCCGGCAAAAGACAAAACCGCCGCCCGCGTCGCGCTGGGTCTTGATCCGGACAGGAAATTTGTCGGCTGCTTCGGCCGCGTCCGCCATCAGAAGGGCACGGATCTCTTCGTGGATACGATGATTTCGCTTCTGCCCTCTCGGCCAGACTGGAGAGCCATCGTCGCCGGCCGCGCCACAGGCCCGCATCTCGACTACGAAAAGCAACTGATCGGCAAAGTCGCCAAGGCTGGCCTTACCGACCGTATCCTGTTCGTCGGCGAGCATGCAAATATCAATGACTGGTATCGCGCGCTCGATCTCTTCGTTGCTCCGCAACGCTGGGAAGGATTTGGGCTTACTCCGCTGGAAGCGATGGCAGCCGCCGTTCCGGTTGTCGCCACCGATGTCGGCGCGTTTCCGGAGTTGATCGTTACAGGCAACGAGGAAACCGGCAAGATCATCATCGCCGACCTCGATGCGATGATCTCGGCAACCGCCGAATTCATCTACGATGATGCCCGCCGCCAGCAGGCAGCCACCCGCGCCCTCCACCACGCCAAGACGAACTTCAGCATCGAGGGTGAAGTTCGCAGGCTTGGCGAGGTTTATCAGAGATTTCTGACCTGACCTGCTTCGGCGCTATGGCCTTAAACTATGCGGGAAGTATCTCTCGGCGATCCAGAAACTCGATCATCGCTGTGTCCACCACCGTCTCGGATTCGATGTTCCTGACGGCAGATAGAACGCGATCTTCATATCTCTGACGCGATGCCGGCGAAGCTGGCCCTCTCTCAATCTTCTCCCTCAAATCCTGCTCGGACTTGCTGTAATAGTGATTAAGCTGAATGAAGTCCGAGGAGTAGAAGGCAGGTCCTTTTCTTCCCTTCCTTGAAAAGACTTCGCCCCGATCATTGGACGTATTCTCGCCGAAAGCTCCGGTCGAAAAATGATGAATACTCACTTCTGAGACTGCGCATGGATCGACGATGCATTTGAAGTTGCTAGCATTCTTCTTCGTCGATAGCGGATTTGCACCACGAACTGTATAATTCCGCAGGAGAGATCCGGCGGGCCTAGCCTTGTGCCCGCTTGTACCGAACATGTGCCAGGGCAGGGAAATATTCGGGAAACCCTTCGCCCCCTCCAGCGCCTCGTCCAATGTATTGCCAATTTTCGGCAGCAGAAACTCGTCTACGTCGATAAAGGCCATGCGCGCATACTGACCACCGAAGTTCAGAATGCTATGTGCAAAAGCTATGGCCTGACTATTCAGAAGGTTCTGCGTCGGCGTATCGATTAGCCGCCCCTTCCATGGAACGACTGTCAGGGCTGACGAGCCAAGTATTTCCCGCGCGATTGGGATCGTATCATCTTCGCAACCGTCATCATAAATATAGAAATGTACGACACCAACTGCGCGGTGGAATTCGATCCACTCGGCAATATACCGCGCTTCGTTCTTGACACACGTGACGATGGCGACACCAGCACGGCCCGGATCGGGCTCGGGAGGCGTGATCGTCAACTGCTTCGTGTAAGGGTGTTTCTTTTTGAAGAAGCGCATATCAACTCTATAGTGTCGCCATATCAGCGATCATGATGTGTCAGCGAAAATCGATCGCTATACCGATACCCTGCAGCCAGCAAGGCAGACTTTTCCGAGTAGCATTCTACCGAAATACCTTGTTTCGCACAGACGTCCAAAGCCGTGGCAAAATGCCCAAGAATACGAGCTTCAGCCAGTGCTATGCCGCTAAACGCGGTATCATCTTTTGTTTCATAAAAGCGAGGCGATTCGGCATTCGAAATATCAATACCGAATAATCCGATCAACTTTGGCCGGCACGCAATAAGGAATTGCATGGCCGATATCGCGACCGATCCACCTTGGAACACCCCTCTATCGGGTGCAGAAGAAATACCACCAAGTCCATTGTCGCCCATCGTGACGAAATTCAGCTGGGACAACTCGGCATCCGAACGTCTGCGAGAACCATAGGGCCTCGATATACTGTCGATTAGAATAATTCGTTTGTCCGAAAGCCAAGACGGGTCATGTTCGCATATTGCGCGGATCACCTGCACCGAGAACAAACAGATTGAATTAACGAGCACATTCTTCTGCAAGAGCTCGAAATGGCGCCAGATAAAGCGCTCGTCTTCAACAGCGATAGCAAGAGGTTGCGGGATCTTGCTGCCAAGCAGATGAGCTGCGCCATTCAAGAGTATTGCCGAGCCCGGCTCTACCTTCGCGATATCGCATGTATCGATCGAAGGAGCCGATCCGACCACATAAACCGCAGCCTGACCATGACCAAGAATCTCGTGCGACTGAAGAATGCCGACCTGGCGCCCCCGGTAAACGATCGCGCGATTTGACTGTATTGAAGTTATGGCGAGACCAGGGATATGGTCTTGAAAATGCGCCCTGTCGCTACCGAGAAAAAGCCTGGTGCCAATTTTCACGATCGATCGGATCAAGGGGCGATTTGTGCGTTTGGCCATTGCGCGCGGATCTTATCTTCTCGGTTCCCGACCTATCTGAAATGCTAAGTAAAGATCTTGTTGTCTTTTCGAAGACGATAGAGAAGCCTGCTGAGCCGCATGTTTTTTGGGCGCAAGAAAGTTCGAAAGAGCGGTACAGTTTCAACAGGACGGGCATCCATTGCCGCAATTTCTTGCTCCGTCATATACTCAAACCCGTATCTTCCGCGATTGAACGGAAACACCCGGAAGCGCCCTCGCCCGCTACGATAAATTCGCGGAAACGGAACATGCATTGCAATCGGCGCAAAAGGAAACAGGCGTTCATAGCCAAGGTCCGCAAGTCTCTCCTTGTTGGCTCGCTCCCCCTCGAGAAATTGCCATTCCAGATCGTTAAAGCGTTGCAAATGAACGATACCGACATCCGCATAAGATGTTCGGGGGCCGTAACGATAGGCACACCTTTCCCTTAAAACCTCATAGTCTCCTTGCCGCAAGAAGCGAGGATCAACCTGCAATACCTTTTCACCGCTATTGAAAAGATCTCGATACTGCCTGCCGATATTATCATCCAACGGGCGCACGAACTGCATGTCATCCTGAATCATCATCAGGAATTCGAAGCCGGCCTGTGTGGCATAGCGACAGGCCTTCTCAATGTTCAGATAAAGATTTCCGTGCCTCTTCCCCTGCTTTGGTTCTTTGGAAATGATTATGTCGCGGAAAAGTTGCCGCTTCGTCTTGAGCAGCTCGACAGTTACTGGATCTTCGCTCGCATCGTCGATCAGGATCATCTCGAACCCCGCACACATCTTCTGTGCAGACTGGATGCAGCGCTCGAGCGTAGCACCCATATTGTATGAGAATATGCAGATCAGGGTGTTCTTAGACGTCAGCATTTTCATACCCGCGGGTTTCGAGCCGCATCTCTCTGGTGAAAAGGAAGGCGGTAAGGTCTTAAACTTCCACTAGGCCGAGTTGCTTTACCTGCCGGATGGTCAGCATCGTCCTCACCGTATCGACATGTTCGTCAGCAGTCAGCACCTCGATAACGAAGTCCTGGAATTGCGTCAGGTTCTCTGCGGTACAGCGCAACAGAAAATCGCTGTCTCCATTCACCATCCAAGCCTCCCGCACCAGCGGCCACTGCTGCACCGTGGAGGCAAATCCCTTGAGGTCGGCATCCGACTGACGCTTCAATCCGACCATACAGAAGGCAGTAAGGTCGAAGCCGAGTTTCTGGCCGTTCAGGAGCGCGTGATACCCCTCGATGATACCGGCCTCTTCCAGCTTGCGCACACGCCGAAGACAGGGTGGTGCGGAAATGCCGACACGTTCGGCGAGCTCCACATTGGTGATGCGCCCGTCCTGCTGGAGCTCCTTCAGAATCTTTATATCGATGGCATCGAGATCGGCGCGGAGCACGGTATTCCCCCTTGGATGGGATGGCTTTTAATCGAAACAGCGTTTAACGCAAGGCGTAAGCAAATACAGCCCCGCGGAACCGCGCACCAGATGTCGCAGGCAAAGTTCGCAGGGATATTTGGAGAAGTTGTTACAATCCGCATGCCAAATCCGGTTCTCGACGCCATACGCTCGCGACCAACTGTCCTGTTGTTAATGCAAGCCTGCCCTTGCACTGACGCATGGATCGACATTAGATGACAGTCAAAAAGCGGCAGAACAAAAACGCCCTTCCTATATGGGGCGTAGTTCATATCCGCGCTTGAAAGGAAATATTCATGTCCGCTCGTCACACGGAAGTGCTGATCATCGGTTCAGGCCCCGCCGGATACACCGCAGCCATCTATGCAGCACGTGCCATGCTGAAGCCGGTCTTGATCGCCGGCATGGAACAGGGCGGCCAGTTGATGATCACCACGGATGTAGAGAACTATCCGGGATTCGGCGATCCCATCCAAGGCCCCTGGCTGATGGAGCAGATGCTCAAGCAGGCAACCCATGTGGGTGCAGAGATCGTCAACGACCTCGTGACCGAAGTCGAGACGACTGCCCGCCCCTTCACCGTCAAAACCGATTCCGGAACGGTCTGGACTGCGGACACGATCATCATTGCGACCGGCGCGAAGGCAAAATGGCTGGGCATTGAAAGCGAACAGCATTTCCAGGGCTTTGGCGTATCGGCCTGCGCTACCTGCGACGGCTTCTTCTATCGCAACAAGGATGTGATCGTGGTCGGCGGCGGAAACTCGGCAGTCGAGGAAGCGCTTTATCTGTCGAATATCGCCAAGTCGGTCACCGTCGTGCATCGCCGTGACGAGTTCCGATCGGAAAAAATCCTGCGCGAGCGCCTCTTCCAGCGCCCCAATGTCAAGGTCCTGTGGAATACCGAGATCCACGAGATTACCGGCAAGCCTGCCAAGCCGCCGCTTCCGCCCTCCGTGGAAGGCGTCAAGCTGCGCAACACGCTGACCGGCGCAATCACCGAACAGCCGATCGACGGCGTCTTCGTCGCCATCGGCCATGCGCCGGCAACGGAACTGTTCAAGGACAAGCTCAAGATGAAGGCAGGCGGCTATCTCTGGACCGCGCCCGATTCGACTGCAACAGACGTGCCTGGCATCTTTGCCGCCGGCGACGTGACCGACGACACCTTCCGGCAGGCGATCACCGCGGCCGGAATGGGCTGCATGGCCGCTCTTGAGGCCGAGCGTTACCTGGCCGGCATCCAGCCGGTCTCCATAGCTGCGGAGTAAGCATGGGCGTTCCTTTAGACTGGGATAAATTGCGCATTTTTCATGCGGCAGCCGAAGCCGGTTCATTCACGCATGCCGCCGACAAGCTGCATTTGTCCCAGTCGGCGATCAGCCGCCAGGTCAGCGCCCTTGAACAGGACGTGGGCGTAAAGCTGTTTCACCGCCATGCCCGCGGCCTGATCCTGACCGAACAGGGCGAACTGCTCTATCGCACCGCCCACGATGTCCTGCTCAAGCTCGAAACCGTCAAGGTTCAGTTGACGGAAACGACGGACAAGCCTTCCGGCAAGCTGCGCGTCACCACCACGGTCGGCCTCGGCCAGGGCTGGCTGACTGACAAGGTGCAGGAATTCCTGCAGCTTTACCCGGAAATGTCTGTGCAGCTGATTCTCGACAACGAGGAAGTCGACGTCAACATGCGCCATGCCGATTGCGCCATCCGGCTTCGCCAGCCGCAGCAATCCGATCTGATCCAGCGCAAGCTCTTCACTGTGCATATGCATGTCTATGCGGCACCGTCCTACATCAACCGCTTCGGTGAGCCACAAACCGTCGAAGATCTCGACAACCATCGGATCATCACCTTCGGCGAACCCGCGCCGAACTATCTCCTCGATGTGAACTGGCTCGAATATGCTGGCCGCAACTCTGATAACACGCGCGCCCCGCATCTGCAGATCAACAGCCAGACCTCAATCAAGCGGGCCTGCCTGCTCGGCATCGGCATCGCCGTTTTGCCGGATTATATCGTTGGACGGGATCCCGGGCTGATTCAGCTGGCCATCAATGCCGACATTCCGACCTTCGACACATATTTCTGCTATCCGGATGAAATGAAGAACGCGGCGAAGCTTAAGGCCTTCCGCGACTTTATCGTCACAAAAGCCAGAAACTGGAACTTCTAAAACCCGGCATACAAAGCAAATCCAACGCGTTGCTGCCCGACTCTTGCATTTATGCAAGTTTTAAGACAAAGCCATGCGCCTAAAGCATGGCAGTCTTGCACAAAATATGATTGCGCAATGCACAAAAAACCATCATATCGCACTCAGCTGATGCACATGGTGGCTTTCCTCCCAGTTCCACCGCAGCAGCTGTTCCCCTCTGGAGGTTCATTTTTGACCTTCACACTTCAAAGGGCCCTGGAGCGATCCGGTGGCCCTCTTTTTTTGCCCTTTTGTCGCTAACCGCACAAAGCTGCGCCAATCTGCTGCAGCAATAATCATCTCTCTGCGTTTAATATCTTCACCAAGCCCCTTGTGTGGAGCAGTGTGCAACCCCATATTGATATCAGTCGATGGCACGATGGTTTCCCGCCATCCGCGTCGACTGTTCCCCTCTGGAGGTTTTTTGACCTTCACACTTGACGGGCCGCGGAGAAATCCGTTGGCCCGATTTTTTTGCCTCTTTAAATCGGAAAAATACGATCTATATATCGACTGGAGGCGATACACGATGATGATAGACAAGACAGAGATTCTGAAGGCATTGGCTCACCCGGTACGGGTGTCGTTTCTGGAATGGATGCGAGAACCTGAACAGCATTTCTGCGACCAGGCTCACCCGCTGGAAATGGGCATCTGCGCCAACCAGTTCGAAAAGAAATGCGGCCTGTCGCAATCGACGGTTTCTGCCCACCTCGCCACGCTCGAAAAGGCAGGACTGCTGAAGACGAACCGCATCGGCCAGTGGGCATTCTACAGCCGCGACGAAGAAAATATCGCTTCCTTCCTGAATGAGCTGAAATCGACACTCTGATCCAGCTTCCCTCCTCACCTATGCCAAACGTAAAAGGACTTTCACAATGACCACACTCTTCGACCCGGTGAAGTTTGGTGACATCCAGCTGGCCAACAGGATCGTCATGGCGCCGCTCACGCGCAACCGCTCGCCCAAGGCAATCCCGAACGATCTCAACGCAGCCTATTACGAACAGCGCGCCTCTGCCGGCCTTCTGATCACCGAAGGCACGCCGGTCACACAACAGGGCCAGGGTTACGCTGACGTGCCGGGCCTTTATCTCCCGGAAGCCGTCGCCGGTTGGAAAAAAGTAACCGACGCCGTTCACAAGAAGGGCGGAAAGATCGTCACGCAGATCTGGCATGTCGGCCGCGTATCGCACGTTTCGCTGCAGCCGAATGGCGCAGCACCCGTCGCCCCTTCGGCAATCCCGGCTGGCGGCAAGACGTACATCATCGATGAAAATGGAAATGGCGCCTTCGCCGAGACTTCGGCTCCGCGTGCGTTGGAGATCGCCGAAATTTCCGGAATTGTCGCCGATTATGCAAAGGGCGCACGCGCTGCAATCGATGCCGGCTTTGACGGCGTGGAAATCCATGGAGCAAACGGCTACCTTATCGACCAGTTCCTCAAGGACGGCGCCAACCAGCGTACGGACGAATACGGCGGCTCGATCGAGAATCGCGTTCGCTTCGCGCTGGAAGTTGTCGACGCCGTGGCCAAGGAAATCGGCGCCGGCCGGGTCGGCATCCGCCTCTCCCCGGTCACGCCTGCAAACGGTATCACAGAGAGCCAGCCACAGGCCGTATTCAACCACCTGATCAAGGAACTCGGCTCGCGCGGCCTTTCCTTCATTCACGTCATAGAAGGCGCAACGGGCGGAGATCGCGATTTCACCCAGGGCGGCAAGCCGTTCAATTATCAGGAATTGAAGGATATCTATCGCAAAGCCGGTGGGTCAGGAGCATGGCTGGTCAATAATGGCTACGACAAGGCCGCAGCCGAGCAGGCCGTGGAAAGCGGATATGCCGATGCAGTGGCTTTCGGCAAGCTGTTCATCGCCAACCCGGATCTCGTAGAGCGCTTCCAAACGAACGCTGAGCTCAACGAGCTGGACAAGGCCACCCTCTACGGCGGTGGCGCCAAAGGCTATACCGATTATCCCAACCTCGATACGGCTGCCTGAAACTAATCAACGAAACCGGGGGCCGCTTAACGCGGCCCTTTTTCTGTCATGGGCGAACCCGAATTCACGACGATCACACGCGAGCTAGCGCGCACCTGCCTGCTCGCCATCACCATCCTGAACCTCAGCCTCCGGGCGATCGCCTCCGTCGCTGTGTTCACTGTGCCAGACACCCTTGTCGTCCTGCCAGCTGATCTCTTCCGGTTCGCCGCCGACCTGCTGTTCCGCCGCCACGATGCGCGCAGCCTGCATAGCATCTGAGCGGCTTGGAAAAGTCTCGGAGAAAACATCGCCGAGACGATAGGCCCAACCGCCGTCATGCGGCACGATCTTGTAAACGACCTTGGTCATAAATCCTCCTTAACGCGTGGCCACATCACGACACATCGCACATCTGTCCGCCTGCGGCACCGTGGTGAAGATGCAAAAGACCGCAACAGAGTTCCAGGCCACAGAAGAAATAATGGCATTATCGTCCAAATAGCGCAAATGCTCACCCTCTTATCAAAGGGTTCTTGATGCGCTGCACTGCAGCGTTAGATCATCAGCACGAACAGGAGCGCATTCAAGATGACGGCAATTTTGAAACAGGAGAGCTTTCTTCTTATCGCATTCGGATTTGCGATCCTCTCCTACCTGTTCGAACACACACTGCTGGAGCAAGGACAATTCGTGTCGATGATCGCGGCCTGCGCGCTTATCGTCGTGATTGTCATGGCCTCCACCCGTGTGGCCCACCATGCGGAGGTCCTGGCACATAAGGTCGGTGACCCTTACGGCACGATGATCCTCACCCTTTCCGCAGTTGCCGTGGAGGTGCTTATCCTTGCAATCATGATGGGAAGCAGTAGCTCGCCGACCTTGGTGCGTGATACGATCTATTCGGCAGTGATGCTCGATATCAACGGCATTCTCGGGCTCGCGGCTCTGCTCGGCGGCTTGAGGCACGGGGAGCAGCCCTATAACGACGATTCGAGCCGTACCTACAGTGCCATGATCCTGACGGCCATGGGCATATCCATGATCGTCCCGGAATTCATTCCGGAAGCCAAATGGCACTATTATTCCGCCTTCACCATCTTTGCGATGGTGGCCCTTTATGCGCTGTTCCTCAAGATGCAGGTCGGCACCCACAGCTATTTCTTCAGCTATAGCTATCGCGGCCAGGCCACGGCTGCAGCCGCTTCCAGTGTCGGCTCTGCTGCCGCATCCACGCATGCCCAGCCCAAGCCGGCTGCGGAGACCGAAGAAGAACAGGAATCTGCCACCCTCTCCATCGCCATCATCCTGGTCGGCGTCCTGATTATCGGCGTTCTCGCCGAATTCATGTCAGCCTTCATGAATGAAGGGTTGGAAGGAACAGGCGCCCCACCTGCCCTGATGGCTGTTGTCGTCGCCTCGATTTCGGCGGCACCCGAAATTCTGACTGCACTGCGCGCGGCGCTCAAGAACCGCATGCAATCGGTCGTCAACATCGCCATGGGCGCATCTCTCTCCACCGTCATCCTGACCGTACCGGTCATGGAGGCCATTGCGCTTTACACCGGTCAGCCTTTCCTGATGGCGATGACACCGGTCCAGACGGTCATGGTCGCAATCACTCTCATTGTTGCGGCGATCAACCTCAATGACGGGCAGACGAACGCGATCGAAGGCATGACGCATTTCGTGCTCTTCGCCACGTTCGTCATGCTGACTTTCCTAGGCTTATGACGAAAACAACAGCAGTATCAAACACCTGAAAAGGTTTCCGGATTCAATCCATCAATTCCTCACCCTTGCCGCCGGCGTCATAAACTAAACTTGATCGACATGTGTTCGGCCCTTTCGGCGCAAACGCCTATCTCCATCCAGGAGTTCATTTCAAAGGGAGATAGAATGAAACGCCTCACCCTCATGCTGGCCTGCACGGCTATAACATCTGCACTCATCTCCACTCCAACTCTCGCCCAGACCACTGGCCAGCCCGCAGAAACGGGCCGCGCCAACGCCCCGGACCAAAAGCCATCCTTCGAAAATCAGACGCGCGCACCGCAACCGGCAACAATGCCGAAGATCAGCACCGAAGTTTTTGCGGATGATCTGCCGCATCTGTGGGCGATGGAGTTCCTGCCCGATGGGCGCATGCTGGTCACCGCCAAACAGGGTGCCATGCATATCATCTCTCAGGAAGGCGACGCCGGTCCGGCAATCGCGGGTGTCCCCGAAGTGGCGTTTGGAGGTCAGGGCGGATTGCTCGATGTCGCACTCGCACCGGATTATGCAACATCAGGCATGATCTTCTTTTCCTTCTCGGAACCACGCGAGGACGGAAACGGCACATCTGTCGCCTCGGCGAAACTGGTGGCCGACGATAATGGCGGCGGCAAGCTTGAAGACGTGAGTGTCATCTTCCGTCAGACACCGAGTTACGACGGACGCTCGCATTTCGGTTCGCGCCTCACTTTCGGCCCGAACAACGAGCTTTACGTAACGGTTGGGGAACGCTCAGACCGCCAGCCACGCGTGCAAGCCCAGGAGCTCGGCAGCGGGCTTGGAAAGGTCTTCCGGATTGACACGAGCGGCAAGGCCCTTCCAGACAACCCCTTCATCAATACGGATGGCGCCCAGCCGGAAATCTGGAGCCTCGGCCACCGCAACATGCAGTCCGCCACTCTGGACGCTCAGGGACGCCTCTGGACCGTCGAACACGGCCCACGCGGCGGCGACGAACTGAACAGGCCGGAGGCCGGCAAGAACTATGGCTGGCCGGAAGTCACCTACGGCGTTGAATATAACGGAAACGCGGTTGGCAGCGGCATTACGGAAAAAGCAGAAACCGAGCAACCGGTTTACTACTGGGACCCGGTAATCGGCCCCTCGGGCATGGCCTTTTATGACGGCGACGCCATTCCCGAATGGAAGAATGCCTTCCTGGTTGGAGGGCTGGTCAGCCAAGGCGTCGTCGTTTTGCACATGAATGGTGACAAGGTCGCTTATGAAGAACGCGTACCGCTCAACGCCCGCATCCGCGACGTGAAGGTTGGGCCGGACGGGGCAGTTTATGCCGTTACCGAACAACGGGGCGGTGGAAAATCCACGATCATCAAGCTTACAAAGGCTTAGGCATTGCCTCGACATCGGGCGGGATCAGGCCGCCCGATGTCGACATGATCGTCATCATACGTCGGTCGACGATAAACATGATTAAAATCATCATATTTATTGCAATAGGTTTTCCCGTCATCTAAGAGACGGTGCTCACCCTTCGGCCTTCGTATCCGAGTTTCTCATGACAGCGCATTTTCGCGCCTCCTCTGCTAGCGAACATGCCTCTTCGGCCGGTGAAAACCCGCTGCTGGATCGGGCTATTCTTGCTTATTACGACGAGCTTTGCGGAAGCGTGCGACGGCGAAGCCACAATCCTGCAAACATACAGGAGATCGTCCACGACCTTTACATTCGTCTGCGCCAGAAGGACGCCGCTCTCGAAAACAAGGCGTCGCTGAAAGCCTTCCTGATACGCGCCTGCATCAATCTCGGCATCGACCGATTTCGGCGGGAACGCTTCGAAGCCTGCCTGTTCTCAGGAACCGAGCAGGAGGCTCTGGCCGTCGGCGCATCAATCGCCTCGCCAGACCATGCGATGGATCTTGAACATCGGCTGGGCATATTGAAAGCGGCGATCATGGAAATGTCGTTGCAGCGGCGACGCGTCTTCATCGCAAGCCGTGTCGGCAAGCTCTCGGCCGACGAGATTGCCGAGCGCATGAAAATCAGCCGCAACATGGTCGACCGCCACCTGCGAAAGGCCTATCTCCATTGCCTGGATCGGCTGGAAGATACGCTTTGAGCATGGCAGACACAAAGGCAAACGAGAAGAAACTGCGCGCACAGGCGGTCGACTGGATGTTGCGGCTTCAGGAGGATCCGGATGATGCAGCGCTGCAGGAGCGATTTCAACATTGGCTGAATGAGGATCCAGCCAGAGGCCAGATTTTTGACCGCGCGCGCCGCGCCATGGGCGATGCCAGCCATCTTCTGAGCAATGATCTGGACTTCACTCGAAACGCAGCCCACAAACCGCTGTTGCGCCCACGCAATGTCGTAGCGGGTCTGCTTTTGGTTATAGCTGGGTCTATAGCTTTCACCTTGGCTGATGGGCCGATGCGCTTGCGCGCAGATGTCATGACAGGCACGGGCCAGAAACAAATCGTAACTCTGGCGGACGGCTCCAAGGTCGAGATGAATGCCGAATCCGCAATAGCCATCCATCTCCTGCCAAACGAGCGCAGGATAACCCTCTTGCGCGGCGAAGCCTTTTTCGAGGTCGCAGCAGATCAGACGCGCCCTTTCGTTGTGAAAGCGGGCAAAGGCACGATAACCGCACTCGGCACTGCCTTCGATATCAACCTCACGAAGCGGGAAACAATGGTGGTCGTCACCGAGCACGCCGTCATGGTCGCCTCCGAAAACGGCGATCGGGCGCATCGGCTCCACGAAGGTGAGCAGATTTCCTACGATCCCGATGGCCGTCTTCAAGTCGCAGAGGCGGCAGATATGGACACCGCGACCGCCTGGAGGCAGGGCAGGATCGTTTTTGACAACACCCCGCTGTCTTTGGTGGTGGAGCAGATCGATCGCTACATTCCAGGCAGGATAGTGATCGCGCAGTCCGATCTCGCCGACAGAAGGATTTCGGGAAGCCTTGATCTGGCGCATCCCGATGCGGCCCTTGACGCCTTTGCAAACGCGATCGGCATCCGGATTACCCGGCTCGGTCCCTACCTCGCGGTCCTGCGACGGTAATTTTTTTCTTGGCCCTGTCCCAAAAGCGCGTCCCCGCCCGTCAACCGCGCAGAAGTACATTTCAACGGACAGGTCCGGGGGCCTATGACACATTCGACGACACACAGCAGCATGCACAGACAGCGCCGGCTACTTGCCGTACTTTTGAGCGGTGCCGCACTATTTTCGACGGTCGAGGCGACACGCGCCCAGCAAGTCGCCACCGTTTCAATTGATATTCCTGCCGGTACATTGACCAGAGCACTCAATGCTCTCGCGGCACAGGCGGGGCTACAGATCGCTTTCGACGCTTCGGTAACACAGGGCGTCTCGACAGCGAGCATTTCTGGAAACTTGACCGTGGAGGCGGCGCTATCTCGCCTCCTGGTCGGCACCGGCATCTCATATCGCTACTCTGGCACGTCAATGGTGACTTTGAGTAAGGCAGGCGGAGCGGATGCAACATCTGGCGAACAGACGGCTCTGGAGCCGATCATTCTCACCGGCAGCCGCTATTATGGCGACGGGGACCCGAGCAAATCAGTGATCGACCAGGCATCGATGGCGAGAATACAGGCTGCCAGCATTCCCGAACTCATAAAACACACGCCAGGCGTCTCCATGGGCGGCGGCGTGCGGCTTCAGGGGCAGACCATCTCCATCCGTGGCTTCTCCCGCCAGACCGATACACGCGTCCTGCTCGACGGTGCTCCGAAAAATTTCGAAAAATACGATCAGGGCACGATCTTCGTCGAACCTGAACTGCTGAATCGCGTCGAGATAGACAAGGGCGCCACATCTGTGCGTTACGGCAATGGCGGCTTCGGCGGCACCATTCGAATGGAAAGCAAGGATGCGGCCGATATGCTGAAGCCCGGCCAGACCTGGGGTTTCTACGGCAAGACCGCCTACCAGACGGCCAACAGGCAGTTCCTGGAAACCGGCGCACTCTACGGTCGCTCGGATTTCGGAACCCCGGTTACCTATGACGGCATCCTCTCTCTGACGTGGCGCAAGGGCGATGACATGCGGATCGGCGGGGGCGAGCGTTATCTGTTCTCCGATGAGAAGCTCGCCTCAGGCATGGGCAAATTCGGCGCGGAGTTCGACGGCCACGAGATCAAGACATCGCTGCTCTATGGTGAGAGCAACAACTGGGGACCGGTCGCTGCAATCCGCGGACAACTCGAAGTCAATGCAAGCGACATCAAAAAATACGGTTATCAGGAAGCGGTTAGGCGCCGGCTGGCCTGGCGTGAACTCAAGGATCTGACCACAACTTTCGACTATAAGTATACCGGTGACAGCGCACTCTGGAATCCTCATTTCATTGCGAGCTACTCCTCAACGCGCCAGCACGCGACCCGCCCGGGCGATCAAAGTCCATCTGCTTCCGTTGGCGGACTGGAAAACGATGCAGCTTACTCCGACATTCATCTGGAACTGGAAAACACCTCGGATCTCACTCTGGGCGGAATGCAGCACAGCATCAACTATGGCCTGCAATACAACGCTCACAAGCGTGATATCTCCATGTTCGACATCGCCAACAGCACAAAACCAGACTATAATTACGGGCATTACGCCCCCTATTTCATGCCAGAAGGCACGCAGGACACCGCTTCCGCTTTTATCCGCGATACGATCAACCTGAGCGATAGCCTGACCCTGACCCCAGGATTGCGCTTCGACTGGGTGCGCTCGGAAGGCGTTCCTAACGCTGCTCCGCGTTACAACAATTCGGCAGCCGGCCACGATTTTTCGGCAGTCGATCATCATGGCTTCACTCCGGCTGTAAGCCTGGCTTGGACTGCGACGCCGAATATACGCTTGTTCGCCGATTGGGCTTATGCCATGCGCGCGCCCAACATCGACGAACTATATTCCAACCAGAGCGCACTCAGCTCAGCACCGGCAACCAGCCGGGAACTGCAGGCTGAACGAAACAACACAATCAATCTTGGCGTCGATTTCAACTTTGATGACGTGATCACATCCGGAGATACGCTCTCCACGCGGGTCGCCGTCTTCAACAACCACGTGACCAATCCGGTAGCGCGGCGTTTCGGCAGCCGAAATCTGTCAGGCATGGGTGCCGATGGGGTGGACTGGTACTGGAACGTGCCCGCCTATTACACGACCGGCCTTGAGATCCAGGCACACTATGACACCGACTGGATGTTCGCGGATCTCGGCTTCTCGATGATGACAGGTACTCGGCATGGCGCCGTCAACGACATTCGCGGACCAAGGACCTATGTAAACGATCTGGCCCCGACTACGGCCGACCTTACATTCGGCATTAAAATGCCCGATCACGACCTGTCCTTTGGCTGGACCGGCACCTTTGTGAAGGCGCAGGACAAGACACCTATCCGGCAATTCATGGGTTCCACCTACGCCCGGCCCGAAAGCCCCGGCTATGCGGTGCATGGCATCTTCCTTGACTGGACGCCGAAGCAAGGTTTCATGAAAGATACCGAGCTGCACGCGGCGATCGAGAATATCTTTGACAAGAAATACGAGCCTTATCTAAACGATGGCATTACCGCCATGCCTGGCCGTAATTTCAAGATTTCGCTCAGCCGTCGCTTCTGAAGCCGCCGCAGATCGCAAACGCAAAAAAGCCCGCCGTTTCCGGCGGGCTTTTTTGTATTCGTTAAAATGACCAAAGCTTACCGGCAGGCAGCGCAGAAGCGCTGGATGCGCTTGCAGGCTTCTTCCAGAAGCTCTTCCGAAGTCGCATAGGAAATGCGGAAGTTGGGACCAAGGCCGAAGGCCGAACCGTGAACGACGGCAACGCCTTCCGATTCCAGAAGTTCGGAAACGAAATCCTCGTCGGTCTCGATAACCTTGCCCGAAGGCGCGGTCTTGCCGATCAGGCCGGCGCAGGACGGATAAACGTAGAAGGCACCTTCCGGCTTCGGGCAAACAATGCCGGTGGCCTGGTTCAGCATCGACACGACGAGATCGCGGCGGCCTTCAAAGATCGCCTTGTTCTTGGCGACGAAGTCCTGCGGGCCATTCAGCGCCTCGACGGCCGCCCACTGGGCAATCGACGATGCACCCGAGGTCTGCTGGCCCTGGATCATGTCCATGGCCTTGATCAACGGCAGCGGGCCGGCTGCATAACCGATACGCCAACCGGTCATTGCATAAGCCTTCGACACACCATTCATAGTCAGCGTGCGATCATACAGCTTGGGCTCGACTTCCACCGGCGTCGCAAATTTGAAGTCACCGAAGGTGAGATGCTCGTACATGTCGTCGGTCAGGATCCAGACATGCGGATGCTTGAGCAGCACGTCGGTCAAAGCCTTAAGCTCGGCCGCGCTGTAGGCAGCGCCTGTCGGGTTGGACGGCGAGTTGAAGATGAACCACTTCGTCTTCGGGGTGATGGCGCTTTCCAGCTCTTCAGCCGTGAGCTTGAAATCGTTTTCTTGGCTTGTCGAAATGGCAACCGGCGTACCGCCGCACAGCGCCACCATTTCAGGATAGGAAACCCAGTAGGGAGCCGGGATGACAACTTCATCACCCGGATTAAGTGTTGCCATGAAGGCATTGAAAAGAATCTGCTTGCCGCCGGTACCGACGATCGTCTGCTGCCAATCGTAGTCGAGGCCGTTTTCACGCTTGAACTTCGCGGCAATGGCCTTGCGCAGTTCCGGAATACCAGAAACCGGCGTGTACTTCGTCTCGCCGCGGTTGATCGCGTCGATCGCCGCCTGCTTGACGTTGTCAGGCGTGTCAAAATCCGGCTCGCCGGCTCCAAGACCGATTACGTCCCGGCCTTTCGCTTTCAGCTCGCGCGCTTTCTGAGAAACGGCGATGGTGGCGGACGGCTTTACACGGGAGAGGGCATCGGCAAGAAAGGCCATAATCGAGGTCCTGAGAGCTGTTGCAACGCGGCGAAGGTCAAAAAAATCGCCCGAAGTTGTATGTCGAATGAGGCCCGCTCTTTCAAGCGGAAAGCTTGAATACGACCTATCAAACTCCGTGAACACTCAATCAGGCCACCATCGTGGTGGTTAATGCCGGGTGACCCACAGGCGCAACCTATTGTTGCCCGTGCAAAACCGGAAGAAAGGGAATTGCACATCCCAAAATGCGGCCAATTTATGAGCGGGTAACCGATCAGCAAACGGTGTCGAGACACTTCCATCGGGCAAGATGGATCCACCAGTCGCAATCCACTCACTGTGCCAAACCCGCACATTGTTGAATACAATCAATGATGGTTGGATGGATTTCATAGCGCCGAAGCTGTCCACCAGTCAAAAACGCCTACGTTCCAACGGCTTCCGAGGCAATGCCTTTTCAACTTCACGGCGCAGTTTCGCAAAACTTTTTCTTGCCAATTCCCTATAAACACAGCAATCTGCCCCCGTTCGGGCAATTTACGAGCATGGGAAGACCTATAATAATGCGATCCGAAGTCGCCAAAACTTCGGGCGGGGAACTTGGGGGCAATTTGAAAAAATCTATTCCTGCCATTCTCCGCGGTAACACAGGGACCCTTTCTTAAAACTGCCTGCCGCCGCCCCCTTTGGGGGCAATAGTGTTGTGCTGTCCGCCGCTGAACACGGACAGAAAGAAAAGGACCTGCTGCATGGCCGAAACTGGCACTGTAAAATTCTTCAATACCGACAAGGGCTTCGGCTTCATCAAGCCAGATAATGGCGGCGCCGATATCTTCGTCCACATTTCTGCCGTCCAGGCGTCTGGCCTGTCCGGTCTTTCCGAAAATCAGAAAGTAAGCTTCGACACGGAGCCGGATCGCCGCGGGAAAGGCCCTAAGGCCGTTAACCTGCAGATCGACGGCTAAGCCTGTGAGGCTTTGACCCAAGTTGGAGCCCGGCAGTCTTGCCGGGTTTTTTTATGCCATAGATTTAGATCCTGCGCCTCACACTCCTTGTAAAACGCAGTAATCTCGACGTGATCTCGCGCATTCGAAGATTGTAGAATGTGGCGCGCGGCCCCTATTCCTAGATCGAATACATATCCTGCAGATAGGGATTGTTTCTGCGCTCTTCGCCAATACGTCCCCCTGGACCGTGACCACACAGGAAACCGACATCGTCGCCAAGCGGCAGGACTTTTTCCCTGATCGAATTGAGAAGGGTCTGATGATCGCCCCCCGGCAGATCCGTCCGTCCTACCGAGCCATTGAAAAGCACGTCCCCCAGATGCGCGAAGCGCTGTGCGCGGTTGAAGAAGATGACGTGCCCGGGCGCATGTCCAGGGCAATGATAGATTTCGAAAACATGCTCGCCAAAAGACACAATATCTCCCTCGGACAGCCAGCGGTCCGGAACAAGATTACGCGCCTCCATCCTGACACCAAAAGACTGAGCCTGCGTCTCCAGCCTTTCGAGTAAAGGCAGATCGTCCACGTGTGGTCCGATGACCTCCACATTCAGGATTTCGCGAAGTTCGTCTGCTCCGCCAGCGTGATCGATATGTCCGTGGGTGATCCATATCTCTTTGATCGACAACCCATTCTCACGCACCGTCTGCTCTATCAGCGATACGTCGCCGCCGGGATCCACCACCACGCCTTCGCGGGTCTCATCGTCGAAGAAGACTGTACAGTTCTGCTGAAACGGAGTGACGGGAATGATCCCGGCTTGAAGTTTTCCCATGATCTCCGACCTTGGCTTGATTACGCCTTGCCGGATATATCGCCTGCAGCAACAGAAAGCAGCCAGAAATTCACTCGTCGGCAGCAACCATGTAGCGTGTGTCAGCCGCTACCGGAGGAGCGAGCGATGCGTTGGCCAGAAGAAAAGCGCATACCACGAGCTTTAGGGCAATCACCGTTACGAACACAGCCCGTAGCGGATGCGGCTGGGGTCTGTCGATCGTGATCGGCGGCAAGGCTGAATATGTCTGCATTAAAACTCTCCAAGGTCTCTGGCTGTTTTAATGAGGGGCACGCCATAAGGTTCCATCGCTCCGTGTAAACCGAAGCTGATAGGATCGACGCCGTTCGCAGAGTATCTCGGTCGAAATCACACAAATTCTGTTGATTGTTCAAGCCGATCGCGCTTTATCGAGCACGACGCATTACAATCGCAGGGGTATGTGGCGCGGCATTCCACGCCGCACCGTAGAAAGGAACTGAACGTGTCTCGATCAATGGCGGCCAAACCCGTCAGGAAAGACCAGCTGCCAATGCCGGCAGTCGATGAAAGCCGGATCGACTTCGAGACTATCGAATTGTTCTTTTTCGCCTATCGCGATTTCATTTCCGATCCGGATGCCATTCTGGCAAGGATAGGCATGGGTCGGGCGCATCACCGCGTCGTATATTTCGTCAGCCGCCATCCCGGCTTGATGGTAAGCGACCTTCTGGAAACGCTGCAGATTACCAAGCAAAGTCTCTCGCGCGTCCTGAAGCACCTCATCGATTCCGGTTACATTCGCCAGATGGCGGGAGCGAAGGACAGGCGCGAGCGGCGGCTCTACCCCACCTTGGCCGGCCGGGAATTGTCGCTTGCCCTATCGGAGCCGCAATCATTGCGCATCGCCCATGCCATGGAAGACCTGACGCCGGGCAATCGCGAGGCAGTGAAGGAATTCCTGAAGAAAATGCGAGGCCGCGACGAAAGCCTGCCGCCCGCCGATGATGTGTAGGATGCCCTTATGACGAGAACACCGCCGACAGATGATGCACCTCACCTGCTGATCGTCGATGACGACAAGCGCATCCGCGACCTGCTCAACCGTTATCTTGCGGAACAGGGCTTTCGCGTTACCATCGCAGGCGATGCGGCGGAAGCGCGGCGCAAGCTGGAAGGTCTGCATTTCGACCTGATCATTCTGGATGTCATGATGCCGGGTGAATCCGGTTTGTCTCTGACGAAGTCACTTTACGAAAAGAAGACGATCCCGGTTATCCTGCTGACGGCGCGCGTCGAGGCGGATGCCCGCATCGAAGGGCTGGAAGCCGGTGCCGATGACTATCTGGCAAAACCTTTCGACCCGCGCGAACTGGTTCTGCGCATCAACAATATTCTGCGCCGCAGCGCGTCCGAGACACCCAAGATCGAGCAGGTGATCTTCGGACCGTTCACTTTCTCCATATCCCGCAAGGAACTGCGTCGAGCGGCTGAAACCATTCGACTGACGGACCGGGAACAGGAAATCATGCTCATGTTTGCCATGCGCGCTGGAGATACCATCCCGCGCCATGAACTGATCGGTGATGATTCCGATGTCGGGGAGCGAACGATCGACGTGCAGATAAATCGCCTCAGGCGGAAGATAGAAGACGATCCGGCCAATCCGGTCTATCTTCAGACGGTTAGAGGCATCGGCTACAGGCTGAGCATCGACTAGTCGACCTGGAACGGTCGGCAATGGAGAAGCAATGGCGTTTTTCGACACGCTGAGACAGAACGCGGCAGCGCTCAGCATTCCGGGCTGGCGTCCACTAACGCGCTGGCTGCGACGTTGGCTGCCGACGGGGCTTTATACCCGCTCGCTGCTGATCGTTATCCTGCCCATGTTGTTACTGCAGACCGCGGTCGCAGCCGTTTTCATGGAACGGCACTGGCGCATGGTCACCGAGCGCCTTTCGGATGGCACCGTCCGTGATATTGCGGCCATTATCGAGGTCATTCGCAGCTATCCGCAAGACAGCAACTACAATGAAATCACGCGGATAGCAGACCAGACACTGGACCTGACGATCGCTGTGGAGGAGAACGGGCAATTGCCGCCGCCCCGGCCACGGCCCTTCTTTTCGATACTGGATGGCATATTGACCGACCAGATCACCCAACAGATCAAGATGCCGTTCTGGCTAGATACGGTCGGCGACAGCAAACTCGTCGAGATCCGCATCAAACTTGATCAGCGCGTACTCAGGGTTTTTGTTCGCCGTGGGTCTACCTACGCCTCCAACACCCACATCTTCCTGGTCTGGATGGTCAGCATTGCGCTAGTCCTTGTCCTGATCTCCATTCTGTTTCTGCGCGGCCAGATCCGCCCCATTCTTTCACTCGCCAATGCAGCCGAAAGCTTCGGCAAGGGCCAGAAGACGGAAGGCTTTTCACCCCGTGGCGCAGACGAGGTTCGCCGCGCCGGCCTCGCCTTCATCCAGATGCGCGAGCGCATCGAACGGCAGATGGAACAGCGCACCGCCATGCTCGCCGGCATCAGCCACGACCTGCGCACCATCCTCACCCGGTTCAAGCTGCAACTGGCGCTTGCCGGCGACAAACCGGAACTCTCCGGCATGACCGAAGACGTCAACGACATGCAGTCCATGCTGGAAGGCTACCTGGCCTTCGCCAAGGGCGAGGCAGAGGAAGACTTTGGTACGCTAAATCTCAGCGAATTGCTGGAGCGTTTCCGAAATGACTTTGAGTTGCGCGGCCGCAAGCTGACGTACGAAATCGACGGCGAGGATGAAATCGCGGTTAGGCCGAATGCCTTTACCCGACTTACAGGCAATCTGGTATCCAACGCCGAGCGTTATGCCAAAACGCTGCACATTCACGCAAAGCATAGCGCCAAGTGGCTTACCCTGACTTTGGACGATGACGGCCCAGGCATACCGGCGGAATCACGCGAGGAGGTTTTCAAACCCTTCTACCGGCTAGATGAGGCTCGGAATCTGGACAGTTCCGGCACCGGCCTCGGCCTTGCCATCGCCCGCGACATCGCCCGCGCGCACGGCGGCAACGTCACACTGGGAGAAAGCCCGAGCGGCGGCTTGCGGGCGATCGTGCGGATACCGGCGTGAACGATTTGGATGAGACGGTCCTGGACATCAGGCAAGCAGATCAGAGCGATCTACCTGCCCTGATCGAACTGTATCAACATCTGGCCGAAGGGGATGATAGGCCCCACCTCGAATTGGCGCATGACGTCTTTGAACGGTTTCAAGCCTATGCGGGCAGCATGATTGTTATTGGTTTGGCAGACGGCGTATTGGCGACATCATGCACGCTTGTCGTTATCCCCAACCTCGCGCGAGGCGGTCGATCATATGGCCTGATCGAGAATGTCGTCACACACCGCGGTTTTCGAAATCGAGGTTTTGGCAAACAGATCCTCCAACATGCCGCGGACGCAGCATGGAAGGCCAATTGTTATAAGGTGATGCTGATGACTGGCTCGAAACGGCGCGAGATTTTGGACTTCTATCTCGCTGCTGGATTTGAGCAATCTAAGACAGGTTTTCAGATGCGGCGTCTTGCAGCACGCACGGAAACATAATGAGGCGCCGCAATTTACATGAAAACGAAATGTGAATTAGCGGAGCTTCCGTCGCCAGCTCACATCATCTTGCGCCCGTTCGGAACACCCTGCGTAACCGAGGCAAGCACGATCGCCCCATTATCGTCTTCGAAGCCCAGGGTGAGCACTTCGGAACGAACCGGACCAATCTGGCGCGGCGGAAAATTCACGACACCGAGAACCTGACGACCGATTAGCTGATCCACCGTGTAGTGCACGGTGATCTGCGCAGATGATTTCTTCACACCAATCTCGGGACCGAAATCGATCTTGAGCTTGTAAGCAGGCTTGCGAGCTTCCGGAAAGGGTTCGGCCTCGACGATGGTTCCAACCCGGATATCGACCTTTTCGAAATCCCCGTATGTAATCTCGTCTGCCATGCCTGCTACCTTATCTGCTCAGCTGCCCAGTTCTTCGGCCCGTGTGCGTGCGGCGGCAATCGCCTTGTCGAAGATCGGCTGTATACCGTCATCCGCCATCAGCACGGAAAGTGCTGCAGCCGTCGTGCCACCCGGCGACGTGACGTTCTTGCGAAGCTGAGACGCGTCCTCCGGGGACTGGTTCAACAACTCACCAGCCCCCGAGACGGTCTCCCGCGCAAGCCGCATGGCGAGGTCCGCCGGCAGGCCCAACTTGCGACCCGCCTCTGCCATGCACTCGACGAGATAGAATACATATGCAGGCCCACTGCCCGACACCGCCGTCACGGCGTCGATGTCGGCTTCGGTTGCGACCCATTCAACGGGTCCGCTGACCCTGAGCAATTCATCGACAGCCTGACGCTGCTGATCACTGACACGCTGATTGGCGAAAGCGCCAGTCACGCCGCGGCCGATCATCGCCGGGGTATTCGGCATTGCACGGACCATGGCGGCATCACCGAGATGGCTTTGAAGATAGTTGAGTGTCTTGCCTGCCGCGACGGAAACGATAACCGTCTTGCCGCCGACGGTTGTTTTCAAGGGCGGCAGAACCGTATCCATCATCTGTGGCTTGACCGCCAGGAAAAGGATGTCGGCGATCATGCCTTCGGGCAGCGATGTCGCATGTTTTGCGCCTGCTGCCGAAATTTTCGCCTGCATTTTCTCCGAAGGAGACGGATCGACGACTGTGATCCGGTTGCCTGCAACGCCCTTGTCCAGCCAGCCGGACAGCATGGCGCCGCCCATATTGCCGGCGCCGACGAGCACGATCGATCCGCTGCCAGCTACCATTTTCAGCACTCGCCGACGGTTTCGAAAAGAACCGCATCCATGGCAGCCTTGGCTTCCATGCCCGACCAGACGACGAACTGGAATGCCTGATAATAGCTCTCACAGGCATCCAGCGCGCTGGAAAGCAACACTTCCACCTGCTGATTGGTTGGTTCAGCACCGCCGGCCAGAAGCAGCGACTGACGGAAAATGATCACATCCTCCTGACGCCACAGATCGAAATGGCCCATCAGCGTCTGGCCGTTCACATGCGACAGCAGGCGGAGGATCTCGTTCATGCGCGTATCGGGGATCTTGAGATCGAAGGCACAGGCCAGATGCAGCGCCTCGAAATCCTCCATCCAGGAAAATGACACGTGGTAGTCGGTCCAGCGGCCTTCCACGGTCATGGCGATTTCGTCTTCGCCGGAGCGTTCAAACGTCCAGTCGTTGGACGCAGCGACGAATTCGATCATGTCGACCGGATTCGATTGACGTTCAATTTCCAATTCCATCAGGCTCATGCGGCACCTTTTCGACCGGAATGAATGCGACGTTGCGAGATACGCCAACACGCGAAACAATTAACCGGAAACAACACTCCCGATGATCTTACGGCGCCGCCAGATTAACGCTGTAACCCTGCCTGGAGCTTACCAGTCCGTTTCGAATCATCATTTAAAATCAGTGTAGCTAGACCACTTCTAGCTTCTACCCCCTCCCCCCATTATTTCGGTGGGTTACGCACTCGGTTGGTTCGTATCGGAGATCAGCGGAGATGGGTAACTGACTCTGTCGCTTAGCTTTTTCGGAAGTGTCCACAGGGGGGAGTTTTTTGAGGACATTCACACCTCACCACGAGGGGACATCGTCCCGACTCGGCACGGAAAAGTTAATGACAGATACGAATCGGCCTCCCATGCGGACATGAGAGGCCGAAACGATTCTGGAAGACGGGCAGCTCTGCAATCAGCCTTGCTGGGAAGCCAGCTTAGCCTCGAGCGCTTCGATACGGGCCTTCAGCGCGTCATTCTCGTCGCGAGCGCGAGCAGCCATCTCGCGCACTGCCTCGAATTCCTCGCGCTTGACCACGTCCATGCTGTTGAGGAAACGATCGGCCTGCGCATGAAAGGCAGTTTCCATCTCCTTGCGAACACCCTGGGCAGCGCCCGCTGCGTCGGTCATGATCTTTGCGAAGTCGTCGAAAATACGATTGGTCCCGGTCGACATGTCGTCATCTCCTTGAAGCCGGCGGAAATGCCCCGGCATATCATTAAGTCCATGACAAGAAAGTAGGGCCAGCGGCGGTCTCTTGCAAGCTCCATCCACTACTGTGGTAACCGGTTGCACGATTCCGGCTTGACCGCCACTTTTGGTAAGGCCATGGTCCGCCAAGGTCGGTCAAACCGGGAACAAACATTGTACGAAGCCTTGAATTTTCTCGCCATTCTGCCGTTTCCAGATATCGATCCGGTAGCATTTGCCATCGGGCCTCTTGCCGTTCACTGGTATGGCCTTGCCTATGTCGCCGGCATCATGATCGGCTGGCTTTATGCCCGCAAGCTGATCGACCGGCCGACGCTGTGGAAAGGCGATGCCGCACCAATGACAAAGACGCATCTGGACGACTTCCTCGTCTGGATTGCCGTAGGTATCGTGGTCGGTGGCCGCACCGGTTATGTCTTGTTCTACGACCTGCCTGTCATGCTGGAAAACCCGATCCGCATTATCCAGATCTGGAATGGCGGCATGTCCTTCCATGGCGGCCTGATGGGCGCGATCGTTGCGATGATCCTGTTTGCTCGCAAGAACGTGATCCCCGTCTGGAGCATGTTTGACATCATCGCTGCCGTCGTACCGATTGGCCTGCTTTTCGGTCGTATCGCTAATTTCATCAATGGCGAACTCTGGGGGCGATTGAGTTCGGCACCTTGGGCGATTGTTTTTCCCACCGGCGGCCCGTTTGCCCGGCATCCGAGCCAGCTTTATGAAGCCGCACTGGAAGGAATTCTCCTTCTCCTCCTGCTTGCCTCTCTGATCTTCGGCATCAAGGCTTTCAAGAAGCCGGGCCTTATCGCAGGCATCTTTGTTATGGGTTACGGTTTGTCGCGCATTTTCGTCGAGTTTTTCCGCGAACCGGACGCGCAGCTGGGTTATCTTCTTGGCACGAACTGGCTGACCATGGGCATGGTCCTTTCATCCCCGATGGTGCTGATTGGTCTTTGGGCTGCTCTTCGGGCGCTGGTTGCGGCCCGTACCGCCAAGGCATGAGGGATCGAGTCTGCCATGAGCACCTCCAACACCACTCCCCTGGCCGAAAAGATCAAGAATCTGATCCGGACAAACGGTCCCATCACCGTTACGGATTATTTCGCGCTTTGCCTCGCCGATCCTGAATACGGTTATTACCGCACCCGCGAACCCTTCGGCCGTCACGGCGATTTCATCACCGCGCCGGAAATCAGCCAACTGTTCGGCGAGATGGTCGGCATCTTCATGGTCCATGCCTGGCAGCAGCACGGCACGCCAGAAAATGTCCGCCTCGTCGAGATCGGCCCCGGCCGCGGCACGATGATGGCCGACATGCTGCGCGTCATCAAACGGATCTCGCCCGCCCTGTTCGAGCGGATGACCGTGCATCTGGTGGAAACCAGCGAGCGCCTACGTGGCGTCCAGCGAGTGACGCTCGAAGCCTATTCAACGATGATCAACTGGCACGACAGTTTCGAGGATGTCCCGGAAGGTTTCTGCCTGATCGCCGCAAACGAGCTGTTCGACGCCATCCCGATCCGCCAGTTCATCAAGACGCCGACCGGTTTCCGCGAGCGGCTGATCGGCCTGGATATCAATGATGAGCTCGCATTCGCGGCCGGTGTCGCGACAGTCGATCCGGTACTTCTTCCGTCTCATACCGGCGCGGTTCCGGACGGTACGATCTTCGAAGTCGCCCCTGCCCGCCAGGCTGTCATGCAGACCCTCTGCGAGCGCCTTGGGCAACACGGCGGCACCGCCTTGATTATCGATTACGGCCACATGGTCACCGGCTTCGGCGATACACTGCAGGCCGTGATGAACCACGAGTTCGACCCGCCATTCGCCCATCCCGGCGAAGCGGATCTCACCAGCCATGTTGATTTCGAAGACCTTGCCAAGGTGGCTCTCGCAAGCGGCGTTCATCTTAATGGGGGTCTGCGTCAGGGCGAATTTCTCTACGGCCTCGGCCTTGCCGAACGCGCCACGGCTCTTGCCCGCGATAAGGATCCCCCCGAGCAACGCCTCATCGGCGCCGCGGTCGATCGCCTGGCGGGAGAAGGTGCGGGAAAGATGGGCGAACTCTTCAAGGTCATCGCCGTTTCGAGCCCGGCCCTGAAACTCATGCCGTTCCGCCCGGTTGACTGATCATCAAGGCCTGGCGCGCAAACGCGCTTTAGCCGAACCGCATTGACAGATTGGCGTCTTCTGCGCCACTCTCGCCGGCGCAAACAGCCGCATTCGCGTGCATTATCTCGTAAAATCAACAGGATGGACGCTTATGCCGAATAACGACCTGCCGCTGCCGATCGAAAGCGAATTGCTACGCGAACGGGCAGGCTCACGCATCCGGCACGGCTTTTTCACCCGCAAGGGCGGCGTTTCCGAAGGCATCTATGCAGGCCTGAATGTCGGGATAGGCTCCGATGACGACCGCGACAGGGTCATTGAGAATCGTGCCCGTGTTGCAGCATGGTTCGACCTGCCGCTGGAGCGGCTGGCGACTGTTCATCAGGTCCACTCTCCCGATGTCGTGATCGTCGACGAGCAATCGGCAGCGAGCGAAAGGCCCAAGGCCGATGCGATGGTGACCAATCTTCCGGGCATCGTGCTTGGCGTATTGTCGGCCGACTGCGGCCCGATCCTGTTTGCAGATGCTGAAGCCGGCGTGATCGGTGCCGCCCATGCGGGATGGAAAGGTGCGCTCCACGGCGTGCTCGAAAACACCATCGAAGCCATGGTCTCGCTCGGCGCGGATCGCGGCCGCATTACCGCTGTTCTCGGCCCATCGATCGGACCAAAGAGCTACGAGGTGGGACCAGAGTTCGTTTCCAATTTCAAATCTGCCAACCCTTCCTACGAAATCTTCTTTTCCCCCTCGGTGAAGCAGCACCATGCGATGTTCGACCTTCCGTCAATGACCATCAAGCGTCTCACCGATGCAGGCGTAAAGGCAGAAAACCTGAACCTGGACACCTATCCGGACGCCGAGCGTTTCTTTTCCTATCGACGCACTACTCACGCAAAAGAGCCGGACTACGGCCGCCAGATTTCAGCGATCACGATCCGGGAGGATTGATATGGCCTTGCACTTCGAACGCGACGAATATTCCGCCCGCCTGAACCGGCTTCTCGCCGAGATGCAGGAGCAGAAGCTCGATGCAGTGCTGCTCTTCGCTCAGGAAAGCATGTACTGGCTCACCGGCTATGACACGTTCGGCTATTGCTTTTTCCAAACGCTGATCGTCAAGGCGGACGGGTCCATGACGCTGCTGACACGGTCGGCAGATCTGCGTCAGGCACGCCAGACTTCGATCATCGAGAATATTTCCATCTGGGTCGATCGGGTGAATGCCGACCCTACGCTCGACCTGAAGAACCTCCTGAGCGACATGGATCTGCTCGGAGCAAAAATCGGCATTGAATACGATACGCATGGCATGACCGGCCGCGTCGCCCGCCTCATAGACAACCAGCTTTCCACGTTCGGTCAATTGATCGACGCCTCCTATCTCGTCGGCGGCCTGCGCCTGATCAAAAGCCCGGCCGAAATCGCCTATGCAAGGCATGCAGCCGAACTGGCAGACGATGCGTTGGATGCGGCCCTTCCCTTGATCAAGGCCGGCGGAGATGAGGCAGACATTCTGGCCGCAATGCAGGGCGCGGTATTTTCCGGTGGCGGCGATTATCCGGCCAACGAATTCATCATCGGCTCCGGCGAGGATGCGCTTCTGTGCAGGTACAAGGCCGGCCGGCGCAAGCTCGAAGCCAATGACCAGCTGACGCTCGAATGGGCCGGTGCCTCCGCGCATTATCATGCAGCCATGATGCGTACGGTCGTGATCGGCGAGCCGTCGCTCCGCCACCGCGAGCTCTACAAGGCCTGCCTGGAAACCATCCAGGCGATCGAGGAAGTGCTTCGCCCCGGCCACACCTTCGGCGATGTCTTCGACACCCATGCCCGCATCCTTGATGAACGCGGCCTTTCCCGCCACCGGCTGAACGCCTGCGGTTACTCGCTCGGTGCCCGCTTCTCGCCGTCTTGGATGGAGCAGCAGATGTTCCATGTCGGCAACCAGCAGGAAATACTTCCCGACATGACACTCTTTGTCCACATGATCATCATGGATTCCGACAGCGGCACGGCAATGACGCTCGGTCACACCTATCTGACGACCGAAGGTGCGCCGGAACCGCTATCACGAAGAGGCCTCGACCTGATCGTCTGCTGACTGCACCATTTCCCGCAATTGACACATCCGAAACCCCACCTCTAAGCTCGTAAGCAGGCGGGGATTAGAGAGGTAAATGGGTGCAGCGATCGGGATCATGGCATATCGCTGCAACTCTTGCCTTCTCGCTCGCGCTTTCAGCCTGCAATACGACCGATGCCCTGACGCCGCAGGTCGATATCGGTGGCGGAACGGAGAGAACCTCCAGCCCGGTCACCCAGGCCGATACCGATCGAATGGTCGGAACCTATAACGCCTCGCCGATTCAATCCGCTCCACCTGCCTCGAATATCTATGCCCATAGACAGGGCAATACCTTGGATAGCCAGGCCCGAGCTCTGGACGACGGCGAGGCCATTTCGCCTTCCTCATCAGGCCCACCGCCGGAATGGCAAGGCCAAGTCGCCAACGGCCAGATAGAGACGCCTTCCTCCGGCAGCCCACCGATCGCCTCCACGGCACATCAGGCGGAATTGCCATCGACATCGGCTGAAAGCGCTGGAACGATCCGTTTCCTTCCAATCATCGGCGCTCCGGTCGAAGCCGTCACACCTCTCTCGCGCCAGCTTGCAGTCGCCGCTCGTACAAGCGGTGTACGCATTAAATCTTCTTCAGATACCAACACCGAACACATCCTGAAGGGCTATTTCTCCACCCTCTCCGATGATGGCAAGGTGACGGTCGTCTATGTCTGGGACGTTCTCGACAATGGCGGCGCGCGGCTACACCGGATGCAGGGGCAGGAAACACTTTCCGCACGAGGACCGGATCCCTGGGCGGCAATACCGGCATCCGTCATGCAGTCGATTGCGGACAAGACCATATCGGGTTATCTCGACTGGCGGCAAACGGCATCGCGACTGTGAAAAGGGCTTTTTAGGGCCTCAAGTCACAGTTCATTCATAAAATTGCGTGTGCATTTGGAAAACGCTCTTGCATTCAAGGGCAGCGGCGGTAAAAGGCCCCCATCCAGCTTCAATACAGGCGGACCGAAATGAAGGTTTTCGCAGGCAATTCGAACCGGCATCTGGCCGACGCGATCTGCAGCTATCTCAATGTCCCAGTCGGAAAAGCCAGTGTAAGGCGTTTTGCAGACCAGGAAATCTTCGTAGAAATTCAGGAAAACGTGCGCGGCGAGGATGTTTTCGTCATCCAGTCCACGTCGTTCCCGACCAACGATCACCTGATGGAATTGCTCATCATGATCGATGCGTTCCGGCGAGCGTCCGCACGGCGCATCACGGCGGTGCTTCCCTATTTCGGTTATGCAAGACAGGATCGCAAGGCAGGTCCGCGCACACCGATCTCGGCCAAGCTCGTCGCCAACCTGATCACCGAGGCAGGCGCCGACCGCGTTCTGACCCTCGACCTGCATGCAGGCCAGATCCAGGGTTTCTTTGATATTCCGACGGACAACCTCTACGCCGTGCCGATCCTGGCGCGCGATGTGAAGGAAAACTACGACCTGAACAACGTCATGGTCGTTTCGCCCGACGTCGGCGGCGTGGTGCGTGCCCGTTCGCTCGCCAAGCGTCTCGATTGCCAGCTCGCCATCGTCGACAAGCGTCGTGAACGTGCCGGTGAATCGGAAGTCATGAACGTCATCGGTGACGTGACCGGCAAGGACTGTCTGCTGATCGACGATATCGTCGATTCCGGCGGTACGCTTTGCAATGCGGCTGAAGCCCTGCTGAAGAACGGCGCCACCAGCGTCACCGCCTATATCACCCATGGCGTTCTGTCCGGCGGCGCAGTCACCCGTATTTCCTCGTCGAAGCTGAAGGAACTGGTCATCACCGACTCGATCCAGCCGACGACGGCAGTTCAATCCGCCCCGAACATTCGCGTCATCTCGACGGCGCAGCTTCTCGGCGAAGCGATTAACCGCACGGCAATGGAATCCTCCGTTTCCAGCCTGTTCGATTGATTGCTTCCAGCAGTCACACGTAAATATCCGAATATTTCACTCGGGCCGAAAGTCGATATCGATTTTCGGCCCGATGTTTTAGATTGATTTCAATTCAACGGGGAGGAATCACGAATGTCATTCATATCGACCCATATGGCAAAGCTGCCGCTTCTTATACTGCTACCGCTTCTTTCGGCCTGCGTCGAAGGTGGCCCGCCCTCCGGCCCGGGAGGATATTACCCACCTCCCCGCCCCGACCGCGGCCCGCAGATGTGCACCATGGACTATCGCCCGGTTTGCGGCGAAAGAGGCGGACGACTGGAAACCTTCGGCAATTCCTGCCAGGCAAATGCGCGCGGCTTCCGTGTCGTCGGTTCCGGCGAATGCAGAGCCCCCGGCAGACCGGATCGTCCGGACTGGGATCGCCCCGGCCGGCCTGACAGGCCTGATTGGGATCGCCCCGGCAGACCCGACCGTCCCGATTGGGACAGGCCGGGCAATCCAGGCCGCCCTCAGCCCGGCGGCATCTGCACCCGCGAATACCGACCCGTCTGCGGCCAGCGCGGCGGCCGCAACCAGACTTTCCCCAATGCCTGCGAGGCAAACAACGCCGGCTTCGGGATCATTTCATCCGGCGAATGCCGCCGCTGATAAAAATCGCTGGAAGACAGCAGCAAAACGCCGGGGCAATCGTCCCGGCGTTTTGCATTCGGCAAACACGTTGACTATGTAGGTCCGGTATATCCAAGGAGTCCTGCATGGCCGCCCGCGACCGCTATTCCCGAAAGCTCGAATGTTCCCAGTGCGGCAATACCGGTTTTGCCGAAGTTTCCGAAATCGATGACAAGCGCGCCGCCAACCGGGATTTCCGTGTCGATGAGCTCCCTAAAGGTTTTCGCACCGAATTTGCCTCCACCGACCCGCGCAAGCACATGATCCGCTGCAGCGATTGCGGCTTCAAGTTCCGCTTCGAGCAAAAGTCGGTCTACGCACCGGGCGGCGAAGCCCGCCGCTGATGCCGAAGCCTCAGTCCGTCACCCGAGACGGTCAGGCCGCCTCGGTGAGGTTTTGCTTGTCGATCGGCATGGGTCGCCCAAGAAGATAGCCCTGCGCCTCATGGCAACCTTCCTGCCTGAGGATATCCAGCTGGACCGACGTCTCGACGCCTTCGGCAAGAACCGGAATGCGCAATCCCTGTCCCAGAGCCAGAATGGCCCGGACCATTGCCTTCGCTTCCTCGCTTCTCTCGACATCGGCCAGAAAGCTGCGGTCGAGCTTGATCTTGTCGAACGGGAAGGACTGAAGCGTCTCCAATGACGAATAGCCGGTGCCGAAATCATCGATGGCGATGGAGACACCGAGCGCCTTGATTGCCCGCAGCGCATGCAGCGCCCGCTGCTTGTCGCTGAAAATCGAACTCTCGGTAATCTCCAGTTCCAGGCGGCCAGGTTTCAATCCCGTCTCGATCAGAACCCGATGGACGAGCGCCGGCATGTCCGTGTGTGCGATCTGCACAGGCGAAAGATTGACTGCAATCTTGTGTGCGACGGGCCAGCCGGCCGCCTCACGGCAAGCCTCGCGAAGCACCCATTCACCGATGGGCAGGATGGCGCCGCATTCCTCCGCAACAGGTATGAAATCTGCAGGAGAAACGAGGCCTCGCTCCGGATGACGCCAGCGCAGCAGCACCTCGTAACCGGTGATCTCTCCCGTGGAAACAGACTTCTGGACCTGATAATTCAGGTAAAGCTGCTTCTCCTCGATGGCGACCCAAAGCTCCTTCGCCATCTTGGTGCGGTCACGGGCGGCCTCATCCATTTCCACGTCGTAGAAGCAGACTTGGCCGGATAGCGATCCTTTGGCGCGATACATCGCAAGATCGGCGTTGGCAATGAGCGCCTCCGGCAACTGTCCGTCATTCGGATAGAGTGCAACGCCCATGCTCGCACCGGTGCTCAGGCGATGTCCCTCGACATCCATGGGGCGGTTGAATTCGCTCATCATGCGATCCAGCAACACACCGACTTCGCCGATCTCGTCATATCGCATGGCCGCCACAAATTCGTCGCCGCCGAAACGAGCAAAGATCTGATTGGCCCCGATGACCCTGAGCATGCGGCGGGAAATTTCCTTGAGCACGGCATCGCCAACGCCATGTCCCAACTGGTCGTTGATCTGCTTGAACCTGTTCAGATCGATACCGATCACCGCCAGCCGATGGCCGGAACTCTCCGCATGCAGAACCTCGCTTTCCAGATGGCTCATGAAAGCGGCTCTGTTGGGAAGTTGCGTCAGGCTGTCGTGACGAGCCATGAAGGCGATCTGCTCCTCGGAGCGAACCTGTTCACTGATATCCTCGAAGGTCGAAACCCAGCCCCCGTCGGTGAGCACGTTCAGTCCAATGCGAAATGTCTGTCCACCGGCCGTGCGGTGCACGATGCCACGCTGCCCTGATCTCACTGCAGACATATAGCGATTGTAGTGTTTTTGCGCACGCGTCAGAGCATCTTGCGGGTCGAAGTAGGACATCTCATAACCCTTGCGCACGATGTCCCAGTAACTGATCCCAGGCGTAACGAAGCCTTTCGGAAACTTGAACATCTCGCGATAACGTCCATTGCAAAGTATCAGCCTTTCGTGACGGTCGAAAAGGCAGATGCCCTGGCTCATGTTTTCCAGCGCAAGATCCAGATTTTGTGTGACCTGAGCGATGCGGTCACTGTCTTGTTTCTGTCGGGTTATATCGCGCGTGATCTTGGCGTAACCGATCAGCACGCCGTCCTCATCACGGACCGGCTGGATTACGATATGCGCCCAGAACCACGTACCGTCTTTTCTGTATCGCTTTCCTTCTGCTTCGAAACGACCGCTCTCGCGCGCCGTTGACAAGGCCAGTTGGGGCATCCCCGCAGCCTGATCATCACGCGAATAGAAACGCGCGAAACTCTGGCCAATAATTTCCTTTGCGGCGTATCCCTTTGCACGCTCGGCACCGGCATTCCAGTTCGTCACGATGCCTGCTGGATCCAGCATGTAAATCGCATAATCGGTCACGCCACGAACGAGCAGCTGGAAGTTCCTCTCGCTGGCCTTGGACGATCGCGCGGCGCGGCTCGAAACGATCGCGGCTGTCGCCCCCGACCCGATGAGCGACAAGGACACGACGACGATCGTCGATAACATCAGCGGCTTTGACATCGAGCCAACTTCGATTGCCATGGACAGATCAGGAACGAAAGTTGCCGCTCCCATGGCGATAAAGTGCATGCATACAATCGCCAGCGACAAAATGCCCGCAGCCAGGACGACGGCCTTTGCGCCTCTCGATAGCGCAATGACAAAGCCTATCGGCGCCATAAGTATGGCCACAGCAATCGCGGCAACCACCAGCGAACGATCCCAGACAATCGCGCCGGCAAACTCGATGGCAGACATCCCGGTGAAGTGCATGCAGGAAATTCCCGCACCGAACACAACACCCGCCCCTGCAGCCGCGGAACGCGTCGGAATGATGAGAATGATGGCGGCCGCGGCAAAGGTGGCCATGAAAGCCAGCCCCAGTGAAACCAGCGTCAGTGCAAAGTCGAAGCGGAAAGTATGCCCCGGATCATAGGCGAGCATTGCGACAAAGTGCGTTGCCCATATGCCGAATCCTCCGGCTCCTGCAGCAACCGCGGCCCAGGTTATACGCGCAGCACGATTTGTTTCCCGTGCCCGACCGATGAATGACACCGTTGCAAGGTTTGCCAGAAAGCAAAGCATGCCGGCCACAAGCACGAGCTTCAGATTGTGTTCCTGCACCAGGCAAGTGACGACGCCATACATCAATTTCATTCCTTGAGATCGATGATGCTTTTCGACGTCGTATATTTAACAAATCCGATACTTACTGGCTCAGTTTGCAGTTTTCGGCTGAACCAGAAGAAATTTACTTAACAATCTTGCAAGAGGGGCCTACCTAGGATCAACAGCGAGCAAATATCCCGCAACAGGTAGCTGTGCGACCACAATAATACAACACGTTGTCATATTCACGAAACCCTTGCGTCACAGGGGGCATTGTACTATAGGGGCGCGTCCGCGTAGACACCCTTGGAGGCAATGCGGATGAAGTGCGTTTTACGCCTTCCGGTTCAGAATGACCATTTTTGATCGACTGAACTCTCCAAATAACCTCGAAAGGAAATGCCATGAGCCAGGAATCTTACGAGCTCAAGGCCGAGGCGCGCGAACGGGTAGGTAAGGGGTCCTCCCGCGAACTTCGCCGCAACGGTTTTATTCCCGCTGTCATCTACGGTGACAAGCAGGCCCCGATTTCAATCGCCCTCAACACCAATGAGGTCACCAAGCGTATTCACGCCGGCGGCTTCATGACGACGATTGCAACCATCGATCTCGATGGCAAGAAGTACACCGTCCTGCCGAAGGACTACCAGCTGGATCCGGTGCGTGACTTCACCATGCACGTCGACTTCCTGCGCGTCTCCGGCAACACCGAAGTTACCGTCGACGTTCCGGTTCACTTCGTCAACGAAGACAAGTCCGCGATCAAGCAGGGCGGCGTCCTGAACATCGTCCGTCACACGGTTGAGTTCCACTGCCCGGCCAACGCCATCCCGGAATTCATCACCGTCGACCTCGACGGTGCCAAGATCGGCGACAGCATGCACATCTCGGCCGTCAAGCTGCCAAAGGGCGTGCGCCCGGTCATCACCGACCGCGACTTCACCATCGCCACGCTCGTAGCTCCGGCTGCTGGTGTTGCTGAAGAAGAAGTTGCTGCTCCTTCCGAAGAATAATAGATATTCTTCGATTGAGACAGAAAGCCCGCCCTTCGGCGGGCTTTTTTGTTTTCGTCACGGCACGCAACTCATGCATTTCGGCAAATATTTGGGAGAACGTGTCAGGGAAGTTTAAACATTTGGGTGGAAGGATAGTGGGGAAATACGGGGTGGTATTTTAAAAAGAGCAATATTGGGCCGGGGAAAACAAATGACTCATTCTGTTGAGAGTCGTTTCATTGCCATAATATCTGGCGCGCTTCTCGTCGTCGTGGCTCCGCTTTTTACGCTTTTCCTCGCCCTTTCGTCCCAACAGGCTTCCCAGAGCATCGGTGAGCATGTTGATGTCGTGATGAACAGCAACACCCAGGCACTCGGAAAACCGCTATGGGACCTGGATCTGGACAGCATCAGCCAGGTCGCGCAAATGATGCTGCTTGATCAGATGGTCCACGCCGTTCAGATCAATGACACCACGGGCAAGCTCAACGTCTTCGAAGCCGTTGCCGGAGCGCCAGAACTCAATACTCTCGAAGCGCGCAGCCAGACGGTGATCTATCGATCCCTGCAGGGACCTCGTGAAGTCGGCACTTTGACGATCTACGTCCCGGTTGCCAATTGGTTCTCGGGCCTGCATCAGATCGAGTTTGCGTTCATATCCATTTTCATCATCGCTATCCTGACTGTGTTCGGCGCTGCCGTTTTCGGCAACAGGATCATGGTCGTTCGCCCTTTGACACGTCTGACAGCCGCAATCGAGGCCACCCGCAGACTTGGCTCGCGACACCACGTCGACTGGCGCTCCGCCGATGAGATGGGGAGATTGGCAAAGAGTTTCAACGAGATGCAGTTCCTTCTGGAGCGCGAGGAAAAGGAACTGAAGCGAGCCCATCAGCAGACGATCGAAATTTACAACCTCACGCCGGCAATGCTGTTCTCATTGACCGCGGGCGACACAGTGGCTGCCGTGAGCGACTACTGGCTATTGGCCACAGGCTACCAGCGAGAAGAAGTTATCGGACAGCATTTTTCGGATTTCCTTTTCGCCCCAGACCGGGCTTCTTTTGAAAATCGCAGAAGGCACACAGCGGCCCAATGCGTTACGATAGAAATTACCGTACGCTTCCTGTGCAAGAACGGCCGCATCCTTGATGTCCTGATCGCCGAAGCTGATCTTGGCGCAACCACCACCCATCTTGCCGGCTCGTTGAGTGTCATGACCGACGTCACCGAACTAAAGCAATCCGAATTCCGCAACCATCAGCAGGCGATAACCGACCATTTGACAGGACTGCTGAACAGGCAGGGTTTCGAAGCCGCTCTGGACCGTCATATCGTCGAAGCCGACCGGATGGCGACCCAGCTCGCCTGCCTCTTCGTCGACCTCGATCGCTTCAAGGCGATCAACGACAATCATGGGCACGCAGCGGGCGACCTCGTTCTGCAGGAGTTCGTTGTAAGGCTGCAACCCATGCTGCACGACACAGATACAGTCTCCAGACTTGGCGGCGACGAATTCGCCATCGTAATCGCCGGCCCGGACGCCGAAAGCCGCAGTGCTGATCTGTGCCAGCAGATTATCGACATGTTCGAATCGCCGTTTCGTATCGAAGGAACCGGCATAAGGCTGAGCGCCAGCGTGGGTGTCGCCTTTTATCCGCAACACGCAGCGACTGCCGCCGATCTGCTGCAGAAATCCGATCTGGCCATGTATGCCCGCAAACGTGACGGTAAGAACGGCGCCAGAGTCTACGATCCCGCTATCCTGACAAGAACCAGGGAAAAAGCCGAAATTGAAAGCGACATCGAAGTAGGAATTGCAGCCAACTGGTTCGAAGCGCATTTTCAGCCGATCGTAGGCATGGCAACTGGCATACCGGTCGGGTTCGAAGCACTCATGCGTCTTCGCCACCCTCGCAAGGGCTTGCTTCCCCCGGGTCCGCTAGTCAGCGTTGCGGAAGAAAACGGATCGATTGCCGCGATCGGCAATCTTATTCTTGAAGATGCAATCGCCAATCTCAATCGCGTTTCTCGCCTTCCTGGCCTTGGCGACACATATGTCGCCGTGAACTTTTCGCCCTTGCAATTCGAACGCTGCCTTCCCGCGCGCCTGACCAGAATGCTGGGTGAAGGGGGAATCCTGCCGGCCCGCCTTGTGATCGAAATCACCGAGGCTGTATTGATGCATGACGACCCGGAGATTCGCAGAACTCTTTCCGAGCTGCACGATCTCGGTTGCCGCATCGCCTTGGACGATTTCGGCACCGGCTATTCATCTCTTAGCTATCTGAACCGGTTCCCTGTCGATATCGTCAAAATTGATCAATCCTTCGTTCAGTCGCTCCTTGGTGGTGACAGCGATTTGGAGCGAAAAAGCAGGATGCTGATCGAAGGCATTACGACCATTTCGCATCAGATGCAGTGTAAGGTCGTGGCGGAAGGCGTCGAAACTGCGCAGCAGCGGCAACAGCTGATGCAGATCGGCGTCGACTACGCACAGGGCTACCACTTCTCTAGGCCTCGCGAAATCAATGACTTGCTGGCAGATTTTTCTGGACATCCCAGCAAGGCATCGCTCGCCAGCTGAACGGGGAAATGTCACAATTAGATATGCATGCCAACTGCGCAGTTGTGCATGTGTAGGAACAAGCGGTGATATTGAGACATGAAGCGTACAGAGCGCATATGACAGAGCGCCTCAAGCTTCGAGGCACGACGCTTCCAGTAACATTTCGGAGGCCCGCGATGAAGATGATGATTGCACTGATCGGCATGCTCGGAGCGACAGCACCCGCCCTTGCCCAGACTGCGGTGACGCTCACGACTGAATCATATCCTCCGTTCATCTATCGTAACGCAGACGGAACATATAGCGGGTCCAGTGTAGAACAGGTCGCCGCTCTGATGGGGAAGGCAGGTATTCCGTTCACCATGGAGATAATGCCTTGGGCAAGAGCAATCACCCTGGCCGAGACTTTGCCCATGCACTGCGCCTTTTCCGCTGCGCGTATTCCAGAACGGGAAGACCGGTTCAAATGGGTGACCCCCTTAAGCATCAGCCGGCATGTACTGGTACGCCTTAAGGGGTCGAGTGTTACGGCAAGCACACTCGACGAAGCCAAGCGCTACACAATAGGCACGCACCGCGCGGACTTCACGGAGACCCTGTTGCGCGAACGGGGTTTTCCCTCGATCGATCTGAGCTCGGATTTCGAAATCACGCTCAACAAGCTCCTGGAGCGACGCGTTGACATGATGCCGATGTCGGACAACATCTTTGAAAGGCTAAAACTCGAGGGAAAGCCGGTGGAAATCGCTCTGCCCTTTTCGGAAAGTCACTTTGGCATGGCCTGCAACAAGCAGATGCCCGATGACATGATCACCCGCATGCAGGATGGACTGGATGCACTCATCCGCGAAAAAGGCCAGGATGAAATTCTCCGGCGCTACGGACTGAAGCCCCTCCGCTTGTGGGAAAAATAGACACATAGACATTGACAGTGCCGTCATTTCGCGGTGGTGACAGAGCGCAGAAAGACGGAGAGTTTCAATGTTGATCATTGCTGGCCTTGGCAATCCCGGAGCGCAATACGCAGGCAACCGCCACAATGTCGGTTTCATGGCTGTCGACGCCATTCAGCGACGTGCGGGCTTTTCGCCTTGGTCGAAGAAGTTCAAGGCAGTGATCTCGGAAGGCGAGATCGATGGCGAGAAGGTTCTGTTGATGAAGCCGCAGACCTTCATGAACCTCTCGGGCGAGGCCGTTGGCGAGGCCATGCGCTTCTACAAGCTGACGCCGGCAAATATCGTCGCGATCTACGATGAACTCGATCTGCCACCGGGAAGAACGCGGCTCAAGACAGCCGGAGGCCACGGCGGGCACAACGGCATCAAATCGCTCGACGCCCATTGCGGCAAGGATTATCGCCGGCTGCGCATCGGCATCGGTCACCCTGGAAACAAGGAACTGGTGCACGGACATGTCCTGGGAGATTTCGCCAAGTCTGACAAGGTCTGGCTGGAACCGCTGATGAACGCGATCGCCGACAATGCCGGGATGCTGGTCAAAGGCGAGGACTCGCAGTTGATGAACAAGCTGACGCTTGCCGTAGGCGGCAAGCCGGAGCCGGAAAAACCGGCGGCAAAACAGCCGCAGCCCCCAAAACCGGCGGGCCAATCCCACATCCGTCAGGCTCGTAATGGCGGAAAGCCGAACCTGCCGACATCTGGCCCGATGGCCGAAATGCTGAAGAAGATGTTCGGAGGCAAGGAAAATTGAGTTGAAGCGCGCGCACTTGAAACGGCCCTAAAATACGACAATAAATCATATAAACTGGAACAAATGTCCCTTTTCCGCTTTCCCGCGAAAAGGAGTTCTCGATGTTTCATCACACTGCCCCCTGCCTCTTCCCGGCCTGCTGCATGACCGGATAGATCGCACGACCGCACGGCTTATCAACAGTGCAGGTCCGACCATCGACTTCTCTACCCCAAAAGGGGAAGCGGCACTGACGGCTGCGGACTCGGTCTCCTGGCGTATCTTCAAGAATCAGATCTCCTTGTTCATCGGCGGAATTGCCGCCGTCCTGCTGGAATTTGCAGAACCCAAGGTTCGTGACGGCGTCTGGCAGCACAGCACTTTCCGACACGATGCACTGACACGCCTCCAGCGAACAGGTCTGGCGGCCATGGTCACAGTCTATGGCGCCCGCAGCCAGGCTGAAGCGATGATTGCCGGCGTCGTACGGCGCCACAGCAGGGTGGATGGGCGCACCAGCAATGGTGAGGCTTACAACGCCAACGATCGCGAGCTGCTGGATTGGGTGCAGGCGACCACCGGCTTCGGCTTCATGCAGGCATATCACCGATTTGTGCGGCCATTGTCCGCAGATGAACGCGATTCCCTGTTCCGCGAGGCACGACCAGCCGCAGAGCTTTACGGCGCACGTGGCGCGCCTGCATCCCAGATGGAACTCGACCTGCTCTTCGCTTCCAAGGGCTCGCGGCTTGAACCATCACCCATCATCGGCGAATTTCTCTACATCATGCGCACGGTCTCAGCCCTTCCAGGGCCGGCACGCCCGCTACAATTGCTCCTGCTCAAGGCGGCCATCGAGATCCTGCCGGAGTGGATCAGGCAGCGGCTGGAGCTTGGCCGCAAATGGTCATTGACGCATCTCGAACGCGCCACCGTGAAAATTGCCGCCCGCACGGCCGATAGACTGGTGCTCAAATTCTCTCCACCGGTCCAGGCTTGCCGAAGGCTGGGTCTGCCCGATGATTTCCTCTATCGGCCGATTACACAATAGCCGGGAGAAGTTACTCCTCCGGCTCGGTGGTGAACATCAGCGGATAGCCCGCTTCCTTCGCGAGATCCACCGCCTCCTTGGCCTTCGTTTCGGCAATATCCTTTGCGCAGACGACGACCACACAGGAACCAAGCCGGTGAGCGGTCATCATCACCCGCAAGCCCGTCTCCTCGCTCATACGGAAAACGGCCTTAAGTACCATCGTAACAAACCCACGCGGCGTGTAGTCGTCGTTCAGCAATATGACTTTGTAGAGCTTGGGCCGCTCCAGCTTTGGTTTCGATTTCGTTTTCGGGGCGAGAACCGTATCTTCGGCCATCAGCTTGACCTCCATGTGAGGAAAGCCTCAATCGGGCATATGAGTTATCTTGCGCCGCAGCAGGAAGATTTCAAGCCATAGCGTCTCCTGAGACGGATGCAGAATATCGCAAGCCTTGACCCGCAGGGCACTTTCCCCCATAGCCACTGCAAACTCAGTTAAACGATAGGTTTCATCCCCGATGGGCTTTAAATGCGGTATCGTCGGACTGCCCAATGTCGGCAAGTCCACCCTTTTCAACGCACTGACAAAGACGGCTGCCGCGCAGGCTGCGAACTATCCGTTCTGCACGATCGAGCCGAACACCGGTGAAGTTGCTGTTCCGGATGCGCGCATGCAGAAGCTTGCGACGATCGCCGGTTCGAAGGAAATCATCCCGACCCGCATCTCCTTCGTCGACATCGCCGGCCTCGTGCGCGGTGCATCGAAGGGCGAAGGCCTGGGCAATAAGTTCCTTGCCAATATCCGCGAAGTCGACGCCGTCGTCCACGTGCTGCGCTGCTTCGAAGATGACGACATCACCCATGTCGAGGGCAAGATCAACCCGGTTGGCGACGCCGACACGATCGAGACCGAGCTGATGCTCGCCGACCTCGAAAGCCTGGAGCGCCGCGTCGAACAGACCCGCAAGCGAGCCACCGGCAAGGACAAGGAATCGATCGCCCAGTTGCCGGTGATGGAAGAAGTCATCAAGCTTCTGAACGAAGGCAAGCCGGCCCGTATTCTCCTGAAGACGCTGGCACCGGAAGAGATCGAGATCCTCAAGAGCCTCAACCTCCTGACCTCGCATCCGGTCCTTTATGTCTGCAACGTCGCCGAAGGCGATGCTGTCGATGGCAACGAGCACACCAAGGCCGTCGCCGAAATGGCAAAGGCTCAGGGCGCCGAATGCGTCATCATCTCGGCCGCGATCGAATCCGAAGTCGCCCAGCTTCCCGATGAGGAAGCCAAGGAGTTCCTCGGCGCACTTGGCCTTGAAGAAGCCGGCCTCGACCGCCTGATCCGCGCAGGTTACCACCTGCTCGACCTGATCACCTATTTCACCGTCGGCCCGAAGGAATGCCGTGCCTGGACGATCCGTCGCGGCACCAAGGCACCGCAGGCCGCTGGCGTCATCCATACCGATTTCGAACGCGGTTTCATCCGCGCCTTCACCATCTCCTACGACGATTACATCGCCTATAAGGGCGAAGTCGGCGCCAAGGAAGCAGGCAAGGGCCGCGACGAAGGCAAGGAATATGTCGTCAACGATGGCGACGTCATCCACTTCCGCTTCAACACCTAAGATCGAAAACCATGCGCTACGGCCGGGAGTTTCCCGACCGTAGCCTCATTCTCCATTGCCGAGGCGCACCATGCTTTACCTCGAGGATTTCACCCCCGGCCGCGTTCTGCCGCTTGCGTCATGCACGCTCGATGCGGCGGCAATCATCGAATTCGCCAGCGAATTCGATCCGCAGCCGATGCATCTTGACGAAGAGGCCGGCAAGGCCAGCATTCTCGGCGGACTGGCGGCATCGGGCTGGCACACGGCAAGCCTCTTCATGCGCATGATGTATGACGGCTGGCTGGCGAAGTCTTCGTCGGAAGGCTCTCCCGGCATCGAATTCATGGAATGGAAAAAGCCCGTTCTTGCGGGAGATACGCTCTCCGGCCGCTCGACGGTGATCGAGGCACGTCCGCTTCGCTCGCGCCCCGGTCTCGGCCTCGTCAAATTTCTCCACGAGGTCATCAACCAGAACGACGAAATCGTCATGCGCGGCGAAAACCCGATCATGTTCCGCGCCCGCCCTGCCGACGAAACAGTAACCGCCGGAGACAGGGCATGAAAGTCGCCGACGTCTCCCTACCCGGCCAGACGGTCGTCACCGGCTCGCTTCTCTTCACCGCAGAAGACATCATAGCCTTCGCAAAGAAATACGATCCCCAGCCCTTTCATACCGATCCGGAAGCAGCAAAGAACTTTGTCTTTGGCGGCCTGTGCGCATCCGGATGGCATACCTGCGCAGGCTGGATGAAGATGTTTATCGCCTACTGGGCCAAGGAACATGCCCGGCTTCTAGCCGAAGGCATCGAACCTCCAAAACTCGGCCCCTCGCCCGGTTTCAAGAAACTGCAATGGCTGAAGCCCGTTTATGCCGGCGATACGATCACCTATTCAGTCACGCTCATTGAAAGCCGCCCACTGATGTCGCGGCCAGGAACGTCGATCAACCTGACGGCCAATCAGGGCGTCAACCAGAAGGGCGAAACCGTTCTGCGCTTCGAGAGCACCGTTCTGGAATTCGATTAACGTGCAACGACCACGGCAGCGCCTGCGCCGATCATCACTGCCCCCGCAGCGCGATTGGCCCGCCGCACGATAAGGGGATTGCGAAGCGCATGCCGTGCGCGGCTGGCAAGCGCCACATGCCCGCCCACGACGACGACTTCCACGGCGAGAATGATCATGGCCAGCATCACGCCATCAGCAACGGCTAACCCGGTACCGACAACATTCGGCAACAGCGCGATATAGAACAGCGGCATCTTGGGATTGCCAAGATTGAGAACCACGCCGGTCAGATAGGCGCCGAACAGGCTTCCATTCGCCTGTGGCGTAAGCGCCGGCACCACCGGTTCAGCCATCCAGAGCCTGATCCCCGTCCACACGAGATAGATCGCGCCGCCATAGCGCAGGACAGTCATAACGACACCCATCTCGCTGGCGACGACCGACAGGCCGAAAACCGCCAGCGCCAGAAACATGAGAATGCCGGTGCACGTCCCTGCCCCATAGGCTATCCCCGACAAGGCGCCCTGTGCGACGGTACGGGCAACGATCGTCACGTTATCCGGACCGGGACTGGCCGCGAAGAAGAGAAATGCGGCAGCAAAGCCGGCAAGCGCAGTGACGTCCATCTGATTCTCCCTCGGAAAATGAAAGACTATCAACGCCGCCTTCTCTCACAACCCCAAGGATTTGGGGGAACAGAAGAACCGGAACAGCGTCAAAATTGAGTTTGCCATAAGCACGGCTATCGCTATATCCAACAGAATATCACGAACTATTCTTCTCCGCAGGGCCGCGCAAAACCTCCTTCCCGCATCATCAGCCTGGGTTGTCATGACATTTGAACTTATCGTCTCGCAGGGACGCATCGCCGACCGGACATCGGGTGCCATTCCCGGAGCCGCATTGACGGCAAAGTTGGTTTCCAGCCTCACCGGACTTGCACCACTCGAGATCGGCCAGATTTCACCGGCACGCGATGACCATTGGTCTTTGGCACTTGCCGAGGCCAACGTCACACTGGCGGAGTTACGGCAGGCGATCTCGCAAACGATCGATCGCGGCAATCGCCCACTCATGGTCGCCAACACCTGCGCCGCCAGCCTTGCCTCTCTGCCGGTCGCAGCACGGGCACATCCGGAAGCGGTCGTCCTCTGGATCGATGCCCATGGAGACTTCAACACGCCTTTCACGACGGAAAGCGGTTATCTCGGCGGCATGGTTCTGGCAGCAGCCTGCGGCATGTGGGAGAGCGGCCACGGCAGCGGTATCGATCCGAAAAATGTCATCGTCGTCGGCGGAAGAGATATCGATCCCGCCGAATCCGACCTGATGAAACAGGCCGGGCTGCGCATCATTCCCCCATCAACCGCGACGCCGCAGGCGATACTTTCCGAAATCGGCGATCGGGAGATATGTATCCATGTCGACTGGGACGTACTTGAACCCGGACATATTCCGGCCGCCTACGCGATTGCCGATGGTCTCTTGCCCGATACGCTCCGGGAAATTTTCTCCGCTCTTCCAACACACCGGATCCTAGGCATCGAACTCGCGGAATTCGAAGCGTCCGGCGAATGGTCGAAAGATGAGAAAGTCCTGGATTTCATCGCGAATATCGTCTCACCGCTATTGTTCGAAAGCTCGACCACATGACGCAGACAATCCGCATCGCAGCCGCCGTTATCATCCGCACCGATGGCTTAACGCTTCTCGTTCGCAAACGGGCAACCACGGCCTTCATGCAGCCCGGAGGCAAGATCGAGCCACAGGAAAGCCCGGCATCCGCTCTTCTGCGCGAACTCGTGGAGGAAATAGGTCTGCACGCATCGCTCGACGACCTGCACCCGCTTGGCCATTTCGAGGCACCCGCAGCCAATGAAGCGGGTTTTACCGTGTCCGCCGATGTCTTTCTGATCGAGAGCGGAGATGCCCATATCGCCAGTTCCGCCGAGATCGAGGAACTGCGCTGGATAGATCCGGAGAAACCGGGCGACGTTGTTATGGCAGAACTAACCGAGCACCACATCCTGCCCGCTTATCTGCAAAAACGCGCCGGGGGTTAGCCCGACGCGCTTGAACTATGCCATGGCCTGCAAAAGGTCAGTGGCCGGAAAACTCGGCCAATGTGCGAACCTCGACGCCAAGCGCTTCGAGGTTCTTGCGACCGCCGAGATCCGGCAGGTCGATGACGAAGCAGGCGGAGACGACTTCCGCACCGATCTGGCGCAGCAGCTTGACGGCGCCGACAGCAGTACCGCCGGTCGCGATCAGGTCGTCGCAGAGGATCACTTTTTCGCCAGGCTTTACCGCATCGACATGGATTTCCATCTCGTCGGTACCGTATTCCAGCGCATAGGCCATGCTGACCGTGCGATAGGGCAGCTTGCCCTTCTTGCGGATCGGCACGAAACCAGCCGAAAGCTGATGTGCCATCGCGCCGCCCAAAATGAAGCCACGCGCTTCCATGCCGGCGATCTTGTCGACGCCCATTCCTTCGTAGGGTTTGACCAGTTCATCCACCGCCAGACGGAAGGCCGCCGCATCACCGAGCAACGTGGTGATATCGCGAAAGATGATGCCGGGCTTGGGATAATCCGGAATGGAACGGATCGCAGCGGCGAGAATGTCTTTGGTCGAGGCAGTCATGATAACCCTGTTAAAGCAATTCCAGCAAAAGTGGGAACCGGTTTTGCATCCGGAATTGCGTAAAAAGCTCCGTCGTCTTGCGGCAGGATCTTTCCGTACCAGTCGAACGAGCGGCCTGTTGAAGATGCGCACATGAAAAAGGCGGCCGAAGCCGCCTTCTCTATCTTTGACCCGGCTTCGGATCAATGTTCCTTATTGGCATAGACCGACTTCTTCGTCAGGTAAATGAGCCCGCTGAAGATCACCAGAAATACCATGACCATGAAACCGGTCCGCTTGCGTTCTTCCAGATGCGGCTCCGCAGCCCACATCAGGAAGGCAGCAATGTCCTTGGCATACTGGTCCACCGTCTGCGGCGAGCCGTCGTCATAGGTCACCTGATCGTCTGCGATCGGCGGGGCCATGGCAAGCGAGGCGGCATTGGCGAAATAGGGATTGTAATGCCCACCTTCCGGCACTTCCACACCCGCTGGCGGCTCCTGATAGCCGGTGATCAGCGAGTAGATATAGTCGGGGCCGCCTTCCTGATACTGGGTGAAGATATCGACGACGAATTGCGGGAAGCCGCGCGTGATACCGCGTGCCTTGCCGAGCAGCGAGAAGTCCGGCGGTGCAGCCCCGTTATTGGCCGCCGCGGCGGCCTGGTGGTTGGGGAACGGAGACGGAAAATGGTCGGACGGCACACCGGCACGTTCGAACATTTCGCCATCGTCATTCGGTCCGTCCTGGATCTGATAGTTGGCGGCAAAGGCTTTCACCTGTGCTTCCGAATATCCGAGATCGCCCAGCGTCCGGAAAGGCACCAGCTCCATAGAATGGCAGGCGGAACAGACTTCCGTATAGACCTTCAAACCACGCTGAAGCTGCTGCTTGTCGTAATGGCCGAAAGGTCCGGCAAAGCTCCATTTTACATTCTTTGGATGGTGGATCGGATAATGCGGTGTAGCACCCTCCGCATGGGCTTCGGCCCCGGCGGCCTCGTGGTTTTCCTGAGCATTGGCCTGGGCGATGCCCAATCCGGCCAGAAGCGCCAGGGAGAGAAGGCTTGTAGCAAGCTTTTTCATGTGTCGATCCCTCTCCGCGCTCACGCCGTGGCCTTGGCCGGTTCGGTCGTATCCGAGCCTGCCTTCTTGCTCTTCTGCTCCAGCACCGCTTCGGTGATCGAGTTCGGAATTCGCCGTGGCGTTTCGAACAGGCCGAGAAGCGGCATGATCACCAGGAAGAAGCCGAAGTAATAGAGCGTTCCCAGCTGCGAATAACCGACGTAATTGCCCTTCAGATCGCCGCCGAACAGCAGCGCGATGAGCCCGCCACCTTCCGCCGGCATGGCACCGAGCCAGCCGAGGAAGATCGAGTTGGCAACGAAGATCCAGAAGAACAGCTTGTACCAGGGACGGTAGACGGCCGATCTGACCTTTGACGTATCAAGCCAGGGCAGGAAGAACAGGATGATGATCGAACCGAACATGACGAGCACGCCGCCGAGCTTGCTGTCAATCGGTCCAACATTGAAGGTGATCGCACGCAGCATCGCGTAGAATGGCAGGTAGTACCATTCGGGCACGATATGCGCCGGAGTCTTCAGGGCGTCGGCCGGGATGTAGTTGTCCGGATGGCCGAGATAGTTCGGCATATAGAAGATGAACCAGGCATAGACGATCAGGAAGACCGACACGCCGAACGCGTCTTTCAGCGTCGCATAGGGCGTGAAAGGCACCGTATCGGTCTTCGACTTCACCTCGACACCAGTCGGGTTCGTCTGGCCGGTGACATGCAGCGCCCAGACGTGCAGCACGACGACGCCGGCGATCATGAACGGCAAGAGGTAGTGAAGCGAGAAAAACCGGTTCAGCGTCGGCTGATCGACGGCAAAGCCGCCGAGCAGGAACTGCTGGATCCACTCGCCGACCAACGGGAAGGCGGTGAAGAAACCGGTGATGACCGTTGCGCCCCAGAAAGACATCTGTCCCCAGGGAAGCACATAGCCCATGAAGCCGGTCGCCATCATCAGCAGATAGATGACGACACCAAGAATCCAGAGGATTTCGCGCGGCGCCTTGTATGAACCGTAATAGAGACCGCGGGCAATATGCAGATAAACCGCGATGAAGAAGAAGGATGCACCGTTGGAATGCATATACCGCAGCAGCCAACCATGATTGACGTCGCGCATGATCTTTTCAACCGAGACGAAAGCTTCGGCCGTCGAGGCTGTGTAATGCATTGCCAGCACGACGCCACTCAGGATCTGCACGATCAGCATCACCGAGAGCATCGCACCGAATGTATAGGCGTAATTCAGGTTTCGCGGCACCGGATAGGCGACGAAGCTGTCATACACCATGCGCGGCAAAGGCAGCCGCTGGTCGATCCACCGTTCGATCCCCGTCGACGGTTGATAAGACGAATGTCCACTCATATGTCAGCCCCTCACCCGATCCTGATCACGGTATCGCTTGCGAATGCGAATGTCGGAATTGCAAGGTTCTGCGGTGCAGGACCTTTTCGGATGCGGCCCGCAGTATCGTAATGCGAGCCATGGCAGGGACAGAACCATCCGTTGAAATCGCCGGACTGGCCAAGCGGAACACAACCGAGATGGGTGCAGGAGCCGATCATCACGATCCAGTTTTCCTTGCCTTCGCCGGCAGACCGGTCGAGGCCGGTCGCCTCTGCATCCGCCGCGATATTGGCGTTGCGGGCGACGGGATCCTTCAGGTCGGACAGTTGAACGGCATTGGCTTCTTCTAGTTCCTTGGGCGTGCGGTTGCGAATGAACACCGGCTTGCCGCGCCATTTGACGGTCAGCGACATGCCTGGTTGCAGCGCTGCGACATTCACCTCGATCGAGGCGAGTGCCAGTGTCGACGCATCCGGGCGCATCTGGTCGATAAATGGCCATGCAACGGCCGCAGCACCCACAGCGCCGGCCATGCCGGTCGTCAGATAGAGGAAATCGCGGCGCGTGGGTTCGCTCACCGTTCCTTCACTTGGATTATGCTCACTCACGGTTCAACCATCCTCTCATGCAATGTCCCTGTCATCCGCATGCCTCCTCCTGGCTGTGGTCAACCTCCGTCACCATAGATCGAACACCGATTCCCCAGCAAGCTAGTGCGATCTTTGATTTGATCGCAGATAAACTTGCCGCTTGGCAAGGCCTACGACCGGATGAAGGAACACGATTTCTATTTTGGCATGTAATCGACAGGGCACTGCAACATTGTCTTGCGACACTATGCAGCGGCCATGATTTAACCTGCGATATCAATGAGGAACTTGATTTGGATCAAGCGCATTTCGCAGCCATGAGAAGCAAACATGTTGCGTTGCAAGAGACATTTGCGCGTGCTAATTCATCAATCAAGTGAAGCTTCGGACCCGATCATGACCTCAAGAAAGATCCTTTCCGTTGCAATCTGCGTCATCGTGTCGCTCGTAATGCTGGCAATCGGCACGCGATACCCGCATCCACACTGGATGTTCGCCACGCTTCACAGCCTCCAATTACACGCGGCCGTGGCATGCAGCCTGAGCATGCTTTTTGCGCTAGCTCTCCACCGCAACATCGTCTCCCTGCTTCTGCTCGCCGGATCGCTGGCCCTTGCCGGCCATGCCGTAATCATGGGGCGGGAATACACAGGGATGGCGATGGAAAACGACGCCAATGCCCCGAGCTTCAGCCTGCTCTCCTTCAACATCCTCAAGGAAAATGAGGAAAACGGGGAAGCGATTGCGAGGATGATCGCCAATTCGGGCGCCGATGTCGTCAACATCATGGAAGCCGAACCACTTGAGGCGCACCTCTCATTGCTTGGCTCGAGCTATCCCTACCATATTGGCTGCGGTGTTCTGACCGCCGGATGCGATCAGCTGATGTTGTCGAAGACACCGCTCGAGCGAGGAACGATCCGAAGCCTGAGCACACTCTTCAGCGACCGCTTCATTCTGGCCGAAACGGAAATCAGAGGACACAAGGTCAATATTGCCGGTATCCACACGACCAAACCCTATTTCGATGAATTCCAGACCGTAGAGCTGGTGCAAGCCACCCTCGCCATGGAAAAGATGCAAGGCCCGCTTGTCCTTTCGGGTGATTTCAACGCCTCGTCACTGGCTCCCAATATCCGCAGCTTCTTTACTTGGACGGGGCTTAGAACTGCATCATATGAACCACCGACATGGCCTGTCAGCCTCGGCAAGTTCGGACTGCCGATCGACCATGTCTATGTCCGGGCGCCGTTGAAGATCAGATCGATCTCCACTCTGCCAAGCGCTTATGGGTCAAATCATGCAGGACTGATGGCAGATCTCGTCATCAGCAACCAGTGAAGACCTATTGTGCGGCATCGGCGGCAAGAAAGCCGCCTGTCTGGCGTGACCAGAGTTCGGCATAAAGGCCGCCTGCGGAAACCAGTTCGCTATGCGTCCCCTCTTCCACGATCCGCCCCTTGTCCATCACGATCAAGCGGTCGAGCATGGCAATTGTTGATAGACGATGGGCAATGGCAAGCACTGTCTTGCCTTGCATGAGACCGTCGAGGCTCGCTTGGATTGCGGCCTCCACCTCTGAATCGAGCGCCGAGGTCGCCTCGTCGAGAATGAGGATCGGCGCATCCTTGAGCATGACGCGGGCAATCGCGATCCTTTGCCTCTGCCCGCCCGAAAGCTTCACGCCACGTTCGCCCACATGCGCATCGAAACCTCTGCGCCCGCGCTGGTCCACCAGATTGGCGATGAATTCGTCCGCCTGCGCCTTTTCGGACGCGGCAAGCAGTTGCGCATCGGATGCATCCGGGCGGCCGAAAAGAATGTTGTCGCGGATAGAGCGATGCAGCAGCGACGTGTCCTGAGTGACCATGCCTATCTGTGCTCTCAGCGTTTCCTGGCTGACCTTGGAAATATCCTGGCCATCGATCTCGATCCGGCCGCCTTCCAGGTCGTAGAACCGCAGGAGCAGATTGACGAGCGTCGACTTGCCCGCTCCCGACCGGCCGATAATGCCGACCTTTTCACCGGCACGAACGGTCAGATTCAGATGATCGATGACGCCCTTGTCTTTTCCATAGTGGAAACTGACGTCATTGAACCGGATCTGCGGCCGCTCGACCTTGAGCGCCTGCGCGCTGGGCACATCGGTCAACCCGATTGGCTGAGAAATCAGCTCGGCCGCGTTCTGTACCGTGCCGAAATTGCGCATGATCCCGTTGAACTGCGTCATCAGGCGACCAAGCAGGAAATTCAGCCGCAGCACCAGTGCCAGCGTGAAGGCGACCGCACCAGCGCTGATATTGCCCTGCAGCCAGAGATGGATGCAAAGCGCCGCCATCGACGTGATCATCACACCCGATAGCAGCGCCATAGATGCCCGAACGCCGGTGATGAACCGAGTAAACATCAGCGTCGTCGACTGAAACGTGTTGAAGCCCTCTCGCATGTAGCGGTCATTCGCCTCGTCGCGACCGAACAGGCGCAGCGTCTGGATATTGCTATAGGCGTCGACCATCCGGCCCGATAGCATCGAGGCAGCCTCCGCCGTCTCCTTCGAATGGTAGCGGATACGCGGCACGAAATAACGTGCGAGCGCGGCAAAGATCGCCACCCAGGCCAGCACCAGCACCGCCAGCCGCCAATCGAGTCCGCCGACCAGCATCAGCATCGACGCCGAATAGATGCAGACGAACCAGACACTTTCCATCAGCGAGGTCACAAGGTCACCCGCCGCCTGCCCGCCGGACCAGACCTTTGTCACGATCCGTCCGGCAAAATCGTTCTGGAAGAAGGACAGGGATTGCCGCGCCACGTGCTGATAGGACTGCCAGCGAACCAGATTATAGAACCCCGGCGTGATGATCTGCTGATCGACAAGCGCGGTCGCCAACGTCACCAGGAAGCGTACGACGCCAATCAGTACCAGCATCCCGCCAAGTTCCCAGCCATGCGCGGCCAGAAGACCGTCCCATCCCTGCGCGCGATCGATGCTGGCCAGAATATCGACGAGACGGCCGACAAACCAGAACAGCGCTGCCTCGATAGCAGCCGTCAGCCCACCGAGAACCAGCATGGCGAGAAATGGCGTCTTGGCCTGCCGTACATAGAACCAGATGAAGGCAATCGTTCCTTCCGGCGGCCGCAGGTCTCCCTTTTCGGCAAAGGGGCGAATACGTGTCTCGAAAAAACGGAAGAACTGGGTAATGGCCATGGCAACGGATATATGCCGGTTCCGCAATGCGGCAAAGGGCACCGAGATTACATTTCGGCAAGGATATCCGGGAGCCGGACACGCAAACGGCGGCCGAAGCCGCCGTTTGTTCATATTTTGTCAGGCGAAACTTAGAATTCCGACCATTCCTGCTTCACAGCCGCAGCGGAGGAACCGCCACCGAACGCCGAAGCGATCCGGTTGCCAAGAGCACGAGCAGGTGAAACGGCCGGGCGCGATGCAGGTGTGGCTGCGCTCGGCGCAGTTCCGGCGGCCCTTGTGCCTTCACCGAGATTGAACTGCGCCAGCAATTCGGTCAGCGCCGCGGCCTGGGTTGCAAGGCTGTGGCTTGCCGCCGTCGTCTGCTCCACCATCGCTGCGTTCTGCTGCGTGCCCTGGTCCATGTGATGAACCGAAGTACTGATCTCGGAAAGACCGGTGGACTGCTCGCGGGCCGAAACCACGATCGAGCCGACATTGGTGTTGATCCGCTGCACTTCGGAAACGATCGTCTCCAGCGCCTTGCCGGTCTCACCGACCAGCGTCACGCCGTCCCGCACCTTTTCGCCGGACTTGGTGATGAGAGACTTAATCTCGCGGGCGGCATTGGCAGAACGCTGGGCAAGCTCGCGGACTTCCTGTGCCACGACAGCAAAGCCCTTGCCGGCTTCACCGGCACGTGCGGCCTCGACACCGGCGTTGAGAGCAAGCAGGTTCGTCTGGAAGGCGATGTCGTCGATCACGCCGATAATATTGCCGATCTCTGCAGAGGACTGCTCGATCGCTTCCATCGCGGCAACGGCCTGGCGAACGACCTCGCCGGAGCGCTCGGCGCCGACGCGCGTCTGATCGACCAACTTGCCTGCTTCACCGGCACGCACAGCCGAATCCTTCACCGCCGTCGTCACCTCCTCCAGCGCCGCAGCGGTTTGCTCGACGGAAGCCGCCTGCTGTTCGGTGCGTTTGGAAAGATCGTCGGCCGCAGAACGGATTTCGTTCGCACCTGCATCGATCATTCGCGCATTGTCGCCGACCGAACGCAGTGCGGTCTGCAGCTTGCCGACCGATTCGTTGAAGTTGACACGCAACTGATCCAACTGACCGGCGAACTGCTGATCGAGACGAACCGTCATGTTACCATCGGAAAGGTTCTTCAGACCGCCTGCCAGAGCCTCCACGGCAAACGACACTTCGGCCGCCTCACGCGCCTTTCGCTCTTCGTTGGCGATCCGCTCCCGCTCGCCCATCGAGCGGTTGGCTTCGGTCTGTTCCTCAAGACGAACCCGCTCCAGCGCATTGTCGCGGAAAACGGCAACAGCAGCTGCCATGTCGCCGATTTCATCCGCGCGACCGGCATAAGGAATGGTGATCTGATTGTTGCCCGCAGCCAGGGACTGCATGGAATCGGTGATTTCCGTAATCGGGCGCGTCACGCGGAAAAGGCTGAGCATGGCTGCGCCGATAGCGATCGCAACGGCAAAGAGAACGCCGATGATCGTCGAGACATAGACGAACTGCGCCATCTCCTTGGTGATCCGGCCGTCCTCGACGCTGCGAACCTTGTTGTCATCGATCAGGCCCTTGAGCACATCGCTAGCCTCGGCACCCTTCGGCACCATCTGGGCAATCATATCCCTGGCTTCGTAAACTCGCGACGAGCTGACCAGCTGGACGAACTGAGCGCCCATGGCGTCATAATCGGCAACGAGCTTCTGAAGGGCCGCGTATTTTTCCTTCGCAGCCGGGATAGTGATGCCCTGCTCGTAATTGTCGAAAGCTTCGGCACGCACTTTATTGGCCGCCTGAAGCCGCTCGATCATCTGCTTTTTCTCGGCGGCATTCGGCGCGGCAAGCGTCATCAGATAAAGCTGCCGGACATCGGACAATACACGGTCCATATTGGCGATCAGGAGAGCGCGCTCCATGCGGCGGCCGATCGTGTCCGCCTGCGTCTCGATCTGAGCGACCGATCGCATGCCCAATGCGCCCTGAACAATAAGGATGAGAACGGTGATACCAAAAAGGGCGGGTAGAAGAAATTTGATTTTTATCGTGTTCATCATCTCAAACCATCAACAATACGCAATGGTGCCATGCACCATACGCATCCCTGACAGTTACAGATAAACAAAGGCTTACCAGCCGATGCTAATTGATAGCATCGAAAAAAGTGCGACAACGAATACCCCTAAAAAGAACTGGGCGTGTATTTGTCCTTACGCATTATGTCGCAGCGGCTTCGCCCGCGAGCCCCATAAAAAGGAAACGGCGGATTACTCCGCCGCCTCTTCTTCCGTCGATTGATCGCCCAGGAAACCGCCGGACTGGCGGTGCCAGAGATCGGCATAGATACCACCGCCGGACGCCAGTTGCTCATGGGTTCCGGTCTCCACGATGCGCCCCTTGTCCAGCACGATCAGGCGGTCCATTTCGGTTAGCGTCGACAGCCGATGCGCGATCGCGATCACCGTTTTGCCTTCCATCAACGCGAACAGGTTTTCCTGGATCGCAGCTTCGACCTCGGAATCGAGTGCCGATGTCGCCTCGTCGAGCACCAGGATCGGCGCATCCTTGAGGAACACGCGGGCAATTGCGATACGCTGGCGCTGGCCGCCAGAAAGCTTCACGCCCCGCTCACCCACATGCGCATCGAGACCGGTACGCCCCTGCAGGTCGGACAGCCCCTCGATGAACTCGAAGGCATTTGCCCGTTTTGCCGCCTGGATGATCTCGGCATCGGTCGCATCCGGACGGCCATAGGCGATGTTGTCGCGGATGGAACGATGCAGCAGCGATGTATCCTGCGTCACCACGCCGATCATGCCGCGCAAACTATCCTGCGTCACCGACGAAATGTCCTGACCATCGATGGTGATCCTGCCGCCTTCCAGATCGTAGAAGCGCAGAAGCAGGTTCATCAGCGTCGTCTTGCCGGCGCCTGAACGCCCAACCAGGCCGACCTTCTGGCCGGCAGCAATGTCGAGCGTCAGTCCATCGATCACGCCTTTGCTCTTCCCGTAATGGAAGCGGACGTTTTCATAGAGGATGTGACCCTTCTTGGTCGCAAGCGGGCGAGCGCCATTGGCGTCCGTCACATCATGCGGCTTGGTCATCATGTTCATGCCGTCATAGACCGTGCCGATAGCCTCGAACAGCGCGGTTACTTCCCACATGATCCATTGCGACATGCCGTTGATGCGCATCGCAAGGCCGATGGCAACCGCGATCGAACCGACGCTGACGCCGCCCCCCATCCACAGCCAGATCCCGAGACCGGCAACGGCAAACACGGTGAGCGCATTGTTGAGATCGACGAAGATGTTCAAGAGGCTGATCTGGCGCATCTGCCTATGAACCGTACCAAGGAACTCGTTCATTCCTTCCTTAGCATAGCTCTCCTCGCGGCCGGCATGGGAAAACAGCTTTACCGTGCCGATATTCGTATAGCTGTCGACAATCCGCCCGGTCATCATTGAGCGCGCATCGGCCTGCTCGCTCGAAAGCTTGCGCAGCCTGGGAATAAAGTAGCGCAGGATCAGCACATAGAACACGAACCACAGGATCAGCGGCAGCACCAGCCGCCACTCGACGGCAACGACAAGCGCCAGCATCGAGACGAAAAAGCCGATCGCGTAAACGAAGACGTCGATGATCTTCATCGTCGCTTCGCGCACGGCAAGCGAGGTCTGCATCACCTTGGTCGATACGCGGCCGGCAAATTCGTTGGCAAAGAAGGCCATGGAATGCCGCAGCAGGAAGCGGTGCATCTGCCAGCGCGCGATCATCGGATAATTGCCCGCAAGCACCTGGTGCATGGTCACCGTGTGGACGGCCCCGGCAAGCGGCAGGCCGACGAGCACCAGCACAGCCATCCAGATCAGCTTGCCGCCCTCATCGCTAAGGAAGGTCTGGCGATCGGCTGAGGCCAGCCAGTCGACGATATTGCCGAGGAATTGATAAAGCAACACTTCCGCCACGGCGATGATCAGTGAGCAGCTGCCAAGCAAAAGCAGCCACGGCCAAGCTGGCTTGGTATAATGCCAGCAGAATGCCAAAAGCCCCTTGGGCGGCAATGTCGGTTGGTCGTCGGGATAAGGATTGAGACGGCGTTCAAACCACGAAAACATCAATAAGCTCCGGCAGACGGACGTCTCTCAGGCGATCCGGCGACGAAAAGCTGCCCGGCTGCGACACTGAGAGAAAAATCAGGCATGGCCTCAAGCGGCCACGAACGGATCAGAAAAAGCGGATCAGTGAAGAAGAGACTTTGCGTGAACCGCGAAACGCCTCAGGCCAGACGAGTATCCGACTGACGGAGGCGCGAGAGCACGGTCATATCCATGTAGGCCTCCGTAATGGGCGTTAAACAGGCCGCCCTTCTACACGCTCGCGGCAAAATTGAAAAGACCCAATCAGCCGCATCCCCGCATCCGAACGGCTGAAAGGACTTGAGCGGCAAGCATCATCTCCGCTAATCAAAGGGCATGACCGACCTGCGCATCGCCCTTTACCAGCCTGACATTCCCGGCAATACCGGCACGATCCTGCGCCTTGCCGCCTGCCTTGGCCTCGGCGTCGACATCATCGAGCCCGCAGGGTTCGATATTTCCGATCGCAACCTGAAACGCGCCGGGATGGATTATCTGTCGGCGGTCTCACTCACCCGCCACGTCAACTGGGCTCAGTTCGATGAATGGCGCAGGTCGAGCGGACGCAGGCTTGTGCTTGCAACGACGAAATCGCCCGAGCCCTATACACAATTTGCCTATCGGCTGAACGACATCCTGCTTTTCGGCCGAGAAAGCGCCGGTGTGCCGGAAAACGTTCACGATGCGGTAGAAGGCCGTATCCTGATCCCGATGGTGGAAGGGCAACGCTCCATCAATGTGGCGATGTCCGCTGCGATGATTGCCGGGGAAGCCATGCGCCAGACATCCTGGCAACCATAGGCGCTTCGCGAAAACCCAAAAATCTGTCGCGCGCGGTGGCTTGATCACGTGCGGAAAAGGTCTATCATTCATTAGCCGGCAACGGAATCGCCCTCTGTTTTCCATGATCATTTCGGGGAGTTTGGAGTGCAATCGACGCTCGTCGTCATCAATATCCTGGGTGCGGTCGCACTGCTTCTCTTCGGCCTTGCACAGGTAAAGGAAGGTGTGACCCGCGCCTTTGGCGCTCGGCTGAGAACCGGGCTTGCCAACAGTACGAGAAGCGGTCCCCGCTCCCTCCTCTCCGGCCTCGTTGCAACGATCGCCCTGCAAAGCTCCACCGCCACCGCGCTGATGACCGCCTCCTTTGCCGAACGCGGTCTGGTCAATCCGCGCATGGCGCAGATCGTACTGCTCGGCGCCAATATCGGCACGGCCGTCACCGCCTGGCTGGTCGCGGCAGGAACCGAGGTCTTTGCGCCGCTGCTGCTGCTCGTCGGAGTGATCTTGTTGCGCAACGGCTCTGCTGCTCGAAAAGGCTTCGGTACGGCGCTGATCGGTATCGGCCTGATGCTTCTGTCGCTCCAGGTTCTTGGGCTGGCGACTGAACCGATGCGGCAATCGCCAGCACTTGCAGCATTTCTGAACCTGCTCGATTCCAGCTGGCTGGTTGCACTCCTCTTCTCCGCCGCTCTCGCCTTCGTCTCCTCGTCAAGCCTCGCGATCGTCATTCTGGTCCTGTCGCTGGCATCGAGCGGCATTGCCTCGCCGGGACTGGTCGTCGTCCTCATTCTCGGGGCAAATCTCGGCGGCGCGATCCCTCCCGTGGTCGCTACGCTGACCAGCCCGCCCGAAGCACGCCGCATCACGCGCGGTAACCTGCTTGTCCGCGCCATCGGCTGCGTTCTTGCTCTCCCGCTTGCCGGCATAGCCGCTGATCTTCTGCAGACATTGCCGATCTCGCCCGAAAAACTCCCGGTCGACGCGCATCTCGCCTTCAACCTTCTTCTGGCAATCATCGCCTGGCCCTTCGGCGGCCTGATCTCGGATCTCATGACCCGCCTGATCCCTGAGGAGCCAGAGAAGGAAACAGGCCCGCAATTCCTCGATCCGGACGAACTGGATGATCCCATCCGCGCACTCGCCAATGCGACGCGTGAAGTTCTGGGTGTCGGCGATCAGATCGAACGCATGCTGATCCGCACCGAAAATGCCTTCAAGCACAACGATCTTGCGCCCTTGAAGGAGATCGCCCTCCTCGAAGGCCGTGTCGACAGGCTGCAGCAGGACGTGAAACTCTATCTGTCGAAACTGGGACAAAAGGGACTGGGCGACGACAATGCCCGACGTTCGATCGCCATCATCGACTACGCCATCAACCTCGAACATATGGGCGATATCATCGAAAAGGGTCTCTGCGACCAACTGGGCAAGAAGATCGAAAAGGGCCTGAAATTCTCCGATGACGGCTATAAGGAATTGGCCGATCTCTTTGATCTCACGATCGACAATCTGCGCACCGCCCAGACGGTCTTCGTCACCGGCGACGTCAACCTTGCAAGGCGACTGATGGAGATAAAGGTCGATGTCCGGCGGCTGGAAAAACGCTCAGCGGAAAGCCATCTCGAACGTCTCAGAGCAGGCAGGCTTGAAAGCCTGCAGACGAGCTCGATACATCTCGACATGCTGCGCGATCTCAAACGCATCAACGCCCACATCGTCTCGGTTGCTCATCCCATTCTGGATGAAAGCGGCTCGCTCATCGAAAGCAGACTGAGGCAGGCGGAAAAACGATCCTGAGATCAAGATTAGCACCGTATGTGGTTAGTCCGCGCTCGGCAGGCGCCGCATGGTGAACTCGATCTGGTCACCCTCCAGTTGCCGCCAGCTTTCCACCTCGGTCCAGTAGGCAGCCTTGGGAAATTCCTCAAACCATTCTCGCGCCTTTTCGCGCGCGTCGATCCGCGACATCTGGTAGGTTTCGCGCACGAACATGCCCGAGCGCTGGCCAGCCATATGCTGCCGGTGGCGATCGATACGCCGCTTCAAGCCGTCGAGCGGCGGTGGTGTGAATTTCGCCATGAAAGCCTCTCCGCACCTTGCTAATAAACGAAGATAAGCGTGGTTCGCACGTTTTGCGAGTCCGATTTTCAATGGATGAGAAGCCTCGAAATGGCTGGTAGAATGGCCCATTAAAGCCATTGCTGGTATGGCGGGGAAAGAGGAGCCGAATCGACCGCACAATGACGAGAGGACGCATGATGGAACGACCGAACCTGCCGAAAGGCCTGCCCGAGGATATCGAAGATAAGAAGCAGGCAGCCCGTGCGTGGTTCGAAAACCTGCGCGATACGATTTGCGCCTCGTTCGAAGCGCTTGAGCACGAATTGACAGGCTCTCTTTCTGACCAGCCCCCCGGAGCATTCGTCGGCAAGGACTGGCTGCGCCATGAAGGCGAAGGCGGCGGCGGCCGCATGTCGATGATGGAAGGCCGCGTCTTCGAAAAAGTCGGCGTCCATACCTCCACCGTCCATGGCGAATTTTCACCGGACTTCCGCAACCAGATCCCCGGCGCGGAGGAAGACCCCCGTTTTTGGGCGTCCGGCATTTCGCTGATTGCCCATCCGGTCAACCCCAATGTCCCGACCGTTCACATGAACACTCGTATGGTCGTGACCTCCAGCAACTGGTTCGGTGGCGGCGCCGATCTCACCCCGATGTTGAACGACCGCCGCACGCAGGAAGACCCGGATACCCAGCTCTTCCACCGCGCCATGGAGATCACCTGCAGACGCCATGAGGCCGTCGCTGAATACCCGCGCTACAAGGCATGGTGCGACGAGTATTTCTTCCTGAAACACCGCAACGAACCACGTGGCATCGGCGGCATCTTTTTCGACTGGCTGCAGTCCTCGGAAGACAAGGGCGGCTGGAATGCCGATTTCGCCTTTATTCAGGATGTCGGACGCGCCTTCAACCTCGTTTATCCGCGCATCGTGCGAGCCAATTTCAACAACCCCTGGACGGAAGAACAGCGTGACGAACAGCTGGTACGCCGGGGCCGTTATGTGGAATTCAACCTGCTTTACGACCGCGGCACGATCTTCGGATTGAAGACGGGCGGGAATGTGGAATCGATCCTCTCTTCCCTGCCCCCGGCGGTACGCTGGCCGTAACCACAGCCAGCGTGATCACGAGCGCTCACGAACTTTTTTTCGTACGGCATCGTACATTTGATAAATGTCATACACGAATCGTCTCTCCCGGTGTTAGTTTGTGAAAATACACTGGGAGGAGTATCCGATGACTACATCGAATAGCATGCCTCGATCCGTCGCCCCCGTTGAAGGCGACGCAAACTCCAAAACACCAAGCAAGTCCGAACTCATTGACCGTCTCGCAATGGAGATGCGGGTAAAAAGCGGGGGTGAACTCCCTCTTTCCTTCTGCATTGCGCAGGTGAAGCGCCAGTTGGCCGGCTTTAAGCCGGATGCATCGGCAACCGATGAGACCCCGTCGATGCCCGTCAACCCGCCAGCGGGTTCGGTTTTCCAGTCCTGGGCCATCCGGGATTAGCTCTGGTCCTTGACCAGAGACCTTGCTTCGGAACCTCGACGCATTCTGACGGTTTATTCTCGGTCGCCCGATGCGGGGCGGCCGACATCAACCATAGGGAGGTAAAGGCCATGCGGCTTTTTGAATGCGGTACGCTTGTGCCCGGCTGCCAGTGGCACACGCGCGCGGAAGAAGACGCGGAGATCGTGCGCCGCGCCGTCGCGCATATGCGAAGCGATCACGGTGAACAGATAATCCGCGAAAACATGGTGGAAAACATCAAGGCACGTATCCGCAACGAGGAGATCGCGCCAGCCTGAAACAGGCCGCGCAAGATGGTGCAGCGACTTGGCGACGGCGACTTGCTTGAAGGCTTAGCGGTTAGCTTTGGCCGCTGGCCATATTCGCCAACCGGGCGGCCAGTTCGGGCCGCTCGGGCAAAAAGTTGCGGCTGATCCAGAACTCCTCAAGCTCTTTGAGTATCTCGCCAACCCGTTTTCCAGCCGGAACGCCCGCAGCGATTACATCGCCCCCCGAAAGCGGAAAGACCGGTTTCTGGTATTTTTCTGCCTTGGACAGAAGCTGAGAAAGCCTCGCGCTCTTGCGCATAGCCACCGGATCGCCCTCGGCGACCGCCCTGGTCGAAGCAAGCGCCAGTTTCAATCGGAATATCATGCCAAGCCGGTCATGCCGGTAGAGAAGCCGTGCGAAACCGACATCCGTTACCTCATCCGGTGGCATGGGCGTTGCCGCCCATTGTTGCAGCTTCAACGCGTCGGCATTCGACAATCTCAGCCGCTTTGCAAGCGCTTCGAGCCGCTCGACATCTGGCGGCACGATCGCCGCCAGCCGCAACAGCGGCTCTGGCTTCCAGCCGATCGCCCGTTCAGCAGCGACGAGAGCGTGAATGCCGTCAATGCCCCATTTTTCCGTCTCCGGCAGGATTGCCGTCAAAACGCCGGCCTGTCGCATCCAGAGCATCGCCCGTGACGGATCGGGTGCCCCGAGCAGTTTCTTCGTTTCGGTCCAGACGCGCTCGGCCGAAAGGCTCGAAAGCATGTCCTTGGCGCGCGCGCAGGCACGCAAGCCATCCGCATCCGGCCGACCCGAACCGTAATAGGCAAAGAACCGGAAGAACCGCAGGATACGCAGATGATCCTCCGCGATCCGCTGGCTGGCGTCACCGATGAAACGCACCGTGCGCGTCTCTATATCCTTCAGCCCCTCGACGAGATCGATCACCTCGCCCTTGGCATCCGCATAAAGCGCATTGATCGTCAGGTCGCGCCGTTCGGCATCCGCCGTCCAGTCGGTGCCGAACTCGACCACGGCATGGCGTCCGTTGGTCTCGACATCCCGTCTCAGCGTCGTCACCTCGAAGCCGCGGCCGTCGACGACCAGCGTCACCGTGCCATGCTCGATACCTGTCGGTACCGCCTTGATACCGGCAGCCTTTGCCCGCTCGACCACCATTTCTGGCCTAAGCGTCGTCGCGATATCGACATCGGCGACAGCAAGCCCCATCAGCGCATTGCGCACGGCGCCGCCTGCGACCCGCGCCTCGCCGCCATCGGAATTCAACAGCGCCATCACTTGGCCCAGGGCCGTGTCCTGAAACCAGGTCTCGCCAGCCACAGAAGTCATGCATAAAGCCTTTCATAAAGCGTGCGGAGGATACCGGCGGTAATCCCCCAAATATCCCGGTCCTCGTAGCGCATCAGATAGAAATGCCGCTCCGTGCCATCGAACTGGCGGCTGCCCTGCTGATGGTTCGCCGCGTTCATCAGAAACGACAGCGGCACCTCGAACACATCGTCCACCTCGGTCGGGTTGAGCGTCAGCTCGAAACCGCGCCTGACTAGGGAAAGCACGGGCGTGATGCGAAACCCCGATGGGGCATAATAATTCGGCAGTCGCGCCAATGGCTCGACAAAACTGGGATCAAGCCCGATCTCCTCACGCGCCTCGCGCAGCGCCGCCTGCTCGGGCGAACTGTCTTCGGGATCTATGGCTCCGCCCGGAAAAGCGATCTGGCCCGAATGTTTGCGCAGGCTTGCCGTCCGCTGCGTCAGGATGATCTTCGCCTCGTTTCCATCATCGATGACCGGCACCAGCACCGCCGCATCGCGCAGCTCGAGGTCACGCGCCAAGTTTACGAATTGCGGATTGAGCCGATGATCACCATGATCACCCCAGGCCGCATCGAGCGGCCTGCCGCTTTGATGCAGAGCGCGACGACGGAATTCTCCGGCTGAAAACGGTGCCGTCTCGTCCATGGTCAGGTCACTCATGATGCCAGCCGCTCCAGTTCGTCCGCACGCATGATCGGAAAGACCTCGCCCCCTGAGCGAACGGCAAACATCTCGGTCCCATCGATCGTGACAGTCTCCCCAAGCGCGACCAGCTCATACATCATCGCCCGTGAGACCAACGCCTCCAGCCGTCTGCGAACAAGCACATACGGCTTCAACTGCCGCTCTTCGCCAACAATATCGAACCTCAGAGGATGGGCCGCATCGACTTCGACAACATCCCCGACATTGGTGCGAAATGTGATCAGCGGAGCGCCATTTTGCTCCCCCGCCTGCATCTCGACCGCCACGAACGGCGCATCGACGACGCGGATTCCGACCTTTTCCACAGGCGTGACGAGATAGGTTCTGCCGTCGTCATCCTTGCGCAATACTGTCGAAAACAGCCGCACAAGCGACGCCCGACCAATGGGCGTTCCCATGTAGAACCAGGTACCGTCAGCCCGGATTTCCATGTCTAGATCGCCGCAGAAAGGCGGATTCCACTTGTCCACCGGCGGCAATCCGCGATTTTTGCCTCCCGATTGCTCGGCAGCGCGCGAAATCAGGGCCGCAAGGCCGGCGGCGTCGGGCGCCGAATTTATCGTCTCTGCTGCCATCATTCAGTCCCGGTTCGAAATTAATCGTTGACCGTCGCGATCATTCCTCACGAGATAGTCATTCGGAACGAGCTTGTCAGCCTTATTTCGGGTAATAGTTTCTGAGGCTAATGTACTTGCTGCGGTGCAACGACTCGTGCTGAGGGCAAGCACCCGACCGGCGTATGAATATCGACCTTGATTATGGAGAACGACATGGGCGTGATGAATCCAACCGAGGCCGTTCTTGACGAGAAGGCAATCGTCGCTGCCGCCGAAAAGGCGCTGTCCGATATAGCCGCCGTCCGCGAGGAAATCGCCAAGGTCATTTTCGGCCAGGAACGGGTGGTGGAAAACACGCTCCTCGCCGTCCTGTCCGGCGGCCACGCCCTGCTCGTCGGCGTGCCCGGCCTTGCCAAGACAAAGCTCGTCACCACGCTCGGCACGGTTCTCGGCCTCGATTCCAACCGTATTCAGTTCACTCCCGACCTGATGCCGTCCGATATTCTCGGCTCGGAAGTCATGGATACGGACGAAACCGGTCGCCGCTCCTTCCGCTTCATCAAGGGCCCGATCTTCGCCCAGCTGCTTATGGCTGACGAAATCAACCGCGCCTCGCCGCGCACCCAGTCGGCGCTGCTGCAGTCCATGCAGGAATATCACATCACCGTCGCCGGCCAGCGTTTCGATCTCCCCGCCCCGTTCCATGTTCTGGCAACTCAGAACCCGCTGGAACAGGAAGGCACCTACCCATTGCCGGAAGCCCAGCTCGACCGCTTCCTGCTGCAGGTCGATGTCCTCTACCCTGACCTTGATGCCGAACGGCAGATCCTGCTTGGCACGACCGGTCTTGCCGAAGCCAAGCCCCGCGGCGTCATCGATAGCGCCCGCCTGCAGGAAATCCAGATGCTGATCCGCCAGATGCCGGTATCGGACAAGGTGGTCGACGCGATCCTGTCGCTCGTCCGCTCGGCCCGCCCTGGTCATGGCAATGCCGATACCGACCGCCACGTCGCCTGGGGTCCCGGCCCACGCGCCGGCCAGTCGCTGATGCTGACCGCCCGCGCCCGCGCGCTCTATCAGGGCCGCCTCGCCCCCTCGCTCGACGATGTCTATGCGCTGGCGGAACCGGTTCTCGAACACCGCATGGCATTGAATTTCGCCGCCCGTGCCGAAGGCATGTCGGTGCGCGACGTGATCGCCGGATTGGTAAAGCAGGCCCGCGGATAATTTCCCTCGGGAATATTCGCCTCCTTGAAAGGACAATGCGTGGCATCAATCGGCCAGATCGTCGAGCAGACACCCAGCAGCGAAGTCCTCTCCCGCGCCCAGGCGCGTGCAGCACTCGTGCCCGACTGTATGGTGGAAGCAAAGCGCATCGCCAATACGGTGATCGCCGGCTGGCATGGCCGGCGCAAACGCGGCATGGGCGAAAACTTCTGGCAGTTCCGGCCTTATGCCGAAGGTGAAAGCCTGTCGCGCATCGACTGGCGCCGCTCCGCTCGCGATGACCATACCTATGTACGCGACCGCGAATGGGAAGCAGCCCACACGATCTGGCTGTGGGCCGACATGTCGCCGTCGATGATGTACAAGTCGACCTACGCCATGGTCTCCAAGGAAAGCCGCGCGCTTGTTCTGATGCTGGCGCTTGCCGAAATCCTCGCCCGGTCCGGCGAACGGATAGGATGTCCCGGCATCATGGAACCGGTCTCGGCCCGCAACGCTGCGGAGCGGTTGGCGACCGCCATCATGCATGCTCCCCTCACTACCGGCCTGCCGGAAACCGCGATGATCCGCGGCCAGAGCGATATCGTTCTGATCGGCGATTTTCTCGATGATGCCGACAGCGTCATGTCACGCATCTCGCCGCTTGGAAAACGCGGCCTGCGCGGACACGTGATCGAGGTCGCCGACCCGGCTGAAGAGACCTTCCCCTATACCGGCCGTACCGAATTCACCGATCCGGAAACAGGCGAAAAACTAACCTCCGGCCGCGCAGAAATGATCCGTGAGGATTACCAGCGTGCCTATCTCGCCCGCCGCGAAGCGCTCGGCGATGGCCTGCGCCACCTTGGCTGGAGCTTCACCTTCCACCGCACTGATCATCTCGCCTCCGAAGCACTCGTCGCCGTTCACAGCCAGCTGTCAGGCATGCCCGCGGCATTTCCGGGAGGCCGCACATGAACGCGCTTGCTTTCGCCAATCCGCTGATCCTTTTTGGTCTTCTCTCGTTGCCGGTCATCTGGTGGCTGCTGCGCCTCACCCCACCACGCCCGAAAGCCGAGGTCTTTCCACCGCTTCGCATCCTCGCAACCGTCCTGAAGCGCGAGGAAACCCCGGCCCAGAGCCCCTGGTGGCTGACGCTTCTGCGCATGCTGCTTGCAGCCGCCGTCATTCTCGCGATTGCCGATCCAGTCATGAACCCCCGCGCCAGCTCGCTCAATGCCAATGGCCCGCTCGCGCTTGTCATCGACAATGGCTGGTCGAGTTCGGTCGACTGGGAACGCCGCCTCGAGACGGCCAACATGCTGATCGACGAGGCCGAAAGCGCCGATGTGCCTGTCTCTGTAACCTTCACCGCCGACACGGACAACGAGCCCACCGCAGGCACCGCGTCTGCCGCTCGCGACAAGCTTGCTGCAGCAGAACCGAAACCACTCGTTCCTGATCGCCTGCGCGCAATCCGCACCCTGCAGGAAGCGCTCGACGGCAACCCGCTCGGCACGGTTGCCCTGATCTCCGACGGCATTGCAGCCCCTGGCGATGGTGACGCGATGACGGCCCTTGCCTCCTTCGCACCCAATGACGTTCGTCTCTATCAGGGCGACGGCCGCGGCGCGGTCGCGCTTACCGGCGCCACCAACAATTCCGAGACGATGGCCGTCACCGCAACCCGCCGCGATACCGCCGCTCCGCAACAGCTGACAGTCAATGCACTCGACCAGCAAGGCCGCTCGCTCGCCTCCGGTACGGTCGATTTTGCAGCCGGTTCCGGCACCGCGACGGCTGAGATTTCGGCTCCCTTCGAACTGCGCAACGATTTCGCCCGGCTGAGCGTCGAGGGTCTCGCCACTGCCGGCGCCACCCATCTGCTCGACGACGGTTTCAAGCGCCGCCGCATCGCGCTGATTTCCGGCGAGAGCGGCAGCGATTTCCAGCCGCTCCTGCAGCCGCTCTATTATATCAACCGGGCACTTTCGCCCTATGCCGATATCATCCAGACGAATACGGCGGACCTTGCGGTCGCAATCCCGCAAATCCTGGAAAACAATCCGTCCGCCATCATCATGGCAGATGTCGGTCGTCTTCCGGCCGAGACCTATGAACCGCTGGAACGCTGGATCGCCCGCGGCGGCACGCTGATCCGCTTCGCCGGTCCACGCCTTGCGGCCGCCCCCGCCGATGACCCGCTTGTTCCTGTGAGACTGCGCCAGGGCGAACGAGCGCTTGGCGGTGCCATGTCCTGGTCGGAACCGCAGTCGCTGGCGGATTTCCCCACTATCGGCCCCTTCGCCGGCATGCCCCGCGCAACCGACATTACCGTTACCCGCCAGGTTCTTGCCGAACCGACTCCGGATCTTGCCGAACGCACCTGGGCAAGCCTTGCCGATGGCACGCCGCTCGTTACCACCCGTGATGTCGATGCCGGTCGCCTCGTGCTCTTCCACACCAGCGCCGAAGCCACATGGTCGAATCTGCCGCTCTCCGGCAATTTCGTCGAAATGCTTCGCCGTGTCGTCCAGATGGCCCGTGCCGGCGGTGCAACCACCGCATCGGCAGGTTCGGAAAACGCAGCCGCGACGCTGCCCGCCTATCGCCTGCTGACTGCCGACGGCCTGCTGTCGACCGAAACCAGTGGGGTGCGCCCGATCATGATCCGCGCCGGCGAAACGCCATCCGCCACTTTCGATCATCCTCCGGGCCTCTACGGCACCGAAGACGGCTTTTCCGCGGTCAACCTTTTGCCGCCCGGCGCAGAACTCGCAGCCTTCGATCCCACCCCGATCGGTCGCGCTGTCACCCGTGAAGGTCTGGCCGGCGGCGAAGCCGTCTCGCTGCGCCCCGCTCTTTTCGCGGCAGCCTTCGCCATGCTCATTCTCGACAGCCTGATCGTGCTTTTCATCAACGGAGCCTTCTCGCGCCTGCCCAAGGGATCACGACGCCGCTCCGGTGCTGCAGCAACAGGAATTGCCGCAATCGCCTTCGGCCTCATCGCATTCCAGCCTCACCCGGTTTCCGCACAGGAAATGCCGGAAGGTAGCGGTGCGAAGGCCGGCGACGAACAGATCCTCGAACATCTCGACACGACCCATCTCGCCTATGTCACGACCGGCGAAGCCGATGTCGATCGCATTTCCGAACAGGGGCTTGCGGGTCTGACCGAGTTCCTCACCTATCGGACGACGCTGGAGCCCGGCGCACCCGTCGGTCTGGATATCACCAGGGACGAACTGTCCTTCTATCCGATCATCTACTGGCCGGTTTCCGCCAATGCGCCGATGCCCTCGCAGGCCGCCATCTCGCGCATCGACGCCTATATGCGCAACGGCGGCACCGTGCTCTTCGATACCCGCGACCAGTATTCCTCGCTTGGCGGTGGCGGCAGCACGCCGAATGGCGAACGGCTGCAGCAAATTCTTGCCAATATCGACATTCCGCCACTCGAACCCGTTCCGGAAAACCATGTCCTTGCACGGTCATTCTATCTGCTGACGAATTTTCCGGGCCGCTACAATGGCAGCGCTCTTTGGGTCGAGGCACGTCAGGACGCGCGCAACAGCGCCAACCAGGTCTCCTCGGGCGGCGACGGCGTCTCGCCGATCATGATCACCGGCAATGATCTGGCCGGTGCCTGGGCTGTCGACCAGCAGGGAGCACCGGTCCTGCCGACCGTTCCCCCGGACGACATGCAGCGCGAATACGCCTACCGCGCCGGCGTCAACATCATGATGTACATGCTGACCGGCAACTACAAGGCCGACCAGGTGCACGTCCCTGCCCTTCTCGAACGGCTTGGCCAGTAGGAAAGAGCATCGATGACCCTTGAGTTTTCGCCCTTCTTCCCGTGGCCTGTCCTGATCGGACTTGGTGCCCTTGCACTCGCCCTCTGCGCGCTTGCCTTCTGGCGCCGCGTCCGTGGTTCAAGCCTGCGCATGCTGGCGCTCGCCTTCCTGCTCCTGGCGCTTGCCAACCCGACACTGCTTCAGGAAGACCGCGAACAGCTCTCGACCATCGTGCCGATCGTCGTAGACCGCTCCCAGAGCCAGCAAACCGATGAGCGCAAGCAGCAGACCGACGAGGCGCTGGCCGAACTTCGTGACCGCTTTGCCCGCTACCCGAATATCGAGACCCGCATTGTCGAAGTCGCGGACGACCCGGATAGCGACACGCCCTCGACCCGCCTCTACACGGCGCTTCGCTCCGCCGTGTCCGACGTGCCACCGGCCCGGCTTGGTGCCGCAGTCTTCGTCACCGATGGCCAGATTCACGATCTGCCCGGCACCAATCAGGAGCTTGGCTTCAACGCCCCCGTCCACGGTCTGATCACCGGACAACCGGACGAGTTCGACCGCCGCGTGGAAGTCGTCCGCGCCCCGCGCTTCGGTATCGTCAACGAGGAGCAGGAACTGACCCTGCGCGTCGTCGATGACGGCCGCGCCACCAACACACCGGCCCAGGTGACCGTGCGCATGAACGGCGACCAGATCGCCACGTTCCGCGCCTCGCCGGGCGCCAATACACCCTTCCCCTTCACCGTTCCGCGCGCCGGCAACAATGTCATGGAATTTTCCGTCGATGAGCTTCCGGGCGAAGTGACGACCGCCAACAATCGCGCCGTCCATGTCATCGACGGCATCCGCCAGAACCTGCGCGTCCTGCTGGTCTCAGGCGAACCCCATGCCGGCGAGCGCGCCTGGCGCAACCTGTTGAAATCCGACGCCTCGGTCGATCTCGTCCACTTCACCATTCTGCGCCCGCCGGAAAAGCAGGACGGCACGCCGATCAACGAACTGTCGCTGATCGCCTTCCCGACCCGCGAGCTTTTCGTCGAGAAGATCAAGGATTTCGACCTGATCATCTTCGACCGCTACAAGCATCGTGGCGTGTTGCCGATCCTCTATTACGATTACATCTCGCAATATGTGCAGAATGGCGGCGCGCTGCTGATCGCCGCTGGCCCCGAACATGCAAGCGAGGATTCGATCGCGCTTACCCCGCTCGAACAGGTTCTCCCCGCCTCACCGACGGGTGAGATCCATAGCGCAGGTTTTTACCCGCATCTCTCCGAAATCGGACAGAAGCACCCCGTCACCCGCGGCCTCGACAGTTCCGGCCAGACACCGCCCGCCTGGGGCCGCTGGTTCCGCACCATCGATGTCGACCAGCCGCGCGGCCAGACGGTGATGGAAGGCGACGGCAACCGTCCGCTTCTCGTCCTCAACCGTCAGGGCCAGGGCCGCGTCGCCATGCTCTTGTCCGATCAGGGCTGGCTCTGGGCACGCGGTTTCGAAGGCGGCGGCCCGCATGTGGCGCTTTATCGCCGCATCGCCCACTGGCTGATGAAGGAGCCGGAACTCGAGGAAGAAGCGCTCACCGCCCGCTCCTCCGGTCGCACGCTGGAGGCCACGCGCCAGACGATCGGTGACGATCCTGGCCCGGCAACCGTCCGCTTCCCGTCAGGCCGCAGTGAGACCATCGCCATGACTCAGGCAGAACCGGGGCAGTACCGCTTCGAACGCCGCATGGATGAGGTCGGCCTCTTCCAGGTGTCGAACGGCGAGTTCTCGACGCTCGTGCATGTCGGCGCCGTCGATGCGCCTGAATTCAAGGCAATGATCTCGACTGAGGAAACCTTGAGGCCCTATGCGGAAAAGACCCACGGCCTCGTTACCCGCGTCGCCTCAGGCGAAAACATCACTCTGCCGGATATCCTGCCGGTCCGTGGCGAAATCCGCGTTAGCAATCCCAACCGCATGTCGATCCGCATGACCGACGAGAGCGTCCTGCGCGGCGTCAACAGCCTGCCGCTGTTTGCCGGTTTCGCCGGCCTCTCGGCGCTCCTCTTTGCGGTCGCTGCCATGTGGTGGCGCGAGGGACGGTGATGCGGCCGCATATCGAAGTGACCGCTTCGCCAACCGGCGAGGATCTGGATGTCATTCTCAAAAGCCTGACCGCCTATAACGAAGCCACGGTTGGCCCTTCAGATCGCATGCCTCTTGCCGTTCTCATCCGAGATGAACAGGGTCAGACCATCGGCGGCCTTTCGGGCTACACCTCCTGGGGCTGGCTGTTCACCCAGTTGCTGTTCATTCCCGAACTGCTGCGTGGTCAGGGCATGGCCGCAACACTTCTCCAGCAGGCGGAAACCGAAGCCCGTCGTCGCGGGTGCCGGGGTGCCTGGATCGACACGTTCAACCCGCAGGCGCTCAAAGCCTATCAGCGCCAGGGCTACGAGATCTTTGGAGAACTGCCCGCCTTTGTCGGCGAGCGCACCCGCACCTTCCTTAAAAAGGCCCTTTAGTTTATCGATGCGCTCCTCTTTGGGAGGAGTGCATCCGAATGGAACTGAAAGTGACCGAAGGCATCGCGCCGTTGGAGGAAGACGCAATCCTGCAGAAACTGCGCGCCTTCAACATCGCCACCTTCGGCGAAAGTAACCGCCGCGAACTGACAATCCCGCTTTACGATGACAGTGGCGAAATCAGCGGCGGCCTCGTCGGCTATACCGGCCGCGGCTGGATTTATGTCTCGATGCTCTACATCCCGGAAGACCTGCGCGGTCAGGGACTTGCCACCCGCATGCTGACCATGTCCGAGGACGAGGCCCGCAAGCGTGGCTGTATCGGTGGTTATATCGACACGATGAACCCGGAAGCGCTCAGCCTCTATCGGAAGCTCGGTTACACAGAGATCGGCAAACTCGACGCGCTCTCCGGCGGTCATGTGGTGACATGGCTCGCCAAAATGTTCTGAAATCTAGGCGGTTTCCAACTCCGGCTCCGCCATTTGCGAGGCACGTTTTCTGTCGTCGTCAAGAACACCGGAGGAGGCAAAGACATCGCGGATCTGCTGCCGCAGCCATGCATTGGCAGGATCTCCATCCGCATGGTTTGCCCAGACCATGTTGACCGGCGGAAAACTCAGAGATACCGGCAGCGGACTGACATCCAGACCGAGCAGTGGCGCGTAACGCTCGGCAATCCGGCTCGGCACGGTCGCAATCAGCGGACTGCTCTGCGCCGCGGAGAGAACCGACATATAACCGGGTGCCGCGGTAACGACATTGAGTTCGACACCGGCAATTTCCAGCGCGTCCTTTATGCAGCCCTGCAGCGTCTCGTTCTGGGAAATCGTTGCATGTTCTGCCGCAAGATAGGCTTCCAAGCCGACAGTCTTGGACAGCGTCAGCAGATCGGGATTGTGGCAGCAGGCAAATTCGGTCTTGTAAAGTGTCTCGAAAGACCGTCGGCTCGTTTGCGTATAGGTACAGCCGACCGCAAGATCGATGCTGCCATCCTCGAGTGACGGATCCATCGCCTCATACGGAAACACCCGCGCCAAAACCCGGATGCCCGGAGCAAGCCGCCGCAGACGGGCCGTAAGGTCGGGTATCAGCAGCAGTTCCACCTCGGGCGACATGGCAATACGGAATGTCCGCTCTTCTGTTGACGGATCGAACGCATCCCCGCCGCTCAGCGCCAGCTGTGCCTGTTTCAACGCCTGACGCACCGGCACCGCAAGGCTTCGCGCGCGTGATGTCGGCTGCATCACCTGACCGACGCGAATGAACAACTCGTCCTGAAGCAGAACACGCAAGGTCGAAAGCGAATGGCTCATCGCCGGCTGCTGGATCTTCAACCGCTTCGCTGCCTTGGTAACGCTACCCTCGGATATCAAAGCGTCAAAGGCGACGAGCAGGTTGAGGTCGAAAGAGCGCAGATTGAAATGATCGATAGTAGTCATGAGCCGCATCGATTTGTTTGCTGATACAACGATACATACGTGCTCTCCAGGTCAGTTCAAGACCACCCTGTCATACCAACCTGGAGTTCTTCCATGCAGACCCGCCGCGCTCTCCTCAAAACCTCAGCCAGCCTGACATTCGCCGCCGGTGCCATCGCCGCCCTTCCCTCGGCTGTTCTGGCCAAAGCACCAATCGTCGGAAGGCAGGCGGCAGGTTACTACCGCCTGAAGCTCGGCGACTACGAAGTCACCGCCCTGTCGGACGGCACAGTGGCGCTTCCCATGGCCAGGATCTATGAAGGCATAGAAGAGAAGGATGCCGAGGCCTATCTCGCCGGTTACTTCCAGAAAAACCCGACGGAAACCTCTGTGAATGCCTTTCTCGTCAACACAGGCGAACGCCTTGTCCTGATCGATGCCGGTACCGGCGATCTGATGGGCCCATCGCTCGGCAAGCTCGTCGCCAACATAGAAGCGGCCGGTTACAAGGCGAGCGAAATCGATGATGTCATCCTCACCCATATCCACGCCGACCATTCCGGCGGCCTGTCGAGGAACGGCAAGCGCATATTCGAAAATGCCGTCCTTCACGTCAACGAGCGCGAGGCAAACTTCTGGCTGAAAGCAGATGCTGCGGCGAAATCCGATCTGGGTATCGGCCCACAGATCGCACAGGCAGAGGCAGCCGTCGGCCCCTATATCGCGGCGGGAAAATTCGAAACCTTTGCGGATGACGCTGCTCCCGTTCCGGGCTTCACATCCGTCCTGCGCAAGGGCCACACGCCGGGTCACAGCGCCATAGCGATTGAAAGCAAGGGCGAGAAGATCGTCTTTTGGGGCGATATCGCCCATGGCGACGTGCTGCAATATGATCGGCCTGAGATCACTGTCGAGTTCGATGTCGACCAGAAACAGGCGGCCGCTACGCGTGCGATTGCCTTTGCCGAAGCGGCTGACCAGAAATATATGGTCGCCGGTGCTCACCACGCTTTCCCAGGCATCGGCCACGTTCGGCGGGACGAGACCAATTACGACTGGGTACCGCTGCTCTACAGCGCCAATTACTGAATGTAATTCAGGCACCGCCGGACAAGGCGGTGCCTGAAATCGTCATGAGAGCGAGACGTCACGCGTCTCGACCCGGATCATCAATGCCGCCACGGCCGCCAAGGCAAGAAGAGCGGCAAAAATGCCGATCGTCAGGCCGAACCCGTGGCTGACCACATAGACCATCGCCGAAGGTGCAAGCAGACCGCCCAGACGCGCCATCGCGCCGGCCGCCCCCATGCCAGTGGCGCGCGAGCGTGTCGGGAAGAGTTCCGGCGTATAGGCGTAAAGCGCGCCCCATGTGCCAAGCAGCGCAAAGCTCATGAGGAGCAGCGAGGTTCCGATGACGACAGAACCGGAGCCGAGTACAAAAAGCAGGCACCCGGCAGCAGACAGGATACAGAAACCCGTCAGCGTCGGCTTGCGGCCCCATTTTTCGACACCGTAGGCCGCCAGTGCGTAACCGGGAATCTGTGCAAGTGCCACCAGAACCAGAAAACCGTAACCGCGAACGAAGCCGAAGCCCTCGCTTGCGAGCTTCGCCGGCATCCAGGTGAAAATGCCGTAATAGGAGACAGACACCAGAAACCAGATGGCGAGGATGATGACACTGGTTCGGCGCAAGGCGGGCGAGAAAATGCCTTCGCGCGCCAATGCCATCGGCGGGGCAATCTCTTCGTCATCGGCGAGCCCCTTGCCGTTATTGACGGTCAGTATCCGGTCCATCACCTCTCGCGCTTCTGCATTTCGGCCCGTGCGCAAAAGATAGATAGGCGATTCCGGGATGAGAACACGCATCCCTATCCCGATCAGCGCCGGCAGCGCGGTCACGGCAAAAATAAGACGCCAGGCATCGGCCATGCCCGCGACGCTCGCGATCCATGCAGTAAGTGCCACAATCAGCGTGCCGATCGCCCAGAACCCTTCCAGCGCCACCAGCCAGCGCCCGCGATTTTTCGCCGGCAGGAATTCCGACATCATCGCGTAATCGACCGGAAGTGTGCCCCCGACGGCAATGCCTGTCAGGAACCGGAGGATCAGGAGAATGGTGAAGTCGGGTGCGAAAACTGAAAGCAGGCCGAATAACGCATCGCAGGAAACGGTGATGATCAGCACATTACGACGGCCGATCCGGTCCGCCAGGCGGCCGAATCCCATTGCACCGAGAAACATGCCGAGAAAGAAAACGCTGCCGGTCTGCAAGGCTTCGGGAATGGTCAACCCGAAGCTGGCGGCGATCGATGCCGCGGTAAACCCGACAGCTAGTACCTGCATCGCATCGGCCGCCCAGACGAGGCCAAAAACCCCGATCAGTCTACGCTGGTATCGTCCAGCGCCGGCGCGGTCGAGCGCCTCGTCCACCGTAATTGCTCTCATCCCACTGCCTTCTTCATGAGGCACCGGTTCCCCTATTTACCGGCGATGCGAGATGCATAGTTGATTTACGTTATTTACGCCAGCAGATGTCGCCTTTGAGCTGAGAATGCACATCCTCGGCAAGCGGCACGACGAGCACCCGCGCCGGATCGACCGGCCCCGGAAACGCCAGCGCGTCATAGGCCACCTTCTCGAAGCCGAGCGGCATGTAATAGGGCGGATCGCCGATCAGGATCACGCCTTCGGAACCCTTGCGCTTTGCCGCTTCGATCGCGATCCGCACCAACTCCCGGCCGATGCCCATGTTCTTGTGTGTCGGCCGCACGGCAAGCGGCCCGAGCATGTGACCCTTCACCGTGCCGGCCAGAACCGGGGTCATGCGAACGGAAGCAATCGTCTCGCCGTCATCGGCACAAATGAAGGAAAGCGACCGGTCATGCGGCCCCTGCTCGCGGATTCGCGCGGCGGCGCGCACATGACGGCCTGGCCCGAAAGCTTCCTCATTGATCAGCTCGATCGCCGCATCATGCGATGCGTCTTCCGTCAGATAGACGAGATCGTGCTTTGCCAGAGATTTCCGGGCGACAAGGTGCAGAGAGGCAGATGAAGACATGGGAGAACCGAAGCCGTAAAAATGAGCGGACAGGACATGCGAAATCGATGACGCCTCGTCTGGCGTCTTGGTCGATCTTCAGCGTCGTCGCAGTGCCCGTGCTTCGGTCATGTAATTGAGGTATCCCACAAAAATGTGAAAAGCCAACTAGCAGGATTTTTTTCACCCGTCCAATGCAAAAACGCACTGTTCGAAAAATTGCGTCTCGCAATCTCAAGCCCTTGCCGTATCTATCCGGGAAACAAGAAGGAGAGCGCCATGGGCAGGCTCGTTGACGGCAAATGGCAGGATGTCTGGTACGATACGAAGGCAACCAAGGGGCGTTTCGAGCGATCGCAATCGCAGTTTCGCAACTGGGTCACTGCGGATGGCGCAGCTGGCCCATCCGGTAAAGGCGGTTTCAAGGCCGAAGCCGGACGTTATCATCTCTACGTCTCATACGCCTGCCCCTGGGCACACCGCACGTTGATCTTCCGCAAGCTCAAGAAGCTGGAAGACCTCATATCCGTTTCGGTGGTCGATTACCTGATGCTGGAAAACGGCTGGGAATTCAAGAACCGCGACGGCGCAACCGGCGACGATCTCTTCGGCACCGATTATCTCTATCAGGTCTATCTCAAAGCCGATCCGCATTATTCCGGCCGCGTGACCGTACCAGTTCTGTGGGATAAGCAGCAGAATACCATCGTCTCGAATGAAAGCGCCGAAATCATCCGCATGATGAACAGCGCCTTCGATGGCCTGACCGGCTCGGACCTCGATTTCTATCCCGCCGACTTGCACGAGGAAATCGACTCACTCAACGCGATCGTCTACGACCGGGTCAATAACGGCGTCTACAAGGCGGGATTTGCGACGTCACAGGAAGCCTACGAGGAAGCCGCCACGTCGCTGTTCGAAACGCTCGACACGCTGGATCGGCGCCTCGAAACAAGCCGCTATCTGTTCGGCGACAAGATTACCGAAGCCGACTGGCGCCTGTTCACCACGCTTTTGCGCTTCGATCCCGTCTATGTCGGCCACTTCAAGTGCAACATTCGCCGCATTGCCGATTATCCGAACCTTTCCGGATATTTAAGAGATCTTTATCAGCATCCCGGCATCGCCGAGACTTGCAACCTCGCCCATATCAAAGGCCACTACTACGGCAGCCACAAGACCATCAATCCGACCGGCATCGTTCCTGTCGGACCAGCACTTGATCTAGAGGCAGCTCATGGTCGCGCGAGACTTGGGGGATGAAACGCTCCGTAGTCTTCACCAACATCACCGACCGATCGCCTGGCCGTGACAAAGATATTCGCCTTGAGAGACCGTCGACATGGGCCGGGCCGCAAAACTGGATTGATTTTTACTAATTTAGAGATTTATTGACAATGCAAATGGCCGGTTCATAGTCCCCGATCGCAATTATGCACCTGGAGGCCCCAATGACCAATCGCACCATCATTCTTGCATCCTTTGCTCTGCTCGCCTCTGCAGCTTTCGTGACCCCAGCGTCCGCACTCACAATGAAGGAATGCAGCGTCAAGTATCAGGCCGCCAAGGCTGACGGTTCCGCCAAGGACGTCAAATGGAACGACTACCGCGCCAAGTTCTGCGGCGCAGACGCTGCCGCCGAAGACGCAGCCGACGACAAGGAAGTTGCCGCGACGACAGAGAAGGAGCCGGCAAAGGCAACAACCAAGGCCCCGAAGAGCGTCGTTTTCCCGAATGCGATCGACAAGAAATATTCGAGCGAGACGCCTGCCAAGGCCCGGCTCAAGACCTGCGTCGACACCTATCACAAGAACAAAGACGACGGCACGCTCGGCGACCTCAAGTGGATCCAGAAAGGTGGTGGTTACTGGAGCCTGTGCAATACGGCTCTGAAAAGCTGACGCCAATCGCAAGCCCACAACATCATCACCCACCGTCTCGGACAACCGCTCCGAGGCGGCGGATAATCAGGCCCGTCACCAGAAATCCCCACGCTCGGCCTCTCCGCTCAACTCTCGCAGCCGCCTGAGCGTCGCATCCGTCACGTCCTCCGGCAGCGCGTCCAGCGCAAAGAACCCGCTTTCGGCAATCTCCCGGTCGGGCAGACGCGGAGCCGTCTGCTCGACATTGACCCTGTAAAACAGCACATGGTCGCGCTTGCTGGCTCTGCGGTTGTAATAGACGTTCACGAGATCGGGCTTTTCGGTCATTACCAGATTGCCCTCCTCTCGCAATTCCTTGATCAAAGCTTCAAGCGCCGTTTCGCGATGTTCCATCCCGCCGCCCGGCAGATACCAGCCCGGAACATAGGTATGACGCACCAGAAAGATCTCGCCCTGCGCGTTGAAGCAGGCTGCGCGAACACCCATCGTCATCCCGCGGGAAACAAGGAAAAAACGATGCAGCAGCCAGACCACGATACGCGTCCGCCATGTCCCGATCTCAGCTATGCCGGTAGCGCCCATCTGCTCTCCGCTCCGCTCGCGTAAATTTCATAACGAATTTCCGTTTCGTGCGTTATGTCTGGGCCATGTTCAAATTCGCCCATATTTCCGACATCCATCTGGGACCGCTGCCGAAACTGTCGGTTCGGGAACTCATGTCCAAGCGTATCACCGGCTTCATCAACTGGCATCGAAACCGGCGCAAGCATCTGTTCGTCAATACACTCGATCTTTTGCTGAGCGATCTCAAGACCCGCCATCCCGATCAGCTCTTCATTACCGGTGATCTGGTCAATCTTGCGACCAAGATCGAGACCCGACTGGCAAGGGAATGGCTGGACACAATCGGAGATCCTGAAGACACGACCGTCGTGCCCGGAAACCACGACGCTTACGTACCCGGTGCCCATGATAAATCGGTCGCGGCCTGGTACCCGTTCATCAAAAGCGATGATGACCCGGGCGAGTGGCCGAAAGACGACCATATATTCCCAACCTATCGCCAGCGCGGGCCGCTGGCTATCATTGGCTGTTCGACATCCAACGCCACACCTCCCTTCTCCGCGTCTGGCTTTTTCAGCCCCAGACAGGCCCGCGAGACAGTCAATCTTTTGAAAAAGGCCGGTGAGGAAGGTCTGTTCCGCGTCGTCCTGATCCATCATCCACCGATCCAGGGAGCTGCATCCTCGCATAAACGCATGATCGGCATCCGGCGCTTTGCCGCGGCCATTTCGACCGGCGGCGCCGAACTGATCCTGCATGGGCATACACATCTCAACACCGTCTACTGGCTGAAGACCCATGATCGGCCGGTGCCTGTCGTCGGCATCGCCTCGGCCTCACAAGGTCCCGGCGGACACAAGCCGCGCGCCGCCTACAACCTCTTCAACCTGTCCGGCAAGGCGGGAGCATGGAACCTCAGTTGCGAGCGTTATGGACTGACCGAAAGCGGCGACAGCATCCATCTCGACGAGACCAAGATCTTTTACGGTGAGGCACCGTTACAGTTCTCGGTGGAGGAAGCGGCAAGAGTTCTGCAAGGTTAGGAGATGCTTGTTGCAGAATCGTCACAATCGATTCATAGTTAGTACCTTCAAGCATTCATTCGAATGAGAGCAAAAAGGCCATATTCCTCTGATGAATCCGCCAGCAGTTTCAACCGATATCCGTCGTGACCTTGTGGCTTTGCTGCCGCGGCTGCGGCGGTTCGCCCAGACGCTGACCGGAGATGCGAATGCAGCGGACACCCTCGTGCGCGAAGTCTCTGCCCGCGTCATTCTCAAAAGCCATCACTGGAAAGGCGAATGCCGGTTGGAAAGCTGGGTGTTCAATCAGATCAGGATCGGCTGGAGCGACGAGGTTCGCAAGCGCAACCGCCAGGAACCGCTCTCAAAGCAGAATGCCGAAGCAACTGGCGTTAGCGGCTGTGAATCCAAGGCGTTCCTCGGCATGCCTGAGGGTCTGGCAAGTACGCTTCTTCTCGTTGATGTCGAAGGTTTCGATTATTCTGAGGCAGCATCGATCCTCGGCGTCACACCGGAACTGGTCTCATCACGCCTTTGTGCCGCACGATTGGCACTTTCCTCCCAACCGCCTGGTTTTGCGGAAAAGAGAGCGTGACTATGGCAAATAAGGAGCCATCGGCGATGGAACGTCGTCTTTCCGCGTTTGTCGATAGCCAGGTGTCTGATACGGAGCGTCAGGATGTCGAATCCCTGCTCGTCAACGATCCGCATGCCCGCGCACTGCACGACGATTTGAAACGCGGCAGCCAGACCGGCCGACTTCTTCTCGAAGAAATGCTCAAGGAGCCGGTGCCGCTCGATCTCGTCCGCAGCATCAAGAACGCCCCCCTTCCCCGCAAGGCGGTACGGCTTCCAGGATCCTCCCGCCGCAACCGGGCCTTTCGTCCTTCGGGCCTGCAGGCTCTGTCGGCCTGCGCCCTGACGCTCTTGGTTGGCGGCAGCCTGGGCTACATGATCGGCGCTCGACCGGATGGCTCTCATGCGCCGCAAGCATTGGCAAGCCCGGCATTTCAGCAACGCGACTGGCTGGACGATATCGTTTCCCATTTCCGCCTCTACAGCCGCCAGCAGAACCGGCTGGTGGAAATCGGTGCGGACAGGCCGGCCGATATCCTCGAATGGCTGACCACCGGAACCGGCGTCGGCTTCCGCATTCCGGACCTCACCGATAGCGGGCTTGCCTTCGTCGGCGCACGTCTAGTCACCGCTGAAAACACCCCGACCGGCGTACTTTTTTATCGCCGCACCACCGGCGACAATGAAGGCGACATTCTGGCCTTGACCTTCTCAAGAGCGCGGCCAGAAACGACCAAGCCGATTGAGGACATCCGCCTCGACACCAGCCTCGTATCCTGGAGCACCCCGCTTGCGACTTATGTGATCGTCGCCCCGTCTTCGGCCGCCGATCTCGACGAGATCGCGGCAAAGGCTGCCGGTCTCATCTGACGACCATTCAAGCTCAACAAAAAAGCCGCTGCGGTTTCCCGCAGCGGCTTTTTGATTTAATGCGGAACGAGAGGCGCCTAGCGCGCCCTCTCCTCCAGAACCCGGTTTGCCGCGGAAACGATCGCATCGAGCGAGGCCGTGACGATATTCGTGTTGACGCCGGCACCGAACAGCTTGCCACCCGGATGCTGCATCTCGACATAGGCGATAGCCGAAGCGTTCGAGCCGTGCTGCAGCGAGTGTTCGGAATAATCATTCACCGACAGGTCGATGCCGAGATAGATCGACAGCGCATTGATGAACCCGTCGATCGGCCCGGTTCCCTTGCCTTCGATGCGCTTGGTCTCGCCATTGTCGATAATCTCCGCCGCAACGACCCGCACGCCCTTGTGGTGAGGCTCGGACGGATATGTGTGGTGATCGACGAACTTCAGACGCGCACCGGACTGCTCCACATAACGCTCCATGAAGCGCTCGTGGATGCGCTTCGAAGACAGTTCCTTGCCCTCTTCATCGGTGATCCGCTGGATGTCCTCGCGGAATTCCACCTGCAAGTTGCGCGGCAGGTTCAGGCCGTAATCCTGGCTCAGGATATAGGCAATCCCCCCCTTGCCCGATTGCGAGTTGATGCGGATGATCGCCTCATAGGAACGACCGACATCCTGCGGGTCGATTGGCAGGTATGGCACTTCCCATACAGGGTGGTTAGCGACCTTGATCGCCTTCATCCCCTTGTTGATCGCATCCTGATGTGAGCCGGAGAATGCGGTGTAGACCAACTCGCCAACGTAAGGATGGCGCTCGGGAATGACCATCTCGTTGGAATATTCGTAGACTTCCTTGATCCGCTCGATGTCGGAGCAATCCAGTTCCGGATCGATGCCCTGCGTGAACATGTTCAGCGCCAGCGTCACGACGTCGACATTGCCGGTGCGCTCGCCATTGCCGAACAGCGTGCCCTCGACGCGGTCCGCACCCGCCATCAATGCCAACTCGGTCGCGGCAATGCCGGTACCGCGGTCGTTATGCGGATGAACCGAGATGATGACGTTTTCGCGATTGTCGATATTGCGGCACATCCATTCGATCTGGTCGGCATAGATGTTCGGTGTCGCCATTTCCACGGTCGACGGCAGGTTGAGGATCAGCTTGTTGTCGGCCGTCGGCTTCACCACCTCGATCACCGCGTTGCAGATCTCCAGAGCCACATCCAGCTCGGTACCGGTAAAGCTTTCCGGGGAATATTCAAAACGGTAACCGCCGCCGGCCTTCGCCGCCATGTCGGTGATCATCTTTGCGGCATCGACGGCAATCTGCTTGATACCGTGCACATCCTTGCCGAACACCACGCGGCGCTGCAGTTCGGACGTCGAGTTGTAGAAGTGGATGATCGGCTTGTGTGCGCCTTCCAGCGATTCGAAGGTTCGCGTGATCAGCTCCGGCCGGCACTGCACCAGCACCTGCAGCGACACGTCCTCCGGTACGCCGCCCTCTTCCACGCACCAGCGGGCGAAATCGAAATCGGTCTGCGATGCGGACGGGAAGCCGATCTCGATTTCCTTGAACCCCATGTCCAAGAGCAGCTTGAACATCCGCGCCTTGCGGTCATGGCCCATCGGGTTGACCAGCGACTGGTTGCCATCGCGCAGGTCGACCGAGCACCAGATCGGCGCCTTCTCGATCGCCTTCGACGGCCAAGTGCGGTCCGGAATATTGATCGTCGGATAGGCGCGATACTTCACGCCTGCGGACTGCATGCCTTTTGCCGATGCGGAAATCTTGTTGTCCATGTCTTCGTCCTTCACTCGCATCCGCAGGAGCATTTTGGCTCGATGCCGTTCCGGCCATCCGACTGCGGATTTTGGACCTCTTGTGGTCCGGTTTCATTATCTGGGATTGATGCGAGGAGCACTTACGCCGGCTGGCTTTTCGGCCGCCGGGCGCTCCTCAACGGACCCGGCAACCGAGTGTAAGGTCGAGGCTAAGAAGCGAGAGAGGCGCGAAAACCGTTGCCCCGGCAGCGGTGCTGCGGGCGGCAAAACGGTCAAACATGATCGCGCCTGTCATGGTCATGGGGAGATGTATAGCGATACATCAGCCATCCGGCAAGAACGGCTTTCGCGCTTCCGGTACGCCTCCGGTCAGGCGGATTTCTTCATCACCTTAGAAAGGCCGATCATCACGGCACCGGCCACAAGCCCCCAGAAAGCCCCGGAAATCCCGGCAAATGTGGCGCCCGAAGCAGTGACGAGGAAGGTGATCGCAGCGGCTTCGCGGGTCTCGGGCTCGCGCCATGCAGCAAAGGCTGCATTCGAAAATGCGCCGATCAATCCGAGGCCCGCGACCGCCTGCAACAGAATCGGTGGTGCCATCGAGACGAAGGCGATAATCCCCCCGGCGATCAGCCCGAGCACCGTATAGGTCGCTCCGCCGATAACGGCTGCCCAATAGCGCCGCTTGGGGTCGGGATGCGCGTCCTCGCTGGCGCACATCGCCGCCGTGATTGCCGCAAGGTTCACCGGCACGCTACCGAAGAAAGCGATGATGGTCGAGAATATGCCGGTCGAGGCGAACAGCGGTCCCGGCGGCGGCTCATAGTGATGTGCCTTCAGGATCGCGATGCCCGGAATATTCTGCGATGCCATGGTGACGATGAACAGCGGCAACCCCACCGAGATAAATCCGTGCCAGGTGAAGAGAGGCGGCACCCAGATCAGGTTCGGATGGATCGCAGCGCCAATCTGGCCGAACACGTCATCGGGCAGATCGACGCCGAAGACCAGCACAAGCGCGAAGGCACCGAGCGCCGCCGGCACCGCCCAGAGCCGCCAGCGCGAGACCACGACCATCCAGGTCAGCACGATCGGAAGCCCGAGCGCAGCATTGAAGGCGACGGCCTTCACCGGCGCAAGGCAAAGGCTCAACAGAATGCCGGCCAGCATCGCATTGGCAATCGGCGCCGGGATCTTGCGGATCATCTGCCCGAGCGGCCGGAACAGGCCGGAAAGCGTGATCATCACGCCGCAAAGCACGAAGGCCCCGACCGCCGCAGGAAACCCGCCCTCGATCGCGCCGGTCGCCGCCAGAAGCGCACCGCCGGGTGTTGTCCAGGCCATCATGATCGGCATCCGGTGGCGAAGCGAAAAAAACACCGTGAGCACGCTTTGCGCAATGCAGACGGCCAGCAGCGCCGACGCAATCTCTTCAGGCGATGCGCCCATCGCCTGAAGGCCCTGCATGATGACGGCAAAGGAGCTGACGAAACCGACAAAGGCTGTCAGCAGCCCCATCGTCAGCGTCGAGGGAGAAAAGTCCTTGAGCATGGGTATCCGAAAGGCCTGGCAAAGGGTGAAAATCTGATCCCTGCAGATCAAAATCCTCAGCCCCTTGCAAGCCTCGTCACGTCAAAACCGTTCGCCGAAGACAAACACGGTCAGAGAAGCCACTCGCTGGTTTGTGCAGCGGATCCGGCATTCGTTGCCTCTAGGTCATCGAGCGAATAGGCGCGGATATAGTCGATGTTCATTTCTGACCCGTCGGGCAGCCCATCCGAAGGTGTGCCCGCCATGCCGCCGATCGCCAGGTTGACGATCATGTACATCGGATCGTGCATGTCGTCGGGAGTATCCGTCTGCGCCACCGCTACATCGTCGAAATACCAGGTGATGTGATCCTCGTCCCACAACAAACCGTAGGTGTGAAACCCTTCCGTATCGGCCACCGCAACGTTGTTGATGACCGAAGTCTGCTTACCGGTTTCGTTCGAATGAGCCGAAAGGATCAAGGTATTCGGGTCTTGTCCGCGCATTTCGATCACGTCCAGTTCCGGCGGCCACGAACCGTCCTCGGGCAACAGCCAGAAGGCGGGCCATGCCCCCTGCTCGTCCGGCATGTCGGCGCGGATTTCGAAATAGCCGTAGGTCTGCGCGAAGGACGCATGGGTCGTCAGCATGCCGGACGTGTAGTCGTAACCTTCGACTTCGCCGGAAAGCGCATCGGGAGTCTGTTCTGCCCGGATCGTCAAAACGCCGTCTGTCACCGAGAACGGATTTGCTGACGCTGTCGGTCCGTATAGAGGATTGACGTACCATTGCTGCTCGCCATTGGTATGCAGCGAAGCCCCCTTTTCAGGCGCCCACCAGTATTTCGCTTCCCACACACCGTCCTGACCATCGTACAGGGAAAGCGAATTGAAGTCGTCGTTGAAGGTGAGCGTCAGGTTCGATCGATCGAGGTTGAGTTCGAACTGGTCGGCGCTGAGATCGTCAGCTGTCGTATTGGCCAAGACGACGCTTTCGCCATTGCCCAGATTGAGCCAGAGATTCGTCCCCTGCTGGGAGGATTGACTGATCAGCTGATCGAATGACGTGACGCCGTAACCATCGAGCCGGATCGTATCATCGCCGCTGAAGTCGGTAATGAGATCGGTCCCGTTGCCCTTGGAAATAATAAACGTATCGGCGCCACCGCCACCGATCAGCACATCGTTTCCTGCCCCGCCATCGATCGTCTGGCGGGTCGATCCGCCTCGGATGATATTGTCGGCGGAATTACCGAAAGCATAACGGTTGTCGCCGGTTACCCGCAGATTCTCGAAATTCTCCGGAAGAGTGTAACTCATCCAGGTATCAATCGTGTCCACACCTTCGCCAGGCTTTTCCTCAGCCCGATTGATGCTGGAATAGAGATAGTAGATGTCGTCACCGGTTCCACCCGTCATCGTGACGTTGACGGAACTGTCGCCCCACATGGAGTCATTGCCTGCGGTCCCGTACTGGATCGGTCCGGAGCCCGTTGCGGAAAACCAGGCTGTCGAGCCTGCGCTGTAATAAAGTGCGACACCAAGCGCATTCGAAATGGAGTTCGTCATTGAAACTGCTCCTGTTTGAGTGGCTATCCTCCAAGTTCCTCCCACCCACAGCCTAACAGCCTCACCCGCTCAGATTTTCAATAACGCGTCATTTTCCCGGACAAACGGGCTACACAGTTAAGCCCGGCCTAACAGGCAGCCTTTTCTTATCGAATTGAAACACCTGTGCGCAATTGGAACAGCTGGCCGGCGCCGTGCACCGCAATCGGCACACGGCGCCGTAAACGCCTGCATCCTCGTTTGCAGACGCCGGCCCGCCGGTCATCAACGCTTCGCGATGATGACCTCGAGATAGTCACTGGGTACTACCATCGTCCCATCCTCAGCCCGATTGAAGCTTTCGATGAGGTCAAGCAGGTCTCTTTCCAGAACGGCCTGCTTCTCTGTTGGTAAGGCACTGAAAGCCTTGTGTACCGGCCCGTACCAGGTGCGGAACACCTCGACCCAGTGGCCTGGAGAACGGTAGCGGAAGACGAAAGTCTCCCGGCTTGCGGAAACGCCTGCCACAGACCCGAACAGTTCGTTCAATCGATCGGTTGTCCCCCATAGCGACGGTGGGCGCAGGCCTGCCGGAGGCAGCACGTGCCGCCCGATCGTCTTGAACACCTGCCCGATAAAACTGTCCGGCGTCCAGTTCGCAAGACCAATACGCCCTCCCCTGCGGCAAACCCTCAGCAATTCAGAAGCCGCTTTTTCCTGGTCCGGCGTGAACATCACCCCGAACGTGGAAAGCACGACATCGAAGTGATTATCGGCAAAGGGTAGCGCCTCGGCATCGGCCGTCTGAAAATTGACGCTGAGCCCTTCCGCCTCGGCGCGCCGCCTGCCCTGTTCCAGAAGCGTCGGCACGTAATCGGTCGAGCTGACGATGCACCAACGCCGTGCCGCTGCGAGCGTCGCATTGCCGTTTCCGGCAGCGACATCCAGCACCGTTTCGCCGGCCCTCAGATCAAGCGCCTCGCAAAGCCTCTCGCCGACGATCTGCAGGGTCGTGCCGACGACCGCGTAATTGCCCGAAGCCCAGGCGCCTTGCTGGCGCGCCTTGACCGCGTTGAAATCCGCTCCCGCTGGCGCGGCGGGATGCGCAAGGTCCAGATTTGCTGTCTGCATTGTCTTTCCTCCCATGTCGAAGAGCCCGATGACGCGGGCAATAATTGGAGGATGCTTCAGTCTATGCCGGTTGCTCCAGTGTAGAAAATGAACCGGACCCGATACAGAAAATGCACCGGATCAGCAGGTGGCAAAAGAACTGCGCACCATCCAGTCATCAATCCGCGAGGCGATGTCTGCGTCGCCGATCAATGAAATTCGCCCCTGTTCAATCTCCGCCTTCAGGCCCGAAAGCCCCATCCACGCCGCCGTCATCGCCTTCAGTTCGGCGGTGACATAGAGATCGACGTCGTAACCCGGATCGATCAGGCAAAGGTCGATCGGCTGCCCCGGCTTGTTGACCAGCCAATAGTGACGTTCCTCCCGAGGCAACTCGGGGTAATTGAACTCGATAACGCTGCGCCTGCGCTTGGGCAGCGCTTCGGCATCGATCTTGCGGCGCATATTCCACATCAAAAGCCGCGCATCGAGATTTTCGAGCGTCACATCGGCGTCGACATTCCGGTGTGCCCAGCGACCAAGCTCCCGAACGATAGGGCCAAGTTCGTCTGCAATCCTGGTGGTGATATAGGTGATCTCGCCGGTCCGCTCGTTTGCCGAGCGGGTCACCAGCCCGCTCACCTCCATTTGCTTAAGTCGCTTGGACATCAGCGTCGGCGACATACCGGGCACGCCGCGGCGGATTTCGTTGAAATGCGTTGAGCCGGACCACATTTCGGAAAGCAGCAGCAATGTCCAGCGCGGCTCGATAAGTTCGCAGGCTTTGGCGATCGGGCAAAACTGATTGTATCCGTCGTCCTTCATCGCCAAACCTCCCGGCAGGAAAGTATGCGCCTCTGGGTTTGCACGGTCCAGTCCATAAACTGTAGCGCGCAGCGAAAAACAAAACACGGAATGGATGCAGACAATCACTGAAGCGATATTCAGTCTACAGTAAAGTGACCATATTTCACGCCAAATGACGGTTAGAAAAGCATAATATTAAAGTTTCTCTGCAACTCTTTGCCATCATGAGACCGGAATATTCGATGGCTACTTTTTCTCATTCGGACAAATCGATGCGGCCGATCCAGAAGGCTTTTGGCCTGAGCTATTTTATTCCCGCAATCGTTGTCATTGCTGCAGTCGCCATCGGATTTGTTCAATCGGACAACGAAGAGCATGAGCGCTTTCTGGCAGAACAAAGACTTGTTGCCTCCGAGCGCCTTGCGCAGGTTTCCGCTCGCCTGGAAACACAAATTCACGGCAACGTAAACCTCATTCAGGGACTTGTTGCAGCAATCGCCGCCAATCCGAATATGACCCAAGCGCAATTCAGCGCCCTGTCTGAACGTATCTTCAGTGTCCCGTCGCAATTGCGAAACGTCGTAGCGGCTCCAAACCTCGTGGTGCAGAACGTTTATCCATTCGATGAAAACAAGCAATTGATCGGGCAGGACTATAACGCCAACCCGAAACAGTCCGGCTCTGTTTTCGAAGCCATAAAACGGCGCAAGACCACAATTGCAGGTCCGGTGAAGCTCATGCAGGGCGGGCACGGCCTGCTGGCACGCTATCCGGTATTTTCTATTGGAAACGGTCATTTCTGGGGTGTTGTCTCGGCCGTGATCGATGCCGAGCGCTTGTATCGGGACAGCAATATAAACTCCGACCAACAGACGCTCAACATAGCTATCGCGCGCCGACCGCAACCCTCCGTCAAGGATGTCTTTGTGGGCGATCCCGCAGTCTTCGTCGACGACGCGGTGCGTACGCGCATCGAACTCGGATACGACACATGGTACCTTGCCGCGGTCCCCAAAGGGGGATGGCTTCAGGAACCACCGGCAATTTTCGTATCCCGGATCTACGCCGCCATGGTTGCCATCGGCATCATTGCGCCGCTGATATGGGCTGGTTTGCTGATGAGGCAGCGGCACCGTAATCTCATCATACTGCAGCAGAGTGAGGAGGAACTGGAGGAAGTCTCACATCGCCTCGGCCTTGCCCTCGACTCCTCCGGCATTGGCGTGTGGGAATATCATCCCGAATCCGGAAAGCTTATCTGGGATCGTCGGATGCGCGAAATGTACTATGGCTCACCGGATCGGGACGCATTTTTCTATGAAGACTGGAAAAAAGCGATCCACCCGGACGACATTCAAGCCGCACAGGAAGAACTGCTCCAGACGGTGGCTGAAGGCGTTCCTTACATAACTCAATTCCGCATCGTGTCTCCGACCGGAGAGATAAGATACATCCGTGCAAATGGCAGGGTCTATAGCACGGCAGGCCGCGAAATGCGGATCGTGGGTGCGAATTGGGATGTGACCAAGGATATGCTGCTGCAAGCAGAATTGCGCGAGGCGCGTTCTCGTGCAGAAGAACAGAATGCCCAGCTCAGAGCAACGCGGCGGACGCTTGAACATCAATCTCTCCATGATGCCCTGACCGGCCTCCCCAACCGGCGATTTCTGGACCAGTTCATGGAAGCAGGTAGCGGCAAGGCGGAAAAGAGCCATCGATTGGCCTTCATCCACGTGGACCTCGACCGTTTCAAGGAAGTCAACGACACGTTCGGCCACGCCGCTGGTGACGAGGTTTTGAGGCAGACGACAGCACGCCTCCTCGACCTTGTCACACCGGATGAATTCGCCTCACGCGTAGGCGGTGACGAATTCGTCATCGCCACCAGCGGCCCTTGCGTCGAACGTCGATCGCGCGAACTTGCGCAGGCAATCGTCAGGTCACTTGCCCGGCCGATCGAAATCGGCGGCCACAAGTGCCGTATCGGCTGCAGCGCAGGAATATCCTGCCAGACGGCATCGATGGAGGAGCCTCGCGAACTTCTCGTCAATGCGGACATTGCGCTCTACGAAGCCAAGAAACGCGGGCGCAACCGCTTCGAGATCTTTTCCGACGAACTGCGTATGGCTGCGGTGCTTCGTAAAACGATGTCGGACGAGTTCCTGACGGCACTGGAGCACGATCAGATCGTCCCTTATTTCCAACCCCAGTTTGATGCACGGACGTTGCAGATCGTCGGCGTCGAGGCACTCGCGCGATGGCAACACCCGCAACGCGGCACTCTTGCACCTGATCGCTTTCTCGATATTGCCGAAAGCCTGAATCGCGCAGCCGATCTTGATGCTGTGATTCTTGAAAAGGCGCTCTTCCAGTCCGTTCGCTGGAAGGCGCTCGGTCTGGATGTGCCGCATCTTTCGGTCAACATATCGGCGCAGAGAATAAAGGACGGCCGCATGTTCGACCGGCTGGCAGACCTGCAGTTTTCTCCGGGCAGCCTGTCTTTCGAGCTTCTGGAATCCATCTCATTCGATGACCACGATGAAGACCTGCGTACGGCAATCACTCGGCTTAAGTCGCTCGGTATCGACATCGAAATCGACGACTTTGGCACCGGTCACGCCTCGATCGTGAGCCTGATCGAGCTGGGGCCGAAGCGATTGAAGATAGACCGCAAATTGATCTCGCCGATCGAGGATTCTGCATCCCAGCGCAGACTTGTCGCCTCCATCATCGAAATCGGAAGGTCGCAGGATATCGAGATTGTTGCCGAGGGCGTGGAGACCGGCAAACATATTGAAATCCTGCGCGGCCTCGGATGCCACGTCTTGCAGGGTTACGCTTTTTCCAAGCCCCTTGCCGCTGCCGAGTTCATAACCTTCGTCGAAAACTGGCAAGCGCGGCAATGTGCCGACGGGTAACCGTGCAGGCAAGCCATTTAGGCGCCCTCCGGCTCCAATCTTGCAAGATGAAAGATTTGCAAACCTTGAACACAAAAGCCCCGCCAGCGGCAAGCTGGCGGGGCTTTCTGTTTCAATGATCCGAAGCGCTATCTCAGATTTCGCTCTGAGATGTGACGATCTTCGAGACCAGACCGTAGGAGACGGCTTCCTCTGCAGAGAGCCAGTAATCGCGGTCGATGTCCTTGGCGATCTTCTCTTCGGTCTGGCCGGTGGCCTTGGCAAAGATCTTGATCAGGCGCTCGTTCATCTTGACGATTTCGCGTGCCTGGATCTCGATATCGGATGCCATGCCGCGCGTGCCGCCGGACGGTTGATGGATGAGGAAGCGCGTGTTCGGCAGCGAGATACGGCGTTCCTTCGCCGCGGCTGCATAGATCAGCGCGCCTGCGGAAGCCACCCAGCCGGTTCCGATAACCCAGACCTTCGGCTTGATGAACTTGATCATGTCATGGATGGAATCGCCCGATTCGACGTGGCCGCCGGGGGAGTTCACATAGATGCGAATATCTTCGTCGCTGGCTGCGGAGAGCGCAACGAGCTGCGTGTTGACCTTCTGCGCCAGTTCCTGGGTAATCGGACCGTAGATGAAGATCGAGCGCGACTTGAAAAGATTCGCCTCTGTTTCCTTGCCGAGCGGCAATTCCTTGGTCTTGTCGTCGTTGTCGTCTTCGTCGTTCAGCACAGTCAGTGTCTCCTGCATGGGATTCATAACATCGGACATAATGTGTTCGCGGCCACAAAACAATGGAGAGTGGCAGCAAGCCACGACTAAGGCCGCCTATAAGGTGAATGACGTAGAAACCTTCGGCGACCAGTTGGCAATTGTGGTGGACATCGGAAAGCTCTGCGCCCTATCTTCGATCATATTTTAAAGTCAGACAGAATCTGAGGGGACCATAATGTTTAGACGCCTTTCGCTCTCCGCCGCCATTTTTGCCACAGCGACAGCACCCGCCTTTGCCCATCTCAATCCGGAAGAGCACGGCTCCTTCATGGCCGGCTTCTCGCACCCACTTTTCGGCATGGACCACATCCTCGTTATGGTCGCGGTCGGACTTTGGGCTGCCCAGATTTCTCAAGGTGGCAACAGGAAGGCGCTCTGGATCGTTCCCTCGGCATTCGTCGGCACGATGGCGATCGGCTTTGCCCTCGCATTGTTGGGCATTGAACTTCCCTTCGTAGAACCCGCGATCTTGGCCTCCGTCATCGCCCTCGGCCTAGTTGTCGCCATCGCCGTTCGCCTGCCGACAGCCGTTTGTGCTGCAATCGTCGCCGTCTTCGCTCTTTTCCACGGCCATGCCCATGGCGGTGAACTCGGTTCTGCAGGCGCATTCCAGTTCGGCGCCGGCTTTGTCATCGCAACGGCGTTTTTGCACCTCGCCGGCATTGCCGCAGGCCTCGGCATCTCGCGTTTCAGCCCTTATGTCGCCCGCATTCTCGGCGGCATCACCGCGCTTCTCGGCCTGTCGCTCGCATTTGGGGGCTGAAGCAATTCCGGCAAAGGTTGAACCCTGTTCTGCCTTCGCAATCGCACCAAACAGAGAGTTGCGCATTACCGAGATTTAATCTTGCGGCGATTTGAAATGCCGCAATCGCCGCTTACCTCCTTGGACAGCCCAAATGCCCAAGGAGGCAAGAATGTCACCGGAAGAACGCCAGCTTCTCAATTCTCTGTTCGAACGCGTCCGTACCGCCTCGGCAACACCGCGGGATCGGGATGCGGAAGACTTGATCGATCAGGAAACCCGCAAACAGCCCTACGCGACCTATTACCTGGCCCAGGCGGTTGTCGTTCAGGAAAAGGGGCTGGAAGCGGCATCCAACCGTATCCGGGAGCTGGAAGACCGCGTCCATGAGCTGGAAGCCGCGCAGGGCGAAAATCGCCAGGCGGAACAGGGCGGTGGCTTCCTGAGCTCGATCTTCGGATCGCAGCAATCGCGCGCCCAGGCGCCGGTCCAGCAATCGTCCGCTCCAACCTCCGGTCCGTGGGGCGCCCGTCCGACCTACGAAGGCCCTCGCGGTTACGACGATGGTTACCGCGCTCCTCCAGTTTATGGCTCACAGGCATCCGCCCCTCAACCATCCGGGCCATGGAACAGCAGCACCTCTCGCGGACCGTCAGCCGGCAGCAGCTTTCTCACCGGCGCACTCGGCACCGCAGCCGGGGTCGCCGGCGGCATGCTGCTTGCCAATTCGTTGTCAGGCATTTTCAGCAACCACATGGCGGGCGCAGGTCTCGGCAACCCGCTCGCCGGCGCCAGCTCCTTCGGTGCCTCCGAGCAGCCGGCAGTCGAGGAAACCGTCGTCAACAACTATTATGGCGACGACGCGATACGCGAGGCATCGGACAAGTCGGACGATGGCAACAACGACAATGACAACGACGCTTGGCAGCAGGCCGGCTATTCGAATGACGATGCCGATCAGGACAATGGCGACTTCGACAGTAACGACGATAGCTTCGACGTCTGATCGATAAAGCCACCAACGAGAAAGCGCCGGGCAGTGATGCTCCGGCGCTTTCTTATTCCGCCAATGCGGCAGCCTATCCCGGCCCCTCGCTTTGGCTCGGTGCGTTCGTCACTGCAATCGATTCACTGGATCGATTGCTCCGGCTGCGCCGGACCGTTCCTCACCCACGTCCGCGATAGGTCGGTACGCCCTGATCCGGCAGCCACACGCCTTCCGGCACTGCGCCCGTCTGCCAGAATACGTCGATCGGAATACCACCGCGCGGATACCAGTAAGCGCCGATCCTCAGCCATTTCGGCTGAAGCAATTCGACCAGCCGCTTGGCGATATAGACCGAGCAATCCTCGTGGAAGGCGCCGTGATTGCGGAACGAGGTCAGAAACAGCTTCAGCGACTTGGATTCGACCAGATAGGCATCGGGAATATAGTCGATGACGATATGGGCGAAATCCGGCTGGCCGGTCATCGGGCAGAGCGAGGTGAATTCCGGCGCGGTGAAGCGCGTCACGTAGTCCGTGCCCTGGTTGCTGTTCGGCACACGCTCCAGCACGGCCTCTTCCGGGCTCTTCGGTGCGTCTACCTGTTTTCCGAGCTGCGACAGCCCGCTGACATCCGTCATCGTCATTCGCCCATTCCTTCCAGGCTTGTATGTCCTTCGACTTCGACCTTCTGTCCATGGGCGCGCTCACCTTCGGGCTCCACATGAATGGCCAGTGTGGCGCCGGGAATAGCCTCTTTGATCGCATCTTCCAAGCGGTCGCAGATATCATGTGCCTCACCGACCGTCATCGAAGCCGGTACGACCAGATGAAAATCGATGAAGGCGGCCGCTCCTGCCCGCCGGGATCGGAGGTCATGAACCCCGAGCGCACCAGCGGAATGCGCCGTGATCGCATCGCGCACCGCAGCCTCCTCATCCGGCTCCAGCGCCTTGTCCATCAAGCCGCCGAGCGAATGCGAGATCACCTTGTATCCCTGCCAGAGAATGTTGATCGCAACGAGAATGGCGAGCAGCGGATCGAGGATCGCATAACCGGTGACGACCGCGAGGATCAGGCCGACAAACACACCCGCCGACGTCACCACGTCCGACATGATGTGATGACCATCGGCCGCCAGCGCCGGGGAACGATGCTTAGTCCCGACCCGGATCAGGATCGTCGCCCAGATGGCGTTGATGACGCCCGCGACGGCGTTGATCGCAAGTCCAAGCCACGGCGCCTGCATGGCTTCCGGCGAGAAGAGTGCACCCCAGGCCTCCTGAATGATCAGGATGGCAGCAACGATGATCAACACACCCTCGACAACCGCCGAGATATATTCCGCCTTATGATGGCCGAACTGGTGATCGTGATCGGCCGGCCGCTGCGCGTATCGGATGACGAAATACGCAATGAATGCGGCCGTGACATTGACCAGCGATTCCATGCCGTCGGAAAGCAGCGCCACGGAACCCGTCACCCACCAAGCCAGCATCTTGAGCCCCATCACCCCGATCGAGATGGGAATACCCCAGAATGCGAGCCGCTCGATGATGGCTCGATCTTTGTTAAGCGCCGTGTTCACCGGTTTGTCCTTCATTCGCTGCGCCATTATCCAGACGCCTTTTTGCTGGTGAGAATGACTTGCAGAAGCCATGCCCTGAAACGACGAAACCGCCACGGCGAGCGGTCTCGCAGCAGCGGTTTCGGATGAGTGAGCATATGCCGCAGAGCGTCGGTTTTGTCAAAGCGCTTTCAGGATCAAATCTCCTTGCAAGAAAGCATAACAATTTATATAACTTGTTATACAAAATCATGGAGAGGTATGCATGCCTCACGACATCGTCAAAGACTTCGGTTACCTTACCTTGGGAACGAGGCTTCGCCGCCTCGGGGAAATGGTGCAGGCCAATACCCAGCTGATCATGCAGCAGCATGGCATCGATTTGCCTGCAGCACATTATCCCTTTCTTGCAGCGATCGACCGCAACGGGCCGCTGACGGTCGGGGAACTTGCCGATGTCATTGGCATATCGCAGCCGGGCGCCACGCGCACGATCGGCCAGTTGGCGGAGGCAGGATTGCTCGACCTGTCCGTCAGCGATGGAGACCAGCGCCGCAAGCAGGTCTCGCTGACCAAGGCAGGACAGGATCTCGTCGATTATTCCACCCGTGAAGTCTGGCCGGGCGTCGAGGCCGCGGTCAGAAACCTTTGCACCGATCTCGACGGCTCCTTCCTGGAACAACTCGCATCCATCGAAGACGGCCTCAAGCACCGCCCGCTGATCGAGCGCATGAATAAAGACAAGGAAACGAAATGACCCATCTCCTCGATCGCCCAGCCTGGAACGCACTGGCCACCGTCCATTTGGCCTTCGCCGAAGGCACCCCGCTCGCCAAACGTTACGCCCCCTCAATCGTGCCCTTCGCCGCGATGCAGGACGATACGTCGGAAAGCATCATCGCAATCACGGCCCTGCCGTTGGCCGGCGAAAGCATGGCTCTCGTAGAAGCGGGGCCGATCCCCGCCCTTCCCGGTTTTGAGACCATCATCGATGCCACGCTGGTGCAGATGCTGGCCGACAAGCCGTTCGAGCGCATCGAAGACCCTCGCATCGTAAAACTGGGCGAACATGATGCAGCCGATATGCTGGCGCTCGCAACCCTGACCAAGCCCGGCCCGTTCACGCTGAAGGCGCAGTCGCTCGGCACCTTCTGGGGTATCCGCATCGATAGCCGGCTCGTCGCCATGGGCGGCCAGCGCATGCGTCAGCCGGGTTTTGCCGAATTGAGCGGCCTCTGCGTCCACCCGGACTGCCAGGGCAACGGTCTCGGCAAACTGATGCTGCGCTTCGTCGCCGGCGAGATTTCCGCCGGCGGAGAAACCGTTTACCTCCATGCCTACAAGCACAACGAAGGCGCTGTCGGCCTCTACCGCTCGCTCGGCTTTGCCATCCGCAGCGACATGAATTTTCGGGTCGTCAAACGCAAGGATTAACCGCCAGTCAGCTCCATGATAAAAGAGGCACGAGCAAAGGAGGCAGGCATGTCGATCTTTCAGACGGCGATCGTGTCTCGCCCGGACGATGAGCGGATAGCAAAAACACCGTTCGGCGCGAAGATCGTCATTCATGCCACGGCAGCCGAAACCAACGGCGCCTTCGGCATGTGGGAAACCTTTACGCCGCCCGGCCAAGGTCCTGCTCCGCATATGCACACGCGCGAAACCGAGATTTTCCGCGTAGTCCGCGGCCACTACCTCTTTCAGTGCGGCGAGGAAGAGTTCGATGCGCCACCCGGCACGGTGGTGGCCCTGCCACCCCACATCCGGCACAGCTGGAAAAACATAAGCGACGAGCCGGGCCAGATGTTTGCCATAGTGACGCCGGGCGGCTGCGAGCAGCTGTTCATCGACATTGAAACGTCCTGTGCCGATACGCCGGAAAAGATCGCGGTCATCGAGGCGCGCCTCGGCATCGTCAACGAGACCACGCGCGCCATGGGCCTGTCACCTGGCTGAGCCAAGTCCGGCCCAACAACGAACGTAATCAGGCGCCGAGTTACTGTCACTCGAAGAGCAACGCCATTTTGACGCTGTCGATATAATGTCCGTCGATCCTAACCGCATGGCGGGCAATTCCCTCGTGCTCGAAGCCCACCCGCTCGTAAAGAGCGATGGCACGAAAATTGTCCGCGTGTGCGTTGAGCTCCACCCGATGCAGGCCAGCCGCCCTTGCGGCATCGAGCACGGCGGTAATCAGCCGCCTGCCGAGCCCACGGTCGCGATAACCGGGAATGATGCCCATGCCGAGCGTGCCGCAATGCGCCTCGGCATCCCGGCTCCCACGCCTTATATCGCACCATCCTACGACCTTGCCGTCCGCCACGGCCACCATGTGCGGATGACCGCCGGCGATATTGCCCCTAACGAAGGCCAGCATCGCCTCGATCGTCGGTGCCTCGAGAAAGATCAGGTATTTCCGTTCACGCGCCACGATGTCGAGGGCATCGCGAAACCCCTCGACATGGTCTTCCCGTATCGGCTCGATACGGATTGCATCAGTCATATTACGCCGCCTTCGTCTCACGCTTGCGGGCCAGATGCGCCACGACATTCTCGATCATCCGCATCCCGGCATCGCCGCCGAGCGTCATGATCGATTCCGGGTGGAACTGAACGGCAGCGATCGGTTCCTTGGCATGCTCTATGCCCATGATCGTGCCATCCTCGCTTTCCGCGGTGATGATGAAATCGCGGTCGAGCGTCGCCGGATCGGCAAAGATCGAATGATAACGGCCGACCGTCACTTCCTTCGAAAGGCCGGAGAAGACGATCCCCGGCTCCAGCACCCGGATACGCGACGGCTTGCCATGCATCGGAATGGCGAGGTGCCGAAGCTGCCCGCCATAAGCCTCGGCAAGAGCCTGCAGGCCGAGGCACACGCCAAAAATCGGCAGGTTCTTCGCCCGCGCCGCCTTGATCGTCGCCTTGCAGTCGAAATCCTTCGGATTGCCCGGTCCGGGCGACAGCACGACGAGATCGGGATCGATCCGGTCGAACACCTCGTCCGGCACTGGCGTGCGCACGGTGGAAACCGTCGCCCCCGTCTGGCGGAAATAGTTGGCGAGCGTATGAACAAAACTGTCCTCGTGGTCGACGAGCAGGATCTTCACCCCCTCGCCCACACGGGCAACATCGCGGGAAACCTTGCCGGAATTGCCGGCGCGCGCATCGCGAATGGCTGAAATCATGGCCGATGCCTTCAGTTCGGTTTCTGCTTCTTCCTCTTCAGGGTTCGAATCGTTGAGCAATGTCGCCCCGGCGCGCACTTCGGCAATCCCGTCCTTGACGCGAATGGTCCTGAGCGTCAGGCCCGTATTCATGTCGCCATTGAAGCCGACCATGCCGATCGCCCCACCATACCATGCGCGCGGGCTGCGCTCGTGGCTTTCGATGAAGCGCATCGCCCACAGTTTCGGCGCACCGGTCACGGTGACGGCCCATGCGTGGGAGAGGAACCCGTCGAACGCATCCATGTCCGGCCGAAGGCGGCCCTCGATATGGTCGACGGTGTGGATGAGCCGCGAATACATCTCGATCTGCCGGCGACCGATCACCTTTACCGAACCCGGCTCGCAGACGCGGCTCTTGTCGTTTCTGTCGACGTCGGAGCACATCGTCAGCTCCGACTCGTCCTTCTTCGAATTCAACAGCTTGAGGATCTGCTCGCTATCGGAAATCGCATCTTCGCCGCGCTTGATCGTCCCGGAAATCGGGCAGGTCTCGATCCGGCGGCCCGACACGCGCACGAACATTTCCGGCGATGCGCCGATCAGATATTCCTGGTTGCCGAGATTGATGAAGAAGGAATAGGGCGACGGGTTGATAGCCTTCAGCCGGTTGGAAATCTCCGAAGGTTTGCTGTCGCACCGTTCCATGAATTTCTGGCCGGGAACCACTTCGAACAGATCGCCGCGACGAAAGCTCTCCTTCGCCTCGGTGACGAGCTTGGCATATTCACCCGGCTTGTGATCGCCCTTCGGCGGCGTCACCGTCGTGCGCACGAACGGATCGGGCGCGATGTCCTGGCCCTTGCCCTCGGTCGTCACTCCACCCGTGGCGAAATCGTAGCGGTCGATCCAGGCCTTGGCCGCATGGTGGTCGACGACGAGGATCTCGTCGGGAAGGAACAGAACCATGTCGCGCTGGTCTTCCGGCCGCTGCATGGCAAGCTTGATCGCGTCGAACTGGAAGGCAAGATCGTAGCCAAAGGCGCCGAACAGGCCAATCGCAGAGTCGGCTTCGGAATAGAAAAGATCGACGATTGCGCGCAAAACGGTAAACACCGTCGGCATCTTCGAACGTTCTTCCTCGGTAAACACGCGAGAGGGCTGGTTAACTGTGAGGTCGAGGCGGCGGGTTGTCCGCTCGCCAAGCGTCAGGTCCTCGACACCGGCGAGCCTGTCGGCAACGAAGCCGAGCAGGACTTCGCCACGCTCGTTATAGGCCTCGATCCACACCTTGCGGCCATTGCAGGTGATCCCGAGCGGCGGGTCGACGATCGCCGTGTCCCAGCGCGTGTAACGGCCCGGATATTCATAGTTCGACGAGAAGACAGCACCGCGGCGCTCGTCCAGCCTGTCGACATAAGACGAGATTGCCGTTGCATATTCCGCCGGACGGCGAGCCCGGCTGACGGTTATGCCGCCTCGCGTCTCGTAGGTCTCGGAACCGTCCTCGCGAATGATCGTCACCATTGTAATGCCCTTGCCTCTTCGATCTGGTTCGCCCGGTTCCCGCAAAGCGGCCAATAAAAAAGCCGCCTCGGTTCTCGGGCGGCTTGGTCTGGTCTTGTCGATGGACATGACTGGTCAAGGCCGCGTTAGCGTGCCCACCACCAGTTACCGTTGTTGTTCATCGAAATCGTCATGGGCGGAATTGTTAGCGTGGCAGGACATACCGCGCAAGCACAAAAATATTGTCCTGTGATGCGACCAAAACAGGTCGATCCGCGTTGCCCCTCTCGCCCGGCATCCGTTGCGCCGAAGCACAGTGCAGAACCGGCCCGGAGGACAGACAGGGAATGAAGCGGTCAACCTTACTCATCGCGCTTGCCGCACCTCTCATGCTTGGTGCAGCCTTACCGCCCGAACGGCCGGCCCTGCCGGGCAGGAGCGCCGAAATCGTCGAGGTCAACGTCATCGACCGCTTCCTCAAGGATACCGGCATTCGCAAACAGTCTTCGACCAGGGAGAAGGCGAGAACCCGTAGCCGCAACACGTCGCGCAATGCCATCCCCAAACCGCCACCGCTCGCATCCGTTCCCTTACCCATTCAAAAACCGGCCGAAACCGCACAGCAGGCGACGCCCGAGACGCCTTTGCCTGCGGACAAACTGGGCGAGGCCGAAAACCGGAAGTCCGAAGAACAGGCAGCGCCACCCGAGACGAATAGCGCTGAAAACAAACCGGCGCAGTCCGACCTCGCCAAGCCCGACGAGAAAGCCGCTTCTTCACCTGCAAAGCCGGAGACCGAAGACCAAACCAAGCCCCCAGTCGTCGAACAACCCTCGACCGCCACCGAACCGACGCGCGAGGCCGAGGTTCCCACACCGCTTCCCAAGCCCGAAACCGACACCGCGGCCGCCAGATCGGACGGCGCCGAACCCGGATCACCGGAGAAGCCAGCAGAGAAACAACCCGCTCAGGCTGAAACAGAACCTGACGGCAAGCAGGATGAGGCAGGCGAAACGGAAAAGGCCGAGACACCGCCTCCCCCGCCTCTTGTAAAAGAGGATCCACAGGAGCTGCAGGCTTGCCTTGCTGACCTGAAGGCGATCGGTGCAAAATTCGAAACCAACGATCCTATCGACGACGGCAATGGCTGCGGCATCGAGCATCCGATCGATGTGGCGGAAGTCTTGCCCGGCGTCGATCTCGGCGGCGCGACCATGCGCTGCAAGACGGCGCTTACCATGGCCCACTGGCTGAAAGACACGGTCCAGCCCGCCATGACCATCGCCATGCCGGGCCGCAAGATCGTCGGCCTCGTACCCGGCTCTACCTACCAGTGCCGTTTAAGAAACAGTGCATCAACCGGAAAGATTTCCGAACACGCTCGCGGCAACGCCTATGATGTTGCAGCCTTCAAGCTCGACAATGGCGAAAAGATCGAGATGAAACCGAGAACGGAAGATTCGACGCTGGAAGGCGCATTCCAGCGCACCGCCACTGCCGGAGCATGCCTGCACTTCACCACCGTCCTGTCACCGGGCAGTGACGCATCGCACGAAGACCATCTTCACTTGGACATCCTCGAGCGAAACGGTGGTTATCGCTATTGCCGGTAAAGGGGCTTACTGCTGCGTAACAGTGAAGGACGATCCATTGCCGGCATCGCCGCTCGAAGTGCCTCTCGTCGGAGCAGGCCTCAGATCGAGCACCGGCGAACATATGCGGACGATCCGCGAATATCCGGATTGCGTGACCTTCAACAGACCGCATTCCTCATTGGCATAAGCGGTGCGAACATAATGCCGCTGGCTTTTTGCCGTCGGTGGATAATAGCCCCGAACGAGATCGGCCGCACCGGCCGGCAATACAGCGGCAGCGCCAAACACCATGACTGCGGCGATGGACAGAGAATATTTCCCAAATACGATCGACATGAAACTCTCCGCACGAAATGAACGAGGATCGGTTTTGCCCATCCTGCGCATCATCAATTCCAAATTCAAGCTCAGGTTCCCGCGATGATTTCCCACAGCTTGATATATTCGTTTCAAACGGCAATCGACCTGAACAATATTATCAGAACAGGCCCTCGATCTGCCCCTCGTCATTGAGAAAGATCCGTTCGGCGGATGGCGACCGCGGCAGACCGGGCATGGTCATGATTTCGCCGGTGATCGCCACGATAAAGCCCGCACCGGCGGAAAGCCTCACCTCGCGAACATGCACGACATGCCCCTCCGGCGCGCCACGAAGGGTCGGATCGGTAGAGAAGGAATACTGGGTCTTGGCGATGCAGACCGGCAGATTGCCATAACCCTGCTCCTCCCACGCCTTCAGTTGATCCCGCACCGCCTTGTCGGCAGTCACCTCGCCCGCATGATAGATTTTCGATGCGACCGTCTGGATCTTGTCGAACAGCGGCGTCTCGTCCGGATAAAGCGGCTGGAACTTTGCCTGTCCGCCATCGGCGAGCTCGACCACCTTGTAGGCCAGTTCCTCGATACCCGCCGACCCTTCTGCCCAATGGCGGCAGACGATCGCATCGGCGCCCAGCCTGTCGACATAATCCTTGATCGCGGCGATCTCGGCATCCGTATCCGAAATGAAGTGATTGATGGCGACGACCACCGGTACGCCGAACTTGCGCACATTGGCGACATGCCGGCCGAGATTGGCGCACCCGCGCACCAGCGCCTCGATATTCTCGGCAGAAAGATCTTCCTTCCTCACCCCGCCATTCATCTTCAGCGCCCGGATGGTCGCGACGATGACGGCCGCATCGGGTTTCAGGCCCGCCTGACGGCACTTGATGTCGAAGAATTTCTCCGCCCCGAGATCCGCCCCGAAACCGGCTTCCGTCACGACGTAATCGCCAAGCTTGAGCGCCGCCTTGGTAGCGATCACAGAGTTGCAGCCATGAGCGATATTGGCGAACGGACCGCCATGCACGAGTGCCGGATTGTTTTCCAGCGTCTGCACCATGTTCGGCTGCATCGCGTCTTTCAGGAGCACCGCCATCGCCTTGTCGGCCTTCAGGTCACGCGCATAGACCGGTGAGCGGTCGAAGCGATAACCGATGACGATCTGGCCGAGCCGGCGCTCGAGATCGCTGAGGTTTTCGGCAAGACACAGGATAGCCATGACTTCGGAGGCAACCGTGATGTCGAAGCCGCCTTCGCGCGGATACCCGTTTTTCGCACCGCCGAGCGACATGACGATTTCGCGCAGCGCCCGGTCGTTCATGTCCATCACCCGCCGCCAGGTGATGCGACGGATATCGATATTGAGCTCGTTGCCCCAATAGACGTGATTGTCGATCATCGCCGAAAGCAGATTATGCGCAGACGTGATCGCATGGAAATCGCCGGTGAAATGGAGATTGATATCCTCCATCGGCACGACCTGCGCATAGCCGCCGCCGGCCGCCCCGCCCTTGACGCCGAAACAGGGGCCGAGCGACGGCTCGCGCACGCAGATGACCGCCTTTTTTCCGATCCGGTTCAGTCCGTCGCCAAGACCAACTGTCGTCGTCGTTTTCCCTTCGCCTGCCGGCGTCGGGTTGATTGCCGTAACGAGGATCAACTTGCCGTCTCTTTTGCCCTCAAGTGAGGCAATGAAATCGGCGCTGATCTTCGCCTTGTCATGACCATATGGAATGATATCGTCGGACGAAATCCGGAGCTTTTCGCCGATGGCAATGATCGGCTGCTTTTTCGCCGCTCGGGCAATTTCGATATCCGATTTCACATCTGCCATGTGGCTTCCCTCTTGGCGACTGATAGGAACATTTTGTGTGGCATGCTTTACCGAAGCCCGCCCGCACTGTGAATAGCCGGTTTTCGGCGTCAACCGCCGATCCAAAAGAAAAAGGGCGATACGATCACTCGCACCGCCCTCGACTGGAGATTTTGAAAAAACGGCTGTTAGAACCGCTGGGTCAGAGAGATTTTGAACGATCGGCCGGCTTCAGTATAAAAATCCACGGGCTGATTGGTCGATGACGAAGATCCAGGATTGACGTCGCGTACACCGACGGCATTCCAATATTTCTTGTCGAAGAGGTTGTAGACACCGGCCTGGATACGGAGACCGTTCGTCTGCTCCGGCTCCCACCATGCAGTCAGGTTGGCGACGCCATATCCCGGCGCATCGAAGGTGGCGCTGTCGCCGTCATCACGCATTCCAGCCGCAAAGATCCCCGTCAGCTCGCTACCCCATGTTTCGCTGGCATAACCAAAGCTGACAACGGACTTGAAAGGCGCGACGGTTCGAATGAGATCGTTTGTGTCAACATCAACGCCATAGGCGTAGGCCAGAGATGCTGTTCCGAAGAAACCATTCGCAAAATCCTTTCTCGCCTTCGCTTCAATACCGGTAATGCGCACATTCGGCACGTTTCGGTAGATGAAATAGGTACCAGAGCCACCGGGAAATGCCGGATTTGCCGTATTGGGTTCTGTCTGCTGCTCGATGAAATTCTTATACCTGTTATGGAACACAGTAAGCTTGCCGGTAAGGTCACCCGACTGGTAGGTGGCTCCGGCTTCAAACCCGTTGCTGATCTCAGGCTTTAGATCTGGATTCCCCAAAACGGTGTAGCCAAAGCTGGCATTCGAAAAGTTCAGGTAGAGTTCGTTCATTGTAGGCGCCCGGTAGGCCATCGACCACTGAGCAAAAAGTTGAACCTCTGGGCTCAGATCGTAAGTCGCCAGCAACTTCGGCGAGAAGCGCGCACCATCATTGCTGCCGGGAGTGCCGAACGTATCATAGGCAGGGTTGCTGTTGGTCGATCCCTTCGGATCATACCGGAAAGCATCGAAGCGGATACCGGGTGTCAGCTTGAAGCTGCCATCGCCGAAGGCAATCTCGTCTTCTGCATAAAGGCCGATATGCTTACCAGTAACTTCAGGAATGTCAGACTGCGAGGCGGAAGAGGATCCGCCGGTATTGGCATAGAGATATTGATCAAAATAGGAGATGGAAGCTGCGCCTCCGAACCGAAGCGTATGGTTGAGACCACCACTATCAAAATTGCTCTCTGCACCGCCGACAATACCGTAGGCATTGTTCTGCATGGAATCTTTACGAATGTACGTGCTTCCGTTAGCGCGCTGATCTCCCGAACGAGACATCTGCGCCGTGCGCTGCCAATAAACGGAGAGGTTGGCACGATCAATCAGGGCGTCAGCAGCAGTAGCTTCATATTCGTAGTCGATTGACACGCGATCGCGCTCACGATCGTCGTCACCCGCATACTCTCTGGGCATATAGGTCCCCCAAAGCGTCTTCAGGTCCGTATCGGTCTTCGAGAGATAGCGCTCGGCCGTTATGCCGATACGATGGCCGCCCTCGAGATCCTGGCGCAATTTCACCATCAGGTTGCTTTGATTGACGTCCGCGGGATTGGGCTTGGTTCGTGCAGAACCAAATACATTGCTCTCCCCTTTGTTGTCCAATTCATGACCGCGCTTGTACGCTCCCTGGAACAAGATGGAGGTGTTCTCGATCTTCTTTGCAACAGCAATGGATCCACCGATGCTTCTGTCATCGCCAGAATACGTCGCCTTGGCGAGACCGCCCCAGTCCTTTTCTGGACCGATCAGATCCTCGGGTTCAAGTGTGTGAAGCGATAGCGCTCCACCAAGCGCACCAGAACCAATGCGACTGGAATCAGCGCCACGGATAACATCAACGCTGGACAATGCGGAGAAATCGAAGTTCGCACTACTGCTGCTCAATGTGCTAGTCGCCTGGGCTGCACGAGCGAAGTTTTCGAAATAGGCGATCGGAATATTGTCGACGAGGGTGACGACACGGGGACCGCCGAGACCGCGGATGAACAGGCCGCCAGGCTTACCGGGTCGGGCTTCGGCAAAGTCTACGCCAGGCTCTGTCGTGTTACCCAGATCCTTGAGGCTGCCTATATCCCTCTTCGCAATATCATCCGCCGTAGTCGTGCTTGCCAACGGGTTGCTTTCAGCAGGATCCCCTGCCTTCACGCGCTTTCCCTTAAGCGTGATAGGCCTCAATGTTGTCCCGTTCTGCTCCGTGGTCGCGGCCTGCTGCGCCGATGCTTCTGCAGCCATCGAAAGCAGCGCGAGAGCAGTGCAGGTGGTAAGGATCGATCGAAGACGCCGGCTGGCCATAGCTATCCCTTTATATGGCCGCACGTCATCACCCCTCGCACGAAAGCACGATGGAAACGGCGGACCAATTTAAAATCTGTCGAAAATGTGGCGGGCAGCTGAAATCTGCCTTATTCATGCCATTAGAAAACATGACTATCGTTGTCAATTATTAAAACATGACTCTATGAATCATGTTTCTGTGATCCACTCCAAGTGATTAAAATGCAACAAAGCACGGCGTATCCGGTCTTGCCGGAACTACCTCCGGCCTATTATGTGAAGCACCCCTGATTAAGCCGGAGCGCACTTGATGAAATCGCTGGAACTGCTGGTCGAGAAGATCATCCTCTCAAGCCGCTGGCTGCTGGTCGTCTTTTACATGGGCCTGGTCGCCGCGCTGGCAGTCTATGCGCTTTCCTTCGCCTTCAAGTTCTGGAAGGTCGCCCAGAACGTCTTCACGCTTGGTGAAGCCGAAATGATCCTCGCCATGCTCGGCCTTATCGACGCAGCGCTCGTCGCAAGTCTTATCGTCATGGTGATGATTTCGGGTTACGAGAACTTCGTCAGCCGCTTCGATGAGGCTGAAGCGGACGTTTCCTTCCTCGGTAAGCTCGATGCCGGTAGCCTCAAGATCAAGGTCGCATCCTCGATCGTCGCGATCTCCTCGATCCACCTGTTGCAGATCTTTCTCAATGCCGCTCAATACACCGATGGGCAGCTGATGTGGTATACGATCATCCATCTTGCCTTCGTCGTCTCCGCCGTTATGCTCGGCTGGCTGGAACGGATCATGGCCGCCACCAAGGCCGACAAGAACGAAGGCAAGCACGAAGCGCATCTTTAATGTACTTTCGCGGCCTTTCGCCACGGGCAGAAGTACCGCCGCAGGAGCAAAGTCTCGAACTGAATAATTGATTCGTAATCCATGTCGCTTATCCGATGCATAGACTGCACTGGAGAAAGACATGACGGTTGGCCGCGAGAATTTGCTTTCCATTAACGGGCTGCGATTGAAGCAGGGGGAAAGGATACTTCTCGTCGAGGATTCCGTCGCGCTCTCGACCTTGCTCACCCAAAGACTGGAAGAGGAAACAGGGGCCACCGTCACACGCTGCGGCTCCCTCTCGGCGGCCCGCAAGAACATCGCCGAAGGCACGTTCCTGCTTGCCCTGACCGGCCTCAACCTCCCCGATGCCCCCAATGGCGAAATCCTCGACATGTTGCTGCAAGAGGAAATCCCGACAATCGTCTTCACGGCAATGTTCGATGCGGACACAAGGGAGCGCTGCACCAGGAAAAAGATCGTCGACTATATCGTCAAGGACGGCACAAAAACGGTAGACAAGGTTGTGCAGACCGTCAGCCGTATCCTTGCCAACAGCGCCCATAAGATACTTGTTGTCGATGACGCCCGCGCCGCCCGTTCGGAACTCGTCGAAATCCTCAGCCGTCAGAATTTCCACGTTCTGGAAGCGCGCTCGGGCAGGCAGGCACTTGAAATTCTGACGAGCGACGAGACGATCGATCTCGTCATCACCGACCACCACATGGCAGACATGGACGGATACGAGCTGACCCGCCGTATTCGCCAGACGCGTAATTCCGAACAGTTGCGCATCATCGGCATTTCGTCCTCGTCGGATCGGCTTCTGTCTGCGAGCTTCCTGAAAGCCGGAGCGTCGGATTTCATCTATCGGCCTTTCGTCCATGAAGAGCTCAAATGCCGCATCGACAACAATGTCGAGACACTGACACAGCTCAATCATCTCCGGCGCCTGGCGGAACAGGATTATCTCACCGGCCTCGCCAACCGGCGCCATTTCTTCTCGACCATGCGCCAGCATGGCAGAGACGCCACGCAAGGCTCGATCGCCCTTCTCGATATCGACCACTTCAAGACCGTGAACGACACCTACGGCCATGATGCCGGCGACGCCGTCTTGCAGGCGATTTCGCTCGTCATGGCTGACATGTGCATTCCGGCAAAGCACATGCCTGCCCGCATCGGCGGCGAGGAATTCGCCATATGCCTGAGCCAGCTGGACGCGTTTCAGGCACACTCCTTCTGCGAAGAACTGCGCAAAAGGATCGAAGAGCGTGTGATCGAGGTCGGTAACCGTTCCATATCAGCGACAATATCCATCGGCGTCGTCGAATTCGAGCCGGGTGAAACCTTTGAGAACCAGCTCAATGCAGCCGACCAGCTTCTTTATCTGGCAAAGGCAAATGGAAGAAATCGGGTTTACTCCACGCTCACGATCCCGGAGGCGATCAATGCGATTGCTTCCGCGGGCGGCTAGGTTGACGTGGGACCGCATTGATCCCTTGGCCACGGGCATCGGCTTCTTGCGTGATGCCTTCCACACCTCATGCAGAATGCTCGATGCATTGCAGCAAGCCATCGCTTCAGAACACTCGGCGAAGCGCAGCTTTCCGGCTTTACGTTAAGAAAAGCGGCCGCGAGCTTATTTTGCCGTGCGCGGCATTTGCCCATAAGTGACTGAAATCAAATAAACAACATGACCACATGTCATAAAAGTTGTTAACTGGTGGGATTTAGACGACTTTCCGCTGGCTATTAAACGTAAGTAGTATATTTATTAACAATAACATAGCTCCTTTGAACCCGAAAAACTGATGATAACTCACGAACGGCAGTCGGTGCTGAGCAGCGAGATATCTGCGGCCCATTCGCAAGAAGGTCTATTCTTGGCCTTGCGACGGGTTACGCATGAATTCAGTTTGCAGCACATCACATTGCTGTCGCTGAATAATCCCGACGAAAAGCTGCTGTCTCGTATGATTGTGCAAAGCAGCATTCCTGAGCCGTATTTTGCGGAATTCGACCGCAAGCGCCTGCTCGAAAAATGCGCTCTTGCCGATATCATCATCCAGTCGAAGTTACCGTTCTGCTGGTCTATTGGGGATCCGCTTCAATCTCGTCCCTTCCCTGTCGACAGCGCTATCGAAGATCTTCAGCGGCGCTACGGATTGATCACCAGTGTCGCAATGACACTTCATTCGCTTGAAGGCGAGCGCTTCATCATGCGCTTTGATGGCGCCCGCCCTCGCCTCACCCAGGTCGAGCTCAACGAGATCGGCATGATCACCCTGCATTCGTTCGACATGTTCGAAAAGATCAGGCGCAACGAACGCAAGGCAACGCCCTCTCCCCTCACAGTTCGCGAACTCGAAGTGGTGCGCTGGACAGCTCAGGGCAAGACCTCGGTCGAGATCGGCCAAATACTCACCTTGTCCGATCACACGGTAAACGCCTACATGACCAACGCCATCAAAAAACTCGATTGTGTCAACCGCACCCAGCTTGTAGCGAAGGCTCTCAGACTTAGGCTTATTGCATAGATCAAAGCAGCCCCGGCTGGAGAAAAACTGAAATTGGCATCCTGGATCGAGCATTCGCGCAAACCTTACGAGGCCCAACACCAGCTTGTCGGCTTGAGCGATAGGGAAGTTCTGGAACTTGTCGGCTCGTTTCGCCTCTGCGGCTTCTGGCGCTTCAACGTCGACAGCGGCCATCTATTCGGCACGATCGAATACTGCCAGATTTTCGGAATTACACATTGCGACGGACCACTTGATCTTGTCAGGCTCAGTGCGGCCATCCATCCCGATGACCTGACGGTGATGATGGAAACTTTTGAGCGCGCGAGCGCTTCGCAACTGACCTTCCACAATCTCTATCGGGTAAAGACAGGCCCCACGAACTTCAAGTTCGTCCGCAGCGTCGGAAAATTCCGCGCAGACGGTGCGGGACAGGGTGACGTCATCGGCATGACATACGAACTCTTCCCACAGGCAAGTACGACGATCGGTTTCATCCCCGACGAAGATCTTCTCAAGGGCTGACAACCTTGATTTGCAGCATGTCTCCCGAAAGTGGTCACCGCTTTCGGGATAAAGACATGCGGTAAACGCAAAGAGCGAAACCATGACAAGCGAATCTGGAAGATTCGCGACAAGCTTTAGCGGTCGAGCACAAGCCGGATCTCCACCAGATTGGAGCGGACCCGTAAGGTATAAAAGCCCATCACCGCAAGATGGGTCGGCATGATCCAGCCATCTTCGGCACCGTTTGAAATGATGGCCGGCTGGATGCGCAGCGCTGCCTGCATCTGTTTCAGCATGTCGGTCCACAACGGAGCGAGATTACGCTCGCGAATGACCTGCGAGAAATCAGCGCCGGCAGCAGACAGAATTGCATAATAGCCGTAAATCTGCCCATAGGCGAACCAGAAACGGTCATCCGCCCGCGTGTCGAACCAACCGCCGTTATAGTTTTCCGAACGCTCGCGAAGGATGGCAGACGTGCCGCCGAGATCGTTCGCCACACGGTCAATGAACTGCACGAGATTGTCGGCGCGGCTGTCGAATGTTGCCGAGCAGTTGCCCAGCTCGGTGTTGAACTTGTGCAGGCTGTTGATCGCCGCCCGATAATAGCTCGGCGTCGGCGTCTTCGGGCCAAACGGGCTCAATCCGAAATACCAGGAATATTCGTCGAACTGCAGATTGCTGCGCGCATCCTGAAGATTGGTATTGACGCCAGAAGTTCCCCGCATCCGCGCCAGCGTATCGACCAGCTCCACCGAGGTGCGGCGCACGGCCTGGTTCACGCCGCGCTGGAACGACGCCTTGTTATCGAGGAAAGGCGTATGGTCCCAGTCCATCCCGAAAAAGCCGAGACGGTAGAGAAGCATGGAGGATATCCACGCATTCTGGTTGACGTTCATGTCGGTAAGATCGGCCGCCGCATCCGCGATAGCGGATGTCTGGCATTGCTTGGCGGCAGCTATACCGGACGTGCCGGCAGTCTGCGCCTGCGCTTGAGCCTCGACACCGGGTACAGGCAACTCCTGGCCGGCAGGCATGTTGCGCTCGTTCCATCGATAGGTGTCAACGAAATTCGGATCGAAGCCGCGCCAGACCTGCGTCTGCCAGATGAAATAACCGTATAAGGCAACGAGCAGCACTGCGAAGATCGCAATCGGACCCTTCACCCAGAGACGGCGTCCCCGATACCAGCCATGCGCCGCCATCAGCGGCCAAATCAACCACGCGACCAATATCCGGACGCCACGCCCGATGGCAGCAGCCACGCCTTTGAAGAATCCGGTGATCTGGTCGCGCATCTAGTCCTCCTGGAAGCCGATCGGTCATCGCTGACATATGATGCCGATCCATCGAGTACAACACTTGCCATAGGCAGGACTGGAACAAATTCGAAAGGGATAACGTCGCACTCCCGTTTCTGAAGGCTTCACAGCCGATATTTCAGGCATCCTCGAAACGCTTGGCAAATGCGATATCGGTCCTCTGCCGGCTGCGATCGAGCCTCGCGCCCGGCAAAAGACCGTTTCCGAGGCGCCAGACCGGCCTGGAAAGGTGCGGATAGGCATCAGGCGAAAGGCTATGCGCTTCCCTTTCGCCATCGAAGGAAAGCATGACCGAATAGAGATCGAGAAGGTTCTCGATATCGAAGCCAAGCTTCTGCAAAAGCAGGTTCAGATCACGCACACCGCTATTAAAGGCACGCGAAACCGGATCGACCAGGCCAATCATGCTTTCGAAAGCCGGACCGTATTCGCTTGCGCCTTCATTCCCTTCGCCGAGCCTCGCTGACACTCCCGCCACGTCACTCACCTTGAAAGCTGCGAGCATTGTCAGCGCGTCTTCAGCCGCTATCCGCTGGCCGATCACGGTCTGGCGATGCGTCTCGACAAGCCCCGCCAGCCTGTCCGCCCGGCCAAGGATCGTCCGCAACCGCTCGACCCCACCGGCTCTCGCTGCTCGCCTTTCGATCCGGCGGCGCATTGCCTTTCTGGAAAACAAGCCGAGAAACAGGTCACTCGCCAGCGGGGTTTCCCTGTCGTTGAAAATTGCCCGCTGCTCGTCGACGGCAGCGCCGATCTCTGCCACATGTGCAGCGAGTTCGGGATAGACGCTTTTCTGCAGCATAAGCAGTGCCAAGCGTCGCGCGCCAAGTTCGTCAAAAGCGTCGCCTTGCAGCAGCCGCGGCGTGCTCATCGGCCCGGGGATCACTGCCAGCAAATGCGTGCCGGCTTCAACGACAGCTTTCAGACCGGCGCGAATTTCGGCCACCGTGTCCTCGAAGCGAGTGGAACTCTCTACCTTCATCTCTTCCTCCCTACCCGGAGAAAGAAATAGGGCCGCTGCGCATTTTGACGACAGCGGCCCTGCAATAATAACTAGGTGATAAAAAGGGTAATGCTTAGGTGATGAAAAGTTCTGGTTTGAAAAACGGCAAGCTCAGAGACCGAGCTTTGCAATCTCGGCGTCGAGGCGTTCCTTTGCCTTCTTCGGCATCTTGGCGGCCTTGACTGCGTCAATGTTGGATGGTGCGTCACCGACGACAACGAGCGCAATCATGCCCATGCCGAAATGTGGCGTGCACTTGAAGACATAGGCCCCGGCCTGATCGACGGTCACAACCAGATCTTGGCTGATCTTGCCCTTGATATCGGCCACACCTTCCGGAACCAGACCTGGCATGGAAGCCGCATCGTGCCCCTTGTCGACAGAGACAAACTTGATCGTATCGCCCGGAGCGGCCTTCACGGCGGCCGGTTCGAAGACCATTGCCTGACCGTCAGAGCCCTTGTTGAGCATCTTGATCTCGATTTCGGCGGACAGTGCCGGCAAGGCCAGCAGAACCGCGCCAGCAGCCAGCGTGGCGGTCTTCAGTATCGTTCTGATCATCGAATTCTCCTGCGAGGGTCCGCGGCACGACCGCGATGAGTGCGTTTTACCGCTGCAGGACTTTGGCGCTTTGACATTGGTCAATAGAACGAAGCCTCCCCGTTTTTTTAGGGGGCTGGCGCCGAGGGCTTAGTCGCAGCGCATCTTTTCTTCCCAATGCCGCCGGCAAAGTGAAACGTATTTCTCATTGCCGCCCACCTCGACCTGAGCGCCCTCGCGGATCACCTCGCCTGCCCCGTCCACCCTGACGACCATCGTCGCCTTGCGGCCACAATGGCAAATGGTTCGGACTTCCCGCAACTCGTCGGCAATCGCCAGCAGTTCATACGACCCCGGAAACAGCTTGCCCTGAAAATCGGTGCGCAAACCATAGGCCATGACGGGAATACCGACCCGGTCCGAGACCCGCGCCAGTTGCCATACCTGCTCTGCCGAAAGAAACTGTGCCTCGTCGACGAAAACGCAGGCAATCGGTTCCTGAGTGTGCATGTCAGCGATGGCCGTAAAAAGATCATCGTTCTGGCCAAAGGGGATAGCTTCGGAAGAAAGCCCTATGCGTGAAGCGACCTTACCCTTGCCGGCTCGCTCATCCAGCGCAGCGATAAAGATCACCGTGCGCATGCCGCGTTCCCGATAATTGTAGGAGGCCTGCAAGAGCATCGTCGACTTGCCGGCGTTCATCGTCGCGTAATGGAAATAGAGCTTGGCCATGGCTGGCGTTTTCTTACCCTCCGGCGGCAAGCGAAAGACAGGCCGCCGGATAACCACAGATATTTGCGATCGCCTCGCGAGGTTTAAGCGAACAGATCCACGACCTGATAGGTCAGATACGAGATCAGGGCGGCAGCCGGCATGGTCACGATCCAGGCAATCACGATATTGCCGGCAAGCCCCCAGCGTACCGCAGATACGCGCCGAGCCGCCCCGACACCGACGATCGCGCCGGTGATCGTGTGCGTGGTCGAAACCGGAATGCCGAGCCATGTCGCACCGAACAACGTCAGCGCCCCTCCCGTCTCGGCGCAAAACCCCTGCATCGGGTTGAGCCGCGTGATTTTCGATCCCATCGTGTGAACGATCTTCCAGCCGCCGAACAGCGTGCCGAGCGCCATGGCCGACTGGCAGGTGATGACCACCCAGAAAGGCACGTAGAACTCGGACCCGAGATAGCCCTGGCTGAACAGAAGCACCGCGATGATGCCCATCGTCTTCTGCGCATCATTGCCGCCATGGCCGAGCGAATAAAGCGAGGCCGAAATGAACTGCATGATGCGGAAGGTACGGTCGACGGCAAACGGTGTCTGACGCACAAAGGCCCATGACACGGCAAGCACCAGAACCAGCGCCAGAAAGAACCCGATTGCCGGCGACATGAAAATCGCCCCGGCAGTTTTCAGAAAGCCGCTCCAGACGATCGAGGAAACGCCCACCTTGGCGATCCCGGCGCCGATCAACCCGCCGACCAGTGCATGGGAGGAACTGGAGGGAATGCCGAAAATCCAGGTGACGATATTCCAGATGATCGCCCCCATCAGCGCCGCAAAGATGACCACAGGCGAGACGATGCCCGGATCGATGATGCCGGTTCCAAGCGTTTCGGCCACATGCAGGCCGAAGAACATGAAGGCGATGAAATTGAAGAAGGCCGCCCAGGCAACGGCGTATTGCGGCCTCAACACCCGCGTCGAAACGATCGTCGCGATCGAGTTCGCCGCATCATGCAGGCCATTGAGAAAATCGAAAAACAGCGCAATGCCGATCAGTCCGACCAGCAGCGGAAAGGCAAGTGTCAGGTCCATCAGACGTTCTCGATCACGATACCGCTGATTTCATTGGCAACATCCTCGAAGCGGTCGACAACCTTTTCGAGTTCGCCGTAGATCTCGCTGCCGATCATGTAGGCCATGGCATTGCCGGAAGCACCGTGCCGCTGGAACAGATCCTTCAGCCCCTGGTCATGCAGATCGTCTGAGCGGCCTTCGACACGCATCACCTCTTCTGCAATGGCGCTGAGCCGCTGCGCATTGGCGCCGAGCTTGTCGAGCAGCGGGATGGCTTCCGCAACCAGATGCGCCGCCTTGACGACCTCTTCGCCCATCTGCCGCATCAGGGGATCGAATTCGGACTGCTCGAACAGTCGAATGGTCTTCACCGTCTTGTGCATCATGTCGATCGCATCATCCATCGACTGAATGAGATCCTTGATGTCACCGCGATCGAATGGCGTGATGAAGCTGCGACGGACTGCAAGCAGAACGTCGCGCGTAATATCGTCCGCACGATCCTCGAGCATGACGATACGCTCGCAATTCGCATCGACATCCTTTCCGTTGAGAAGCTCGCCCAGCGCCTCGGCCGCCTCTACGACGGTCCGCGAATGTTCGGAAAACATGTCGAAGAACTTGTCTTCGCGCGGCATCAACTTCCGGAAAATACTCATCATGGCAATAATCCCTGCTGCGGCACCAACATCAGGGCCGTCACAAAACTGTCATAAAAGCCATCGGACGGCTGGAATCAACCGCAAAAATCGGCATTTAAACGGGCATGAAACCTGTCACCAAAGACAAGAAGTCGCAAAACACCAAACAGAGCCCGAAGCCGCGGACACTGTTGCAGCAACTCGCACAGATGCCGGAGAAGCTTTTCAGCGGTGAGTTTCGCCAGCAATACGGCGCGCTCTGCTTTCGCTGGGCGGGTGATGGCAACGCCATCGAGATCCTTGTCATCACGTCGCGGGACAGCGGCCGTTGGGTAATTCCCAAGGGCTGGCCGATGAAGAAGAAACAACCGCATGAGGCGGCAGAGATCGAAGCCTGGCAGGAAGCAGGTGTGCGCGGGCGAGCGCGAAAAAAGCCGGTTGGCCGCTACACCTATCTCAAATGGCTGGACAATGGCGATGTTGCGCCCTGTGTGGTCGACGTTTTTCAGGTCGAAGTGGCGGAGGTGGAAAAGGATTTCAAGGAACGTGGCCAGCGTGAGATTGTCTGGCTTTCACCCAGTGAAGCCGCATATCGCGTCCGGGAAGTCGAACTCAAATCGCTGATCATCGACTTCAAGCCGAAGAAGAAATAGCGCCGCTCAACCGAGAGCGGAAAGGACGAAATCGGCACGCTCGACAACAGAGACCTTCGGCAGGACCATTACCTTATAGCCGAGTTTGGGATAAGCTGCGGCAAGGCGTTCATATTCCGCAACCGCATCATCCAGCGAATGCTGCCGCTCGGCATCTCCTTCATAAATTTCCGGCCATGGCGGCGTCATGAAAACCGCCGGATGATACGGATGGATCTCATTCCATCGCTCGGCCATAGGCTCTCCGGTCACCTGTTCCAATGCGACGGCGGCATCGATCAGCCCGCGATCGAAAAACGTCCAGCCTGTATTCCCGGCAGCAGCCCGCCTGTCGGCAACCGCCATATCGATCGCCAGCCGCGCAAAGGCAGCAAGATCCACCCAGGGCAGCGCTCTCCCCTCGCCTTGCATTTCCTGCCTTACGATCCGCCGTCCCGGCTCCTCCACCACGGAAAATCCACGAGCACCGAGCTCCGCCAGAAGCGTGGACTTTCCCCCACCCGAACATCCGGAAATCACCACGAACCGGTCCATGCAAATCCTCCATGCGTTGTCGCACCAGCAATTGCTGGTTAGCATATTTGCGAATGCGGAAAGTGCGGCGCCGTCAAGCAAAGCTCTTCCGAAAAGCGACCCGACATCTCCAAGGACAAAGCAATGCGTTCATCCAAAATCATCCACATCGTCACCTGTCACGCAGAAGGCGAAGTCGGTGATGTCATCGTCGGCGGCGTGGCGCCGCCTCCGGGCGATACGGTCTGGGAACAGTCGCGCTTTATCGCAAAAGACCAGACCTTGCGGAATTTCGTTCTCAACGAACCGCGCGGCGGCGTCTTTCGCCACGTCAACCTTCTCGTGCCGCCAAAGAACCCTAAAGCCCAGATGGGCTGGATCATCATGGAGCCGGAAGACACGCCGCCCATGTCCGGCTCGAACTCCATCTGCGTCGCAACCGTCCTGCTCGACAGCGGCATCATCCCGATGACCGAACCCATTACGAAAATGGTTTTGGAAGCGCCAGCCGGCTTGGTCGAGGTCGAGGCCGAATGCGCAAACGGCAAGGCCGAGCGCATCACCGTCACCAACGTCAAGAGTTTCGCCCAGAAGCTCGACGCATCGCTCGACGTCCCGGGCCTCGGAACCATCACGGTCGATACCGCTTATGGCGGCGACAGTTTTGTTGTCGTGGATCCCGATGAGATCGGCATCGATCTCATTCCAGAAAATGCCCGGCTGATCGCCGAAACCGGCATCAGGATCACCAATGAGGCAAACCGGCAGCTGGGCTTTTCGCATCCGGAAGACACCGGCTGGAACCACATCTCCTTCTGCCTTTTCGCCGGCAAGGCCTACCATGAGGACGGCCAGCTTACCGCGAAATCCGTTGTCGCCATCCAGCCCGGCAAGATCGACCGCTCTCCGACCGGCACTGCCGTCTCGGCACGCATGGCCCTGCTTCACGCACGCGGCCAGATGAAGGAAGGCGAAACCTTTACCGGCATCTCGATCATCGGCACACGCTTCGTCGGAAAGATCGTCAGGGAAACGGAAATCGCCGGGAACAAGGCCATCATCCCCTCGATCACCGGCCGTGCCTGGATAAGCGGCACCTCTCAACTGATGCTCGATCCCTCCGACCCCTTCCCCGGCGGCTACAAGCTTTCCGATACCTGGCCGATGCTCACATAGGCAATCGTCCTTACTCCACCTCACCCAGATGATGGCGAACCCACTTCATTTCCTCAGACGCGGTGCGCCCGAAATGTCGCCGGAAATCTCTCGCAAATTGCGAGGTGCTCGCGTATCCGACCGATGTGGCCACGTCGGTGATCTTGCCGCGGCGCGCAATCATCAGCCTCGCCTCGTGCAACCGCATCGCCTTGACATATTGTATCGGGCTGCTCCCGGTCAGCTCCTTGAAATGGCTATGGTAGGACGGCACGCTCATCCCGGCATTGCTCGCCAGGTCTACGACAGAGATGCCTGCGCCGTAGTTCTCCCTGAGAAATTTGAGGCTTCGGACAACGCGTCCTGCTGCCCCGTCCTGCTGCAGAGCAGCGATCATCGCGCCGCCCTGCGGGCCGACAAGCACGCGGTAATGAAGCTCGCGAAGAATGCCGCTCCCCAGAACGGCAGCCTCTACAGGATCTCCAAGCGCCGTCAGCAACCTCAACAACACGTCCGCGATGCCGGCATCCATCCGGCTTGAGATCAGGCTTCGCGGCCGGCTTGCCCCGATATTGCCATGCGCCGTGACCTGCGCCGCGATTTCTGCGGCAAGCGCCATGTCGAACTCGACATAAACGGCCAGAAGCGGACGCTCGCTGCTGGCAATCGACCCCATCCTGAACGGAACCGGCATCGAGACGGCAAGATAATGCTCCTCGTCATACAGGTAGACCTGATCATCGAGCACCCCCTGCTTGCGTCCCTGCAACACGAACACCGCTCCGGGCCGATAGAGTACCGGCACGTCCTCAAGCACGGCTTCACTGCGCAGCAGCCTGACGCCTGCAAGTCTCGTGGCATTGTAGCCATGGCGCGGCGCCAGCCTTTCGGCAAGCTCGACCAATCTCCGTCTGCCGGTGGTACCCACATGCTTATTCATAGGAATTGACAATTTTCTCAGAGAAATCGCCGTCGAATATATCAGCCCACCCTATTATTTGCCAAGTCCACGAACAATCGAGGACACATCCCATGACGAACAGGATATTCTTCATCACTGGAGCTAATTCGGGTTTCGGCCTTGCCATTGCAGCCGCCGCCCGCGCCGCAGGCCACACCGTCATCGGCACCGTCCGATCCGAAGCATCGCGAGCGAGCCTCGTCGCGCAACTGCCGGGCATTCACACCACGCTCTGCGATGTCACCGATTTCGACCGCATACCCATGATCGTCGAACAGGCTGAAAAAGATCACGGCCCCGTGGATGTTCTCATCAACAATGCCGGTTACGGCCACGAAGGCGTGCTGGAGGAATCGCCGATTGAAGAGATGCGGCACCAGTTCGACGTCAACGTCTTCGGCGCAGTCGCCGTCGCCAAAGCCTTCCTGCCGCGCTTCCGTCAGAGACGCCGCGGTTTCATCGTCAACGTCACCTCCATGGGCGGCATGATCACCATGCCCGGCATAGGTTATTATTGCGGCAGCAAGTTCGCTCTTCAGGGCATTTCGGAAGTCATGCGTGCGGAAATGGCGCCATTCGGCGTGCATGTCACGACACTCTGCCCCGGCTCATTCCGTACCGACTGGGCCGGTCGCTCGATGATCCGCACCGAGAGGTCGATTGATGACTATGACGCGCTGTTCGACCCGATCCGCCAGGCCCGACAGGAAAAAAGCGGCAGGCAACTGGGCGACCCGGCCAAGCTTGCCGCCGGTATCCTCACCCTGATCCAGTCCGATGCACCGCCACCGCAATTGCTGCTTGGCAGCGATGCGCTGAAATTTGTCTCCGAGCGCATCACCCGCCTGCAGCAGGAGATCGACGAGTGGAAGGCAGTGACGATCTCCACCGATGGCTGACCGTCTCCGCGTCAATGAAACGCGCGCACCTCGACCGGCGCCCTGCAGGCGATAGCCGCCTTGCGTCCCCATTCGAGCGCTTCATCCATGTCGGCCGCTTCAAGCACCCAGAAGCCGCCGACATGTTCGCGTGTCTTCAGATAAGGCCCATCGGTGATTTCGACCTTGCCGCCTGGCCTGGCTTTCAACGATTTCGCAACAGCGACCGGATGGAGGCCGCCGACGAACAACCGGATGCCGGCCGCAACCATCTCTTCATTGAGCACATCAATATCGCGATGCATCGCCTCGTCTTCCAGGGCGGCGGGATCGTAATCGTCGGGGTGGTGAATGGCGACCAGGTAACGTGTCATGATCTTCTCCTCCAGCAGAGCGGAAGGCACTCTGCCTTCCTTTCACGCGGAGGACGAGCGGCCGGATTAAAATCCGACACGCTGCCTTAAAATTTCGGACGTCAGGCCGTCCGGAGCGAGCCCTGATGCACGACGATACGGGCATGGTAGGGAACGCGGGTATAGAGGTCGAGAATATCCTGGTTGACGAAGCGCACGCAACCGGATGATGCCGCCGTGCCGATCGACTTCCATTCCGGCGAGCCATGCAGGCGGTAAAGCGTGTCCTGACCATCCTTGAAGATATAGAGCGCGCGCGCACCGAGCGGGTTCTTGATGCCGGGCTCCATGCCGCCGGCCTTGACCGAATAGCGCGCCAGCGACGGCTGGCGGGCAACCATCTCGTCCGGCACCTTCCACCGCGGCCAGGGCTGCCGCCATTGGATGACGCCCTCGCCTTCCCACATAAAACCATCGCGGCCGATGCTGACGCCATAACGCATCGCCGTACCACCCGGCTCTACGACATAAAGGAATCGGTTGGGGGTATCGACGACGATCGTGTTCGGCTTTTCGCCTGTCGGATCGATAACTCGCTGCCGGTAATATTTCGGGTCGATCTGCTGATACGGTATTGCCGGAAGCTGGTATCCACCGTCTTCCACAGCCGCATAACGGGCCTGCAGCTCTGCCTCATCGGGAGGACCGATCGGCCGTTGCGCGGCGACCGGAACGACATTCGGCTGGCTCGTGGTGCTACAGCCGGCCAGTGCCGCCGTCATGGAGACGGAACCAAGCACGAAGCTCCGCCGCGACAGGGAAAAAGAAGTGGGCATCAATGTTGTTTCCGGGATTGAGCAGATAACGATCAGCTTCTATCCGCCTTGACATGAGTTAGATCAAGTCACAACCGGGGCATCGGGCTTAGCAAGCGCCTCATCGTGACAATTTTGCCGATACCGGACTGAATGTCGCAAATGACCTGTGTCCTGCGGCGTAAACGCGCATGCTTGCTTGCAACAGGAAGTTATTGATAATGGCCGGGAACAAGAAAGAACGGGAGCACTTCATGCGCATCCATAAATCGCTGGCCTTCACCGTCGCCGTCTCTGCCGCTCTATCCGGTTTTGCTGCCAGCGCATCCGCTGCCGAGCCGGCCGCCTGTGGCACCGTCCGCTTCTCCGATGTCGGCTGGACAGACATCACGGCAACCACCGCAACCGCCTCCGTTCTCCTGAAGGCACTGGGCTACCAGACAGACATCAAGGTCCTGTCCGTGCCCGTCACCTATTCGTCGCTGAAGAACAAGGATATCGACGTCTTCCTCGGCAACTGGATGCCGACGCAGGAAGCCGACGTCCGTCCGTTCCTGACCGAAAAGTCGGTCGAATCTTTCGGGCCTAATCTCACCGGCGCGAAATATACGCTTGCCACCAATGCCAAAGGCGCCGAACTCGGCATCAAGGATTTCAAGGATATCGCCGCTCATGCAGACGCTCTCGGCGGCAAGATCTACGGCATCGAGCCGGGCAATGACGGCAACCGCCTGATCCTTGGCATGATCGAGAAGGACACGTTCGGCCTGAAAAAGCTGGAAGTGGTGGAATCCTCCGAGCAGGGCATGCTCGCCCAGGTCGCCCGTGCCGACAAGGCCGGCGAACCGGTCGTCTTCCTCGGCTGGGAACCGCATCCGATGAACGCCAATTTCAAGCTGACCTATCTGACCGGCGGCGATGACGTGTTCGGTCCGAATTTCGGTGGTGCGGAAGTCTATACAAACGTGCGCTCCGGCTTCACCGAGGAATGCCCCAATGTTGGCACCTTCATCAAGAACCTGAAATTCTCGCTGCCGATGGAAAACGAGATCATGGGCGGCATCCTGAATGACGCAGAAGAGCCGGAAGTCGCTGCGACCGACTGGCTGAAGGCCAATGGCGCAGCGATCGAGCCATGGCTGGCCGGTGTCACGACCAAGGACGGCAAGCCGGGCCTTGATGCCGTCAAGGCAGAACTCGGTCTCTGATCGTTCGACGGCAAGGGCCGGTTCTCCGGCCCTTGTCCCCTGCCCGTTTAATATTTTGAGGTGGTACCGGACGTGAACTGGCTACCCGACTGGCTCGTTGACTCGAGTGGAAAGCTGCGCCTGGGCAATTGGGCGAAAAATGCCGTCGACTGGCTGACGGGCAATGCAAGCTGGTTTTTCGACTGGCTGTCGCATATTCTGTCGAAGGTGATCGACGCGCTTCTGGCGGTGCTGCAATATCCGCACCCGTTTCTGCTCATCGCGATCTTCACCGCCCTTGCCTACGGCCTGCGCCGCTCATTCGGCGTCGCAGCCTTCACCTGTCTCGGCTTGTTGCTGATCTACAATCTCGGCTACTGGAAGGAAACGACAGAGACGCTGGCGCTCGTGCTGGCGGCCACCGTAGTCAGCATGGCGATCGGCATACCGCTCGGCATCGCAGCGGCACGGCGTGAATGGATTTATCAGGGCATGCGCCCGGTCCTCGACCTGATGCAGACCATCCCGACCTTCGTCTATCTCATCCCCGCACTCATCCTTTTCGGCCTCGGCATGGTGCCGGGCCTGATTGCCACCGTCATCTTCGCCATTCCCGCACCGATCCGGCTTACCCGCCTCGGCATCATTTCCACGCCGGGGGCGCTTACCGAAGCGGCCGTCGCATTCGGCGCCACATCCGGCCAGGTGCTGCGCAAGGTGGAACTCCCCTACGCGATGCCGCAGATCATGGCGGGCCTGACCCAGACCATCATGCTGTCCCTGTCCATGGTCGTCATTTCCGCGCTTGTCGGTGCAAATGGCTTGGGCGTGCCGGTCGTGCGGGCGCTCAACACGGTCAACATCGCCCGTGGCTTCGAAGCCGGGCTCTGCATCGTCATCCTCGCCATCATCCTCGATCGCCTGTTCAAGAGCGGAAAGGCAGATGCGCCATGACCGTCACCTCGACCCGAGACTGCGTCACATTCAGCAATGTCGACATCGTGTTCGGCAACGAGCCGAAAGCCGCGCTGCCGCTGCTCGATGCTGGCCGAAGCCGCGACGAGATCAGTGCTCAGACCGGCATCGTCGTCGGCGTCTCCAATGCCTCCCTGTCGATCCGCGAAGGAGAAATCCTCGTCCTGATGGGACTTTCCGGCTCTGGCAAGTCCACGCTTCTGCGCGCAGTCAATGGCCTTGCTCCCGTGGTGCGCGGCAACGTCAGCGTCGCGACACCCGCCGGCCCGGTCGATCCCTACAGGGCCAACGCCCGAACACTGCGCGAACTGCGCATGCACACGGTCTCCATGGTCTTCCAGCAGTTCGGACTTCTGCCGTGGCGGTCGGTTGCCGAAAATGTCGGCTTCGGCCTCGAACTTGCGGGTGTATCGGAAACGGAGCGCAAGCGGCGAATCGGTGAACAGCTTGAACTGGTCGGCCTCAGCCAATGGGCGGACCGACGCGTCGGAGAGCTTTCAGGCGGCATGCAGCAGCGAGTCGGCCTAGCCCGTGCCTTCGCCACCGGCGCTCCCATCCTGTTGATGGACGAGCCCTTTTCGGCACTAGACCCGCTGATCCGCACAAAACTTCAGGATGAGTTGCTGGAATTCCAGCACAGGTTGAAAAAGACCATCCTCTTCGTCAGCCACGACCTAGACGAAGCCTTCCGCATCGGCAATCGCATCGCCATCATGGAAGGCGGCCAGATCATCCAGTGCGGCACGCCGCAGGAAATTGTCCGCGATCCGGCTGATGATTACGTCGCCGATTTCGTCCGCCACATGAACCCGATCAGCATGCTGACGGCGGGCGACATCATGACGAAAGGCGTCTCGGCCGTGGCAAGCACGGTCCCGATCTCCGCTTCCGCCTCTCCGGATACGCCTCTCATCGACATCATGGATGGGCTGGCTCGTCAGCGCGGCACCATCGCCATCGTTGATAACGGCAGCGTGGTCGGCTCGATAACCGCCGATGATGTTGTCACCGGCCTCACACGGCATCGGCTGCGCGACAACCGTGGATAGATGAACGTTAACCGCAAGTAGATGGTGCGCAAACTTGACGCGGCAAGGCCTCTTTTGCGGCAGTGAATTAAATGATATGAAAATAAAGCATTATCAAAATTCAAACCTCGAAATTCAACCAGAGAGTGACGGATGGCCGAACAGGCCCAGTTATTGCGCCCGACAGATGACGAGGCACGCGAGCTTGCTCGCACGCTTCTGCGCAGTGCACGCTACATGTCACTCGGTGTTCTTGATCCGGTAACCGGCTTTCCATCCGTGAGCAGGGCATTGACGGCCATCGATCTCGATGGTGTTCCGGTCGTGCTCGTTTCTGCCCTCTCGGGCCACACCAAAGGCCTGAAGGACGATTCTCGTTGCTCACTGCTTGCAGGCGAACCGGGTAAGGGTGATCCGCTGGCCCATGCCCGTATTACCGTTTTCTGCGAGGCCCAGCCGGTTGCCAGGGACAGCGTAATCCATCAAAGGATTCGCGCGCGTTTCCTGAGACGCCATGCCAAGGCGCAACTTTACGTCGATTTTCCTGATTTCAGGTTTTACCGATTGGTTCCCGTTCAAGCGTCGCTGAACGGAGGCTTCGGGCGCGCCTATGCATTGGGTGGCGAAGATTTGCTTTTTCCGCTCTCGGCAGACGAATCATCGTGGCTGAAACTGCAGAACGAACTGGCAGAAAAGCCTTTGGAAGCTGCGAATTTTGCGCATCGCCTGGGGCTTGGAGACAAGAATTGGAGATTCGGATTGGTTGATCCCGCCGGGATTGACCTCGTTTCGAGCGATGTACTCGTCCGGCACGAGTTTCAGCATCGACTAGACTTGCCGGAAGACGTCATACATTATATCTGCAAATAAACTAAAATGTAGCTTGAACTACCCGAAATTTAGGGGATGTACAAATTCCGCCTGTGCCGCCTAACATCACCGGATAAGAATATTTGGTGAATTGCGCGGCCACTTTGGAGACGAGGTGAAGAGAACTTATGGATAAGGTAGCACTTTCTGAGCATTCAAACGCAGCAGCGGGCCTGCTGTCGGCAATGGCCAACCCCAAGCGGCTGATGATTCTCTGCTGCCTGGTTAAGGGAGAGGTGGCAGTGGGTGCACTGGCGACGCGCGTCGGCTTGAGCCAGTCTGCCTTGTCACAGCATCTCTCAAAGCTTCGCGCACAAAAGCTGGTAAAGACCAGGCGCGACGCACAGACGATCTATTATTCCAGCTCTTCGGAATCGGTGCTGAAGATCCTCGACAGTCTTGAGGACATCTACATTGCCGCCGAGCGGAAAACCTCCGCAGCTGCATAATCCTTTTGGATCGGTCTAAAAAAGATGCCCGGGCAACACCCGGGCTTTTTTGCTTTTGTGCATCAAGATCGCACAACAAGGGATTGTCTGATTGATATCGAATACACCGGGCATCGCTTGATCTCCGGCGTCGCTTCGTGGCGAGATCCAACAGCGCCCTGCGAGCAGTGCTGAATTTGCAGACGCAGGTCATCCCCGCATCTCTTCAACCTCGCCTTGAAATATCCCCACCGAAGTGTCGCAGTTTCGGTTATCTTCTTGCGCGACGGCCTCAAGATTTCTACAAAAATTGCTGCCGGATGCGCGAGCCAAACATGGCCGCGCTGAGGCCGAGGTTTTGTACGTCCAATCCTGCACGCCGCGTTTGCGGCTGCGGCAGGACGCGCCGAACGTCGTGAACGGCGGCCAGGGAGGCCCGCCAAAGAATTCTGCCGATGCCCCAAGGAGACAGACATGACATTGAAGACAATCACGGCAGCACTTGCTGCCTCGCTGGCCTTTGCACCGCTCGCTCATGCCGACATCACCATCGGCCTCATCGCACCGCTGACCGGCCCGGTCGCCGCTTACGGTGATCAGGTCAAGAATGGCGCGCAGACGGCCGTTGACGACATCAACAAGGCAGGCGGCATTCTTGGCGAAAAGGTCGTGCTGAAACTGGCCGACGACGCCGGCGAACCGAAGCAGGGCGTTTCTGCCGCCAACCAGATCGTCGGCGAAGGCATTCACTTCGTCGTCGGCCCGGTCACCTCGGGCGTTTCCATTCCCGTTTCCGACGTCCTTGCCGAAAACGGCATACTCATGGTCACCCCGACCGCAACCGCGCCGGATCTCACCAAGCGTGACCTCGCAAACGTTCTGCGCACCTGCGGCCGCGATGACCAGCAGGCCGAAGTTGCCGCCAAATACGTGCTCGACAAGCTCAAGGACAAGCGCGTCGCCATCATCAACGACAAGGGCGCTTACGGTAAGGGCCTCGCAGACGCCTTCAAGGCAACCCTGAACGCAGGCGGCACCACCGAAGTGGTCAACGAAGCCGTTACCCCCGGCGACAAGGATTTCGGCGCGCTGACCGCCCGCCTGAAGTCGGAAAAAGTCGATGTGATCTATTTTGGCGGCTACCATCCGGAAGGCGGACTTCTGGCCCGCCAGCTGCGTGATCTCTCGCTCAATGCCCAGATCATCGGCGGCGACGGCCTGTCGAACTCCGAATACTGGACGATCGGCAACGAAGCGGCAGCCGGCACGCTGTTTACCAACGCATCCGACGCGCTGAAGAGCCCGGATTCGAAGGCAGCAGCAGATTCGCTCGCCGCCAAGAACATCCCGGCCGAAGCCTTTACGTTGAATGCCTACGCCGCTGTCCAGGTCATCAAGGCCGGCATCGAAAAGGCAAAGACCGCCGAAGACGCAGAAGCCGTGACCGCAGCCCTGAAGGACGGCTCCGCCATCCCGACCGCCATCGGCCAGCTCACCTACGGCGAAACCGGCGACCTCACCTCGCAGAGCTTCTCGCTCTACAAGTGGGAAGGCGGCAAGATCGTCGCCGCCGAGTAATCGTATCCAAAAAAACACTCAGCGGGCGCCTTCGGGCGCCCGTTTTCGTTTGAGGTTCATCACCGCCACAGGGAAACCCCATCAGCCCCCTGCGACATCACTCCACCGGCACGACCAACCCGCGTTTCAGCGTCTTCAGCACCACGCTGGTGGTGAATTTGCGGATATTCGGATTGAGCTCCATCATCCGGTCGGCCAGCGCATCGAAGTGATCCACCGACTGAGCAAGAATCACAAGCGTATAATCCCCTCGCCCGGACGTGCCCCAAGCCTCCTGCACCTCCGGCGTCTCCGCCACCCAGCGCTGGAAAGGCGGCAGAAGCTCGGGCCGGTCACGCTCCAGTTCCACCTCGACCAGCATCGAGACAGCGCCGCCGACTTTCTTCGGATCGACAATCGAAACATCGCGCAGGATCACCTTGTCCTCGCGCAGCTTCTGCAGCCGCCTCTGTGCCGAGGACGGCGACAGTCCTACCTGCTCGGCGAGCTCGCTCAGCGTGATGGTAGCGTCCTGCTGCATCAGCCTGAGGATATTGCGGTCCGCCTTGGTCAACGCCATGGGTAATTTTCCCATCTCAAATCGGTAATCGGGAGATATTTCCGCATGCTCCGATATATTCAGGAATAACGCCAGCTTTTCCTTGCCATGCTTTTGAAATGACTCAACAACAGCTCGCTCCCTCCGCCGACGGCATTCTGGCCGCCTTCCGCGCCATTGATCCGGTTTTTACCAACAGCCCGCTGATCGAACAGCAGCCGGCCAATGCCGAACTCGGCCTGCGGCTGTTCGCCAAGGTGGAAACGCTCAACCCTATCCGCTCCTTCAAGGGCCGCGGCACCGACTGGTGGATGCAGAGCGAGCAGCCTAGCGATCATCCGGTCGTTTCCGCCTCGGCCGGCAATTTCGGCCAGGGCCTCGCTTATGCCGGCCGCGCCCGCGGTCGCAAGGTGGTGATCTTCTCCGCCACCACTGCCAATCCCGGCAAGGTGGAGGCTATGCGCCGGCTCGGAGCGGAAGTGCGGCTCGAAGGCGATGATTTCGATGCCGCCAAGGCTGCCGCCCGCGCCTATGCCGACCGACACGGCTGCCCCTTCGTCGAAGACGGCGCCCTGCGCACCATCGCCGATGGTGCCGGCACGATCGCGCTGGAAATCACCGAACGCCTGTCGCAAGAAGGCGTCGCCCTCGACGCCATCATCGTCCCGCTCGGCAATGGCGCACTGCTGACCGGCATCGGCACATGGATCAAGGCCAAGGCACCAGCCTGCAAAGTGATCGGCATCGTCGCTTCCAATGCGCCGGCAATGAAACAGTCGTGGGAAACCGGCCGGATCGTCTCGACAGAAACGGCCGATACCGCCGCCGACGGCATCGCCGTGCGCGAATGCGTGCCCTATGCATTGGATTGCATGAGGACGACGGTCGATGAGGTCTGGGCCGTCAGCGAGGAGGCGATCCGCAGTGCGCGGGATTTCTCTCTCACCCATTATGGCCTCGTCGTCGAAGAGGCAGGCGTTGCCGGCCTTGCAGGCCTGATCGAGAACGGCGTCAGCCTCAAGGGAAAGACCGTCGCCACGATACTCTGCGGCGGCAATGTCAGGGTCACTGCGCCATAAACAGGGTATTTCCGGTTCCCTCTCCCCGTTTTCACATTGAAGGGCTAAGTAGGGGGAATCGAAACTGCCAGGAGCACCCCATGACCACGCGCCTCGAAACCCTCATCGATCAGGGCACCGGCCGCGAGCCCGCGGATATCGTGCTGAAAGGCGGCAAATTCTTCGATCTCGTCACCGGTGAGCTTGTCGCCTCCGACATCGCCATCTGCGGCGATCGTATTGTCGGCACTTGCGGCGATTACACCGGCAAGACCGAGATCGACATTTCCGGAAAGATCGTCGTCCCCGGCTTCATCGATACGCATCTGCATATCGAAAGCTCTCTCGTCACGCCCCACGAATTCGACCGCTGCGTCCTGCCCTATGGCGTGACGACCGCGATCTGCGATCCGCACGAGATCGCTAATGTCATCGGTGAAGAAGGCATCCGCTATTTCCTCGATTCATCTCTCGAAACGATCATGGATATCCGCGTCCAGCTTTCCTCCTGCGTACCAGCCACGCATCTGGAAACCGCCGGCGCCGATCTGCCAATCGAAAAGCTCCTGCCCTTCCGCGATCATCCAAAAGTCATCGGCCTTGCCGAGTTCATGAATTTTCCGGGCGTCATCCATAAGGATCCAATCTGCCTCGCCAAGCTCGATGCCTTTTACGGCGATCACATCGACGGCCACGCCCCGCTTCTGCGTGGAAATGATCTGAACGGCTATCTTGCCGCAGGCATCCGCACCGAACACGAGAGCACCACCGCCGAAGAAGCGCTCGAAAAAATCCGCAAGGGCATGCACGTGCTTGTCCGCGAAGGCTCGGTCTCCAAGGATCTCGAAGCCCTGATGCCGATCATCACCGAGCGCTTGTCGCCCTATCTGGCGCTTTGCACCGACGACCGCAATCCGCTCGATATCGCCGAACAGGGCCATCTCGACTACATGATCCGCACAGCGATCAAGGCGGGCGTCGAACCGCTTGCAATCTATCGCGCCGCCTCGATCTCGGCAGCAAAAGCCTTTGGCCTCACCGATCGCGGCCTCGTCGCGCCCGGCTGGCGCGCCGATCTCGTCATTGTCGACACGCTCGAAAACTGCAAGGCAGAGATCGTTTTCTCCGCCGGCCGCCGCGTGACCGACGAGCTCTTCGCCACCCGCAAGCCGATCGCCCCGGTCGGCCTTGATAGCGTCAAGGCGCGTCCCGTCCAGGCCATGCAGTTCGGCGTCCCCTATTCGGAATCGGAAACCCCGGTCATCGGCGTCATGCCCGGAAAAATCATCACCGAACACCGCCGCTACCGCCTTCCCGCCGCCGGAAACCAGGCAGGCGTCGATCTTGATCGCGACATCATCAAGGTCGCCGTCATCGAGCGCCACGGCAAGAACGGCAACCACGCCAACGGCTTCGTCCAGGGCTTTGGCCTGAAGAAGGGCGCGATCGCCTCCACAGTCGGCCATGACAGCCACAATATCTGCGTCGTCGGCGTATCCGAAGACGACATGGCGCTCGCCGCCAACCGGCTGGGAGAAATCAACGGCGGCTTCGTCGTCGTCGAGGACGGCAGGGTCACCGGCGAGATCGCACTCCCAATTGCCGGCCTGATGAGCCTCGAACCGTATGAGTGGGTTCGCGACACCCTGCACGACTTGAGAAAACACGCCTATGCTCTTGGAACGACTCTGGAAGAACCTTTCCTGCAGGTGGCGTTTTTGCCCTTGCCCGTGATCCCGCACCTGAAGATTTCGGACAGGGGCATGGTCGATGTCGACAAGTTCCAGCTGATTTAAGGGGCCCAAATTCGCCTCACCCAAAGCCCCTCATCCGCCTGCCGGCACCTTCTCCCCGCAAGCGGGGAGAAGGACACCAGCCGCAACCTCAGTGCCGAAATCGGCCACGTCCCCTCTCCCCGTCATTACGGGGAGAGGGTTAGGGTGAGGGGCAAACCACAGCAGCGTCCGCCTACCCCTTAAAAAACGCCAGCAGATCGGCATTGATGATATCCGCATGGGTCGTCGCCATACCATGCGGCAGCCCGTCATAGACTTTCAGCACCCCGTTCTTCAGAAGCTTGGACGAGAGCGGCGCGGAATCCTCGAACGGCACGATCTGGTCATCCGTCCCGTGCATGACCAGCACCGGAACATCGATCACCTTGAGGTCTTCCGTAAAATCCGTTTCCGAAAACGCCTTGATGCAGTCGTAATGGGCCTTGGTGCCACCCATCATACCCTGCCGCCACCAGTTGCGGATCACCCCTTCGGAAACCTCCGCTGCCGGCCGGTTATAGCCGTAGAAAGGGCCGGTCGGGATATCGAGGAAGAACTGCGCCCGGTTCGCCGCCTGCGCTTTGCGGAACCCGTCGAACACTTCGAGCGGCAACCCGCCGGGGTTCTTGTCGCTTTTCACCATGATCGGCGGCACCGCCCCGATCAGCACTGCCTTGGCAACACGGCCCTGCGGCTGGCCGAACTTGGCGACATAGCGCGTCACCTCCCCGCCTCCGGTCGAATGGCCGACATGGATTGCGCCCTTCAAGTCGAGATGCGCCGCAAGTTCCGCCATGTCGGCGGCATAGGTGTTCATCTCGTTACCGGTTTCCGTCTGGCTGGAACGCCCGTGCCCGCGCCGGTCATGCGCGATTACTCGATATCCCTCGTGAAGGAAGAACAGCATCTGCGCATCCCAGTCATCGGCGGACAACGGCCAGCCATGATGGAAGACGATCGGCTGGGCGTCCTTCGATCCCCAGTCCTTGTAAAAGATCTGCGTGCCGTCCTTGGTGGTGATGAAACTGCTGCTCATGATTTTCCCTCAAGTTGATCTGGCAAAATGCATGCGAAGTCTTTTGGATGCGGCACGTGGCTGTCCCAGCCCCCGGCGCGGCGCCACGATATGACGGCTTGTCGACTTTGGGAATTGGGACAAAGGGCTGAAATGCGAACTCAGTTCCTCTACTTCGCAAATATTAAACCAATCGGTTGACAATCAAAATAAAGAGGCACACATTCAACCACATGGTTGAATTATACACTCACAAGATCGACACCGTCTTCCATGCGCTGAGCGACGCCACCCGTCGCCATATGCTGCGCGAGTTGACGCGAGGCGAACGCACGGTCGGGCAGCTGGCAGAACCGCACGCCATGTCGCTTGCGGCCGCATCGAAACATATCAAGGTGCTGGAAGGCGCCGGTCTGGTGCGGCGGGAAATCCAGGGCCGCACCCATCTCTGCCGGCTTGATCCCGGTCCGCTCGCCACCGCACATGAATGGCTCTCTTTCTACGAACATTTCTGGACGACTCGTCTGGATGCGCTGGAGCACCTGCTGAAGCAGGACGACGCTCGCAAGGCCGCAGCCGATCAAAACGCCAAGATGCCCCCATCGAAACCTGGAAATGACACCTGAATCAAAACTGGGAGAAGACCGATGAACAGCATGAATCTATTGGAAAAATATGGAACCGTGACGGCACCTGCCGAGATCACCATTCAGCGTAAGCTGCCCGGCCCGATCGAGAGGATCTGGGATTACCTGACCGATAGCGATTTGCGCCGCCAATGGCTTGCCTCCGGCATCATGCCGGAAACACCCGGCGGCACATTCGAACTCGTCTGGCGTAACGATGAATTGACCGATGGAGCGGAGGCACGCCCGGAAGGTTTTCCGGAAGAACAGCGGATGACCAGCGATATCCTCCTCTTCGATGCCCCCCACCGCTTGGCCTTCACCTGGCCGCCCCGCGGCGAAGTGGCGATCGAGTTGAAGGCGATAGGTTCGGACGTCCTTCTCACCCTCGTCCACAAGCGCATTTCCGACCGCAAAAACATGACCATGGTCGGCGCCGGCTGGCACATGCATCTCGATATTCTTGCCGCCAAAGCCTCCGGCCGCAAACCGGAACCTTTCTGGCAGGGCTGGCTGAAACTGCGTGAGGAATACGAACGGCTTATCCCCGAATGAAACGTAGAAATTAGAAAACACCAAGCCCCGCAGCCTCGCTGCGGGGCTTTTCTTTACCCCGAAAAGCCATAGGGTCTTGAAGATGTCATCTGCGTCAGGCAATAGGCCCCTTCAAGTTTTAGAAGAACCGTAAGAAGGCCGATCACGCGAAATGCTGCAGACTCCCTACTACCTCATCGACAAGTCCAAGCTGCTCCAGAACATGGAACGGATTGCCACTGTACGTGAGAAGTCGGGCGCCAAGGCGTTACTGGCGCTGAAATGCTTCGCCACCTGGTCCGTCTTCGATTTCATGCGCGACTACATGGACGGCACGACCTCCTCGTCGCTCAACGAAGTCCGCCTCGGCCACGAGCGTTTCGGCAAGGAAACCCACGCATATTCGGTCGCCTATGCCGATTACGAGATCGACGAGGTGGTGTCGCACGCCGACAAGATCATCTTCAACTCGATTGGCCAACTGCAGCGTTTCGAGAGCCAGTCGTCGGGCATCACCCGCGGCCTGCGCCTCAACCCCGGCGTATCCTCATCGTCCTTTGACCTCGCCGACCCCGCCCGCCCCTTCTCGCGGCTGGGCGAATGGGATCTGGCCAAGGTCGAACCGGTCATGGACATGATCACCGGCTTCATGATCCACAACAACTGCGAGAACAAGGATTTTGCCCTGTTCGACCGCATGCTCGGCGATATCGAGCAAAAATTTGCACCGCTTTTGAAAAAGGCCGAATGGGTCTCGCTCGGCGGCGGCATCCATTTCACCGGCGATGATTACCCGGTCGACCAGTTTGCCGAGCGCCTCAAGCGTTTTTCGGGCGAATATGGCGTCCAGGTCTATCTGGAGCCGGGCGAAGCCTCGATCACCAGATCGACGACGCTGGAAACCACCGTCCTCGACACGCTTTACAACGGCAAGAACCTTGTCGTGGTGGATAGTTCCATCGAAGCGCACATGCTGGATCTCCTGATCTATCGTGAGAATGCCAAGGTTCACCCCAACCAGGGACCCCATCGTGCGATGGTCTGCGGCAAGTCATGCCTTGCCGGAGACATCTTCGGGGAATTCGATTTCCCCGAAGAAGTAAAGGTCGGCGACCGCATCTCGTTCCAGGATGCTGCCGGCTACACGATGGTCAAGAAAAACTGGTTTAACGGCGTGAAAATGCCGGCAATCGCCATCCGGGAACTGGATGGCAGCCTCAGGACGGTCCGTGAGTTTGACTACACGGACTACGAACAGAGCCTTTCCTGATCAGAAAGGGCCAAAGGCCCACAGGTAAAGACTCGTCTGACGATTGGACGCAAGGAGTGGTCCCCAGAATGAAAAAGAACGTGCTCATCATAGGCGCCGGCGGCGTCGCACAGGTCGTTGCCCACAAGTGTGCGCAGAACAACGATGTCCTCGGTGACATCCATATCGCATCGCGCACCAAGTCGAAATGCGACGCCATCATCGCTTCGGTTCACGAAAAGAAGGCGATGAAGCAGGCTGGAGTGCTCGAAGGTCACGCTCTCGATGCTCTCGACATCGAAGCCACCAAGGCGCTCATCACCAAGACTGGCAGCCAGATCGTCATCAACGTCGGCACCGCTTTCTTGAACATGTCGGTGCTGCGCGCCTGCATGGATACCGGCGTCGCCTATATCGACACCGCCATCCACGAAGAGCCGAACAAAATCTGCGAGACCCCGCCGTGGTACGGTAACTACGAGTGGAAGCGTGCTGCCGAATGCAAGGAAAAGGGCATCACCGCCATCCTCGGCGCCGGCTTTGATCCGGGCGTCGTCAACGCCTACGCGCGCCTCGCCAAGGACGAGTATCTCGACACCGTCACCGACGTCGATATCGTCGACATCAATGCCGGCAGCCACGGCAAGTATTTCGCCACCAATTTCGACCCGGAAATCAATTTCCGCGAATTCACGGGCGTCGTTTATTCGTGGCAGGGCGGCGAATGGAACGTCAACAAGATGTTCGAAATTGGCAAGGACTACGACCTGCCGGTCGTCGGCACGCGTCGCGCCTATCTCTGCGGCCATGACGAAGTGCATTCGCTGGCCAAGAACATGGAAGGCGCCGATGTGCGCTTCTGGATGGGCTTTGGCGATCACTATATCAACGTATTCACCGTTCTCAAAAACATCGGCCTTCTCTCCGAGCAGCCGGTGAAGCTCGCCAATGGTGACGAAGTCGTTCCGCTCAAGGTCGTAAAAGCCTGCCTGCCCGATCCGTCGTCGCTGGCGCCGGAATACGAAGGCAAGACCTGCATCGGTGACTTCGTCAAGGGTTTGAAGGACGGCAAGGAACGCACGGTGTTCATCTACAACGTCGCCGACCACAAGGAAGCCTTTAACGAAGTCGGCTCCCAGGGCATTTCCTACACCGCCGGCGTTCCCCCGGTCGCAGCAGCAATGCTAGTCGCCACCGGCGAATGGGATGTGAAGAAGATGGCAAACGTCGAAGAACTGGCCCCGCGCCCGTTCCTCAACATCCTGAACAAGATCGGCCTGCAGACCTGCATCCGCGACGAACAGGGCGAGCGCGAACTGCATTTCGACTGAGATTCGGCGATTGCCTGAATGATAAAATAACAAAGGCCCGCGATCGCTCGCGGGCCTTTCCATTTGATAGGTCGTCATCCTCGGGCTTGTCCCGAGGATCTACTGCCGTCCCAGTTCTGGTGATGCGCTCTTATCCTCAGGACAAGCCCGAGGATAAGAGCGTGGCAAACTGGCGCCCGCCCTCCAAGTTAGCCTTCAAACCCGTGCGCAGAACACGTCCACTGCATCCAGCACCACCGCCTCGTTCTCCAGCCGCGACACGAACCCCGGCATGTCCAGCGGCGTCACGGAAGCGAACCGTGCCGGCAGCGTGAACTTCTGCCTCTCGCGTGTCAGGTTGAACACGAACAACAGCCGCTCCCCGTCCTTCTCGCGTGTGAAGGCCAGCAGATCCTGGTTGGTCTCGATGAACGCCATGTCGCCATCGACGAGCGACGCATGCGCCTTGCGGAAGGCGAGCGTCGCCCGGTAGTGAGCGAGCACGGATGTCGCCAGCCTCTCCTGCACATCGACCGCGCGGGCGGCATGCTCATTCGGCACCGGCAACCATGTCGTGGAACCCCCGGTAAAGCCCGCATGAGGAGCCTTTGCCTCCCACACCATCGGCGTACGGCATCCGTCGCGGCCCTTGAAGGCCGGCCAGAAGCGGATGCCATAGGGATCGCGCAGATCCTCGAAGGCAAGCTCCGCTTCGGTCAGCCCCAGTTCCTCGCCCTGATATAGGCAGATCGAACCGCGCAAGACCGAAATCAGGCTGATCGACAGCTTGGCGACCCGATCCTGTTCCTCAGGCGTCTCGATGAAACGGGTGACGTGACGGATGACATCGTGATTGGAAAAAGCCCAGCAGACCCAGCCTTCGCTCACCGTGTCCGCCACCGTCGTCATGATCTTGCGGATGTAACCCGCATCGAAGGCAGGGCCCAGAAAGTCGAACGTGTAGCACATATGCAGCTTGTCGCTGCCGGTCGTATATTCCGCAAGGGTTTTCAGCGAGCGGGGTCCATCACCCACCTCACCCACGGTCATCCGGTCATCATAGGTATCGAGCAATGCCCGAAGGCGCTTCAGGAAAGCGATATTTTCCGGCTGCGTCTTGTCGTAGAGATGGTTCTGCATCGAATACGGATTGGTATCGGTCTCCATGCCCGCGCCATCGGTGTCATAGACCATCGGCGGGTTGTTCCGCAGTTGCTTGTCGTGGAAATAATAGTTCACCGTATCGAGCCGGAACCCGTCCACCCGACGATCGAGCCAGAATTTCACCGTATCCAGCAGCGCGTCCTGAACCTCGGGATTGTGGAAGTTGAGATCCGGCTGCGAAATCAGGAAATTATGCATGTAATATTGCTTGCGCACGCCATCCCATTCCCAGCCCGGCCCGCCGAAGATGGAGAGCCAGTTGGTCGGCGCTGTGCCGTCGGGCTTCGGGTCGGCCCAGACGAACCAGTCGGCTTTGGGATTGGTGCGACTGGTGCGGCTTTCGATGAACCACGGATGCCGGTCGGATGTGTGGGAGATTACCTGGTCGATGATGACCTTCAGGCCCAGCCGGTGCGCTTCGTCGATCATCTCGTCGAAATCGGCAAGTGTGCCGAACATCGGGTCGACATTGCAATAATCGGAAACGTCATAGCCCATATCGGCCATCGGCGAGGTGAAGAAGGGCGACAGCCAGATTGCATCGACGCCAAGCGAGGCGACATGGGCCAGACGTCGGGTAATGCCCTTGATATCGCCTAGTCCGTCGCCGGTCGTGTCCTGGAATGAACGCGGATAGATCTGGTAGATCACCGCCCCGCGCCACCAGTCCGTGCCTGCGCCTACGGCTTTCTTCTGCACTTCCGTCGCCATACGATCATGCTCCCTTATGCGATGTTCCAGCCCCAACCTAGAGCCCCTGCGACAAAAGACAACGCGTATTGAGCCCCCCGCACGGACTTGTCAGACACGGTGCGAAAGCTTATGCGACCACAGGACTTTACCGGAGGGACGATATTTTGGCAGGCAGACTTCTTTCTATTGGCGAATGCATGGTGGAACTGTCGCAGGCGGGTGAAGGCCTGCTGCGCAAGGGCTTTGCCGGCGATACGTTGAACACGGCCTGGTATGCCCGCGCCTGCTTCCCTTCAGACTGGTCGATCGACTATTTCACCGCAGTCGGCGATGATCCGATGTCGAATGAAATGCTCGCCATGATGGACGGCGCCGGTATCGGCACCAGCCAAATCCTGCGCATTGCTGGCAAGACGCCCGGTCTCTACCTCATCACATTGAAGGACGGCGAGCGCACCTTCAGCTACTGGCGCGACACCGCTGCAGCAAAAAAGCTGGCCGACGACGCCGATCACCTGCGTGCCGCGATGGAGAGTGCTCAGATCATCTATTTCTCCGGCATCACGCTTGGCATTCTGGCACCGGAAGCAGTCGATACGCTTCTCGCGGAGGCCCGCCGTGCCAAGGCATCCGGCAAGACGGTCGTCTTCGACCCGAACATTCGCCCGCGCCTGTGGTCAAACAAGAACTATATGCTGAAGACGATCGAAGACGGCGCCCGCGCCTCGACGCTCGTATTGCCGAGCTTCGATGACGAAGCCGTTCATTTCGGCGACAAGGACGTGGCCGCAACGATTGCCCGCTACAAGGCACTGGGTGTCGAGAACGTCGTGGTCAAGGATGGCCCAGGTGGTGTTACGCTTGCATTCGGCTCCACGCCCGTCGTCCATGTCCCGTCGGTCAAGGTCGACAAGGTCGTCGACACGACAAGCGCCGGCGACAGCTTCAACGGCAGTTTTCTGGCCAGTCTCGCCAAGGGCGGCACGCCGTCAGAAGCAGCCGCATATGGTGCCGCTGTCGCATCCACCGTCATCTGCCATCACGGCGCACTGATCAGCCCGAATCTGCTGCCGAAGTAACGAAGACCAATAGAGAAGAAGAGACGGTCAGAAACCGATCGTCTCTTCGAACTCGTCCCAGGACTGGTACATCGCATAACGGCCGATGCCGCGGATCGGGATATGCCCGTAATAGGGTGAAAGCTGCAGTTCGGAGAAAAGCTCGCTACGCTTGGCAACCGCACCGACATAGATTGCCGATGCAAGCCCGGTGCGGTTGGCGCCGTGTTCGCAGTGTATCAGGATCGGCTTTTCTGCCGTCCTCATGATTTCGGCCAGCCGTTCGCTCTGCTCGACCGGCACGAATCTTCCGGAGCTTAGCGGAAAATCGATCAGCGTTACGCCGTTCTCTTCGGCCGACGCCTTCTCTTCCTCATACCAATCCCCGCGGCGCTCATTGCGCAGGTTTATGATCGTCTTGACGCCGTATCGCGTCGCCGCTTTATCAATCTGCGCGTCACCCGGCTGGCCTGAGCGGTAAAGCTCGCCCGGAATGACTTCATGGAAATTACCGATCATCTGGTTGACGCCCATATGGATGCCGATAGCGGCAATCGGGGCGATAAGAACGGCAGCGGCAATCTTGATCAAACGCAGGGTCACTAAAGTCACTCACAACATCATATGCCGCTGAGATAAGACTTCACCTGCCGCACTGCAAACACGAAATGACGGTGCGTGTCGTTTAACCAGATGAGAAGGCGATGAGGAGCGCCATGCAACGACCTTCAGGGCATGCTTCATCCGCCTGTCATGAACTTTGCCGATAGAGGGCTGTAACCGCATCCTTTCGCGCGAGTCGCCAAGGAAGCGACCACCGGATCGGCAACGAGGCTTTGGGCCACGCATGACCAGAATTACCATCGTGACAGATGCATGGTACCCGCAGGTAAACGGCGTCGTCCGCTCGATCGAGAACACCAACCGCGAACTGACCCGCATGGGCGTAGAGGTGGTCATGGTCACGCCGAAGGATTTTCACAATATCCCCTGCCCCACCTATCCAGAAATCCGGCTTTCGGTCACCACCTTTGCGCAGGTCGCTGGCGCAATCGAAAAGACCCTGCCGACCGCCGTGCATATCGCGACCGAGGGGCCGCTCGGACTGATGGCCCGCCGCTGGTGCCTGAAGAATGGCATGCCCTTTTCAACCAGCTACCACACCCGCTTTCCCGAATATGTGGCAGCTCGCTTTCCGGTTCCGATCCGCTGGATGCAGGCTTTTGTCCGCTGGTTCCACAATGCCGGCAATGGCTGCATGGTCGCGACCGCAAGCCTCGAGCGTGAACTTTCGAGGATAGGCATCCGCAATCTCCTGCGCTGGAGCCGTGGCATCGACCAGACCACGTTTCACCCGATGAACCTCGAGGAACGTCCCTTCGACCTCCCTCGCCCTATTTTCCTGACCGTCGGCCGCGTTGCGGTCGAGAAAAACCTTCCCGCCTTCCTCGATCTCGACCTGCCCGGCTCGAAGGTCGTGGTCGGTGATGGCCCAGCCCTGGCTGAACTGAAGAAACGTTATCCGAACGTCCTCTTTACCGGCATGAAGACCGGTGAGGATCTCGCCCGCGCCTATGCCCAGGCGGACGTGTTCGTTTTCCCGTCCAGGACCGATACGTTTGGCAACACCATTCTCGAAGCGCTGGCGAGCGGCGTTCCCGTCGCAGCCTATCCGGTCATGGGACCGGTCGACATCATCGAGCAAGGTTCCGGCGCAGGTGCGCTGGATGACGATCTCAAGGCCGCATGCCTGAGAGCACTCGGTTGCCGTCGCGAGGACGCAAGCCGGCTTGCCCGCAGCTACACCTGGGAAGCGGCCTCGAAACAGTTTCTCGGCAATGTCCTCAAAGCCCAGGCCAACCGTGCGTTGCCCGCAGCGGAATGAACTGCCATCATCGCAGATGCGATAGGCACTTCAACGAGTTTCAGGATTACAGCGGTTCAGCCGCCATTCCCGTCACGCTGGCGAAAATAGAAAACACTGCCGACACCAAGACAGATAGCCACGACGAGACCCACTGCAATCATGATGACCCTCCCGATCATGAATCGGCGCTGCAAGGTAGCCCGACCGAAATCCGGCTTGCAGGTCCTCCAACCGCACAAGCCAGAGATGCAGTGCATCACGATTTACTAAAAAGTGCAAGCTGACGCCCTGATGGTTGACCTCAGCGATATCGGGAGCGGTTCAGATCCGCCAGTGAAGAAGCTTAGCGCTTCTTCCTGCGGTTCTCGAACGGGTTGTCACCTGCCTTGAAATGGATGCGGATCGGTACGCCCGGCATCTGGAAATCATTGCGCAATCCGTTGATCATGTAGCGGATATAGCTTTCCGGCAACGCATCTGGACGTGTGCAGGACACCATGAAGGCCGGCGGGCGCGCCTTAACCTGGGTCATGTATTTCAGCTTCAGACGGCGGCCGGAAACTGCCGGTGGCGGATGCTGGACCTGCGTTCCTTCCAGCCATTTATTGAGCTTGGCCGTCGAGATGCGCTTGTTCCAAACCTTGTCGGTGGCGACGATTTCCTGCATCAGCTTGTCGAGGCCATAGCCCGTCTGGCCGGAAATCGGCACGGCACGCAGGCCGCGCGCCTGCGGCAAGAGCCGTTCGGTCTTTTCGCGCAACTCGGCCAGAACCGCCTGCGGATCTTCGATCAGGTCCCACTTGTTGAACGCGAGCACGGCGGCACGGCCTTCGCGCAAAACGAGGTCGGCGAGCTGCAGGTCCTGTTTTTCGAACGGGATCGTCGCATCGAAGACGATGACGACGGTTTCGGCAAAGCGGATCGACCGAAGCGAATCTGCGACGGACAGCTTTTCGAGTTTTTCAGTCACCCGCGCCTTGCGACGCATCCCGGCGGTATCGAACATCTTGATCGTGCGGCCACGCCAGTCCCATTCGACCGAGATCGAATCGCGGGTAATCCCCGCTTCCGGCCCGGTCAGGAGCCGGTCTTCGCCGAGGAACCGGTTGATCAGCGTCGACTTTCCGGCATTCGGGCGGCCGATAATGGCGACGCGCAGCGGCTTGGTCTCGTCATATTCGGCATCATCGTCAGCCTCGTCGCCGAGAACGGAATCCCTGACGTCGACATCCGTGATCGCCTCGAAGTCGTCACCGTCTTCCGGGAACGCTCTTTCCCGGCCGATCGCCTCGACGATTGCGTCGCGCAGATCGATCATGCCCTGGCCGTGTTCGGCGGAAATCGGAACCGGCTCGCCAAGGCCGAGCGTGAAAGCATCGTAGAAGCCGCCATCCGATCCCTTGGCTTCGGACTTGTTGGCAACCAGCACGACCGGCTTGCCGGAGCGGCGCAAAAGCTCGCCGAAAGTCTTGTCGAGCGGTGTCAGTCCGGACTTGGCATCGACGACGAACAGCGTCAGATCCGCCTCGTCGATCGCGGCTTCCGTCTGGGCGCGCATGCGGCCTTCGAGCGTATCGGCACCGGCCTCTTCCAGACCCGCCGTATCGATGATGGTGAAACGCAGGTCAACGAGCTTCGCATCGCCCGGACGGCGGTCGCGGGTAACACCCGGCGTGTCATCGACAAGCGCCAGCTTCTTGCCAACCAGACGGTTGAAAAGCGTGGACTTGCCGACATTCGGACGTCCGACGATGGCGACGGTGAAGCTCATAGTGTTTTCCTCAAGCCCTTATCCGCAACGGAATTAGGGCGCCTTGCCGGTGGCGGCGATATTGTCGAGCATGATTTGCGCGCGGTTGACAACATTGCGAGGCGCGCCCGCATCGTTTACGATTTGCTGGAACAACTGCTTGGCCTGCGACATGTTTCCGGCCTTGTAGGCGGAAAGGCCGAGCGCTTCGCGTGCGGAATTGGCCAGAACATGGCCCTGCGCCGAAAGGATTTCCGCTTCGGCCGCAACCTGCTCGTAAGTGCCGGTATCGACCAGAATGAAGGCGGCGCGCATCTTGGCGAGATCGCGGACAGCCTGTGGCGCTGCATTGTCGTTTCCAACTTGGCGGTAGATCTCGACGGCAGCAGCCGCATCACCCTTGGCCTGCTGCACGGAAGCTGCGCGCATCTTTGCGAGTACCGGATAGGCGCCCGTGCCATCCTTCTCGATTGCAGCGAGGGCTGAAAGCGCCTCGTCGTTCTTGCCTTCCGAAGCAAGCGTCAGAGCCGCGATGAAGCGGTCGCCAGACTGCGAAGAGGCATGGTTGTCCCAATATTCATAACCGCGCCAGGCGGCCGTACCGATGACGATCGCCACCGCGACACCAATCGCGATCCGGCCGTAACGCCTCCAGGCGTTCTTCAGCTGGTCTGAGCGAAGCTCTTCGTTCACTTCACGGAAAAAACTGTCGTCGTTATGCGCCATCGAAGTCTCCGGCCCGCGTCAAGGGGCCAATCCTGGGTCGGTCGTCCGGCCAAAGCTCCGCCTGAGGCAAACAATTGGTCGGGAAAGCGCCTTCTAGCCTATTTTCCTTAGGATGTAAGGCCCCCCATGCAAAACGAGGAAGCTTATTGAAGCAACGCACTGATAAAGCTCGAAACCCACCGATCACGGACGCGTTACTCTGCCCCTTGCCGCCACAATCAATTAGCGTATGCTTTCGAAGGCGAAATTTCGCGCAATGACATGCATCTCTGGACATGACGGCCAGTGTTTAGCTCTTATTGCCGCCTTCGTTCCGACAGACTGCATCTCGTCATTGCGATCGCTCAGAGGAGACTCGGGAGGTCGGCTCGATGCAAAGAGTTTACGCAGCTCTGGCTTTTGCCACACTGGCTATGTTTATGTGTCCACTATCTGCAGAGGCCGGAGATTGGTTAGATTGGCAGTGGTACGGCATCACCGGCCCCTGCGACGACAAGTGTGCCGTTATGGTTTTCGGGGGCAAGTTTGTCGAAACACCCATGGAGGACATCTTTCTCCGAGGTGATCTCTCCCCTTTAAACTGGGATTACGGCGACAGCGGTTTCGTCGGCCTGTCCGCATCCCGTACGGTCGCGAGCTTCTGGCGGGAACGTTTTGCGATCGAAACCGAACTCGGTGTCGGCAAGCGGTTTGGCAGCATGCACGAATCCGAAGTGTGGGCGGCCCTGTTTCTCCGCTACAGCGATTTCCCCTGGAACGATTACATCTACACGACCATAGCTGCCTCCACCGGCCTCAACTACGCCAGCGGTATTTCACAGGAGGAAAAGGCTCGCGCAGGCAATGATCGCGGCGACCGGCTGCTGCATTATCTCGCCCCGGAAATCACCTTCGCATTACCTGAGAACAAGTCGAGAGAGCTTGTCATCCGCTTCCATCATCGCTCCGGTGGCTATGGTTTGGTCAGCGATGCAGATGGTGGCGTCCAGTATTTGACGATCGGGCTTCGGCTGCGGTTCTGATGCCGTTGATTGCAGATAAGCGGCATCCTCTGTGTAGGCAATCAAAGCTTCGCCTTATTCGCTGGTCAAGAGCACTCGGATATTGCCAGTTCATTCGTAGAATCAGGAAATAGTGATGCGTCTTCGACCCTTGGCCACCCTGCTTGCCGCACTCACCTTATCGACAGGTGCAATGGCGCAAGATATGGGGCAAAGGCCAAAGCAGTTGCTGATGATCTCCTTTGACGGTGCGGGCTCGAATGCCCTTTGGCAGCGTAGCCGCGATTTTGCCCGCAACAACAACGCCCATTTCACCTATTTTCTTTCCTGCACGCTGGTCATCCCACGCGCAGACAAGGCCCGGTATCAGGGGCCGGACAAAAAAGCCGGCCGCTCCAATATCGGTTTTGCCCAAGATATTCCCGAGGCGAAGGAACGTCTCGGCCATATCTGGCAGGCGCATCAGGAAGGCCACGACATATCGAGCCACACCTGCGGCCATTTCGACGGCAAGGACTGGTCCGAGGCCGAATGGCGGCACGAGATGACCAGTTTCCACGACGTGATGACCAACGCATGGAAAGCGATCGGCGCATCGTCCGACGAGCCGCAGGGCTGGCGCGACTTCATCGACAACGACATTCGCGGTTTCCGCGCGCCCTATTTCTCCACCAGCGCTGGCATGACGGAGGCGGAGAAGAAGACGGGCTTCCAGTATGACGCAAGCCTCGTCACCAAGGGACCAATGATGCCGGAGACCAAAGGCGACCTTATCCGCTTCGGCCTGCCGCTGATCCCCGAAGGTCCGCAACAGCGGCCGATCATCGCCATGGACTACAATCTCTTCGTCCGCCACTCGGCCGGCATCGACAATCCCAGCCGCTCGGCGGAATTCGAGGAACGTGCCTATTCCGCCTTCCGCGCCGCATTCGACAAGCAGTATGACGGAGATCGCATTCCCATGCAGATCGGCCTGCATTTCGTCGAGATGAATGCCGGCGCCTATTGGCGGGCGATGGAACGGCTCGCCTCGGAAGTCTGCAACCAGACCGATGTCGCCTGCGTCAGCTATACGGAAGCGATCCGCATGCTGGGCGAGCGCCATTCGTCACCGGCAAACGCCAGCAATTCCGCCGGATAATCGCTATTTGCTGCACTGCCGCAAAATTGCCGCTCACACGATATTTATCTCTTGTCCCTAGTCTCGGTAGCTTACGCCGCTTCCGACCATCTCCTGCGCACGGTATTACAATTTCATGACACGATTGATGACGTCACGCCTGATCAAGCTTCTGCCATGGCTGGCGCTCGCGGCCATCATCTTTGCAACGGTCTCGCCGATACGCCTGCGCCCGCAGGATTTCGCCTCGGTGGACATCGATCGCGCTGGTGCATTTGCCGCCATGGCGCTGCTTTTCATGCTGGCCTACCCGCGGCAATGGCTGCTTTGCGGCATCCTCGTCATCCTCGGCGCCGGAGGCATCGAATTGCTGCAATACCTGTCGCCGACCCGGCATGCCCATCTCGACGATGCAGTGGTCAAGGCCGCAGGCGCTGCTATCGGCTGCCTGATGGGCTGGACGCTCAACCGCATGATTGCCCGTTTTCGCGCACCCGTCGCGGCCTGACCAATCTTCCACCCAACCGTGGATAAATGCCGCGATCAGGCGTTCCGGCATTCCAAATTTCAATCGCTTACGTCTTTTTCATCCCCGCCTCGTCCCCGCCCCTAAAACCGGCACGATAATCGGGCCATCATCGGATGGGAAACCGGGAACGCGAACCGGCCTCCTCAACGGGTTCGAAGAGCCAGGTTCCGGTGATGGTCGCAGACCGTGTGAGCGGAGAGCCTGACAAGTCCTCCAAAAGCCATCGGAAGCGGTCGGGGCAGGCAAAACCTGAACCACTCAATGCAATCGAATATCTGCCTGCCTCATTCCCAACACGGGCAGATCGCACCGGCCACTCTCGATCATCAGGCCAACGCGATCCCCGAAACGCAGAACCGCGCCGGATCGATAAATCCGGCGCGGCCAAAACTGCGTGCTTTCTATGACGGAGGATCAGGTCGGCCTGTTCGCCGCCATCTCGCCGCCTTCGGCTTCGCGCTCCAGATAGCGCTGGTCGATATCCGGCAGCGGACCACCGTCGATCGCCGCCTCGAACGCCTTCAGGCGCTTGTGAATCGACAGAAGTTCAATAATCGTCGTCCAGGAATTCACCAGATACTGGAAAGAATTCGAAACCTGACCGAAGGCCGTGGCGATCTGCTGGTAGATACCGTAGGTGATCTTGCCTGCGACGATGGTCGGGACCAGCATGAATAGCAGGAACAGCGCATCCGCCTGGATGTAGAAATAGCGGGCGACGTTGAAATACAGATAGTGCCAGTACATGCGGAAATAGTTCGTCCGCACATTGGCATAAAGTTCCTTCACTGTAAGAGGCTGTGCGCGGTCGGCATGATCCTCGCCATAAACGAGTTCCTTGCGATAGGCGGCTTCGACGCGCTGGTTGCGGAAGTTCAGGCCCGGCAGCTTGATACCGACTGTTGCCAGTAGCACAGTACCGAAAGCCGCCCAGAAGATAGCCAGCCAGAACAGCGCATGCGGAATGGCACCGATGATCGGCAATTCCGTCACATATCCGGAAAGGCCGAACAGGATCGGCAGGAAGACGACAAGCGTCATGACCGAATTGATCAGGCTGATGCCCAGTCCTTCAAGCGTGGAGGAAAACCGCATCGTGTCTTCCTGCACACGCTGCGAGGCACCTTCAATATGCCGCAACTGTTCCCACTTGGACATGTAGAAATCGTTCATCGCGGTGCGCCAGCGGAAAATGTAGTGGCTGGTGAAAAAGTCCGTCAGGATCGAGACGAACATGCTGACGAAGGCAACCTGGGCGAAGATGATCATCAGGCTGTAGAAATCCCAGGCAGTTCCCCCCTTGCCCGAGAGCGCGTTCATCAGCGTATCGCCGAAAGGCCTGCGCCAGTTGTTGATCACGACCGACACCTGCACACCGAAATAGGTGACCGCGATGATCAGCAGCGAGCCCCACACCGACCAAGCGATCCACGGATTATCCTTGGCGATGAACGACCATGCCGCGCCGAAGATGAGCAGGCAGATCGCAAAATACGCATAGAAGTAGAGGTTGGAAGGCATGATGAAATAGGTCAGATCATAGGGCTCGGAAGCCCCTTCCGGCAGGCCGAAGCCCGCCCGGTCGCCTATCCCTGCGAAAATGAAATACCAGGCGAGAATGGCAACGAAGGACCAGAGTGCCGCGGAAATGAAGAAGAATTTCGGTCTTGGAAAGAAGGAATGGAACACGGAGCGGATGCTTTCCTGAGTTCGGAGCTGCGGGGTGCGGTGTTAGGGCGCGAAATTATGGCAATCGCGTGGATGCGGCAATGGCCGCACCGCTTTGTTACGCATTTGTAACCACGTTCCTACTCAAGGAATACGTTTCGCCACGATTGCCGCCAACACGACGCAGACGACGAGCACGCCCGTCGCGATCAGCGTCGGAAGCGCGAAACTGCCGCTCTTTTCGGCAGCCCAGCCGGCCACCAGCGGGCCAACGATCTGCCCGACGCCGAAAGCCGCCGTCATTGCGGCAAGCGCCCGGCGCGGGCTTTCAGGCGCAAGCTTGCCGCCCAGCTGCAACCCGTAGGCGGTAATCACCATGAAGGTTGCGCCGAGCAGCAATCCGCCAAACAGCGCACCGGCGGTCGGTGGCAGAAGAACCGAACAGACAACACCGATAGCAAGCACCGTCATCGCCACCGTGTAGGATCTGGCAAGCCCGGCACGGACTGCCAGCGGATGCCAGACGAGAAGTGACACGGCAGCGGCACAGCCGGTCACGAACCATGCGAGAAATTCGATCACCGGCCCCGCATCGCCCTGCCTTGCGATCGTCACCAGGAATGTCGCGGTAATCACATAACCGAAGCCGAACAGGCCATAGGACGTCGTCAGCAGCACCAGCGGCAGCTTCCATCTGAGCGCAGGCTCCACCCGACGCTCCGTCATGCCATGCGGGCGCGGCAGCATCCATTGCACGACAAGCACCGCCGCAAGTGTGATCGCGGCACCCGCCAGCCAGTTGATCCGCCAGCCATGCGCCGCATCACCCGCCGATGTATTGACGATCAGCGCCAGCGCCGAGGACAGTGCTATCCCCGCCCCCACCCCGCCGAAATGCAGGAAATTCACAACATGCCCTCGGCTGCCGCAGTTGCGTGCAAAGGGAAGCACGATCGACGAGGTCAGGATCATCGCCAGCGCGCTTGCCAGGCCTGCGAGGAAGCGAATCGCCACGAATGCCGGTACCGAGGTGGTGAGCGCCATCGCCGCCAGCAGGATCGCGGTCGCCATCAGCGAGGACAAAGCGATCATTCTTTCACGCCCGGCCGCCCAGCCCTGCCCCGCCAAAATCGCGCCGGCCAGATATCCGGCAAAATTGCCCGCGGCGATATAACCCGCATCGGCCGACGAAATCGGAATCCCTGCAATCATGCCCGGCAGGACCGGCGTGTAGAAGAAGCGGCCGAAGCCCATGGCCGCAGCCATGGCGATTGCGCCGGAAAGGCCGACGAGACGAAGGTTCAAGCGAGCGGTCGTGTCCATGGCCTGCTTATGGCAGCGCAACATAGGCCGCACAAATCAGCATTATTCATCGTTGTCGGAATATTTTGAATGATTCTACGCGAAAAGCAGGTGCAGTAACGAATTGGTGCGCCGCATGCGGTCATTTGTCTTGTTGTTGACACGAATGATCGTCATTGTCTGCTTCGTGCCAAATCAACAGACGGGAGGCGCAAAATGGATCGTGACCTGACCGTATCGGAAGTGCTGGTGGACCCGCTGATCGCGCAGCTGCGCAAGGCGGACCTGATCGGCAATGCCGCATTCGCTCAACTGATGGAAAGTGCCGCTCGCATTCATGCGCGCCGCTCGATCGATAATCTAGGCGAAGAGCGTGTGAGCGCCTTCTATTGCGCTATCGAGGCGGCCAATCGCGCCGAATCCTGCGTTCGCTAAAAGCGTTTCCGGTCGCCGCTTTCGCCGCGACCGGCTTATGACAATCCTTAATTCGCCAATGTCAGGATAAGCGGCCCGCTCTTGGTCGCGACGATCGTGTGTTCGTATTGCACGGTCGGGGCGTTCGGGTCGCTGTAGAGCGTCCACGGATCATCGTTGTCGCCATCTTCCGCCCATGTGCCGCCGAGCGAAAGAAACGGCTCGACGGTGAAGACCAGGCCCTCTTCCATGATCCGGCGCTCGCTCTTTTCCGGCCAGGTCGGGATTTCCTTCGGCTCGTCATGCAGGGTCAGGCCAATGCCGTGGCTGGAAAGATTGGTGATCAGCGTATAGCGGTTCTTCTTGGCAAACGCGCCGATCGCATTGCCGATACCTGCGATCTTGTTGCCGGCCTTGACCTGCTGCAACCCGGTCCAGAGCGCGCGCTTGCCGTCGCGGCAAAGCTTTTCGATCTCGCGGCGAACCGGCGGCACCGCATAGGATGCGCCGCAATCGCCGAAGAAACCGTCCTTCACGGCCGAAACGTCGATATTGACGAGATCGCCCGCCTTGATCACCCGGCCACCCGGAATACCATGCGCCACCTCTTCGTTGACGCTGATGCAGGTCGCGCCGGGAAACTGGTAGCAGGTCTCCGGCGCCGATTGTGCACCATTGTCCTCAAGCAGCTTGCGGCCGATATCGTCCAGTTCCTTGGTGGTGATCCCCGGCTCCAGTGACTTCGCCATCGTCTCCATCGCCTGGGCGCAGAGCCGGCCGATCGCTTTCAGCTTGTCGAGTTCATCTTCACTGGAGATTACCATTGCGGGTCGTTTCCTTGTCTTCGTCTTTTTAGTTCGCCTGCGATGTGGCCCGCTCAGCCGATCCGGTCAATTCCTTTCTGACGATCGGCGCCACCTTCGTGCCGTAAAGCTCGATGCCGCGCATGATCTGCTCGTGCGGCATAAGCCCGATCGCCATCTGCAGCAGGAACCGGTCCATCTTGAACACGCTGTGGGCGGCAATGATCTTTTCGGCCACCAGTTCCGGCTCGCCGACGAAAAGATTGCCAAGCGCAGAGCGAGCCTGATCGAAATGTGCCCGGCTCGTCGGGCCCCAGCCCCGTTCGCGGCCAAGCCGGTTCATCACCTCCGACTGCGGACCGTAGAACTGGTCTGCCGCGGCCTGCGTCGTATCGGCAATGAAACCGTGGACATTGATGCTCGTCTTCAGCTTCGCCGGATCGTGGCCGGCATTCTCGCCTGCTTCGCGATAGAGATCGGCAAACGGCTTGAAGCGCGGATATTCCCCGCCGATGATCGCGATCGCCAGAGGCAGGCCGAGCGAACCGGCACGCACCACCGATTGCGGTGTGCCGCCAACGGCGATCCAGACCGGCAATTGCTCCTGCAACGGCCGCGGATAGACACCGTGCCCGTTGATCGGCGCCCGCATCTGCCCCTTCCAGGTGACGACTTCCTCGTCGCGAAGCTTGAGCAGCAGGTCGAGGTTTTCGGTGAAGAGTTCGTCATAGTCTCCCAGATCGTAACCGAACAGCGGGAAGGATTCGATGAACGACCCGCGCCCGGCCATGATCTCGGCGCGCCCGCCGGAAATCAGGTCGACGGTCGAAAACTGCTGGAACACACGAACCGGATCGTCGGAGCTCAAGACCGTGACGGAACTCGTCAGCCGGATATTTCTGGTGATCGCGGCCGCTGCAGCAAGCACCGTCGAAGGCGACGAGATCACATAATCGGGACGGTGATGCTCTCCCAACCCGAAGACATCGAGCCCCACCTCATCGGCAAGCTTGATCTCCTCGAGAAGATTTTTCAGCCGCCTCGCGCCCTCGACACCCTTGTTAAGAGCGGCTGCGTCCATATCGCCGAATGTGTGAAGCCCGAGTTCCATGGAAGATCCTGTCATCTGGACAAAGCTGGAATGTTTCTACACCTCAGATAGAGAGCGGTGGTTCCAAGCGCAAACAGCAAACCATCGAACTTACCGTTCGACAAATTCGATAGCTGGCCTAAGTTCAGGTGCCATATCACTGACAATCATCAAGTTCAGCACCTGTCCCTATTCGCTCAGTCGGGAGATGACATGAGCTTCTTCGAAAGCCTCCTCGTCCTGATCCTTGTGGCGATCATGCTTCTGCAGGTGTCGCGACGGCTGAGGATGCCTTATCCCTCGATGCTGGCGCTGGCGGGCGCGGCCGTGGCGCTCATTCCGGGTACGCCGGTGATCAACATCGACCCGGCAACCGCACTGGCCCTGTTCATTGCCCCCGCCCTTCTCGATGCAGCCTTCGACTTCCCGCTCGGCACGGCCAAGCGCTTCTGGCTGCCGCTTGTCGCCTTCGCCATCGGTGGCGTCATCGTCACCGCCGCATCCGTCGCCTGGGTCGGCTCCACCTTTGCCGGCCTGCCGATTGCGGCAGCCGTGGTGCTCGGCGCGATCGTCGCGCCGCCCGACGCCGCTGCCGCCACGGCCATGCTTTCTGCCGTTTCGATTCCGCGCGAAACCGACACTATCCTGCGCGGCGAAAGCCTGTTCAACGATGCCGCCGCCCTGCTCATCTTCGATGCAGCGCTGGCGATCCAGTCGGCCGGTCATCTCGATACCGAAGTCGGCCTGCATCTGGCGCTTGCAGTGCCCGGCGGCATCATCTTCGGCATTGTCGCCGCCCGCCTGATCCGCCGCCTCACCCTGTCCGTCAGCGGCACGCTCGGCGGCAATGTCATGCAGTTTGCCCAGACCTTTCTGCTCTGGATCATCGCCACAAGACTGCATCTCTCCGCGGTCCTCGCCGTCGTTGCCTGCGGCATGACGCTTGCGCAGATGTCCGAGGCGCGTTCATCGGCCCGCATGCGGGTCCAGTCCTATGCGGTCTGGAGCGCCGCCGTCTTCGTCCTGAACGTCATGGCCTTCCTGCTGATGGGCATGCAGGCGCGCGCCATCCTGTCGGACATGGAGCCCGGTCATCTGGGCGATGCCATAACCTTCGCCGGTCTTGTCGTCGTCACCGTCATCATGGTCAGGCTGATCGTCTGCATCGGCTTCAACCGCATCCACGCCTATTACGCCCGCCGCGCCGGCCGGCCCGAACCGGCCACCATGAAACAGGCGGTGCTTGCCGGCTGGTGCGGCATGCGCGGCCTCGTTACGCTGGCCACCGCCTTTGCCCTGCCGGCGGATTTCCCTCAGCGTGACATGGTCGTGCTTGCCGCCTTCGCCGTCGTTCTTGCAACTCTCGTGGCGCAGGGACTGACACTCATCCCGCTGATCAGATGGCTCGGCCTCGACCGGACGGCGCAAAGCCTGCGCGAAGTCACCAAGCTACGCGCCCATATCGCCCGGGCCGGTTTCATGAAGCTCGAAACCGCCACCGGCCCGGAGGCGGAGATGCTGCGCAACAATTTCAAGCTGGAAAAGCACGGCAACCTGCATGCGGAAGGCGCGACCGCGCTCGCCACCTATCGCCGGCTGGCGCTCGATGCGATCAATGCCCAGCGCGAAGCCATCGAACAATTGCGCGAGGACAACAAGCTCACCGTCGACGAATACAATCTCTTCCTTGAGGAGATCGACTGGCGCGAACTTTCCGTCCTGCCGGAAGAACAGCGCCGGATCGAGGAGATCTGACGGGATCCGGCGGCTGAATCATCCTGTCAAGCTGCCGGGATATCCATTTGAAACGACTCCGAATTCCTCAGATCGTTTTCGCCACTTCGGCCATCTGATCGGCAACGATCCCCCAGCCCTCTTCGAAGCCCATTTGCTGATGCGCCTTCATGTCCTCTTCGTTCCAGTGAGCCGCAGTCGCGGTATAGCGCGAGCGTCCGTTGCCCAGATCCTCGAATTCGAGAATGCCGGTCAAGAACGGCTTTTCCGACGGCACCCATCCGGCGGTATAGGCATCGGTGAAGACCAGCTTGCGGCCTGGAACGATCTCCAGATAGACGCCCGGATTGTGGATCTTCTCGCCGTTCGGGCCTTCCATCAGCACGAAACTTTCGCCGCCCGGGCGAAGGTCCGAGCGCGCTTCGGTGACCTTCCAGGGAAGTGGGCAGAACCACTCGCCGAACCGCTCCGGCGTAGTCCAGACCTTGAATAGCTTTTCGGCGGATACGTCGAATTCGCGGGTAAGCTGCAGCGCATAGGTGGCGGTCATGGTTCTGTCTCCCTTCTGAAACCCTGTTCATCGCATCGGATGGTGAACCTAGGACGAAGGAGAAGACAGGAAACCGACAGGGCCTGAGATTTTTTCTCCGGCCCTCAATGACTATCGCAGATAATGGATATGCGGTCGCGCGTGATGCGGCGAGGTTTCCACCCGTGCATCGACCGAGAAGACGTCGCGCAGCAGTTCCTGCGTCACGATCTCTTCCGGCGCACCCGACGCGACGATCCTGCCCTTTTGCATGACGATCAGCCGGTCGCAGAACATCGCCGCGTGATTGAGGTCGTGCAGGGCGATGATGCTCGTCACCGGCAGGCTGGAGACCAAACGCATCAGGCTGATCTGGTGCTGGATGTCGAGATGGTTGGTCGGCTCGTCGAGAATGAGCTCCTGCGGCGATTGCGCCAGCGCACGGGCGATATGTGCCCGCTGCTTCTCGCCACCGGAAAGGCTCTGCCAGCGGTCGTGGCGCTTCTCGATCATGCCGGCACGCTCCAGTGCCTGCGCTACCGCATCGTCATCCGTCTTCGACCAGCCGGAAAACATCGAGCGATGCGGAAACCGCCCGAGCTTGACCACATCGATGACCTTGAGATTGGAATTGGTCGTCGCATGCTGTTCGACGAAGGCGACACGCTGCGCCATCGCGCGGCGGCCGATACTTTTGATATCCCGGCCTTCGAGCGTGACGCTGCCCGAATGCGGCTTCTTCAGCCCTGCAAGCAGCCGTAGAAGCGAAGTCTTGCCGGAACCGTTCGGCCCCAGAAGCCCGAGCATCTGGCCGGGCTGCGCTTCGAAGGAGACGCCGTCGAGAATAGTCTTGGCGCCGATCTTCCAGGTGAGATTTTCGGTCCTGATGCTCATGACACCCTCTGGAAACGATAGAGGATAACCGCAAAGAACGGCACGCCGACGAGTGCGGTGACGACACCGATCGGCAGGACCTGCTGCGGGATCAGAGCCCTGGACGCGATATCCGCCAGCACCATGAAGATCGCCCCGACGATCGCGCAGGCCGGCAGCAGCCGGATGTGCAGCGGCCCGACGACGAACCGCGCCGCATGCGGCACGACAAGGCCGACGAAACCGATCGTGCCGACCATAGAGACGATCGTCGCCGTCATCATGGCGGTGAGCGCAAAAAGAATGATCCGCGCCCAGGCGACATTGACGCCGAGCGAGGCTGCCGCCTCATCCCCGAAGGCAAAGGCATCGAGCACCCGCGCATAACACAGGCAGACGATCAGACAGATACCGACGACAACCGAGACCAGCATGAATTCCGGCCAGCGCACGCCGCCGAAACTGCCGAGCAGCCAGAACATCACGTCGCGCGCCTGCTGCGCATTGCCGGATGTCGTGACGATATAGGAAGTTGCAGCATTGAAAAGCTGCGAGGCTGCGACACCGGCAAGAATGGTGCGATCCGCCCCGCCCCGCGTGCCGTTGGACAACAGCGCCACGAAGAAGAAGGCAGCAAAGGCGCCCGCGAATGCACCGGAAGACAACGACACCGTACCGGCACCCAGCCCGAGAATGACGATCGCCACCGCCCCTGTCGAGGCGCCGGCGGAAATGCCAAGCACATAAGGCTCCGCCAGTGGATTGCGCAGCAGCGACTGCATGATCGCGCCGGAAAGAGCCAGTCCCGCACCGCAGAAAGCCGCGACCAGCGCGCGGCTGAGACGGTAATCCCAGATCACCGTCTCATGGATGCGGTTGAGTTCGATCGCCGTCCAGCCCAGCCGATTGCTTATCGCCGCGTAGGTCGTCGACAGCGGGATCGGCAGATCGCCTATCCCGACACTGACACCGACGACCAGCGCGATCGCCGCCAGCGAGACCAGCAACAGTGCCGAAAACACGACGAACTGCCGGCCCTGGGAATGTATCGAACGGCGATCCTCGCTCACTTCAGGAGACCAAGTGCCTTGAGCTGTTCGGCCACCTGCTCGGCACCATAGATGGTGCGCACGGTCGGGTTCATTGCCTGGCCGTCCATCACGACCAAAGCCTTGTTCTTGACGGCCTGGATCTGGCTGACGGCCGGATCGGTGGTCAGGAACTTGATCTTGGCTTCCGGCTTGTCGAGTTCCCAGCGGTTGCGGTCGAGATTGGCAACGACGATGACGTCGGGATTGGTGGCAATGATGCTTTCCCATCCGAGCGTCGGCCATTCCGCTTCGGTCTTGATGGCGCTTTCGCCGCCAAGCACATCGGCGATGAAACCGGACGCACCATTCTTGCCGCCGAGATAGGCGTCAGCGGTCGGCGACGGGCTGGAGAACCAGAAGACGTAGGAGAGCTTCTTGCCGTCCTTGGAAACGCTGGCGCGCAGGTCGGCCTCGCGCTTCTTGAAATCGTCGATCAGGGCTTGGCCGCGATCCGAAACGTCAAAGATCTGTGAAAGCTCGGAGATCTCCCTGTAGAGCAGGTCCATGTTCCAAAGCTGCTCTCGGCTGCCATATTCGTTCTTCACTTTTTCGGTGGAGAGGCATGTGCTCGGCGAGATGTAGGACGGCACGCCGACCTTGTCGAAATCCTCGCGCTTGGCAACCTTGCTGGTCGGGCCGATCAGGCTCGGCAGCGCGGCGGCAACGAAATCCGGATTCTGCGCCAGAATGCTCTCGAAGGTCGGGAATTCGACGGTCAGAAGCTTGACCTTCGCATTGGCGGCCTCAAGCTGCGGCAGAACCTTGCTCGGCCAGAATGCCGTGCCGACCATCTTGTCCTCGAGGCCGAGCAGCAGCAGGATTTCCGCGCTGTTCTGGCCCAGACCGACTGCCCGCTCCGGAGCCTTGTTGAAGGTAACCGATGCACCGCAATTGTCGATCGTCAGTGGATAGGTAGTGGCGGCATTGGCCGGGCTCATGGCAAGCAGGCTCAGACCCGCGCAGAAGCCGGATACGGCCAGGATGGACTTGGATACAGTCACGACGGTGTTTCCTGAGTTAGTGGCGCGACAATGCGCCCCCGCGCTATATCCACGAGCCGGAATTGAAACAAGACCGTTTTCATCATCTTTTTACCGCGACACTGCGCCATCCTGACAAAATGCCGCATCGCCCACTTGTCGCTAAAACATATTTCCCTTATTCACCGCGCCGGGAGGAGCAACAAACAGTTTTGAGGTTCCCGTTGCCTTCCAGCAAGAACACCCCATCCAAAGCCTCTGCAAGCGGTCTCAACCTGAGCCGTCGCCAGCTTCTCGGTTCAGCAGCCGGCGGTGCGGCCGTCGTCAGCACCACTGCAATCCCCGCCTGGGCACAGGCAAGCTCCGACAAGACGGTCGACGTCCTTCTCGTCGGCGGCGGCATCATGAGCGCCACGCTCGGCGTGCTTCTCTCCGAACTTGAGCCGACCTGGCAGATCGAAATGATCGAGCGCCTCGACAACGTGGCGATGGAAAGCTCCAACGGCTGGAACAATGCCGGCACCGGTCACTCCGCTCTTGCCGAGTTGAACTACACGCCGGAAGATTCGAACGGCAACGTCCAGATCGCGCGCGCCGTCGGCATCAACGAGCAGTTCCAGATCACCCGCCAGTTCCTGGCACACCAGATCGATGCCGGCGTTCTGAAGGACCCGCGCTCCTTCATCAACTCCACCCCGCACATGAGCTTTGTCTGGGGTGACGAGAATATCGAATTTCTCGGCAAGCGCTTCGAAGCGCTGAAGGCGAGCCCGCTGTTTGCCGGCATGCAGTTCTCGACCGACCAGGCAGAGATCGCCAAATGGGTTCCGCTGATGATCGAAGGCCGCGATCCGGCCCAGAAGCTCGCCGCCACCTGGAGCCCACTCGGCACCGACGTCAACTTCGGCGAGATCACCACGCAATATGTCGCATCGCTGAAAAGCCGCGACACGTTCAAACTGCACACCAACTCGGAAGTCACCGCGATCGAGAAGAATGAGGACGGCACCTGGACCGTCTTCTTCGACGATACCAAGAGCGGTTCGGCCGGTTCGATCAAGGCGAAGTTCGTCTTCCTCGGTGCAGGTGGCGGCGCTTTGCCTCTTCTGCAGATGTCCGGCATTCCGGAAGGCGATGATTATGCCGGCTTCCCGGTCGGCGGCTCCTTCCTCGTCTGCGACAATCCGGAAATCGTCAACCAGCACCTCGCCAAGGCCTATGGCCAGGCGGAAACAGGTGCGCCGCCGATGTCGGTCCCGCATCTCGATACCCGCGTCTTCGACGGCAAGCGCCACATCCTGTTCGGACCATTCGCCACTTTCTCGACGAAGTTCCTCAAGGACGGTTCGCTGTTCGACCTGCCCTCGACGATCACGCTCGACAATATCTGGCCGATGGCCAAGGTCGGTACCGACGAGTTTGCGCTCGTCCAGTATCTCGCCGGCCAGCTGATGATGTCCGACGACGACCGTCTGGCCGAGCTGCGCAAGTACTTCCCGAACGCCAAGGCTGAAGACTGGCGCTTCTGGCAGGCCGGTCAGCGCGTCCAGATCATCAAGAAGGATGCAGAAAAGGGCGGCGTGCTGAAGCTCGGCACAGAGATCGTCGCGGCCGAAGACGGCACGATTGCGGCTCTGCTCGGCGCATCGCCGGGTGCATCGACCGCAGCGCCGATCATGCTCGACGTGCTGAAGAAGGTCTTTGCCGAAAAGCTCAAGACCCAGGAATGGCAGGACAAGCTGCACACGATCGTTCCGAGCTACGGCAAGAAGCTCAACGAGAACCCGGACATGCTGGTCCGCGAATGGGCCGCGACCGAAGAGCGCCTGCAGCTCGCCATCAAGGCTCCGACGATCGACCCGGCAAGCTACGGCCAGCCGGCAGCGGTTGCTCCGGCCGGCGAAGTCAAGAAGGTTCCCGATATCGCCCTCTAAGCTGCGGCATATCTCGAAAGAGACTGGAAACGGCTCCGCTCACGCGGGGCCGTTTTGCTTTCCGGCTCCACAACACTACCTTTCACCGCCAGAGACCGATGAACAACGCAAGGCGGCCCATGAAGGCGATCCAGTTCGAAGCCGAGGTCATCCACTGGCGCGGCCCCGCCCCTTTTTTCTTCGCCCCGCTGCCGAAGGATGAGGCCGACGAAATCGCCCGCCTGTCAAAGCTCCTCACCTATGGCTGGGGCATGATCCCGGTAGACGTTAAGATCTCCGGCACTGAATTCTACACGGCACTCTTCGCCAAGGAGGGCACCTATTTCCTGCCCTTGAAGGATGCCGTTCGCAAGAAAACCGGCATTACCGCCGGCGACGTCATCTCGGTCGTGATGACGCTGCGTCCGCCTAAGCGCTGAACATCCCACACAGAACCTTTCCGTCGAAGGGACCTTTCGTGCAGCTCTGGCACCTTCTTCGCCTGCTAAGGTCGTGTCCTCGCGAAGAATTTGTCGATGTCTTTCGCCCGCGCTTCCATCCATCTCCAAATCCAGACCATCGCCAGCATTGTGAAAAGCCAGCCGAAGACGACATCTGAAAGGAAATGGGCGCCGAAGAGAACGCGATTAAATGCAATAAACAAAAGACACGGCGAAAGAGCAATCGCCGCGATCCGGCGCAGCTTTGCAGGAACGAGCACCAGAAGGGAAAGCGCAGCAGCAGCAGCAGCAGCCTCTCCGGATGGGAAGGAGCAGTTACGAACACATGCGGCGGAAAACTGTAATACTGGCGTAAAGTCCGCGTTCCCGCCGAATTCGATCAAATCTCGAGGACGCGCTCGACCGATTAAGACTTTCAGGATTTCAACAACGATGATCGGGCCAACGAAAAAGCTCAGGAGAACGAAGAGTGGTTTGTGGGGTTGGCAGAACCGGTATCGTCTTGGCAGGAAGATGTGCAAGCCGATAAGTAGCAGCATTGCAATGATAATGCAGATCAGGCTCTGGCGGCTGAAATCCCTCAGACCTTTCAAAACCGGTTGTTCCGTCAGAAAGAAGACCGCGCCATTGGCAAACCAGCGCGACACAGCCAGATCGATCGTCGGAAATATCATGAAAACAAAGCTAACGCAGATTATCGACCTGGCGATGACGGTCAACGCTCGATTGACGCCTGTTCGGGGGGCGTACCGCCACCGGTCATCGGACGCTACGGACAAGTAGCTGTTTTCTGTTCTTCGCATGCCGGTCTCTCCTGACTGTGGGACAGCGGCTAGGTGGAACCCGAGTGTCAAGAAACGGCGAAGATCGGATCAAGGACCTGTCCGGAATCGGTTATCCGTCCGTCTGAGGATTGTCCGCAATTACGGAAGCCCATATTGTCCGACGTATTGGCGGCGCAATGTGAAATAGATGAATGGCCGCAAGGCGTTAAAATGAATAACAATCTTGTTCTCATCGTCGAGGATGAGCCGGCAATAGCAAAGATAATTGAAGGATATCTGCTGCGTGAGGGCTTCAGAACCGTGCAGGCCGCTGACGGTGAAACCGCCCTGCAGCATCACGCACTTCTGAAGCCAGACATTGTATTGCTAGACGTACGCATTCCCAGAATAGACGGGTTTGGTGTGCTGGCCCGTCTTCGACAGACGAGTTCCACGCCGGTCATCATGGTCACGGCTCTTGCAGACGACATTGATCGATTGAGCGGATTACATTTGGGTGCCGACGATTACGTTGTGAAACCGTTCAACCCGCAGGAAGTCGTTGCGCGGGTCAAGGCTGTTCTGCGGCGAGTTTTGGGAGAGCGGCAGGACGCCATTCGCCGTTTCCGTACGATAGAGGTAGATTTCGGCAGCTACGCGGTCTTCATCAACCGGGGCGGGCAGCGTGTCCCCTTGTCTCTGACGCTCAGCGAATTCCGGATTCTCGCACACATGATCCGTCACCCGACCCAAGCATTCGGACGTGCCGATATCCTTGACGCATGCTTGCCTGAAAGTGACGCGCTTGTGCGGACTGTAGACACCCATATTTCCAACCTTCGACGCAAGTTGGAAGAGATCGGAGAAACTGGTTTCTTCCCTGCCGTGCGCGGTGTCGGCTATCGTTTATCCGATCCCCAATGAATATGAGAAAATACAGCGCCCTGCCGCTCGCCACCCTTACTGCGATTGTGATTGCAACAATGCTCATGCTGAGCGTCGGCATCGCCTATCTTGGCGTCACATCGTATTCCAAATACCTAGACGAGAGCATTAACGATGGTCTTCCGCCGGAAGCAGCGGCCGCATACAGAATATTGAATGAGGGTCGGGTTCCGGATGAGGCCTCCCTCAAGACCCTTGTTGAATATTTTGACGCGCAGGCAGCTCCGGCGGATTTCAAAATTCAGATTGCAGCTCTGATATGCGGCCTGCTTTCGGCCCTGGTCTGCGCCGTTATCGGCATCTTTCTGGCGAGACGGATCGCACGCCCACTGGAAGATCTGACGATTGCCGCCGAAGCCCTCAAGTCTGGCGATTTTTCAGCTCGCGTCTCTGCGTCATCGAGCGGGACTTCCGAAGTATCAAGCCTTGTCGAGACATTCAACGCGCTGGCGACAAGCCTCGAAAGGATGGAAGAAAGACTGCATTTCAACAACATGGCGGTTGCGCACGAGCTGCGTACACCGCTTACCATCCTGCAAGGCGCGTTGCAGGGCATGCTCGACGGCGTTTTTCCATTGGATCGAAAAATCTTGGCCGATCTTCTGCTTCAGGTGGAAGGTCTGGGGAAGATTGTGGAAGACTTGCGCACCCTGTCGCTGGCTATCGGTCAGCAACTCGTGATGCAACGCCAGATTCTCGATGTGGCGGAAATCGTGGAGAACGTTCTCTCGGCGGCCAAGCCCATGCTTGACGCCAGCAGGTTGGAGGTCGAAACAGGCCTGCACCCCGCCCCCATATCCGCAGACCCCTCACGGATTCGTCAGGCCGTTCTGGCGCTCATGGAAAACGTAAGCCGCTATGCTGAAACCGGCGGTTGGCTGCGTTGTGAGACAGAGCGACTGCCGGACGAAAGCGTAATCATCCGCGTGCTTGATCGAGGCCCCGGTTTTCCGGAGGATATGGAGGCGGTTGCCGTCAATCCATTTTGGAGAGGTGATCCGTCCCGGTCACGCGAAACGGGCGGCACGGGGCTGGGCCTTTCAGTTGTAAAAGCCATTGCAGTCGCTCACGGCGGGTATCTGGAACTCGAAAATCGGCAAGGCGGAGGCGCTATGGTTACCATCCACCTGCGTCCTTGATAGAGAGCTCGACTAGACGGTCCCGGCCGCTGGCGTGTTCAGCTTGTCCAGCTGCTGGCGAATATGGGCGCATTCGGCTGGCGAATTGGCGAGCGTGATCGCCCGGTCGAAGGCAATTCGCGCCTCCCCGCTCCTGCCGGTCTGCATCAGCAAGGCGCCGCGCACACCGTGGAAATAAAAATATCCGTCGAGCTTCTCCGCAAGCGGCGCGATCAGGTCCAGCGCCACATCCGGCCCCTTGAGCTTGGACAAGGCAACGGCCCGGTTGAGTGTGATGACAGGTGATGGCGCGAGCTTTTCCAAAAGTTCGTAAAGCAGCGTGATCTCACCCCAGTCGGTCTCCTCCGGGTGGCTAGCGCGCGCATGCAGCGCCGAGATCGCCGCCTGTACCTGATACGGGCCGGGCTTGCGATGGCGGATCGCCTTGTCGAGCATGGCGAGCGCTTCCGTGATCAGTTGCCTGTCCCAGCAGCCGCGGTCCTGATCTTCGAGCAGCACGATCTGGCCCTCGTCGTCGAACCGGGCCCCGGCACGCGAATGCTGTAGCATCATCAGTGCGGTCAGCCCCATGACCTCCGGCTCGGCTGGAAAGATCCGCAGCAGCAGCCGGACAAGTCTTATCGCCTCATCACAGAAGGTAGCGCTGTCCGGATTGGTTATGCCGGCGGAATACCCTTCGTTGAAGACCAGATAAATCATCGACGTGACGGTCTTCAGCCGTTCGGCGCGCTCATGAACATCCGGGGTTTCGAAGGCGACGCGGGCTTTCGCCACACGCCCCTTGGCACGGGTGATCCGCTGCTCCATGGCACTTTCCGAAATGAGAAAGGCACGGGCGATCTGCGGCACCGTCAGCCCCGAGACGATCCGGAGCGCGAGCGCGATCTGCTGAGTATTCGGCAGGTCCGGATGGCAGCAGATGAACATCAGTCGCAGGATATCGTCTCGGTAATGCGCATTATCGAGACGGTCGGCGATATCTTCTTCCGCATCGGAGAGATCGGAAAACGCCGCCTCTTCCGGCAGCGGCTCATTCTTGGCCCGTTTGCGGATCTGGTCAACGCCGCTATTGCGCCCGACAAAGATCAACCAGGCGGCGGGATCACGTGCCGGCCCCTTGTCGGGCCATGTGCGGATTGCGCGAAGGCAAGCCTCCTGAAACGCCTCCTCCGCCGTATCGAGATCCCGGAAATAACGGAGCAGAGCACCAAGCGCCTGCGGCCGCGCCGCCGTCAGCGCCAGTTCGATATAGGCCAAATCCGTCATGACGATCCTCCTTCCGCCGCTTTGATCTCGTTCGGATGGAAGACGTAGAAGGGCCGGATTTCATAAGAACTGGAGCCCGGATTGACTGCTGACAGCTCTTTCGAAAAGGCCACCGCTTCATCGAGACTGTCGAACTCGGCCGTATAGAAGCCGAGCAGCACTTCCTTCGTTTCGGCAAACGGACCGTCGAGCACCAATGGCTCGTCCTTGCCCTTCCTGACCGTGGTTGCAGCCGTAGTCGGCATCAGCCGCCCGACCGGGCCAAGCTTGCCGGCCTTCGCCAGCGGCTCCTGCACCGCATGAAGCCTCTCCATGACGGAAGCCTCCTCTTCCTTCGACCAGGCAAAAACGGTTTCCTCATGGGCGTAGCACAGGATGGCATACAGCATATTTCTCTCCTTCTCCCTTGGAAGACGAGAACGTAACCGCCGATCCGACAGTGTGCATCAGAAAAACTGTATGTCGCATTTATTGGCAATATCTGCGACAATAGAGATTACGACGAAAGGACAGGCAATGGCGTCGGAAAGCATTCACGTCCGTGTAACGGGCAAGCTTCAGGATCATATTCGCCAGCAGACAGGCGAAAATGGACTTTATGAAAATGCCAGCGAGTATATTCGCGCGCTGATCCGCAAGGATATCCAGAAAAACGACGATGCCTGGGACTGGCTGAAACAACATATCGAACCCGGATTGCGGGCCGACGAAAGCGAGTTCAGAGAGGTATCTGCGGCAGACGTCATTCGCCGTAACAAGCGAGCCTAAATTGGATGGCCGCCTATCTTTTCTACACTACGGCAGACGCGGCTCAGGACCAAATTTGGCAGGATACGGTCTCGACCTGGGGAGAGGCACAAGCCGAAACCTATATCATCGGCCTGCATCGCCATCTCGACAAAATCTCCCGACATAAATCTCTTTGGCGCCGCCTGCCTCATCACTGGCCGCTCCCAAAGATCTCGCTATCGACGTCTGGTTCAGCCGCTACAAGCATCACTATATAATCTTCCGCCAACTCTCGGGCAGCCGCATCGGCGTCATCAGCATTCTGCATGAACGAATGGATTTTCCGGTGAGATTGGCAGAGGATTTATTACGCATCTCCCCTCAGGACACGAATGAGTCTTGAAGCTCGAATGACATGTGAGGAAACTGCCCATGACCGATCTTTCCGCCTTCCCCATCACCTCCAAATGGCCGCCGAAGGATTCGGGCGTCCTGCAGCTTTACTCGACCCCGACGCCGAACGGCGTGAAAGTGTCGATCATGCTGGAGGAAACCGGGCTGGCCTATGAGCCGCATTTCATCAATATCGGTGCCGACGAGACTTGGGGAGAAGAATATCTGTCGCTCAATCCCAACGGCAAGATCCCGGCCATCCTCGACCCGAACGGTCCGGACGGCAAACCGCTGGCGTTATTCGAAAGCGGCGCGATCCTGATCTATCTGGCGGAAAAGACCGGTAAGCTTCTGCCTGCAGATCCGGCAAAACGCTACGAGACGATCCAGTGGGTGATGTTCCAGATGGGTGGCATCGGCCCGATGTTCGGCCAGCTCGGCTTCTTCCACAAATTCGCCGGCAAGGATTTTGAGGACAAGCGTCCGCGCGACCGTTACGCCAAGGAAAGCGCCCGCCTGATCCGCGTTCTGGAAACAAGGCTGGAAGGCCGCGACTGGATCATGGGCGAGGAATACACGATCGCCGACATTTCCATGCTCGGCTGGGTGCGTAACCTGATCGGTTTCTACGGCGCCGGTGAGCTTATCGCTTATGACGAGCTGAAGAACGTGCCGAAATGGCTGGAACGTGGGCTTTCTCGTCCGGCCGTGCAGCGTGGCCTGGAAATCCCGAAACGCCCCGCCTGATATTCTCTGAGAACGGCTGACTTCACAACCGCCCTGCGCTATCTCCTTCACCCAAGATGGAGGAGATAGCCATGCCACAGATGAAACTGCCCGCCGAAGGCTCCTGCCGCTGCGGCGAGGTGCGTGTAAAGATCACTGCCCCGCCAATGATCACCATGGCCTGCCATTGCAGGGGCTGCCAGAAGATGAGCGCCAGTGCCTTCTCCTGCTCGGCAGCAATCCCCACCGCCGGTTTCGAAGTGACCGCCGGCGAACCGGTAATCGGCGGTGCGCATGGCGATGACATCCACCACTACCACTGCCCGCGCTGCAAGAGCTGGATCTTCACCCGCATGGTCGGCATGGACTTTTTCGTCAACCTGCGCCCAACCATACTCGACGATGCCTCATGGTTCGCCCCCTTCGTTGAAACCTACACCTCGACGAAATTCCCCTGGGCACAGAGCGGTGCGGTGCACGGCTATCCGGAATTCCCGCCGCTCGATGCCTTCGAAGGGCTGATGAAGGAATTCGCACAATGGAACAATGCGGACGGCAGCAACACAGAAATATGACAATGTTTATGGATATATATTAAGCCTAATATTCAGTAACTCGTCAGAAACCAAGCCCTAATATTTGCCTGCAGGCCCGGCACGTTATTCACGAGTTTGTAAATTATAGGACGCGAATATCCTCCACGATTTGATGGGGGCATTCATGATCTGGCGTCGGTTTCAGGCTTTCCGTGCGGATGCGCGCGGAAACGTGGGCATGATCTTTGGCTTGGCTATGGTGCCGCTGATCGCGCTCGGCGGAGCGGGCGTCGATGTCGCCCGTTATGAGACGATCCGCGTCGAGCTTCAGGATGGGCTAGATCGGGGCGTGCTCGCAGCCGCATCGCTGACGCAGACCCGCGAGGCCAAAGCCGTGCTTCAAGACTACCTGAAGAACCTGAGCTATGCCAATGAAGTCAATCTCGATTTCGAGCGGCAGAACAGCCTCAACCAGCGCATCGTCAAGGCCTCCGCCAGCTATACGATCGACACGTCCTTCATCAAGCTCGTCGGCGTTGACAAGCTGACGGTGAGTGCCGTCTCGACTGCGCAGGAAGCCAAGCAGAATATCGAAATGTCGCTGATGCTCGATATGTCCGGCTCGATGATCAGCAACAACCGGATCAAGAACCTGAGAACGGCGGCAAAAGCCTTCATCGACCAAATGCTGACCGACGACACCAAGGAGTACACGACGATCAGCATCGTGCCTTACGCCGGCCATGTGAATGTCGGTGCAGCAGTGTTCGACAAGCTGGGCGGCAAGCGCGACCACTCCAATTCCTCCTGCTTCGAGCTTGGCGAGACGAATGCCGCCTATGGCGCCGACCCGATGGTCTTCAAGAGCGCCGCCCAGGTGCCGCATTTCACCCACTGGAATTTCGGCAGAACCGACATGCGCCCCTGGTGGTGTCCGATGGAAAGCACCTCGATCACTTATCTTTCCAATGATGCAACCGCACTGAAGACCAAGATCGACGCACTCGAAATGCATGACGGCACCGGCACCCAGAATGCCATGCAATGGGGCTATACGCTGCTCAACCCCTCAGCCAAGAGCGTCTTTGCAGCGGTGCTGGCGGCCGGAAAGATGGACAGCAAGTTCTCCGATCGACCCGCCGCCTTCAATGATGCGGATACGATGAAGGTTATCGTGCTGATGACCGATGGAGCGATTACCGAGCAGTTTCGGCCGAAGGATTATAGCCGCCCGGTAACCCAGAAGCCGGACAACAAGGAAATATCCTCCTCCTCCACTAACGCGACGCGCCTTGCCAATGTCTGCACCACGGCCAAGTCGAAAGGGGTCACCATCTTCACCATCGGTTTCGAAGTTTCAGGCAATGCGACAACGCAGATGACCAACTGCGCCACCAGCCCCGCGCACTACTACCCGACATCGGGCTCAAACATCACCGATGCCTTCAAATCGATCTCCATTTCGATCAAGAAGCTGAGACTGACCCAGTGACCCGCCGGCTTCGCCTTCACCTTGCCGACCGGAGCGGCAGTGCCGCCGTCGAATTCGCGCTGCTGGTACCGCTCGTTCTCGCTCTCCTGTTTTCCGTGCTTGAGGCCGGCTGGATCATGACGCAGTCGATCATGCTCGATCGTGGTCTCAGCCGCGCATCGCGCGCCGTGCAGATCGGCACGACCGCGATGAGCTACACCCAGTACAAGCAAAAGGTCTGTGACGAAGCCTTCATCCTGGCCAATTGCGAGAAAGCGTTGCGGCTGGAACTGACGCCGATCGATACAGCAGCGGACTTCCCCACCTCAGACACGCCTTGCGTCGACCGAAGCGTGGCGATCGATCCGGTCACCACCTATCAGGCGGGACAGACCTCGCAGCTTGTCTTCGCCCGTGCCTGTTTTGTCGTCGATCCGATGATTCCGGGGATCGGCTACGGGCTTTCCGTGCCGAAAGACAATACCGGCGCCATGCGCCTCACCTCCAGCTTCGCCTTCGTCAACGAGCCGATATGACCAGACAGTTTTACGCAAAGCGCCTCCTGTCGAACGAGGCCGGCACGTCCGGCATCGAATTCGCCCTGACCGTTCCGATCATCATCCTGCTGTTTCTAGGCGCAACGACGCTCTATGACTTGCTGCGCTCCTATAACCGGATCGTCGAGGCAAATGGCATCGTGGCGGATATTGTTGCGCGCCAGATGACGATGGACGATACCTTCTTCACCAAGACCTATGGCACCTTTGCCGCGTTACAGGCAGACAAGTCCATGCCGAACGCGCTGCGCATCACCAGCGTCATCTGGAAGAATGGAAAATACACCGCTGACTGGACGAAAAAGGCAGGCACGACGGCTCTGCTGCCCACACAGAAGCTGGACACGACCACCTTGCCAACCATCCCTTCCGGTGACTCGATCATTTTCGTTGAGGGCATAACGCAATATACCGCGTTCTCCGCCCTGTTCGGCTTCGGAACCGTCACCTATTCGGAAAACGCCTTCACACGGCCTCGCTTCACCGCGGTCGTCAAAGGCTCCTGATCGGCATCACAATCACTGGCAACGACTGCGCGAAAACGCTTGCCGCAATTACGAATGCGCATAATTTACATATAAAAACAATAAATTACCATCTTCCACACAAACTGCGGTCACCCCTTTGTGACCGCACGCATCATCGAATTGACACACAAATTAACCTCTCGCTAACCGTGGAAGCCTTGTATGGCCTCTCAATTTGCTAGGCCCATCTCCCGGGTCTGTTCGTGTTTTTTTGTGGAGATATCATGCGCACCAAAACTGCAGCTCTTGCACTCGCCCTCACCCTCGTCTCGGCAGCCGCCGCCAGTGCGGCACAGCCCACCCGGATCAAGCAGTTCGAAGCCTGGGGCGTATATTCCTATAGCAACAATGGCCGCACCAGCTGTTATGCCCTGTCGGTTCCAACCAGTTCCGCACCCTCCAGCGTCAATCACGGCGACAATTTCTTCCTGATCTCGCCGCAGGGCCAATCCTACATGCCGCAGGCGATCATGGGCTATGCGCTGAGACAAGGTTCGGATGTCACGGTTGCCGTGGATAGCGAGAGGTTCGACCTTGCTCCTCGCGACAACACAGCCTGGGTGCGCGACCAGAGCCGTGAGCCGGTATTGGTCAATGCGATGCGTGGCGGAAGCCGGATGACGGTACAGGCAACCTCCGGCCGAGGCACCGCCACCAACTACACCTATTCGCTCAGCGGCGTGACCGCTGCACTGCAGGAAGTGAGCAAGTGCCGCTGATGACACCGGCTTGAGCATCAGCAGAACGGAGCTGCACGCCAGTATGACACGGACAGGAATTCGCCGCGGCCTTGTCGCCGTCACGCTGGCGGCTGCGCTCTGCCTGCCTCTTGCAGCCAGGATAGAAGCCAGCGAAGTACAGTCTGCAAGTGCGGCCGGCAGTCTTGGTGCAGGGTTCAGAACCGGCAGGGTGACGGGTTACCCCGTCCCCCGCTTTGCATCGATCAAATCCGCAAATGCCCATATGCGCGTCGGCCCGTCGACGGATTATGCGACCAACTGGGTCTATTCGGCCCGTGGATTGCCGCTCGAGATCATCGAGGAATATGGCAACTGGCGGCAGGTCAGGGATCAGGACGGAACCAGCGGCTGGATGTTTGCGCCTCTCCTGTCAGGCAGACGCACGGCCGTGGTCGGCCCGTGGATGGCAAAATCCGTCAAACTGCATGACGCACCTCGCCCGTCGGCTTCGGTGATCGCCGAACTCGCCCCATCCGTGCGATTGAACATCCGCAACTGCGACGGTTCATGGTGCGATGTGTCGCTGCAGACACGTCGCCTGTCAGGTTACGTCGCCCAGGCGGATCTCTGGGGCGTCTATCCGCACGAGAGGGTGGAGTAACCTGCTAGCGCACGACGAAGCAGTCGATTGACCGGTTCTGCAGAACCGAGCAGGCTCGCGCGGCAGCGTCTCGATCGACAAATCCTGTCAGGCGGGCGCGAAAAACTTCACGGCCACCCGAACTCGATCCCTGGACGCTTGGTGCGATCTGGCCGAAATCGGCAAGCAGCGGCAATGCCGAATTGAGCGCACCCGTGGCTGCGGCCTGGCTTCCAGCCGCAGCGATCTGGATATCCCAAAGCGGCCCGCCCTGCTGGATGACGTTTTGTATCGGTGCAGCCTGCGGAACCGTGGCGTAAGGCGTAACGCTTGCAGCGTTCGCCGTTGTCCCGCCAAGAATGATTTCGGTGCGCGGTCGAGGTGTCGGCGCATTGGAGGTGAAGGCCGCAACGCCCTCGGCAGGACGTTTCTGCTGGCCCGAAGTCGCGACAGCAACACCTGGAAGACCGCCGCCCGGCAAAGCCTGATCGAGCAGTTCCGCCATGCGGTTGTCGCGCTGGCGCGCCGTATTGCCACCAAGCACGACGCCGATATAACGCCGCCCGTTGACCACGACGGCGCTGGCGAGATTGTAGCCCGATGCGTTGACGAAGCCGGTCTTGATGCCATCCATGCCCGGATAGCGATACATCAGGTTGTTATGCCCTTTGATCGTGCGCCCGCGAAAGCTGAAGGAGCGCTGCGAGAAGATCTTGTATTCCCGCGGGTAATCACGGATGAGCGAAAGCGCCAGCACCGCCATGTCGCGCGCCGTCGTCACCTGCGCATTGTCCGGCAGTCCCGATGCATTTCGAAAAACAGTATTGCGCATGCCGAGCTGGCGCGCCTTTTTCGTCATCAGCACGCCGAAACGTTCTTCCGAACCGCCGAGATGATCGCCCATGGCGGCAGCCGCGTCATTGGCGGAGCGGATTGCCATTCCATAGACCGCCTCGCGCACGGTAATCGTCTGGCCTGCCGGTACGCCGAGTTTAAAGGGAATTTTCGACGCAGCATTCTTCGTCATGACGATCCTGTCGTCCCAGCGAAGACGGCCGGTGCGCAAAGCCTCAAAGGTCAAATAGAGGGTCATCATTTTCGTCAGCGAGGCCGGATGATTGATGGCCTCAGCATTCTGCGAGGCAAGCACCTTCCCGCTCTGCACATCATAGATGTAATGCGCATAACCGGCCTCGGCCGTCCGGCTGATTGAAAGAAAGGCGCCTGCCATAAACACGAACGCCATGATCCGCCGGATTAGAAGCATTTGCTCCCCCTCGTTACTGCGGCCCATGAATACTGACCCAACATGGTGCGAAAATGACCTGATCCGAAATTAAATCAAGTTCTTGACCTATGGTTAATCTGCTCGCCCACAACTCGTTTCAGTCGCAAAATACTGATCCCGTATCATAATACGACAAGGGCTGTGAATGTTTGCATTTTAACGAAATGGTTAACCTGAATTTTAAAGCCAACTTTCTAGCTTGCCCCCGAATCCAATCTCCAGAGGAGGAAAGCTCGGAATGATTCCGATGTCTTCGAGGCTGACCCGCATGGTGCAAACGTCTCTGACCATCAAGGTCTTCGCGATTTGCTTCGTGTCCGTGCACGTACCGCTACTGGTGTTCATCGTCTATCTTGCGGGGGGCAATGGGGCAGAGCCCGAACCGGTCCTGCTTCTGCTTCTCGCCGCCACGGTGGCGGGAACGACGATATGCCTCCTGAGCCTCTGGTGGATGATCCGCCCGCTCAGCCAGCTGGCGCAGGCAATCAAGATCTACCGCGCCAACGGCACTCCTGTCCGTATGCAGATAGATCGCAAGGACGAGATCGGCCTTCTGGCATCGACGGTGACGGCCATGGTGGCGGAAACCGAAACGCTTATGAACAAGCTGCGCCACCAGGCCATGACCGACCTCCAGACAGGCCTCGGCAACCGCCGCTGGCTGAACGAACGCGCCGCCGAAGAGCTGGCACGCGCCGAACGGCAGGGAGAGCCGTTGTCGATCATCGTGCTGGACCTCGACCGCTTCAAGGGTATCAACGACGGCCACGGCCACGAGACCGGCGACCGGGTACTGGTGGCAACCGGCGAAATCGTCAGAACCTGCCTTCGCCCCTATGATCTTGCAGCGCGTATCGGCGGCGAGGAATTCTGTATTCTCTTGCCGCGAACCTCGCTCGACGATGCGGAAGCGATCGGCGAACGGCTGCGCACGGCACTGGCGGCAACCACCGTACCGCCATTGCGCCAAGGCCGGATGACGGCAAGCTTCGGCATCTGCGCCGCCGGTCCCGGCGACCGGCTGCCGGACATGCTATTGCGAGCCGATTTCGCCCTCTACGAAGCCAAGCGTGATGGCCGAAACTGCATCAGACGTGCACACGACACCAATACCGAAGAAGCAATCGCATCCGCAAAACTGGCACCGGCAAAGGCCGCGTCTCCGGTCAACGGTAAACACATCCTCTGACGCTCTGCACGCCGTCTGGCAACTGACCGTTGCCAGATTAGCGACTTTGCGCATAACGTTCCGGCGCGGTGAGGGAGACACCGCGCTCTAGGCGTTCTTGGGAGGAACAGCATGAACAGATCCGTGGTTATCACCGGCTCCACCAGCGGAATAGGCCTCGGCATTGCAAAGGCATTTGCGGCCGCGGGCGACAATGTCGTCATCAACGGGTTCGGTGACAAGGACGAGATCGAGGCGATCCGTTCGTCGCTCGATGCGGCGGGCTCCGGCACGGTCCTATACCATCCCGCCGACATGACGAAACCGGTCGATATCGAAGACCTGATCCTGACGGCACGCGACAGCTTCGGCACGCTCGATGTTCTGGTCAACAATGCAGGGATCCAGCATGTCGCGAGGATCGAGGAGTTTCCGCCGGAAAAATGGGATCAGCTGATCGCCATTCTCCTGTCATCGGCCTTCCACACGATGCGCCATGCAATCCCGCTGATGAAAACCGCAGGCAAGGGCCGGATCATCAACGTCGCCTCCGCCCACGGCCTCGTCGCCTCCCCGTTCAAGTCGGCTTATGTGGCCGCCAAGCATGGCATCATGGGCCTGACCAAGACGGCGGCGCTGGAGCTTGCGCAGGAAAACATCACCGTCAACGCGATCTGCCCCGGCTTCGTGCTGACGCCGCTCGTCGAAAGGCAGATTCCCGATCAGGCACGCGAAAAAGGCATCAGCGAGGAAAAGGTCAAGGACGAGGTGATGCTGCGGCTGCAGGCGACCAAGGAATTCGTCGGAATAGACGAAGTGGCGGCCGCTGCGATCTATCTCGCCAGCGATGCGGCAAGGAGCATCACGGGCACACACATCTCCATCGACGGCGGCTGGACGGCGCAGTAAGCTGCCCCTCATTCCTGTCCTTGTGACAGGAATCCAGCCACGCGAAGTCCTTTGCGTGAAAAAGACTCTTTTGCGCCGCAGACGCGACGCTGCTGGATTTCTGTGACAAGCACAGGAATGAGGGTAAACTAATCGGCCCGCGAACAGCCAAAATGGCGACCGGGTGATTCTTGACTGGGAGCCGGCAACGGCGGACGAAGGAGACCGATGAATTCAGCCATCCGCTTCATCCTCAACGGGGAAGACGTGACCCTTGGAGATTTCTCACCCACGGACACGCTTCTGGATCATCTCCGCCTGACGCGGCGGTTGACGGGGACGAAGGAAGGATGCGCCGAAGGCGATTGCGGTGCCTGCACCGTGCTGGTCGGCCGCCTGACTGAAACCGGCCTGCGCTACGAAGGCGTCAACGCCTGTATCAGGCTCCTCGGCTCCATGCACGGCACCCATATCGTGACGATCGAGCATCTGGCGGCATCGGACGGAACCCTGCATCCGGTACAGCAGGCGATGGTCGACTGTCACGGCTCGCAATGCGGCTTCTGCACGCCGGGCTTCGTCATGTCGCTTTACGGCCTTTGGCTTTCCAACGAAAATCCGAGCCGGGCCGAAATCGAAAGCGCGCTGCAGGGCAATCTCTGTCGCTGCACGGGTTACGAGCCGATCGTCAAGGCGGCCGAACAGGTGGCGAAGGCGCGGCCGAGCTCGCTCTTCGACCCGTTGGAACGTGACCGCACCGAGATCATGGCAAAGCTCTGGTCGATCCGCTCGGCCATGGAGACCGTCGTCATCGAAAAGGACGGAGCGCGCTCAATCATCCCCGCATCACTCGAAGCTTTTGCCGAGGCGCTGGCAGATGAACCGCAAGCCACAATCGTCGCAGGCGCGACCGATGTCGGCCTATGGGTGACGAAGCAGATGCGCAGGCTCGACCCGGTCATCTTCATCAATCACCTCCCCGAGCTGCAGACCATCACCGTCGAGCAGAGCGGCATCACCATCGGCGCAGGCGTGAGCTACTCCGAGGCGCATGGTTTTCTAGAAGCGGTCATCCCCGCATTTGGCGCGCTGATAGATCGTATTGGTGGCCAGCAGGTGAGGAACGCCGGCACGATCGGCGGCAACATCGCCAACGGCTCGCCGATCGGCGACACGCCGCCGCCGCTGATTGCACTCGGCAGCCAACTGACGCTGCGCTCCCATTCCGGCCGCCGCACCATGCCGCTCGAAAGCTATTTTCTGGACTATGGCAAACAGGACCGCATGGCCGGTGAATTCGTCGAGAAGATCAGCGTGCCGCGCCCGCCGGAAAACGCCCATTTCGCCGTGTACAAGATTTCCAAGCGCCGCGACGAGGATATTTCCGCACTGTGTGGCGCCTTCAACCTGACGCTCGACATGGACGGCCATGTGGACAATATCCGCATCGCCTTCGGCGGCATGGCGGCAACCCCGAAACGGGCGGTCCATGTCGAACAGGCGCTGATCGGCAAGCCCTGGCGATGGGAGACGATCGCCGCCGCTGGCGAGGCCTTCGATCAGGATTACCAGCCGCTGACCGACTGGCGTGCAAGTGCGCAGTATCGCAGCCTGACGGCCAGGAACCTGCTCACCCGCTTCTTCCTGGAGACGGCAGGGGCTCCTGCACAATTGCAGCGCTTCGAGATGGAGGAGGTGTAGGATGGACAAGACCTCCTTTGAGATGAAGCCTGCGATCGACGGGCCGATGCATGTGTCGCGCAAACATGATTCAGCACATAAGCATGTGACCGGAACCGCCGAATATATTGACGATATTCCCGAACCGGCAGGCACGCTGCATGGAGGGCTTGGCCTTGCCGACAGGGCGCATGCGAAAATCCTTTCGATCGATCTCGATGCCGTCCGCGCCGCCCCCGGTGTTGTCTGGGTGATGACCGCCGAAGACATTCCCGGCGCAAACGACGTCGCCTCAACCGGCAAGCATGACGAACCGCTGCTGGCAACCGATCTCGTCCAGTTCCATGGCCAGCCGATCTTTGCCGTATTTGCCGAGACCCGTGACGAGGCCCGCCGTGCAGCAAGGCTTGCGAAGATCGAGTACAGCGACCTCCCCCATTGGACGGATATCGACAGTGCGCGGGAGAACGGCGCGCCTCTTGTCACCGAACCGATGACGCTCAGGCGCGGTGAGCCTGAAACCGAAATCGAGAAACCGCCCCTTCGAATTCAGGCCTCGATGAATATCGGCGGTCAGGAGCACTTTTATCTCGAAAGCCATATAGCCTTTGCCATTCCCGGCGAAGACGAGGACGTGACGGTCTGGTCATCCACCCAGCATCCGAGCGAGGTGCAGCACATGGTGGCGCATATACTGGGCGTTTCCAATCACGCGGTTGAGGTCAAAACCCGGCGCATGGGTGGCGGCTTCGGCGGCAAGGAAACCCAGAGCAACCAATTTGCGGCTCTCGCCGCCGTCGCGGCGAAGAAATTGAACCGGGCGGTAAAATTCCGCCCTGACCGCGATGAAGATATGTCGATCACCGGCAAGCGGCACGATTTCCGCGTCGATTACGACGTCGCCTTCGATGAGAAAGGCAGGATCCACGCGGTCGACGCGACCTATGCCGCGCGTTGCGGTTATTCCGCCGATCTCTCCGGCCCGGTCACCGACCGCGCCCTCTTTCATGCAGACAGTAGCTATTTCTACCCGCATGTGCGCCTCACCTCGCAGCCTTTGAAGACCCATACCGTCTCCAACACAGCCTTTCGCGGTTTCGGTGGGCCGCAGGGCTTGCTCGGCGGGGAACGGATCATCGAGGAGATCGCCTATGCGGTCGGCAAGGATCCGCTCGAAATCCGCAAGCTGAACTTTTATGGACAACGCGGATCGGGCCGCACCGTCACGCCCTATTATCAGGATATCCATGACAATGTGATCGCCCGCATCGTCGATGAGCTTGTAGCCTCATCCGACTACAAGAAACGCCGCGAGGCGATCCTGAAATTCAACGAGACAAGCCCGGTCATCCGCAAGGGCATCGCGCTGACGCCAGTGAAATTCGGCATCTCATTTACGTTGACCGCATACAATCAGGCAGGCGCGTTGGTGCATGTCTATTCGGACGGTTCCATCCACCTGAACCATGGCGGCACCGAAATGGGCCAGGGCCTCTATACCAAGGTGGCGCAGGTCGTGGCCGATTGTTTCCAGGTCGATATCGACAGGGTAAAAATCACCGCGACGACGACCGGCAAGGTGCCCAATACCTCGGCAACAGCCGCCTCGTCCGGCTCGGACCTAAACGGCATGGCGGCCTATGACGCCTGCCGCCAGATCAAGGAAAGGCTGATCGAATTCGCCGCACGGCAATGGCAGGTCAATCGCGACCGGATCGAGTTCCTGCCCAACCGGGTAAAGATCGGCAACGAGATCGTCCCCTTCGACACCTTCATCAAGGCCGCATATTTCGACCGGCTGCAACTGTCGGCCGCCGGGTTCTACAAGACGCCGAAGATCCACTGGGACCGCGCCGCTGGCCGTGGCCATCCCTTCTATTATTTCGCCTATGGCGCAGCCGTCTCGGAAGTCTCGATCGACACGCTGACAGGCGAATATATCGTCGAGCGCACCGACATCCTCAACGACGTCGGAAAGTCGCTAAATCCGGCGCTGGATATCGGCCAGATCGAAGGCGCCTTCGTTCAGGGCATGGGCTGGCTGACGACGGAAGAACTGTGGTGGGACGCCAAGGGACGCTTACGCACCCACGCTCCCTCCACATACAAGATCCCGCTTGCTTCCGACCGGCCGAAAATCTTCAATGTGAAGCTCGCCGAATGGTCGGAAAATGCGGAACCGACGATCGGCCGTTCCAAGGCGGTGGGAGAGCCGCCCTTCATGCTGGCGATCTCGGTTCTGGAGGCGATCTCCATGGCGGTCGCAAGCGTTGCCGATTACGCCATCTGCCCACGCCTCGACACCCCTGCGACACCGGAGCGGGTGCTTATGGCGGTGGAACGGATGAAAGCCTTATAAAAACGCTTCGATATTTCGCTGCCGGGGCCTATTTTTATGGGTGAGGAGCGAAATATCGAGGAGGCAGACATGACCATCACCATTCGTGCCGAACGTGCGGGCGACGAAGACGTGATCCACGACCTGACGCAGGCCGCATTCGCGCCCATGTCCTACAGTTCAGGAACCGAAGCGGCGATCATCCGGGCGCTTCGCGCTCGCGGTGACCTGACGCTTTCACTGGTGGCGGAAGACAATCACGAGATCATCGGCCATGTCGCCTTTTCACCCGTCACGATCGACGGCCATTACGACGACTGGTTCGGGCTTGGGCCGATTTCTGTGAGAGCTGATCGGCAGAAACAGGGTATCGGCCACGCGCTGATCCGAGAAGGGATCCATAAGTTGAAGGCGCTAGGCGCCAAAGGCTGTGCCCTGGTCGGAGATCAGGCGGTCTATCAGGGCGTCGGCTTTGTCAGCGACGGACGGCTGACCCATGAAGGCGTGCCGGATATCTATGTGCAGCATCTCACGCTTTCGGGCCATGCGCCCCATGGAGTGCTGACCTTTTCACCGGCTTTCGCAGTAAAACAGTGACAGACAGCTACATATTCGGAAGGATAGCTGCACGAAAACGTGCCTTTTCGGTTGCAACACCCATACCAACGTATATCCACGATAAACATCAACACAATATCGGATAACAGGCGCTCCGGTATGATGGACCCATTGAAGATGCGAAGCCGAGGAACCTGATGATCCTCGGTTCACCGCATGAAAGAGGTCCGAAAGATGATCCCTGTCTCGTTGCAGCAAATGCCGCCTGTCGCCCGACCTGCCTTCAACGGGGATACCGCACCGGGCCGGGTGCACTATCTGCCGGGGCCGATCCCCACGATCGAACAGATCCTGATGAAGCAGGCCGATCGCTACGTCGCCGCGGGCAACGAAGCCGACAATCTGCTGAACGCACTCAAGCAGGACAACCACAATATGGAAGTCATGCTCTCGCAGCTTGCGGCACTCGCGGGCAGCCCGAGCTAAAAACAGCAATCTGATCCTTGCCTCCCCGTCCCCTCCTCGAAAGGGATCGGATTGCAGAAGGCCGGCGGCTCCTCCCACCGCCGGCCTTCACATTGATAAATGCCGAGGCAGAACCTCGTTTAGGATGCTAGGGCTTCCTGCTGCATCTCGATCGAAACCAGTTTGTCACGACCGCCGCGCTTCGCATCGTAGAGCGCCTTGTCCGCCGATGCGATCATGTCGGAAAAGTCTGCAAACCCGGGCTCGGCAAACGCCAGTCCAGCACTGACGGTGAAATTCGCCGCGAGGTGGCCGTCCCAATTGAAGTCCACGCTGGTAAAATTGGCCCTGATGCGCTCGACAATCGCGATTGCTTCATTGGCTTTCAGGTTAGGCAGGAACAGCACGAATTCCTCTCCGCCCCAGCGTCCAGCAACATCCGTGGCGCGGATGGAAGTGCGAAGAACCTCCGAAAAACGGACAATGACGTCGTCTCCGGCGTCGTGACCGAAGCGATCATTGACGCTCTTGAAGCCATCGAGGTCGAAGATCGCCATCGAGGAAAACTTGGCGACATTGGCGCTCACGCTTTGCAACACACTTGCGCGAAACGCCCGGCGATTGAGAAGGCCGCTCAGACTGTCGGTTTCGGCCAACCGCTTGAGATCGTTCTGGTAACGGACGTGATCGGAAATATCCCGGATGACGGCCACCATCATCGGCGCACCGGCAGCAGACGTTCTCAGGATGGTGATGCCGAGATTGATTTCCGTGCCGTCCTTACGGCAGCCGACAATGGTCGCACTTCGCTGCCCCATATAGCGGGCCTCGGTATTTCCCGCCTGAAACCCGGCCACAAGTCTTTGGTGAAAGCCGTGAACCCGTTCCGGCAGCAGGACTTCCAGAGGCTTGTCCAGTAGTTCTCCGCTTTGCCAACCGAAGATGCTTTCGGTGGCAGGATTACAGAGGCGAATGATGCCATGGTCATCGATGCCGATAATGCCATCGGCGATCTCAAAGACGATTTTCCTGTAGATATCCTGGGAGGCTGGAATCAGCGAGGCAATCGATGCTCTCTTGGTCATAGTATCCCGTCGTATACTTGTAGGACGCGCAGCATTTATCAAAAATCAAGTTTGCGCCGGCAAACATCTAAGGCGAAATTACTGATATATTTTTAATAGAATTTCCCGCGTTATGACCGGCAATACAGATGTTTCCCGCAATAATTGCGAAGAAAAAATGCACGATGCAGTCAGTCGCGATGATGCTATGTTCTCCTTCATGAGCGAACACTCCCTCTCCAGCTTTTTCGCGCGCAACGGATCGGTTCTCGTCGACGTAGTCGAGACGAGAGGCTCGACGCCGCGAGAAGCTGGCACCTACATGCTTGTTGCGGACTTCGAGATCTGGGGCACGATCGGCGGCGGCCAGTTTGAATACATGGCGATCGACAATGCCCGCGCGATCCTGAGGGGCGGCGGCGAAACAATCATGGACATTCCGCTCGGCCCGGAGATCGGTCAATGTTGCGGCGGCCGCACGAAACTCCGCTTCTCTCTCGTGACGCCAGCGATTGCCGAGGCGCTGGAGCATCGGCTGTTGCGTGAGCGGGACGAGCGCACGGCGGTCTATCTGTTTGGTGCAGGCCATGTCGGCCTTGCGCTCGCAACCGCGCTTATGCCCCTGCCCTTTGCCGTAACAGTCGTCGAGACGCGCAGACAGGCGCTGGAAGGCCTGTCCTCGGGAGTGACAGCGCGCCTCACGGCCATGCCGGAAGCGTTCGTGGATGACATTCCGGCCGGTGGCGCGGCGGTTATTCTCACCCACGATCACGCGCTGGATTTCCTGATCGCCGAACGCGCCCTGGCGAGGCAGGACCTGAATTATGTCGGGATGATCGGTTCTGCCACCAAACGGGCGACCTTCTCCCACTGGCTGCAACGCCAGCAAGGCGAGGAGACAAGAAAACAGGAGACCGCCGCGATGATGTCCCGGCTTGTCCTGCCGATCGGCGGTTCCGCCATCAGAGACAAGCGTCCGCAAGTGATCGCTGCCCTCGTTGCCGCAGAATTGCTGCAACACCTGCCGCTGTCGGCACCGGCAACACTTTCAGAGCGGCAGATCGCGGCCGATTGAACGCCGCCTGTCTTGCCAGAAAGCCTCGCCGCGTTCCGGCAATGGCGGTTGGAAACCGATATCGCCATGCAGCTCTTCCGGCAGCGTCGGCGCAACTCTGCTGTTGGCCCTCAACAGGCGACGGATGAAGCCGGCAAGATGCATGCGAAGACGTTGCGGGAAAGCGGGGCGGGAGAACGATGGCGGAGCCTCTGTAACAGGCAAAGAATTCGCGTTTGCGGACGGCATGTTCTGCTCCACATCGGTTGTTGAAACTGTCTTGATGGATCCAGCAATGCCGCCGATTGCGGGAGTTTTCCAATTCGAATACAGTCGGCCGCGATAAAGACAGCTTATCGCTGAAGGCACACGAGATGAAACTGTCGCGCCAGCTTCCGTTGAATGCCCTGCGGGTCTTCGAGGCGGTCGCACGGCTGCAGAATTTCACCCGGGCAGCAGAAGAACTCGGCATGACGCAGACAGCCGTCAGCTACCAGATCAAGCTTCTCGAGGAACATCTCGGCGACACAGTCTTCATCCGCAAACCGCGGGCTCTGCAACTGACCGAGACCGGCACACATCTACTGCCGAAAGTGGCCGAAGCTTTCGACCTGCTGGCAGAGGCGATGCAGGCGGCCCGGCACACCATCGATGCCACGCTTGACATCCACTCTCCGCCAACATTTGCGTCTCACTGGCTATCACCTCGCCTCGCCGGTTTTCGCGCACGCCACCCCAATATCGGCGTGCGCCTACTGCGCATGATGGACGCTTCGGAAAAGCAGGGCACGGTACCGGACATCACCATCAGAATTTCGGCCAAGCCGCCCGAAAACCTCGTCTGCCATCCGATCATGCGCCTTCGCTATTCTCCCATGCTATCTCCAGAACTTGCTGCCAGCATCGGGGGAATCCATGAACCGGCGGACCTCCTGAAATTACCCTGGATCTCCGAAATCGACGGCGCCTGGCTGGACTGGTTCGAAAGTGCCAAGATCAGCCCAGCCTCGATCCGTCCGACAAGCCTTGATGCGCTCGGCGCACAGGATATCGAAGCCAGGGCGGCGATATCCGGCCATGGCGTGGCGATGCTCAGTCCCTTTTTCTTTCGTGACGATCTTTCGTCGGGGCGTCTGATCCAGCCCTTCGACCTGTCCGCCGGCGACGGCAAGACCTATTGGCTGGCCTATCCGGCCGCAAGGCGCAACATGCGGAAGATCCAGGCATTCAGGCAATGGATCGAAGAGACCATGGCAACCGATCTCGCGGACCACGCTCTGCAAACCTTGCTTCCCGAAGCGCGCCCCGCAACCGCCTGACCCGTTGTTCGCCTCAAAGCGAATGCGGCACGCGCTCGATCATATCCCAGGCGCGCGACCGGCCGTATCGATCGACCGTGCTTGGCGACACCCGTCCGTCAAGCATGCCCAAATCCCGCAGATCATGCTCGCTCAAAGCCTCCTCATCGACATGATTGGTCGCACCGGCGCGGATACCGAAAAACACAACCGCCAGACTTTCACTTCTGTCTTTAAGGCGCAGAAAGCCAGTCAGCAAACCATTGGCCATGGTCGCATCTCCTTGTCTCACCATCATTCAACTGATGTCTATGATTGGAAGATGCGCCGGATTATGATGTATTTCCAACGAAACATCCGTCTGCATACATAAAGAGATTTGATCCATGACGATGTCGAAGCAATTTCCGCTGAACAGCCTGCGCGTCTTCGAAGCGGCGGCGCGGCACATGAGCTTCACCCGTGCAGGCGAGGAACTCGGGCTGACGCAGACGGCCGTCAGCTATCAGATCAAGCTTCTGGAAGACACATTGGGAGAGCAGTTTTTCCTGCGTCGGCCGCGGCAGGTGATGCTGACGGATGCCGGCGCAAGGCTTGCCCCAAAGATCACCGCGGCCTTCGAAATGATCGACGAGGCCCTTGCCGGCACCAAGAATCAGTCCGACAGCACTTTGATCATTCACACGACGGCGACCTTCGCAGTGCGCTGGCTGGCACATCATCTCGGCACCTTCCAGCTCGAAAATCCGGGGATTGCGGTCAGACTGGAAACCTCGCAGGAAATGGTGGATTTCACCCGCACCGAAGCCGATATTGCGATCCGCAGCGGCAGCGGCAAGTGGCCGGGCCTGAAATCACATTTCCTGATGAAGAGCGATTTCACCCCGATGCTGAGCCCGGCTTTGGCGGAAACAATCGGTGGCGTTCATGAGCCGGCAGATATCCTGAAGCTCAGGATCATCGATCCCGGCGATGTCTGGTGGTCGCACTGGTTCGCCGCGGCAGGCCTGCCCGAGGAAGAGCTTCACGGCCGACCGATAAGCCGCTTCGGCGCCCAGACCATCGAGGCGGCAGCTGCGATCGCCGGCCAGGGCGTCGCAATCCTCAAACCGGAGTTTTATGCCGATGACGTGGCGCTTGGCCGCCTGATCCAACCCTTTGACTTGAGGGCAACGGACGGCAGCGATTACTGGTTCGCCTATCCCGAGACACGTCGACACTCGAAAAAGATCAGCGCCTTCCGGGATTTCATGCGCAGGATGATGCCGACATTTCGCGACTGATCACCGCCGCGGGCAACATCAGTAGCTCATGTCGGGTGCATAGAAACAGCGCAGCGTATCTTCGGTCGGATAGAGGCAGAGGTGATATTCCTCATCTTTCGACCGACGCGCCTCGCTCTGCGGCATCGTGAAGTGATGCGGCCGCGTGATCAGCCTGTGATCTCCGGGACCGAGCGATATTTCGTAACCCTGATTGGTGATCTTGACGTTCCGCGTCGAGATCATCTGGCAGTCGCCGCTCTTGCTGTCGCCGTTGCAGCAGTAACCGTCATATTTCCATTTTACGCCCATGGGACTGTGGGCTTCGTGAGCAGCGGCGGGAAGCGCCCCGGCACCGGAGAAGAACGCAATCATCACACCTGTAGAAATGCATCGCCTGTGTTTGGGCATCAGCCTGTTCTCCGTTGATGGATGTCATCCCCGGCAGCGTGACGGACGCAATACCCGGCACTGCCGGTTGAATTCGCAACTGCTACAATACCCGAGTCGCCTTAGCCGGCTAAGCCCCAAATTGGTGCAACGCACAATTATCTTGTTTGGCGACTTCGAAGGCACACTGGGGCCGCCGATCAACGCCCTGTCACATCGACCGGTTCCAAAGCGGGAACAGAAACCATCTGGCGGGGGCGAAGCTCTTGTTCAATTCGACGACGAACTGAGCAAGAGTTGAGTTCCGGTGATCGGCGACATCGCCTATCCTTCGCCAACATCCGGAAGGGAGGATTTGCCATGTCAGTCCGCAGCCGCGCGATCCTTGGCCTTGTTCTGCTGGCAATCATTGCCGGCCCTGCGCACGCCCAAGATGCAGGAAGCCCTGCCACAGGGCGATCGATCTTCGACCTCATCCCGGCAGATTCCACCACCGAGCACCTGCTGAAGACGCCGAGCGGCGATCTCCGCTACAGGGCGACCGCCGGAACCATGGACCTGTTCGGCCAGACCGGCGCAAGAAACGCCAGGATTTTCTACACGGCCTATACCGTTCCGGACGCGAAAACGCCCCGCCCCGTCACCTTCGCTTTCAATGGCGGCCCGGGTGCGGCCTCAGCCTATCTGCATCTCGGTCTGATGGGACCCAAGGTCGCCAATCTCGGCAGCGCCAGGGAGGACGGCACGACGCCGGCGCTTCAAGACAATCCGGAAAGCTGGCTCGGCTTCACCGACCTCGTCTTCATCGATCCGGTCGGCACCGGATGGAGCCGGGCTGCACCCGACGCGCAGAGCGCCTTTTATGGCGTAAGGCAGGATGCCGAGAGCCTGGCCAAGTTCATCGCCCTCTACACCCAGAAGAACAACCGTCTCTCCTCTCCAAAATATCTTGCCGGGGAAAGCTACGGCGGCTTCCGCGCTGCGAAGGTGGCGAAGGCCCTGAAGGACAGCCAGGGCATTCTGGTCTCCGGCATTGTCATGGTCTCGCCGATGATCGATGGCCGCTTCCTGATGGCCGCGGATACCGATCCAGTCACCGCAGCCCTGCAACTGCCATCGCTGGCAGCCGCCGAGCTTGAACGCAAGGGAGAATTCTCGGCAGAGAAGGTTCAGTCCGCCGAAACCTATGCGATGAGTACCTATCTCGTCTCGCTTGCAGGCCCCGCACCATCCGGAACTGAAGCAGAGGCGCTTTACGCACGCGTTTCGGCCCTGACTGGACTGCCGGTCGATATCGTTGCCCGCAGCCGCGGTTTCGTCAGTTCGGCATATCGGACGGAGGCTGCCGGGGACGGCCGGATCGTCAGCCTTTATGATGCATCGGACATGGTGGCGGACGCCTATCCGGAACGCTCGAACGTTACCAATGACGACAATATTCTGGACGGATATACACGTGCCTATGGCGCACTCTTCGCCGCCTACGCGAGGAACGACCTGCGCTTCGAAACCGACATGACCTATACGCTGCTGAACGGCGAAGTTAACCGCCAATGGGACTGGGACGGCCGCCGGTCGAATGCCTCGGCATCCGACGACATCCGTGACCTGCTCTCGGTCATCCCATCTTTCAGGCTCTCTGTCCTGCACGGCTACAGCGACATCCTGACACCCTATGGCGTCTCGAAATTCATTCTGGACCATCTGCCCGAACAGCTCGCCAGAGGACGCACCGAACTGAAACTCTATCGCGGCGGCCATATGTTCTACAGCGATCCCGGCTCGCGGCGGCAAGCAAACGAGGACATGCGGTCGTTTTATATCGGCGCCGATGCCGCACCGGATTGAGCAGGCATGGGGCTGCGGTCAGCGCGCCAGTCCGAACTGGATTTCTATTCTGTGATATGAACTGCCGGCACCATTCCAGCCATGATAGATTTCGCGACTTTCGCCGGAATAGATGTAGCGCGACCTATCCAGCTCGGCGATGAGCGGCGCATAACCTTGGGTAAAAAGCGTCCTCAGAGATCCTTGATAAACCCGGCTTGCCACCATGATCGGTTCAAGATGGATGAGTTCGACCTTACCATGATAATCTGCAGGCATCTTTATCGGACAGCATATTTCCCAGTCGAAAAACGTCTTTCCGTCCTTGGGAAGATTGTAGGATATGAACAGCCATGGACCATCGATTTCCAACCCCTCCTCAATCATATTTTTCTGCATGTTTGCGGAGCAATCGGCTGCCACCTGCCTGATATCCGGTATGCGCAGCCGGCGTTTTTCGCGCAGCACCCACAAATCCGGTGTTTCCTTGATATCCATAGCTTGAAATCCAGCAAGATCGGAGTTTCTGTTCGCCGTCAGTAGATCGCCTAGAGAAACGGGGCCAATCGAAAGGCGAAATGGTGTTCTCTATTGCGCACCGAGGCTTCGATTTTTTAGCATCGTTTTCCAAAGGAGCTTGCCTCATGCTTTTAGCCGCCGGCTAAGGCTTGTTGGTCACCTGCTTTTAGATCTTTGCTTGTCTCGTGCAACGACACGGGTCATATGTCCTCCCTGCGTCCTCCTGCCCCTTCCCTCCTCTCGTTTTTTTCCTCACACTCACGAGTCGGGAACAAAAAGAACGGGAACAACCCAATGTATGAATATGCCATAGCCTGGGAATGGCTGAGTTTTGCCGTGCGCTGGCTGCACGTCGTCACCGCGGTCGCCTGGATCGGCTCGTCTTTCTATTTCATCGCACTCGATCTGGGGCTGGTAAAACGACCGCATCTGCCGCCGGGCGCCTATGGCGAGGAATGGCAGGTCCATGGCGGCGGCTTCTACCATATCCAGAAATATCTGGTCGCACCGGCCCAGATGCCGGAGCACCTGACCTGGTTCAAATACGAGAGCTATTTCACCTGGCTTTCCGGCTTCCTTCTGCTCTGCATCGTCTATTATGGCGGCGCCGAACTTTTCCTCGTCGACCGCACGGTGATGGAACTGGAAAACTGGCAGGCCATCTGTCTGTCGCTGGCTTCGCTCTCGATCGGCTGGCTGTTCTACGACCAGCTCTGCAAGTCGAAGCTCGGCAACAATACCTGGGGTCTGATGATCCTGCTTTATATCCTGCTGGTCATCATGGCCTGGGGGTATACGCAGGTCTTCACCGGCCGCGCCGCCTTTCTGCATCTAGGCGCGTTTACCGCGACGATCATGTCGGCCAACGTGTTTTTCATCATCATTCCCAACCAGAAGATCGTCGTCGCCGACCTGATCGCCGGCCGCACGCCGGATGCCAAATACGGCCGCATTGCCAAGCAGCGGTCACTGCACAACAACTACCTTGTTCTGCCGGTGATCTTTTTCATGCTGTCGAACCATTATCCGCTGGCCTTCGCCACCCATTTCAACTGGGTGATCGCCTCGCTGGTCTTCCTGATGGGCGTCAGCATCCGGCACTGGTTCAACACCACCCATGCCAGGAAGGGCAAGCCGACCTGGACATGGCTGGTGACGGTGATCCTCTTCATTCTGATCATCTGGTTGTCGACGGTGCCGAAACTGCTGACCGGCGAGACCGAAACGGCATTGTCACCCGTGAGCCAGAAATTCGCCTCCAACGCCCATTTCGAGGCCGCCCGCGATGTCGTCATGGCGCGCTGCTCCATGTGCCATGCAGCAGAGCCCGTCTGGGACGGCGTTCCCTTCACGCCCAAGTCGGTGAAACTCGAAACCGACGCGGAGATTGCCAGCCATGCGCGGGAAATCTATATCCAGGCAGGACGAAGCCACGCCATGCCGCCCGGCAATATAACCGATCTGACGCCGGACGAGCGCAAGCTGCTGGTTGCATGGTATGAAAGCGCCATCGCCTCGCAATAGAGTTCACCGACCCAAGGTTCACATGACAGACACCCTCATCCGCGGACGCCTCCTGTCCTTCAAGCGCGCGCCTCAGTCTCTGACCGATAGCGACAGCTATCTTTACGAGCATGACGGTGGCCTGCTGGTCAATGCCGACGGAAAGATCACCGCGGTGGGGGATTATGCCAGGGTGAAGGCCGCCGCGCCGGAGGATGTGGTCGAGATCGACCATCGGCCACATCTGATCCTGCCGGGCTTCATCGACACCCATGTGCATTTTCCGCAGATGCAGGTCATCGCCTCCTACGCTGCGAACCTGTTGGAGTGGCTCAACACCTATACATTCCCGGAGGAATGCCGCTTCGTCGAAAGCGAGCATGCGACGCGCATCGCCACGCATTTCTACGACGAGTTTCTGCGCCATGGCACGACGACGGCCGTCGCCTATTGCTCCGTCCACAAGACCTCCGCCGACGCCTTTTTTGCCGAAGCCATCAAGCGCAACATGTGCATGGTCGGCGGCAAGGTGATGATGGACCGCAACGCCCCGCAGGGCCTGCTCGACACACCGGAAATGGGCTATGACGAGACCCGCGCGGTGATCGAACAATGGCACGGCAAGGGCCGCTGCCACGTTGCCATCACCCCACGCTTCGCCATCACCTCGACACCGGAACAGATGTCGGCCACGCAGGCGCTGGCGCAGGAATTTCCGGACCTTTTCATCCAGACGCATCTGTCGGAAAACCGGGAGGAAATCCGCTATACCTGCGAACTCTACCCGGAGGCAAAGGACTATACGGATATCTATGCCCGGTATGGCTTGCTCGGAAACAAGACCCTGCTCGGCCACGCAATCCACCTGTCGGAGCGGGAAATGGATGTCCTGTCGGAAACTGGCAGCATCGCCGTCCATTGCCCGACCTCGAACCTCTTCATCGGCTCCGGCCTGTTTCCGCTGCGACCGCTGACACGCCGTGAAAAGCCGGTGCGCATCGCGGTCGCCACCGACATCGGCGGCGGCTCCAGCTATTCGATGCTGAGAACCATGGACGAGGCCTACAAGATCCAGCAGATATTGGGCGAGCGGCTGAACCCGCTCGAAAGCTTCTACATGATGACCAGGGGCAATGCCGAGGCGCTATCGATGGAAACCGATATCGGCACGCTGGATCTGGGCTCCGTGTCCGACCTCGTCATCCTCGATGCAGCCTCCACGCCGGCGATGAAGCTGCGGATGGAAACGATAAGCACGCTGCCGGAAGAACTCTTCCTGCTGCAGACCATGGGCGACGACCGCGCCGTGGTGGAAACCTACGTGGCCGGCAAGGCGATGAAGAATACGCTTTGATAGCTATCGCGTCTTGGCGCTCTTGTAGACCTCGGAATGCTCGCGACGCCCAACCGCAACGACAACGACGGTTATCCGCTCATCCTCGATACGATAAACCAGTCGATATCCGGCGGATCGAAGCTTTATCTTGTAGTGATCCGGCAGGCCGCGCAACGCGTCGGCCTGCACTTTCGGTCGCTGCAGCCGTTCGGAGAGCTTTCGTTTGAACTGCTCCCTCACGGTCGCGCCGAGCTTGTCCCACTCCTTCCGCGCTACCGGCAGAAATTCGAGCCTATAGGTCATCGAGATCGACCGGCACACCCTTTTCACCGGCGCGCGCCTTGGCAATCTCGACAAGTGCCTGGTCATCCAAGGCGTCTATCAGGGCTTCATAGGTATCGGCCGGCACCATATAGGCCATAACCCGGTTATGGTTGAGAATGGCCACCGCACCGCCCGCTGCTCCATCAATCACCGCACTCGGATTCTTCTTCAGATCCGATACGCTGACTGCCATTTCCGCTTCGACACGCTGCATCGTCTCACCTCATTGGAGCTATATTAAGCACTATATATCGTACCGATATTGGGACTCTTATCAGATTTGAAACCTCTCGGCGAGCACCGCAAAAAATGCCTGAAGGCTCGAATTCCAGTTTCCTCCGGGCATCGATATGCTACCTGTCTGAAATCAATTTCAGGAGGAACCGATTATCATGTCCAAGCCGCTTACCATCGCCGATCTGAAGACAATGGCCCGTCGTCGGGTGCCGAAAATGTTCTTCGATTATGCCGATAGCGGCGCATGGACTGAAGGCACCTACCGCGCCAACGAGGACGATTTTTCCAAGATCAAGCTGCGTCAGCGCGTGCTGGTCGACATGACCAACCGCTCGCTGGCGACCACCATGGTCGGCCAGGATGTCTCGATGCCTGTCGCGCTCGCACCGACGGGCTTGACCGGCATGCAGCATGCCGATGGCGAAATGCTGGCGGCCAAGGCTGCGGAAGAATTCGGCGTGCCCTTCACGCTCTCGACCATGAGCATATGCTCGATCGAGGATGTGAAATCGGTCACCTCGAAGCCCTTCTGGTTCCAGCTTTACGTGATGAAGGATCGCGGCTTCATCGAGCGCCTGATCGGCCGCGCCAAGGCCGCCGGATGCGGAGCGCTGGTTGTCACCGCCGACCTGCAGATTTTGGGTCAGCGCCACAAGGACCTCCGCAACGGTCTTTCCGCCCCGCCGAAATGGACGCTGAACAGCGCCTTCCAGCTGGCCACCAAACCGTTCTGGTGCCTGGACATGTTGCAGACCAAACGCCGCGGCTTCGGCAATATCGTCGGCCATGCAAGCAATGTCTCCGACCTCTCCTCGCTCTCAGCCTGGACGGCGGAACAGTTCGATCCGCGGCTTTCCTGGGACGATATCCGCTGGATCAAGGACCTATGGGGCGGCAAGCTGATCATCAAGGGCATTCTCGACGAGGAAGACGCCCGCGCCGCCGCCGATACGGGCGCTGACGCCCTGATCGTCTCCAACCATGGCGGCAGGCAGCTCGACGGCGCTCCCTCCTCGATCTCCATGCTGCCAAAGATGGTCGATGCGGTCGGCGACCGGATGGAAGTGCATTTCGATGGCGGCATCCGCTCCGGACAGGATGTGCTGAAGGCCGTGGCGCTCGGCGCAAAGGGCACCTATATCGGCCGCCCCTTCCTCTACGGCCTCGGCGCGATGGGCAAGCCGGGCGTGACGACGGCGCTCGAAATCATCAGCAAGGAGATGGACATCACCATGGCTCTGTGCGGCAAGCGCGACATCAAGGATTGCGGCACGAATATCATCGCCTCCTCTCCCTTCTGATTTGGGATAATGCGGAAAGCCGGTTAGGATGCCTCCACATGCGGCGGGGGCTAAATGGGCGGCTTTTTGCAGTCATTTGCGGTGGCGGCGACAACTCTGGCCATGCTCGGCGCAGGGAGCGGTATTGCGTCCGAAAAAGCCGAGACCACCAAGCGCGAAGAATCGGCTTGCCTCTACGAGCGATCTGTCGGCGGCAAGCCGACCTGCATCCGCAAGGACTTCTTCAATGCCGATCTTTGCAGCGCGATCGAGAGATCGGCCAATAGCCACGCCATTCCACCTGAATTTTTCGCGCGTCTTATCTGGCGGGAAAGCCTGTTCCGCCCGGAAGCCGTCAGCCATAAGGGAGCGGAAGGTATCGCCCAGTTCATGCCATCGACGGCAAGGATCCGCGGCCTCGGCAACAGTTTTCATGTCCTCGACGCGCTGGATGCTTCCGCCGCCTACTTAAAAGAAATGAGCATCCGTTTCGGCAATCTCGGCTTTGCGGCTGCAGCCTATAACGCGGGAGAGAATGGCTTTTCTCGCTTTCTCGCTTCCGAAAGACTGCCGATCGAGACACGCGACTATGTCTTTGCCATTACCGGCACGCTGATCGAGACATGGCGTGACGACCCGCCGGAAATCGCGGCTCCACCTCTCGACAAGCAGCAATCCTTTCTTGAGGCCTGCACGACACTGGCTTCAACACGTCGGATGACGGAACCGGTACTGACCACCTCCGCCGACTGGGCGCCGTGGGGCGTTCAGCTGGCGGCACATCATCGCCCCGCCGTCGTCGACCGCCTGTTCACCCGCGCGATCCTTGACCTGCCGGCACCGCTGAATGAGGAGCGGGCGCTGATCGTCAGGCAACGCGGCGGCAATTTCGGATATCGCCCCCGTTATGCCGCAAGGATCGGCCGCGAGACGCGGCAGGAGGCGACGAAACTCTGCGCCGCGATCAAGGCTGCAGACGGTGCCTGCACCGTCTTCAAAAACAGATAGGGCCCCGTCAGCCGCACCAGCCGCCTTTGCCGGCTCCCGGGCGTTTGGCGAGACCTTCATTGACCAGCACGTCGGCGAGCGACCGGCCGTTGCGGGTCACGTCGCGCAGCTGATGCCCGTCAACCGCGGAATTGTTGCCCTGCCAGGTGACGAGTTCGAACGGGCCGGAATCGAGGAAGGCCCGCACCCGAAGTTTCGCATCACTGGCCTTGATCCGCTCAGCCTCGCAACGGGGCTTTTTGATATCCGGGACCTCAATGCCGACAAGACGAATTTTCTGGCCGTGGAAAACGAAGCGGTCAGCGGTCACCACGCAATCGTCCTGCTTGGCCGTGCCACAGAGAAAGAATTTGCCTTGATAGCCGCCAGCAAGGCTTTCACCGGATTTCGGAGCAGCAGCAGACAGGGAGGCAACCTCCAGACCCGGCTTGCCGACCGGCGCCGGTGGAATGATTGCGGCTGTCTGGGTCTGATCCGGCGGTCCGACCGGACGTGGTGGAACGGGAGTGACACTGCGATGTGATGGTGCGGGCTGCGGCTTGGCCACAGCCACCTTTTCCCGCGTCTCTTCCCGTGTGGTCGTGTGAGCTGGCTTATCTGTCGTCAGGCTGGCGACGAACTTCCGGGCCGGTGAAAAATTGTCGTAAAGCGCAATGCCGCCACCGATCGCGACGAGCGCAGCCATCCACGGCCAGAACGAGGATCCAGACCGCGACGGCGCACGTCTGCTGCTCTTGCGTTTCGAGCCTGATTTTGCGCGCGATGGGGCCATGGAATCATCTCCTGTCGAATCGGATAGGAGTATCGGCAGGAAGCCTTGCCGAATGGTTTCCAGAAATAGCCGTGTCCGGATCATCAGGATGTTTTACACACGTCCTGTTGCTAGCGCGCTTGCCCATTCAGCCCGGCCATTGGCGGCAGCAAGCCTCGACATTGCCATGTGGTCATAGGGTACGTTGCGGAAAAGCGGCGCCCAGCCGTGCCCCGTCTTCTCGATCACCGCATAAGAAGCCATGGCGTGGCCGGTTTCCACCTTGTGGTAGAAAGGCGCGTCATCGTCATAGGCAGGTTGGCCGACGCTGCCGGGATTGACGATCAGCCGACCGTCGGACAGCGACACCATGCGCGCAATATGACTGTGGCCGCAGAGAATGAGCGACTGCTCGATGCCCTCCGCCAGCACCTCGATCTCATCTTGAGGGCGCAAGGTGACATGCCCCTGCGGCGAGACCGTCTCCAGCCAATAAAGATTGTCGTCTTTAGGCGTCGCATGGCAGAGGAAAACCTCATCTCGCCAGATCATGCTGAACGGCAGTTTGCGCAGCCAGTCGAAATGCCGGGGCGACATCTGGCGATGCGCATGCGCGTCCGACGCCTCCAGTTGATCGGCAGTCTTCTCGACAAGGTAGCGATCGTGATTGCCACGTACTGTTCGCTCAGCCTTCAGGTCGAGCAGCAACAGAAGCGCGCCTGTCTGATCCGCCTCAAGCGGCCCGCTGAAACAATCGCCGAGATTGACGATGTCGCGAATGCCGAGCGCAGAGATGTCATCAAGCACGGCTTTCAGAGCCGCACGATTTCCATGAACATCGGCGATCGCAGCAAAACGCATCAACTGCCCCTATAGGTGGAATAGCCGTAAGGTGAGATGAGCAAGGGCACATGATAATGCGCCGTGATATCGGAAATGCCGAAACGGATCGGAATAACGTCAAGAAAAGCCGGCTCGGCAAGAGTGATGCCTTGGGCACGCAGATAATCGCCCGCATGGAAAACCAGCTCATAGGTTCCGGCGACAAAAGTCTCTCCGATCAGGATAGGTCCGCCATCGACCCGCCCATCCGCATTGGTCTTCATCGACTTGACCGTCGTCCGCGTGGCTCCCTCGATCCGGTAAAGCTCGATCACAAGCCCTTCGGCCGGCTTGCCGCTTGCCGTATCGAGCACATGAGTGGTGAGACCGGTCATAGGCTTGGCTCCGAAATCTGATAGGGCATCTCGAAAAAGAACTCTTCGAGATTGGCGGCGGTATTGTCACGGTCGACAACGAGGAAATCGCTGACCCCGCCGAGCGCCATCAGCGGATGATGCCAGGTATTGGGGAAATAGTTCACCCCCTGATGCGCCGCAGCCAGAAATATTCTCGGCCTCCCCGGTTTGCCATCCACATCATCCGACACGCCGACGAGAAACGGTCGGCCGGAAAGCGGCGCGAAACTCTGGCTGCCAAAGGGATGCCGCTCCATCATGCCGACTTCGTAGGGAAACTGCCGCGGCTGGCCACGAAAGATATTGAAGATCAGCCGCTCGGGCGCGCCGACCACCACCGGCTTTGCCAGCGCATGATAACGCTCCGTCGTACCATTATTGATCAGCCGCATCTTCGAAGGATCGGCCTCGATGACATCGCCATAGGGCGCGAAGGCTTCTTGGGTGAGAGGCAGGATTTCGAGAATTTCGGTCAATTCATTCGCCTTGCGCATGCCAATTTTCAACGACTTGCAGCTTTTCCAAAAAGTCAGGGAGCGAGACACGCACTGTCTCCCAGACTATGTTGAGATCTATTTCAAAATAGCCGTGTGCTATACGATTGCGCAGGCCCTGGATCTCGGACCACGGCACTTCGGGATGTTCTTTGAGAAATTCGGGATTTTCCCGGGCCATGCGGACAACGGCTTCACCAAGCATGAGTATGCTCATGCCCACAGCTCTCTGAATCATCAGATCATTCAGAAAAGCTTCGCGATCCACGCCTTCAACAAAGCGACAGGCATCCGCCGCGGCAGTCCGCATTTGATGCAGATACAAGCGTGTTTTGTCTGTCATAAAGGCTTCGCCTCAGCGAGCACGCGGGATCGTATCATGGCCGGCAGATCACCCGGTGTGAGCAAGTCCACCTTGATCCCGCCAAACATCTGCTCCAGCTCGTATTGGAGCCCGCCAAGGCTGAAAAGCGTGCTTCCCGGCAAGGCATCGACGAGGATATCGATATCGCTATCAGGCCCATCCTCGCCGCGGGCGACCGAGCCGAAGACGCGCGGGTTCGCCGCATTGAAGCGTTTCGTCGCTTCGCGGATCGCCTCGCGGTTCTTTTCAAGCACTTCCGACGGTCGCATCGGCACTACTCCTGTCATCACCACTATAGGCGACAGCGAATGTGGAAGAAAGCGTGCCCCTCACCCTTGGGGTAAAAGCGCCAGCAATCGCAGATGCGCGATCCGCTCCACCTGCGCGCAGGCGGTCGCGAACTCTTCCTCGGCGCTGTTGGATATGCGCGTCTCGAAAGCTGCCAGAATATCGTCCTTGTTCAGCCCTTTCACCGCAATGATGAACGGAAATCCAAATTTCGTCGTATAGGCGGCATTCAGGGTCGTGAAGCGGGCGTGCTCTTCGGCGCTCAATCGGTCGAGGCCGGCGCCGGCCTGTTCCTGTTTGCTGTCTTCGGTCAGCTCGCCGGCGATCGCAAGCCTGCCCGCCAGATCGGGATGCGAGCGCAGCACGGCAAGCCGTTCTCCTGCGCCCGCCTTGCGAAACTCCGAGACCATCGCCGCATGCACGCCCTTCGCGGTCAAAGGCACGAAGATAAGGCCGGCATCATAGGCGCGTTCCGCTATGAAAGGCGAATGCTCGAACACGCCGCCGAAGGTCGCGATGAAATCCCCTCTTGCCGTCATGCGGCACCTGCAGGCCGGTGAGCCGGCTTGTGGTGCTCATGCCAGTGTTTTGCGATCTCGATACGCTGCGGAACCCAGACCTTGTCGTGCGACGCGACATATTCCATGAACCGGCGCAGCGCCGCGATACGGCCCGGACGCCCCACGAGACGGCAATGCAGGCCGACCGACATCATCTTCGGGCTGCCTTCCTCGCCCTCGCGGTAAAGCGTGTCGAAGGCATCCTTGAGATAGGCGAAGAACTGATCGCCGGAATTGAACCCCTGCGGCGTGGCAAACCGCATGTCGTTGGTCTCGAGCGTATAGGGAATGATCAGGAACGGCTTGCCATCGCTGCCCGGCACCCAATAGGGCAGATCGTCCGCATAGCTGTCGGAGGAATAGAGAAACCCGCCCTCTTCCATCACAAGCTTCAGTGTATTGTCGGACGGCTTGCCCTGGTACATGCCGTATGGCCGCTCGCCGACAAGCTCGGTGTGCAGGCGCACAGCTTCGAGGATGTGCTCACGCTCCTTGTCGATCGGAAAATCCTTGTATTCCAGCCAGCGGTAACCGTGACTGGCAATCTCCCAGCCTGCTTCCTTCATCGCGGCGACCGCTTCCGGATTGCGCGCCATGGCAAGTGTCACGCCATAGACAGTGCATTGCATCTTCAGTTCGTTAAACAGCCGGAATAACCGCCAGAAACCCGCGCGCGACCCGTATTCGTAGATCGATTCCATATTGAGATTGCGCTGACCGGGCCAAGGAGCCGCGCCGACGATCTCGGACAACAGGTTTTCGGAAGCCGCATCGCCGTCGAGGATCGAGCTTTCACCACCCTCTTCATAGTTGATGACGAACTGCACGGCGACATTGGCGCCGCCGGGCCATTTCGGATCGGGACTGTTTCGGCCGTAGCCGACGAGATCGCGCGGGTAGTCTTTTATGGTTATTGGCATGTTCCACCTCGATTATTTACGGCAACGGTAGCGCACCGGTTCCGCAGATGTCGAGATGCAAACTTGTCCCCGTGATCAGCCGAGTTGATCAGTTGAGGCGATCATCCTGCCACTCGTGATAGCCCCCGTCGCCGAGACCTATATCGCGCAGCATATATTCGTCGAATTCCAGCTTAGACGCGAATGGCGGCCGCCCGACGGTCGGTTCGGCGGACATGTCGAGCTCGTGATGCCCACGCCAGTGAATATGCGTCAGGGCAGAGAATGCCGTGGATAGTGCCGGAGGGAATGCAAATATAGACATGGAACCTTCTCCTTCATTCGGCCGCCGCTCGTGGCATGCAGGCCTCGCAGATAGCTGCCACGTGCCGGTGATCGGTGCCACAGCAGCCACCCAATACGCACATCGACGGATAACGTGCTCTCAGGCTGCGGTAATGTCGACCGAGCTCCTGAGGATCGCCGATATCGATTTCAGTCGCCTCGTCCAGCTCTGCATGGCTCTTGGAAGAGGCATTGGCGCGCACACCGCCGATCCTGTGCAGCCAGGTATCACCGTCGACGAAAGCCTGTTCGAAGTGGACGGGGTGGGCGCAGTTGACCATGTAATAGGCGGGACCATTTGCGGTCATGTCATCCGTCATCTCGATCGCTTCCCGCAAGGACATGCCGTTTGCGAGCCTTCCATTGGTCTCGACCGTGAAAGAGATCACGACGGGCAGCCCTGTCTCCCTGGCAGCCCGCACGATACCGATCGCCTCTTCGGTCGTGTTGATCGTCATGGCGCTCAGCATATCAACCGGTGTTTCGGCAAAGGCATCGATCTGATGGGCGTGATAATCCTCCGCCTCGGCCACGGACATCCGGCCCTGCTTGTAGGCGTCTCCCCGCGGCCCGATCACGCCGTTGAGCAGAATGGGCATACCCGGCCTTTGCCATTTTTCCCGCAAGCCAGCGACATAGTCGACGGAGCGAATATTGAGCGCCCAGAGTGCAGCAAGATCATATCCGAGCTTTGCCGCCCAGTCCGGGTTGGCCCGCCAGGTCGGTGTATCGAGCAGGAAACCCCGCCCATACTTCCGTGCGAGCGATAGATAGGCCTCATAATAAGCATCCAGCTCGGCGCGCCCGCTGGCATCATCGATGAGCGGGAAGGACGCGAAAAACGGCAGTTCCAGACCACGGTGGAAGATCAGCGTCGTCTCCAGCCCGCCATCGGTCAGATATATCTCTTGCCCCAGATGCGGCAGGCGTTGGCGATCGTTTTTCATCGTCATCTCCTGTGATATGATCGCCGCGGCGCGAAAACAGGCATGTCCCGAAGCTGCAGCTTGCCCGTTTGTTTTGCGCCCGGTGGACGCTTTGATCTACGCGGCTTGCGGTACAGCACGGCAACATATCGAAAACGTGAGCTCGCTCAGGGGGATACCATGTCCCGAAAGACCGAGGATTTGGCCGGGCAAGGCCTGGATGGCGCAAAAACCGTACCTCCGGTACAGTTTTCCTACGCCCGCGTACCGAAAAAGGGTGAAGCAACTCGCGAGCGAATCCTCGAGGTCGCGCAGATATCCGTGCTGTCCAAGGGCTTTGCCGCGACCTCGATCGAAGAAGTCATCGCTGAAGCCGGTATCACCAAGAGCGGTTTTTTCTACCACTTCCACGACAAGAACGAACTCGCCCGCGAGATGCTGCGCCGCTACGTGACCGAGAACGACCGCCTCTTCGACGACATTTTCGACCGCGGGCGAGAACTCGCGGATGATCCGCTACAGGCTTTCCTGATTGGCCTCAAACTGCTGTCGGAACTGGCGCGCGACCTGCCGGGCGTGCATCCTGGCTGCATCATCGCTTCTATCTGTTATCAGGAGCGATTGTTCGATCGCGAGATCCACATGCTTAACGCCAGCTCTGTTGCCTCATGGAACAGGCGCTTCCTCGGTTATCTGGAAGAGATCGCCGCGGTGCACCCGCCGCAGGAGCCGATAGAACTGAAGGATCTCGCCAACATGCTGTCATGCACCTTCGATGGTGCCATCATCATGTCCAAGGTCCTGAACGATCCGACCCATCTGGAGCGGCAGATCCTGAGCTACCGCACCTTCATCAAACTGCTGTTCAGCCAGCAACAGCCGGATCGGCCAGCCTGAAGCAGTACTCAGGCGATCTTGCGGGCTGCCACACGGCCCATCGGGTGCAGCGAATGAACCTGAAGCGGCGCACCCGGCTCTTCTTCGACGAACAGCGCCAGGTTGGCGACCTCGACCGGCTTTGTCAGATAGGGCGAGAAATAATCTCTCAGTGCCGGTTCGATAAAGGTGCTGTCGCGCGGCAGGAGCGGCCCCGTCAGCGCCATGTGGAAACGGAACTCGTCCATTACGTAAGGATGGCCCCAGCGATAGAGATTGGCGAATTGCGGAGCCGAGAGATCGCCCGGATCGCTGCGCTCGAATTCCGCATCCGACAACGGTGCGCGAAATACGTCGAACTCCTGCACGACTGCGCAGGCAAACAGTCGCATCCGTTCACAGGGAATTTCCGGCACGAGGCCGAAGAAATTGCCGAGCCTTGCCACTTCCAGTGGTGGCAGCTGGAATGGCTCGTGAGAGCCTGCAAACCGCATCAGGTGCCGCAGCAGCATGGGCTCGCTGATCTCGGGCGCAAGCCGGAAGGGTGCCTTCAATGCAGCGTGAAACCCGCTGCGGCGCGGGATGGCGGTGTGAAAGGAGATCTCGTGAAGACCGACGCCACGAATGGCAGGCGGCTCGGTAGCGTCTCCGGAAAAGGCGTTACGGCCGAGCCATTGCGACGCGGCGAGCGTCAGCGGATCATGTGCCGGTGGCGTGAAATATATGGCATAGCGCATGCGTCACCTTCTCGTGCATCCCTGTCAACCGCCCTGTTTAATTACGCATTTGCTTATTCAGTCCCTGATCAGGGACCTATGCGATTTGCGTGACAGATTAACGACGAAGATGAAGAAGATTCGCGTTTAGCGCGAAGCGACCGAAAGGTGGTTCTCCAGCAAAAACGATGCAGGAACCGGCATTATCCTGCCGGAAACGGCATCAAGCGCAGCCGCGGCCAGAAGATGCGCCACCCCGAAACTGACCTTGAAGCCCCCCGTCAGCGCGATCACGTTCGCGTTGTCCGGATGCGGCCCGACCATCGGGTCGCGATCGATCGCCTTTGGGCGCAGGCCGGCCCATCGTTCCACAACCGGAGCATCGCTGAGCGACGGCACGAGCGCCCTCGCCTTTGCAACGAGATCCTCAAGCTGATGATCGGTGGAGTACGGTTCGTCAAAAGCCTCCTCGCTGGTGCTGCCGAGCGCGATATCGCCATTGTCATGCGGCACGAGATAGAGACCATTGAGATAAAGAAGCGGCAGGTCCGGATCGGCCCCGGCCCTCAGCAGTGCCGCCTGTCCCTTGACCGGCTGGCCGATCGGTTGCGGCAGCGGATCGGACAAGCCCTCGATCAGCGGAAAAGCCTGATGGCCGGCGGCGACAATGCAGGCACCGAAGGCGATGCTCGTTCCATCGGCAAATTCCACACGGCTCGATGCGCCGTCGATGCGCGAGGCTGAAAGCCCCTCCACCACGGTAACGTGACGGCCGGCATTGAGGCTTGCGCCAAGCGCCTCGGTCAGCTTGCGCGGCGAGACCCTGGCGGCAAAAGTATCGTGCACAATGCCGGCCTCGCAGAACGAGGCATCCGGCCAGCCGGGATGCGGTGTCTGGTCGGCAACATGCCAGTGAAAGCGACGACCGGCCTGATCCCAGTGCGTGGCCGCGTCTTCGGAATGGCGAAACGCGATCGCCCGCAGATGCGATTTCGGCAATGGGATCAGGCGACCGGTGCGGCGATAACCGCATGAAAGCCCCGTATCGGCCTCGATTTGCGCCACCTCGTCCTCGAGGGAAAGCAGCGCGTCGAACTGGAACTGTTTCTTGTCGTTCCACTTGTCCGGCATATGCGGCATCAGCGCACCGAGCAGCCCGCCGCTCGTGCCGTGGCCGAGTTTTCCGCTGTCGACGAGCACGGTGCGGATGCCAAGCCGCTCGGCCTTTACCGCGGCCCACAGGCCCATGATGCCGCCGCCGAGGATGACCAGATCGGCAAAGGCCGGAAGGGTTGCCGCGCCACGCGCAGAACCGATAGTCCGCTCTCCAGATTGACCGCCAGCGCCAGCCGGATTATCCGCATTGCTCATGAGCGACAATGATCCCGAATTGAAGACAGTTGAGGGCGAAAGCCCGGCATTCCAGACACTCGACTGGCACGAAGGCGATATGCCGTATTCCCAGGAATTTGGCGATCACTTTTATTGCCGCACCGACGGGCGGCTGGAATGCGGCCACGTCTTCCTTTCCGGCAACGGCCTGCCGGAGCGATGGGAGACAATGTCTCCGACCGGAGATGGATTTCGTATCGGCGAACTCGGTTTCGGCACCGGCCTGAATTTCTGTGAGACCTGGCGGCAGTGGAAACTCACGCGCAAGCCGGGCACGCATCTGCACTTCACCTCGTTCGAACTTTACCCGATGAAGCGCGACGAGATCGATCGCGCGCTCTCCCGCTGGCCACAAATCGATGCTGAGCGGCAGGCGCTTGTTGCGGCATGGCCGGATGAGCCGACCGGTCATGTCACATTTGCGCTCGACGAACAGACGCGCCTGACCGTTGTCTGCGGCGCAGCATTCGATGGCGTCACGGCGTCGGAGCCTGATTTCGATGCGTGGTTCCTCGATGGCTTCGCCCCGTCACGCAATCCCGCCATGTGGTCGCCCGAACTGATGCAGGCGCTGTTTGATCGCACCAGACCGGGCGGCGGCTTCGCCACCTATGCCGCTGCGGGCTTCGTCCGTCGCAACCTCGGCGCCGCCGGCTTCATCGTCGAACGCCGTTCCGGTTTTGCCGGCAAGCGCGAAATGCTCTGCGGCACGCGGCCCAATCTCTCGTCCGCGGTCGACTGATCCCGGAAACTCGAAATTCCGCAACCGATCCTCTATCCGAAGAGCGCATATCGGTTTGACTGAAAACCGACAAAGGAACGCAGATGTCGATCACTGTACAGAAAACAATTCCCGCTGCCCGCATGCGTCAGTTCCACCAGATGGTCGATCGCTGGCTTCAGGAAGGCCCGATCAAACTCGCGACCAATGCCACGCTGACTGCAATGGACAATGCCGGTATCCCGCAGGCTGAACAGGTGGCGATCCTTGAGGACCGGGATATCATCATGAAGCACAATATGCGCCTCGGTCTGATCAGCGAAGTATTCGCAGCGGCTATCGAAAAGGCCGTGAAACCGTCCCGGTCGGCAAGCGAAGCGCAGGACGAGATTGCTCGGCTGATCGTAACGGCGGTTGGCATCCGTCAGGATGATGAAAGCGAACTCGTCACATTCAACTTCGCGACCCAAAGCGAGGCAGACGCATTCGACGAGGCCATCTGACGGCCAGCGTTGGAATTCCGCATAGCCCCTGCACCCGCACATAGCAGCTATTCGCAATGAGCACCTGCATCCTTGTGCCGCAGGGGTCAAACAGATGCCTGTGTTCAACATAGGAATTTCAGCATGTCATTGAAGCTTAACGTGATCATCGGCAGCACCCGTCCCGGCCGTGCGGGCCCGGCCATTGGCAAATGGGCCGCCGAACACGCAAAGACACACGGCAAGTTCGAAGTCGAGCTCGTCGATCTCGCCGATTTCAACCTGCCGCTTCTCGATGAGCCGAACCATCCGCGCATGCAGAAATACCAGCATGAGCATACCAAGCGCTGGGCCGAAAGCGTCGCATCCGCCGACGCCTATCTGTTCCTGACGCCGGAATATGACTATTACCCCAATGCCGCGCTGATCAACGCACTGCAGGTTCTGTCGCTCGAATGGTCGTTCAAGCCTGCCGGCGTACTGAGCTACGCCCACGTCTCCGGCGGCCTTCGTGCCGCCCAGGAACTGCGCATGCTGATCTCCAATCTCAACATGATGCCGATCCCACAGACGGTTCCGATCCCCTTCTTCACCAACTTCATCGACGAGCAGAAGGTATTCAACCCGACCGCCCCGATGAACGAGGGCCTGAACGCAGCACTCGACCAGCTGGCAACGTGGGCAACGGCCCTGAAGGCTGGCCGCCAGGGCTGAGCCGCTTGAAAGCTGCAGAGAAATGCGAAGGGGAGCCGTCACATCCGGCTCCCCTTTTTGATTGTTTTGTTAGGTTCTGCAGACCGGAGCCATATTGAGGCCACATCCCTTTCCTTTTTGTCGCACTGCAACATTTTCAGGCTATGAGGCTGGGGTAGCCGATGCCAACGGGAGACGATCTTATGGCGAAAGCCGAGCAGGGATACCGTATCGCATGCCTGGATGGCTTACGCGGCCTGGCAGCACTCTGGGTGCTGGTCGGACACGCTCACATTCTGACGGGTTTCCGCATACCCATCATTGGCGATCCCGACCTCGGCGTCGACCTGTTCGTCATGCTCTCCGGCTTCCTGATGGTGTTTCACTATCAGCTTCGGAAGAAGAAGGAGCCTTGGGAGGCGCCGGGCACATGGTCCGCCTTCTGGATCAGGCGCTTCTTCCGCATCGCCCCGCTCTATTACGTCATGCTTTTCGCAGCATTGGCGCTCGGCCCGATGATCTATGACGCCCGCTCGACGATCGACGCCTTCAATGCCGTTCCGCCACAGCCAGCAGCCCGCTATATCGACGACAGCCTCACGAACTACCTGCTGCACCTGAGCTTCCTTTTCGGCCTCAGCCCGACATACGGCTATCGGACGGCACTGCCGGACTGGAGCATCGGGCTGGAAATGCAGTTCTATGCGGCCCTTCCCTTCATCATGATCATCGTCGGCCGGCTCGGCTGGGTCAGATCCATGATCGGTGTCGTCGCGGCCGGCATCGCCACCGTCTATGTCGTCACAAGGATCGGCTATCATTTCCCGATGCCGACTTTCCTGCCGCTCAAGATGCATGTCTTTGCCGCCGGCATGTTGCTCGCGGCAGCGCTCGACTTGAGCAATCGGCGTGCCTTTGCCTATGCGGCGCTCGCCTGCCTGTTCGTGCTCATTCCGGTCGGCGGCGTGATGAACCCGATGCACGAAATCGTCCGTCTGGCACTGGTCGCCATCTTTTTCGCGCTTGTCCATGCACACCGCCTACCGTCGGCGATCTCCGGCGTGGCGGAGACGATCTCAAATCAGCTCGGCAACCGGCTCTTCCACACGCTCGGCGAACTCTCCTTCGGAGCCTATCTCGCCCACCTGCTGATCATGCAGCCGGTCGTAGCCTTCCTGATCCGGAATTTCGAAATGAGCGATACGACACGATGGCTGGTGACGTTGGTCATCACCCTCCCCCTCACCTATGCAGTGGCGGCGATTGGTTACAGTCTGATCGAAATGCAGGGGTCGATGATCGGCAGAAGCCTGACCCGGCCACGGACCGCCGCGGCCTGATCATCTCTCTCAGCGCGATTGCGTTGAAAGCCGCGCGCCGCCGATCCAGGTGCGGATCTTGTCTTCGAGCGCTTCCGGGCTGATCGGCTTCGACAGATAGTCATCCATGCCGGCCTGGAAGCAGAGCTCGCGGTCGCTTTCCAGCGCATGCGCGGTCACACCGATGATCGGCGTGTGGGTGCCGGTGCGCTCCTCCAGTTCGCGGATCTTCTGCGTCGCCTGATGACCGTTCATCACCGGCATGGAGACATCCATGAGGATGATCGCCGGATCATGCGCCTGCCAGGCGTCGACCGCTTCCGCACCATTCTTGACGATTTGGAACAACCAGCCGGTAGTCTGCAGGATCTGGGTGAAGACGATCTGGTTGACCTCGTTATCCTCGGCCACCAATACGTCGAGCGACGGCATGGCCTGAACGGGAGGCGTCGACTTTGCACCAGTCACCAACTGAGGACTTGCAATCGGCGCGATAGCCTCTGCAACGACAGTTGCCTCCATCTGCCGCCGGCTTCTGACCGATCGCACCACGTCGATGACAGTGCTGCGCAGAAGGTTGGCCCGCGCCGGCTTCATAAGATGCGCATGGATCTGCAGGCTGGCAAACATGCTTTCGTCATTTGCCATGTCCATCGAGGTCAGGAAGATGATGCCTGTGCGGTCGAAGCGATTGTCTCCACGCAGCGACTTGGCGAAATCAAGCCCGTTCATTTCCGGCATGTGATAGTCGAGCACGATCGCATCGACCGTGATCCCGAGGCGCGTTGCCTCGGCAAGGACGGCCAACCCCTCGGCACCGCTTTCCGCCGCGACCGTATCGAAACCCCACATGGAAAGCTGTTCGGAAAGGATGCGGCGATTGACGGCATTGTCGTCGACAATCAGCACGCGCGCGCCGCTCGTATTGACCGGCAGCACGGTTTCCGTCTTGCGCTCCGCGACGACCGGGAACGGCAGGCTCACGGTAAACACCGAGCCGCGTCCGAGTTCGCTTTCGACATTGACCGAGCCGCCGAACAGTTCGACGAGACCCGACGTGATCGCAAGCCCCAGACCCGTGCCTTCGTGCCGCCGCGTCGAGGACGTATCGACCTGCGAAAATTTTTCGAACACCGAGGCAAGCTTTTCGTCCGGAATGCCGAGCCCGGTGTCCTCGATCCGGATCGTCAGCATCAGGTCAGAAGCTCCCACGGGTTCCGACTTCAGGTCGATGAAGACATGCCCCTTCTCGGTAAACTTCACCGCATTGCCGACGAGATTGGTGACGATCTGGCGGAAGCGCCCGGCATCGCCGAGCACAGTTTCCCGCACGGAAGCATCACCGCGCACGATGAGTTCGATATCCTTGTCGGCGGCAGCGGACGAAAGCAGCGTGGCCACATCTTCGATCGCCTCCACCGGATCGAATGGCGCCTTTCTAAGCTTCATCTGCCCGGCATCGATCTTCGAGAAATCGAGGATGTCGTTGATGATCGTCAAAAGCGCATTGCCGGATTTGACGATGATGTCGATGAAGGTTTTCTGCCGCGTGTCGAGATTGGATTTGGCCAGCAGTTCCGCCATGCCGAGCACGCCATTCATCGGCGTGCGGATTTCATGGCTCATATTGGCGAGGAATTCCGACTTGGCACGATCGGCCGCCTCGGCGCGCTGCAGCAGCCGCGTCAGGTCCTCTTCGCGCGCCTTGACGTCGGTAACGTCGGTGAAGACGGCAAGCCAATGGTCGCTGTCGGTCTGCCGCGCTTCGACCTGAACCCATTTGCGGTTCTCGATCTTGAACGAGGCATAGAACGGCCGGCCCGCAGCCATGTTCTCTTCCAGCGACCGGAAAGTTCCAAGCGCTTCACCACTCGCACCGAGATCGCCGCGACGGACACAATAACGGAACAGATCGCGCCACTGCGCGCCGGGAGAAACCATCTCAGCGGGCATTTCCAGCATGGCGGCAAGCGCATCGTTGGAAAGCTCGACCTCTCCATCATGCAGGATGAGCAGCCCTTGCGACATCGCGCTGGTCGCATCGCGCATCAGCGCGCCGTGACGCTCAAGCGCCGCCCGCGCCTCCTGGATTTCCGCATCACGCTTACGCATGACGGTGATGTCAGTATAACTGAGAAGGAGCTTGCCGTCAGAAAGCCGCGACGGCGAAATCAGCACCTGCCTGCCGGTAAGAGAGCGGATCTCCAGCGGCGGATGCCCGTCCTCCGTCAGCGCTGCAATTCGCTGCTCGTAGATCGCTTCGAAATCGGAACCGAAATCGGCAAACACGCCGCTCTCGAAAAGGAACAGAAGGAAGTCGCGGTAGGAACGGCCGGAGAGGTTGAAGCTCCGCTTCGTATCCCAGAACTCCCCGAAAGCGGGATTGGCATATTCGAAATCGAACTGATCCGTCAGGATGGCGACGCCGACAGGAAGGGCGTCGAGAATAGTCTGCAGGTCCCGGCTGACCTTCTCCGCCTTCGCCTGCGCCTCGCTGATCTGCGAGACATCCGTCCGCGAGCAGAGAAGATAGTTACTGCCATCCTCGGTCTGGATAGAGCGGAGACGGGTCAGGACCGGAATGACCGATCCGTCCGGAAAGGTCATGTCCTCGGACTTGTCGATATTCTCGCCATCCAGAACCCGGGCATTTTCGTCCCAGAAACGTTCGGCGGCCCAGGGAAACATCTGCGCTTCCGTCTGGCCTATATAGCGGTCCCGGCTGTCGCCGAGCATCCGCTCATAGGCATGGTTGGCATAGGTCAGTTCATGCCTGGCATTGCGCACGAAGACCGGCGTCGGTAGGTCCTCGAGGATGGCGCGGAACAGCTCCGTTTCCGCCACCTGATTGCGGAGCAGCATTTCCTGCTCCTTGAAATCGGTGACGTCCTGGCGGATCGCGATCAGAACACCGTTTTCCAGCCGTTTGTTGACCGATCGAAGCCAGCGCCCGTCGGCGAGATGATCGATGCTTTCATGATAGGGCTGCCGGAAAGGTTTGATCTGCTCTGCGAGCCATCCGTCCCGGCCCAGCGCAAGAACCTGATCGTCCGACTGATAGATCTTTCGGCGGCGGTCGTAGGCCTGCCCCAGGATCTGGGGCAGGCTCATCCCGACCTGCAGATCGATATCCAGCGTGCGGCCATATTCGGTAAGCTGCGAATTGCAATAGAGCAACACGTCGTTGCGGTCGTAGATGCCGATGCCCATTTCCAACATGTCGAGGGCATCGTCGAGAAGTTTGTTGTCGAACATGGGCGAAGTGCCGCCTGCAACGCGCAATGGGACGATCTTGGCCGTGCCGGAGGAAAGCTCCGCCTTCGGCGCAATCGCCTCGATAGTGCCGAACAGATAGGTATGGTCGTTTTCGGTCAGAAAGCGCTCGATATGAACTTCATATAAAAGCGCACCGGCGGCATCGAACAACCGCGCGACCTCGTCGCTGCCGAAAACAATAGTCCGACTTTCCTTCTCCTTGCGGTCGCCGGCATCGACAGTGCCCGTCAGAGTGTTGCTGGCGCCGTCGACGAAATCCTCCGGACTAGCATCGAAAAGTTCCGCATAGGCGAGATTGACCGCCACATAGCGCAGCGCGCTATCCTTGATATAGGCCGGTTGCAGCAGATCCTGGATCCGCGCACAGGCTTTGTCGAGCAAGTCGCTGTGCATATCCAAGCGCTGCTGTCCCTTATTATGTTCCCGGGCAATTTTTTGGGCCGATTCACTGCGGCCGTGATGGCGACGATAACACCATGGCGAGTGTTTACAACGCGTTTTTACCACAAGTCGATACCCGGATTTTCATGTAGCGATTGCAGAATTTTCGCCGGAGCGGCGTGATGTCCTGGAAGAGGCGGCACATCGTCGCAAATGGCGAGGGCAACCGTGAAGGGAATTTGACACAGTCTGCGAAAGGACCGCCGCAGATGGGATAGTCATGAGCGAGATTACGACGCCTTCTCCTGCTGAAGCAGATGCTGGCCCGACGAGCGGTGAAAGACGCCGCCGCAGCGGCGGCAGAGGTGGCGAACGCCTCCGCTCAGGCCTGAGCGGGACAAAATACCGCAACCTGGTCAACACGATAGACAAGACTAGTATCCTCTCGCCCGAAGCGATTGAAGACATTCACAGCGCCTCGCTGATTGTGCTTGAGGAAATCGGTATGGACATCATCCTGCCGGAAGCGCGTGAGCGGATGAAGATGGCGGGAGCAGATGTTACGCCCGGCTCCAACCGGGTGCGTTTCGACCGTGGCCTGATCGAGGAACTGATCGCATCCGCGCCGTCAAGCTTCACCATGCATGCCCGAAATCCGCAGCGGAATGTCAGCATCGGCGGCAATAACCTGGTCTTCGCGCAGGTCGCTTCCGCCCCTTTCGTTGCCGATCGCGAGGGTGGTCGCCGCGCCGGCAATCAGGAAGACTTTCGCAAGCTGATCAAACTCGCGCAGCATTACGACATCATCCACACGACCGGCGGTTATCCGGTCGAGCCGATCGACATTCATGCTTCGGTTCGTCACCTCGACTGCCTGTCCGATCTGGTGAAACTGACCGACAAGGTCTTTCATTGTTATTCGCTTGGCGCACAGCGCAATCTCGATGCACTTGAAATTGCCCGTATCGGAAGAGGCATATCGATGGAGCAGATGGCGACGGAGCCATCGCTTTTCACCGTCATCAACTCATCCTCCCCGCTCCGTCTCGACGGGCCGATGCTTCAAGGGATCATCGAAATGTCGTCGCGCGGCCAGGTCGTCATCATGACGCCGTTCACGCTGGCGGGCGCCATGGCGCCGGTAACGATCGCCGGCGCTCTGGTGCAGCAGAATGCCGAGGCGCTGGCTGGCATCGCCTTCACCCAGATGGTGCGAAAGGGCGCACCCGTCATGTATGGCGGCTTCACGTCCAATGTCGACATGAAGACCGGTGCACCCGCTTTCGGCACCCCGGAATATATGAAGGCGGTGATTGCCGGTGGGCAACTGGCCCACCGCTACGGCATTCCTTACCGGACCTCCAACACCAATGCCGCCAATACGCTCGATGCACAGGCGGCATACGAAAGCTCCATGTCGCTCTGGGCGCTGACGCAAGGGGGCGGCAACTTCGTGCTTCACTCCGCGGGCTGGACGGAAGGCGGACTGACGGCATCCTTCGAGAAATTAATTCTCGACGTCGACATGTTGCAGATGGTGGCGGAATTCCTGACGCCGCTCGACGTAAGCGCCGACGCCCTGGCGCTAGATGCGGTGCGCGATGTCGGCCCCGGCGGCCATTACTTCGGCACCCCGCATACACTCGCACGTTACGAAACAGCCTTCTATTCGCCTATCCTTTCAGATTGGCGCAATTTCGAAACGTGGACCGAGGCAGGCAGGCCGACCACCTATGACCATGCCAACCGGATCTACAAGGAAGCACTGACCAATTACCAGCAGCCGGCACTTGATCCCGCAATAGGAGAAGAACTCGATTCTTTCGTGACCAGGCGCAAGGCTGAAGGCGGTGTGACAACCGATTTCTGAACGCCTTCAAACCGGCGCAGCGTCGCCGCAATCTCGCCACAAAGCGAGACAGGGGTTGCGCGTCAACGGCAAAAATCAACCTCTGGATGATCGAGTGTGAACAGGCGTTCAGACTAAGTCCTGTTTCCTTCCATCAATCTGCCGAGATTGAGCACCATCTTATGAACGTGCCCTTGGAACGAACCAGAGGGAAAGGACCACGATCATGACGTTCATGAAGAAAACAGTTTCCGCGAGCCTCGTCGCCCTGTCCGTCGCAGGCGCACTTGCCGCGACCGCACCTGCCGCAGAAGCGCGCGACCGCCATCATCACGGCGACGACGTCCTGATCGGCGCCGCCGCAGGTCTTGCCGGCGGTCTTATCGGAGGCGCAATCATTTCCGGTTCGCAGCGACCGGTATATGTCGAGCCGCAATACGAATACGCACCGCCGCCGCCGCGGGTCGTTTACCGCCCTGCTTACTACGAGCCGGCCCCGCCGCCGCCGCGTTGCCATCTCGAATGGGTGGAAAACGAATATGGCGAAGCTTATCGCGCCCGCGTCTGCTATTAATATCTGAAGTCAGAGATGCTGAAGGCGGCGGTGAAAGAACCGCCGCCTTTTTCTTTTATCTATTCTACGCGATCAATCGTCGTCGCCGTCGATCCACACCTGTTCGCCGGATTGCGGGTGGAACTTGATTTCCATCTTGCGGCCATCCTTGTTGCGGGCCTCGACCTCATAGCAACCGTCATCGATATTGATATCGCGGATTTCCAGACCAAGCGGCGCGATCCTGTTGCGCAAATCCGCTTCGCTCATCCAGTCGGCGATCGGCACATTGCCGCAACGGCGACGATCATCGTCATCCGCATGGGCGACAGAGGCAAAGCCGACGGAAGAGAGAGCAACGGCGGCAAGGATAATGCTTTTCATGACGGGTTCCTTTCGAACTGATCCGGCCGAGGCATCCTTGCCTAACCGATGGTGAGACCTTACGAAATTAGCGCTGAGCGATAACTGACAGGCGATGTCAGCTAAATTTCAGCAAACCCGTGTTAGAAGAAGCGGATGTTGAAACGCCTCACTGCCCTCGCCCTTCTGTCTGCTCTGGTCTTTACGGCCCCGCCTTCGAAGGGCGATGACAACCATGATCTTGACCGCTTGCGCGATGCCGTGAACCGCGGTGAGGTCATGCCGCTTTCCGCCTTGCAGGAGGAAGTGCGGCGCGCGTTTCCGGGCGAGATCATCCGCGTCAAGCTGGATGAAGACGACGGGCGTTTCATCTACGAATTCAAGGTGCTGAGGAGTAATGGTCGACTTGTCGAAATCGAGATGGACGCCAGGGATGGCCGCGTTCTCGATGTCGATAATGACGATGACGACGATTGATTGCCATGCGTATCCTGCTTGTTGAAGACGACCCGTTGATCGCCCGCGACGTCACCCGCCATCTCGAACATGCCGGCTATCTGGTCGAGCATGAACGTGACGGCGAGAGCGGCTGGTTCCGCGGTGACGCAGAAGAATTCGCCGCCGTCATTCTCGATCTCGGCCTGCCCGAACTCGATGGCCTGTCGGTTCTCAAACGCTGGCGCGCCACTGAGCGGGAACTGCCCGTTCTCATCCTGACTGCCCGCGGCAACTGGGAAGAGCGCGTCGAGGGCATCGATGCCGGCGCCGACGATTACCTGGCAAAACCCTTCCAGATGCCCGAGCTTCTGGCCCGCCTGCGCGCCATCATCCGCCGCTCGCAGGGCAAAGCGGCTCCAGTGATGCAGGCAGGCAGGCTGAAGCTCGATCCGCGCGCAAAGAGTGCTTCGGTCGACGGCCTGCCCGTGGAACTGACGCCGCTCGAATATCGCTGCCTGCATTTTCTGATGGCCAATGCAGAGCGGCATGTCTCGCAGATGGAATTGACCGAGCAACTCTACGCACAGGATTTCGAGCGAGAGAGCAATTCGGTCGAGGTTCTCGTCGCCCGGCTGCGCAAGAAATTCGGCAGGGAAGTCATTGTCACCCGCCGCGGCTACGGCTACCGGATCGGCACCACATGAGCGAAGACATCAAGGCCGGGCGCCGTCCGCTCTCGATCCGCAACCGTTTTCTGATCGTCTCGCTGGTCACGGTCCCGGCGGCGCTTGCCTTGGCCTGCCTGTTTATGGTCTCGGTCTTTTCCGCCAATCTGGAACGCCGGCTCGATGCGGAACTGACCGGCCATATCAACAATCTCGCCGCCTCGCTGCGTTTTGCCGCCGATGGCACACCCGAACGCCCGGCCGGCTTCTTCGACAAGCGTTTCGAGGATGCCTATGGCGGGCTCTACTGGCAGATCGGCGACGACACCTCCCCTGCCCGCCTGCGTTCCCACTCGCTTTGGGATTATACGCTTACTTCACCTGCCGATCTGCCGAGCGACGGGCGGGTTCTTCGCTACGACATGGCCGGGCCGGACGGCGCGACGCTGACCGCCCAGCAGCGCCAGATCATGGTGCCGACGCCCGCAGGCCTGAAGACCCTGCAGATCATCGTCGCGGCAGATCGCAAACCCTTGCAGGAAGCCGGTTATCGCTTCGCCTTCGACATCCTGCCCTATCTCGCAGGCCTCGCACTTTTCCTGATCGGCGCGTCGCTGATCCAGGTCGTCTTCGGCCTGAAGCCGCTGGCAGCACTGACCACCGGCCTCGACCGTATCCGCGAACGACGCGGCGGCCGGCTGGAAGGCGTTTTGCCGAAGGAATTCGAGCCCGTCGAAACATCGGTCAACCGCCTCCTCGACGCCCAGGCTCAGGCAATCGCCAAGGCCCGCGCCCGCGCCGGCGATCTGGCACATGGGCTGAAAACACCGCTGACGGTGCTCTCCAACGACGCACTGACGCTGCGCCAGAAGGGCGAGACCGGGATGGCCGACGAGATCGACCGGCTGGTGGCGCTGATGCGCGCCCATGTCGAGGCGGAACTGGCAAGAAGCCGCATCGTCGCCAATGCCGAACTGCGCCAATCCGATGCCGACATGGAAAAGATCACCGACCAGATCGTCCGCACGCTGAAACGAACGCCGGAAGGTGAAGCGCTGACATGGAATGTCGAGATCGGCGAGCCGGCAGACGTTCCTCTCGATCCGCATGACCTTCGCGAGATGATCGGTAATATCGTCGAAAACGCCGTCAAATGGGCCGCAGGCGAAGTGACTATCACCTGGAAAAACCGCCGACTGACCGTAGCCGACGACGGTCCCGGCGTCGATCCCGAAAAGATCCGCAGCATGACCGAACGCGGCGTACGCCTCGACGAACAGGTGCCGGGAACAGGTCTCGGCCTCTCCATCGTCAAGGAAATCTGCACCGTCTACGGATTGACCCTGTCGATCGAAAACCGGCGGCAAGCCGGGTTACAGGTCACCATCGCCTTTTGAACTGCGACAGGATTTCCGCCTTCAAAGGCATCAGCGCTGTGGGAAACCACTTGCCCGCCGATGACATCGGCCAATGATAGCGTTAACGAGGCTTTTTGCGAGCCGGCACGATCCATCGAAGCAACAGCGGCGATCCCGTGCCCGCGCGACAGGCAAAATTCATTCCCGCCTTATGAGACTATAAATCGAAAAAGCACGGCACCGGAAACGTGTCGGGTCGCTTGGCGGGACGCAACAGGGATAGGGCGAGACATGAGCGAGACGGGTGGGTATTTTCCGCGTTGGCGGCTGAAGACGGAAGGGCGCATCCTGCCCGACGAACGTCTGCCGGCTGGGCCGACGGTGGTGCTGGGCTTCCAGCATGTGGTGGCGATGTTCGGCTCGACCGTGCTTGCCCCGATGATCATGGGTTTCGATCCGAACGTATCGATCCTGTTTTCCGGCCTTTCGACACTCATCTTCTTCATCGCCGTCGGTGGCCGCGTGCCGAGCTATCTCGGGTCCTCCTTCGCCTTCATCGGCCCGGTTCTGGTTGCAACTGCGGCCGCAGCCGGCGCGCCTAACCCGAATATCGCCTTGGCGCTGGGCGGCATCATCGCAGCCGGTGCGCTTTACGCCCTGATCGGTATCATCGTCATGATGGCCGGCCACCGTTGGATCGAGCGTCTGATGCCACCGGTCCTGACCGGCGCGATCGTCGCCGCAATCGGCCTCGTGCTCGCACCGATCGCGATCGCTAGCGCATCCGGCACCGGTGCGACGGCGCCCGACGGCAGCCAGCTGTCGCGCTGGGTAGCGATTGCTACCGTCGCGGCTGTCGGCCTCGTCGCCGTCTACGCTCCCGGCATGACCCGCCGCCTACCGATCCTTCTCGGCGGCGCTTTCGCCTATATCCTCTATCTCGTGCTGGCCAACGGAATGGGTTATGGCACGCCGATCGACTTCTCCGGCGTCTCTGCCGCCGCATGGTTCGGTTTGCCGACCTTCACCGCACCGGTCTTCTCGGCCTCCGCGATCACCCTGATCGCCCCGGTCGTCGTCATCCTGGTTGCCGAAAACCTCGGGCATATCAAGGCGATCGGCGCCATGACCGGCCGCAATCTCGACCCCTATCTCGGCCGCGCCTTCATCGGTGACGGTGTCGCAACGATCTTCTCCGGTTTCTTCGGCGGCACCGGCATGACGACCTACGCCGAAAACATGGGCGTCATGGCGGTCACCCGCATCTTTTCGACGCTGGTCTTCCTCGTCGCCGCCTTCGTCGCCATCCTGCTCGGCTTCTCGCCGAAGTTCGGCGCGCTGATCCAGACCATTCCGGGGCCTGTTCTCGGCGGTCTGTCGATCGTCGTTTTCGGCCTAATCGCCGCCACTGCCGGCCGTATCTGGGTGGAAAACAAGGTCGACTTTTCCGAGCCGCGCAACCTGATTACCGTCGGTGTGGCGCTGGTTCTCGGCGCCGGCAACTTCAAGCTCGATGTCGCGGGCTTCACGCTCGACGGCATCGGCACCGCTACGATCGGCGCGATCGTGCTCTATCACGCGCTTGGCCTGACCAAGGCTGCAAACAAGCCGGATCAACAGGCCTGACGAGACTAAAGCGCAGGCCGCATGGCTGGCCTGCGCTTCGCATTTGCGAAATATCCTTGACTTTTCTCGGCAAATCCACCAAATGCCGCTCATGCTTTCACCTTCCGGCTGCCGCGTGAGTTGGCCCTGCGACAACAAAGATCGCAAAGAAGGAACAAGGCGCACAGATAGATCGCCCTGACACTCAGGGTTCAAGCGCTGGGAAGCAATTTCCAACACACAAGTTCCCAAATCACGCGGGGTTCTTGACGCCAGAAACAGCCCACATGGCATGGTGCCATGCAGGCATGTCGTTTTCTGGCGCCCCGAAAGGTATTCGCTTTGACGAATTTTGAATCTCTTGGTGTCTCCAAGCAGATCGTCGCCACGCTGACCGCGCTTGGCATTGAAACCCCGACGCCGATCCAGGCGCAGGCTATCCCTCTTCTTCTTGAAGGCCGCGACCTGATCGGCCTTGCCCAGACAGGCACCGGCAAAACAGCCGCTTTCGGCCTGCCGCTGATCGAGCGCCTGCTTGCCGATGGCACGCGTCCCGACAACCGCACGACCCGTTCGCTGATCCTTGCGCCGACGCGCGAACTGGTAAACCAGATCGCCGCCAGCCTGAAGTCCTTCGCCAAGGGCCGTCCGCTGAAGATCAATCTCGTCGTCGGCGGCGTTTCGATCAACAAGCAGCAGCTGCAGCTGGAAAAAGGCACCGACATTCTGGTTGCCACGCCCGGCCGCCTGCTCGATCTCGTCGCCCGCCGCGCCATCGGCCTGACGACCGTTCGCTTCCTCGTTCTCGACGAAGCCGACCAGATGCTCGACCTGGGCTTCGTGCATGACCTGCGCAAGATCTCCAAGATGGTGCCGAAGAAGCGCCAGACCATGCTTTTCTCGGCGACCATGCCGAAGGCGATCGCCGATCTCGCTGCCGACTTCCTCACCGATCCGGTCAAGGTCGAAGTCACGCCTCCGGGCAAGGCTGCCGACAAGGTCGAACAGTATGTCCATTTCGTCGCCGGCAAGGGCGACAAGACGGAAATTCTGCGCAAGTCGCTGCTCGAAAATCCGGATGGCCGCTCGATCGTCTTCATGCGCACCAAGCACACTGCCGAGAAGCTGATGAAGCATCTCGACAATATCGGCTTCTCTGTCGCCTCCATCCACGGCAACAAGAGCCAGGGCCAGCGCGAGCGGGCACTGAAGGGTTTCCGTGACGGCGAGATCAAGACACTGATCGCCACCGACGTTGCCGCCCGCGGCATCGACATTCCGGCCGTCAGCCACGTCTATAACTACGACCTGCCGGAAGTGCCGGATGCCTATGTTCACCGCATCGGTCGTACGGCACGTGCGGGCCGTGACGGCATCGCGATCGCGTTCTGCGCCCCGGATGAAACGCTGCTCCTGCGCGACATCGAAAAGCTGATGGGCATCGAGATCAAGTCCGCATCCGGCGAGCGCCCGGAAGCGCTCAACCGTCCCGTTCGCGGCAACGGCAACAACAACAGCCGCGGCGGCAACAAGGCCCGCAGTGGAAACGCTCGCGGCAACGCTGGTGGCAACGGCGAAGGCGGCAAGTCCAAGCGCCGCGAGCGCCCGGCCCGCAAGCCGTTCTTCGCGGAAGGCGCAGAAGGTGCTTCGGAAGAGCGCGCAGAGCGCCAGGAACATCGTGGTGGCTCCAACAATCGTCCGCAGCGCGACAACCGCGGCAACGAAGAGTTTCGTGGCCAGCGCCGCAACGAGGAGGCTCCGCGCTCCGAAGGCGACAACGATCTGGTAGCGACCTCGGACTTCCGTCCGAACCGTGGCGAGCAGCAGAAGCGCGGCGGCGGCCAGAACCGTGGTCACCAGGGCCAGGGCCAGCGTCAGCCGAACAATGGCGGCAATCGTGACCGCGCCGCCCACGGCGCCCACGAAGCCGGCAAACAGCGCCAGCAGCATCAGGCAGGTGCGACCGATGGTGCGCAGGCTCCGGCAAAGACCGGTGGCCAGAACCGCCATACCCCGCAGAAGACCAGCCAGGGCGAAGGTCGCGGCCCCGTCCGCTTCGGCAATCCCGGCCCTGCTCGTGGCGACGAACAGCGCGGCGGCGGTTTTCAAGGCCGCAAGCGCCGTCCGGCGTAAGCTGCAAATCTAAAATACAAATAAGCATTGAAGCCGCCTCGGGTCTTGCCTCAGGCGGCTTTACTTTGATCATAGAGCCTCCTAGGTGAGCATAAGGACCACAACCAAAGGGGCGAAATTGATAAGATACAACCTATCAGACAAAGATATCCTGAGCGCCCACCGCCTCTGGCGACGAACAAAATGGGGCAATCGAGTTTACTTGATATCCTGCCTGATTTTGATCGTCCTTATCAGCGCTTACGCTGAGCTGATGTATGATGACCTCAACATGCAGATGCTGATGAGAATTGTCCGCGTTCCTCTGAGCATTGCCCTTTTGAGCTTGGCGGCTGGTTTCATCGCCTCACGGGCGGCATTGCGCAATTTCAAGGCTCGGTTTCAAGCAAACAAGCCTATAGAACTTAGTTGGAACAACGACACCATTACCTTCGAACAAGGCGTTTCACTTTGGCGCGTTCCCCTGCAGGATTTCAGATCTTGGGCAATGAACGACAGTATCCTTCTGATCTTGCGGAGAGGAGCAATTTGGGACCCTATCCCCCTACGCGCTTTAACTCACGATCGACAAGCAGACCTGCTCGACACGTTTACCAAAGCTGGCATTACCCGCGCCAAGTTGTTTCCTTTTTGAAATTGGCGGCCTTCCGGTTCACCAGATACACCCCCGTAACCACGATCGCCGTGCCAACCACCACCGGCAAGGTCAGCGGTTCGCCGAACAGGATCGCGGCCTCGATAGCCACCATGGGCGGCATCAGATAGATCAGCGATGCCGCGCGCGAGACCTGTCCGTGCCGAATGAGCCGAAGCAGCAGGAACACCGCCCCCATCGAAATGCCGATCACCGACCATGCCATCGACGCGATCGCCTGCCATGTCCAGTCGAAACGCATGTCCTCTGTCAGAAGGGCGATCGGCAGGGTGACGATCAAGGCGCCGACGAACTGCAGCGTCGCCGTCGCCATCAGGTCTGCCTGCTGCAGATGCTGCTTCTGATAGATGGTTCCGTAGGTCACCGATGTCATGGCGACGAGATTGATGATCAGTGGAATGCCGAGCCCCGTCAGCCCGGCAGCAAGGCTGGCCAGAAGCTGCGGTGAAATCGCGATCAGTATGCCGGCAAAGCCGAGCCCGAGGCCGATGCGCTGGCGAGAAGAAAGCCGTTCGCCAAGCAGGAAGGTGGCTGCCAATGCAGTCAACAACGGTTGCAGCCCGGCGATGATGCCGGACAGGCCCGACGGCACCCCCTGCCCGATCGCATACCAGACACCGGCAAGATAAAGCCCGTGCAGAAACACGCCGGAGAGAATGGCCTTGCCGAATCCCACCCCGCTCTTGGGCCACTTTGCCCCGATCAGCAGACAGAGGCCGGCAAAGGCACACGCCGCGAGAGCATGGCGCACGGCGAGAAAGGTGATCGGGTCGGCATGCATGGCCGCATATTTCGCAACGATCCAGCCCGTGGACCATAGAAAGGCAAATATCGCCGGCGCGAGGCGGTCAAGCATGATTGGCTTCCGTCAAAGAGGTTAGTTCCCATAGGCGGACAATATTTCCCGGTCAAAGCAGAAAATCTGACGGCAATCGTCAATGACGTTGATCATCCCGTGAGCACTTGGCGCTTTAACGGGCAACACATTGATTGGACGAATGTTAGCAAATCTTGACCTATCGGTTTCAGCTCTGGGCGGCAGCCTCAAATACCCTATTTCCTAAGCGCCAAGTGGAGTTTCGATTTTATCTTCGGCAACTGCGCATGGTTCTTGCATTGCCCTCTGCGTTGTATTCTTATGGCCAAAAAAAGGGGAACGCTTCTTTGGCATTTGATGAAATGTTAACTGCGGAGAACCTTCCGCGCCCACCATATAAAGACTACCACGAGTGGTACGCGGCGCAGGACACCGCACATCTGATCCGCAAGACTCAGGATGCGGAAAACATTTTTCGCAAGACCGGCATCACCTTCGCAGTCTACGGCCACGCGGACAGTTCAGAAAAACTCATCCCCTTCGACATCATTCCCCGCATCATCTCCGCTCGCGAATGGCGCAAGCTGGCCCAGGGCATCGAGCAGCGGGTTCTGGCGCTCAACGCCTTTCTCGACGACATCTACCACAAGCAGGAGATCATCAAGGCAGGCCGCATCCCGCGCGAACTGATCGAGAAGAACGTCGCCTTCCTGCCCGAGATGATCGGCTTCAAGCCACCGGGTGGCGTTTATACCCATATCGTCGGCACCGACATCGTGCGCACCGGCGAAGACCAGTTCTACGTTCTGGAAGACAATGCACGCACGCCCTCCGGTGTCTCCTACATGCTGGAGAACCGCGAGACGATGATGCAGATGTTCCCCGAACTGTTCACCTTGAACAAGGTGCAGCGGGTCGAGGATTATCCGCGCCTGCTTCGCCAGTCGCTCGCGGCTGTCGCCCCTCCCGGCTGCAAGGGCAAGCCGCGCGTTGCCGTGCTCACTCCCGGCATCTACAATTCCGCCTACTACGAACACTCCTTCCTCGCCGACCAGATGGGCGTCGAACTGGTGGAGGGTTCGGATCTGCGCGTGCTCGACGGCAAGGTGCAGATGCGCACCACCCGCGGTTACGAGGCGATCGACGTTCTTTATCGCCGTGTCGACGACGATTTCCTCGACCCTCTCACCTTCCGCCCGGATTCGGCGCTGGGCATTCCCGGCATCATGGATGTCTACCGCGCCGGCAATGTCACGATCGCCAATGCACCGGGAACCGGCATCTGCGACGACAAGGCGATCTATTCCTACATGCCGGAAATCGTCGAATTCTACACGGGTCGCAAGGCGCTTCTTGAAAACGTGCCGACCTGGCGCTGTTCCGAGCCGGCCAGCCTCAAATACGTGCTGGAAAATATCGCGGACCTAGTGATCAAGGAAGTTCACGGGTCAGGCGGATACGGCATGCTGGTGGGGCCGACGGCGACAAAAAAGGAACGCTCCGACTTTGCCGAAAAGCTCAGCGCACGCCCGTCCAACTACATCGCCCAGCCGACGCTGGCTCTGTCCACCGTGCCGATCTTCGTCAACAAGGGCATCGCCCCGCGCCACGTCGATCTGCGGCCCTATGTTCTGGTTTCCGACAAGGTGAAGATCATTCCGGGCGGTCTCACCCGCGTGGCGATCAAGCAAGGCTCGCTGGTGGTCAATTCCAGCCAGGGCGGCGGCACCAAGGACACCTGGGTTCTGGAAGATTGAGGGCGTAGAAGAATGCTGGGAAGAACTGCAAACGGCCTCTACTGGATGTTCCGTTACATCGAGCGCGCCGAAAACATCGCCCGTCTCGTCGATGCCGGCCTGCGCGTATCGCTGACCCGCGCCGGCTCCTCGGATGAGGACTGGCACGGCGTGCTCGAAAGTGCGGGGGTGCGCGAGGCCTATTCCGAGGTCCACGACAAGATGACGGCCGCCGATGCGGTCGATTATCTGCTGCGCGACCGTACCAACCTGTCGAGCGTCATGTCCTGCATCGAGGCGGGCCGCAACAACGCCCGCATGGTAAGAACTGCCCTGACGCGCGAGACCTGGGAAGCGACCAACGAGGCGTGGATCGACCTCAAGGCCCGCATGTCGCGCAAGCCCAAGGCTGCCGACCTGCCCGAGCTGATCGGCGTCATAAAACATCGCTGCGGTCTCATCCGCGGCGCATTTCACGGCTCGATGCTCAGAAACGAAATCTACAATTTCGCCCGCATCGGCACATTCATCGAACGGGCCGACAACACCGCCCGCATTCTCGACGTCAAATATTACGTGCTCCTGCCCTCTGTCAGTCAGGTCGGTTCGGCGCTCGACAATTTCCAGTGGGAATCGATCCTACGATCTGTCTCGGCCCATCGCTCCTACGGCTGGGTCTATGACGGCGAATACCAGGCCTCAAACATCGCCGATATGCTGATCCTGCAGGTGCAGATGCCGCGCTCGCTTGCCTATTGTTACGAGAAGATCGTCAGCAACCTGCATTACCTGTCGGAAGATTACGGCGGCGAGCGGCTGACGGCGCATGACACGGCCGATGCGATCCGGACCATGCTCAAGCGCGGCTCAGTCACCGAGATCATGGACCAGGGCCTGCACGAATTCCTCGAAGACTTCGTCTACCGCAACAACCAGCTCAGCGCCGAGATTTCCGACGGCTACCGCTTTTATCAGTAATCAGCCCAACCGCTCGACCCGAAGGACCACCCATGCGGCTGAAGATTTCGCATACGACAGAATATCTCTATGACGAACCCGTTCCCTATCTGCTGCAGCGCCTGCGGCTGACCCCGATCAGCGGGCCGACGCAAAAGGTGCTGAACTGGAGTGTGAAGGTCGACGGCGCCAAGATCGAGACGGGGTATTTCGACCAATACGGCAATCATGTCGATCTTGTTTCGGTGGAGGGCGCGGAACATGTGATCCGCATCACCGCCACAGGCGAGGTCGATACGCTCGACAAGGCGGGCGTCTTCGGCGCCCATCTCGGCTGCACCCCGCTCTGGCTTTACCTGCGCGACACCGGCCGCACCAAGCCCGGCAAGCCGGTCAAGGATCTGGCGAAAAACGTGAAAGGCGACAGCGAACTGGCGCAGATGCATGCGCTGATGGACGCAATCCACGAGGCGGTCGCCTACAATCCCGGCACCACCACGACCGAAACGACGGCCGAAGAGGCGCTGGCGGCAAAGACCGGCGTCTGCCAGGACCACGCCCATATCTTCATTTCAGCCGCGAGGTTTTCCGGCATTCCGGCCCGTTATGTTTCAGGTTATCTTTTGATGGAGGATAGGCCGGAACAAGTGGCAACCCATGCGTGGGCGGAAGCCCATGTCCCAGGCCTCGGCTGGGTTGGCTTCGATGCCGCCAACAATGTCTGCCCTGATGACCGTTATGTCCGCATCGCGTCGGGCCTCTGCTACCGAGACTGCGCTCCGGTTTCCGGCATGCGGATCGGACCGGCCGGGGAAAACCTCACGGTAAGCCTGACGGTCAAACCGAGCCAGGAACAAAGCCAGACGCAGTCCTGAATGGACGAACGCAAGCCCGGCGCCATGTCCGCCTGCCAGAATGAGATTTCTGGACCGGAGGGTGCATGCTGTTAGGGCAGTCTATATTCCAGTCGGTCCTGACCCGGCTGAAGGAAGAACAGCGAGACGAAGAGGATACGGTACCCGATACGGCGGATTTCCGCATTCGCGGTCTTGGCGCCGGTTTTCTGACGCCCGATGGTCGCCCGGAATCTGCAAAAGCAGATGCGGGTAGCTATTTCGACTATCTTGCCGATTGGCCCGCAAGCGAGCCTGACCGCGTGACACTGAACTCAGGCGCGGCGACGGATGAAGAGGCTGCGCCACCGCCGGAAAAACCCGTTATGCCAGCGCATCTCAATCGCCTGACGGAAGCGGAAATTGCCGAGGACCTGGCAATTTCCTCACTGGATAATGAGGCATCGCTCAACGAAAAACGCCGGAAATTTGCCAAGCTCAATCATCCGGATCGGATAGATGCGGAATTTCGCGACAATGCTACGATCAGGATGAAAACCGCCAATCTTTTGATCGATCAGGCCCTAAACGCTCTTTACTGGCGCAAGTAAACGGCTTTTGCGGAGGGTCAATCCTCTGGCCGCTCCCTCGGCTTCACATCCTGTGAGGCCTTCCGGTCAAAGAACAGCTTGTAGGTGGCAAACAAGCCGACGATGGCGACGATCCCGGCCCATACCGCCTCGCCGGCATAAAGCTCGATTCCGACCCAGACGAAACATACGGCCGGGATAAGCACTCGGCGCCAGAGCGCATCATAAAATGGATGGTTAGGATCGATCATATAAATTGCCTCCTCCGACCGGACACACTCGGCTTTCACGGGGTATCCGGGTTGACAGGGAAAAATGCAAGATCACTGGCAGACAAACTCTCTTCACAGGCACGATTCCTGCTCACGTTTCCCGTCAATATTCACATTCCGCATCGACGCTCACCTCAGCATCGATTTTTCCGTCATCCATGGCGCGATTGGCATTGAAGCCTTTGCCGAGCTAGGCTAAGAACCACCCATCGGACACTGACGAGTCATCGTCATCACGGTTAGCACCCGTAGCTCAGCTGGATAGAGTGTTGGATTCCGATTCCAAAGGTCGCAGGTTCGAATCCTGCCGGGTGCGCCAAAAACTCATTGAAATCATTGATTTTTATTTTTATTCTTGATCTCTAAAGGATCGGAATTACGCTAGCACAGCGTTAGCACAACGCTTACCGTCTTCTGAAAAATCTCTTTGTTTTCAATGCCGCAGCGACGCGGTGGAGGCTCCCCGTTAGCACAGTGTTAGCGCACGGCACCTACCGTAGTAACGCCATTGGAGACCATGTTTCGTGTCGCAGCGCGTCGATCAGCCTTTCCGGCAAGAAAGCTCGGGGAAGTCCAAAGAACCTTTCGTCCTTTTCAAGCGCGATGGCACGAACTGGTCGATGCGGTACACGATGGATGGGCGTCAGATTCGCAAATCACTCGGCACACCGCATGAACGCGAAGCGTATCGCCTTGCGAATGAAATCTGGCATGAACAAAACTATCGGCTCAAGAACGGTCTCAGCGTCTTGCAGCATGCATTTGCTGATGTTGCGGAGGAATTCATAAAGCTGATCGAACGCGAGGCGGAACGCAAAGAACGCAGCGCGGATCACGTCACATATTGGGTGCCCAAAATTCGACGTTTCCTCGTCGGATATTTTGGCACCAAGCCGATAGACAAAATAACACCACCGGATATCGAGCGGTATCTGGAGTGGAGAAAGACCTACTGGACTTCAGGCCCTGGCTCGGAGATCGAAAAGATCCGTTGCGAGCGAGATGACGGCCGCGTCTTCAGCCGACCTGCGCCTCGCAAGGTCGCATCTCCCAGCACGATCAAAGGGGAAATGGTAATCATTCGCAGCTTGCTTCAGCAGGCGGTGAGATGGGGATACAGCCAACCGATCGCTGTTCCTGCGCCTCAGGTTCACAAGCGTATCGATAATAGACGCCCTGGCTTTACGGCTGAAGAATACGAAAAGCTTCTGACAGCAGCAATTGCCCGAATTTCGGATCTTCAACCGAAGACGAAGAGTATCAAGGCGAAAGACGGCCGCTCTTGGACCATGAACGTCCCGCCGAAAAACATCATGGCGGACCGCATCAGGCTGTGGTGCTACATCGAAATCATGGCGCATTCGGGCATGCGACCAACGGAAGCCAAAAACTTAACATGGGCCAACATCGTCGGTTTCAAGGAAACCCGCGATGGCCCGATCAAAGACAAGGATGTGCGCCTCCACGTCCGCGGCAAGGGCAAGCACGGCACATCTGTTCCATTGCTCGGCGTTATTCCGGCACTAGACATGCTCTGGCGCCTATTCGAAGGCGAGAGGGAGCGTGCACCGAATGACGACGATGCGGTGTTTTCCGATTCATCCGGCCAGCCAATCGGCTCGTTCAAGAAGAGCTTCAATGAGCTGCTAAAGGCCACGGGCTTGGAATATGATTACCGTGGGGTCCGTCGTACTCCGTATTCGTTACGCCACTTTTACATCTCGCAAATGTTGATCAAAGGCACTTCCATCTACGATGTGGCGCTGAACACGCGAACATCTCTTGAGATGATTGAAAAGCATTATGCGCATGTGGCGACGGAGCATATCAAAGACCGACTACGGCCGGGACAGTCGGAATGGTAGAGCAGCGTCCAGACAGTCACTGATCAGGACCAAATCTCTGGTCGCCCTTTTGGCAGACGGCTGTATTCGGGAAGTACGATCAACTTCTCGAAAGGATTCAGCATGTCTCATCTCAAGGCGCTCAAGTTGACCCAGGCTGTACCGGTTCGGGCATCTGCGGATCCGGTTCAGCGCGCGCGGGACAAAATGATCTCGGCGTTGGCTGAACAAAAGCAGATGGCCGAGGCCAAGATTTCCGACCAGCCATTCGCGCCGACGCATGTCGTGCGCCGCAAGAATGCCGAAGGGCAGCGAGTCGAAATCGAAACGCTGAAGCGTATCCGCCAGGGCTGGTTCTCAGATGGATCGGGCAAGGTGTTCTTCGCGGTTCGATACGCCGGCAAGTCGATCGATCTCGCGAGGGACAAGAACGCCATCGAGGTTGGCGAGCTGTCGGCGCTGCCAGCGGTTCTCAATACGCTGATCGACGCGGTCCGCGCTGGTGAGCTTGATACGCAGCTGTTGGCGGCGGCTGCAGAGCGTGGCCAGTTGCTGCGCAAAGCCAGTTGATCCCGGTTTACTACATGTCTAGCACTTTCGGAGCGGGTCTTGTGCCCGCTTTTTTCCTGTCGAGTCGGCCCGGTTTCCGGACAAGGATCATATCTATGATCCTTGTCCGAACCCCCTCGGGTCACAGGGCAGTCAAAGACGCCCGTCTTGTCCCGGACGCTACATTGCAGTGCGCAACTGCTTTGCCGCGTTCCATGACACCCTGCTGGGCGCCGTTGACGCTGTGTCGTTCGATTGGCTCGCCCTCGACAACAACTGCTGCAATCTCCGGCTCGCTCTTATACCGGAATGGCGCTTGGATTGCCCAAAGGGGCTTTGACGCATGAACCTCAACTATACCGACGCCAGTATTTTCCGAGACATGTCCGATCTGGCGCTACTGCTGGCTAGCGATTTACATATTGGCCACACCTCTATTCTCCGGTTGAAATCGAAGCGTCCTTTCTGGGTCAAATATTTCTCCGATGGGCGGCTCCACGAGCGGCACTTTCGAAGCGTCTTATCGTGGCGAGCCTTGATGTTGGCGGTTATCGAGCAACGTCAGCAATTCCTCGTTCTGCAAATGGATGAACGGAGACGGCTGGGCCGAATGTTTCCGCCTGAGGTCATGGAAAAGCTTGCGACAAATGCCAAGGTGCGCGGTGATATGTTGCCGGTCGTCCAGCTTTACCATCCCGATAGCCTGGCAACCGTGATCATCACGCGGAGTCGATGTCGGGGTCATGCGGTCGATGCCCTGCATAATCTCAGCAGCATCGGACCGGTCTTCGAGCCGATCTGGATTGCCGATCTTATGCGACTGAATTCGATGATCGGTCTGCGTCTCGTCAGGGATAGTCGTTTCAAAACCGAAGCCCCGATCCGCACTTATCTCGCGGCGGCCAGTAAAGCCGGGCGAATTATCACCGGACCGGAACTGCAGAAATCCGACGACGGCGCTATAACGGAGAAACTACAGCAGCCTAAAGCGATCCCCGTCGTGGAAAGGATCTTTGAAGTGGAATGCCGCGAGAGGCCATTGTTTCGGCAGATGGGTGGCCGGACCATCTATGATGATTACGAAATGCCAGTGGAATGACAAGAGTGTTGATCCCGCACGGATGGGAGGCAGTCACAAATCCAGTTGGTATCTAGTAAGTGTTTATTATTCCTACTCCTACCGTCAACATCAGCTCCCTTGTATCCGCCACCCCTTAAACGATCAGTCTTCGTTCTTTCACGGATATCTAGACCGATGGAATATTTCTTTGAGCTTAAACCATCGACATCGATGTCATCGGACATAGTCTGACCATAACTGATTTCATCAGTGATATCCGTGACCGCTGGCATAGCTGAGACCGATGGCTGTGCCGTGGTGGATATGGCACGAGCGCTTGCCGGGTTCCGGATCTTTTTCCGACCAAGAAAGAAGCGAAGCGACCGGAAGCCGGCCATGTCATCGCCTTTTAACCACTCGCCATAGGCACTAATATCGCTGTCTTTCCACCAGTACCTCACTCCAGGGATATGGTCTTCGTGTTGAATGAAGGAAAAAGCATCGCCGCCTTTGTAGCCCGTTTCGACACGAAACTTCAGCGAGTAACGGATGACATTTTGCAGGTTATGTTCGACGCGGCGACCAGTTGAAAATGCACGGATGTCAACCTGATACGGCGCGGAATGTCCTTCAGCGCGGAGGGCTGCAGCAATATCAATCAACGGGATACCGCCGGTCTCGATGATCGTATGAAGGTGTGGTCGCCAGATCGTGGTGTCGGCGTCACCGATCACGAACAAAGGATAGCCCAGTGCATTCAAGGCGAGCTTGGTGTTGCGACCAGCACTATCGTAATCGCCGTCGCTCATCCGATCCATTTCCCACCAGCCTTTCATCTGGAAATCATTCCAGCGGGCATCCTTGCGGCGTTGACGGGCAACAAAGTTTACGAGGCGGCGTTTTTCGGACTCAATAAGTCGGCGGACGTTTTGAAGGCGAGCTGTGGGCGACAACAGGATCGTGGCGAACGCAAGGTTCTCGTTTGCCACCCCTGCAAAGGTCTCTCTTATGGCCTGTCGAGTCTGGTTGCGGCGTTCTCTCATAAAGCAGCGCGGACAGAGCGGTACGCCGCAAAACCTCGTGTTATTCCAATCGTCGATTTCCCCGCACGCAAGCATCCGTAATTTGAGGGGGTGGCCAATGCCGAAGCACTCCATCACCCTGGTCTGCTGCTCAGTCATGTTTGGCGATAGCCAGGGAAAGTTTCGAAGCTCCCGCCGGGTGAAACACCCCTCGCGGATCATTGCCGCACGTAATTCATCAATGCAGGTCGTGGTCATCATATTCTCCCTCTCTCCACCTGCTATTTATGTAGTAGGTTACGGCACATGACGAGGAAATAAATAATATTTTCAGTAGGATGCACCCGATGAACGTGAAGGAAATTTACGATAAGATCCACCAGCTGGGCCTTGTCGGATCACAGGTCGAGTTCTCACGCGTATGGCTTGGACGCAGCGATCGATATTATTCAAATCTCATCGCGGTGCGCAGGCAGCCAAGTGTCGAGACGCTCTGTGGGATTGCCTGGCGAATCGAGACGATTGCCGTGCATGCCGGTGACGAGCGTCGTAAGCACTTACTGGCGATTAAGGCTGAATTGAATCGGATGATCGTTCACCGTGCAACTTTTAGACGCAAAGAGCGAGCTGCAATGGTTGGCGGGTGTCTCGTGACTTTTTAATCAGGCATTTCCAATCGGGCGATTACGACGTTTTCACCACGATCCCAAGCTTGAAGTAGGGATTTCAGCATCGGGATGCGCTTTTCCAATCTGTCCCGCTCCAGCAAACGATGGCGGATCGCAGCATCCCATAGGCGCTCGTATTCAGCATTTGTGATTTCCCCCCGGTAAAGCTTTGCCTCAACCGTATCCATATTTTGCTTAATGTCGGTCTCGATATTGAAAAGCTCTATTTCGGATTGAATGTACTCTCTAAGAACGGTTAGCGCAGCTTTGTCGTTCAATTCTTCTATGTCTGACATTTTACTAAACCTTACTTCTGGTTCGCAGAAACAAAGACCGTAAACGGCCTCGAGTCATACCTGGTTGAAAATATTTTAATATTTTCAACCAGGTATGAATTCATGATCGATCGCAATCATAGATTCAGGGCGGCACGAGCAGCCTCCAAATGGTCTGGTAAAACCATTTCCTCTAATCTTACGGATGGAAATACTTGGGCTATCGCTCTCAGTAATGGGATTGTGTCGTCATCAACATAGATCGTCTCCGGTGCCAATTTGTGGGAGGCTCTTTTTGCGTTCTTCAAATCTGTAACCGTTATGTCGAAGCCGAAATCTTTGAAGATCGCGGCGACCTCCCGATAGCTCATACCGTCGAGAGAAAGACCCCAGCGATCATTGACTAAGGCACGCAGGAATTGCCGCGTCAGGTGGCCAAGCGAGCCATCGCTGCGTAGCGTTATACCCTTTTGAGGCTGTCCGCCGGAGTAATAGAAATCCCATGCTTGGAAATCAGACAGCGTTTTCAGAATGCGGTCATGGCCGCGTGACCATCCGCGAAACCGAACGGCGGCATCGACTGCATCATCGGCAGTTTGCCAAGGTTCGGTTTCGAACGCCAGGTGCTGGCCACCGACGAATTCGATTTCTGTCGGTCGTACGGGCTTGCGCTTAAAATCATATTCAAGATTGAGACGGGTCTCGCGTTTGAGGGCAACAAGATCCGACTCGGTTCGCCACATCTCCTGCAAACCGATCAGTGAAACACTCGAATGCTTCTGGCCAGGATATCGGTTCAGGAAGAGATCCAGCATGTAGGCATTGTGAAATTCCTTCGATACGTCGGGTTTCACGCCAGCTTTAGCTAAAACCGAAGCATGGCCATCGATCCCTTCGATCGTCACTTGGCCTCGCGTTTTCATGGAAATGAGCTGCGCGATCCGGTGCTTTTCCTCAAGAAGCCTGTCAGTTCCAAACACCGAACGGCGGATTCCCAAAAAGGACTGGCAAAGGGGACCATCGGTCGGAATATCATCAGGCCCCGCATCGGATAGAAAGCCATCCGTGGTCACACTGATCACCGAGCGATCCGCTGGGATAGAATGAAGGATTTCGCCAAGAACTGCCCGCACATAACCCGTCACGTAAGCGGCATGCCAACCGGAGGTCACTGCAGACACCGGCATCGAGTCCATACGACCCTTGCGCGGCTCAAAAACGCGCTTCTGGTGAACGCCTTGCGCGAGTTTGCCATAGAGACTGTTTCCGACCTCTTTGAACAACAACTCTTTCAGGGAGCCCTTCTCGACCGACGCACGCCGTTGTTGAATGAGCTTGGTGAAGTTCGCGAAGATCAATTCGTCGCTGGAGACAGGTATGATCACCCCATCGAGGACTTCGATCTCAGCGCCCATGTTTTGGGCGACAATGATCTCCGGCGCGGTGCAAATACTGACGCCTTGAAGCGGGAAATAGAGATTTTCATTTGCACGGACCGGCAGACACGGAAATCTAGTCGGCGCAGGAAACTTGAAACGAACCCGGGCAGCACCGATGGTCTCAACCGTAAAATCGTCGATGTTGTGGGTATTTTCGTATCGATCGAAATTCAATGGTCGCAGCAGACACATCGCGGTCGTATAGGCTGCCGGCAGATCATAGTCCCGAAAAACACCTTTGGGCGTTGGCCCGAAATAAAAAGCTTCGCCACGCCCGCCATGATAGGCCAAGGCTGCAAACTCGTCATGAATTTGCCGCCTGAAGACAGGGGCTTTCGTCCGAACCGTGCGGAAACTGCTCGTTTTCTCGGAGTAGACCGTCTTCTTTTCGATCTGGACACCCAATGCTGAGTCGAGATCAATGCCGTCACGCTTGGCGTCTTCCCTCAGAAGCGGAATCCCAAAACCTGCCAAGGTCGACGGCAGATGTCTTAGGCCCAACTCATCCGCAAGAGCGTTCAGTTGCAGGCCGTATTCAAGAGCAACTTCGGCATCACGCATCGCGTAAGCGACGAACGCCTCCTTATCATTAGCTAGGAGTACGTCCATGCGATCGATGCTGTATCCTTCCGGGATTTCCAGCTTCGGCAAGCCGACCATTTTTCCGGCAACAGCAAGACCCTGACGGCCAGGCGTCAACAACATGGTGTCGACGAAGCGAAGCAAAACACGATGCTGTTTTTCACCACTGCCGTAGATGATAATATCGCTCCCAGATGCTCGACGGGACGATCCAGGGCTGTCATCGGGGAATGTTTCCAGGGTCTTTGCCGTGAATGTGCGCCCAATCCCATCGAACGATCGCTTGGCGGGCCAGAAATCCTTGAAGCTCGGAAGATCGGCACGAAGGAAATGCCCGAAGATCACAATCCGGTCGGGATAGCTCGGAATCACTTTTTCTTTCAAAGCTTTGGTAATCGACCGCTTGAGTAACGACGACATTGTAAGTCGATGAGCGCGACGGGCGCCAGCAGGAAAAACGATGAGGGAGGAACGACGATCGGCATGGGCGAGGACAATCTGGTAGCTCAGAATGACGTTCTGCGGTCGTCCGGTATCGGGATCAACCATCGTAACCCATTCGGAGTCGAGGCCGGCGTAAACGGTGAATGGCGGTATTTTGGCTTGGGTCATCAGAGCGGGCTGGTGTAGAGCCGGAACGCTGCCCCAACGGGACTTTTACACCGGCGCAAGAAATCGAACGAACTCTTAGGGTTAGAACGGGAAAAGAACGCCGCAGCATAAGCTGCGACGTCCTTTTTCTGACTATTCGAATGCCATCCATTCAGGAAGCGCAGGGCGCTTTCCTTCGGAGACATCAATAATCATGCGGCGAAGTGCCTTTATAGCTTCGTCACGGAGGACGCCGGAATATTCTTCCGGGTCAAATGACGCCAGCGAGTTACTGTCTTCACCAAGCAGTACCACCCGACCATCGGGCAGGGCTTTGAGACCAAAAACGTTGGTCAATGAGACCATGTCGCCATTGGGAAGCGGCACGAACACCGCAGACTTCCTGTACATCATAGGGCTACTCCCAGTTACAGGGTTTCGTAAACATGGGAGGAAGGATTTGGAGAAAGCACAACGCAATCGCCATCCGTGTTCCCACGTCGGTGATTGCTTGTGTGAAAAGCATCTGAGCTGCTATTTGCAGTCAGTACCAGACTCTTTTTGGGTCTGGCGGCCCCGTCTCGCACTCCTAACGGAACACTGTTGACGGTACGAGGGATGGCATTATACCCCTGAAGGCCAATCTCCCAGCTCTTTTATTCGTGAACGAACCACCCGGCTGAAAGACCACGGTTAAAAGATGTCGTTGTGGGGGCATATGTCAAGCCAAAATTTACTTTTTCTCGCATACGGCTTACAAGAGATCGACTGCAGCTTTCATCATCTCGTCGCGAACATCGATATAGCGTTGTGTTGTCGTCAGATTGCGATGACCGGCCAACGTCATGATGACTTTCGGACTGACTCCGGAATGCGCGAGCCGCGTGATGAACCAGCGACGACCACTATGCGATGTCGCACCGTCGAGACCGCCATTCCTATATAATTGCCCCATCAACTGGCACAGCGTGTTTGCAGAAAATGCTGTTTTCTTCTGCGTCAGCAGCAGCGGCGCATCGGCGTCCCGGCTTTCGGTGCATTCGGCGCGATAACGCTCAATCTCGCGCCGCAGCTTTCCGTTTAAAAACACGACACGGGCATGACCGCCCTTGGTGATCTCGGCGCGCAGCCGCAATTGCTCACGCGCCTTGCCGTCGCAGTCGAAAACATCGCGCAGGGTCAGGGCTGCGATTTCCCCGACGCGCAAGCCGGCGAGATGCGACAGCATCAACCCCAGCCGGTTACGCCCCGCGTGCTTCATCTGCTCGACCACAGCCAGCAGCCGCTTGAATTCCGCATCAGTCAAAACCCTCGCCTGTTTCATCCGAACCTCACAAAAAATAGCAATTCTGTGCCGTTCTTTATGTTGCCGATGAACTGAAAGGGCGAGCGTCAGCTTGGAGCGGGAAGTTGCTCTGCGAAATCAAGGCGTCAGCGTCGTCCAAGGCGGAAACGTCAGAAAATGTGTGTTTTATGAGGTTCAAGGTTTGGCTGGCAAAATCACTATGAGCCGATTGCGGCCAGCGTGATAAGCGTACATGGAGTTTGCACGCGGCACTCTGTCAATGGTGGGGGAAAACATGAGCGATGATCCGCAACGCCCAGAGCCAAGGTCATTCACCGCAGTATTCGCAGATTTGAAGGATCTCGCCCAAAGTGAAGGCGCTCTCCATGAGATTTCCGGCCTCGTTTACCGCGATTGGGTGATAACTTACGACCAGAGAGACGGTAGAGTTACCAATGATCTCGAGTATCGTTGGTCTACGTCGCGTCTAAATAAAAATGAACTGATGTTACTCGTGGGGCTTATGGTGCAGTCGCCAAGTCATCACACCTATTCTACAGTCGTTTTTGATGGTGATTTTGTAGAGAGGGCGGACACTTTGCTCCGAGAACTGCACGACCGCATTTTGGTTGATGCGATACCTGCCTTTGATTCGAATACACGAACATTCGCGGATGGGCATGACCACGTTGCTCCGCTCGCGCGGGAGGCTATCTATTATGGTGCTGAGAATTTTTACATGCACCAATTGCTGAAGTTCACGCGCGTTAGATACCGGAATGATGCCACATGGCTACTGCAAAACGCGGGCGTATCCATCCGGCCGATTATCGACATCACAACCTTCATATTAAATCGCATTAACGCTCAGATGTCGGCGATCGGGCACCTCCGTGAAGAAGGTCAAACTTTCGGAAATGGCGATTTGACAAATAGTCTACTGATAGACAAGGCTGATCTGCGCAAACGCTTTGGCTCGAAGGTTGATGCCTATATCGGCAAATTTGCGACACCCATCACTGGTGCGAATGAAGGCTTCACCGATCCGTTCGCGGTGAACGCTGTTGCGATCTCGCCTCTCATCGACATGGGCCAACACCTCTACGTCGCTAACCAATTTAGATTAGTCGAGAGCCTTTATGAAAGTCCATTCTATTGGATGGGGCTCGACAAGGCTTATCTGAATACACTTGCAGCCCACCGCGGTGCTTTCCTTGAACAGACAACGGCCCAAATTCTCCGGTCAGTCTTCGGTGCGGATCATGTATTTGAAAACGTGATCCTCTATCACGGATCAAAAGACCGTGCTGGTGAGATCGATGTGCTCGTAGTCTACGGCGAATTTGTTCTCATCGTGCAAGCAAAATCCAAGCGCGTGACGATGAAAGCTCGTGCCGGTGATCTGGATGCTCTGAACGCAGATTTCAAGGGAGCAATACAGGACCCCTATGAACAGGCATTGAGTTGCGGGAATCTCATTCAAAGCGGCGCGCGCTGTATCAGCCCCGACGGCAAAGATGTGGACCTACCCCATCTGCCGCGCACATTTCCCGTTGTGATACTAAGTGATCCATTTCCATCATCAACGCTGCTTTCGCACAGTCTGCTTAAGCGAAGCCCAGGTGGTGCGCCCGTCATATGGGATATCGGTGTGCTCGATTGCGTGGCTCGTATGCTGCCAGCACCGATCGACTTGCTTTTCTATCTGCAATGTAGAGCTCAAGTTTTTGAGACGGTGATGTCCGATAGCGAGTACAATTATCTTGGCTATCACATCAAAGCCAAGCTAGCGCTTCCTCCAGATGTAGATGGCATGACCCTGGACCGCGACTTTGCTACCGTTGTTGATGACTTCATGTTGGCAGCCGACTTCGGTATTTCCGTGGCTCGACCGGCAGGTGTCTTGGAACGGCTTTCGATACCGGTGATCTCAGAGCTGCTACAATTTTTGAAGCATTCGGATCCGCGACTTTCCTCAATAGTGGTGGACCTCTACGATTTCTCGCAAACGGCCCTGGAAGACTTGTCCAAAACCATTCTGAGTGTCCGAAACGAGGTGCGACGCACGCGCAAAGCTATCAAGGCATTCTCCATACTCACTGGAACAGGCGGTATTACCTACGCTGTGACATCAGACTTCAGTGAGGCTACGCGCACATCGGCAGAGATGATTGGCCGAAAACACAAATATGATCAGTGCCGGGAGCGCTGGTATGTCATTGTTGATTGCGTGGGAACCGAGGTGCATGTCGATGGATTGTTGCCCCTCGTTTACCCATGGCTAGAAGATGGCACTGAAGCCAGGAATTCAGAAATTGTCGCCTCCATCTTCAACTCTACCTTTCAGGAAAGAAGGGTCGGTGAAGGCAGTTTTGCTGAACCGCAGCATCAAGGGTATACACCACCGCCTGCTCAGAAACGCTCCGCAGCCCATGACGCCGATGTAACTGGCGAAACCGGTTGAATCGCAACTTCGCAACAAACGCACTGAGCGTCCCCACCCAAAGAAATTGTCTAAACTCCGGGTGATCTTGGCAATTGTAACGACCGGTGCGGCCGCGCTTAAGCCCCGGCCTTTAGCTCGCTTTTCCACCGTCCGGCTAGAACCCTTACGGCTTCCAACCCTATCTGTGGCATGCTTCAAAAATTCAGCACACCTCAGGCCTAAGAGGGATCACACTCCGTAACTTCAAAGACAGTGTATTTTGTCAGGTTTACCAGTCGCAGGACACAACGAGGGCGTTGTGTCAAATCCGATGAACGTCTTGCTGCGGAACTGCCGCTCTCGGTGATAAACAAATTTGACAACTGTCAGCCGCAGGGCGTCTTTCGGGAGAAGGCTAGGCAACCATCCAGCAACTAGCCTAACTGAGATGCCTGGCCGTTCTAGCCCGGGAGTTTACCGAATTGACGCCGGTCCCACCGTTACGCTCAGCAGCTGAGATGAACATTCTTCAAAACAGGCGCCGACGAGTAATCGGGACTAGATGATAATGCTTCGGCTACCGCTCTGCGGATATCTGAAAGTGCGAAGGGTTTGTCGACCACATCCACGATCTTTTTCATGAGGTCGTCGGCACGCTCCCGCTGTTCCGCGTAACCGGTCATCAGCAAAATGCGCAAATCCGGAAACTTTTGGGCGGCCTGATGAGCCAACTCTATACCATCCATACCCGGCATTCGAATGTCAGAAAGTAGAAGATCGAATGAAGAACCATTTAGGCGCTCGAGCCCCTCTAGGCCATCTGCCGCCTCACACGTCTCATGGCCATCCATCCGCAGAGCACGGGCCACAAAAGAGCGCAGTGAATCTTCGTCTTCCGTGATCAAAATTTTTGCCATGGCTTTTTATTCCCTAGTCCTGCTTTAAGCCAACTGACCACAATCCACTTTGCAGGTGGTAAACGCTCCAAACCAATCGATCGCAGGGTTAATTTAGTGTTGCCTTCGTCGCCAGGGTCGCTGCGAAAGCATGTCAAGCCCATTATTGGGCGCGACGTTTGAGTTCGATCGCATCCCACATCAGACTTGCGACATCGGCGCCGCCGAATTTCTTGACCTCGCGGATGCCGGTCGGAGAGGTGACGTTGATCTCGGTCATGTAATCGCCGATGACATCGATGCCGACAAAGATGAAGCCGCGTTCGCGCAGTGCGGGTCCGATACGGGCGCAGATTTCCTTTTCGCGCGTGGTCAGTTCAGTCGGTTCGGCACGGCCACCGACATGCATGTTGGAACGGCTGTCGGTCTCCGCCGGTACGCGATTGATCGCACCCACCGGCTCACCATTGACGAGAAGGATGCGCTTGTCGCCCTTGCGCACGGCCGGCAGGTAGGCCTGGGCGATATAGGGTTCGCCGCGATACATCTGGCCGAACATTTCCAGAAGCGAAGTGAAGTTGCGGTCATCGCGGGTGGAGTGGAACACGCCGGCGCCGCCGTTGCCGTAAAGCGGCTTCAGGATGATATCGCCCATTTCCTGACGGAAGGCGGCGATCTCGTTGACGTCACGCGAGATCAGCGTTGCCGGCATCAGATCGGCAAACTCGGTGACGAAGATCTTTTCCGGCGAGTTGCGCACCCATGCCGGATCGTTGACGACCAGCGTCTTGGGGTGAATGCGCTCAAGCAGATGGGTCGAGGTGATGTAGCCCATATCGAAGGGCGGGTCCTGGCGGAGCAAGACCACATCCATTTCGGAGAGATCCATGCGGATCTTTTCGCCGAGGGTGAAATGATCACCCTTGATGTCGCGAACCACGAGCGGTTCGACGGCTGCATAGATCTTGCCGTCGCGCATGCTCAGGCGGTCCGGTGTGTAGTGATACAGCTCGTAACCGCGGGACTGGGCCTCCAGGGTCATTGCGAAGGTGGAATCACCGGCAATGTTGATGCCGGAAATGTGGTCCATCTGGATTGCGACCTTGCAGCTTTTAGCCATTGCCTCACGATTCTCCGACTTTGGATTGACACGTCGTAAGCAGTTATTCTCAAAAGGCAATCAGATTGTCTGTGATTGATCATCATGATACGCCTCCCAAAAAACGGAGAGCGCGATGTCAAAGGTAACCAAATTTTCCTACTTCACGTCCATTGATCTGATATCGCCAGAAACAGTTGAAAAGCTCTCCGCGGCAGGCTTTGAAAAACTCGGAGATATGGACGAGGTCGATTTCGCCCGCATAGAAGACTGCACTTCTTCAACAAAGGAAACTTTCGTCCTTTATAATGCCGGCATAAAATCAGGTGCCACCTTCATTTTAGATCGCCAGCGTGACCTCGAAACTCTTCCGAACGTTTCAGGAAGAACTGCTGCTACCCTCGAAGCCAAAGGTTATTTAAAGCTAAGTGATCTCGAGGGAGCGTTTTTTCCGGACATTTACAACTTGATTGGCTACGGCCCCGGAAAACACCTTTTGTTGGCCGCGATTCTTGCCAGCGTCAAAGTCAATTTTGAGGTTCCTGACAAGAGCGACGAAGACTGGAAAAGTTTCATAATGCAGATGGTCGACAATGGACTCATCTGTTGGGAGGATGTTGCAGTCGCAGTCTGCGGAGAGCTCAACCCACCGCAAGTCGGAACACAGGTGGCTAGCGCGGTAAAACATAATTATCCGCGCGGCAAAACGATGAAAGAAGTTTGGCAATGGCTGTACAGTCAGCCAGGCACATGTGCTGTTTCGGGTAAGCGCATGTTTCTTGAGGCCGATCATAAAGAAGCAAAAGAACAATTTATCAAGGCGGGGCGCGACGTAAAGGATGCCGATACCCTTGAGAATTTTCAGCTTCTCACAAAACGAGAGAATGTAATCAAGCGCGGCTCTCATCGCCTTGGCGGGCTATCTTTCGCGCCAGCAGCTTCCGTTCTAGTTTACGTTCTACTCGAATTCCGTCCTAAAACTCTCAAGGCGTTTATCAAGCTATGCCGCTCTCATGGACTAACGATGTCAGAGATACGAATGCAGGAAGCTTGGGCATTGGCGATATGGCTCTCGCGTGATGGCCTATACGAAATTGATCGAGAAGCCGTTGAAGAAGCCATTGAGGAGGGCGGCCTTCTCACACCGCGTGAGGACGATGAGCTGGACTAAGAATTTGCTGCCGAAGGAACGATGATGCCACTTCTCATGGCTATGCCCAACTTACAGTACTCATAGCTTCGTTCGATCGAAACACCGATGCGTCCCGCTGCTTCGGCTGCACGTCCTGTGGTCAGGCTTCCAGCATAGGGATCCAAAACCACACCACCTTTGGGTATGTTCGAGATCAGTATATCCGGGATCGCTTCTGGGAAGGGCGCAGTATGTCCGTGGGTGTTCACCCCATTCCTAAACTTCATGACCGGTTGCTGGCGAATAATTGACGGAAATCGGACTACATTACCAGGCCCTGGCTTTCGAAATATCAGGATATGCTCCCAGCAATTGAATGGAGCCTGATAGTAAGGCGAATAATTTCCGCCATTGAAGCCACGCTTGCCTTCGATTTCCCCTTTATCCCAGACGATATTTCCTTGAAGAGTGAAGCCCGCTTTTCGGAATGCAGCGACGGTCAGCGAGCTAAGTATAAGCCGCTTTTTTCCCATAGCAGACAACGCAATTGAATTTTCGTTATCGAAGTAATCAAATATATTGTATAGGTAAAAACCTCCTTTCTTGAGGGATCGGAAAACCGCACATGCATTATTGTACATGTCATACATGTAGCAATAAATATTGTCCCACTGGCTATATTCTCGAGCATTGTAGTATGGAGGGGAGGTGACGGCCCCATCTATAGTGAATTCTTCGAAATGGCTGAGGACATCAAAGGAGTCGCCGCAGAATACTTTGTGCCTTGCATCGCCGAGGTTGGGGCTCTGGCTTGTCGACGCAACGATGTTTTTATTGATTAGAAAACGGGAAAAGAATGGGTCTGCATTGAAGCGCGCTACAATTTCCCTCTCTGGTTGAGGTGGCGAATATGCAACGATATTTCTTCCCATGTAGTTGGGGCAGATGTTGAGTGTCTCCGCGACGGTAATGCTGTCAGAGCGGAGGGAGTAAAACGATACCGCCATTTCGATAATCTCAGCCACGTTCGCGCAATAGATAACGTCGCGCGACCAACGCCTTACGAGCGAGACAGGAATTTCGTTTTCTGGAGATATTGCCTTATTCATAAGCAATGACAAAAATGAGAACCGCTTCCCTCTATTCGACATGCTCCGATCCGGGCAAATCCAGTTTTGGCACTCCCAGCTCTTAACTCCAAAAGACGAGTAGGAATTACCATTCACTCGGTGCGACCGACATGCGGGACACGGAAGAACTGTTTCGTCACGCTCATTCTTCTGAAAAATTAGGACAAGTGTGGGTCTCCCACATTCACCATCATCGGGAAATGTCACCAATGTATCGCGATACGTGAAACCTTCGTTAGCTCGCTCGAAGCGAGCTTCATCCTGCTTTATACCCCCGATGTAAGATGAGGTGACTTCAGCGATTTTTCGGTACTGAAAATAGCCCTTCTGCAACTCTACACTTCGATGCTTCTCTGCAAATAGGATGAGATCAGAACATAGATTCCATTGGGTATCCCTCGCCCCCTCATCCAATGCCTCAAGAATTATTATCAAAAATCCATGATTATTTAGGTCATCGTATGCTCTAGATACTCGGGTAAAGTTATCGGCGAGCAACTCCTCATAATCAGCCTTTGTTGCAGAGATGGTGTCGTGCAAGATCGTGAGCGAATTATCCCTTTCGAAGAGGCTTTCGGCGTGGACATGTAGACGCTTCCAATACTCTTCTTCGTAGTCCAAACTATTTTCTAGCGGGTCAAATAGGTTATGGACGTCGTGGCGGGCGAAATAATTGTAAGCGAATCCCCCTAAAAGGGACAAAAGAAGCGGCTGAGTAAGAGCTGGGTCCGGAAGTTTGGTGCGCTTGTTGATCGTCTCTCGCAGTTCACGCTGCAACGCGGCCAGGGTCTGGTCTCTACTCAAGGGACGAAAATGAGCGTCAACAAAGTCTTCGGGTAATTCGATCCCTCTGAGGGTGGCGTGCAGGATATCAGCGTCACCGTAGTCAAAAGCTTCGGCAATCTGATCCTTAAGCCTGGCATTAAAGAAGCATCGGAATTTCGCACATTCCGACAAAAACTGGTTCATCGGTGCTGCGTTTAGCTTCAGCTTCTTGTTAATAGACGCGACGAGATGCGCCTCGCGCACGAGAGCAGGTTGCGGCGTGCGGGCGGTCATTTCGAGACAAAAGCTGGAAAGGGTTAGACGATACTCATCCGGGACCGCCAACGCAGCGCCGATGAGGCTTTCAAACTCTCGAATCAGATCATTCGCTTCAATCATTCTGCACCTCTTTTCTAGGGTAGCTACATCCAGACTGAAGCAGACAGCAAGCCTTCGGATGCCATAAGGTATGTCCATCAGAAAATGACCGCTGGAAAAGCTTGTCAATTGTGGGAGGTCCCATCCAGATGACCTGGCAAAATTAAGTTCGAGAGGTTGATCACAATTCACCGAGCCAGCGCTTGGCAACGTCTGGTTAAGGTTTTCTTTTTATTAACAGAGACCGGTGTGATCACGTTATTTGATGGTTTCGCGTACATGCATTTTCCGCCTTCCCGCAAAGACATTTCCCCAATCGAAGATGCCAATTGGAGTGACGAACAGGAGTTCGTGGCTGCCAATGATGCTGAGCAGCCTCTTCCCCTGCCGGAGCCGATACCGGCGGTCGAGCTGGATCCGGAAAAGCTTCCGACCTGGCAGCGCGCCTTCATCCTGGCGCCGAATGTGCGCTTTACCCGCACGCCCGGCCGCGGTCCTGCCAAGCATGAAGCCGTTATCGTCGAGGAGGTCGGTCATGCCGGGAGCGTAATTCCAGCGCCGCTACCGATTGCCATCTCCATGCCCGCGGGCCTTCAGGCTCCACTTAATGCAAATACAGGTTCCCAAGTGACTAATCTCCAGCGCCGCATCGGCCAGGCATTCGCGCCTGCTGCTCCTGTTTCGCAGCCGATCGAGGCGGCCATGCAGCGCGTCGTCGAGCAGCCGATCTATCGCCAGCCGGTAGCTGCGGCTCCGATGCCTGCCCCGGCAGAGCCGGAAATCACACAGGCGCAGAGCGTGCCGACACGCCGCGTGACGTCCATCCCGGATCATCTGATCTGGGAGATGATGAGCCTCGGCGCTTCGGAAAATATCGAGCAGAAGGCCTCGCCGCGCGCATTGACTGCCTCTCAGATTGCGCCGAAGCCGGTTCCCGCGGCGCTGAAGCCGACCGTTACCCGTTTCGTGCCGCCGGCCCCTGTGCATACACCTGCGCCGACCGTTGTGGTTGCCGCACCGGTGATTGCTCCCGTCGTTCACGAAGCGCCGTCTGCGATCGATCTCTATCGTCAGATCGCAATCAGGCAGGTTGCGCCTGCTCTATTCACCGCAGAGCCGCAACCTGCGCCGTTCATCGAGCCCGACGCTTATGCCACGCCGGTCGAAGCCGTTGTTGAACAGCCCGTGCTGGTGGCGGAGCCGGTCGACATCCAGCCCGCTGCGCCGGTTGCCGTGCGCAAGCCGCGGATGCTGACCTTTGCCGAAGACTATACCTTCCCGGATATCGATCTCCTGCAGGTTGCCGAACCGCGCGAAGAGCAGACGATGAGCCAAGAGGCGCTGGAACAGAGCGCCGGGCTCTTGGAAAGCATTCTAGAGGATTTCGGCGTCAAGGGCGAGATCATCGACGTTCGGCCCGGCCCGGTGGTGACGCTCTACGAATTTGCCCCGGCTCCGGGCGTGAAGTCGTCTCGCGTGATGAACCTGTCGGACGATATCGCCCGTTCGATGTCGGCTCTGTCGGCGCGTGTCGCCGTCATCCCCGGCCGCAACGTCATCGGCATCGAATTGCCGAATGTCGAGCGCGAGACCGTCTATCTGCGCGAACTGGTCGAGAGCAATTCCTATATCGGCACCGACTACCGTCTGCCGCTCTGCCTCGGCAAGACGATCGGCGGTGAACCGGTCATCGCCGAACTCGCCAAGATGCCTCACCTTCTCGTTGCCGGCACCACCGGTTCGGGCAAGTCGGTCGCCATCAACACGATGATCCTGTCGCTGCTCTACCATCTTCGTCCGGAAGAATGCCGGTTGATCATGGTCGACCCGAAGATGCTGGAACTCTCCGTCTATGACGGTATCCCGCATCTGCTGACGCCGGTCGTTACCGACCCGAAGAAGGCCGTTCTGGCGCTGAAATGGGCCGTGCGCGAGATGGAAGAGCGTTATCGCAAGATGTCGCGCCTCAACGTCCGCAATATCGACGGCTTCAATGCCCGCGTTGCCGAAGCGCGCAACAAGGGCGAGACGATCATGATCAGCGTGCCGGTCGGCTTCGACCGCTCGACCGGCGAGCAGGTCTTCGAGGAACAGGCTCTGGACCTGACGGCGCTGCCTTATATCGTCGTTATCGTCGACGAAATGGCCGACCTGATGATGGTCGCCGGCAAGGAAATCGAAGGCGCGATCCAGCGGTTGGCGCAGATGGCGCGTGCCGCAGGCATCCACCTGATCATGGCGACCCAGCGTCCCTCCGTCGACGTCATCACCGGCACGATCAAGGCCAACTTCCCGACCCGTATCTCCTTCCAGGTGACGTCGAAGATCGACAGCCGTACCATTCTGGGCGAGCAGGGTGCCGAGCACCTTCTCGGTCAGGGCGACATGCTGCACATGAAGGGTGGCGGGCGTATCGCCCGTGTCCACGGCCCATTCGTCTCGGATTACGAAGTCGAGAAGGTCGTCGCGCATCTGAAGACACAAGGGCAGCCGTCCTATCTCGGCAGTGTGACCGAGGACGAGGAAGAGGATGGCGTCGAGGAAGAAGAAGATGCAGCCGTCTTCGACCAGACTTCGATGGGCGCGGAAGACAATGGCGACGAGCTCTACGAGCGCGCCGTCAAGATCGTCCAGCGCGACAAGAAGTGCTCTACATCCTATATCCAGCGCCGCCTGTCGATCGGCTATAACCGCGCCGCATCGCTGGTGGAGCGGATGGAAAAGGAAGGCCTCGTCGGCGCACCGAACCATGTCGGCAAGCGCGAAATACTTGGAGCTCAAGGTGGACGCATCACAGAGGAAAGCTGAAAATTACGCCTAGAGTTTATAATCCCGTAAAGTCGGGGACATGAAACGGGAATTAAGATAAACCGAAATTCAACGACGCCTCTTAAGGATGTCGCGACTAGGCCATACTCATATGATCCGACCGAAATTAGTCAGACAACCAGCGCGCCTCTAGCGCACTCCTAACGGCAGGTACATAAAATCAAATAGCTAAGACAATGGTCATCCAATTCCGATTCCAAAGGTCACAGGTTCGAATCCTGTCGGGTGCGCCATTTATTGCCAGCTTCTCAGAATAGCGACCGTCCGCATCGCAACCTCGTCCGAAAGTCATGAAATAGGCATCTTTATTAGGCGGATCGCCGCTCTCTTCCGACATAAGAAGCCGACGCTTGCCGAGGCTCTAGCAAAATCCGGATTCCAGCCAGCCAAGACCACACGTATCGCGGTCGGAGAACGACGCAAGCGGGAACGATTGCTTCGGCATCGCTGATAACTAGCATGACGATAACTTCATGTTGTCAGAGCTCAAATGAGTGCGAAGTCGCCGAGATCTGAGGCGAAGGTAGTACCGCAGGCCCCACCAGAACAAGGATCGAAGAATTCTGGCGGAGCTTTTGGTGGGGCTATACGGAATCAGAACCGGCGCTCTTCTGGCGAGGGAAACCCCATGCTCTGCCCCATGCGGGTCGTGTGGCAGGCCGACAGAAAGATGCCAGGATGACCAGCAGAAGGATTTTCAGCTTCATGTTGAACTCCGAAGCGGATGGCATTGAAACGTCCCTTCTCTAAACGGCAATCCCATGCACGGCCGCCGCAAGCGGCTCCAGCATATTCATCTCGTCAGCACCAAGATTGATGGAGACCGCCGTGACGTTTTCAGCGAGACGGGCGCGCTTGCGCGTTCCGGGGATCGGAACCGTCTTTGCGCCCAACCTGCTGGACTGCGCGTAAAGCCATGCGAGGGCAAGCTGGGCGGATGTCACACCCTTGGTGGATGCGATCTCCTCGATCTTGGCGACAAGGCGCATGTTGGCTTCGCGGTTCTCCGGGGAAAAGCGCGGGAAATTCTGACGTGCATCGTCACCGGTCAAGGCTCCGGCGAATGCCTGGCCCGTCAGCATGCCGCGACCGAGCGGCGAATAAGGCACGATCGTCACCCCAAGTTCCACGGCGACCGGAACGATCTCCGTCTCGATGTCACGAGTGAAGATCGACCATTCCGACTGGAGGGCGGCGATCGGGTGGATGGCATGGGCGGTGCGCAGTTCTTCGGCACTGACGGCTGAAAGTCCGAGCCATTTCACCTTGCCTGATGTCACCAGATCGGCCATCGCGCCGACGGATTCCTCCAAAGGCGTTACGCCATCGCGGCGGTGCATGTAGTAGAGGTCGATGACATCGACCCCAAGCCGCTTCAGCGAGCGATCCACTGCGGCCCGGATGAATTCGGGACGAGTGTCGAGGCTCCAGTCGTTGGGATTTTCGGGCGACCTCGCATAACCGAACTTGGTGCCGATGATGACCTCGTCACGATGAGCGGCGAGGAAGGGGGCGAGGAATTCCTCGTTGGCGCCGACCCCATACATGTCCGCAGTGTCGAACATGGTGACACCGAGTTCCAATGCCCGTTCCAGCGTTGCCCGGGATTCGGTCTCGTCGATCTCGCCATAGAATTCGCTCATGCCCATGCAGCCCAGTCCCTGGGCACCGACCATTGGGCCGCCCCGTCCGAGTTGCACCTGCGGCATGGTGATGATTTCGCTTGTCATTCCGGTTCTCCATATCTTGACAAGCATCTCTTATAAGTATGGAGTACAGTCCATGGTCAAAGGTTAAATCATGCTCATTTCGGAATTTGCCAGAGCCGCGGATCTGCCGGTCGATACGATCCGCTTCTACATCACCAAAGGTCTGCTGAAGCCCGAGCGCAGTGCCAAGGGCGGATCGAACCCCTACCAGGTGTTCCGGACGGAAGACGTGACGGCCGCCCGCATGATCCGCCTGCAGCAGACGCTGGGCTATTCGCTCAGTGAGATCCTGGAACTCAATGAGGAATATCGTGCCGGCGAGCATTCGCCGGAACGCACGATCGAGGTCTTACAGTTGCAGATCGCCCGCCTGGAAGAACGAAAAGCCGCACTGGATGCGGCCCTGTCCTTCCTGCGTGGCAAGGTGGACTGGATCAAGGCGGGAAAGCCGCAAGGTGCGCCCCGCCTTGAAGACTATCAGTGCTGATGGGCTCGCAATTCGGCCAGCCCCTCTTCCCTTGACATGACGGGTACATAGCCCAATTCGCGCCGGGCCTTGCCGATCTCGAACGACACTTCGACGGCGGAGGTCGCATAGGTCTGAAGCGTGAGCGGCGGCACGATCCGGCCACGGGAGATTGCCCCAAGCAGGTCCCCGATTGCCGCAACGGCACGAACGACGAAACGTGGCACGGTCTTCTCCGGCACCGCGTACCCCTGCGTTTCGATGAGGGCCGAGACCATGGTGCGGAACGGCAACGGGTCTCCATCCGAGATGAAATACACCTCACCGCCCTGCCCCTTGCCAAGCGCCAATTCGACGGCATGGCAGAGATTGGCGATATGGGTCGTTGAGGTCAGATAGGTTCCGCCGGAAATCCAGGCGAACTTTCCAGAGCGGACCGCGTCCATGAGCATTGGCAGTGCCGTCGTGTCGTCACGCCCCCAGACGAAGCGCGGGCGCAAGACGACGACGGAGAGATCTGGAGCATTGGCGGCAAGCGCGATCCGCTCGGCCTCTGCCTTGGTACGCGAATATCCGCCTGCGGGATTTCGCGGCAAAGGCATGGTCTCGTCCACATTGACCAGCGGCCTGCCCGTGGCCAGCACCGATTCCGTGCTGAGATGGATGACCTTGGCGATGCCGGCAACGCGCGCGGCATCAAGCACGGCGCGCGCGCCGTCCTCATTGATGCGGCGCTGCGCCTCGGTCGCGGGACCATGATCGGTATCGGCCGCGGCGTGGACCAGAGCATCGCAGCCTGCCATTGCGGCGGCCAGGGCGGAATCGAAAAGATCGCCTCGGAACGGGATCGCTCCGAGTGCGAGAACCCGTTCCGCCGACGCGTCACTGCGGGCCAGTGCCGTGACCGTGACGCCGCGGGCGACAAAATGGCTGATCAGGTTGCGGCCGACATAACCGCTCCCTCCTGTCAGGAAGATGCGCTGGAACGGGGCGCGTTTATCCGTGGCCGCGGCAGGGGCGGCAGTGCTGCCTGTCATGTCATTCACCTGATGGTATTGGGAGTGTCAGCTCGTCCCGGCAACAGGAAGATCGGTCTCTTCCGGATGCACTGTGACGAGCCAGTTGATCTCGCGAAGGATCCGATCACGGTCTTCACGCTCGAAATGATGGAAATCGAGATGTTCGAGGAACTTCAGCCCTTCGAGAGCCAGATAGGCCAGGAGCGCCCCGCGTGGTGATGGGGAGGTTTCCTCGATGCGGGCGATTGTCCGGGCCTGGTTTTGCTGCATCTTACCGCGCAATCCCGCATCGAGCGCAAGCGCGGCGCTGAGGTTCAGCGCAACCGCCTTGAACTCTTCGGGTAGCGGCGCGGATGCGGCAAGGATTCGCCCCCTGATGGCCCGATCTTCGGGGGCATCGATCTGCCGCTCTATTCCCGTGTGATGGGCATTGTCGCGCTCGAACGCGCGGTCGACGATGGCCTCGATCAGAGCCTGCTTCGACTTATGGTCGTAGAGCACGCTCGCCTTGTTGACACCCGCCTCCCTGGCGACCGCATCGATCGTCAGATTGGCGGCGCCATCGCGCCCCACGACACGTTCCGCGGCATCAAGAACCGCCTGCTGATCGATAACTCGTTTCCTGCCCATCGTCTCACCAATTATTTCCAACCAGATGGTTATAAATAATCGAATTAAACGATGTCAAGCCGGTGGACCGAACTCTATCCTTCCAGAATGGACAATTCCCGCGAATATGCCCGAGCCGCAAGCGTGAGGGATTCCTGATACTCCGGGTCGTCGTAACAAGCCCTTGCTGTCTCGTAGCTGTCGAACTTCAGGATGAACTGCCGCGGGAAATGCCGCCCTTCGACGGTCTCGACCCGTGATCTGCCGGCGATAATCTCCACCCCATATCGCACGGCGATAACCGAGAAGATCGCGTTATATGCCGCAAGAGCCTCCACGTCCTCAACATCGCCGCCTTTGACGATCCAATATCCGGGCATATCCAGCTATCCTTTGAATGCGAGATACAGCGGTCCCTGCATGGAAACCGCTGTATCTGTTAGGTCCTCAGACCGACCGTGTCAGGCCGCCATCGACCTTGAGGTTTTGGCCGGTGATGTAACCGGCCCCTTCCGAGACAAGGAAGGAAATGGTCGCGGCCACCTCGGCGCTGGTGCCGTAGCGCTTCATCGGCACCATTTCGCGACGTTCCTCGGTACCGGGCAGGCTGTCGATCCAGCCGGGCAGCACGTTGTTCATGCGAATATTGTCGGCCGCATAGGTGTCGGCATAGATCTTGATATAGGAGGCAAGCCCGGCACGGAACACGGCCGAGGTCGGGAACATCGGGGTCGGCTCGAAGGCCCAGGCGGTGGAGATATTGACGATCACACCCGATTTCTGCGCCTGCATGATCGGCGTGACCAGCCGCACCGCACGGATGACGTTCATCAGGTAGACATCAAGGCCCGTATGCCACTGCTCGTCGGTGATCTCGGTGATGGCAGCGCGCGGACCATGGCCTGCACTGTTGACCAGCGCGTCGATCCGCCCCCATTTCTCCATCGTGGCATCGACAAGCCGCTTCAGGTCGTCATTCGACTGGTTGGAACCCGTCACACCAATACCGCCGAGTTCGGCTGCCAGAGCCTCGCCTTTTTCGGAAGACGACAGGATCGCCACTTTGAAGCCGTCAGCCGCAAGCCGCTTGGCGGCCTCGGCACCCATTCCACTGCCACCAGCCGTGATGATGGCGACTTTTTCTATTGTCATGGCGGTCGTCCTTCTCGTCGATGCATTGATTGATTACCACTGAGACGAGAGATATCATTGCGAAGATCGAAGACGCCAATCAGTTCTCCTGAATTTTGACGATAGAAAATCTACTGAATGACCAGGGCACTCGGAAGGCTACCTTCTCTCAATGGCCTGAAGGCTTTCGAAGCTGCGGCACGCCACCTAAACTTTCGGCTGGCGGCGGAAGAGCTCGGCGTTACCCAGGGCGCAGTGGCGCAACAGGTGCGCGGGCTGGAAGCGGAACTGGGCCTGCAACTGTTCGAGCGAATGCCCCGAACCCTGGCCCTCACAGACGAAGGCCGCGCCTACATCGCCGATATCAGCCGGGCGTTTGAGATCATCGCACGCGCCACGGGCGACCTGAAGCCTCAACCCGTAAGACTCGCGATCAGCGCGACACCGACCTTCGCATCGAAGTGGCTGATCCCCCGCCTGCCGGATCTGACGGCGAAACATCCGGACCTCGACATCCATATCGTAGCGACCGACCGCATCTCGAATTTCCAGGTGGATGGCGTCGATCTTGCCGTGCGATACGGGCACCAGCCATTCGGGCCGGGACTTGCTTCGGAATTGCTGTTCGAGCAGGAGATCATCGCCGCCTGCAGCCCCATGCTCCTTCGGGATCGCGGCGTGCCGAGAACCCTCGCAGAGCTATCCGGATATGCACTTCTGCAGGACACGCACAATTTCTGGCCGGAATTCATCGAGCGGCAGTTCGGGATGTCTGGTCAGATCGAGATGCCTGCATTCCGGCGCATCAGCTTCAATCAGACATCCCACGCCATCGATGCCGCGATCGCGGGTCAGGGCATCGTCCTTGCCACCCGCCATTTCGTGGCCAACGATCTGCAGGGAGATCGCCTTGTCCAGATCGACAAGGTCAAACTTCGCGGCCCCTCGGACTTTTACCTAGTCTGGCCGAAACATCGGAAATCGGCCGCGATGGAGGCAGTAAAGGCCTGGATGATGTCAGTGACATCTACGGAGCCAGATGAAAACTGATCGCAAACTTACGGGCGATGGAGGCTCAACTGCATCCTGCTTGGCCACACGAACACGCCAGCTACGGACGGCAACTTCGCGGGCGAACTCGGAGAAAAGCTGATCGCCGGGATATCGCTTGACCGCTTCGGCGAGCCGGAGGACATAGCAACCGTCGCCGTATTCCTAGCATCCGAGGATTCGTACTGGATCACGGGCGAATCCATAAGCGCGGCGGGCGGCGTTCGAGGAGTATGCTACTAGCGGTAGGCTAAGCATCAAGCTCGACCGTTTCGTCGTCTTCATGCAGGAAGAGCTGGTCGTCGGTGTTGACGATCGGCTCGTCCCAGATCGCGACCAGCCACCCTGGAAATTTCCTCTTCGACACCGCTCGCAGTCCAAGCCGCTTATCGCTCTGATAGTACGAGGCAAGTTTCAGGCACGCAGCATTCGGAACCTTTTAGCCGTCGGGATGCGACTTCAACACGATCAGAAGACCGTATCGAGCAAGTACCTGATTGGCTTCTCTCAACAGTCGGAGCGCGATACCGCGCCCCCGCATCGGCTCGCTTACCCAGACACGCTCGAGGTGGGCTACCGCCCCGAGATAATCGAGATCAGGTGTATCCAATGCCTTCTTCAGCAAGGCATGCTCGTCGGCAAGGACATGGAATGCGTTCATTGCGTGCTGACTTCTCATGTCAAAACATCGAAGTACCACCCGTCATCCGGTTCGGGAATGTAGCCTGGCTGGGCTATGAACCCCTTGAGTTCGGCAAGCATTGCCCCCCGATTCTGAATCGAAACGGTATCTCTTCAACTGAACAGAAAAGTTGAGCACCTCAGGGAGGTCACCGTGCTTGCGGAAAACGGTCTCGAACATCAGGAAGCTATCGTCCTGCGGCGCGACTTCCATCTCCATGCTTCAGCTCCCTGATGATCTACTTGAAATCACGATTGAACACGGATCCGATATGGGGTGCCACATGGATTGCTGTCGATCAGAGACGGTTGACCTAGCCGGATCACTGCCCGGCCACGTAAGCCCGTATCCCATCAAGTCCTTGATTCCGGCTGGCTGTGCTACCAGCGGTCTACGGGCAACACTTCGAAGCGCTATCGGATGGCCCACAACAGGCTGATTTTGCCTGCTCCTCAGCCAGCCAGCGATCCCGTGGCTTGCAGCTCGCTGGCCTAGCCTGCAAGTTCACCAGGTATGTTCCGGCATCAAGGCGCGGCGTGGCGGCGCAGTAGAGAGCCATCGGCCGCACGCCGTCACTGACTTCGAACGTGAGCTTGGCACTTGGCTCGAGCCGGACATGATCGGAGACTTTACGGATGATCGCAGAGAACTTGCCCGCTGGCATGTGTGTCCGGCCATCCTCGTCGATATCCCAGAGCTGGACGAAGATCTCGGACCAGGCTTCCGGATTGGCGCCGCAGTCGAGCGCCGAGAACTGCCCGGCCTTCACTTCGGTGACATGGTATCCCGGCCGAATGGGGTTGCCGTCATAGGTGAACACCAGTGGCGCATCCGGCGCGACTGCGAGAACGTCGAGAAGGTGGCCGAGCGTGATGTCAGAAGAAACTGCCTTGTCGATCGCGTTCATGTGCGCTATCCCTTCTATCCAATTATTCAAGGAATATTGAAGTATGGACGAACGTCAAGCTCTTTCGTCATTTGCCGCCCTCTCCCAAGAGACCCGCCTTGGGATCGTCCGCGCGCTGGTCGTCGCAGGCCCTGAGGGATTGGCAGCAGGTGTGATCGCGGAGCGCATGGGTGTTTCGGCAACGAACGTGTCGTTTCACCTCAAGGAGCTGGAGCGTTCCGGGCTGATCTCGCAGCGTAGGGAATCCCGCTCCATCATCTACAGCGCCAGCTACGAGACACTCGCCGGTCTCGTGAAGTTCCTGATGGAAGACTGCTGCGCCGGACACCCTGCGATCCGTGAGAATGTCGAGAAGAGTGACGGCTGCTGCATCCCGGATGATGAGGTAGCAAGTGCATAGTCGACAGGTTCGCGCGGGTATCGTCTCCGCTCTCGGCATCACTCAGATCATTGGCTACGGCACTCTCTATTACAGCTTCAGCATTCTCGCTCCTGGCATGGCCGTAGATCTGGGCCTCTCGCTTGCCCAGGTGTTTGGGGTCTTTTCCGTCTCGCTGTTCATCGGTGGCCTGTCGGCCACTTACCTGGGCAAGCAGATGGATCGGATCGGCGCCGCCGCCATCATGACGCTAGGCTCGGTTCTTGCCGCGTTGACGCTCGCTCTGTGCGCCTGGTCGCCCTCGGTCGCCGTATTCGCCATAGCCATCATCCTGCTCGAGGTGTCATCCGGGATGGTGCAGTATCAGGCGGCATTCGCCACATTGGTCGAGAGCGATCCCCGTTCGGCCTCCCGGAGCATTACCTATCTCACCCTGATCGGAGGCTTCGCATCAACCATCTTCTGGCCGATCTCGGCCGCACTTTCCGGATGGATGTCGTGGCGTGAGATCTATCTGGTTTTCGCAGCGCTGAATCTGTTCCTCTGTATGCCTCTGCATTTCTGGATCATGCGCGTCGGCAAGACCGGATCGAATGCGGATGCGGCCGCCCGGCCTCGCGAGGCGGTCATCGGGGCAATCCCCCACGATGCCCGTCGCCGAGGCATGATCATGGTGTCATTTGCCTTCGCGCTTCTCGGATTCACGCTTGCCGCAATCCTCGCGCATATGGTGCCGATGCTTGGGTCGATCGGGCTGGATGCCGCGGCAGTGGTGATCGGATCCCTGTTCGGTCCGGCACAAGTCGCGAGCCGCCTTATCAACATGGTCTTCGGAAAGAACCTGTCGCCGCCGGCACTCGCCGTCCTGTCCGCGGCGCTGATCGTTTTCGGCATTCTGATCCTGCTGGCGACGGGTGACTGGTTGCCGGGCGCTGTCGCGTTCGCAATCTGCCTCGGGCTCGGTTCCGGCATCAACAGCATCGCGCAGGGAAGCCTGCCGCTCTATCTGTTTGGATCAGATGGGTATGGCACGATCACGGGCAAGATGGCGGCCGCTCGACTGGCGCTCGGAGCCGGAGCGCCCTTCGCGTTCGCGGCGGCGATGGAGAACCTGGGCCTGAGCCTGTCGCTCATTGGAAACGCATGTCTCGGTGCCGTCAGCATCGCGGCATTCGTTGCGGTGGCGGTATCCTGTCGGCGGCCAGACACCGCAACGGTCTAGTTCGTCAGATCGATTTCAGCGAAACCCGCTTCTCCAGTTCGGCCGCCTCTTCCTTCCGCTCGCTGTAGCGGTCGGTCAGGTAGGTGGAGGCATCGCGGGTCATGATGGTGAACTTCACCAGTTCCTCACAGACGTCGACGACACGGTCGTAATAGGACGACGGCTTCATGCGACCATCGACACCGAATTCCTGGAACGCCTTCGCCACGCTGCTCTGGTTGGGGATGGTGATCATCCGCATCCAGCGCCCGAGAATGCGCAACTGATTGACGGCGTTGAAGGACTGACTGCCGCCGGAAACTTCCATCACCGCCAGCGTCTTGCCCTGCGTCGGCCGCACGGAACCGACCGACAGCGGGATCCAGTCGATCTGCGATTTCATGATCCCGGTCATCGCACCATGCCGTTCCGGGCTGATCCAGACATGGCCTTCAGACCACTGGGTCAGTTCGCGAAGTTCCTGAACCTTCGGATGGCTGACAGGCGCCTCGTCCGGTAGCGGCAGTCCCGCCGGATCGAAGATTCGAACCTCGCATCCCATACGTTCGAGCAGACGGTGGACTTCGAATGCGAGCAGACGACTGTATGACACCTCCCGGAGCGATCCGTAGAGGATCAGTATCCGTGGCTTGTGCGTGGAGAAGGCGGGCCGCAGGGATGCGATGTCGATCGGCTGGATGTGCTGGTCGTTCAGTGCGGGGAATGTATCAGGCAATGCGCTTTCCTTCATTGTCGAGGACCTGCTCACCGTCTTCCTTGGTGAAGGGCCCCGTGAATGCGTCGGCGGGCAGGATGTCGAGAACTGCCTCCGAAGGCCGGGCAAGCCTGGTGCCAAGCGGGGTGACAACGAGCGGACGGTTAATGAGGATCGGTGTCACGATCATCGCATCCAGCAATTGCTCGTCGGTCAGGTCGGGATTGTCGAGACCAAGCTCGGCATAGGGCGTGCCCTTCTCCCGGATCGCCTCGCGAATGGTCATGCCAGCGTCGGAGATCATCTTCGCGAGCCGGTCCCGCGTCGGCGGGTTCTGGAGATACTCGATGACGGTGGGCTCGATCCCGGCGGCGCGGATCAGCGCCAGCGTGTTGCGAGACGTGCCGCAGGCCGGGTTGTGGTAGATGGTGACATCCATGATCATGTCCTTTCGGTAGCGGTTGTTTTTGCGACGGCGGGCGATGCCTCGTACCAGCCCTTGGAACGGTTCACGATCCAGACGACGGACAGCATCACCGGGACCTCGATCAGAACTCCGACGACGGTGGCGAGCGCCGCGCCCGATTGAAATCCGAACAGGCTGATGGCGGCGGCGACTGCCAATTCGAAGAAGTTGCTGGCACCGATGAGTGCGGACGGTCCGGCGACGCAATGGCGTTCTCCCGACATCCGGTTCAGGAGGTAGGCGAGACCCGAGTTGAAGTAGACCTGGATCAGAATCGGAACCGCGAGCAGAGCGATGATGGTCGGCTGCGCGATGATCTGCTCGCCCTGGAATGCAAAGAGAAGCACGAGGGTGGCTAGCAATGCGACAAGCGACATCGGTTGAAGCTTGGCAAGCAGGCTGTCGAGCGCCCAGGTGGTTCCGTCTGCGATTAGACGGCTTCGAAGCACCTGCGCAATGATGACGGGCACGACAATGTAGAGGGCAACGGACAAGGCAAGCGTTGCCCACGGCACAGTGATCGCGGAAAGACCGAGCAGCAGACCGACGATCGGCGCGAAGGCGATGACCATGATCGCGTCGTTCAGTGCTACCTGAGAGAGCGTGAACATCGGCTCTCCGCGCGTCAGGTTGCTCCAGACGAAAACCATGGCGGTACATGGAGCCGCGGCAAGGATGATCAGGCCTGCGATGTAGGAGTCGATCTGATCCGCTGGCAGATAGGGTCGGAAGAACCAGCCGACGAACAGCCATCCCAGAAACGCCATCGAGAACGGCTTGACCGCCCAGTTGATGAACAGCGTCACACCGATCCCGCGCCAGTAGGAACCAACCTGCGTGAGCGACCGGAAATCGATCTTCAGCAGCATCGGGATGATCATCAGCCAGATCAGGATGGCGACTGGGATGTTCACCTTGGCGATCTCGGCGGACCCGACGATCTGGAAAAAGCCGGGCATGAGATGGCCGAGACCCACACCGACGGCGATGCAGAGGAAGACCCAGACGGTCAGGTATCGTTCGAAAGTGGACATCAGGATGCCTTCCCTTGCGGCGAGGTCGAGCCCTCCATCGCACCGATCTGCCGGAGCCTCGTCTCAAGAGCCATCCGATCGATCGAGGTGATCGGCAGGTTGATGAAGGCTGAGATGCGGTTCTTCAGGAAGCGGGCGGCCTGCGCAAAGGCGCGTTGGATCTCGACCTCGGATCCGACCGCGGCAGCAGGATCCTCGACACCCCAGTGCGCCGTCATCGGATGCCCGATCCAGACCGGGCAGGCCTCGCCCGCGGCGCTGTCGCAGACGGTGAAGACGAAGTCCATCTCGGGCGCATCGGGTTCCGCGAAGACATCCCAGCTCTTGGACGAGAAGCCAGTTGCCGGATACCCCAAGACGGTCAGCTCCGCCAAGGCATGAGGGTTTACCTCGCCTTTCGGCTGGCTGCCGGCTGAATAGGCCTTGAAGCGCCCGCCGCCTTCCTTGTTGAGGATGGATTCAGCGAGAATAGAGCGAGCGGAATTGCCCGTGCACAGGAAGAGCACGTTGTAGGTCTTTTCAGTCATGGTCGTTGTCCGTTTTAGGTCGGAGGCCTTTGGAGCTTCATGATGGTCGCCGACGATGGGCAGATGGAGGAAAGCTGGCGGGTGTCGAGAACTGCCGGAGGCACGCTCTCCCGCGGAACTTCGGAGAACCCGATAGTCGAGAAGAATGGCGCAGCAGTGGTGGTCGCGAGATAGACGTCGCCATTGCGATCCAGACCTCGAAGGGTCTGCTCGACGATGGCCTTCCCGAAGCCCCGACCGCGATGTCCGGAAAGCACGACTACCGAACGCAGAAGAAAGTCGCTCGCGCACTGCTCTATCCCGGAGAAGCCGATCACCTCCACACCATCAGAACGGGCTTTGAAGAATGTCCGTCCCGCCTCATGGATATCTTCTGTCGGAAGCTGCGCTGTGGCGAGTGCGTCGCAGAGATCATCATCGGAACCGGACACTGGTTCGAGCGAGACAGGATTCAACATGGTTTCGCCTCCGGGTTGCAACACGGCGTCAGCTCCGCGATAAGCGGTGCGCAGAGTTCTATCGAGCCGCCGCAGCAGTCCTTGAGCAGGAACAGCGTCAGGTCACGCAGACCATCCAGATCTGCCCGGTAGATGATGGATCTGCTCAGCCGCTCGCTCTTGACGAGTCCAGCCCGCGAAAGCGTTGCGAGATGGGCCGACATCGTATTCTGCGGTACGTCAAGTAACCGCGCGAGTTCGCCTGCGGGAATGCCGTCGGGTTCGTGCCTCACCAGCAACCGGAAGGTCTCAAGGCGGGTGTTCTGGGCCAGTGCAGCGAGCGCCGCGATCGCAGAGTTATTTTCCATATATCCAGAATAATAGATATAATATCATTGTCAATCCTCGGATATGGCGCTCCTTGCTGACCCGCCGTTGACGTGAGGGCGCGCAGCATCCATCTGATGAGGATGGCAAAGAAGAAAGAAAGCGCGGAACCGGAACTGATGAAGACGTGGTCACTGCCAACGTCGATGACGATCGGATCAGCGGTGCGCGCCAAGGGCATCCTCCAGGAAATCCGCGCCCGTCTTCCGTTCGCGGTTCGGAAGGCGCTGGATCTCGAAGGCGGAATTCTGACGCTGGCGATGCCTGAGACATCGAGAGCGATCTTCCGCGCAACCTCCGCATCGACAACCGAGATGCTCGCCGAGATGGAAGCTCTTCCCGTCATCCCCCGGGAGATAGAAGACATCCTGGCGATCTCTACCTCGGAACGGCGGCGCTGGCTGGAGGATGGTCGCCTCCCCTCAGCAGGCACGCGAACCGTGAAGCTGCGTGGCCGCGCTCGTCAGATCACCTTCCACGTATTCGATCCGGCCGTGGTAGTGGACATCCTCGACCGCGGTGCCGTGGATGAATGGCGCGAGCACGATATAGCTGCGGCGGCCGAGAAACGCCGTCAGTCGGCCATGAAAGCGAAGCTCACGAGATCGCTTCGGAAAGGGAAGAAGAAGGGGACGCGCAAGGATGGATCGAACCCGTCGCCATTGCGCGGATGGGACGAGTTCGATGCTGAAGGCTTCCTCAAATAGCGCTCCGCTCAAGGGAAAAATTCCCGCGCCTCATCAAGAATGAACATGGTCTCATCAGACCAGTCCGACTATATCGCCGACAGGACAGCGAGGTCGCCGGATCGCCAGACATTATCTACCGTGTTCCGAGTGATCACCCAGATGTCGCCGCTTCGAGCCAGTTCGACATCGTAACGGTTCTTCATCAGATAGTGGCGGGTTCCGTCGTTCCGGAGAACGTGCTGTGCTTCAACGAGCACATCCACACAGGCAATGTCGCCATTGATGGTCACGCGCGGATTGCTGATGGAATGCGTCGTGTCCAGAGTGCTGAGGGAAGTCAAGAGCGCGGATACGATGGTCTCCCTCCCTTCGATAACCGGATACTCGAATCCTGCCTTTGCGGCAGCCGGGCGAAAGTCCGAAACCGCGTTCTCCGACAGCGAGGACGCAAGAAGCTCCTTGTCGCGAAGATCGATGCCGGCGGCGAAACGATGCAGGGCCTCGACAACAGCGAGCTTGTCGGCGGTCTGTTGGGCAAATGAAGGTGAAGTCGTCATGAACATGGTCCTTTTCAGGCCGGAGGCTCGCTGAATGCAAGCCATCCGCGGCAATAGCGGTCGTGGCGAGGGATCCTTGAGGGTCGACTACTCGAGATCGGCATCGATGCGGGTGATCAGGCCATCCTGTCCCACGACGATCTTGAGGATCCCGATCTCGTGGCCGAAGTCGCCCGTGAAGTCGACCCGGACAAGCGCGTTGGAACTGTCCTCTTCCTCGATCGCCAGCAGCTTGGTTCTGGTGCTGTAGCCGACAAAAAAGCGTTCGAGATAAAGGCGGACACCATCCCTGCCCTTGAAAGCGCTGCCAACGGAAACATCGTCTATCACCGCGTCGGTCGCGAACAGGGACAGTGTGCGCTCGATGTCGAAAGCGTTTGCGGTCCGGATGAAGTTTTCGACGAGCTTCTGCATGATTTGCTCCTCAGACATCGATGATCGTCGTGTCGGCGATTGTCTCGGCGAAACCATCGCCGAACAGCTCCGCAGGTGTCTGGAATCCCGGACGCGCCTCCCCGTTGAGAACACGGCGGCCAGCCTCCGCAACCGCGATTGCCGTGAATGAGTATCCGTTGACCGTATCAAGGATCGACCGGACGACGACGCCATCAGCATCCGTCACCTCGGCGACGGCCTTGTAACGGTTTTCCCGACGTTCCTCCTCGGTCGGGCCGTCTGGAAGAGCCGACAGATCGCCTTGGGGAAATCCTCCGCCTGTCACATGCACGAAGGTCTCGATATTCGAGACGCCCGTGGCTCTCCAGATGGTGATGAGATCTGGAAGCGTGACCTGGAAACTGTCGACAGCCCCCTGTCCGAAGTCGAGCTTCTGGATGCTGTTGGCGACAGCCACAAGCTCGCCATCGACGCGAGCCAGGGTTTCAGCCGAAATGTTCTCGGTCGCGGTGATGGCGGATCCCCGTGACATGCCGCCCGCGACATGCATCGCGATCCGAATGCTGCGGGGATTCTTGACCCTCGCGACCGCATGACCGGCAAGGCTTCCCAACATCGCCACGCTGCCCCCACCGCCCGGCAGAAGCGTCACGCCTGCAGCCACCGCCTCGGCACCCAGTTGTTCTGCGAGGCGGTAGCTGTCGAGCTCGGCCGCGGTGTCGATATAATGCACGCCGTTGCGGATGGATGCTTCCATCATCGGCTTCGCCGTGCGCAGGAAGGGGCCTGCAGCATTCACGATGACGGCGACATCCGTCAGCGAGCGGTCGATCAGTGCGTCGTCATCGAGAGCGAACACGCGATATTCGACGCCGAGCTTCGCGGCCAGGTCAGCAAGTGGCTTTTTGCTTCGCCCACCCAAGACAACAGGCGTTCCAGCCCTAGTCGCATGCTCCGCCACCATGCGGCCCGTATAACCCGTCGCACCGTAGATCATCAGTTTTGTCATTTTAGTGCTGCCATTCCTTGTAGACGAATTCGAGTGAGTAGCCGTCCGGATCACGGACCTGCGCCGCGTAATATCGGGGGTCGTAATGAAGCTGTGGTCCGGGCGGATGGATCTCGATGGCACCTGCCGCCATCGCTGCGGCATGGGCGGTATCTACCTGTGCCGTCCCATCGGCAACAAAGCCGATATGGGCGGCGCGGCCTTCGACGATGCCCTCGCGGAGCCAGAAGAACACCCGACCGTTCACGCCGAACCCCTTGAGATCGGGATGGCCGGGAGGTCCGTCTCTGCCATCGTAGTCGACGGCATGGACGATTCCCAGGGGCGCTAGTGCCACTTCATAGAAGGCGATCGAACGATTGATGTCGCTGACCGAGATGAAGACGTGATCGAGCATGCGGCTCTCCTTTTGCTTAAATGATGTAGCCGCCTGCCACTTCGATATTCTGGGCGTTGATCCAGCGGCTCTCTTCAGAAAGGAGGCTGGCGATCACGCCACCGATCTCCTCCGGCTCGCCGACGCGCCCGAGCGCGGTCTGGGCAGCGAGCATGGCTTCGAATTCGTCATTCAAGCCGCCACCAAGTTCGGTGCGGATGGCGCCGGGAGCAACCGAATTCGCCCTGATCCGACGCTCACCTAATTCCTTGGCCATGTAACGGGTCAAAACTTCCAGGCCACCCTTGAACGAGGCATACGGCGACACGCCGGCGGTCGCGACGCGACTGGTGGCGCTTGTCAGGTTGATGATGTGGCCCCCGTCTTCCATCAGCGGGAGAAGAGCCTGGGTCAGGAAGAACGGCCCCTTGAGATGGACGTTGAAGAGACCGTCGAACTGCTCCTGCGTCACCTGGGAGAACGGGGCATAGAGGCCGTAGCCGGCATTGTTGACCAGGAAGTCGAATGTCGTCCTGCCCCAGACCGTCTCAAGCGATGCCTTGACCGCATCGTGGAATTCCTCGAACGAGCGGCTGTCAGCAACATCGAGCTTCAGAGCGATGGCCTTGCCGCCCTTCGCTGTGATTGCGCCGACGACCTCATCAGCTTTCGCCAGGTTGCTATTGTAGGTGACGATTACCCCCATGCCGCGCTCTGCGCACTTGAGGGCGGTGCTGGCCCCGAGGCCACGGCTGCTTCCAGTGACGATGACGATCTTCATCTGTTTCTCCATGCATTTGGCATGACTTGAAGCTATGCCCCTGCCTCGTCCGCCGCTCACCTATTCCTCTCTGAAACTTGCCTATTCCTGCCTTGCCCTTGTGCGTCCCTCCATGCTCTGCCAGGGTCGGGTCATGGAAAAGAAATTGCAGGAATTACGCACACTGGCCGCTAGGGCCGAGAACAAGCGCACCGAGACGGGCATCCCGCGGGTGGCTATGGTGCAGGGTGAAATCCCCGAACATCAGCTTGCCGCCGTCTATGATCCGATGGTCAACCTAATCCTGAGCGGATCGAAGACGATGACTGTGGGTGAGAGGACCTTCCACTACGACCCGGCAACCTACTTCGTGATGTCCGTCGATCTCCCGGCCGTGGGATCAGTCCATCCTGCAGCTACTGGCGAACCCTATCTCGCCGTCAGCCTGACGCTCGATCCCACCATTGTCGGCGCGTTGATCCGCGACCTTCCGGTGAGGGCCTGCAGCGAACTGTTCGGATCAGGGTTCTCGGTCGCCCCGGTCAACGAGGATTTTCTCGACGCCTGGATCCGCATGCTCAAGCTGATGGATCGTCCCGACGAAATCACGGTGCTATCTCCCGCCTACGAGCGCGAGATCCTATTCCGCGTCCTGCAGGGGCCACTTGGCTGGATGTTGCGCGACATAGCAACGCCTGACACTGCACTCTCGCGCATCAGCGTGGCGATCGACTGGATCCGACAGAATTTTGCCGAGCCGATCAGAGTTGAAGCGCTTGCGGAGATGGCCGCCTTGAGTGTGTCGGCATTCCATCGTCACTTCAAGGCCGTGACGGCGCTTAGCCCGCTCCAATATCAGAAGCGCGTACGCCTTCTGCACGCGCGTTCGCAACTCATTGCGGGCCAAGGAAATGCGACATCGATCTCGTTCGGGGTGGGATACGAAAGCCCGAACCAGTTCAGCCGTGAATACGCCAGGCTGTTTGGGCTCCCGCCCTCGAAGGATCTGGCAAAGGCCATGCGGGATCTGCACGTCGCATAGTCGATCATCCGCTTGTCGAAGTCGGCAGTGCCCGCACGTAGCAGGCACTTGCCTCACGACAGATCACATCAAGGATATCGATCGATAGGCAGCTCTCACTGAGATTACCCAAGGTTTTCAGCGGGCGAAATGATTGACCTCGTCAAGGCAGTCGACAAATTGCCGGCTGTCGCAAGACCTGTTTCCCAGTAAGTGTCCAAACGCAAAAAGCCCGGATTGCTCCGGGCTTTCGCTTAGAATATGCGGTCGAATTAGAACGAGCGCTGCAGACGCAGGAAACCGTCCCACTTGTCGGCAGAGTCGGTGCCGTTATCAACATCGGTGTAGTTGACCGTTGCCTTGGCAGCGAGGTTCTGGGTGATGGCATAGTCAGCCGTCAGGCCTACGCGCCATGCGTCACCGCCGTCGAAGTCGCCGTCGCTGTCGAGGCTGACCTTATCCCAGTACTGGGCACCCGGCGTCAGGCTGAACTTGTCGGTGAGCTTGATGGCGTATTCTGCACCGATCGTCCATTCGGAAGCGTCGAAGTAACGGTTCTTGCCGAACGAGTAAGCAGCGAAGATGCCGAGCGAACCTGGGCCGAGCTCTGCAGTCAGCGTGGAAGCAAGAGCTGCATTTTCGTTGTCGAAGTCGTAACCAGCAAAGAAGTCTGCAGTTACGCCGCCGAACTTGCCGGTGATGACACCGTTGATGCCGATTTCGTCGGCATTGCCCAATTCATCGGTCTTGTAGCCGGCCTGCGAGTTGAAAGCGTCAACCTGACCGTAAACCGAGAATGCGCCGCCGTCATAGGTGTAACGGATGGAGTTGTTCAGCGTGTCAGCGCCTTCGCCACCGTTGTTGTACGGACGGTCGTCAGCCAGAACGGTTTCGCCCGGAAGCCCAGTGTCGAAATAGTTATAGAAGTAACCGACGCGGAAGCCGCCCAGTTCGATATAGGTTTCGTTCAAGGCGAAATCGCTCGTGCCGTCATTGTTGTTGGCGCGAAGCGTGATGCGCGAGCCGAGAGCACCGAATTCGGTGTCCGACTTGGCTTCGAGACGGAGCTGCGCACGGGTATTGGTGCGGTAGCCGGCATCACGATCGGCAACTACGGGAGCCAGATCATCGTCGCTGCGGCCATCGAGCTGAACGCGGACATAACCGCCGATCTTGAGGCAGGTTTCGGTGCCCGGGATGTAGAAGTAACCGGTGCCGAAGGCGTCACAAACGCGGACATATTCCATCGGCTCGGGCTCTGCCGCGACGATCGCATCGGCGGCCTGCGCGCCGGATACTGCTGCGAGAGCTGCAGCGGAGCCGAGAAGGAGGCTCTTGATGTTCATTATGATCTCCATTGAGATGATGGACCGCGGCTCGGAGCCCCCACCCACCAAATTGAAAAACCGAAGGCATATTCGGTGAGCAATGAATACGAGGGGCTGCCGGGAGGTGAAAGCAGCAGTACTTGCCGTCAGGGCGAGAACGGAGTGCCGTAATCAAGGATGTTGCCCAGCCGCATCGGTTTGTAACCGTACGTAATGTGATGGTAATCAAACCGTATCAACGACCGGAAGCGGCCATGTTTCTGCGACAAAGACGCGGAGGCCTTTGTCTCGTATTCCGGCCAAGCATAGCGGCATGATTCCCGATGCCGAGATTGGTTGGCAAAGCTGGCAAAGACGCAGAAACACCGCGAAACAGGGCTTATGCAGCGCCTGCCTGGTCCATCAATCGCGGCAGCATGATAACAGCGCGAGCGCCGCCCGAATCGGCTTCCTCGTAACGGATCTTGCCCTGGTGGGCGTCAATGATCGACTTGGCCAAGGCAAGGCCAAGGCCGCTTCCCCCCGTATCCCTGCAGCGAGATTCTTCAAGGCGAACAAACGGGTTGAAGACCCGGGTCCGGTCCGCCTCGGGAATGCCCGGGCCGTCATCATCGATAAGGAGACATACGTCTCCCATTGCCGGACGAACGAAAATCCTCGCCCGGTAGCCGTAACGCAGGGCATTTTCCACGACATTGCGAACAGCACGCTTCAATGCGCCCCGGCGGCCATGGATAAAGAACCGGTGTGGATTGACGAGAGTAATGTCGCTTCCTGCGACGACCAAGTCCGCAATCAGCTCCTGCATCAGATCTTCGAACTGAAATACGGTTTCCGTCTCCGTGGTGTCATAGCCGCGGGAAAGCGAGAGCGCGCCATCAACCAATTCCTGGATCTCATCGAGACACACGCCAAGCCGATCCTTGGAATCACCGTCATCGAGAAGCTCGATCCTCAATCGCATCGCAGTGATCGGAGATTTCAGATCGTGGCCGATCGCCCCGAGCATCTTGGCGCGCTCGTTGAGCAATCTGGTGAGGCGTGCCGCCATGTCGTTGAAGGCATGAGTGAGCTTTCTAAGCTCGGAAGGACCGGAAGCCGAGATGGGCTGTGGGCTTTCGCCTCGACCAAGATTGTCGGCGGCGTTGGACAGATGCTGAAGCGGCGTGGTGATCTTTGCAACGATGATCCACACGACCGCCACGACGATCAGGATCGTTACAAGGATTGTTGCCATGAGTTGCCATGCCCATGTCTTTGGCAGGCGCATCACGTCACGCGCAGTAAGCCACCGGCCGTCATCCAGGGTGATGGAAGCCAGAAGCACCAAATTACGGCCGGGCTTGCTGGCGTGGCCCATTATTTCATGGCTCGGCGCAATTTCTGTTGCAGCAAGGATGAAACCATCCCCGACGGTTACACCGAATTTGTTCTTGAGAAAGATTGCGATGTCATCAGAGGGCAGCAGCTCATCGCGCACCTGTGGAGCCGCATCGGTAATCGTAAACTGCATGCCCCATTCTGAGGGGGTTTTGATGATCGCTTCATCGTCAGCTGCAGGCAGTGTCCTCAGCAATTTTGCGGTACTGAGCAGTCGCTCGACTGCATCGAAAGCCCGATAACCAAGAATCTGCTTGTTCTTGTCATGCATGAAATAGGAAATGCTGAGTATCTGCGCCGCAAGCAGACAGCCGAGGAGCAGCAAGATAAGCTGTCCTCGAACGCTTTGGGGAACGCCGATTTTCATGTTTCAGACCTTGGTCACATCCGCAACGAGGCAGTAGCCGCCTCCGCGCACGGTGATGATGAGTTCGGGACGATCCTTACTCTGTTCGATCTTTCGCCGCAATCGGCTGACCTGATTGTCGATGGCGCGATCGAACGGGCCTGCACTGCGCGCCGAAGTCAGCTCAAGCAACCTCTCCCGTGACAGGATGACCCTTGGTCGCTCGAGAAACGCCATCAGCAACTGAAAGTCTGCAACGGTGAGTGGTGTCTCCACACCCTCCTCGTCGACGAGGCAGCGGCGATCAATCTGAAGGGACCAGTTACCGAAACGAAGCACCTGACCACCATGCTCCCCTCCGAGCGAAGGCGCCGACGGCTCGTAACGCCGCAGGATCGCCTTGATGCGCGCCACAACTTCGCGCGGATTGAACGGTTTTGCGAGATAGTCGTCCGCTCCGAGCTCAAGGCCGATGATGCGGTCCGTTTCCTCGTTGAGCGCACTCAGCATCAGGATTGGAATCTTGCTTGTGGCTCTGAGCCGATGGCAAATCGCCAATCCGTCCTCGCCCGGCAACATGACGTCGAGAACGATCAGATCGAACCCTCCGGACGTCAGGACCCTGTCCATTTCCTTGCCGCTGTCGACCGCAACCGCCCGCATGCCTACCTTCTCCAGGTAGAGCCTCAGGGCATCACGGGTCTGGGCGTGGTCGTCGACAATCAGGATATTAGGAGAGCTTGCCATGGTAGCGATTTATCCGATGCCAGATCGCCACGCATCAGGATTTTTGTAACGGCACGTCGCAGATACTTCGACTGCGACAAACCGATACCATTCTGGCTTTTGTCAGGGATAATCCGGAGACAAACATTCGCTATAAGGATTTCGTCGAAGAGTTCGAAATTCTTACCCGGTCAATGGTAGCGTCGAATTCTCCGTTGATGTTGACGCTGTTAAAAGAACCACCTTTCACAGCTCCTTGCTTTGGAAGCGCAATCGGAACCGCCGGTTTATTCTCGACCTCCAGTCAGGACACCACTCGGTTGCGCTTCCAGCCTCCCCCCCTCCACACAGGCAACTGACTTCCTTTGTCCTTCGGCTTGAACTAAATCCCGTATTACGGGTTTCTGTTCATCGCAAAAGCCGCACCCAGCGAAGGAAGCTGTTCAATGAAACGATTGCTTGTCATAGCTCTTGCGGCAGCAACGCTGACCGCCTGCAACTCCACGGGCAACCCCGAATTTCGTGCAATAGATTATGGACCCGGCATAGCACCTATCGCCGGCAGCCTCACGTATGGCGGGAAAGCCAAAGCCCGGTTTGGAAACATGCCTGTCGGCTATACTTTCACCCACGAGTTTTTCAACAGCTTCGGAAGCCGCGTCGAAGAGCGTTACCGCGTCCTGGAAGATGGTAGCCTCGACATCTACAGCCGCCGGATCACGCCGATCACCATCAGCCACGGACGCTAGTTACCTCATCTGCGCAACAGCGTTTGTCACCGAGCGGAACAGACCGCCCCGGCAGTCGTTTTCCTCCCAACAAAATGGAGGCCACAATGGCAGAAGACAGAGACGCGCGCGAAGCGATTGAACGTGGCAGTGCCTACGCGGGGACCGGACGCCACCCGGCAGCCGGACCTCACGCCAAGGATAGCCTGACGGACCATGATAAGACACCGGGCACAGGATCTCTGCCTGCAAAGGACAGCAAGGACACCGATTCCGGGCCGGAATGAACCAAAAGCGGTGTCGTCATTTCCCGGGCGTTCGCTTTCCCATGTGAGCGATACGGTTAATCCACTTGCCCGTCCCTCTCCCGCCGGTTAACACCGCGTGAGGATATGCGGGATGGGCATGATGACGGGCGGGACCATCACTCTTTATGAAGCGATCGGCGGCGATGTGGCGGTAAAAGCGTTGGTGAAGCGTTTTTACAATTTGATGGACACCTTGCCCGAGGCACGCAATTGCCGTGCGATCCATCCAGAGGATCTCCAGGACAGTGAAGCAAAACTTTATGAATACCTGACGGGGTATCTCGGCGGTCCTCCCGTCTATGTCGAGAAGTATGGCCATCCGCGACTGCGCTCCCGCCACTTCGGCGCAGCAATAGGGCCGGCCGAACGCGACGAATGGCTTTTATGCTTCAGCCGCGCGCTGGACGAAACCATTGAAAACCCAAAACTACGCGACATCATCTGGCCGCCGATCGAGCGCCTTGGCCATCACATGCAGAACAGGGAATAGGCTCTTGGAAAATTTAGCGAAAATGCGCCCGTTGATTGTCTTCGTCAGCGGCTTGATGGGTCTGTCCGGCGTGGCGCTCGCAGCCGCATCAAGCCATGGCGGCGACACGCATTTCCTTGGCAATGCCTCCACCATGTGCCTTGCCCACGCACCGGTCCTGCTGGCGCTTTATCTTGGTCACGCAACATTCAGGACGGCAACGCTTTCCGCCCTCACCCTTGGTTTGGGGACAATCCTGTTTGCCGGCGATCTCGTATCGCGGCATTATCTCGGAGACAGGCTTTTTCCATTCGCGGCACCGGCAGGCGGCTCGTTGATGATGCTCGGCTGGCTATTGGTAGCGGCAGGCGCCTTTCTTGGCCGCCGCACCTGACACCTCATGTCGTCCGCCGATTTTACCGGCGGAACAACAGCACCTTGCCCGCCTCCCATGACGGTACGGTCGTCGGGCTTACAGTGGCATGGGCGGGAAAACGGATGACATTGTCATCACTCCGGTCGTCACGGCTGCGGCTTGCCAGAATTTCGTAAAGCTCCGGCACCAGTCCCTCGCCATTCTGCTCCGCCAGCTTGTGCAGGCCGATAAACAGGCTGGGATCAGGACGCTCGTCTCTCATCGTTTTTTTCCTTCATCGTCTGGAGCGCACGTTCAAGACTCGATTTCGAGCCGTTGCGCAGCGGGACGAAGGTGACGCCGAACTTCTTGCAGCCGGTCTTCACCCTCAGACACGCATCGTGGCTGATACAGTCGATGGGGCAGAACACGCAGTCGACGGAGGGAAGCACGGTATCGATACGGGAGACGGCCTCACGCAGGCCACCGTCATGATGGATCAGTTCGGCCCCGTGACGAGTCGCGATTTCACGCAGATGAGCGACCTGACAGTCACGGCCACCAACATAAAGGAAGCTGCGGACATCGATCGCATCACGATCCGGTTTCGCCTGCTGGGTTGCAGGTACCGCCTCGCTTGCGCCGCCATTCTTCCGTTTCTGCTTCTTCGCCATCACGCCTCGCCTGATCGATTCTCGTCTCGGGAACCTTCGGTGAGCGGCACCTTAGATAAGTTGACTATCAGAGTAAAGATTAAACGTGAGGATCATACTCATATTTATTCAGCCATCTGAACGGCATTGGAAGCAGCCACAGATCGCCCCTCCAACGTCTCTTAGAGGCGGTTCTCGACCGACGTCATGCGGATACCGACAAAATTGTCGCGGTCGTCGGACACGATTTCGCCATGGCCGATCGTCTTTCCGTTCACCTGAATCTCGACAGGCTCACCAAAGCGTTTGTCGAGCCTGAACCATGATCCCTGCTTGGCTGCTGCCAATTGAGCGACAGAAACCTTCGCCCTACCGATGACAACCTGAACTTCAACGGGAATTTCACCAAGGCGGGCGCGAGAGGGAGCCGGCTGCATTGAGCTTTCCTCCGACACCGGAAATTCTGGAAATACTGGAGACGGCTTGCCGGCAAGGTCGTTGATCATAATGGTCACCTTCTGAAATGTGTGGGGCGCGACTCACTCGAAAATAAACGCTGCGCCCCCCGCATTCGCCCCGGACAGACAGCCGTCCTTAACGAGTCGTTAACTTCCACAGTTGACGGATCATAAAGACGCAAACACGACAGGTGATCACGAAACCGATTAAGAATGCCCGCTGCGCATCGTACGTGTCCGTACAACGGTGGAAGCGCGCATGCGCTTCAGTGTCGTCAGCGGTAATCCGCCCTTGGCCAGGGAATTGATAAAAAACGTGTCTTCCGCCTGCGAAAACACAAGGACCATCTTATCCTTCATTACGTTCCGCTTGGCACAGGTGAAGATGACCTCGTTCTCGCCAAGACAGAGATAGAAGTGGTCTGGCAGAAACTCCACCGCCCCGGTCTGAATGAGAGCACCGGTCTCGCATATCCCGACAATCCGGACCTGCAGGCTGGAAAAGGACTTCACTCCGCCATTCGGATAAACGGCACGCGCGATAATGTTAGTCCTGCGATATCGGACGTGCGGATTGTCGTTCGCCCCATAGAACTGCGCAAGATAATGGCGAGGCTTGCTGTTCTCCAACATGATGGCGACCCGGAAATGGTTAAAACAATCTTAACACCGTACCGAACTGGGAAAACACGTTCAATTATCAGATTTAAGGGGTATTTCAGATACTTGGCACATTCACAAAAGAGTAGGTCTGCCCGCGATGGGAGGCCGTCGTGAATAGTGAAAATGCTTATCGGAGGGCTGGAAACTGTCGACAAGCCGGTGGCTTGACGGAAAACGGGAGGCAGAGACGCCTGTCCCGATGCGGGCAACCGCAAGCTTTATGACTTGCGCTCCGCGGCAAGGCCGCCCGCATGGCAGGCGGCCGATTACCCTTGGATCATGCCCTCACAGTCCAGCGAAGGACCGCAAAGATAGAAACGCCGAGCCCCCTAGGCGGTGACGTCGATGACGACACGGCCTCTGATCTGGCCGTCGATGATGGCCTGCGCAAGTTCCGGCAGTTTCGACATCGGCTCGACAGTCGTGATGGCGTCGAGCTTGGTCTTGTCGAGGTCACGCGCCAGCCTGCTCCATGCCGAAAGACGCTGCTCCTTCGGTGCCATGACCGAGTCCACCCCGATCAGGGCAACGCTACGCAGGATATGCGGCAGAACGGTCCCCGGAAGATCCGCACCACCCGCCAGACCACAAGCAGCGATAGCGCCACCCCGCGCGGTCTGCGCCAGCGCATTGGCAAGCGTGGTCGAACCGACGCTGTCGACGCCGCCAGTCCAGCGTTCCTTCTGCAGCGGTCCGCCCTTCTGCTGCAATTCGGCGCGATCGATGAAATTCGTCGCACCGAGCGATTCAAGATAGGGATGGGTTTCGGGCCGACCCGTCGAGGCGGTGACCTTGTAGCCGCGGGCGGAAAGCAGCGCGATCGCCACCGATCCGACGCCACCGGCAGCGCCGGTCACCAGCACTTCGCCCTCACCCGGCTTGATTGCGCCCCATTTTTCAAGCGCATCGACGCAAAGCGCCGACGTGTAACCCGCGGTTCCGATCGCCATCGCCTGCTGCAGGGAAAATGCATCCGGTAGCGGGATCAGCCATTCGGCCTTCACCCGCTGATAGCGCCCATATGCGCCCGGTTCGGTTTCCGAAAGGCCCCAACCGTTCACGATCACCTTGTCGCCCGGCTTCCATTCTGCCGACCGTGACTCGACGACCGTGCCGGAAATATCGATACCGGCGATCAACGGCGTGCGGCGAGCAATACGACCTTTGCCGGTGATTGCCAGCCCGTCCTTGTAGTTCAGCGTCGAGTAGGCGATCTCGACGAGGACATCGTTGTCGGGCAAGTCTTTGAGGGAAACCTCCCGAAAGCCCGCGGCCGGCTTGCCGTCGACAGTGTCGATGACCATCGCTCTGAACGTTTCAACCATTTCGTCACTCCAATTGCTTTGATCTACGGAACGGTATTTAGGGCCGCCGCGGGTTCCGGCTATTGATACAGGTCACGATCGTCGGAACCGGATCCCCCGCGATCCGCCGCATGGTGCATCATCGGCAAGCTTGCCGGCAAAAATTTTACCGTTTGATAAAATTTTGAGCCGTGTTACGATCTGCCCAATAGTTGTCCATAACCATATAATGAGGGAACTCGGATGGAGCGACTGGGAAGCGGGATCGAGGCCGGCAGGCTCTCGACCAACGAATACGCATCGAATTTTTCCGACCTTCACCCGCGCCTCGACAAGCATGAGGCACTGGTGGCAGCAGACCGCTGTTACTTCTGTTATGACGCACCGTGCATGACGGCCTGTCCCACCGCCATCGATATCCCGCTTTTCATCCGGCAGATATCGACTGGCAACCCGCTCGGATCTGCACAGACCATCTTCGCCCAGAATATTCTCGGCGGCATGTGTGCCCGCGTCTGTCCCACCGAAACGCTGTGCGAGGACGTTTGCGTCCGCAACACGGCCGAGGACCGTCCGGTCGAGATCGGCAGGCTGCAACGTTACGCAACCGACATCGCCATGGAGACAGGACGGCAGTTCTTCGAGCGCAAGGCCCCGAGCGGCAAGAAGATCGCGGTGGTCGGCGCAGGTCCCGCAGGCCTTGCCGCGGCACACCGTTTGGCGGTCAACGGCCACGAGGTGACCATTCTCGAAGCCCGCGAAAAGTCCGGCGGCCTCAATGAATACGGCATCGCCACTTACAAGGCGGTCGATGATTTCGCCCAGCGCGAAGTGGATTACGTCACCGCCATCGGCGGCATCACCATCGAACACGGCAAGGCTCTCGGTCGCGATTCCTCGCTGTCCGACCTGAGCGAAGAATATGACGCCGTCTTCCTCGGCATGGGCCTGTCCGGCGTCAACGGCCTCGGCATTGAGGGTGAAGACCTGTCCGGTGTGGAAGATGCGGTCGATTTCATTGCAGCGCTTCGTCAGGCTGAAGACAAGGCAACGATCCCGGTCGGACGCCGTGTCGTCGTGCTCGGTGGCGGCATGACCGCCATCGATGCAGCGATCCAGGCAAAGCTGCTCGGCGCAGAAGAAGTGACGATCTGTTATCGCCGTGGCAAGGAAAGCATGAACGCCTCGGAATACGAACAGGATCTCGCGGCCTCTAAAGGCGTCATCATCCGCCACTGGCTGGCGCCGAAATCGATCATCGGCAAGGACGGAAAGGTCGCCGGCATCGAGGTCGAATATACCGCGATGACTGACGGCAAGCTTGCCGGCACCGGCGAGACCGGCATCATCGCTGCCGACCAGATCGTCAAGGCCATCGGCCAGGCCTTCTCAGCCACCGGCCTCGGCGCCCTGCAGTTCGAGAAAGGCAAGATTGTCGTTGACGTTCAGGGCCGTACATCGATTGAAAACGTCTGGGCCGGCGGCGACTGTATCGGCCACGGCGAAGACCTCACCGTCTCGGCCGTCGCTCAAGGGCGCGACGCCGCCGAAAGCATCAACCGCATGCTTGCCGCCGGTTCTCAACCGGCCAGTGCAGTGGCCTGAGGGGAGAGTTGAACCATGGCTGATATCCGCAACAATTTCATCGGCATCAAATCCCCCAACCCGTTCTGGCTCGCCTCGGCACCGCCGACCGACAAGGCCTACAACGTCGAGCGCGCCTTCAAGGCCGGCTGGGGCGGCGTTGTCTGGAAGACGCTCGGCGAACAGGGACCGCCGGTCGTCAACGTCAACGGCCCGCGCTATGGCGCGATTTGGGGCGCAGACCGCAGGCTTTTGGGCCTCAACAATATTGAACTGATCACCGACCGCGACCTCTACACCAATCTCATCGAGATGAAGCAGGTGAAGAAGAACTGGCCGGATAGGGCGATCGTCGCCTCGATCATGGTTCCTTGCGAGGAAAACGCCTGGAAGGCGATCCTGCCGCTGGTGGAAGAGACGGAAGTCGACGGCATCGAGCTGAACTTCGGCTGTCCTCACGGCATGTCGGAGCGTGGCATGGGCTCCGCCGTCGGTCAGGTGCCGGAATATATCGAGATGGTGGTGCGCTGGTGCAAGCAGTATACCCGCATGCCGGTCATTACCAAGCTGACACCGAACATCACCGACATCCGGCACCCTGCCCGTGCAGCAAAGCGCGGCGGTACCGATGCCGTGTCGCTGATCAACACGATCTCCTCGATCGTCTCGGTCGATCTCGACAGCTTTTCGCCCAACCCGTCGATCAACGGCAAGGGCAGCCACGGCGGCTATTGCGGCCCGGCGGTCAAGCCGATCGCGCTCAACATGGTCGCCGAGATCGCCCGCGATCCGGAAACCTACGGCCTGCCGATCTCCGGCATCGGCGGCGTGACGACATGGCGTGATGCGGCCGAATTCCTGGCGCTCGGCGCAGGCAATGTGCAGGTCTGCACCGCGGCCATGACTTACGGCTTCAAGATCGTCGAGGAGATGATCACAGGCCTGTCCAACTGGATGGACACGAAGGGCCATCAAACCCTGGACGACATCACCGGCCGCGCGGTGCAGAACGTCACCGACTGGCAGTATCTCAACCTCAACTACATCGCCAAGGCGCATATCGATCAGGACGCCTGCATCAAATGCGGCCGCTGTCACATCGCCTGCGAGGACACATCACACCAGGCGATCACCGCGATGGTCGACGGCGTCAGGCATTTCGAGGTGAAGGAAGAGGATTGCGTCGGCTGCAACCTCTGCGTCAACGTCTGTCCGGTGGAGAACTGCATCACCATGGAAGCGCTCCCCGCCGGCACCCTCGACAAACGCACCGGCCGGCCAGTCGATCCCAACTACGCCAACTGGACAAGCCATCCCAACAACCCGATGGCGCGACAGGCGGCGGAATAGGATTAGAGAAGAAGGTCGGTCGCCCTCAGTTCGACCGACCTTCTATTGCCCGAATGTCTTCCGGTAAGCTGCCGGGCTTGTGCCCAGCCGCTTGCGGAAATGATGGCGCAAGGTGGCCTGTGTGCCGAAACCGCAGGCGATTGCGATATCGTCCAGCGAGGATGAAACCCGTTTTTCGAGCAGGTCGCGCGCCAGCCTCACGCGCTCTTTCACCAACCACTCCCCCACGCTGTCGCCGGTCGCAGCCTCGAACCGGCGCTGGAAGGTGCGCATGCTCATCCCCGCCCGCTCCGCCAACATCCGGATCGACTGTTCCTCGCAAAGCCGCTCGCGCATCCATTCGATCAGCGGCCCAAGCCTGAGACCTTCTCTCTGTTGCGGCACCGGTGAGGCGATGAACTGCGCCTGCCCTCCTTCGCGATGCGGCGGCACGACAAGCCGGCGGGCAACGCTGTTGGCCGCTTCGACACCGAAATCGCCGCGCACCACATGCAGGCAAAGATCGATGCCGGCAGCGCTTCCTGCAGCTGTCAGCGTATTGCCCTCATCCATATAGAGAACATCAGCATCGAAGGCGGCATCGGGATAGGCCTCGGCGATCGCGTCAACATACCGCCAATGCGTCGTCGCCCGCCGTCCAGCTAGCAAGCCGGCCGCAGCCAGAACCGCAACGCCCGAACAGAGCGACATCACCCGCGCTCCCCGCCGATGCGCCGCCTGCAGCGCCTCGATCAGCGGCGCCGGCACCGGCTCGCCGATCCCGCGCCAACCTGGAACGATGATGAGGTCGGCCTTCTCCAGAACCTCCAGCCCGGCATCGACGGAAACAGTCAAGCCACCGGCGGCGCGCAACGGCCCCGGCTCCACGCCCGCGACGGAGAACTGATACCAGCCCTCCCCCATTTCCGGTCGCGCCAGACCGAAGACCTCATGGGCGATGCCGAATTCGAAGGTGCAGAGCCCGTCATAGACAAGGGTGACGACATGCGGACCGCTTGTCCGGTGAGTAAGTTGCTTTGGCATGATTTTTACGCCGCAAGTCACAATGGCCAATTTCAGCCATCTCTATCATCAGGCATGATCCCCCGCAACACAGCCTCAGCGACACAAGGAAAGGATCGCGTCATGCCAAGCCCCGTCTCGGATTTCCCCGCCACCGCCCCGCAGGATGCCGCCGAACACTTTTCCCGCAAGCTCGCCTTTGAAGCGGATTGCTGGGATGTGCATGCCTCTTTCGCTTCGGGCACGGTCGATTTCGTCCTGCTCGATGTGCGCGCTCCCGCACTCTTCGCCCAGGCGCATGTTCCGCGCGCGCTCAATCTGCCCCACGGCAAGATGACCGCACATAAGATGTCGCAATGGCCGGCGGATACGTTGTTTGTCGTCTATTGCGCCGGGCCTCATTGCAACGGCGCGGACAAGGCCGCGCTGCGCCTCTCCCGCCTCGGCCTTTCGGTCAAGGTGATGATCGGCGGCATGACGGGTTGGGCCGATGAAGGCTTCGTCTATGAGGCCGCTACAGCGGCATGACAAGGAAGGAACGGCTGCGGAGTTGCAGTGCCGGCAGCCGTTTCCTGACAAAAAGCAGGAAGATCGAACAGAATCCCAGCGGACCGAATAAAAAAATCAACCCTATGCTGCACTGCAGCAAGTCATCCACTCCGTTGTACTCGCCGGAGATGAAGTGTCGGGCAAACAATGAATTTTAGCCACATCTTTTACGAGCAAATGCCCAATATTCGGTGTTTTGCTCAAAAAATAACTACAACAGCATAATGAGCCTGCAAGCAAATAATGCAGCATCGGGAGCATTTTAACTCACAATTAGTTCAACCCTGACAATATTTTAGCGCGGCATCCTGACACGTCTCGTAAGACGGCAGCGAGCTGATGTGTTGGGCAAACTAAATGGTGTGCATTATGGCATTTCGAGATATGGCTATTTCGAAGAAACTCGGTCTAGTCACCGTCGTGATGGGCCTTTCTTCCCTGATTATTGCGGGCGTTGCGGCGTCTGGCCTGTTCGGCCTTCAGAAAGCAATGATTTCCGTCGGCGCCCGCGAGGAAGTCGCCCGCGAGGCGATGGACCTGCGCGTCGATATCATTGCCATCAGCCGCATGACCTACCAGCTGGCGGCAGCGCCGGACAAGGCGAAGGATTTTCGCGCGGATGCCGAAAAACGCGCCGGCGAAATGCTCGCCCGCCTGCCAAAGATCGAAGCCACCGCCGATGCCGCCGAAAAGGATCAGCTGAAGGCGATCCGCGGCGCTCTCGACAGCTATTTCACTTCGATCCGCGGCATGGTCGATATCGCCGAAAAGAACCCGGCAGATACGGCCGCGATCACCGGCGGACTGAAGGCCGCACTGGATGGCCAGAAGGCCGTCACGGACACGGTCAAGGTCTACAGCACCTATTCCGGCAAGTCGCTGGCCGAAGCGCGCGAAGCCGCCGTCGCCTCCTCGACGACCGCCATCCTGATTTCGGCAATCTCCGCCATCATCTTCATCGTCATCGGCGCTGCAATCAGCCTGATGGTTGCGACCCGCGGCATCGTCAGCCCGATCCGTTCGCTGACCCAGGCCATGACCCGCCTCGCCAATGGCGAACTCGACAACCTCAAGATTGATGCCGCCCGCAAGGACGAGATCGGCGAGATGGCCCGCGCGGTCGAAGTCTTCCGCACCAATGCGCTCGCCATGAACGAACTCAAGGCCCAGGAAGCCGCCCTGCATCGCAACAGCAGCGACCTGCAGTCGAGCATCTCCACCGTCGTTGCCTCCGCCGTCGCCGGCGATTTCTCCGGCCGCATCTCCAAGGACTACCAGAACGAAGATCTCAACCGCTTCGCCTCGGGCGTCAATGAGTTGGTCGGAAGCGTCGACGCCGCCACCACCGAAGTCCGCCGCGTTATCGCCGCGCTCGCCGATGCCGACCTGACGCAAAGCATGAACGGCCAGTTCCAGGGCGCGTTCGCCGAACTGCAGACCAACGTCAATAATACGATGGTGCGCCTGCGCGGCACGATGAACAATGTCCGCGGCGCAGCCGGCACGATCAACAACAACTCCGCCGAACTGTCGTCGGCCGCTAACGATCTGTCGAAGCGCACGGAACAGCAGGCAGCCGCACTTGAAGAGACCGCAGCCGCTCTCGACGAGATCACCGCGACCGTCCGCGCCGCATCTTCCCGCGCCACTGAGGCCCGCGACATGGTGCATGCCACCAAGCAGAGCGCCACGAAGTCCGGCGACATCGTCCGCTCGGCCGTCACCGCCATGGGCCGCATCGAGGATTCATCCAGCAAGATCAGCCAGATCATCGGCGTGATCGACGAAATCGCCTTCCAGACCAACCTGCTCGCGCTCAATGCCGGCGTCGAGGCTGCCCGTGCCGGTGAAGCCGGTCGTGGCTTTGCCGTCGTCGCACAGGAAGTCCGTGAACTGGCACAGCGCTCTGCAAACGCCGCCAAGGAAATCAAGACCCTGATCAGCGCGTCTGCTGCCGAAGTCGAAGGCGGCGTGTCGCTCGTCCGTTCGACCGGCGACGCGCTGCTTGAGATCGAAGGCCTCGTCAACAAGGTCAACGAGCATGTGGAATCGATCGCAACTGCCGCCCGCGAACAGGCAACGGCGCTCGCCGAGATCAATTCCTCGGTCAACCACATGGACCAGATGACCCAGAAGAACGCGGCCATGGTCGAAGAGACCACTGCAGCCAGCGAAACGCTCGCAGAGGAAAGCCGCCAGTTGCAGCAGATCCTGTCGAGCTTCAAGCTCGGCGGCGCGGAAGCCGCCCCCGCTCGCGGCATGCGCTACGCAGCCTGACGGCATCACGCATCAGACATGAGAAAGCCCGGCAATGCCGGGCTTTTTTCGTTGTGGCAAACCACATCCTCCATAGCACCAGCCGCCAACAGAAATTGCAAAAGACAACTATCGGATGAGACCAACCGCCGCACTTGATCGAGATCACTCTCACTCGGCAAACGCCGCGCTAGTCAGCGCACCCTAATGCGCGCTGCACACATGAGGAGGGTGGCAGCATGTTGAACACAGCCACCCCAACCATGGATCTCAGATGAACGCGAACGTCCCTCCGTCCTCCACCAGCACAGCAACACCAACCGAACACGCGGCAGCCTCGCATGGCGGCCACGGCAATCCCGCCGTCGTCGGCCTCGCCGGCTTCGGCATGACCACCATTGTCCTTCAGTTCCACAATGTCGGCTGGGCATCGCTTGGACCGGTCATCTGGATGGGCCTGATCTTCGGCGGCCTGGCCCAGCTGATCGCCGGCCTGCATGAAGGCAAGATCGGCAACAATTTCGGCTATAGCGCATTCACCGCCTATGGCTGCTTCTGGATCGCCCTTTGCCTGATCCAGATCGGCAATGCGATGGGCCTCTTCGCAGTCAGCGAAACCGATCTCGGCTGGTTCCTAGTCATCTGGGCAATCTATACCGCCATCATGACCCCCGGCGCGATGCGCGCCAGCACTGGCCTCGGCCTGGTCTTCATCACCCTGTTCATCGGCTTCGTTCTGCTCGTCATCGGCCATTTCGGACCGCATGTCTTCAACGTCATCGCCGGTTACGAACTGATGGTCTGCGGCGCGCTGGCGCTCTATGTCATGGCGCACCAGATTTACAAGGACGCCTTCGGCCGTGACGTGCTGCCGGTCGGCAAGCCGATGATCTAAACAAGATCCACCGAGACTACCGACATTGCACGGCCTCGTCTTTTTTCAAGGACGGGGCCATTTTTGTATCATCCGGCGCCGGCGACGCCTGCCAGCCCCTCGTCTCCAAAATCCTCATCGAGAAGATCCAGCATCGAGCGCAAAGCGCGCGTCACATGCCGCTCGGAATGATAGGCGGCGGAAAATCGCCGTAGCGGCATGGGAAAATCCACCACATGCAGCCGCCCGGCCATCGAGTGAAACTGCGTTGCACGGCTGGAAAGCACGGTCGCAGAAAGCCCCGCCTCCACCGCCGCCATCGCCGCCTCGTTTGACGGCATTTCAAGCACGACGGAAAGCGCCTGCGGATCGAGACCGAGGCTAGAAAGCTGGCTCTCGAAGGCGGCTCTCGTTCCCGACCCGGCTTCGCGCATGATCCAGTTGGTTTCCAGAAGATCACTCGCCACAAGTTTTCGCCCATCCGCCCAGGCATGGCGACGGCCGACGACGAGCACAAGTCGATCCTCCGCCACGGTCGAGCGCTGCAGGTCAGGAACCACGACCTCCCCCTCGACCACGGCAAGATCCGCCTCACCTCTCACTACCGCCTCAACGGCACCCTGCGTATTGCCGACGATCAGCCGCAGGTCGACGCGCGGAAAACGCTCGTGATAGGCAACCAGCCGGGAGGGAAGCCAATAGCTCGCCACCGTCTGGCTAGCATGGACGCGCAGAACGCCGGAAGCAGAGCCACCGAGATCGGCAAGCGCCAGCTCGGCCGCCCGCACCCGCTCCATCACCGCCCGCGCCTCATCGACGAAAAGACGGCCCGCTTCCGTTAGTCCGATACGCCGTCCGACCCGGTTGAACAGAATAACGCCATGGCGGGCTTCCAGCGCCGAGATCGCGGCACTTACAGCCGACTGCGTGAGATGGAGCGTTTCTGCTGCGCGCGTCACATGCTCAAGCCGCGCAACCTCCAGAAATATCTTCAATTGTTCCAGCGTCATCAGCAAACCATTCGATTTTATCGAACAATACCACAAAACTTATGAGTTGGATTTGTTCTTTTACGAAATGGAGAATGACATTCGAGAATCCCGTGATTTTGTGGAATTTTATCGATGTCGTTTTCAGATTGGGCAGAACGCCCTTACTCATCGCTATCCGGACTGAAGCCGCTTCTGCCCGGTCTTGCGCTGACGGCAACGACCGCTGCAGTAGCGCTGGCGATCAGGTCCGCAACCGGCTGGATGGCCCTCAGTCCGCTCATTCTCTCCATCATCCTCGGCATGCTTATCCGCAATACCATCGCCCTGCCGCAGATCGTCGAAACCGGCATCCAGTTCTCGCTGAAGCGCATCTTGAGAGCAGGCATCATTCTGCTTGGCCTGCAGGTCACGGTAACCCAGATCCTGTCGCTCGGCGGCTCGGCCCTCATCATGGTGACGCTGACGCTGGTGGCGACTTTCCTCGCAATGCGCCTGGCCGGCAGGCTGATGGGCGTCGACCGTCAATTGACGGATCTGATTGCGGCCGGAACCTCGGTCTGTGGCGCATCGGCCGTCATCGCCGCCAATACCGTCGTGCGCGGCAGGCAGGAACATGTCGCTTATGCCGTGGCCTGCGTCACCCTCTTCGGTTCGATTTCGATGATCGCCTACCCGCTGCTGGCCGTACCGCTAGGTCTGGACGAACGCGCCTATGGCCTCTGGTCGGGCGCAACCATTCACGAAGTTGCGCAGGTCGTCGCGGCATCGTTTCAGGCGGGTGATGTGGCCGGCCAGTTCGGCACGATTTCCAAGCTGACACGCGTCGTCCTGCTCGCGCCGCTGATCATGACGCTGGCGATCGCGATGCGTTCGGACGCAGGCGCAGACACGGGCGAAGGCCAGCGCGTCTCGACACCCATGCCGTGGTTCGTCCTGGGCTTTATTGCGATGATGCTGGTGAATAGTGCTGTTTCTATCCCGGCCGACATGAGCCGCCACATCGTGATGCTGACCAACTTCCTGCTGTCCATGGCGCTTGCTGCAATGGGACTGCAGGCAAATATCGGCAAACTGCGTGCTGAGGGATGGCGACCGCTGGCGCTGGGCGCATTCGGCTGGATTTTCATCGCAGCCTTCGGCTATGCCGCACTGAAGCTCTTCGGCTTCTGATCAGCCACCCGCGAGCGGGTGGCTTCGAACACTTTGGAAATCCGGGTCAGCAGGGTTTGGGCGTGTCGTGCGCGTGCTCATCCTCACGAATGGCCTCGCCGTGATACCAGCAAGTATCCACCACGGAGAAAATCACCTCCTTGGAAGAAGCCGGCGCTGTCAGCCCGTTATCGAGACGTCTCCGCTGCATCAGGGGAAACTCATAAATTTTTGCTGTTTCACGATGGATGCCTGCCATCAATCGCCTCCTGAAAGACTGCATCACATTGGACAGGCACATATTCTGCCTATTATTTAATCCAATTGCTGCATTTTACATCATTCCGATGATTTCCGCCAGCGGAGATTGTAATCAAATAACTTTGCACAACGCCGCACGCCGTTAACCCGAATAAACGTTGACGCACCCTCCTGAGTTCCGGATGAGGGAGTCTATCTTCGAATTCGGCTTGTTTATTAAGCAAATCCAAACAAGACGGCTTATCGAAAACGGCCCATTTGAGCGGCAGTGACATTTTTTTCATCGCCGCCGGCTCACGCAGGCGCAAACTGGCACGCAGCATGCATTCATTTGTTTAAGCCCGGGATGCTGACCTTGATGAAAGGCGTCCTCGGATTGGCTCAACGATGAACACTACGGCCTGAGAGACAAAACATGACCAAGTATAAGCTCGAGTACATCTGGCTGGACGGCTACACTCCCGTCCCGAACCTGCGCGGCAAGACGCAGATCAAGGAATTCGATTCTTTCCCGACGCTCGAGCAGCTTCCGCTTTGGGGCTTTGACGGTTCCTCAACGATGCAGGCCGAAGGCCGTTCGTCTGATTGCGTCCTGAAGCCTGTCGCAATCTACCCGGATCCGGCCCGCACCAACGGCGCGCTCGTCATGTGCGAAGTCATGATGCCGGATGGCGTCACTCCGCATTCGTCCAACAGCCGTGCAACCATCCTCGACGACGAAGATGCCTGGTTCGGTTTCGAACAGGAATATTTCTTCTACCAGGACGGCCGTCCGCTCGGCTTCCCGGAACAGGGTTACCCGGCTCCGCAGGGTCCTTATTACACGGGCGTCGGTTACAAGAACGTCGGCTCGGTTGCTCGCGAAATCGTTGAAGAGCATCTCGATCTGTGCCTCGAAGCCGGCATCAACCACGAAGGCATCAATGCCGAAGTGGCCAAGGGCCAGTGGGAATTCCAGATTTTCGGCAAGGGCTCCAAGCGCGCCGCCGACCAGATCTGGATGGCTCGTTACCTCCTGCTCCGCCTTTGCGAACAGTACGGCATCGACGTTGAATTCCACTGCAAGCCGCTCGGCGACACCGACTGGAACGGCTCGGGCATGCACTGCAACTTCTCGACCAAGTACATGCGCGAAGTTGGCGGCAAGGAATATTTCGAAGCCCTCATGGCTCAGTTCGAAACGAACCTGCAGGACCACATCGACGTTTACGGCCCGGACAACCATCTGCGTCTGACCGGCAAGCACGAAACCGCTCCGTGGAACAAGTTCTCCTACGGCGTTGCTGACCGTGGCGCTTCGATCCGCGTTCCGCATTCCTTCGTCAACAACGGCTACAAGGGCTACCTCGAAGACCGTCGTCCGAACTCCCAGGGCTGCCCTTACCAGATCGCTTCCCAGGTTCTGAAGACGATCTCGGAAGTACCGACCGCAAAGTCGGCTGCTGCCTAATAAAAGTCCTCCCAAGGATAAACGGAAACGCCGGCTTCAAGCCGGCGTTTTCGTTTTTGGTGGTGACGGAGATTGCAGACTACCGCACCCGCAACCCATCCATGAACAACTGCTCCAGAAACCTCGCAGCATCCTCGAACCGCCCCTCGCCGGAATGCGCCTGGCCCAGCACCGCCCTTACCTGTACATCGAAGTCGGCATAATGCTGTGTCGTCGACCAGATCGAGAAGATCAGATGATAGGGGTCGCATCTGGCGATCTTGCCGGCACGCGACCAGGCACGGATCACACCGGCCTTTTCGTCCACCAGCGCTTTCAACGGCCCTTTCAGCTCATCCTCGATCCGCGGCGCGCCCTGCAGGATTTCATTGGCGAACAGCCGGCTCTCGCGGGGAAAGTCGCGCGCCATTTCCAGCTTGCGACGAATATAGGAGCGGATCTCGCTTTCCGGGTCGCCATCCGCGTCAAACACCCTGAGCGGCTCCAGCCATGTGGTCAGAACCCGGTCGATCAACTGCCGGTGGATTGCTTCCTTGGTACGGAAATAATAAAGAAGATTGGGCTTCGACATGCCGGCCGCCTCGGCGATCTGGTCGATCGTCGAGCCGCGAAAACCGTTCTGCGAAAACACGTCGAGAGCCGCCTCGAGGATCAGCTCTTCCTTCTCCTCCTGGATACGCGTGCGCCGCTGTGTCTTCGCCGCTCTGGAAATGGCCATTCAGTATTGTGTCCCTGTGGCTGCCATCGTGGGTCCCCATCGCCAAATTCTTCAAAACATCTGAAGTGGGACGATTTTCAGCTTGAGTGCTGCTGGGGAAATTGTAAGCTTTTACCAAGCGGTTAAATTATCGGCGACAAGCGGCTCAAACGCAATGCCGATCTTCCGGATTCAAGACCGGATGAGGCCCATGGGAACGAACAGATTTGCTGCCGGTCAGCAGAGCATAAACAGATAAGGAATTTCAAAATGGTGGCAGCACCGGGCGAGAACTTGCGCGTCAACGGCGACCGTCTCTGGGACATGTTGATGGATATGGCAAAGATCGGTCCCGGCATTGCCGGCGGCAACAATCGTCAGACCCTGACGGATGCCGATGGCGAAGGCCGCCACCTTTTCCAGCGCTGGTGTGAAGCGGCCGGCATGACGGTCGGCGTCGACAAGATGGGCACGATGTTCGCCACCCGCCCCGGCTCTGACCCGGATGCCCTGCCCGTCTATATCGGCTCCCATCTCGACACCCAGCCGACCGGAGGCAAGTTCGACGGCGTGCTCGGCGTTCTGGCCGGTCTTGAAGTCGTCCGCTCGATAAACGACCTCGGCATCAAGACGAAACACCCGATCGTCGTCACCAATTGGGCAAACGAGGAAGGCGCGCGTTTTGCGCCTGCCATGCTCGCATCCGGCGTTTTTGCCGGCGTCCATACGATCGATTATGCCTATGGTCGCAAGGATCCCGAAGGCAAGACCTATGGTGATGAGCTGAAGCGCATCGGCTGGCTGGGCGATGAGGAAGTCGGCGCCCGAAAGATGCACGCCTATTTCGAATATCATATCGAACAGGGCCCGATCCTCGAAGCTGAAGACAAGCAGATCGGCGTGGTCACCCATTGTCAGGGCCTTTGGTGGCTGGAATTCACGCTAACCGGCAAGGAAGCCCATACCGGCTCCACCCCGATGGCGATGCGCGTCAACGCCGGCCTCGCCTTTGGCCGTATCATGGAGAAGGTGCAGGAGATCGCCATGGCCGAACAGCCCGGCGCTGTCGCAGGCGTCGGCCAGGCCTTTTTCACCCCGAACTCCCGCAATGTCCTCCCCGGCAAGGTCGTCTTCACCGTCGACCTGCGCACGCCGAGCCAGGAAAAGCTCGACCGCATGCGCGCAAAGATCGAGGCAGCAGCGACGGAAGTCTGCGAAGCCCTCGGCGTCGGCTGCTCGGTCGAAGCAGTCGGCCATTTTGATCCGGTCACCTTCGACCCGACGCTGGTCGGTCGCGTGCGCGGTGCGGCCGAAAAGCTCGGCTACAGCCACATGGACATCATTTCCGGCGCCGGCCACGACGCTTGCTGGGCTGCAAAGCTTGCCCCGACCACGATGATCTTCTGCCCCTGCGTCGACGGACTGTCGCATAACGAGGCCGAGGAAATCTCGAAGGACTGGGCCGCCGCCGGCTGCGACGTGCTCTTCCACGCGGTTGTCGAGACGGCGGAGATCGTCGAGTGACCGTCACGATTGCCATTGAGCAGCCGAAACAGCGTGACGTCGCCGCCCTGATCGGGCTTTCCGACGACTACATGGCATCGCTTTATCCGCCCGAAGGCAATTTCGCCGTGGATCTCGACGCATTGTGCCAGCCCGACATTTCCTTCCTGGTCGCAAGACTGGACGGCAAGGCGGTCGGCTGTGGCGGCATCAAATGGTTCACGGATGGCAGTGCCGAACTGAAACGCATCTTCGTCCATGATGATGCACGCGGCCACGGCATCGGCCGGAAGATTATGGCCGAACTCGAGATGCAGGCAGCTTCGCGCAATGTCATCCGTCTCTATCTCGAAACCGGCCCGCTGAATGTCGAAGCCGTTCGGCTGTACGAAGCGCTCGGCTACCAATCTTGTGGCCCGTTTGCGGATTACGAGGAAAATCCGCACAGCCTGTTCATGACGAAGGATCTCAAACAGCGGGAGGCTGCGCAATGAGCGCCTTCTTCGCATCGAAACCGAAAATAAAACGATCACCACCCGAGATGTTCAGTCCCTGAGGTCCTCGATCTCGGGCGATTGACTGCGGCACACGATAAGGGGAACAACCATGGCCACAGTAGTCAAGAACGGAACCATCGTTACCGCCGACCTGACCTACAAGGCGGATTTGAAGATAGACGGCGGAAAGATCGTCGAGATCGGCCCGGACCTTGCGGGCGACGAAACGCTCGACGCCACCGGCTGCTATGTCATGCCGGGCGGCATCGATCCGCATGTTCACCTCGAAATGCCCTTCATGGGCACCTATTCCGCCGACGATTTCGATAGCGGCACCCGCGCAGCCCTTGCCGGCGGCACGACCATGGTGGTCGATTTCTGTCTTCCCGATCCCGGCCAGTCCATGCTGGATGCCCTGAAGCGCTGGGACAACAAGGCGACCCGCGCGCACTGCGACTATTCCTTCCATATGGCAGTCACCTGGTGGAGCGAGCAGGTCTTCAACGAGATGCAGACCGTCGTTCAGGAAAAAGGCATCAACACCTTCAAGCACTTCATGGCCTACAAGGGCTCGCTGATGGTCAACGATGACGAGATGTTCGCCTCGTTCTCGCGCTGCGCCGAGCTTGGCGCGCTGCCCCTCGTCCATGCCGAAAACGGCGATGTCGTTGCCGCCATGCAGCAGAAATTGATGGACGAAGGCAATAACGGCCCGGAAGCCCACGCCTATTCACGCCCCGCTTCCGTCGAGGGCGAAGCCACAAACCGCGCCATCATCATCGCCGACATGGCAGGCGTGCCGCTCTATGTCGTCCATACCTCCTGCGAACAGGCGCATGAGGCGATCCGTCGGGCGCGCCAGAATGGCATGCGGGTCTATGGCGAACCGCTGATCCAGCACCTGACGCTCGATGAAAGCGAATATTTCGACAAGGATTGGGATCACTCTGCCCGCCGCGTCATGTCGCCTCCCTTCCGCAACAAGCAGCATCAGGACTCACTCTGGGCCGGCCTCGCCTCCGGTTCGCTGCAATGTGTCGCGACCGACCATTGCGCCTTCACCACCGACCAGAAACGCTATGGCGTCGGCGATTTCAGAAAGATCCCGAACGGCACAGGCGGTCTGGAAGATCGCCTGCCGATGCTTTGGACCTACGGCGTCGCCACCGGCCGCATCACCATGAACGAATTCGTCGCCGTCACCTCGACCAATATCGCGAAAATCCTCAATCTCTACCCGAGAAAGGGCGCGATCCTCGTCGGTGCCGATGCCGATCTTGTCGTACTCGATCCGAAAAAGTCGAAGACGATCTCGGCCAAAACCCAGCAGTCGGCGATCGATTACAACGTCTTCGAGGGCAAGCAAGTCACCGGCCTGCCGCGCTACACGCTGTCGCGCGGTGTCGTCGTCGTCGAGGAGGGTACGATCAGGAGCCGCGAAGGCCACGGCCAGTTCGTCGCCCGCGAGCCCTATCCGGCGGTCAGCAAGGCGCTCTCCACCTGGAAGGACCTAACCGCACCGCGCAAGGTCGAACGAACGGGGATCCCGGCAAGCGGGGTGTGATCGTGACATGGCTGAGAACAATTTCTCCGTCGTTTCCGCGAAAAAACTCGGCCTGACTTTCGAGACGAGCGACGGGCCGGTCCATGCTCTGTCCGATGTCGATCTGGAGGTGAAGCGGGGCGATTTCGTCTCCTTCATCGGCCCGTCCGGCTGCGGCAAGACGACATTCCTGCGCGTCATCGCCGATCTCGAAAGCGCCACTTCGGGCGAAATCACCGTCAACGGCATGACGCCGGAAAACGCCCGAAAGTCGCGGTCCTATGGCTATGTCTTCCAGGCACCGGCGCTTTATCCCTGGCGCACGATCGAAAAGAATATCGCGCTGCCGCTGGAGATCATGAATTACTCGGCAGCGCAGCGGAAGGAACGCATTGACCGCACCCTCGATCTCGTCAATCTTGCAGGCTTCGGCAAAAAATACCCGTGGCAGCTCTCCGGCGGCATGCAGCAACGCGCCTCGATCGCGAGAGCTCTGGCCTTCGACGCCGATCTCCTGCTGATGGACGAACCTTTTGGCGCACTGGACGAAATCGTTCGCGACCATTTGAACGAACAGCTTCTGAAACTCTGGGCACGCACGGAAAAGACGATCTGCTTCGTCACCCACTCGATCCCCGAAGCCGTCTACCTGTCGACCAAGATCGTCGTCATGTCCCCCCGCCCAGGCCGGGTAACGGATGTCATCACCTCGACACTGCCAAAAGACCGCCCGCTGGAAATCCGCGAGACACCGGAGTTTCTCGCGATTGCCCATAGGGTCCGGGAAGGTTTGAGAGCGGGGCATAGTTATGAGGAGTGATCTTTCCCGCACGTCAGCGAGAGATACCCCCCTCTGCCCTGCCGGGCATCTTCGCCACAAGGGGGGAGATCACAAGCGGCGGGCTCACTGCCCCAAAACGACACCGCGCGGTATTCAAAGGATTCCGATGGAGTGGCGAGTGAAAGCCCAGCCGATCTCCCCCCTTGTGGGGGAGATGCCCGGCAGGGCAGAGGGGGGTAAGGTTCGGGGCAAGAACACAATCGGCAGCATAATATATCTGACGGGAGCAGCCCCATGACCCCTACCTTCCTCCTCTGGCTCAGCGGCGCCATGGCAACCTTCCTCGCGGCCGCCACCGCCTCTCGCGCCTACATCACCTCCAGCAACATGCTCCTTCTGCTCCTGTCGCTTTCGCTCTACTGTGTCGGCAACCTGATGATGGTGAAGCTGATGCGTGAAGGCGGACTGGGGCTGGCGATCTCTGCATCGGCGATTGCCCAGCTGCTGCTGATCAATGTCATCGCTTTCGCCATTTTCGGTGAACGCCTGACCGCCACCCAGCTTGCGGGCGTTGGCCTCGGCGTCGTCGCCATGGTGCTGATGCTGTTTCCGGTCGGAGCGAAAAGCTGATGGGACGGGAACACCTCATCCAGCACCGGATCATGCCCGTCACGGTGATCGTGCTTGTCATCATTGCCATCTGGTATGTCGGCGCCTATTTCATGAACGCGCCATTCCAGCGCGATCTCGACCGCCGCGCCAACGTCACCTCGACGGCGATCGAATTCCTCGAAAAGACGATGTCGCAACCGAAGCCGACCTTGCCGGCTCCGCATCAGGTCGCCTCGAACGTCTTCGAAAACACGTTTCTCAGAAAGGTCACCTCCAACCGCAGCCTCGTCTACCACGCCTGGGTCACGCTATCGTCCACCGCCGTTGGCTTCACGCTAGGCACGCTTCTCGGCATCCTGATTGCCGTCGGCATCGTCCATGTAAAGGCGCTGGATCGCAGCCTGATGCCCTGGATCATCGCCTCGCAAATGGTACCGATCCTCGCCATCGCCCCGATGGTCATCGTCGTGCTCGGCGCGGTCAACATCACAGGCCTTCTGCCCAAGGCGCTGATCTCGACCTATCTTTCCTTCTTCCCCGTCGCGGTCGGCATGGTGAAGGGCCTGCGCTCGCCGGAACTCATTCAGCTCGACCTGATGCGCACCTATAATGCCAGCGTCGCCCTGACGTTCTGGAAGCTTCGCGTCCCCGCCTCCGTGCCTTTCCTGTTCACCTCGATGAAAGTGGCGATCGCAGCCAGCCTCGTCGGCGCGATTGTCGGCGAACTGCCGACAGGGGCTGTGGCAGGCATCGGCTCCAAACTGCTCGCCGGCGCCTATTACAGCCAGACGATAGACATCTGGGCAGCCCTGATAGCAGGCTCGGTGCTTGCAGCCCTTCTGGTCGCCATCGTCGCACTGATCGGCAAGCTCGTTGAACGGGCGATGGGTGCAAAGCCGGAAAGGAGGCAGGCATGACGATCCTGAAACGCTCCTGGCAATCCTGGTTGGCACTCGCCCTTATCCTTGCGGCACTGGCAACCTTGCCCCTCCTCTCAGCCGAAGCACCGATTGCCTACAAGCCGATCCGGATGTTCTCCATCTTCGTCCTGACGATCGGCGCAACCGTCGTCTCCCTCCTTTCCCTGCCGCCCGTCTTCGTCGCAGTGACCCTCCTCGTCTGCGCTCATTTCTCTACCGGTCTGCTGATCTCACGCCTTGCCGGAAACGAGGGAATGGCCTCTACGGCCTTCTTCCTCATCCTCGCGGCCAACTGGCTGCTGGCTTGGCGCTGCGTCAGCATCCTCTCCGAACTCCGGATTCGCTCCAGGGCGATAGACAGCCTCCTACGCCTCATCATCCCGGCAATCTTCGGCGCCTGGATCCTCATCCTCTGGGAAGCGGCAACCCGCGGGCTTGGCATCCCCTTCATCATCCTGCCACCGCCATCCGCCATCGGCGCCCGGTTTGCGTCGTCTATCCCGACGCTCTGGGCGGATGTGCAGCAGACCGTCTTCAAGGCCGTCATCTTCGGTTATCTTGTCGGCTGCGCATCCGGCTTTGCGGTAGCGATCCTTGCCGATCGCATCGCGTTTTTCCGCCGCGGCTTGTTGCCGATCGCCAATCTCATGTCGGCGCTGCCGATCATCGGTGTCGCGCCGATCATGGTCATGTGGTTCGGCTTCGACTGGCAGTCCAAGGCTGCCGTCGTCATCGTCATGACCTTTTTCCCCATGCTGGTGAACACCATCGCCGGCTTAAGTGCAGCAGGCTCGATGGAACGCGACCTGATGCGCTCCTACGCATCGGATTACTGGCAGACGCTGACAAAGCTCAGGCTTCCCGCTGCCATGCCCTTCATCTTCAACGCGCTCAAGATCAATTCGACGCTGGCGCTGATCGGCGCGATCGTTGCGGAATTCTTCGGCACGCCGATCGTCGGCATGGGCTTCCGTATCTCAACCGAAATCGGTCGCATGAATGTCGACATGGTCTGGGCCGAAATCACGGTTGCAGCGATTGTCGGATCGATCTTTTATGGTGTGGTCGCGCTGGGAGAGCGGGCACTGACATTCTGGCATCCGTCTAACCGTGGGGGTTAGGCGCAACGAACCGCTTGGCGTAACATCGCAAGGGCGGAAAAGAGAGGGTAGCAGCAATGAAAAAGATCATGAAGGCATTGATGGCCGGCGCAATCGGAACCACCGTGGCGCTTTCGGCGGCCCAAGCAATGGCCGCAGACAAACTGACGCTGCAGCTGAAATGGGTGGCTCAGGGCCAGTTCGGCGGATATTTCGTCGCCAAGGACAAGGGGTTCTACGAGGAAGAAGGCCTCGACGTCACGATCAAGCCGGGCGGCCCGGATATCGCACCGGAACAGGTGATTGCCGGCGGCGGCGCAGATGTCATCGTCGACTGGATGGGCGGCGCACTGGTCGCCCGTGAAAAGGGCGTACCGCTGATCAACATCGCCCAGCCGTTCCAGAAGTCCGGCCTCGAACTGATCTGCCCCAAGGACGGCCCGGTAAAGACCGAAGCCGACTTCAAAGGCAAGACGCTCGGCGTCTGGTTCTTCGGCAACGAATATCCGTTCTTCGCCTGGATGAACAAGCTGGGCTTGAAGACCGAAGGCGGCACGGATGGCGTGACCGTGCTGAAACAGAGCTTCGACGTGCAGCCGCTCGTCCAGAAACAGGCAAACTGTATCTCGGTCATGACCTATAACGAATATTGGCAGGCAATCGATGCCGGTTTCAAGGCGAACGACCTTGTCGTCTTCAACTACACGGCGCTCGGCAACGATCTCCTGGAAGACGGGCTTTATGTCCTCGATACCAAGCTGAAGGACGAAAAGTTCAAGGAGAACATGGTTAAGTTCGTCCGTGCCTCGATGAAGGGCTGGAAATACGCCATCGACAATCCGGATGAAGCCGCCGAGATCGTGATGGAAAATGGCGGCCAGGACGAAAACCACCAGAAACGGATGATGGGCGAAGTCGCCAAGCTGATCGGCGATGGCAAGCTCGACATGGCGACTTACGAACGCACGGTGAAGGCGCTGACCGACCAGAAGATCATCAGCAAGGCCCCGGAAGGGGCCTACACGGCCGATATCACTAGCGCAGCCCTGAAATAATGATGAAATCATGCTGAAATAATCCAGCAACAAAAGTCTCTGATACTTCTTCCTGCCCGGCTTCCTAGTCGGGCATTTTTTTGCCATCAGGACATGTCAACCCGTCACTGCCTGCATGGATTGATCGTCTGAGAATGAACACGTAAAGGTAGCTGCCGAAGCCGACGCCGACTTTTTTCGGTTGAACCAGAAAGAAGTGTCGGATGAAGCTTTGGTCCCGCGTCATACAGGGAGGAAGTATGACTCGAGGGATGCCGATGGTCGGCGCATGCCCGTTCCTCCAAACAGTGGATTTGCCGCATGCCGCATAGCTTGTCGAAATCGATCCCCGCCCTCGTTCTGCTGCTTTCCTCCGTCGCAGCCTCACCGCTTGCGGCACAGCAAACCGGCCAGCCTGCCGCCGCGGAAGCAAAGCTCCCGTCGATCATCGTGACCGAGGCCTTGAAGAAATCGCTGACAGACCGGATCATCGCAACCGGCACCATACGTCCCATAGACGAGATCTACGTGCAGCCGCTTGTCGAGGGCCTCTCGGTGAAGACGATCAATGTTGATGTCTCCGACGAGGTCGAAGCCAACGCGGTTCTGGCCACCCTGAACGACGATGCGTTGCTGCTCCAGAAGAGCCAGTATCAGGCAAACAAGGCCAAGGCCGAAGCATCGGTCGCGCAATACCAGGCTCAGGTGATCGAGGCCGAAGCAAACCTCGATGACGCAGTCAAACAACGCGACCGCACGAAAAAGCTCAACGAGAGCGGCACGAGCACGGTCTCTCAGCTTGAACAGGCGAATGCCCAGGTCGATGTCGCACGCGCCCGGCTGAATGCCGCCCGCCAGGCGGTGACGGTGGGAGAAGCCGATGTCCACGTCATTGACGCCCAGCTTGCCGATGTCGAACTGCAGCTCGCCCGCACCGGCGTAAAGGCGCCCGTTGCCGGTGTCATCTCGGCAAAGAATGCCAAGGTCGGCGCCATCGCGTCCGGCAACGGCGATCCGCTTTTCACCATCATCAAGGACGGCGCGATCGAGCTGGTTGCCGACATCTCCGAATCCGACATTCAGAAGGTCAAACTCGGTCAGAAGGCACTGGTGACCGTCGCCGGCGGCCAGCGGGAGATCGAGGGCCGTGTGCGGCTGGTCTCCCCGACTGTCGACCAGACAACCAGGCTCGGCCTCGTCCATATCGAGATCGACCCCGATAGCGGCGCGCGCGCCGGCATGTATGGGCGCGCGGCAATCGTCGTGAATCAGGCAGATACGCTCGCCCTTCCGCTCTCCGCCGTAACGACAGGCCGCGAAGGGTCCTTTGCCCGCAAGGTGGAAGGCGGCGTCGTCAAGCAGGTCAAGATCGAAATCGGCTTCCAGGACGGCGGCTTCATTCAGGTCTTGAACGGCCTGCAGCCCGGCGATGTCGTCGTCGCCAAGGCCGGCGCTTTCGTCCGAGACGGCGATCATATCGCACCGGTTCCGGAAAAGGCGGCAGCCACCAAGGGCACGGAGGCTTCGCAATGAACTTTTCCGCCTGGTCTATCCGCAACCCGATCGCTCCCCTGCTTGCCTTCGGCCTGCTGCTCTATGTCGGCCTGCAATCCTTCTTCGCCCTGCCGATCACCCGTTTCCCGAATATCGACGTTCCCGTCGTCTCTGTGACGGTGGTTCAGAGCGGCGCATCACCGGCTGAACTCGAAATGCAGGTGACGAAGGAGATCGAGGACGCAGTCGCCTCGATCAGCGGCATCGACGAGATCCAGTCGACCGTGACCGACGGCCAGTCGCTCACGACGATCGTCTTCCGCATCGAAAAGCCCACAGAAGAGGCGGTGCAGGACACCAAGGACCAGATCGACAAGATCCGCAGCGACCTGCCTGCCGGCATCGAGGAACCGATCGTCACCAAGGTCGATGTCGAAGGACAGGCGATCCAGACCTTCGCCGTCTCCTCGCCCAACATGACGCTGGAGGAGCTGTCCTGGTTCGTCGACGACACGATCACCCGCGACCTTCAGGGCAAGCCCGGTATCGGTCGTATCGACCGCTACGGCGGGGCGGACCGGGAAGTGCGCGTCGCCCTCAACCCGGCAAAGCTCGACGCCTACGGCATCACCGCGGCAGACGTGAATACGCAGATCAAGGGCACCAATGTCGATCTCGGCTCGGGCCGGGGTCAGGTCGCCGGCAACGAGCAGACGATCCGCACGCTCGGCGACGCTCGCAATGTCCAGCAACTTGCCGATACCAACATCGCGCTCTCGAACGGCCGCTTCGTAAAACTCTCAGAACTCGGGCGGGTGACCGATACCTATGAGGAGCAGAAATCCTTCTCGCGCTTCAACGGCACGCCGTCGGTCACCTTCGCCGTCTTCCGCGCCAAGGGTGCAAGCGAAGTCTCTGTGGCGGAAACCGTTGCCGAAGGCCTGGACGGCATCCGCAAGGCGCATCCCGATGTCACGATCGAGATGGTCGATGACTCGGTCTATTTCACCTATGGCAATTACGAGGCGGCGCTGCACACGCTGATGGAAGGTTCGATCCTCGCCGTCATCGTCGTCTTCCTTTTCCTGCGAAACTGGCGTGCGACCTTGATTGCGGCAGTCGCCCTCCCGCTGTCCGCCATTCCGACCTTCTGGATCATGCACATGATGGGGTTCTCGCTGAACCTCGTCTCGTTCCTCGCTTTGACATTGGCAACAGGTATCCTCGTCGACGACGCGATCGTCGAGATCGAGAACATTGCCCGCCATATCAAGATGGGCAAGACGCCCTATCGGGCGGCGCTTGAGGCGGCCGACGAAATCGGCCTTGCGGTGATCGCCACCAGCTTCACCATCATCGCCGTCTTCGTCCCCGTCTCCTTCATGCCCGGCATTCCGGGCCAATATTTCATCCAGTTCGGCCTGACCGTCGCCTTCTCGGTGTTCTTCTCACTCGCGGTGGCGCGCCTGATCACACCGCTGATGGCCGCCTATCTGATGCGCGCCGAAGACGGGCGCGAAGACGACCACCAAGACAACGACGGAAGGCTGATGAAGGCCTATACCCGCGTCGTCACCGCCACGACCCGAAAATGGTACTGGCGTTACGCGACCATGGTCGCAGCTGTTGCATTCCTGGGCGGTTCGCTGTTCCTTCTGAGCAAGGTGCCGGGCAGCTTTCTGCCGCCGGATGACAGTTCCCGCGTGGTCCTGTCTCTCGAACTGCCGCCGAACGCGACGCTCGAAGAGACGGATGCGGTCTCCACCAGCGTCTACGATGCGGTGAAGGGTATCGACGGCGTCGAAAGCGTCTTCACGCTGGGCGGCGCCTCGCCGAAGGGCGATCTCGAACTGCGCCGGGCAACCGTCCGAATCATCCTGCAGAATATCGACCATTCGCTGGTGAAGACCTTGGTCAACAAAGGCCTTGGCTCTCTCCCGCTGATCGGCGACCTGTTGCCCAAACTGCCCGAACATGGCCGCACGCGCGCGCAATGGGATGTGGAGAAGGATATCTTCGCCGCCGTACGCTCGATCCCCGACGTACGTATCTCCAAGGTCAACGACCGGGCCGAACGCGAACTTTCGTTCAACTTCCTCTCTTCGAACGAGGAAGACCTGAACAATGCCGTGAGCCTGTTGGAATCCAGGCTACGAGCCTCGCCGATCCTGGTCAACGTCTCGTCGGAAGGCGCCCTGCCCCGTCCCGAACTGCAGATCCGTCCGCGCATGGCAGAAGCCTCCCGCCTCGGCATCACCCCGCAGCAGATCTCCGAAACCGTACGCGTCGCAACGATTGGCGATATCGACGCCAACCTCGCAAAAATCTCGCTCGACAGCCGCCAGATCCCGATCCGCGTGCAGACATCGCTCGACACGCGCCGCGACCTGCAGTCGATCCGCAATCTTAAGGTCAAGACATCGTCCGGCACGATGGTGCCGCTCTACAGCGTTGCCGATATCGACTATTCGGAAGGTCCAAGCTCAATCAAGCGTAACGACCGCAACCGCGTCGTGGCGATCGGCTCCGACGTTCCCTTCGGCACGGCGCTCGACACCTCAACCGCCGAGTTCAAGCGGATCGTCGACGAGACTGAGCTACCGCCGACGGTGCGTCTGGCGGAAAGCGGTGACGCCAAGGTCCAGGCCGAAATGACGCAAAGCTTCGGCAATGCGATGCTGATGGGCCTGATGCTTGTTCTCGTCGTCCTGATCCTGTTGTTCAAGGATGTCATCCAGCCTTTCACCATCCTATTCTCCCTGCCGCTCGCCATCGGCGGCGTGGCAGTGGCGCTGATCGCGACACAGAATGCGCTCTCCATGCCCGTCCTCATCGGCATCCTGATGCTGATGGGCATCGTCACGAAGAACGCCATCCTGCTCGTCGATTTTGCGATCGAGATGAAGCGGCACGGGTTGGAGCGCGTCCACGCCATGGTCGAGGCCGGCCGCAAGCGCGCAAGGCCGATCATCATGACCTCGATCGCCATGTCGGCCGGCATGCTGCCATCCGCCATGGGGGTCGGCGAAGGCGGCTCCTTCCGTGCGCCCATGGCGATCGCCGTCATCGGCGGCATCATCGTCTCGACGGTGCTCTCGCTTCTCGTCGTTCCCTCCTTCTTCCTCATCATGGACGATCTGTCGCGCCTGCTCGGCAAGCTCTTCGGCCGCTTCGTCGGAAAGAAGGAAGAAGAGGATTTGATGTCATCGGAAGAAGTCGCCCACCATACCCGACAAAATCGTCGCAGTCTTTCGGAGTTGGAAGAACGGCTAAACCGCTTGGAAAACAATGAGAAAACAACGGCTTCCGGCTCCCACCCCGGAGCACAGGCAGGCCAGCGTGTGCTTCGGTTGCCACCTATGGCAGCCGAATGACGCCTGATGGAGGCAATCTCCCCGGTCCGATTGTCAGACAAGGCTCCGAATTGCGTGATTGATTGATCAGTATCAAATCCCTCTTTGCCTCACACGCTATCCTGCTTCTCAAGGATTTGGCAGTGTTCGCAAAAAAGGGAAGAGATAGCGAGATGAACAGCAGTCTGAAACTCAGCAATCGAGACCGGGCAGTGCTCATGAAGGCACCGTTTCTGGCAGGGCTGGGCAACAGTGCCCTTGTCCGGCTGATGTCCATGATGACGATCAGCACGCTTCCGGCCCGCAAATTCGTGATGCGCGAAGGCGAAACAGCCGACGCCTTCTATTGCGTTCTCAACGGTTATGTCCGGCTTTTCCGGCTGAGCCGTGAAGGTCGCGAAGCCGACATCATGGTCTGCGCCCCGGGCGACACATTTGCAGAGCATCTTCTGTTCAGCGACAACGTTTATCTTTGCAACGCCCAGACGGCCGAGCCGGCAACGCTCGCCCGCTTCGACATGCAGGCCGTGCGTGACCTTGCCCAGCAGGATCCAGAAATCGCCAAGGCACTGATTGCCGCCATATCCCGGCATCTCGTCGGTACGATGGATTGCATCGCCAACGACCGTCTTTTCACCGCACCGCAGCGGGTCGCCAACTACATCCTCAGCCGCTGCCCGGTTGACGGAGGCTCCGCCTCGATCCGCCTGCCATTCCAGAAGAGCCTGCTTGCCGGCATGCTCGGCCTTGCGCCGGAAGCGCTCTCTCGCGCCTTTTCCAGCCTGCGCCGCGTCGGCGTGACAGTCAGGGGACGCATCATCCAGGTCGGAGACGTTCAGGCGCTCAGAAATATCTGAAGCATAAAACATTGAGCAGTTTCGCGTTTCGAAGAAAGGCGGAATTGCTACAGGCTCGAAGGCGCGCGAGACGACGCAGCCTTCGCAGCGGCCTGTTGCCACAGGGGTGTCCGGCGACAGGCGAGGCCGGCGGGTCATTAGACCGCCGGCCTTTTTCTTTTCCGGTTATAGGCCGGCTTTAAAGTCCGCCCTGGACCTTCAGGAATTCCACGATATGGCCGACCCCCTCGCCGCGTTTCAGGTCGGTGAAGACATGAGGCTTCATTTCCCGCATGCGGCTGGCATCCCGGTCCATCACATCCATGTCGACGCCGACATAAGGCGCCAGATCCTTCTTGTTGATCACCAGCAGATCAGATCGGGTAATGCCAGGGCCGCCTTTGCGCGGTATTTCCTCACCCTGACAAGTGGAGATGACATAGATCGTGATGTCCGCCAGATCCGGAGAGAAGGTAGCTGCGAGATTGTCTCCGCCAGACTCGATGAACACGACATCCAAATCCGGAAAACGTTCGTTGAGACCCGCAATCGCCTGGAGATTGATCGTCGCATCTTCGCGGATCGCCGTGTGCGGACAACCACCTGTCTCGACGCCCACGATACGATCCGAGGAAAGCGCCTGCATCCGCACCAGCGCATCTGCATCCTCTTTGGTGTAAATATCGTTGGTAACGACCGCGACGGAGAATTCGTCCCGCATCGCCTTACAGAGTTTTTCCGTCAAATGCGTCTTGCCGGATCCAACCGGCCCACCGATGCCGACACGAAGGGGACCGTTTGCCGATTTCATGAAATGTCCTTTCGGTATGATGAGATCACAATAATGCCGCGGGAAATCAGCGCAATCGGAAAGTGGATGCCCCACCTGCGGCTTCATCAGTCGGCAGCCACGAGCGGCCGGGTATCACAAAAGTAAACATTCAACGCAGATTTGTGAATTAAGTATATCCCTAGATACCTGTAGAAAACTCATTACACAAATTGTGGTAGCGAGATAAGACCGTCATAATACGTATTGTAGTTGCAATTTAATATCGCATGCTGAGACCTTACCTGAACTGGGAAACGGGGAAATCAGAATGGATTATCAAACGACTGCATCCACATCTGAAGTATTGGAAAAACAACACGACTGCCACAAGGCGGCAGAGGCTGCTCTTTCCAGCATGTTGAAAATGCTGGAATCCTACGGCTTTGACAGAACCGAGGTTGTCCTGTCGCTGGCAGACGCGATTGACGACCAGATCCTTCTCATCGCACAGGACGCCTGAACTAAACTGCCCAACGACAATGCAATTCCGGCATTTCAGGATCGAAAAAGCCGGGAATGCTGCGTTTCGTGACGAAGAGACGCTATTTCGGCCTGTACGGCCGCGCCACCCAAGTCTTCGAGGCCGGTTGAAGCCGCTCTGAGCGAAAGATCTTCTATCCGGGCTTCGAGCCTCGCAATGATCGCAACCCCTTCCGCCTGACCGGCAACGCTCAGCCGGATTCCGGCCGAAACGGCCTGCGATACGGCTGCGTGAAGGAATGCGGCAAGCGCCGGCGCAGAAGGCAAGCCATGACCCGCAGCCACTGCTCCGACAGCCACGGGAAATGGCACATTGGCCGGAAGCCGTTCGAAGACCGGATGCGGCCATGCCGAAGCTGCAGCAATGAAAGCCTTTCCAAGTGACAGCGTCTCGTTGAAGCGCTCGGCCGAACCCGCCAGCGCCAGTCCGAGAGCCGCTACCTCTGCAAGCGGGCCTTGTTTATCGGCCTGGCGCCATGCTTCGCAGAACAGCACGGCATCGTTCCACAGCGAACCATGCTGAAGCACGGTCGACAGCCAGTCCTCAAGACCCTGGGCATTTCTGACCAGCCCATCTTCGACAGCACGCTCCAGCCCGCCGGACCAGGCGAAGCCGCCAATCGGAAAGGCCGGCGAAAGCCAGGCCATCAGCCGCAGCAAGGCCCTCGTGTCCACTGCTCCGCCAATCGTCCCCTCTGTCGCCGGGTCGCCCGGCCGCGGATGCTCTGTCACGATATGCGATCAGTCATGATGATGATGGTCGTGACCATGGGAATGGTCGTGGTCGTGGGAATGCCCATGATCATCCGAATGGCTGCCATGGGAACCATGCGCGTGATAGGCGCCGCGAGCCGGCTGGAACGGTTCCTCGACATCGCTGACGCTGGCGCCCAGCCCCTGCAGCATGGAGCGGATCACATGATCGCGCAGGATCAGGATACGGCCTTCCTCGATCTGGGCGGAAAGATGCCGATTACCGAGATGCCATGCGAGTTCGATCAGATGCAGTGTGTCGCGCGCCTTGACCTCGAAAAGCTTTTCCGGTGCCGCCTGTACTTCCACCGTGTCACCGTTGTCGAGCACCAGACGGTCGCCGTTATGGAAAAGAACGGCTTCCTTGAGATCGAGCATCACCATATCGCCATTCGAAAGATGCAGCAGCTTGCGGCGCAGGTGACGCAGATCGTGCGGCAGGCTGACGGTGTCAATCGGCGGGTCGGAAATTTCGCCGGCAGGGCGATAGGAATGGATGTGCTGCATGATGGATAACCCGTTGAAATGCAAACTCTTGACGCATGTCTACCGAAAGTGGTCACCGGTGTTGGGAGACATGTGCAAAAGACATCATTGCCAAAGCCGGCCTGCCGCACAAGGCTTAGTTGCGGCTGGACAACAAAAAGCCCGGCGCGAGACCGGGCTTCCTATTGGCAGAAGTCTTTCGCCGCTTATTCGGCAGCGATCTTCAGGGCCTTGAGGTTCTCAAGAATGTTCTGCGGCGAGGACGCACCATAGGGATCGCTCTCGCAATTATCGGAATAGCCTTCTTCTTCGAACCACTGTTCGACGACGCCGTCGTTGACGATCGCGCCATAACGCCACGAGCGCATGCCGAAGCCAAGATTATCCTTGGCAACCAGCATGCCCATCTTGCGGGTGAATTCGCCCGAACCGTCCGGAATGACGGTGACGTTTTCAAGATTCTGGCTCTTGGCCCATGCATTCATGACGAAAGCATCGTTGACCGACATGCAGTAGATCGCGTCGATGCCTTCAGCCTGGAAATCGGAAAACAGCTTTTCGAAATCGGGAAGCTGGTAGGTCGAGCAGGTCGGCGTGAACGCGCCCGGCAGCGAGAAGAGCACGACGCGCTTTCCGGCGAAATAATCGTCCGAGGTAACGTCCTGCCAACGGAAGGGGTTCGGGCCGCCAACGGCCTCGTCGCGTACGCGGGTGCGGAAAGTGACTTGCGGAACCTTTTTGCCCAGCATCAATGCCTCCATGAGAATGAATATTCGCCCCGGTAAGAGGCAGATGCACTCCCTTAACCGCATTTCTCTTGCGATGCAGCAAAGTCAGGCGAAAATTGACGCAACGCAAACCTGCTATTCACAGAAAGCAGGGCTTGGAGCGAGTGAACGAGATCGCCAAGGGTGAACTTTGTTTTCAGTTGAAGAGTCTCAGAGACAGACCCAGCGTCTGAGGCAACGGGTTCCACCAGCCTGTGCGAATGCCCGCGGAACGAAGCGCCTGGGCTGTCCAGGTATTGCAGCCGAGGAGCGCGTTGAATGAGCCATGAGCCTCGAAGAACTGGTCATAAACTCCGTAGCCTGCATCGGGAATGGCCACGATCTCACCGCGATCCCTTACAAAACTGGCTTTGATGAAGTTCGAGAGAGTTTGAAATTCTGCCGGTCGCATATTGAAGGAGCGTATAGCCGGATGCGTTTCATCCATGCTCCCTGCCACGTCCACATGCATTACCGAGCGATCAATGGTCAGCGCCCGAAACACCGGCATCGGCTTCAGGTCACTCCAGGTCGGCGTCTCAAGATAAAATGCGCGACCTCCCCAGCCCAACACCAACCACTGCGCGACCGGATCAGCAATCGGAATGCCGGACGCTTCGAGAAACGCGTAGTCGGCACGTGTTTCCTCGTCGAGAGGAATGACGATATCCGTGTGAATGGGATTGGAGAGCAACAGAATGCGCCGGGTTTCGGCAGAGGAACCTGATCGGTCCAGTGCAAACAGCGGTCGCGGCACGAATGTGCCCGCCGCCGCCGCGAACACAACAACGGCGACGACAGCTATCGATATTCGGAGGATAAATCTCATGCCGAACAACTCAAAGGGCCTTGCGGAAATACACCACCCGCTCCGTCTCGGCAAAACCCCAACTCTCATGCGCATGACGAGATGCGAGATTGTCAATCTCGGCATCCGAGCAGAGTTCGACAAAGCCTTCCGCCGCACAATCCGCCGAAATCCGCTCGATCAGCAAACGCCCGATCTTTTGCTGCCGATGCTCCGGCACAATCCAGATCCCCTCCAGAAACGGCACTGGAGATTGCGTGCTGCCATTGGCGTAACGCCGAATGGAGACTTCGGCAAAGCCGATCCCCTGCCCCTGTTCGTCAACTGCAAGATAGCCCCGCAAAACACCGTCCGACAGAGCGGCAGCAATCTCGGCTCGATGCTCTTCAACCGGTCCATCCGGCCATAATGCGTGTCGCAGCCTGGCCCACTCGGCAATGTCGGCCGCAGCGCATCCCCGGATGGAGAGGCTCATTCCATCTCCCTTCAGAACAGGAAATACCGCTGCGCCATCGGCAGCACCGTTGCCGGTTTGCAGGTGAGCAACTCGCCGTCGGCGCGAACCTCATAAGTTTCCGGATCGACTTCCACATGCGGCGTTGCCGAATTGTGGATCATCGACGCCTTGCCGATGCCGCCGCGCACGTTCTTCACCGCAACCAGCTTCTTGGCGACGCCAAGCCGCTGCGCCAGACCGCCATCGAGCGAGGCCTGCGAAACGAAGGTGACCGATGAATTGGTCCTGAGCTTGCCATAGGCCGCAAACATCGGCCGGTAATGCATCGGCTGCGGCGTCGGGATCGAAGCATTCGGATCGCCCATCGGCGCAGCGGCAATCGAACCGCCGAGCAGCACCATTTCCGGCTTCGCGCCGAAGAAGGCCGGGCTCCACAGCACGAGGTCGGCGCGTTTTCCCACTTCGACCGAACCGATCTCGTGGGACACACCATGCGCGATCGCCGGGTTGATCGTGTATTTGGCAATGTAGCGCTTGACGCGGAAATTGTCGTTGTCGCCGGTCTCGTCCTTCAAAGGACCCCGCTGGCGCTTCATCTTGTCGGCTGTCTGCCAGGTGCGGATCGCGACTTCCCCGACGCGGCCCATGGCCTGGCTGTCGGAAGAGATGATCGAGAAGGCGCCGATATCGTGCAGAATGTCTTCCGCCGCGATCGTCTCCTTGCGGATACGGCTTTCGGCAAATGCAATGTCTTCCGGGATCGATGGCGACAGGTGATGGCAAACCATCAGCATGTCGAGATGCTCGGCCAGCGTGTTGACCGTATAGGGCCGCGTGGGGTTGGTCGAAGACGGAATGACGTTCGGATTGCCGCAGACCTTGATGATATCGGGCGCATGCCCGCCGCCCGCCCCTTCCGTATGGAAGGCATGGATCGTGCGACCCTTGATGGCGGCGACCGTGTCTTCGACAAAACCGCTTTCGTTCAGTGTATCGGTATGGATCATCACCTGCACGTCGAACGCGTCGGCTACCGTCAGGCAGTTGTCGATAGCAGCCGGTGTCGTGCCCCAGTCCTCATGCAGTTTCAGCGACGAAGCACCCGCGAGGATCATTTCTTCGAGCGGTGCCGGAAGCGAGGCATTACCCTTGCCGGCAAGTGCGAGGTTCATCGGGAAGGCGTCAAAACTTTCGATCATCCGCTCGATATGCCACGCACCTGTACAGGTCGTTGCCAGCGTTCCATGCGCCGGGCCGGAACCGCCACCAAGCATGGTGGTGACACCGCTCATCAGCGCCTCTTCGATCTGCTGCGGGCAGATATAGTGGATATGTGCATCCATGCCACCGGCCGTCAGGATCTTGCCTTCGCCGGCGATCGCTTCCGTCGACGGGCCGACGATGATCGTCACGCCCGGCTGCGTATCCGGATTACCAGCTTTGCCGATCGCGTGGATACGGCCGTTCTTCAAGCCCACATCGGCCTTATAGATGCCGCTATGATCGACGATCAGCGCATTGGTGATGACGGTATCGACCGCCCCTTCGGCGCGTGTCGCCTGGCTCTGCCCCATGCCGTCGCGAATGACCTTGCCGCCGCCGAATTTCACCTCTTCGCCATAGGTGGTGAAATCGCGCTCCACCTCGATGAACAATTCGGTATCGGCAAGCCGCACCTTGTCGCCGGTGGTCGGACCGAACATCGAGGCATAAGCGGCGCGGGACATCTTGTAGGACATGAATTACCTCAATCCTTCGGGCAATATGAGTTCGGACATTTCACCTGGATGGCGACGAGCCATTCCAAAAATTACAGCATGTTATCGACAAGCGCCTTAAGCTCGGCCGTACGCTTGCGCGTCAGATCGGCCTCGCAACTGGAGACAAGCATCGGCTCCATCGAGCCGCCGCGCGCCTGAAACCCGACGGAAGCACATTGGGCGTCGCGATAGGAGAGCCAGGCGCGCTGCGCCTTGATCAAAGCCTCTTCACCGCCCTTCAGCTCAGTGGAGACCCCGGTATCCCGCTCCTTCAGCGCCTTGCGTGTCACCTGATACTGCGCGTTCAACGCCGTATCCGCATCGGCAAGATCAAGGCCGGCGCAGATCGTCATATCCGCCTGCGTTTGCGGCTCCTTGCAATCCGGTCGCGGCTGTTGCGCGGATGTCGGTGCATCGAGAAGAAGCACGCATCCACACAGCAACGGCAAGAGGGCGAGTTTCAGCATCGGCTCAGGCCGCAGCCCCGTCGTAGTGATGCGACGTCAAAGCCCGTGGATTGACGCTTTCCAGGCAGTTGACGTTGATCGCCACCATGGGCGAACCATCCTTCGGCGAGTCCCCATAGGCAAAACTCTCGATGCCGCAGGTCTTGCAGAACAGATGCTGCAGCTTCTTCGTGTTGAACCTGTATTCGGTAAGGTTCCCCTCGCCCGACGTCAGCGAAAATGCACCACGTGGCGCGAAGGCGAGAACAATGCCCAGTCGCTGGCAGCGCGAGCAGTTACAGGTGACCGTCTGGTCGAGATCCGCCTCGACTTCGTAGGAGACCGCGCCGCACTGGCAGCTGCCGAGATAATGTTTGGTCGCGATGTCAGAGTCCTCCCATGATCTTCTGCTGGAAACCATAGACCCGTCGCGCACCCGAAAGCGGGATCAGCGTGACGGATCGGGTCTGGCCCGGCTCGAAGCGCACAGCGGTTCCAGCAGGTATATCGAGCCGCATGCCGTGCGCCTTGTCGCGATCGAAGGATAGACCATTATTGGTCTCGAAGAAATGATAGTGGCTGCCGACCTGCACCGGGCGGTCACCGGTATTGGAAACTTCGATGGATATCGTCGGCGCGCCGGCATTGAGCTCGATTTCGCCTTTTGCGGCAATGACTTCACCAGGAATCATGAATCAGCTCCTCAGGCTGTTAAAGCGGTTTGGGGGATACAACCCTCCGCCTTCAAGACACGCACCGTCGATGCGGGGTTACGAACCAGTGCCGCCGCCGGACGGATCGGGCGCCTCACCAGTTCTCCCGAGCAGTTCGGGCAGATCCCACCAAGCACATCCGCCGCGCAATCCGCACAGAATGTGCACTCAAACGTGCAGATCATCGCCTCGCGGCTGTCGGGATTAAGATCCTTGTCGCAGCATTCGCAGTTGGGGCGTAGTTCCAGTGCCATGGCTAGGCTCCTCAGCGGATCGGTTCGTGCACGGTCACCAGCTTGGTGCCGTCCGGAAAGGTCGCCTCCACCTGCACGTCATGGATCATTTCCGGAATGCCTTCCATCACCTGATCGCGGGAGATGACATGCGCGCCGGCCTCCATCAGGTCCGCAACCGAACGGCCGTCACGGGCACCCTCGACGACATAGTCCGTGATCAGCGCGATCGCTTCGGGATAGTTGAGCTTGACGCCGCGCTCCAGGCGGCGACGGGCAACCATTGCCGCCATGGAAATCAGCAGCTTGTCTTTTTCGCGTGGGGTCAGGTTCATGGAAATCCCGCAATCGACTTCGGATAGGGCAAATCAGATATGCCAGACTTTCGGCACTGGCGCGCCGTTACGCAATACGGAAATTGCCGGTACCAGGATTTTTCTCAAATCGAAGCCCGTGGGTGCGGCGATCCGCGCGATCAGCTTGCCGTTCCAGTAACTCGCACCACCGGCATTGCCGATGCACTCCCTCAACTTGGGCAGCATGGATTCGCTCAAAGGCCCCGTATGGAAAAGTGTGGCGAAGGCGACCTGGCCGGAAAGCACGGCCGCGGCCTGCGCCATTTGCGCAATCTCGCCCTCGAAGCGCATCTCCTCGGCGTGGATCAACTGAGCATTGCGGCGCACCCGCCAGCGATCGCGGAAAAATCCGTTGGCGACCGCCTCGCCCATCGCGCGGCGCCCCAGAAGCACGGCTTCGACGGCGAGAAATTCAGCGCTTTCGGCAAGATCGACATCAAGGCGGCGACTGAGTGATGCCCGGTCGAACAGGATGGTCTCCTGCGGAAGCCAATGAACGGAAGCATTGTCGCCGACGGTGATATGGGTGGAAACCGAGGCGGTGCCGGAGGACGCCTTGTAGATCTTCTCGTTCGCCTGGGTGGCGACCGAAAGCCTGGTGGAAGCCGCAGCGGCGACGGACCAATCGATCACGTCGCCGCCCGTCAGCCCCCCTGACGTATTGATGAGAATCGCCTCCATTTCAGGCGAAAAGGTTTCCGGAAGGCGAATTTTTGCGCAGCCTTCCTGGAAGAACTCGTCGAGCCGTGTACGGCCGTCAAAAGCCTTGGTTACAAGGCGCCCTGAACCCCTTGCCCGCTGCGGCGCATAGTGTTCGACTGAGGAATGCTGCACGATGTACCTTCGAGTTCCGCCTGTGTTGCGCAGTCAGAAGCAATGGCTGTGCCAGACTTCATGGGCGCAGTCGACTTTGCAGGCGTTGCAGTCGCAACGACATCCGTCGTGTCGGCCTTGCCGAAGAAGTCCCACATCCGGAAAGCGGGATCAACATTGGCGTCGAAGGCGGGCTGCTTGGCCGGCACCACGGCCGCAACCTTGGTCACGCTCGCAGCACCCTCCTTGGCGGCAGCCATGACGGCTTCCTTGGCAGCAAGCGGCTTCGGCCAGTCATGCGTGCCCTTTTCGAAGACGTAAGTTGCAATCCGCGCGCCGTTCTTGCAGGTCCCGTACATCGTATAGGTCACGCCATCGACGGTTTTCGGGTCGCCATTGCCCTTGCAGCCGTCTAGATCATTCCAGCGCTGGATCGCCGTGTTGAAACCATATTGCCAATAGGCGGAACCGCCACCCGCATAGGGGTTCTGTGCATCCTTTTCGCCGGCGAAGGCGACGATGGAGATAGGCTTGGCCGGATTGCAATTGGCCTTGTCCGGCCCCCATTTGCCATCAACCTCGACCGGGCGGCCGGCACGCAGCGAATTGACGAAACCGGCACCGGCAAAATCATCCTGTCCCGAGCAGACATAAGCCGACAGCATGCGCCCGCCACCGGAATAACCGGAAGCAAAGATGCGGTTGGCATCGACGCAGAAATCTTCCTTCACCTCATCGACGGCGTCATCGATGAAGGCGATCTCGTCGAGACCGCCCTGCGCGCCGGTCGGAATGATGGCTTTGCTCACCTGCACGAAAGGCACGTTCCAGGCATAGGTCCCCGGCACCTTGCCAGGCAGGCTGCCCTGCAGCGCGACTGCAATGAAACCGTTCTTTTCGGCGACCTTGTCCCAGGACGATCGGTTCAGCTGCCCATCTGGATTGCTGTTGCTGCCGTGAAAATCGAACACGACGGCAACCTTGTCGCGGCCGGTATAGGAAGACGGAACATAATAGACGGCCTGTCGGTCAACACCGTCGCTCTCGATCGTCATCGCATGGCGACCCGGCGCCATCGGCTGACCACAGGCGGCGAAAACCGAGCCTGCAGCCAAGAAAAACGCTCCGGTCGCGACGAAGCGAACAAGAGCGGAGCGGGAACGGTGACCAGGAATGCATGCAAAGACCATCAGCGCCTCATCATGGGGTGCGGGTTGTCAACGATGTTCGGAGATGTCGTTCATCTGCGGTTCATCTAACACACCTGTTGAAGCATTGATATGCCTTGGATCAAAGTAAGCAATGCAAACATTCACCATTAAACTGTTAGATGCCGCCTTGCTTCTGCCGTATCCAAGGTTTCGGCAGGGCCTTCATGCACAATCTCGCCACGATCCATGATGTAGACTTGGTCTGCCAGCTCGCGACAGAAATCCAGATACTGCTCGACAAGCAGGATCGCCATGCCGGTGGAATCCCTCAAGTAGCGGATCGCCCGGCCGATATCCTTGATGATCGACGGCTGGATGCCCTCGGTCGGCTCGTCCAGCACGAGAATCTTGGGGCGCGTCACCATGGCGCGACCGATCGCCAGCTGCTGCTGCTGGCCGCCGGAAAGGTCGCCACCGCGACGGCCGAGCATGGTTTTGAGCACCGGAAACAGCGAAAAGATCTCGTCGGGAATAAACTTGTCCTTGCGGGCAAGCGGCGCATAACCGCTCTGCAGGTTTTCCTGAACGGTCAGAAGCGGAAATATCTCGCGCCCTTGCGGTACATAACCGATACCGTGTTTGGCCCGGGAATAAGGCGCAAGCCCGTTCAGCACTTCCCCCTGAAAGCTGATCGTGCCACCGGAGACCGGATGCTGGCCGGTGACAGCGCGCAAGAGCGAGGATTTGCCGACGCCGTTACGGCCGAGCACGCAGGTGATCTTGCCCATTTCGGCATTGACGGAGACCCCGCGAAGGGCTTGCGCTGCGCCATAGTGGAGATTGACGTTGTTGACTGTCAGCATGGGGAGCCTCCCTGTTTGCTCAGGAGGATGGCATTACCCCCCTCTGCCCTGCCGGGCATCTCCCCCACAAGGAGGGAGATCGGAGGGAGGCGACCACTCGCCCCCCTTTGAAGGTCGAGTGGAGGCGAGACGTCATCCCGCGATGAAATCGAAACCGGAAGAGATGCGTGCTTGAGGCAGAAGGATCGCTCCCAGCCGATCTTCCCCCTTGTGGGGGGGGGGGCCGGCAGGCCGGAGGGGGGTATCAAGACCATTGCGCTCTCCATCACCGCCCCAGATAATTTTCGATCACCTTCGGATCGCTGGAGACGAAATCGATCGAACCTTCCGCCAGAACCGAACCTTCCGCCAGACATGTCACCTTCACCCCGAGATCGCGGATGAAACCCATGTCGTGCTCGACCACGACGACCGAGCGGGTCTTGGCGATCTCGCGCAAAAGTACCGCCGTCTCGGCTGTCTCCGCATCGGTCATGCCGGCCACCGGCTCGTCGACGAGAAGCAGCTTCGGCTCCTGCGCCAGCAGCATGCCGATCTCCAGCCACTGTTTCTGACCGTGGGAAAGATTGGCAGCGTATTCGTGGGCGCGATGGGTCAGACGGATCGTCGAGAGGATTTCCTCGATCCGCGCCTTGTCGTCGGCGCTCAGCGTATAGAACAGCGTGGCGAACACGCCGCGGGAACGGTTGAGCGCCAGCTCCAGATTGTCCCAGACCGTATGGCTTTCGAACACTGTCGGTTTCTGGAATTTGCGGCCGATGCCAAGCTGGGCGATATCGGCTTCGTCCTTTTTCGTCAGGTCGATCGTATCCTCGAAGATCACCTTGCCCGTGTCCGGTCGGGTCTTGCCGGTGATGATGTCCATCATCGTCGTTTTGCCGGCCCCGTTCGGGCCGATGATGGCACGAAGCTCGCCCGGCTCGACCACCAGCGACAGCGAATTGATCGCCTTGAACCCGTCGAAGGAGACGGAAACGTCTTCGAGATAAAGCAGGCTTTTGCTTCTGGTTTCGGCAATCGTGTTCATCGTTTCACTCCGCTGCCTGAGCCTGTTGCGTGACCGGCGCAGCGCCGGCATCCCTGCCCTTTTCCGCATCTGCCGCGGCCTTGAGCGCCTTGCGGGCATTCCAGCCATGCTGGATCGTGCCGACAATACCTTTAGGCAGGAACAGCGTGACGGCAATGAACAGCCCACCAAGAGCAAACAGCCAGAATTCAGGGAATGCGCCGGTAAAATAGCTCTTGCCCGCATTGACGAGGATCGCGCCGATGATCGGGCCGATCAGGGTGCCGCGTCCGCCGACGGCGGTCCAAACGACGACTTCGATCGAGTTGGCAGGCGCAAATTCCCCCGGATTGATGATGCCGACCTGCGGCACGAACAGCGCACCGGCGATGCCGGCGAACATGGCCGAGACGACGAAGGTGAACAGCTTGATGTTTTCCACCCGGAAGCCAAGGAAGCGCACCCGGCTTTCGGCATCGCGCACGCCGACCAGAACCTTGCCGAATTTCGACCGTGTTATGGCCGAGGCGACGATCAGGCAGAGGGCCAGCATGATGGCTGACAGGGCGAAGAGAACCGCACGCGTGCCACCAGCCTGCACCTGGAAGCCCAAAATATCCTTGAAGTCGGTCAGACCGTTATTGCCACCGAAACCCATGTCGTTGCGGAAGAAGGCGAGCATCAGCGCATAGGTCATCGCCTGGGTGATGATCGACAGATAAACGCCGTTGACGCGGGACCTGAAGGCGAACCAGCCGAAGACGAAGGCGAGCAGGCCGGGCACGATCAGCACCATGGCCATGGCAAACGGGAACATGTCGAACCCGTACCAGAACCATGGCAATTCCTTCCAGTTGAGGAAGACCATGAAATCCGGCAGGTCGGGATTGCCATAGGTGCCGCGCGAACCGATCTGGCGCATCAGATACATGCCCATCGCATAGCCGCCGAGCGCAAAGAACGCGCCGTGGCCGAGCGAGAGGATGCCGCAATAACCCCAGACGAGATCGAGCGCCAAGGCCAGAAGCGCATAGCAGAGATACTTGCCCATCAGCGCCATGACATAGGTCGGGATATGCAGAGCGCTGTCCGGCGAGGTCAGCAGGTTGAGCGCAGGCACGATGATGGCGACGGCAAGCAGAATGCCGACGGCGATGACGATCCTGCCTTCGAGTGCGCGAAGAATGAAGCCGGAGATCATGCTTCCACCGCCCTTCCCTTGAGCGCGAAGAGGCCGCGCGGACGTTTCTGGATGAAGAGGATGATGAGGACGAGCACGAGGATTTTTCCGAGCACGGCCCCGACGGACGGTTCGAGGAACTTGTTGAGGATACCGAGCGACAGCGCGCCGACCAGCGTGCCCCAGAGATTACCGACCCCGCCGAACACCACGACCATGAATGAGTCGATGATGTAGCTCTGGCCGAGGTTCGGCGAGACGTTGTCGATCTGGGAAAGCGCCACGCCGGCAATGCCCGCGATGCCCGATCCGAGCGCAAAGGTGAGCGCATCGACCCAGGGGGTGCGAATGCCCATCGATGAGGCCATGCGGCGGTTCTGCGTGACGGCGCGCATGTTGAGGCCGTAAGCCGTCTTCTTCATCACGAAGAGCAGCGCGAAGAAGATCGTCAGTGAAAAGACGATGATCCACATGCGGTTATAGGTGATCGTCATGCCGCCGAGCGGAAAGGAACCGGACATCCACGACGGATTGCCGACTTCCTGATTGGTCGGACCGAAGATCGTGCGGATCGCCTGTTGCAGGATCAGCGACACGCCCCAGGTGGCGAGCAGCGTTTCGAGCGGCCGGCCATACAGGAAGCGGATCACGCCGCGCTCGATGACGAAACCGACGAAGCCGGTGACGAGGAAGGCGACGGGCAGCGCGATTGCCAGCGACCAGTCGAACAGGCTGGGCGCGTTCTCGCGGATCACTTCCTGCACCATGAAAGTGGAATAGGCACCCAGCATGACCATTTCGCCATGCGCCATGTTGATGATGCCCATGACGCCGAAGGTGATGGCAAGGCCGATGGCGGCAAGCAGCAGAACCGAGCCAAGGGACATGCCGTACCAGACATTCTGGGCGACGTTCCAGAGTTGCTGTGCGTTCTGGATCGAGGCGATCGCCTTGTCGAGATCCGGCTTCAGGCTGGGATCGATGGATGAAGAAACAGAATTCAGCACACCGAGGCCGCTCGCACCGAGGCCGGAAATAGTTTCGATTGCCGCGCGCTTTTCATCGATCGAGCGATCGGAGGAAAGAAGCGACACCGCACGCGCTTCTTCCATGCGGGCCTTCACTTCCGTGTCGGTTTCCTTGGCAAGTGCGGCCTCGACGAGTTCGAGAGCTTCGGCACTTGGCGAACGCAGGATCGCATCGGCGGCGGAAAGGCGCGCACCACGATCCGGGCTCATCAGCGTCAGGCCGCCGAGAGCCGCGCGGATAGCGCGGCGCAGATTGTTGTTGACCTTGATCTTGGTGACCGCGCCTTTTGCCACATGGCCGGCGCTCTCACCGGTAACCGGGTCGATCAGCTCAAGCTGAGAACCGGCAGATTTGGCGGAAAAGACTGCCTTGTCGGACTTGCGGAAATAAAGGTCACCCTCGGAAAAGGCATTCAGCGCCGGCACCACGCGCGGATCCCCGGTCGCAGCGATTTGCCCGACAAGCGTTTCCGCCTGGTTGAAATTGGCGTCCGCCAACTGGTCAAACAGCGGCTTGGGGTCGCTGCCTTGCGCGAAGGATGTCGCCGCGGATGCAAGGACCAGAAAGATCAGTGTGATGAAACGGATAAGCATGTGTCTGTCCCCCGGATGGCGTGGCGGGGGCGTCTTCCCCCTCTGGCCTGCCGGCCATCTCCCCCACACGGGGGGAGAAAACTCGCGGCATCCGCCTCGGCTCAGGTGAACTGCGGCGGGGCGGCTAGGTTAAGCCCTCCCCCTTGTGGGGAGGGTTGGGAGGGGTCTTTGCCCCGAGCGGTGAGAGATCAGCTACCCTTGCCGCCGCACTTGCCGGTGGCGACGTTGAAGTTGCCGCAGGACATCGGCTTGCGCCAATCGGAGATCAGGTCCTTCGAGTCCGGCAGGTAATCAGACCACTCGTCGCCAACGACGGCAGGCGTTTCCTGCACGATGTCGAACTGGCCGTCGGCCTGGATTTCACCGATCAGCACCGGCTTGGTGATGTGGTGGTTCGGCATGACGGTGGAGGTGCCGCCCGAAAGGTTCGGCACGGCGACGCCGATGATCGAGTCGAGAACTGCGTCGGTGTCGGTCGTGCCGGCAGCCTCGACGGCCTTTACCCAGGCGTTGAAGCCGATATAGGCGGCTTCCATCGGGTCGTTGGTCACGCGCTTGTCGTTCTTGGTATAGGCATGCCAGGTCTTGATGAACTCGGCATTGACCGGCGCATCGACGGACTGGAAGTAGTTCCAGGCGGCAAGGTGGCCGACAAGCGGTGTCGTGTCGAGACCGGCAAGCTCTTCTTCACCGACGGAGAAGGCGACGACCGGGATGTCTTCAGCCTTGATGCCCTGGTTGCCGAGTTCCTTGTAGAACGGCACGTTGGCGTCGCCGTTGATGGTCGAGACGACGGCGGTCTTCTTGCCGGCCGAGCCAAATTTCTTGATGTCGGAGACGATCGTCTGCCAGTCGGAATGACCGAACGGCGTGTAGTTGATCATGATGTCCTCTTCCTTGACGCCCTTGGACATCAGGTAGGCCTTCAGGATCTTGTTGGTCGTCTGCGGATAGACATAGTCGGTGCCGGCGAGAACCCAGCGCTCCACGCCTTCGGTCGAAGCGAGGTAATCGACGGCCGGGATTGCCTGCTGGTTCGGAGCAGCACCGGTGTAGAAGATGTTGCGCGAGGATTCTTCACCCTCGTACTGGACCGGGTAGAAGAGGATCGAGTTCAGCTCTTCAAAGACCGGCAGCACCGATTTGCGCGAAGACGAGGTCCAGCAACCGAAGACGGCGGCAACCTTGTCCTGGGAGATCAGCTGACGGGCTTTTTCGGCAAACAGCGGCCAGTCGGAGGCCGGATCGACGACAACGGCTTCGAGCTTCTTTCCAAGCACGCCGCCCTTCTTGTTCTGCTCTTCGACGAGCATCAGCATGGCGTCTTTCAGCGTGGTTTCCGAAATCGCCATTGTGCCGGAGAGCGAATGAAGAACGCCGATCTTGATCGTGTCGTCGGCCGCGAATGCGCCGTGGAAGGCCGTGGTGGAAAGTGCGGCAGCCAGCAGCGCTCCGCCCAGTTTCGCCTTGAAGCTCATAGGATCAAACCCCCTCTTTTTTGGTTTGTTGGCACAACGGTGACGTTGACCGTTGCCTGAGGGGACTATCGGGTGCGACAGCCCAAAACCACATACGCAAAATGACGTATGCAGAGGGGGAAAGTGGTAGCAGGTTGCGGCGGGACGTCGATCGCCGCAATCCTTGCGGTCGCGGCGATCGGATCAGTCCGTTCGGTTTACCGGAGCATTACTTGCCAACGGTCAGGATCACATCGTCCGGCGTGTATTCGACATTACCTTCGACGCCATTGATCTCGACCTTCGAGAAGGTTCCGGAAAGCGAGCCTGCCTTGATCAGTTGAATGCTTTCGCCAGCCTTCGGCAGGTTATCCTCGGTCATCCGCAGCACAAGCGAACCGCCGAGTTGTGCCGCCCCCTTGATTACCACGACAGGCTTGCCGCCTTCGACAACCAGCGTCAGCTGGCCCGCATCGGCCTGCCTGAAAGTTCCGCCCAGAAGGACCGGCTGTTGTGCGGCCATGACAACTTCACCGCCGGCGATCTCGAGATTGCCGGTGCCTAGCGCCGACTGCGAAGAGGCAACCAGCAGGCCGGCTTCGACCATGGTGCCGCCACCATAAGTGTTGGTGCCGGACAGGCCCAAGGTGCCATCACCGCGTTTCGTCAGGCCACCCTTGCCGGAAATGTCGTTTTTCCAGGTATCGATCTCGTTGAAGCCACCCTTCCCGGCTGTCATCGTCACCGTGGTCATCGCATCGAATGCGCCATAACCATCGGCGGCAGCAAAAAGGTTGAGGCGGCCATAGCCTTCTTCGTCATCGAGAACGGCAAAGCCGGAACGGATCTCGGTGGTGCGTAACACGTCACGGCGCTGATCGGCGTCGAGATAAGGCAAGCGCGTTTCGAGCAGCACCTCCGCCCCCTCTGGCACGCGGGCCGGCTGGTCGATCGGATGGATTGCCGGCAGGCCGTAGGTCGTCGTCTTTTCGATCAGGGCGGCATTGACGGCGCGATCCGCGAAGCGATCACTGGATACCGGCTGTGACTGGGCGAACCGTGCCAATTCGCTTGCGCTTTCCACACCGACCTTTGCGCTCAGCCAGGTTTGTGCCTGATCATAAGCCTGCTTTTTCAGATCCGCATTCTGCGACCTGTTGAGATTGTAGGTGACCTGCGCCGTTGCCAGCACCCGGCCGCCGATCACATCGAAGGGCGAATGCATGCCGGCGATGATACGATTGTCGCCCATGACCGCGGCCCGCGTAAGCATTTCCTGGTAACGCTGCGGCACGAGATAGGCCATCGCAATCGCGTCGCGCCAGGCTTCTGCCGTATGGCCGCTCGGGAAACCGCCATCTTCTGCCGGCTTTTGGCTTTTGGCCGGCTCCAGCGTCGGCAACACCACGACATCGTTGCTCCAGCGATAGGGGCGAGCATATTTGAAATAACGTTTAGCAGGCTCCGTCGAAGCTTCTTCGCTTGCCATGTTGATGAAATCGACAGCCAGGCCGAGATCGGGATTGGCCGCAGTCTTGGCCTTCTCGTCAGGCTTGCTTCCCAGGCCGCGATTGTTGCCATCGTCATCATGCTTGACCGTGGTCGCGTCTGCGGCGACATCGGTAATCGTCGTCGTCTGCCTGGCGCCTTCTCTCCAGGCATCGGCCAGGGGACCGAGGCCATCGACAATGCTGGCGTTCTTGCCGCGGCGATCATCGAGATACGAGGCAAGTGCTTGTTCGGCGGTGCGGCCGCGCGTGATTTTCACCACATAATCGATATTGGCCCTGTGCAGCGCCTGATTGACAATCGTACCGTCGGTGGCGCTGTACGGAATGCCATCCCAGTCAGACTTGCTGATTGCAGGGCAATTACCCTTCGCAGGCGCTTCCACCCCTGCATCGACAAAAGCCGAACGCGGTGTCCAGACTTCAAGAAAACCGGATAAAACATGGACAGCGGCATTCGTGTCCTTGGTCGCAAAACAGGCATCGCCGCGCTTGTTGCTGGCGCCTGTATCCACATAAGGTGCCGCTCGTGTTTCCGCCAAAACTATGGATGGCGAAAGGAGCAGCACGGTGAGAAGCGCCGTTGCACCGCGAAACCTGATCGAAACAGACACTGTAAAACCTCTAAAAAAATGAAAGGATATCAGCTAACTAGCGCGACTTTGTGACATGTATGTTGCGGCAACATGGCTTTCACCGGTTCAATTCCATCGCCCATATCGAGATAGGTGTATCACCAGATGCAAGTTCGGCGGGGTGTTTGGTAGAGATCTGCCGACCACCGTATTCCGCCGCTCCGCATTTCTTCATGTCCAGAATTTAAAGATGTGCTAAAATACTCCAATCGAGCGGGGTTGGAGGGCAACGAAATGTCTCGATGGGGGAAAGCGGCGTCGCTGACGCTGCTGCTTTCGGCATGCGGTAGCGTCGCATCGGCTCAGCCAATATGCGCAGATGTCGCACTGGTACTGGCGATCGACGGATCGGGCAGCGTTACCGACAGCGAATATCGGTTTCAGAAATCGGCGATAGCGGCAGCCCTCAGGGATGATGGCGTCGTGTCGGCCTTGAAGGATGCCGGTACGGTGATGCTTTCCGCGGTGTTCTGGGGTGACGGCGAGTTTCCGACCGAAGATCTCGGCTGGTTCGTGGTCTATGACGGAGTGGGAGCAGAAGGTTTTGCCCAGGGACTGGAGCGAAACGAACGGCACGTCTTTGGCGACACCAATATCGGCAGCGGCCTCTGGTCCGCCCTCGACAAGTTGTCCGAGCCCGGCGTCTGTGCGCGGCGCTTGATCATCAATCTGTCCGGCGACGGCCGCGAGACGATGCTGCCGAAACAGCGCGTCAGGGCGACGCTCTATCAGGCCCGCCTACGGACGATCAGGATGGGCGTGACGATCAACGCTCTTGCGATCGCCGACGATGATGGCGGTCTTGCCGCATATTATGCGCAGGATGTCATACGCGGCACCGGCGGCTTCACAATGACAATCAGAAGTCAGGACGATTACGCGGCTGCTATCCGTCAGAAGCTGAAACGCGAACTGTCGCCGAGATTTGTTGCAAGTGTTGCCCACCCCTCTTCTGCGCCCCATTGAATCGATGAGTGACGACGAAAACATGTGATCGTTCGACGACTTGCAAAACAAACCGACCATCTGGTATGTTTAGGTATGACTGAAGCTCACGAACGAAAGAAACAGCCTGAAATCGTGCGTCGCGCACTCTTGGATTGCGCCGCCCAGATTTCGCAGGAACAGGGTCTGCCTGCAGTAACACTGCAGGCGGTAGCGGATGCTGCGCATGTGACGAAGGGCGGATTGCTGCACCATTTCCCCAACAAGCAGGCGCTCGTTCAGGCCGTCTTTCACGATCTTCTGGAGCAACTGGACGCCCAGATCGATGCGCTTCTGGAAGACGACCGGGACGCCTATGGCCGTTTCACGCGCGCTTACATCCGGGCCTTTGCCAATGCCGAGAGCCAGGGCGCGAGCAACTGGAACGCGCTTCCCCTCTCTTCGCTGACGGATCCCGAGATGAAGGCGATGTGGTCCGACTGGTACGCGTCCCGGCTTGCACGACACGCAGAAACGGATGCCGGACCTGAACTGGGCATTGCCCGTTATGCCGCCGATGGCCTCTGGCTTGCCGGCCTTCTGGAATATTCGGGCGTCGAGGCGACAGGCCAGGACGCCCTGATCGAACAACTCATATCAATGACACGAAAGACATAAGACGTGAATCCCGCCCTTATCACCTACGGCTCGCTGCTCTCCGCCATCGCACTGGAAGTCGTCGGCACAACACTTCTGCAGCAGAGCCAGCAGTTCACCCGCATCCTGCCGACGCTCGGCATGGCTCTGTGTTACGGCGCGGCCTTCTATCTATTGTCGATCACGCTGCGCGTGCTGCCGGTCGGTATTGCCTATGCGATCTGGAGCGGTCTGGGTATCGTGCTGATCTCGGCTGTCGGCCTGATCGTCTTTCGCCAGAGCCTCGACATGGCAGCAATGATAGGTCTGGGTTTCATCATCGCCGGCGTTGTCATCGTCAACGTCTTTTCGAAGACGGTTGCGCACTGAGCAATGCCAGCAAAAGTGGGCACCGGTTTTGCGTCCGGAATTGCGTGGAAATAAAGAATAGAGCGATTTAGCGATTCCGGCAGCCGAAACGCTCTAACCGCGTCAATTCGGTTGCAAAATCGCGATCCAGCACCGAAAGTGCCTTTTTGACGATCACTCCTCCCAAGGGATCAAAAACAAGGCATGGCAGCGCGACAGCGGATCATTCCGGTCCGGCGGGAATATAACCGCTGGGTCGCCAACCAGACATTGGAAGATTACGCCCTTCGCTTCACCGCAAAGAGCGCGCGAAGATTTTCGTCCAGTCGTATCTCGCATACGGCGATCGGCGCGATCTCCTTTCTGGCGCTGGAGGCCATCGGCGGTGCGATCACCCTTTCATACGGCACGACCAACGCCTTTTTTGCCATCATGGCGGCGGCGGTCGTCATGCTGCTTGTCGGGCTGCCGATCAGCCGTTACGCGATCCGCCACGGTGTCGATATCGACCTCCTGACCCGCGGTGCGTCCTTCGGTTATATCGGCTCGACGATCACCTCGCTGATCTATGCCAGCTTCACCTTCATGCTGTTTGCCATTGAGGCATCCATCATGACAGGCGCACTCGAACTCGCCTTCGGCATTCCCCTCTGGCTCGGTTACATCATCAGCGCAATCGTAGTGATCCCGCTTGTCATCTACGGCGTGCAGCTGATCTCGCGTTTCCAGCTTCTGACCCAACCCTTCTGGATCGTTCTCAACGTCCTGCCCTTCATCTTCATCGCTTTTCTCGATTGGGAGAAATTCGATCTCTGGCGCGCCTTTGCCGGGATCGGGCATTCCAATGGCGAGATCGGCGGCACTGCCCCCTTCGACCTCGTGGAATTCGGAGCAGCATCCGCTGTCATTTTGGCGCTGATGCCGCAGATCGGCGAGCAGGTCGACTTCCTTCGCTTCCTGCCTCCCGAGGGCATGCGCAAATGGCGGCATAAGTTCGCCGTCTTCCTCGCCGGGCCCGGCTGGGTGGTGGTGGGCGTGCCGAAACTTCTGGCCGGCTCCTTCCTCGCCGTGTTGACCCTGTCGACGGCGGTCCCCGCAAACGAGGCAGCCGATCCGGCGCACATGTATCTGGCAGCCTTCGGCTACATGATCCCCAACGAGACGGCAGCACTGCTGCTGATGGCCGCCTTCGTCGTCGTTTCGCAGTTGAAGATCAACGTGATGAACGCCTATGCCGGGTCGCTCGCCTGGTCGAATTTCTTCTCGCGGCTGACCCACAGCCACCCGGGCCGCGTTGTCTGGCTGGTCTTCAACGTCGCCATCGCGCTTTTGTTGATGGAACTCGGTATCTACCGGCTGCTGGAGGAAACGCTCGGCATTTTCTCGATCGTCGCCATGAGTTGGCTCTGCACGATCTCCGCCGACCTGTTCATCAACAAACAGCTCGGGCTTTCCCCTCCTGGCATCGAGTTCAAGCGCGCCCATCTCTACGACATCAATCCGGTCGGCCTTGGTGCCATGTTCGGTGCGACGACAATCGCGCTTGCCGCGCATTTCGGCGCGTTTGGCGAGCTGATGGTGTCGCTCGCGACCTATGTTACCTTGTCCGCTTTCGTAATCTCCCCGGCGATCGCCTTCGCCACCCGCGGCAAATATTATCTGGCCCGCAAACCGCGCCAAAGCTGGAAGACGCTCGGCTCGATCACCTGTTCGGTTTGTGAACATCCTTTCGAACACGAGGACATGGCCTGGTGTCCGGCCTACGCGGCGCCCATCTGCTCGCTCTGCTGCTCGCTCGACAGCCGCTGCCACGACATGTGCAAGCCGCATGCCCGCCTCAACACCCAGGTCGGAACAGTCGCCCGGACTTTCCTGTCCGACCGGGTCATCGACAAGCTGACCACACGGCTCGGGCGTTATGCAACGACAGCCATCGTCTCAATCTCGTTGATCGGCTCGATTCTTGCGATGGTCGCCTATCAGGCGGGCGAAGCGGCACCGGCCAATGCGGAGATCATCTACGGCACGATCTCCATCGTCTTTTTCGTCTTCGCCATCATCGCCGGCATCGTCTCGTGGTTCTACGTTCTCGCCCATGACAGCCGAGTCGTGGCGGAAGAGGAATCCTCGCGCCAGAACACGTTGCTCCTGAAGGAAATTTCCGCCCACAAGAAGACCGATGCAGCACTCCAGGACGCCAAGGAAACGGCAGAGGCTGCCAACCGCGCCAAGAGCCGTTATGTCGTCGGCCTCAGCCACGAATTGCGCACACCGCTCAACGCCGTGCTCGGTTACGCCCAGATCCTCGAGCGTGACGAGACCATCCCTGCCCCGCGCCAGTCGGCGATCAAGGTCATCAAGCGTTCGGCAGATCATCTTTCAGGCCTGATCGACGGCCTTCTCGACATATCGAAAATCGAGGCGGGCCGTCTACAAGTCTATTCCAACGAGATCAATATCCAGGATTTTCTCGACCAGATCGTCGAAATGTTCGGCCTTCAGGCTCAGGCCAAGGGGCTGGAATTCGAGCACATCCGCGCGGCCTCATTGCCGCACTATGTCCGCACCGACGAAAAGCGGCTGCGGCAGATTTTGGTCAACCTCCTGTCCAATGCGATAAAATTCACCGACGAAGGCAGGGTGCGCTTCGAGATCGCCTATCGCAGCCAGGTCGCGACTTTCACCATTTCAGACACCGGGCGCGGCATTGCCGAAAAGGACCTCGGCCGGATCTACGAACCGTTCCAGCGCGGCGAGGCAGAAAGCGTGAGGCCGATGCCGGGGCTGGGTCTCGGCCTGACCATCACCCAGCTTCTCACCAATACCCTTGGCGGCGAGATCTCGGTCAAGAGCGTCAAGGACGAAGGCTCGACCTTCCGCGTGAGACTGATGCTGTCTGCCGTCGAGCGGCCGAACACCACACCCGCCACCGAGCGCAAGATCGTCTCCTACACCGGCCCGCGCCGCACGGTTGTCGTGGTCGACGACAATCAGGATCACCGTGACCTGATGCGGGAAGTGCTGGCTCCCATGGATTTCGTCGTGTTGACCGCGGCGGGTGGCCCGGAATGTCTGACGTTGATCGAAGGGGTGAAGCCCGACATATTCCTGATCGACATTTCCATGCCCGGCATGAGCGGCTGGCAGCTCGTAACCCGCCTGCGTGATGAAGGGCAGAATGCACCGATCATCATGCTCTCGGCCAATATCGGCGACGGAACGACGGCCGATGCTGCGGGCGAAGGCCATGACGATACGCTCTCCAAGCCGGTTAATCTGCGCCGGCTCGCCGACAAGCTCGCCTCGCATCTCGGGCTCTCCTGGGTCTATGAGGGCGAAACACCGCCCTTGCCCATCGCTGCGGCGAAAAAACCGGTCATAAGTCCGGGGACGAGCCATGTGCAGGACTTGCTGCGCCTTGGAGAGATTGGTTACGTGCGGGGTATAGAAGCCAAGCTTGCCGATCTTGCCGCTGACGAGACCAATCGCCCCTTCGCGGACGAGCTTGGTTTCTATCTCAAGGCCTTCGACATGGCCGGCTACATGAAATTTCTGGAACGCCTGGACAAGGAGGAGATAAGCGATGGCTGACACCACAACGCCCCGCGACATCGTTCTCCTGGTCGATGACAGCCCCGATACGCTCGGCTTTCTAACCGAAGCACTGGAGCAATCCGGCTTCTCCGTGCTGATCGCAACATCGGGTCAGTCGGCGCTCAATATCGTCGACAAGATCACGCCCGATCTCATTCTTCTCGATGCAGTCATGCCCGGCATGGACGGGTTTGAAACCTGCCGCCGGCTAAAAACCAATGCCGGTGTGGCACAGGTACCGGTGATTTTCATGACCGGCCTCACCGAGACGGAGCATGTCGTCCACGCGCTCGGATCAGGCGGCGTCGACTATCTGACCAAGCCCATCAACATCGATGAACTCAGAGCCCGCATCCGCGTTCATCTCACCAATGCCCGTTCTGCTCAGAGCGCCCGAGTTGCACTCGATGCCGCCGGCCGGCACCTGCTTGCCGTCAGGGCTGACGGCAGCATTCAATGGTCGACGCCACAGGCAACCCGGCTGATCAATGCCGCCACCAACCGCGATGACGGTTTGGAACTGATTGCCGGGCGCATTGCGACATGGATGGCTGAGCGCGATCGTCCAGGCTTTTCGCGCGATGCCGCCTTCTCGCTAGAAGACGGCGATGAGAAGGGCCTGCAACTCTCCTATCTTGGAGGCCTGAGTGCCGATGAATTCCTGTTCCGGCTGACGGCGAACAATCGCCGGCCCGGCGCTGAAGTCTTGCGCCAGCATTTCCCGCTGACGGCAAGGGAATCCGACGTCCTCCTCTGGATCGCCAAGGGCAAATCAAACCGCGACATCGGCGAAATTCTTGGCCTCTCCGCACGCACGGTCAACAAGCACCTGGAGCAGATTTACGTCAAGCTTGGCGTGGAAAACCGGGCATCGGCGGCAGTGAGGGCAGCACACGTCCTGCATGAGGACAGCTGAATACGCTTGACCTTGGCGCCCACGCGAACTTCGGAAAAATGTGCGCCATAGTTACATTCAACAAATAGAATATATTATATTCCTAATTACAATCTGACGTTCGTTGTTGCGCCGCAGCGAAGCGGATAAAGAGTCACGGCACCCACAAGGTCGAGCTGATGACATCCGACGATAGCAACTCTTCCATCGCCTCCCTCATCAACCTCGTAAAGACGTTGAAACAGGACAGCAACCGACGACACCTGTCGGCCTCCGAAAAGGAAGCCAGGATTTTTGACGTCATCACGAAGCTGGCGAAATTCCAGCCCGTTCCCGCTCAAGCCGCACCGATGACCTTCAGCGCTGAAGAAAGATAACGCGCAGCAAGATCATTGCCTCGTTTCTGGGCAAGCTCAAGCGCCGACCTGCAATGACTGGCAAGCGGATCGGGAATGCAAGAGGCGACATTGCTCGAAATTTCCATGATCGTGCCATTGTAGATGAACGGGGTCCCTGCATCATCCCTGAGACAACGACCGACGGAAAGCACATCCACAGCGCCTCGTTTGCCGTGATTGATGCGGTATTGCTCCTGATAGACAAGGCCGCTGGTAATTGCTCGATGAATGGATGCAGCGACCCTACTACGGTCTTCAACTGATATTCGCTCGATCAGCGACAGAATTGGTAGGCCCGCAGCCATGACGCTTGCGTCAATATCGAAGAGCTGCGCCAAGGCAACGTCGCCGTAGAACCGATCTTCAGCCAGATCCCAACTGAAAAAAGCCATCCCACAAGATAAAAATGCAGCACTGAGTTCAGTATTCAGCGGGAACATGCGAATCCTTTTCTGAAACATTCTCAGATCACTTATTTGAAATATAAGAAATTCGTAAATTACAGTTTATGACCTATTAAGAATTGGCCCCGTCTTTTTTTTTTGGGGGGGGGGTAACAGAACGATCTCTTACCTGGAAACGAGAAAAGCCCGGTCGAAACCGGGCTTTTCCATGAAGCATCATATATCGGCTAGAGCTTAGCTGCCCTGCTGGAAGTAGCTGTACTTGCCGTCCGGACCCTTCTTCCATTCGTACATGACGTAGCCCGGAAGCTTGGGGTCGCCCTTTTCGTCGAAGGCGATGTCGCCGAGAACGGTCTTGAACGGACCCTTTTCGTGCAGGATCTTGGCAACGGCCTCGGCATCGTCCGCGCTTCCGGCAGCCTTGATGCCTTCGGCAATGATCTGGACGGCGGCGTAGGAGTAGAGCGTGTAGGCTTCCGGGTTGAAGCCGGCGGCCTTGAACTTCTCGACCAGTGCCTTGTTTTCCGGGATCAGCGTCGGGTCGGGGCCGAACGTGTTGAGCGTGCCTTCGACGGCATCGCCAGCGATCGAGGCAAGTTCGTTGGAGACGATACCGTCACCAGAAACGAGCGTTGCCTTGAGGCCTGCGTCCTTCGCCTGGCGGATGATCAAGCCGGCTTCTGTGTGGAGACCACCCCAGTAGATGATCGAAACGCCGGCTTCCTTCATCTTGGAGATGAGAGCGGAGAAGTCCTTGTCGCCGGTGTTGACACCTTCGCGCACGACTTCCTTCTTGCCGAGGGCGTTGTAAGCCTTCTTGGTTTCTTCAGCGAGACCCTGGCCGTAAGGCGTCTTGTCGTCGATGATCGCGATCTTGGCGTCAGCGAACTTTTCGGCAAGATACTTGCCGGCAACGCCGCCCTGCTGGTCGTCACGGCCGCAGGTGCGGAACGTATTCCACAGGCCGCGCTCGGTGAAGACCGGGTTGGTCGCAGCAGGGGTGATTTCGAGGATGCCGTTTTCGGCATAGACTTCCGAAGCCGGGATCGAAACGCCCGAGTTGAAGTGACCGACCACGTATTTGACGCCGTCGGCAACGAACTTGTTGGCGACAGATACACCCTGCTTGGCGTCGGAGACGTCGTCGCCGAGCGCGATCGTCAGCTTTTCGCCGTTGATGCCGCCAGCAGCATTGATGTCGGCGATAGCCTGTTCGGCACCCTTCTGCAGCTGTGCACCGAAGGCTGCGTTCGGACCGGTCAGCGGACCACCGACGGCGATGACGATATCAGCCCATGCATTGCCACCGAAGGCGACCATGGCCGACAGCGCAACTGCGGAAAGAAGAGACTTCTTCATAGAATAACTCCCAGTTATTATGAGGTGAGAGGTTTTTTGGGGTCCGACACAATACCCACCATTATTGTGCCGGAAGCTGTTCCACCTTTTGGTGTATTTATCTTTGCCAAAACCGATCTGAATTCAGAACTGTTCTGGTGTCAATCTTTCTTCTTCCATGAGAAAGCTGAGGTCGGCTCGTAGAGCCAGTAGTAGTTCTGGACCATCTGCCGGGTGCGGCGGATGCGGAAACCCGCAAGGGCAAAGCCGAACAGGAGAATGAGGTCCAGAATGAAGTAGAAGGCGTTGATGAACGGCCCCTGGAACAGCGCATAATGCAGGAACTGCATGGCGACGGTGAGCAGGACCGCATAGATCACGACTTCGCGATAGCCGTTCCAGCCCTCGGCCGCAGCCTTGCCGGACCGCCAGGCGGTCCAGAAGCCGAGCAAAAGCACGATGCCGCGCAGGAAATAGCGGACCACCGTATCGGTTTCGAAAAACAGGCCCTGCATGTCAGTATACCCCGCTGGCCGTAAAGATGGTGATCGCGCTCAATGCCGGCCTCCTTCGAGGTAGGCGGCACGGACTTCCGGATTGGCGAGAAGCTCCTTGCCGGAGCCGCTCATCGTCACCTTGCCGTTGACCATGACATAGGCGCGGTCCGACAGTTTCAGCGCCGCGAATGCGTTCTGCTCCACGAGAAAGACGGTCAGCCCCTCCTCCTTGTTGAGCGTCTTGATCGCCTCGAAAATGCCCTTGACGATCAGCGGAGCCAGACCGAGCGACGGCTCGTCGAGCAGAAGCAGTTTCGGACGCGACATCAGCGCGCGACCGATCGACAGCATCTGCTGCTCGCCGCCCGAAAGCGTGCCGCCGCGCTGGCTCTGCCGCTCCTTCAGGCGCGGGAACATGACGAAGACCTTCTCGACGTCTTCCTTGAAATATTTCAGGTTGTCGAGATTGGCGCCCATCTGCAGGTTTTCCAGCACCGTCATGCGGGGGAAAATGCGGCGGCCTTCCGGCGACTGGGCGATGCGCTTGCGCGCGATCAGATGCGTCGGCAGCTTGGTAATATCCTCGCCGTCGAAGATGACCTGGCCGGTCTTGGCCTGCGGTGCCCCGCAGATTGTCATCATCAGCGTCGACTTGCCGGCGCCGTTGGCACCGATCAGGCTGACGATCTCGCCCTTGTTGACCTCGACATCGACGCCCGAGAGCGCGCGGATATTGCCGTAATAGGTTTCGACACCCTGGACTTTCAGAAGGGTTTCACCGGCCATCAGACGGTCCCCTCTTCGATAATGCCCTTGTCCAGCTTTTCCTCGATTTCTTCAACTTCATCATCCTCGACGCCGAGATATGCTGCGATGACCTTCGGGTCGTTTTTCACATGATCCGGCGTGCCGTCGGAGATCTTCTGACCATATTCCAGAACGACGACATGGTCGGAAATCTCCATGACGACCGACATGTCGTGCTCGATCAGGAGCAATGACGTGCCTTGGTCGCGGATGGCGCGCAACAGCGTGTTGAGCGTCAGGGATTCCTTCGGGTTGAGACCGGCGGCCGGTTCGTCCAGGCACAGAAGTTCCGGCCCGGTGCACATGGCGCGGGCGATTTCCAGGCGGCGCTGCGCACCATAGGAAAGGTCACCTGCGGGATCGTCGGCGCGATCGACGAGATCGGCCATTTCCAGCCAGTATTGCGCCTTCTCGATCGCAGCCTTCGCGGCGTTCTTGTAGGTCGGCAGCCCGAGCAGACCGAGGATCGTGAAGCCCGAAGCCTTCATCAGCACGTTGTGCTGCGCGACCAGCAGGTTTTCCAGAACCGTCAGGCCGGAAAACAGCCGGATGTTCTGGAAGGTGCGGGAGACACCCGCCACCTTGTTGATCTCGAAATCGCGCAGGCGCTCCAGCAGGAACTCCTTGCCGTTGTCGCGTGACAGCGTGATCATGCCCATGGTGGGCTTGTAGAAGCCGGTGATGCAGTTGAACACCGTGGTCTTGCCGGCACCGTTCGGGCCGATCAGTGCGGTGATTTCGCCGCGCTTGGCTTCGAACGAGAAGTCGTTGATGGCCATCAGGCCGCCGAACTTCATCGACAGGTGTTCGACCTTGAGGATAGCGTCTTTTGTCATTGTCATGGTCCCGGTCGTCATCAGCCGTGGCCTTCCTTGGTGAAGCTGCCGGAGACAGCTTTTCTCTCCTTCAGGAAGGCGGTTGGCTCACGGGTGCCGACAAAGCCGCGCGGCTTGAACAGCATGACGATGATCATCGCCAGACCGAAGAGCAGCATGCGGTAGAGTTCAGGCGTGAAGTCAGGCCCGAAGACATGCTTGAGGAACTCCATTTCGCGCAGCAATTCCGTGCCGCCGACCATGACGACCGCCGCAATGGCGATACCGGTGAGCGAACCCATGCCGCCGAGAACGACGATAGCAAGGATGACCGCCGATTCCAGGAAGACGAAGCTTTCCGGAGAGACGAAACCCTGACGGGCGGCGAAGAACGAGCCGGCGAAACCGCCGAACATCGCGCCCGTGGCGAACGCCGTCAGCTTGGTGGTGACGGTGTTGATGCCGAGCGAACGGCAGGCGATCTCGTCCTCACGCAGTGCCTCCCAGGCGCGGCCGATCGGCATGCGCCGCAGGCGAATGGTGACGTATGCCGTCAGCATGCAGAGTGCCAGAATGATGTAGAACAGGAACATCTTGTAATAGACCGACGAGGTCGGCAGACCCCAGGCCTTGGCAAAATTGTTCGGCGTGCCTGCGTCGAAGGACCAGATGCCGAAGAAGGTTGCCTTCTCGATGCCCGAGATGCCGAACGTGCCACGGGTGACATCCGTCCAGTTGATCAGGACGAGGCGGATGATCTCACCGAAGGCGAGCGTCACGATCGCAAGATAGTCTCCTCGCAGCCGCAGAACCGGGAAGCCGAGGATGATGCCCCAGAGCGCGGCCAGAATGCCGGCCATCGGCAGGAGCAGCCAGAAGGAGAAGCCGAAATGGGCCGACAGCAGCGCGTAGGAATAGGCGCCGACCGCGTAGAAGGCGACATAACCCAGATCGAGCAGGCCCGCGAGGCCGACGACGATGTTGAGGCCCCACGCGAGCATCACGTAGATGAGGATCTGGATGCCAAAGTTGTCGACATATTTCAGCGAGCCCTGACGGCCGAAGATGAGCATTGCCAGGAACGGATAGCAGAGCAGGAAGATCAGCGCGATCTTGAGGAAATGCGTGCGGAAGAAGCCCTTCTCGTCCGAGATTTCCAGAACGCCGCTCTTCGCCTTGGCCAGCTTGCGGCTGTCGAGATGCGGCTTGATGAAACCGACCGTCACGAAGCGGCCGATGGCGGCGACCGCGACGAAGACCGCAAGCAGCCCCCAGCGCGTCCGCCAGACCAGCTGGTTGTTGATGTCCTGATAGGTCTCGATGCCGACGAACAGCAGGAACATGCCGAACGCGATCAGGCCCGCGAAAATGCCTTCCTTGACGGCCTTTGCCATCAGGCCGGACTGGTTGTTTTCAGTGGTGTAAGCCATATCAGACCTTCTCCACTTCCGGACGACCGAGAATGCCGGTCGGCTTGAAGATCAGCACGATAGCAAGGATGGCGAAGGTCGCCACATCCTTGTAGGCAATCGAGAAATAGGCCGACCACAGGCTTTCGATCAGGCCGATCAGAAGCCCGCCGAGAACAGCGCCCGGCAGCGAGCCGATACCACCGAGAACGGCCGCGGTAAAAGCCTTTACGCCCGGAATGAATCCGTCGTTGAAGGATGCGACACCGTAATACATCAGGTACATCGCCCCGGCGACCGCCGCGAGTGCTGCACCCATGATGAAGGTTATCGAGATCGTCTTGTCGACATCGACGCCGAGTAGTGCCGCCATCTTGCGGTCCTGTTCGGTAGCGCGCTGGGCGCGGCCGAGCGGTGTCTTGTTGACGATGTACCAGAAGGCGAACAGCAGGATCGAGGTAATCACCACGATCAGGATCTGCTTCAGCGAAATGGTAATCGCGCCGAGGTGATAGGTGTCGGTGACAAGCGGTGGGATCGGCTTGTTGCGCGGTCCCTGCGTCACCTGGATGAAGTTCGACAGGGCGATCGACATACCGATCGCCGTAATCAGCGGCGCAAGGCGGAAGGATCCGCGCAACGGCCGGTAGGCCACGCGCTCGATCGTCCAGTTCCACAGGCCCGTCATCAGCATACCAACCAGCAGCATCAGCAGCAGCAACAGCGCTACCGGAATGCCGGCAAAGAAGGATGTCAGGATCAGGAAGATTATGAGGGCAGCGAAGCCGCCGAGCATGAAAATATCGCCATGGGCGAAGTTGATCATGCCGATGATACCGTAAACCATCGTATAGCCGATTGCCACGAGGCCATAGATGGATCCGAGAGTCAGCCCGTTGATGAGCTGCTGGATAAAGTATTCCATATAGTTTCCCCTAATGCGGTCCTTTGCGGCCGCACCATTCTTTCAAAGACCTGATGAGATCTTCAATTTTTTTGATTCCTATCCGTTTCGTTAAAAATGTGAAGTGCAAAAGAAAGAGGCAGATCAATTTTCACGAGCTTTTGCCCAGGATGGCGCAAATACACTCAGGAATGCCAGAAATGCGGCATGAACCTCACAGAAAATGAGCGTTTTCGGCGTGCAATAACGCCCTATCCAACCAGTGATTTTCTATAGAGTTTACAACTATCAAGAGCGCATTCGCGACCCGTTTGCGTCAAACAGCGGCACAGGCTGCAGGCGCGCCGGTAGCATTTCTCCCAGAATCTCAATCTGCCATCCATTCACCACTTCGGCGATCGCCTTCGGCACGTAGCCCATGGCGACCGAGACTCCGGATGCATGAGCATAACCGCCCGAAGTCACCCATCCCCTCACCTCTCCATCAAGCGAGATCGGCTCGTCGCCGATGACGTCGGCATCCACGGCATCAACGATCAGGGTGATGAGCCTCAATGCGCCGCCGGTAAGCTTTTCGTCGAGCACCGCCTCTTTGCCTATGAAATCGGCCGGTTTGCTATAGGAGATGAAACGGCCAAGCCCCGCCTCCGCCGGCCCGTAGAGCGGACGATATTCCCGCGACCAGCTGCCGAAGGATTTCTCGACGCGAAGAGCGTTGAGCGCCCGCAGGCCGAAAAGCGAAATGCCGAACTCCGCACCCGCCTCCATCAACGCATCGAACAGATAGCGCTGATATTCCGGCTTCATCCAGATTTCATAGCCGAGATCACCGGTATACGTGACCCGGCCGAGAATGACCGGCGCCATGCCGAGATCGATCTCGCGCACCGACATAAAGGGAAAGGCTCTATCCGATAGGTCGAGATGCGTCAGCTTCTGCAGCACCTCGCGTGCCTTCGGCCCGGCAACCGAGAGGCCCAGCAGGCCGAGATTGAGCGCCTCCACCCCGACCGAACCATCTTCGGGCAGATGCTGCTCGAACCAGCGCATGTGATAATCCTCGGCAATGCCGGAGCCGATCAGCAGGAATTCCTCATCCTCCAGCGCAGCAAGCGTGAAATCGCCGATCAGCTTGCCCGCCTCGTTCAGCATCGGCGTCAGCGCCATGCACCCTTCCGGCGGAATACGGCCGGCAAGCATGCGATCCAGCCAGCTCCGCGCGCCCCCACCTGCGATCAGGTATTTGGCGAAACCCGAGGTTTCCATCATGCCGACGGAAGCACGCACCGCCTTTGCTTCGTTTCCGACATGGTCAAAATCGGTCGAGCGCCGCCAGGAGAAAGCGTCTTCGACACCTTCCGGGGCAAACCACAACGGTGTTTCCAGCCCGTAGGATGCGCCGAACACGGCACCGGCAGCCTTCAGCTTGTCGCAGATCGGCGTCGTCAGCAGCGGGCGGGCGCCCGGCAGCTCCTCGTTCGGATAACGGATCGAGAAGCGGCGCGAATAGTTTTCTCGTACCTTGGCATTGGTATAACCGAGCGTCGCATAGTCGCCGTAACGGCAGACATCCATGGCGAAGACGTCGAAGCCCGGATCTCCGTTGATGATCCATTGCGCCAACGCCAGCCCGACGCCACCACCCTGGGAGAAGCCGGCCATCACCGCGCAGGCAGACCAGAAATTCGTCATGCCGCGCACCGGCCCGACCAGCGGATTGCCATCCGGCGAAAAGGTGAAGGGGCCGTTGATGATCGTCTTGATCCCGGCAGTATTGAAGGCCGGAAAGTGCCGGAAGCCGACCTCAAGCTCACCGGAAATCCGCTCGATATCCTCGGCCAGCAACTCGTGCCCGAAGGTCCACGGCGTCTCGATCGGCGACCACGGGCAGCAGTCCTTTTCATAGGTGCCCATCAGCATGCCGTTGCGTTCCTGGCGAATATAAATCTCGCCGTCAAAATCGACGCAATGCATCAGCTCGCGACCGGACTTTTGGTTGAACTCGATCACCTCAGGCATGTCCTCGGTGATCAGATACATATGTTCCATGGCAAGCACCGGCAGTTCCAGCCCGACCATGCGGCCAACCTCACGCGCCCAGAGCCCCGCAGCGTTGACGACGTGCTCGGCTCGAATCTCCCCCTTGTCCGTCACCACCCGCCACATGCCGTCCGGCAGCTGGATGAGCTCCTCCACCTTGGTGTGGAGATAGATTTCCGCCCCGTTCTTCTTCGCCGATTTCGCATAGGCGTGTGTCGTGCCGTAAGGATCGAGATGGCCCTCATGCGGATCGAAGACGGCGCCGACGAATTCCTTGGGATCGAGAAGCGGCATCATCTCATGCGCCTCTTCCACCGACACGAGCCGCGCCTCGCCGCCGGCATATTTCCCCTTGGCGAGTAGCGACTTGAACCAGTCGAACCGCTCATTGGTCGCTGCCAACATCAGGCCCGACGTCATGTGCAGGCCGATATCCTGGCCGGAATAGGCCTCGATCTCCTTGTAGAGCTCGACCGTGTATTTCTGCAGCTTGGCGACGTTGGGGTCACCGTTGATCGTGTGCATGCCGCCAGCCGCATGCCAGGTGGAACCGGAAGTAAGCTCGGACCGCTCGACCAGAACCACGTCCGTCCAGCCGAATTTCGTCAGATGGTAGAGGACGGAACAGCCGACGACACCGCCGCCGATCACCACAATCCGGGCATGGCTCTTCATTCAAATTCTCCGGTGAGAGCAGGACTTTCGTCATGCGTTGAATGCTGCAACTCACCGCAGCCTAATGACAATCAGAACGGCTCAGTAGACCGTTCTGCGAAGCCCAATGTCGCTTAGCGAAAAATACTTATCCAGTGAGCGTCATCAGTCATCACTCTGACTGACGATCCGCCTCACCACTCCGCAAAAGCGGCAGTCAGCGCGAACTCGCGGCCCATCTCCATCATTTCCTCGAATACCGAGCCTGCGAAGGAACGCGGCACGATGATCTCGAACGCCTCGGCTCCGGTGCGCGCCAGATTGGCAACCACGTGGCAGCAGAGCATGTTGGCCGAAGCGCCGATGTAAAATGCATCGGGATGCAGATCCACCGCCACGCATTTCGCCAGGATCTTGCGCACATTCGGGCCGGAAATCCTAAGCAGCACCCGGCCATCGCTCTGATCGACAGCCGAAGCGCCTGTGATTTCACCGAGAAGGTTCTCGACCACAGCAGCGCCTGACGCCGTCGAGACGACCAGCCACTCACCCGGCGCGCAGTCACGCAGCAGAGCACCCTCGATCGAATTCAGCGCTTGCTTGACGGAAGCCTCATTGCCGCGATGCGCCAACACCGAAAAAATCGCCGGACGGCGGATGACGGACAGATGGTTCGGATTGGCCTTGGCCTCGAAGCCTGCGAGATAATCTTCCAGCACATGCCGGTGATAGAGAGTGAGCGACATGATGGCCTACCCCTGAAGCTTGCTGTTGTCGGGATCGACGAAGACGGGCGGGCAGACCTGCGCCAGCACCTCTTTTCCGCGCAATCCATCCCAGACGACGATGGTTTCGCCATAGCGTTCCCGGCCGGATTTCAGCATCGCAAGGCCGATCGTATGACCGAGTGTCGGCGAGTGGCAGACCGAGGACACCCAGCCCTGGTCGCTTGCCATCGATGGCGGCACGTCTTCCTTCAGCAGATGCGCGCCGGCCAAAAATTCATCGAGCTTTTCCAACGGCCTCAAGCCCACGAGCTGCAACCGGTCGGCAGCGGTGAGGCCGAAACGGCTCGACTGTCGCTTGCCGATGAAATCCGGCTTTTGCAGCGCCATCATCCGGCCAAGGCCGAGATCGTCCGGCGTCGTGCGACCATCCATCTCGCTATGAGTGACAAAACCCTTCTCGATGCGCAGGACATTGAGTGCCTCGACGCCATAGGCGCAGATCCCCTCACCCTTGCCCGCCTCCATGATCGCGTCCGCAACCGCCTCGCCGTAACCGGCCGGAACAGCAAGCTCGTAAGCCAGCTCGCCCGAAAACGAGATGCGGAACAACCGCGCCTTTAGCCCACCGCGGAGCGTCACAGTTCTGGCGGCCAGATAGGGGAAGGCCGCATCGGAAATATCGTCTTCCACCACCCGGCTCATGATCGCCCGGGCGCGGGGCCCGGCGAGCGACATCTGCGCCCAATGGTCGGTCGTGGAGACAAAACGAACGTCGAGGTCAGGCCAGAAGGTGTGCGACGCAAATTCCAGATGCGCCATCACTTCTGCCGCATAGGCCGTCGTCGTGGTCATCACATAGTGGTTTTCGCCAAGGCGGCTCGTCGTACCGTCGTCGAAAATCATCCCGTCCTCGCGCAGCATCAGGCCGTACCGCGCCCTGCCGACCGGCAGCTTGAGGAAATTATTGCAATAGATACGGTTCAGGAATTCCGCCGCGTGGGTGCCGAAAATCTCGATCTTGCCGAGCGTCGAGACATCGCAAAGCCCGGCATTACTGCGGACATTCTTGACCTCGCGGTCGACGCTTTCGCGCCAGCTATTCTCCCCCGTCCGCGCAAACCAGGCGGAGCGATGCCACAAGCCGGTCTCGACGAAAGTGGCCCCATTCTTTTTCGCCCAGTCATGCAAGGGCGATGTACGAACCGGAGCCGCATGCTCGCCGCGCGATGTTCCTGCCAGAGCACCGAAAGAGACCGGCGTGTAGAACGGCCGGAAGGTCGTGGTGCCGATCTCGGTCGGAGAGACGCCGCGCATGCCGGCAACGATACCGACCGTGTTGACGCCCCCAAGCTTGCCCTGATCGGTCGCCATGCCGGCAGTGGTATAGCGTTTGGTATGCTCGATATGGCCGAACCCTTCCCGCTGGGCGAGCCCGAGATCGCTCACCGCCACATCGTTCTGGAAATCGACAAAGGCCTTGTCCTTGGCCCCCGGCACATACCAGACCGGCGCGAAGGCCGGATCATATTCGCCTTCCACCTCGGGGATGTTCATCTCGTAGGCGGCAAAGCCGAGTTCGCGTGCAAGCGCCGTGGCTTTACCGGCGCCATCTTGCAGACAGGCCGAAATCGTATCGGCGCCGGCAGCGGAACCAGCAGCAATGAAGGCTGAACCGACATCCGGTGCCATGAAGGCCTGGGCTTCGTCGGACCAGACGGGTTTTGCGCCGCGCTGGCACATCAGGTGTACGATCGGCGACCAGCCGCCCGAGATCGCCAGCGCATCGCAGGCGATCTGTTCCTGAAAACCGGACCGTTCGGCAATCAGCGCATCGATGCGATTGCGGCCCTTGGTGCCGACGACACCACCATTGCGGATCACCCGCACGCCATCTGGCCCGACATCCGCAGACTGTGCGCGCGCATCGATGATTGCCGTGACATCGACGCCAGCCGCCACCAGATCGGCTGCCGTGCGATAACCCGATCCACCATTGGTAAAGATGGCGACCTTGCCGCCCGCCGCCACGCCATATCGGTTGGCATAGGTGCGCATCGCGCTCGCCGTCATCACGCCCGGCTTGTCATTGCCGCCGAAAACCAGCGGCCGCTCTTCCGAGCCGGACGCCAGGATGGCGCGTTTGGCGACGATACGCCAGAGACGTTCCATCGGCAGGTCCGGCGACGGTGCGGAGACATGTTTCTGCACCCGCTCGACGGCACCGAAAACCATATCGTCATACCAGCCGAACACGGTGGTGCGCGGCATCAGCGTGACATTTGGAAGTTCCGCCAGTTCCTCGATCATCGCCTTGGCGAAATCGGCAGCCGCAATACCACCCAACGAGGCGCTTTCGGACAGAAGCGATCCGCCAAGCCGAAAACCTTCGTCCGCGAGGATAACCCGTGCGCCGGCACGCCCTGCGGCCAGCGCCGCCATCAGCCCGGCGGGACCGGAACCGATAACCAGCAGATCGCAATGCGCCCAGGATTTCTCGTAGCGATCCGGATCGGCCTGCATCGTCAGCTTGCCGAGGCCGGCTGCGCGACGGATGACCGGCTCGTAGAGCTTTTCCCAAAGCGCTGCCGGCCACATGAAGGTTTTGTAGTAGAAGCCCGCACCCAGCATCGGCGAAAGCAGGCCGTTTATCGCGCCGATATCGAATGACAATGAAGGCCAGCGGTTCTGGCTGACCGCCGTCAGCCCGTCGTAAAGCTCGGCGACGGTCGCGCGCACATTCGGCTCGGCGCGCGCGCCGGCGCCGATCGTCATCAGCGCATTCGGTTCGGCAGAGCCGGCCGTAACCGGACCGCGCGGACGGTGATATTTGAAGCTGCGGCCCATCAGCATCTGGTCGTTGGCAAGCAGGGCAGACGCGAGCGTATCGCCCTCGAACCCCTTGTAGGTCTTGCCGTCGAACGTGAAGGTCAGCGGTTGGCCGCGATTGACCCGGCCTGCGGATCCCAGACGATAGGAGGTCATTCACTTGGCTCCCTGATCGCTGCGGCATCGACGACGCTGAACACATCATGAGTCACGTTGTCGCGGTCGACAATCAGCCAGCGGCGGCAGCCGGCCGCATGGTGCCAGTATTCCTGGTAACGGCCTTTCGGATTTTCCCGCAGATAGACGTAGGCGTGCCAGTCCTCCTCGCTCGCGGCAGGATGAGGGCGCGCCAGCGCCGCGCCGCGAATGGAAAACTCTTCCTTGGGTCTGGTACCGCAATGCGGACAGGTAATGAGGCTTGCCATGGACTATCTCAGTGAATGTTCGGCTGGGGGCCTTTGCCCGCTTCGTCGATCATGTGGCCGCGCTCGAAGCGGTCGAGCCGCAGGAAGCGCGAAACATGGTGGCTCTCGTTCTTGGCGATCAGGTGAGCGAAACAGAAGCCCGAGGCGGGCGTCGCCTTGAACCCGCCGTAACACCATCCCGCATTGAGGTAGAGATTGTCGATCGGCGTCCGGTCGATGATCGGCGAACCATCCATCGACATGTCCATCACCCCACCCCATGAGCGCAGAACCTTACCGCGGGATAGGCCGGGGATAAGCGAGACGCCCTCCTCCATCGTATGCTCGACGGTCGCAAGATTGCCGCGCTGGGCGTAGGACGAATAATAATCGATATCCGCACCGAAGACCAAGCCGCCCTTGTCGGACTGCGAAATGTAGAAATGCCCGGCGCCATAGACGATCACATGATCAATCGCCGGCTTGATCCCTTCGGAGACGAAAGCCTGAAGCACATGGGTCTCGATCGGCAGTTCAAGCCCCGCCATCCGCGCGGTCTCGGAGGAATGGCCGGCAGTCGCCAGCGCCAGCTTGTTGCAGCCGATAAAGCCCTTGTTGGTGTCGACGCCAGTTACCCGGCCCTGCCCGTCGCGACGGATGGCATTTACCTCGCAATGCTGAATGATATCGACGCCGCGCATGTCGGCGCCGCGCGCATAGCCCCAGGCGACCGCATCGTGCCGCACCGTTCCGCCACGCTTCTGCAAAAGGCCGGCAAGGATAGGGAAGCGTGCGTGATCGTAATTGAGATAAGGCATCAATGCCTGGAGCTGCTTGCGGTCGAGCAATTCAGCATCGACCCCGTGCATACGCATGGCGTTGCCGCGCCGCGCATAGGCATCGCGCTGCCCGTCGGAATGCGCCAGCATCATCACTCCGCGCTGGCTGACCATGGCATTATAGTTGAAATCCTGCTCGAGCCCTTCCCACAGCTTCAGCGAAAATTCGTAGAAGGGGATATTGCCTTCGAGCAGATAGTTGGAGCGGATGATCGTCGTGTTTCGGCCGACATTGCCGGAGCCGATATAGCCTTTTTCCAGCACCGCGATGTTGGTGATGCCGAATTCCTTGGCAAGATAATAGGCCGTCGACAGGCCATGCCCGCCGCCACCGACAATGATCACATCGTAATGCGATTTCGGCTCCGGCTCACGCCATGCCGGTTTCCATAGCCGGTTGCCCGAAAGCGCCTGCTTGATGATCGAATATGCCGAATATCGCATCCATCCGTCCCGTTCATGTCCGGTCCACCTTCGCATATGCAGGGATAAGGACAAGCGCAATGAGGACACCACCGGTTCCGTTTGCGACAGCTTTCCCTGCATCACATCAGGTTCTTGCGCCGATAGGACGGAGCCCGCGACACTATCCCCGAAGCAGACCGCGGGGATGAATAGCAAGGTCGCGCAAGTGCTTTCAATAGCTTGGCTTCAACTTCGTCCCCGCAGCATCGGCACGGCCGTAAAATCCGGCAAACATAATTGCCGGAGATGACCATGAGCGACCGCACCACCAATCTCGACATGCCTTTCATAATGCCCTCGCAGGCACAGAAACACGTCACCCATAACGAGGCCCTGCTGCTGCTGGATGCGATCGTTCAGCTTTCCGTGATCGGGGAAAGCGTCAGTCCTCCGGAAACGCCTGAGCCCGGAGATCGCTTCGTCGTCGCAACCGGCGCAACGGATGCATGGAGCGGTCGCGACGGCCAGATGGCCATCTGGCAGGATGGTTATTGGGCCTTTGCTAAGCCGGGCACGGGCTGGCGCGCGTGGTTCGAAACAGCCGGCAGGCTGAAGGTCTTCGACGGATCCGCATGGCAGGACCTACCCTTGCCCGAGAACGCCGGCGTCATGACGCTCGGGATTGCTGCCACCGCCGACAGCACCAATAGACTTTCCCTCTCCTCTTCCGCCAGCCTCTTCAATCATGCGGGCGACAGCCATAGGCTGAAGATCAACAAGGCGTCGGCTTCAGATACCGCCACCTTGCTCTTCCAGTCAGGCTGGACAGGGCATGCGGAAATGGGGCTGGCAGGAAATACCGATTTTTCCATCAAGGTCAGCAATGGATCAGACTGGAAAAACGGCCTTGTCATCGACGGCGCCGGCCGCGTCACCATGCCCAACCAGCCTGCAGCCAGGCTCTATCGTAGCGGCACGAGTTTCGCGCCGACCTCGGGACAACAGAGCGGCATGTCGGACTTCGCCTTGAACCGGGGCGGCTTTACGCTCGGAGCGGCTGTTGCGGGCGGAGGCAACGCGATCGTCATACCCGCAACCGGCCTTTATCTTATAGCCCTCACGCTTTCTATTGCAGCGGCCGCCGCCGCCTATGGCGTGACGGTTTCGCGCAATGGTAGTCCGGGCCTGCTGACGCTTGCCGGCGCGGCCGGGAATTCCACGACATTGTCGTCTTCCGCTATCGTCCAGTTGCAACAAGGGGATACGCTGACATTCAGCCATACAGGTTCCGCCACGCTCAATGCCGGACCAACAGGAACTATCCTTTCAGTCGCAATGATTTAGCGAAAAAACTTCAAAAAATGATACAGGCCCGTGCCAAATTCGCACAGCCCGCCACGCTCAATTCGACTCTCTCGCCCTCTCCCCCTCCCCTGCAAGCCTTATTTCACAGGGGATTGAGGGCTAAGGCACAGAAAAAATACGACCTTTGCGAGTTAGGTCACATTTGCGGAACCTGTTTAGTCAAATGTTAAAACTGCCGGACTAGGCTCCTCGGCGTGGTCTTGTGTTGTGTAGAGAGTTCCAATGACCGAAATGATCCGTCCACGAGTTAAATATGTCATCGGCCCCGATGGCAGCCCCCTTACGATTGCGGACCTTCCCCCGGCCAATACGCGCCGCTGGGTTATCCGTCGTAAGGCTGAGGTTGTCGCGGCTGTTCGCGGTGGCTTGTTGAGCTTGGAGGAAGCCTGCGACCGTTATACGCTTACCGTCGAAGAATTCCTCTCCTGGCAGTCGTCGATCAACGATCATGGCCTTGCCGGCCTGCGTACGACGCGTATCCAGCAGTACCGCCACTAGGCGCATCCGGCGAAAAGCCACCCTTATCCGGGTGCTGTGATCAAGGTCGCGGCATCCTTTGTTTTATCCCTTTTCCGATTGCCGATCCGTCTTTCCCAGTTTGACCACAGAGGGAAAGATGGCCGCAATCACGGCGGACGCCGCATAACACCAGAAACCGGGAAGCGTGACGGCAGTCGCAACGCCGCTCGTCTTCGCCGCGAAGATGACGATCGCGACAAGCATCACGTCCATCATCGACCATCTGGCAAGATGCGGCATCGCTTGGCTAAGCAATTGCGACCTCCCCTCGCCGGCCGCGACCTCAAGCCCGAGAGCGATCAGCTTGACTGCTGGAAACGCGAGCGAAAAAGCGCCGACAGCAATGGCCAGCCCGAAATTCCCATCTCCCCACAACTCTCCGACAAGCTGCAGCAGTGATGGCTCGCTGCTGAAAAAGTAAAGCTGATCGAACCGCATGATCGGCAGGCTCACGCCGAATGCGAGAAGCACTGCCGATAGACCCAGTATCGAAAACGGTACAATCCGGCTCAAGCAAACTCCCTGAAAGACGCCTCAAAACTGAAGTCGAAAGCTGAGCTTCATAACATGGCGCAAATCGGTTTATGCTCCAAGCCGACATGTGAATGCGACAGGAGCAACAAAATGGAAATCAGCCGCGAAGAGAAAACATCGGGTGGACGTTATGCCGCAAGTGTCGAGGGACATGAGGCCGAGATGACCTATTCCCGCACCTCGCCGCAACTGATCATCATCGATCACACCGGCGTTCCGGATGCTCTGCGCGGCAAGGGCGTCGGCCAGGCTCTGGCAAAATTCGCGGTTGATGATGCACGCCGGGGCGGCTGGAAGATCATTCCGCTTTGCCCCTTCTTCAAGGCCCAGGTCGAGCGCCACCCCGAATGGCAGGACGTCATCAAATAAATCATCGCTTCACTTCGAAGCAGAAGACGATCGGCTGAACGATCTGCAGCCGTACAGAAAATGGAAAAAGGGCGCCGCCCCTTGCGGGTCGCCCTCTTCAGCTCCTCGATGCATCCGCGCGTTAGGCGCGGGCGCGCATCCCGCCGTCACGCTCTTCGAGCGCCGAAGCCTTGGCGAGTTCCGCCTCCGCCTCTTCCAGTGCCAGTTCGGCACTATCCTGCTGAACCTTCAGTTCTCGAATCGAGACCTGCAGGTTATCCGCCCGCTGCCGTGCGGCCTTTGCAAAGGTCGGATAAGCGAAATGACCCGGATCGGTGATCCCGGACTTTTTCTCTTCAAGCGTGATCTGGTGTTCCAGTTCCTTCGCCATCCGTTCGAATTCTGCCATCATCATCTGCAACTGCTGCAGCTGACGACGCTTTTCGTTAACCTGAAATCCCTTCAGGCGAACAAGGCTGTCACGCGACTTCATACGCAATACTCCGTGGATACCAACACCCCGGCCCGTGATCTGCCTGTTACACTGCAGATCAAAAAATTTCTGACGCGTTAATAAATTTGACGCGGCATTAACTTTTCGTTTACGGGCATCATTAATGATAAAGACGATCGTTTAAGGGTCGGTAAATACCAAGTCCGAATTGGACAGCGGCAATGTGTCAGCCGCAAGAATCACTTAGCGAAACTTCCTCGTTCGCTGATTCAACATGGTGATGTCCAATCCGTAAAGGAAAACAGGCTGCTACTTATTTTGCTTAATAAATTGATGCACCTTGCCAAATCAGGTCACAGTTTGTTAACCATTTGGTGGCAGCTTCCAAATCAGGCACAGTCTGGATCCGTAACGAGTGAGGGGGCAAAAGGTAACCTTGCGCGGCGGTAAAGGGGAAAAATATGCGGGTTCTACTCATCGAAGATGACAGCGCGACAGCGCAGAGCATCGAGCTGATGCTGAAATCGGAAAGCTTTAATGTCTACACCACTGATCTTGGTGAAGAAGGCGTCGATCTTGGCAAGCTATACGACTACGACATCATTCTTCTTGACCTGAACTTGCCCGACATGTCGGGTTATGAAGTTCTGCGGACGCTCCGTCTGTCCAAGGTCAAGACGCCGATCCTCATCCTTTCCGGCATGGCCGGCATCGAGGACAAGGTACGCGGTCTCGGCTTCGGCGCCGACGACTACATGACCAAGCCCTTCCACAAGGACGAACTGGTTGCTCGCATTCATGCGATCGTCCGTCGCTCCAAGGGTCACGCCCAGTCGATCATCATCACCGGCGAACTGATCGTGAACCTCGACGCCAAGACCGTCGAAGTCGGCGGCCAGCGCGTTCACCTGACGGGCAAGGAATACCAGATGCTGGAGCTGCTTTCGCTCCGCAAGGGTACCACGCTCACCAAGGAAATGTTCCTGAACCACCTTTACGGTGGCATGGACGAGCCGGAACTGAAGATCATCGACGTCTTCATCTGCAAGCTGCGTAAGAAGCTTGCAAATGCAGCCGGTGGGGCAAACTACATCGAAACCGTCTGGGGCCGCGGCTACGTGCTTCGCGAGCCGGATGGTGCGGAATACGCCGAAACGGCCTGACGCCTACGGCATTCCCCTTTGCCTTAAAACCCGCTTGGTGCGCCAGGCGGGTTTTATTTTGTCCGCCTTAGGCATGTTAAGTGCACCGAACAAAAAACGGCGACCGAGGCCGCCGTTCAAACCTGGACGTCAAAGCTTCGGCCGCGATCAGGCTGCGGCAGCGTAAGGAGAAAACACCGAAGTGAGGATCTTCCGGTCGAACGGCTTCAGCAGGAAATCGTCGGCCCCTGCCCGCTTGCCTGCCATCATCCGCTTCAGATCGGCCTCAATGACGCAGTAGAAAATCTTAACGCTCTTTCCGTTGGGTAGCGCACGCACGGCAGCAATCAGGTCCAGCGCCCCGTCGAGGCTCGCATCGACGATCATGAAATTCGGCAGTTCGGTCTGGCAGCCTCTCAGCGCATCGCGAGAATCGCCCGCTTCAGCGACAAGAAATCCCAGTTCGGAAAGAATACGCTTGCCGACTTTCCGCACAATATCAGTACTATCTGCGATCATCAGACGTTGCATAACCCGCTCCCCTTCAGCGACCGCCACGGCGGTAGACCCTGCAGATATAGCGGATCGCGGCTAACGAAACGTTACGCGGCCCCGAAGGGGCGACCTCGCCTAAGCTTATTCGGTCGCCATTTCCGCAATGAAGCTGATCTTGTCTTCGGAAACGACGTGTTTCAGATCCATGCCACATTCTTCAGCCAGCAGAACCGTATAATAAGGCTGGATCGTGTGAGCATCGACAGCCTCTTCCAGAACGCCGGTGCAGATCTCGACGAACTTGGCCGGAACCCGCATCATCCGGCCTTTGACCGTGATTGTGAAACGGGCGTCCGTTTCCGGGTTCTCAAGCTCGACCTCCACCGAACCTCCGCGCGGGATGCCGGCATAGGCCACGAGAAACAGGTTAAGCAGCAGCTTGACCCGGTTTTTCGGGATGATCGCCCGCGGACCGCTCCAGGTAACCTCAGTCTTCTTTTCTGCCGCAGCGAAATCCTTGGCAGCCTTTTCAGCTTCACCGGTATCGATAGATGCGCCAACAGAACCGGAAGCACCGAAGGCAAGCCGGGCGAACTTCAAACGTACCGAGGCGTTAAGCGCCGAAGTGCGGATGAGATCGAGCGCGTCGGCATCGGCAGCCCCTTCGTCGAGGAGCTCGAGACCATTGTTGATTGCACCGACCGGCGAGATCACGTCATGGCAGACACGGCTGCACAGGAGTGCCGCCAGATCCGGACCGCTCAGGGTGAGATTGGGGTTTTTCGGCATGCTGTTCTCCTGATGCATCTGGCGCCAACCGCCGCTCTTTGCCATGGCAAGGTTGCGCGGGGATGGAACGATAAGGCCGGCATAATGACACTACGTTTGGTAAATTGACCATTAAGCCCACGCTCAAGAAGATGACAAAGATTGTCGAATTGTCCCATTTCGGCAATCTGTGCTTCATCCATAACGGCGGGCAACGCCTCAACAATGACAAGTTCAGCGAGCCAATCATGCTGCAGTAACGGGTCGGAGACGGTTGCCGGAAGAATGGCAAAAGTCACGTCAGCGATGCGTAGCAGTACCCATCCTTAAAGATATCAACATCTTAGTATTTGAAATGCTTAACTGGTTGTTAATATCATCTCGCCAGAATGGTACGCGCTGAAGCATGATGCTACGCCTTACGGACGAATTAAAAACGGACCTGAACATGCGCCGCCTCCACGTCTCCGCTCTCGCCCTTCGCCTGAATGCACTGATCGCTGCGTTTGCGACTGTCTGGCTTTGCGCCATGCCGGCTGCCGCGCAGCAAAACAGCAACCAGTATTCGCTGCAGGAAGTCGTCGATGCAGGTCACGGCTTCTTCGGTTCGACCAGCGGCGGACTTGCGAAGGTGGTGGAAAACGCCTTCCAGAAATTCGGTCTGCCGAATGGTTACATCCTCGGCCAGGAAGGCTCCGGCGCCTTCATCGCCGGCCTCACCTATGGGGAAGGCCAGCTTTACACAAAGAATGCCGGCCAGCACCCGAGCTTCTGGCAGGGCCCGTCGCTTGGCATCGACTATGGTGGTCAGGGCACGCGCGTGATGATGCTCGTTTACGATCTCCCATCGGTTGATTCGCTTTATGCCAGGTTCGGCGGGGTATCCGGCTCCGCATTTGTCGTCGCGGGCGTCGGCATGACGGTGCTGCGCAACGAAAACGTCATCCTCGTTCCGATCAGGACGGGTGTTGGCGCACGCCTGGGCGTCAATATCGGCTATCTGAAGCTGACCCGCTCGCCCACCTGGAACCCCTTCTGATTTTCCTTGTGGGTTGAGGCGAGTTGACGACAAACTGCGTGCTTGCCGCTTTCTGATCTGCATGCTTAAACGTGCATCCCTGCACATACACACCAAGACGGCCCGGTCGTGATCGAATTTGCTCTGCTTTTTGGCCTTGGCTTCCTGAGCGCCCTACTGATCGCGATGCTGGTTGCGCCTGCAATTCATCGCCGCATCGTTGTCTTCACCGAAAACCGCATCAGGGCCACGGTACCGATCAGTCCGCAGGAAGTGCGAGCCCAGCGCGACATGGCGCGCGCCGCCTACGCAGCAGAAAATGCGCGCACCAAGCAGGAGCTGGTGCAGGAGAAGGACAAGATCGTCTCTCTGACGTTGCAGGGCGACAACCTCAGGGACGAAGTCCGCAGGCTCACTGCCGACAATATCGAACTGAAGTCCGTTGCCGAAAATCTGGATGTTGCTGCCGCAGACTTGAAATCGCAGTTGCGTCAGGAAGAAAGCTATATCGCCGAATTGAAGGCCGCGCTGGAGGCCTCGGAAGAGCAGAGCATCGGCAAGGATATAGATATCCAGGAATTGAAACAGGAGATCGAGCTTCTCGTATCCAAGCGGGACAATACCCGAATAGACCTTTCGACCCGAGAGACCGAAGTCGAGAACCTGAAATTCCGCATCAGTGCCCTGCGAGAGGAACGTGATACTCTTCGCAAGGATGTCCGTATCCAGACGGCAAGGGCCAAGGAGGCCGAAACGCGCCTTGCCAACGAGGAATACCGTTCTACGAAGCTGGAAGACAAACTCACCAAGGAAGTGTCCCTGAGGACCGACAAGGAAACGGCGCTGGAGCGCCGCAACGAGGAGCTGGCCCGCTTGCGTGAAAAGATGACGGTCAAGAGCGAGATGAAGCCAGCCTTGGCAGTTGCAAAGGAAACACCCGCCAAGCCCTCGACAAAGGCCCCTCCGGTAAAATCGGATGACGATACGCAAGCCCGCATTACCCAGCTTGCCGGTGATTCGCGAAACCGTGCGACGGCGCTTTCGGAGCGCGTGGCGAATGCCAAGACGACCACTAACGACGACGTATTGCGCGAGGAAATGGCAACGATCGCCGCCAACATGGTGGCCATGACTTCGCTCTCCGAGGGCAAATCATCGCCGATCAATGCCATGATTGCCGGCAAGCCTGCGGGAGGCGAACGCCGGAGCCTCGCGACACGCGTCCGCTCGCTGCTCGAAACGACCAGCGGATCGACAACAAATCAATAAGCCTGTGATCGGTCAGATGCCCCCTTGGGCACTGGCAATTTGATAAAGCGCGATACCTGTTGCTGTCGCTGCATTGAGACTGTCGAGACCTGGCGCCTGAGCGATGCTGGCCGTCTCGATTTTTTCCATCAACGCCGAGGGCAGACCATTTCCCTCGCTTCCGGTCAAAAGCGCCATCCGCGGCTGCGGTTGAACCTTGCGGATTTCCGTTCGACCGGCAGGAGAAAGACCCCACACGGAAAAGCCGTTCTCGAAAAGACCAGACACCAGCTCCAGTGTCGTTCCGCCCCGCGCGTAAGGAACCTGCAAAACGGCACCGACCGACACCCTCAGGGACTTGCGATAAAGCGGATCGCAACAGCTTTCGTCTAACAGCACCGCGCTGACACCGAAAGCTGCCGCATTGCGAAAGATCGAACCGATATTGTCGTGATTGGATATGCCGATCGCGGCCGCCACAAGCGCACGGTCCGGCAACAAAGCAAGCAGTTCCGAAGCCTGCACGTCCCTCACCCGTTTGCCGACAGCAAGGATACCACGATGCAGGTGAAAGCCGACGATACCGTCCAGCACCGCGCTGTCGGCGACATAGATGGGCACCTCGGCGGGAAAATCGGCCAGAATGTCGGCCACCCCGGCAAGCCGGTTTTCAAGAATGAGGATTTTCTCGGCTAAAAACTCTCCACCGCGCTTATGCGCCACCGCCAGCATGCGCAGCACTACCGTTCCCTCGGCGATGAAACGTCCATGCCTTCCGACGAGATCCCGCTCGCGAATGGAGCGGAACTCGTCGATGCGGGCATCATCCGCATTTTCGATGCGGATCACATTCATCACCGCCCCTGGCCGACCGTCACGTCGGCGATCACTCGACCGACGGAGAGATCGAAGATGAAGAGTTTCGGAGTGCCGTTCAGGGCGCCGTAAAACAGCACCTGGCTACCCGAAAGCGAAACCTGCTGGATATCGAAGCCGGGCGGCAGGGCCGCGGTTACGGCAAGCGGCTGATCGGCAGGAACGGAGAAACCACCGGAAGTAGCGGCAATAGCAGGCGCTTCCGGGCGTTGGGAGATCTTGTAGACAATGGCGGCAATGACCGCCATAAAGCACACCACCAAGATACCGCCCGAAATGAGCTGCAGGCGCACCATCTTCTGGCGGATACGCTCCATGGCCGGATCGAGTGGCTGTTCCTTGTCCTCGAGATCGGGCTGCGGCATGGACTGTCCTTTGAACGGAATGATTGAATGAGCGAGACCTTTAGCGAAGCCGGGCTGCCAAGGAAAGTCCTGAATGCCGGAGAGGACGACGGCGGAAGGCTGGATGCCTGGCTGACGGCACAGGTTGACGGAGAATTGTCCCGCAACCGCATCAAGGCGCTCATCGAGGAAGGTGCGGTCACGATCAACGGCAAGGTCGTGACCGAGCCGAAGAAGAAGATTCAGCCCGGCGACGTGATCGAACTCGTCCAGCCTGAACCCGAAGATCCGGAGCCCAAGGGCGAGGATATTCCGCTTGAAGTTCTCTATGAGGACGACGACCTGATCGTCATCGCCAAGCCGGCCGGCCTAGTCGTCCATCCCGGCGCCGGCAACTGGACCGGCACGCTGGTCAACGCGCTCATCCACCATTGCGGCGCAAGCCTTTCCGGCATCGGTGGCGTCAAGCGTCCCGGCATCGTTCATCGCCTCGACAAGGAGACGAGCGGCGTCATGGTTGCCGCCAAGAACGACATCGCCCACCGCCATCTCGCCGAGCAATTCGCCGATCACGGCCGTTCGGGAGATCTGGAGCGCGCCTATCAAGCCGTCGTCTGGGGCCGTCCAAGCCAGTTGAAGGGCACGATCGACGCGCCGCTCGGCCGCGCCACGGGCGACCGCACCAAGCGCGCGGTCAAGCGCGAGGATTCCGCCGACGCCCGTCATGCGGTCACCCATTACGAGGTGATGGAGCGCTTTCAGGAAACGCCTGACGCCACAGCGCTTGCCTCCCTGATCGAATGCAGGCTTGAAACGGGCCGCACCCACCAGATCCGCGTTCACATGGCGCATGTCGGCAATCCGCTGGTAGGCGATCCGGAATATTCCGGCGGCTTCCGCACCAAGGCGAACCGTCTACCCGAACCGGTGAGAAGCGTCGTCGCCGCCTTCCCGCGCCAGGCCCTGCACGCCTTCCTGCTGGCCTTTGAACATCCCCGCACCGGCGAGATCATGGAATTCGAAGCACCGATGCCAGACGATATGGCGGCATTGGTCGAAGCTCTGCGCGGCTAAGACAAAACTTGCGAAGCGGGCGTAACCTCGTCGCCAAGGATTACGCCCCATTTTTGGGTATGGAAACAAAACGCGAACAAGCGTATATCTCGGCGATGATTACCGGGAGAATGCCCTGTCGCCATGTCCGTGAGCCATATGCAATCGACCAAACTGCTGGAGACCGAGCTCGTCACGGTCTGGGATGTCGTTTGCGATGGCGCATGCCGGCATCTGAGCGAGGAAGAGACGGCCAGCAACACATGCCTCGTCTTTCCCTATCGCGGCGTCTTCATGCGCCATATTGGCGATGACGAGGCGGTGGCGGAGGCCAGCCAGGTCCTGTTCTTCAACAAGGGCGATCTCTATCGAATCAGCCACCCGGTAGAAGGTGGCGACTGCTCGATCAGCGTCAGCCTGCCGGAAGTCTTGTTCGACGAAGTGGTCCCCGCCCTCCATCGCCGCGCGGGAGAAAAATTCGCCTTCAACAAGCAGCGCCTCGGCATCGATGCCCGCGCACAGGCGCAAGTGGCCCTCTTAAGGCATAGCCTGCTCAACCGTATCGCCGAACCGCTGGAAGGCGAGGCTCTGGCGCTCACACTTGTACGCCGCTCCGTCGGCGAGCGGACCGCACGTCCCCCGACACCCGGTTTCAGCACCCAGAAACTCGTCAACCGCACCAAGCTACTGCTTTCCTCCGACCTCGCGCGACGCTGGACATTGTCGGAGATTGCCAACGAGACCGGTGTGTCGCCCGTCTATCTCACCCAGGTCTTCCGCAAGGTGGAAGGCATGCCACTTTATCGCTACCAGTTGCGCCTCCGGCTTGCCCGCGCGCTCGACCTGCTCGGCAGCTATGACGACCTGACCGAGCTCGGGCTCGATCTCGGCTTCTCCAGCCACAGCCATTTTTCCTCTGCCTTCCGACAAGCCTATGGCCGCACGCCGGCCGAATTCCAGCGTTTTGCCGGACTGCGCTGACTGTCGCCGACATGACCGTTTCAGCGGCGCCGAAGTGCAGATCGCTAAAGATTCTGACAGCGCAAAATCCCTGACGGGTGTTTCCTCAGCGTATCGAAACCAAACACCGGAGAGATGAGATGAAGGACAATACCTGCGCCGTATGCGATTGCGAACTGGATGACACCCGCATCGCCGTCCGGATAGGCGGAAAGACCGTCGAAGTATGCTGCGAGGAATGCGCCACCGTTCTTCGTGAAGCGGAAGCCGCAGCACGCGCAGCGGCATCGACAGGAGCCCGTCCCGGCCACTGAGCCTCGGGCATGGCAATAACGGGAGCGGCTGAACAGCCGCCCCTTCCCGGCCAGAAAAGATCAGGCCGACACCCCAGGAGGATATCATGAAGAATGAAAACCGGGCGGCCTTTGGCCGCGCACCGGAACCGATAGACTATGCCTTCGATCTGCCGCCCGACGCGGACGGCAATACAAGCGTCTCATCGGAGTCGGCGAAGAAGAAAACCCTCTTCACCAATCCCATTGGCAGGATCACCGCATGGCTCAATCGGCGCCGCACCGCATTTGCGCTGATGGACCTGAATGACGAACAGCTCAAGGATATCGGCCTTTCCCGCTGCCAGGCCTGGGGCGGCTATAGCCGCTATCGCCGAAGCAGCGCACATGATCTGGAAAAACGCTGCCTCTAGCCCGGATACGTTCATGCCAACCAAACCACCCACCGATTGGGCGGCCGTGCATCTGAAAATCGATGCACGGCCGAATTCGATGTATCCAGAGAGACAAAAGCAACCAGCGGCTGAAACGACTGCATAAACACAATATTAAAATAATACATTTCCAATTTATGAAAATAATGTACTTATTTGGAATGCCTAGACCGAGGAAGATTCCTTGAAAACAGACAATAAAGATCAGAGTCAATCATTTTTGCTGCAGAGCAGCAAGAACATCAGGGAAATCAGGACTTCATAGATCATCCGTCCGCATCGACTTTCCTTGTCACATTCGCCTCACCGGGGCAGCCCTACGAACGGTAGAGGACCAGCGATATGAACGGAGATATCCGGAAATTCATCTTCAAGGACCTGCAAACCGTCGAGGGCTATATCGATCCGCCCGATGCGCTTGTTTTCATGGCCTTGCTGCAGGCGCAAAGCGCACATAGCTTGAGCGGCGGCATTGCCGAGATCGGCGTGTTTTACGGACGCTCTTACTTTCTCTTCAAAAAAGTCTGCGGCAGCACCGAAAAGATCCTCGCGATCGACCTGTTCGACATAGAGCAGAAGGCGGGAGAAACGGTTACGCAATATCGGCGTTTCATCGACAATGGAGAGAGGCTGAACCTGCCGGTGGATCAGGATCTGGTCATCAGCGGCGACAGCACGCAGCTTCAGCCAGACGAGATCGTCGGCAAGATCGGCCATACGCGCTTCTTCAGCATTGATGGCGGACATATGCTGCATCATGTGAGCGCTGACAGCATGCTGGCGCTCAGCACGCTGGCTCCGCACGGCATCATCGCGTTCGACGACACGTTCAATCCGGCATGGCCGGAAGTGACCGTCGGCGTGACCGACTTTCTGCGAGAACGACAGCACGAACTCGCAACCTTCTGCATGACCAAGTACAAGACCTATGTGTGCCGAAAGCAGTTTCACGATTTCTATCGCCGCATCATCGATGATGCCGCCGACCTTCGCGCCTTCGATCACGTCGAAACCGACTTCCTCGGCTCCAAGGCAGTAAGATTGCACAATCCGATAGCCCGCCGCATGGTCTATGAGATGATGGTCAGGTCAGGAATGAGAGCCCTTTCGGAACGGGTCTATCGCTGACCCGAAAAGGCTCAGGAGCATTACCAAAACGTAATGATATAACGCCTTCGTGATATCTTGAATCACTGTTCCGCCGTACTTACTTGATACCTGCATTGGTGCGGGATCGGGAACGATCCGCGCCATATTCGGTTCGCCTTCAAGCAGGGACAATAGACGTCTGAGGGAGCCGACAACGTTTGGAAAGGGGTGCTTTATGGCCCGCAATACTTTGCCTTCCATTACCGCCGGGGAAGCCGGCCTCAATCGTTATCTCGACGAAATCCGCAAGTTCCCCATGCTGGAGCCCCAGCAGGAATACATGCTTGCGAAGCGTTACGCCGAGCATGGTGACCGTGATGCCGCCCACAAGCTGGTGACCAGCCACCTTCGTCTCGTGGCAAAGATCGCCATGGGTTATCGCGGCTACGGCCTGCCGATCGGCGAAGTGGTCTCCGAGGGCAATGTCGGCCTGATGCAGGCCGTGAAGAAATTCGACGCTGAACGCGGCTTCCGCCTTGCCACCTACGCCATGTGGTGGATCAAGGCCTCGATCCAGGAATACATCCTGCGCTCGTGGTCGCTGGTGAAGATGGGCACGACCGCCAACCAGAAGCGCCTGTTCTTCAACCTGCGCCGCCTCAAGGGCAAGATTCAGGCGATCGATGAAGGCGATCTGAAGCCTGATCAGGTCGCAGAGATCGCCACCAAGCTGAATGTGTCCGAGGAAGAGGTCATCTCGATGAACCGCCGGCTTTCCGGCGACGCATCGTTGAACGCGCCTATCCGCGCCTCTGAAGGCGAAGCCGGCCAGTGGCAGGATTGGCTGGTGGATGACTCGGACAGCCAGGAAGACGTGCTGATCGAACAGGACGAGCTGGACACGCGCCGCCGTATGCTGGCGAAGGCGCTGAGCGTACTCAACGATCGCGAACGCCGCATCTTCGAGGCCCGTCGCCTGACCGAAGATCCGATCACGCTGGAAGAGCTGTCGTCGGAATTCGACATCAGCCGCGAGCGCGTGCGCCAGATCGAGGTCCGCGCCTTCGAAAAGGTGCAGGACGCCGTTCAGAAGGAAGCCCTCGCGCAGGCTCAGGCGCTGCGCGTGGTTGACGCCTAATCGTACGAAAATAAAGACTAATTTAGAAAAGCCGCAGCCAAATGGTTGCGGCTTTTTTGTACCCGCACCTGTCTCAAGGCTGCGACACTTTGACCAGGTTTCAAGTTTCCCTCACGCTGTCGTGCATCAAGTTGCGCACGCTTCCCCGCTAGAACCGACTGACTGCGCAAGTCAGAGCCTAGAGGAGAATAAGCAATGAAAGCAGCACGCTGGTACAGCGCCAAGGATATTCGCGTCGAGGAAGTCACCGAGCCGAAGCCCGCAGCAGGACAGGTGAAGATCAAGGTCAAATGGGCCGGCATCTGCGGCAGCGACCTGCATGAATATGTGGCAGGCCCGATCTTCGTGCCGGTCAAGGCTCCGCATCCGGTCAGCCACGACGTCGCCCCGATCATCATGGGCCACGAATTCTCCGGCGAAGTCTCCGAAGTCGGCGAAGGCGTCGAGCGCGTCAAGCCGGGCGACCGCGTCGTGGTCGAACCGATCCTCGCCTGCGGCAAGTGCGACGCCTGCTTCCACGGCAAATACAATCTCTGCGACAATCTCGGCTTCCACGGCCTTTCCGGTGGCGGCGGCGGTTTCGCTGGCTACACGACGGTGGGAGAGCGCTGGGTTCACAAGATGCCCGAAGGCCTGTCCTTCGAACAGGGTGCGCTTGTGGAGCCGGCAGCGGTCGCCCTGCATGCCGTGCGCATTTCCAGCCTCAAGGCCGGCGGCACCGCAGCCGTCTTCGGCGCCGGTCCGATCGGCCTGCTCGTCGTCGAAGCCCTGAAGGTGGCCGGCGCGTCCGCGATCCATGTCGTCGAGCTTTCTCCGCAGCGTGGCGCCAAGGCGATCGAACTCGGTGCGACCAGCATCATAGATCCGTCCAAGGAAAACGCTGCCCAGCGCATCCGCGAACTGACGCCCGGCGGCGTCGATGTAACGTTTGAAGTCACCGGCGTGCCCGCCGTCCTGCAGCAATGCATCGACGCGACCCGCTATGAGGGCGAGACGGTCATCGTCTCGATCTGGGAAAAGGAAGCCCCCTTCCAGCCCAACACGGTGGTCCTGAAGGAAAAGAGCCTGAAGGGCACGATCGCCTATCGCGACGTCTTCCCGGCCGTCATGAACCTGATGGTCCAGGGCTATTTCTCCGCCGAGAAACTGGTGACCAAGCGCATCGAACTGGACGATATCGTTGCCCAAGGGTTCGATACGCTGGTTGCGGAAAAGAGCCAGATCAAGATTCTGGTTCGCTCCCCCGATTGATCGGTCCCAAAATCGCTTAGATAAACGACAAGCCCGCGGCCATTACCGCGGGCTTTTTTATTGCAGCTCTTCGCCTCAGCGCATGCCCGGCGGCATGTTGCGCTGTTCGGCCGCCATCATCTCCGCAAGTGCCGCACGGAAGAAATCGATCAGCAGGAAGACCAGCAGGCTGACGCCCATCACCGGAAGGGCGATACCGAAGACAAGAGCCACGGCCAGTGCCGTGATCTTGGCAACCGGCGGCAGGTAGGAAAAGCTGCGGATCAGCGTTCGTGCCGATGCGCCGGGCGCGGGACGGCGCAGCCACCACATGCGGTAGCCGTAGATGATCATCGCTGTCAGCGCGAGGCCGAGCACCGCCATCAAGACCTGATTGGCAACACCGAACAGCACGCCCATATGGGCATCGATCCCCCATCGGATCAGCTTGGCGACGATCGGAAACGTTTCGAAATCCGCCCGACTTGTGACGTTGAAATTGGAAGGATCGACGGCGATCGTATCCACCTGCGTCGGCCAGCTGCGATCATACTCGCTGACACGGAATGCCTGGCCGACGGTGCGCGGCGGCCGGATCTCGATCATCGGTGAATCGATGCCGGCCACGCGAGCTGAGCTGACCACGCTGTCGAAGCGGGCAACCATGTCCGTTTCGGAAACCGGCGGTGCCGTTTCGACCGCCGCACCCATGCCATGCGCGGCATGTTCGCCCAGAACCGGCGCTTCAGCCAGCGGATTAAGTGCCGTGGTGATGGCCGGCGTGATCCAGCCGACCTCATTACGGAACGTATCGATATTGCCACCCGCCCAGCGAGACCAGGTAAGCCCGGTTGCGGAGAGAAATAGCAATCCCAACGCCGTCCACAGGCCGATCAGCGTATGGAGCCTGCGCGAACGCTGCCAGCCACTGACCTTGGCAGCCTTCGGGCGTGCCACGCTTCGCTGCCAATACCACAGCAACAGCCCGCCGAGGATCGAGAACCAAAGCCAGGATGCGGCAAGCTCGCTGTAATGCCGCCCGATATCGCCGAGCAGCAGGTTGCGATGCAGGTAATCCAGCGTGATGCGGAACGGCAGGATGCCGCTCGTACCATAGGTGATCAGTTCACCCTGAACCGCCAGCGATGCCGGATCGACGAACACAGTGCGGGTTTCGGATTCCCCCAGATCAGGCTGGCTGAACATCACCCGCGTTGTCAGCCCGGGCGCGGTTGCGGGCCTCACGGCAAACAGCCGCGGCGCCTCTCCGATCGATGCCCTTGCCGCCGCGATCTGCTCCGACAGCGGATGCTCGGGGCCGGCAGTGCGCGCGACTAGCTGATCGCGATAAAGCAGGCTTTCGATCTGCGGCGTGAGCACGTAGAGCGTGCCGGTTACCGCAGCAACAAGCAGGAAAGGCCCGACGAACAGGCCGACATAGAAGTGAAGGCGCGTGATGAACTGCCTGATGGCGGCAAAGGACGGTTGCGCGGGCTCAGCCTGCATATGCGCCTCCCAAAAAGGACGCTGCGCACAGCGACGCCGGAAGAACTATCCGGGAAAAGGTCATGATGATCTCCAATAGGACGACAGCCGGTAACAGCCGGCAGAAAAGGTGACGTCAGACTGGAAGGATTGGTGGACCTCTTGCATCGCCACTGAGACCGAGCCTGCGTGGCGCAACAGCGGCCTCGACCACGGCCACAAGCGTTGCCGCATCAATCGCGATGCGCCCAACCGGTGCCGGCGCCTTGGACGGGATGCCGACATGAACCGCAGCCGCCACCTGGCAAGCGGTCAGACAGCAATCCTTGGCATGTTTGGCGTTTTTCGGCTCACCCGGACCATGCATCCCGCCATGGCCGGCATGCGGATCAACCGCATGCTGCGAATGACCGTCGGCACTCTCGGTGGAACAGATAACCATTTCCGCGGGGGAGGCAAATGCCATCGCACCGGTGCCGAAGCCTCCGATCAGGGCTTGCAGCGCCATCAGCACGCCGATCAGAGCGGCCAGCGGGCCGCCGCAAAATCCGTCTCTGATAAGGTGCCGAAGGAAACGCATGGCTGAACCTCATCACAATCAAGGTGATGATTGTCAATGCGACATTAGCGCATATCGTCGCGCGACATTCGGCCCAACCACAACCCACCAAAAGAAAAGGCCCGCAAGGTTTTCAAACCTGCGGGCCTTCTGATTTTGCTTGAGCGATACTTACTGGCCGGTCTGGCCGGTCGTGTTCTGGCTCCACTCGCGGATCGCCTCGTCGAAAGCCTTCACGCCATCCGGCCCCTTCTGCAGGGTCAGCAGAGCGCGGCGACCGTTGCGATAGGCAAGCGGGATGTCGATCCAATTGCGGGTCCGCAGGAGCTCGAGATTGGTCCTCTGCGCATCCGGGAAGTCGTTGAGAGCGATCATGTGGAAATCGTCGGTGATCTTCGCCGGAACGGCAACCAGTGCGTTTCCACGATCCTGCTCGGTCTGCTTCATCGCAATCCGCAGAACGCTGTCGATGGCACCGCCTTCAAAGTCCGGTGGGACTGCGAAGACGATCTCGATCAGATGGCTCGCCGGCAGCGACGAATCGCTGTTCTTCTTGACGGTCAGAAGGGCGGTCAGGCCACGACCCGGAATTGTGATACGGCCCTGGACCACGGGTTCCGCCGGCCCCCCATTCTGGCCCGGCTCACGCTGGAGAGACCAGGAGACACTACCTTCGATAGCTGTTGGCGCGGATTGCCCGATACGCTCCTCGTAAAGGAACATCTTCTCGCCGGCAGCAGCAGGCACTTCTGTCGCCGACGCGCTGGGCGTTGCCGGTGCCGCAGTTCCGGCAGGAGGAGTTGCCGTACCGGTGGTCGAAGGTGCTGCGGGTGCGGGATCGGCCGGCGGGGCATTCAACTGGGCAACAGACTGTCCCTCGGCATTTTGCGCGAGGCTACCCGCATCACCCGGGCCTGCATCGACTTCGCTTCCGTTTTCGAGAAGCCTCTGCGTGAACTTCGTCGCGGTCGACGAACCGTCAGCCGGCGGCGGCGTGGTCGTCTGTGGTTGCGCAGGCGTTGATGCGCTCTGCTGAGGCTGGGCAGCGGGCGGCTGTGCGGCAGTACCGGAATTTGCCGGCGCGCTCGCAGCAGGCGTCTGCTGAGCCGTTTCGCTCGTGCTGGAGCCCGACGGCATCAGACCGCCAACCATGTCGTTGAGCTTGTCGCGATACATCCAGGCACCATAAGCGCCACCGCCGATGATGATCAGGCCGAGAAGCCCGAGGATCATGCCGGCATAGTTGCGCTTGCGAACCGGCGTCACCCGATAGGGCTTGGCCGGCGGCGACAGCAGATCGCTGAAATCATCTTCATCGGCCGCCTTTTGCGGCTTCTGCTCCGAAGAAGGTGCATCCTTCGTGTAGCCGATCAGATCTTCCAGATCGCTCCACGGGTCACGCTGCTCATCCTGCTGCGACTGCGGCTGTGCCTGTTTCGGCTGCTCCACGGGCGCGGAAGGCTGCGCGTTTACATAGGCTGCGAACGGGTCTTCGTCGACTTCGTCCGCCGGCCGGGATGTCTGCGGCATATCTGTCGCTGGCGGCATGCGGACCGGCTCGGCGGAGACATGCATCTCCTCCCCGAAATGGGCGGCAACCGGCGCGCTGCGATGTCCGGCATCGAGATGGCGGGTAAGGTCGTCGACCTCGTTCCACGCCGAGTCTGCACGATGTTCTTCGGCCTGGTGAACCGGCTCCCGTTCCGGGGCGGCCCATGTCGTGTGGTCCGCAGATACGGTTTCCGGTGCGACGTAATCCTGCGTCGGCGCCTGCGGTTCTACCTGCCATTCAGCGGGAGCAGAGTCACGTTCCGCAAAGGAATGCGTTTCATGGCGTTCTTCGGCGAATGGAGAGGCTTCCTCGCGCGAATCAGCTTCAGGGCTATAGGTCGTCTCCTCGACAGCAACCTGCTGCGGATATTCGACCTTTTCCTCGGGAACATCGTCACGCCAATCGCCGTAGCGCTCTGCCACAGGCTCTTCGGCGGCTTCCCGCCAGTCGTGCTCTGCCGGTTTCGCTGCGGCCTCGGAATGTGGCGCTTCTTCCCAATGCGTTTCCGGCTCGCGATAGGGTTCGGCTACGGTTTCTGCCTCGGCAGGTTCCTCTTCCCTATAGGGTTCGGCAAGAGAATGCGAAGCGGCAAGCTCTTCCGCATACTGTGGTTCCGCGGCTGCTGCCGGCTCTTCGGCATATTCCTCGACCGGTTCCGGCGCCTCATAGGGCACCGGCGCAGGAGCGACAGCTACCTCCGGCTCCGCCGGAAGCGCTTCCGCATGCTCGGTCTCGACCTCGATGATGGCCGCTTCCAGCTTGTCCATCTGCCGCCGCAGCATTTCCTCCGGCGGACGAGGCTTCATGTTCTCAAGCTGGCGCTGGACGGCACCGCGGGCCTTTTCATAAACCCGCGTGCGCGCCTCGGGCGTGTTGGTCGCCAAACCGTCAACAGCGCGGCGGATCACCGCTACAAAATCAGCCATCAGCACTTTCTCATGGTAGCCGGCATCGGCCGGCCGAATGGATAATCAATTCTTGACATTAATCTTCAAACGGGTCGGTCACAAGTATCGTGTCGTCGCGTTCCGGGCTTGTGGACAACAGTGCAACCGGGGCACCGATAAGCTCTTCGACCTGGCGCACATACTTGATCGCCTGGGCAGGAAGTTCGGCCCAGGTGCGGGCGCCGACCGTCGATTCCTTCCAGCCTTCGAGCGTGATGTAGATCGGCTCGACACGCGCCTGAGCGGCCTGCGAAGCCGGCAGATAATCGATTTTCTGGCCGTCAAGCATATAGCCGACGCAGATCTTCAGCTCTTCGAGACCATCGAGAACGTCGAGCTTGGTCAGCGCGATGCCGGTAATGCCGTTGGTTGCAACCGACTGGCGCACAAGAGCAGCATCGAACCAGCCGCAACGGCGCTTGCGGCCCGTCACGGTGCCGAATTCATGACCTTTTTCCCCAAGAAACTGTCCGATTTCGTCCGTCAGTTCCGTCGGGAACGGGCCTTCGCCGACGCGCGTCGTGTAGGCCTTGGTGATGCCGAGGATATAACCGAGCGAACCCGGCCCCATGCCGGAACCGGCAGCGGCCTGGCCGGCAACGGTGTTCGACGAGGTGACGAACGGATAGGTACCGTGGTCGATATCGAGCAGCGAGCCCTGCGCACCCTCGAACAGGATGCGCGAACCCTTGCGGCGCTCCTTGTCCAGCAACTGCCAGACGCTGTCCATGAACGGCAGGACCGTATCGGCGATGGAGGTCAGTTCCTCCATGATGTCCTTGTGCTCGACTTCCGGAGCACCGAAACCACGACGCAGGGCATTGTGATGGGTGAGAATGCGCTCGACCTTGGCTTCCAGCGCATCGCGGTCGGCCAGATCCATGACGCGGATGGCGCGGCGGCCGACCTTGTCTTCGTAAGCCGGGCCGATGCCACGGCGGGTCGTGCCGATCTTCGTGCCGCTGTTGGAGGCGGCATCTTCACGCATACCGTCGAGTTCGCGGTGGAGCGACAGGATCAGCGTGGCGTTTTCAGCGATTCGCAGATTTTCGGGGGTTACCGTCACACCCTGGGCAGCAAGTCGCCCCATTTCGGCAACCAGCGCATGCGGATCGACGACGACGCCGTTGCCGATGACGGCCATCTTGCCCGGACGAACGACGCCGGAAGGCAGGAGCGACAGCTTGTAGCTTACGCCATCGATGACGAGCGTATGGCCGGCATTATGACCGCCTTGGTAACGCACAACGATGTCGGCGCGCTCCGAGAGCCAGTCGACAATCTTGCCCTTGCCCTCATCACCCCATTGCGAACCCACTACGACACAGTTCGTCATATCTGCTTCCTGCCCTTTGGACGAAACCCGCCCGACGATGCCGGTCTGAGACCCCGATCGACGGCGAGCCTTACACAAGTTCTTTTTCTCGAAGCCGGTCGGTCACGGCCAACGGCTCCACAAACGCGCGCATCTATAATGCCTTGGCGTGAGGAAAGCGACCTGTTTGTGACTGCGACAAGGTTTTTGCGTGACAAAGGCCAAAACCGCACGCTATTTGCCAAATCGTAAGAGCATACTGGCGTCGGCAGGGCGGCGTGTCTAGGAGGCAACGTGCATCGCCAAGCCTATCTGTTTCTCGTCATCGCCACGCTGTGCTGGGGCGGCAATGCAGTCGCAGGCAAGCTTGCGATCGGCCATATCAGCCCGATGATGCTGACCTTCTGGCGCTGGTTCTTTGCCGTCGTCATCATCTTCGCCATCTCGCTGAAGGATTTGCGCCGGGACTGGCCGGTGATCCGCGCGAATATTCCCGTTCTCGGCTTCCTCGGCATCGTGGGCTACGTCGTCTTCAACGCGGTGCTCTACACAGCCGTAACCTATACAAGCGCGATCAACGTCACAGTCGAGCAGACGCTGATTCCCGTCCTCATCTTCATCCTGAATTTCGCGTTGTTCAGAACGAAAGTGTCCTGGCTCCAGATCGTCGGTTTCAGCCTGACCGCAATCGGTAGTCTGTTGACTGCGGCTCACGGGGATTTTGCCACGCTCGTCACCCTGACGGTCAATTTCGGTGACGCGATCATGATCATAGCGATCGCCGCTTACGCCTTGTACACGATCGCGCTCAGATGGCGCCCGCCGATCAGCTGGAAAAGCCTGATGGCGGTGCCGGCGCTATTTGCGCTTGTCTTCAGCATTCCGCTCGCAGGCTGGGAATATTCGAGTGGCGGCATGATCTGGCCGGATATGACGGGCTGGATGGTGGCGCTCTACACGGCCGTATTTGCCTCACTCGTGGCTCAGGTCCTCTATATCAGAGGCGTGACGGACATTGGCGCCAACCGCGCCGGGCTGTTCATCAATCTCGTACCCGTCTTCGGTACGCTTCTCTCGGTCATACTTCTCGGCGAGCAGTTACAACTGTTCCATGTCATTGCACTGGTCCTGGCGCTTGGCGGCATAGCCATAGCCGAACGCGGAAAGCCGGCCCTCACCTGAGGTCCGGCAAATGTCGAAATAGAGACAATAGAGACAGGCGCAACACCCGCTGGCAATCAGCGCCGACCATCCGCGAGTACTAGATGTCGATGCAGTCGAAGCAATCCTGCACGGCTATCGACTTGGCTTCATCTGAGCCAAACATGTCGAAATAGACATCCACGTCGGTAATCGCATGGTCCACTTCGGCCTGTTTGACGACAACGGATGCAAGTTCGCGTGCAAAGCCGCCCGGGCCAGCAGCACTGGCTTCCTTGCCGTGGATAAGTGCGGCCAGAACAGCCGCCGAAATAATAAGCTTCCTGATCATTGCCTGAACCCTGTTTTACGGACGGCTCTCTGACCATCGCGTTTCGTTCTGGCACGACTTTAGGCGGGACAACTTTTCGGCGGGCTTAAATGGAAAGATGCAATTTTACTGAAATGGCTCTTTTTCCCGGCTTGGCACAGGAAAGATCACCCGTCAGGCAGAAAACAGAATAGGCAACCGGTCATTTTTCGGCATCACGCTCATCCGCACGACGTTGACGCCAGTTGAGCCTGCGGCCACCATCGTCATCATGCCTGTTGCGGATACGTCGAACAAGCAGCCATATCGCTATCACAACGATAGGCACGGAAGCCCCGGTCAGTACCTCCGGCATGATCGCCAGCCCGACATAGTGCAGCGACTTCGCAAGATAACCGACCAGCCCGATCACATAATAGGAAATTGCAGCAACCGACAGACCTTCGACGGTTTGCTGCAGACGCAATTGCAGGTGCGACCGCTTGTCCATCGAAGCAAGTATCTCGGTATTGAACTTTTGCAGATCGACATCGATCCAGCTACGCAGCAGCGCCGTGGCACGGGTCAGCTTTCGGGACAGGTTCATTTGCCGCTCTTCGACCGACTGGCAGGTTCGCATGGCCGGCGCAAGACGGCGATGGAGAAAGGCGCCCAGCGTCTCACTGCCGGGCAGAGCCTTTTCCGCCAACATGCCCACACGGTCGAGAACGATGTCGTTATAGGCGCGGCTTGCGCCGAACCGGTAAAGGCTGAGCGCGGCATTGGCTTCCAGCTCCGCCGCAAGCGTGGTGATTTCCAGAAGCATCTCGTCCGCCTCGTCACGCGCATGCTGCTTCATGCGTTGCGTGATTGCGGTAAACCGGGCCTCGAACTGCCTGATTTCCGGTGAAAGGCTCTGCGCCATCGGCAAGCCCATCATCGCCAGCGTGCGATAGGTCTCGATATCGAGAATACGCTGGACGAGCATGCCACGCGCAGCATCGGTCATGCCGTGATCAAGCACCAAAAACTTCGTCAGCCCATCGCCATCCTGCCGAAAATCGGTGATCAGCGTTGCCTGATTATCGGCCACCATACTCTGGCAGAGGCTCGTCGGATCGAAACGGGAGGTAATATCCGACATATCGTCGCCCGCAGGCCGAACCTCTATACGCACACCGGAAATAAACGGACCGGGCGCGGCAAAGCTCGCGCCGAACGGGTTGACCGCAATTTCGCCTCCGAATGTCGCCGGCGCAGGCGTGTCCCAGAAATAGGTCGAAAATTCCGTATGTCGTTCCCAGCGCAGCGTGCCGCTGCCCCAGCTCATCGTGTGGTGGCTGGTATCGGGAGACGGTGCAGGCACGCCCTGCCCCAGAGAAAGCTCCGCAAGGATGGAATGGTCTGCGGACAGATTGGCCTCCGTAAGGAACGCCAGTTGGAAGATAACCCGTGGTAGCGGCAGCAGCGTGTAGGGTCGCGCATGGATTTCACCGAGCGCTCGCGCTCTCACATCAGCGACCGGAAACGAAAAACTGCGCTTGGACATGCATGCTTCCCCAATTGGGCTTTTCAAAACCCACCTTCATGCTTGACTATTATCAAATGCGTGTGACCGCACGACGTGGCGCTTTGCCGCAGAATCCGCTGTTCAAAGCATCCTTGCAAGGACCATGCTGCTCACAACTTCGGGGAACATGCGATCCTTAAACTTTTCATTAAATCTTAAGAGTCATCTATCGGGCATGACCCGTGTTTCTGCGATGCGTATTGCGTTTTTCATCGCGCTCCTCACTCTCGCCGGCTGCGCCAGCGCACCCAGCAGGATTAGCAACGCCTGCGCGATTTTCGAGCAGCGCGACGGTTTCTTCAACAATTGGGAGCGACAAGCGCGTGCCGCAGAGCGCGAATACGGCGTGCCCGTACCGATCCTGATGGCGACGATCTACGTCGAATCAAGCTTCCGGGCCAATGCCCGTCCGCCCCGCAAATGGTTCCTCGGCTTCATCCCCGGCAAGCGGGCATCATCGGCCTATGGTTACGCGCAAGCCCTCGATGGCACCTGGGCCACCTATCAGCGTGCCACCGGCCGCTGGGCAGCTCGCCGCAATGACTTCGGCGATGCGATCCGTTTCGTTGCCTGGTATCATAACCAGACTGCGGCACGGAACGGCGTTGCCCGAAACGACGCTTACAATCTTTACCTCGCCTACTACGCCGGACATGCGGGATATGACCGCGGCAATTTTAGCGGCAGCCTGAGGCAGACCGCTCAGAAATCGGCAGGAATGGCAGCACGTTACGCAGCACAGTTGAAGGGTTGCGGATACTGAGCATGAAGGCGGAGCCAAGCGGGCTTGCGAACCCTTCGATCACGCGACGGCGTATCTGGAGAAAGGGCAGCCCGCTCTTTCTCGCAACACCTGCCTCACATCCGAAGATAATCAGGACCGCGCATTATCGGAATGGACGATGCGCGGCCGGCTGGGTTCCCAGATCCTGACACCATCCCGCCCATCACGCTTTGCCGTGTAAAGCGCCTCGTCAGCGCGAGCAATGAGGCGTACTGCATCCGTCGGCCCCGAACCAGGCCCAAGCGTGGCAACACCGATGCTGACAGTCACGATACCCTTGTCGCTTCCCGTATGAGGAACGCGCAGCCCCCTCAATCGCTCGCAGAACTCCTCCGCAATCTTCAGTGCCGCCGCTTCATCGATATCCGGCAGAACCAGTGCGAGTTCCTCTCCACCATAACGGGCGGCCCGGTCACTGGTCCGGCGGGCTGCCGCTCTCAGGCAATCGGCGACTGTCTTGAGGCAGGAATCGCCCGCTCCATGGCCATAGGTATCGTTGAAGCGTTTGAAGTAATCGACATCGATCATCAGAAGTGCGAGCGACCCTTCGCCACGCGCAACCCGATCGAGCTCCTCGGCCATCACCGCATCGAAAGCGCGGCGGTTCAAAAGCCCGGTCAGACTATCGGTCTCGGCAAGCACGGAAAGCCTGTCATTCAGGTTCTGCAGTTCCAGTTCATGCTGTTTGGCGGCAGTAATGTCGGAGCAGATGACGAAACAGGCCCCTTCCGGCGTCGGGCGTGTACGAGATTCGATCCAGCGCCCGTCGGCAAGCGGAAACTGAACAGTGCCACCCTGTTTCAATCGCCCAAGCGCGATATCCACCCACTGCGCGACCTGCTCCTGCGGTATCCCGACGAGTTCGCCGCGAGCAATCGAAGCATAAAGAATGGCGGCTGCCGGCGTGCCGGGAACGCGCAGATCGGCGGTAACGGAAAACATTGCCCGGTAGCGCTCATTACAAAAGACGAGCGTGAGATCCTTGTCGAACATCACGAGACCATCGGAAATGCTGGACAGAGCTTCGGCAGCACGCCTGTCGCTCTGTGTAAGGGCTGCCTCAAGCAGCTTCTTGTCGGTCGTATCGCGGCTATGGGTGATGAGCCCGATGATATTACCATCAATGTCGGTGAACGGGGCCTTGAGCGTGGAAAGATAAGACCGGCTGCCATCCATTCGGGCAAGCATCTGCTCTTCGACTATCGCGGTTCCAGCCTTCAACGCCTTTTCCTCGTCGGCACGAAAAGCTGCGGCCACTTCCTGGCAGAAGAAATCGAAGTCTGTCTTTCCGATCAGCGCATCGGCATTCTCCGCCTGCATCAGGGTGGCGGTGGCCGGGTTCGCCATGATGAACCGGCCTTCACGATCCTTGACGTTCAGCGCCTCCGGCAAGCTGTTGATGACATGGCGGTACATGTGGTTTCGCGCCTCCGTCTCCCTTCGCCTGATCTCGTTGGCAAGCGCGACACAAGCCATCAAGGTCGCCACGAAAACAAGCGTCATGTAAGGCAAACGAATCTGAGGGCCGGTATCGATATCCTGATAGAGGGCATAGACAAAACCCGGCGCCATCGCGCCAATCGCCATCACCAGTGAAAACAGCACGTTCGCCTTGAGAGACGGCGCATCCTTCGTCTTCAAACGCCAACCGACAAGCCCGGCAGCGCAGGCGAATGCTATTCCGACCAGTCCGATCGTAGCCCCTGCTCCACCAAGATAAACGCGGAAAGCCGCCGCTATGATCGTGGTCACGATACCCGCAAGAGGGCCGCCGATAAACGCAGAGGTCCCGATCATCGTCATCCTCAGATCGATGAAGAAACCTGAGCCGAGCTGGAACGGGATCAACATCAGGCTGATCGCCCCAAGGCCGAACAGGATACCGAAAGCCCATCCCCGAATGGATTCTTTCTGACCGAAAACCGGCAGGCGAATGTTGGACCAGAGCGATATGACCAGCGCCACCACCGCCATATTCGCAAGCAATCCAACCCAGAGACTGTTCAAATCTTTAACCCTCGCACCAGCATCATGCTGGCTTCTATCCGACCCATTGTACGGTTTCCCCCACAAGGTTGGATTAGCGGAGATCGACGCCGGAGGGAAAAGCTTTAACCAGAGTTAACAGAAACTTACTCAGTTTTATCGGCCTGAGCGCCGGACCCGGCGAGAATATCCCCGCGAGCGGCAAAGCCGCCCGCGGACAGCAGCCTTCAATTGCCGTAACCGACGACGCTCTTGATCTCGAGGAAGTCGTGAATGCCCCAGTCGGCATATTCGCGCCCGTTGCCGGACTGCTTGTAGCCGCCGAAGGAAGAAAACAGATCCCAATCGGGATAATTCAGATAAACCGACCCGGCCCTCAAATACGGCGCGATCTTCCTCGCATGTTCCGGCTCGCCCTGCACATAGGCGGCAAGACCATAGGGCGTATCGTTGGCGATCTCGATTGCCTCTTCCTCGCCGTCATAAGGCAGGATCGACAGAACCGGACCGAAAATCTCTTCCCGCGCGATCGTCATGTTATTGTTGACGTTACCGAACACGGTCGGGCGAATATAATAGCCACGGTTCAGGTTCTCCGGTCGCCCCGGACCGCCGGTGACCAGCGTAGCGCCTTCCGAAATACCTGCCTCGATCAGACGCTGAATCTTGTCGAACTGCACCTTGCTGACAACCGGACCAAGATCAGTTCCCTCAGCTTGAGGATCGCCGGTGACCAGCTTCTCGGCAGCCTCCCGTGCAACGTTGAGCGCCTCTTCATGCCAGGCACGCGGCACCAGCATGCGCGTCGGCGCATCGCAGGACTGGCCGGAATTGCCGAAACAACCGGTTACCCCATCGGCCACGGCCTGTTTGAGATCAGCATCAGGCAGAATGATGTTTGCGGACTTGCCGCCAAGTTCCTGCGCCACGCGCTTGACAGTGTCGGCAGCCGTCTTCGCCACAATGATGCCGGCACGCGTCGAGCCGGTGAAGGACACCATGTCGACGTCCGGATGCCCCGCCATCACCTGCCCCACATCCGGGCCGGTGCCGTTGACCATGTTGAACACACCCTTCGGCACTCCCGCCGCCTCCATCACCTCGGCGAAGATAACGCCGGAGATCGGTGCGATCTCGGAGGGTTTGAGCACCATCGTGCAGCCGGTGGCGATTGCCGGACCGACCTTGCAGGTAATCTGGTTGAGCGGCCAGTTCCATGGCGTAATCAGCGCCACGACGCCGATCGGTTCCTTGACGATGCGCGTCGTACCGCGATCCTCGGTGAACTTGTAGGTTTCGAGCGCAGTGATCGTTGCACTCAGATGGCCATGGCCGGCTGCGACTTGGGAATTGCGAGCGAACGCAATCGGCGCGCCCATCTCGCGGCTGACTGCCTGGGCGATATCCTCGGCACGTTTTTCATATTCCCAGAGAATTCGTTTCAAGAGCGTAAGCCGCTCGCTCTGCGTCCATCTCGAAAATACCGGAAACGCAGCTTTGGCAGCAGCGACAGCCTTGTCGACATCGGCCTTGGAGCCGAGTGCGATCTGCGTGAAGGGCTCTTCCGTCGAGGGATCGATGACATCGAGTGCGACGGGGACCACCGGCTCCACCCATTCGCCATTGATGAAGAATTTCAGGTGATTGCTCATGCCGTCCTCCGGGCTTGCACGCTATGAAGAAGGCACTATCGGCCAACACCATGCGCTTCCGCAAGCCCGGAGAGCAGAGTTTGAAATATCAGGCCTGTCCGCCATAGGGAGCGAGGAATGCCTTGATCGCCTCGATCTCGTTCGGCCGGATCTCATGGCCGCCTGCGTGCCATTCGAACGTCACAGCATCGCCCTGCCGCTTGAAATATTCGCCGAGCTCAAGTGTTGCCGGCACCGGGCAGATCGGATCACGCTTGCCAGCCGTAATCAGAACATGCGCCTTTTCTGCCACTTTGCGCTCGGCCGGCTGGAACGGGATCAGCGGATGCATCAGCACACCGGCTTCGATAAGGCCGGGTTTCTCGATCATAATGTTGGCGAGGATGTTCGCGCCGTTGGAGAAGCCGAGGCCAAGCACGGTTGAGGACTCGTAACGCTCGCGATTGGCGGTAATGAAGTCGCCCATCCGCTCGGTGGCACGCGCCAGGTCGTCGCAGTCATAGACACCTTCAGCCTTGCGCCGGAAAAAGCGCGCAGCACCATGTTCGGAAACGTCGCCGCGCGGCGAGACCACAGTAGCGTCAGGCAGAAGGCGGCTACCGAAATCGAAGAACTGGTTTTCGTCGCCGCCCGTACCGTGAAAGACGAACAGGATCGGCGATCCGGGCGCACCGGGGCGCACCCGATGCAGATAGCTGTCGTAACTCATTGAAATCTCCTGAATGACGGTGGCAGGGCGCTCACGCCCTGCCCTGAATTGGCCTTAGGCAATCGGTTCCAGATGCTCTTCGAGAGCCTTGCGCAGATGCTCGTGCTGGGTCGGCAGCTTCAACGCCTCGCCGAGATGCGCGGTGTCTTCATCACGGTCGAAGCCCGGCTCATTGGTGGCGATCTCGAACAGGACGCCGCCCGGCGTGCGGAAATAGATCGCCCAGAAATAGTCGCGGTCGATCACCGGCGTGACCTGATAGCCGGTATCCATCAACGCCTTCCTCACTTCGAGTTGCTTTGCACGGTTGTCGACGGCAAAGGCGATATGATGCACGGATCCGGCACCAAGACGGGCGCTCGAAATATTCGGCATCGTCTCGACGTCGATGAAGTCGGCACCATTGCCGCCCGCAATACCGAAGCGGGTGACGCCATCACTGGCATCGACCTGTTCATAGCCCATGAACTTCAGAAGCTCGGCCGTTGAGCCTTCATCACGAAGACGCATCGAGGCGGAGTGGAACCCACGGATTGCCTCCTCTGCACCGACACCATTGCCGATCCAGGGCGCACGATTGTCATCCCTGACTTCGACAAGCGCAAAACCGTCGCCATCGGGGCCGGCAAAATGCAGTCGCTTCTCACCGAAAGCATCATCGGCCTTCAACCCATCGGCACCAGCCTTGGTCAGCCGATCGGTCCAGTAACCGAGAGAACCTTCAGGCACGGAAAACACGGTCGTACCCACTTCGCCGGTGCCGGGACGGCCCTGGGCGATATGCGGGAAGGGAAAGTAAGTCATCACCGAACCCGGTGTGCCGACTTCGTCCCCGTAGTAGAGATGATAGACATCCGGCGCGTCGAAATTGACGGTCTTCTTGACACGGCGCAGGCCGAGCGTATCAGTGAAGAATTTATTGTTGGTGGAGGCACTCGCGGCCATCGACGTGACGTGGTGCAGGCCCCTGATCTGGGTAATCATATCAAACCCCTTGTTCCTGTGGAGCCGCCTCGCGGCCCGCTGTTCATGGGGTGATATTTGGTCGATCAGACGCAGATTGGATAGATAAACACATCCGAACGGATTGTTCGCTTATCGTTGACGAAGAATGCGTACCGTTCACTGATCAGACAGTTTCCGGCAATTGCCAATCGACAGGATCCTTACCGATCGACTGCAGATACTCGTTGGTCTTGGAAAACGGGCGCGAGCCGAGAAAGCCGTTATGGGCAGAAAGCGGCGATGGATGCGCCGATTTCAACACCAGATGCCGCTCCTGATCGACGAAGGACGCTTTCTTCTGAGCGTAGGAACCCCAGAGAATGAAGACGATCCCGTCGCATTCGTCGTTCACCGTGCGAATGACGGCATCGGTGAACTTTTCCCAGCCCTGACCCTGATGGGCGGCAGCTTTCCCCTCTTCGACCGTCAGCACGCTGTTCAGGAGAAGCACGCCCTGTTCGGCCCAGCTTTCGAGGAAGCCGTGTTTTGCCGGCGGAATGCCGAGATCGGCCTGCATTTCCTTGTAGATATTGACGAGCGAAGGCGGCGTCTTCACCCCCGGCTGCACCGAAAAGCACAAACCATGCGCCTGGCCGACCCCGTGATACGGGTCCTGACCGAGAATGACTACCTTCACCTCATCGAGCGGGGTAAGGTCCAGCGCGCGAAAATACTCGGAACCCTTTGGGAAGATTCGTTTTCCCGCCTGTTTTTCGGAGACGAGAAAACGTTTGAGATCAGCCATGTACGGGTCTGCGAACTCGCCCTCCAGAGCGAATTTCCAGCTCTCTTCCAGCTTGATCTCACCTTCAGCCATGCCATTCACCTTTTATTGGAAACGTCCGCCACGCTGGATGACTTCCGTCTTGTAGCCATCCGGATCTGTCACGAAGAAGAACCGCGCAAACGGCTTGCCCTCATGCGGCATCTCGACGAGCTTGCCGACGGTGAGGCTCAGATCAGTGAAGCGCGTATATTCGGCCTCGATATCCTCGACCGTCACGGCCAGATGGCCGTAACCGTTTCCGAGATCATAGGCTTGCTCGCGCCCTGCATTGACGGTCAGCTCCAGCTCGAACCCGGTTTCCGGGTTCGAGAGATAGATCAGCGTGAAGCCGTCGAAGGGCACGCGGCTGGCGACTTTCAGACCAAAGGCCTTGTCATAGAAATCGACTGACCGCGTCTCTTCGAGAACACGGATCATCGAATGGACCATCTTGGCCATGGCTATGTTTTCCTTAACTCATCACGTGGTTCGAGCGCTTATGCCAGTCCCAGGCTGATTTGATAATGTCGTTGAGCGTATATTGCGGCTCCCAGCCCAGGACTTCGCGCGCCTTGTCGTTGTTGGCGACGAGCGAGGTGGAATCGCCCTCACGACGGCCGACATATTCCACCGGGAACGGCTTGCCGGAAACGTCCGAAATTGCCGCAAGCAGCTCTTTCACTGTCGTGCCGGTGCCGGTGCCCAGGTTGAGCTCAACCATGTCGCCACCAGCCAGCAGATAGTCGACGGCGCGCACATGCGCATCGGCAAGGTCGAGAACATGGATATAGTCGCGCACACAGGTGCCATCGCGCGTGTCGTAATCGTCGCCGAACACCTTGAAGCCCTGACGACGGCCGAGGGCGGCTTCGATGGCGAGCGGGATCGCATGGGTTTCCGGCGTATGCCACTCACCGATCCGGCCCTCGAAATCAGCGCCTGCGGCATTGAAATATCGCAGCATGACCGATTTCAGGTCCATATACTGGCCGTAATCCTTCAATGCCTGCTCGATAATGTACTTCGTGCGGCCATAGGGATTGATCGGCGCCTGGCCATGGCTCTCGTCCATCGGCACCTGAACCGGCAGACCATAGGTCGCGCAGGTGGAGGAGAAGACGAAGGCCTTCACACCGGCCTGAATCGCAGCCGACATCAGCGTCAGCGCGCCGACCACGTTGTTGTCGTAGAAACCGACCGGATTCTTGACCGATTCCCCTACCTCGATGAGAGCCGCGAAATGCAGAACCGCTTCGGGCTTGTGTTTTGCAAACACTTCATCCAGTCGCGCATGGTCACGGATATCGCCCTGTTCGAGCTCGCCCCAGCGAACGAATTCCGCGTGTCCATTCGAGAGATTGTCGAAAACGACGGGCTCGTAACCTCTTTCAGCCAGTACCAGACACGTATGGGAGCCGATATAACCGGCACCGCCCACCACAAGCACTTTCTTCTTCGACATCATGTCCTCAAAGGTTGTTGAAGCCGGCGGCAATATAGCTCCCCGGGATCAAATGGGAAGGGCGCATGCTGCACATGCACAGCAGCTAAAAATTGCGGTGCGATCTTGTCGGGCCGAGTTGACTCTTTACATGAGGACGCGGCAAGCAAACTTGTCTATCCTGTTCAGGTTTTCGCCATAGGCCTTTCATGCGTTACGTCTTTCTCTGTCTCGGCTGGTTCTTTGTGGCACTCGGCGTGGTCGGTGCATTTCTGCCCGTTTTGCCGACGACGCCTTTTCTGTTGCTGGCCGCCGCCTGTTTCGCGCGCTCCTCGCCGAAGCTTGAGGCCTGGCTGATGAACCACAACACATTCGGCCCGCCGCTGAAAAACTGGCGTGAGCGCGGCGCGATTTCACGGCGCGCGAAAATCACGGCGATCTCGCTCATGGCTCTGAGTTATGCCGGTTTTTGGTTTGGCTCCCACCCTTCGGCATGGCTGGCCATACTCGTCGCAGCCCTCATGATCGGCCCCGCGATTTTTATGATAACAAGGCCGAGCGCCTAAAATCACCGGTTCCGCGACTGCGGCAGAACAAAGGGAATATGCGCCGCAGGCACGCGACCGACGGCACCCGCAATGCCATAGACCGAAGCAATGATGTCGTCGCTCACCGTCTCATGGCAGGCGCCTTCCGCAACCACCCGGCCGTGATGCAGCACCAAAAGATGATCGGCAAATTCCGCCGCCAGATTGAGATCGTGCAGGATGGCGAGCACCATGCCGCCGGCTGACGCAAAATCCCGAGCAGTCTCGAGCACCGAAATCTGATGGCCGAGATCGAGGCTTGCCGTCGGTTCATCTAGGAAAAGCGCCCGCGGCACGCCATCGACGACGGCCTGCGGCACCTGTGCGAGCGCGCGGGCAAACTGCACCCGCTGTTGCTCGCCGCCCGACATTGACGGATAAGGACGGCTCTCGAAGCCTCTCAGCCCCACGCGCGACAGGGCCTTGCGCGCTTCTTCGCTGGGGTTGAGCGCGCCATGCGCCACAGCGCCCATGCGGGCAATCTCCAGTGCCGTAAACGGAAAAGCAAGCTGCGTCGCCTGCGGCAGCACCGCACGGCGTCTGGCAAGATCGGCCGGCTGGCAGAGATCGACGCTCGTCCCATAGTACGAGACAAGACCGCTATCCGGCTGCATCTCGCCCGACAATACCTTCATCAACGTCGATTTGCCGGCTCCGTTCGGGCCGATGACGACGGTAAACTGGCCAGGCTTCAGCTCGATCGAGATGTCGTCGATCAGCTTGCGACCTGAACGGCTGACGGTGACCTTATCGGCAATGATCATGGCAGATCCCGCGCGCCGATACCATTCTTGCCGATCAGCAGGAACAGGAAGACAGGTGCGCCGAACAGCGCGGTAATGACACCGATCGGCAGTTCAGCAGGTGCTGCGACAGTGCGCGCAACACTGTCCGCGATCAGGAGCAATGCTCCTCCCCCCAATGCTGATCCCGGCAAAAGGAAACGATGGGACGGCCCCATCGCAAGCCTGAGCAGATGCGGCACAACGATGCCCACAAATCCGATAGATCCGGCTACGGCCACGGTAGAGCCACAGGCGGCCGCCACGGCGACGATGACAATTTTCTTCAACCGCTGAACCGGAATGCCCATGTGAAAGGCCGCCGCATCGCCGAGAATCAACGCATCGAGACCTTTGGCGACAAAAGGAATGATCCCCATGACGAAAACGATGAAAGGCAGGATCGAAAGCACGCGGCCGTAGGTGGCGCCACCTAGAGAGCCAAGGCTCCAGAAAGTAATGTCGCGCAGCTGCCGGTCATCTGCCATAACGATCAGAAGCCCCATGAAAGCTCCTGCAAGCGCGCCAATCGCGATACCGCAGAGAATAAGCGCGGTGGTCGAGGTACGTCCGTCCCGCGTGGCGATCGCGTAAAGAGCCCACGTGACCAGCAGTCCGCCGAAAAATGCCATCAGTGGCAAAAACTGATTGCCAAGCACTACGGCTATAGGTGCGAGCACGCCGCCTCCGAGCACGATGGCGCAGACGGCGGCAAGTCCCGCTCCCGAAGTTACCCCGACAATGCCAGGATCGGCGAGCGGATTTCGAAACAGGCCCTGCATCATCGCGCCGGAAACCGCGAGCCCGGCACCAATCAGCAGCCCGAGCGCCGTGCGCGGCAGGCGCACCGCTTCGAGGATCACCCGCTCCTGTGTTGTCAGGCTGTCACCATTGCCGGTGAGATAGGAGAAAAGATCTCGCAAACCCACACCTGTTGGCCCGACATGCAGCGAGAGCAGGCAGGAAAAGACGAGCAGGGCAGCCAGCAGAAAGAGCACCAGCACGCCCTGAGACGTCCGGTCTCCCTCACCCGTCCGGCGAAAGGGCATGGCGAGCGCCTTCATCAGTTGATTGCGCCCGGATAGATTTTGGCTGCCAGTGCCCGCGCAGCTTCCGGTGTGCGAGGACCGAAGCCCAGCAGCAACAGACCATCCATCGAAACCAGCGCCTTGTTTGCCGCAGCCGGCGTCGTCTGCATCGAGGGAAGAGCGAACATCTGTTCCGGCGTAATCGAATGATCGCCACGCGACATCGACAGAATTACATCCGGTGCTGCAGCAATCACCGCCTCATCGGAAAGCGGCTTGTAACCGTTGATCGTCGGCGCGGCATTGACGCCGCCTGCCATCTCGATGATCGCACCCGCTTCGGTGTCGGCGCCGCCAGCCATCAGGCGGCCATTCGAAATAGACAGAACGAAAAGAACCTTCTTCTTGCCGCCGCTGATCTTGGTTACATCGGCTGCAACCGCCTTCAAGCCATCCTCGGTTTTCTTCGCCAGCGCCTCCGCCTTGTCGGACAATCCGACGGCCGCACCGACATCACGGATCTTCTGACCGATCTTGTCCGCCTTTGGAGGTGTCGGGATCACGACCATCGGTACCTCGCTGGCCTTCAGGATCTCCAGCACCGGCGGCGGGCCGGAGCCTTCTTCCATCAGGATCAGGTCTGGTTTCTGCCCCAGAATACCTTCCGCCGAAAGCTGGCGCATATAGCCGACATCTGGCTTGGAATTGGCGTCAGCCGGATAAAAGCTGGTCGAGTCGCGCGCCACGATACGGTCCTGGGCACCGAGGTCATAAAGGATTTCGGTGATCGTTCCGCCGACCGAGACGATGCGTTTTGCTTCGGGATTACCCTTGTCGGCAGCAAGAACGCCGCCCGCACTTATCGTCGATCCCAGCAGAATGATTGCAAGAAGACGCCCGATTTTGGAACAGGAAACCATTGTGATCCACCCCTTAGCGTTGCCGCACATCTGATGAAAGCAGGATTGGGCAGCGCTGCAAATTTCAATAACTTGAGTTGACTACGCAAGTTTTTTTGGCTTTTCAAGGGGAGGGCCGGCAGATATCTTGACTGGCAAATGAAACTTAAGTGAGGGAAGTTTTCATGTATATCGCAATGAACCGTTTTCGCGTCGTTCCGGGCTTCGAAGAAGCATTCGAAGCGATCTGGCGTGACCGTCAGGGCCGCCTTGCGGAACTGCCAGGTTATATCGAATTCCACATGCTGAAAGGCCCCAAGGCCGAAGACCATTCGCTTTACGCGTCCCACACGGTCTGGGAAACATTCGAGCATTTCAAGGCCTGGACGACTTCCGAACAATTCCGCGCAGCCCATGCCAATGCCGGCAACAACCGCAGCAAGGTGGAATATCTCTCCGGCCCGCATTTCGAGGGTTTCGAAGTCATCATCCACGAAGACAAGAACGGCGTACGCGCCGCCGACGCGGCCTGAGGATCATCGATGAACGCCGTATCCGAAATCACAGCTGACCGTCGCGAACGGGCTCTGGCTGCACTCGCCGAAAAGCCCGACGGCATCGTCGAGTCGATCGCTGCCGCTGCAGACGTTACCCCCGCCGAGATTCTTGAAATTCTGCCCGAGGGTTCGGCCGTCATTGCGCCGAAAGAGAGCTTTCTCGACATCTGGAACGAGCTGACCACCTGGGGCATCGTCCTCTTCCTCGTCCACACCGAGGATGTTGTGGCCGAAATCGATGGCGAATTGCCGGTCGGTTCGGAAGGCCATGGCTGGTTCAACATTCATGGTGACAGCCCGATCGGCGGTCACATCAAGAAGGACAACTGCGCCTCGATCACCTTTGTCGACCGCGCCTTCCACGGCCGGCGCTCCTGTTCCATTTGGTTCATGAATGCCAAGGGCGCGCCAATGTTCAAGGTCTTCGTCAAGCGCGACGAGGCACGCGAACTGCTCTCCGAACAGCTGGCAAAATTCGACGCATTGCGCGCCAGCTACGCCTGATCGACAAAAAGGAAAAGGCGGGTGCCTGCTGAAGCACCCGCCTTTCCGGGAAGTCCGGGTTCGGACCGGAAATATGCAATTCAGCGATGCGCGACGTGTTCGGGTTTGCTCTTATGCTTGGTCGAAGCAAACTCCTCCAGCTGCTTCTCGCTCATCGATTTTTCCATTTCTTTCGAAGCACCCTTGAGATCGCTTTTCTTTGCATCGCCGCGCTTGGCCGCAAGGGCTGCGCCCGCTGCCTTCTGCTGTGCCTTCGATTTCGCCGGCATGTTTCTCCTCCTTGGGATTATCTCCATTTCCAACACGCCGACTGCGATTTTCGTTCCAATCGACAAGCGCGGAACCTCTGCATTCGCCAAGGGTTTCCGGAACCTCTGCATTCGCCAAGGGTTTCTCAGACAGCCTGCGGCACACCTGTAGTTGGCACACTCAACGGGAAGGGAAACGACCATGAACACTGCAAATCCGAACAAGCCTATTGCAACGGACATCGAACGCGAGCAGCTCGACACCACCAATCCCGAAGCGCTGAAAGAGGCTGCACGCCTCGGCAACAGGGACGCCTACCTTGTCGAAACAGATCTGGAGGATGCGGATCAGCGCGAAGACGGCGACCAGCCAGATGGTCGCCCAAGCCCCATGGCAAATGCCGACAACCCTGAGGCCGACTGAAGAGCTAAACGGAACCTCCGTCGCTTCTCGGGTGTTGCTAGTCACCTGGGAGAATTGGAGACACGCCATGGACGCCGACACGATACCGACGAAAAAGCCGGAGCCGACGACCGAAAACAATATTACGGCAAGTGAACGCGAGCGCGGCAGCCATCCCCTGCATCTGATGCAGGGGATGGAGGTAAAAGCCGCGCCCACGCTTGCTGACCCGGACGCAGAATCCTTTGTTTCTGAAGCGCTGGAGGATCTGGTCGCCTGCCACATACCATTCCTTCTGGCGGGAACATTTGCGATCAGCGCCTATACCGGCATTACCCGCCCCACCAAAGACCTGGATATCTTTTGCAAGGCAGGTGACTACGCCCGCATCCTCGCCCACTTCAAGGAGAAGGGTTACGAGATCGAGGTGGAGGACGACCGGTGGCTCGGGAAGATCAAGAAGGGCCGGCATTTCTGCGATGTCATCTTCGCCGCGTCCAATGGCACGATGCCGATCAGCGACAGCTGGTTCGAAAACGCCCGCCAGATCGAGATGAACGGCCACAAGGTGCGCATCATTGCACCGACCGAACTGATCTGGTCGAAATGTTTTGTGCAGCTTCGCCATCGTTACGACGGCGGCGACGTGGTCCACATGATCCTGCGCGCTCATGACCAGATCGATTGGGAAAAGCTGCTCAACTACATGGAAGTTCATTGGGAGGTTCTGCTCATCCACCTCCTCAACTTCCGCTGGATCTACCCGACCGAGCGCGACAAGGTGCCTGACTGGTTGCTCGATGAACTGCTCGACCGTCTGAAGGCCCAGCGCGAACTTCCGCTGCCGCAGATGAAGATTTGCCGCGGTCGCATGTTCAGCCGCGTCGATTTCGAGATCGACGTCAAGGAATGGGGTTTTGCCGATGTCGGTGGCGAAGGTGATCTGCGCGAAGGCGTTGACGAGGAAACCAGAAAAGGAGGCCCGGCATGAGCAAGGCGCCCGATAACCAGGACACCACCGCCCGGAAAAAGGCCAACGTCAAGCAGCGCGTCGCGGCAATGGGAGATCTTCATGTCAAGGAACATGGCTCTCCTTCATACAAGGAGCTTTTTGCGGAAATTTCGCAGGAGGCCGACATTCTCGTGCTGACCGGTGATCTGACCGATCTCGGCAAGCCGAAAGAGGCGGAGTTGCTTGCGGCTGACCTTCGCTCCTGCTCCATTCCGATGGTCGCCGTTTTGGGCAATCACGATTATGAATGCGGCCATGTGGATGAGGTCAAAGCCATCATCAAGGATGCCGGCGTGCATCTTCTCGAAGGCTCAGCGATCGAGATCAACGGCGTCGGTTTCGCCGGTGTCAAAGGCTTTGCCGGCGGCTTCGGCCGTTACATGCTTGGCTCCTTCGGCGAACCGGCGATCAAGGCGATGGTGGCAGAAAGCGTCGAGGAAACGATGCGGCTGGAAAACGCGCTGCGCCAGGTGAAGTCCGAACGTGCCTTGGTGGTGCTGCATTATGCGCCCATCCAGCAGACAGTCGAAGGCGAGCCGCCTGAAATCTTCCCCTTCCTCGGCTCGTCCCGCCTTGCCGAGACAATCGATCGCTTCCCGGTAACAGCCGTCGTTCACGGCCACGCCCATCGTGGCACCTACGAGGGCAAAACTCCCGGCGGTGCGCCGGTCTATAACGTCGCCTCCCACATAGAGAAGCCAACCGGTAAGGCGTATGCACTGCTCGAGTTGTGAATGATCGATGCCGCACCCGCGATCCGGATCGGCGGCAACCTCTCATCCGCCTGCCGGCACCCTCTCCCCATTATGACGGGGATAAAGGCACAAGGCACAAGCTGCCACTCTCCGTCCCTCGCCAACACCGAGTGTGACACGTTCCCTCTCCCTGCATGCGGAGAGAGGGTTAGGGTAAGGGGCAGCCGCCACCTGTAATCTCCAGACTACACCGAAAATCGCGCCCCCCTTACGCCATCCATGGAACTGTAAGCCTCTTCACCCGTTTGCCGGTCTCGTTCACCAGCGAAAGACCGGGTCGTATGACGGACGTGCATTCCGCCGAAGAGTTTCGAGTTTTTCCAAAGACTTGGGGAGCGGAATATGTCGCTCTCGGCGAAGTGCATTTCCGGCTGTGGGCACCCGGCCAGAAGACGGTGAGCCTGCGCCTTGACGGTGAAGACACCGAAATGAGCGCCAGCCGTGACGGCTGGTTCGAGATTCTCGCGACCGGTGTCTCTGCCGGCTCCGAATATAACTTCGTTCTCGCAGACGGCACCGTGGTTCCCGATCCCGCCTCCCGCGCCCAAAAAGATGACGTCAACGGCCCGTCGCTGGTCATCGACCCAACCAATTACGACTGGCAGGATACCGAGTGGACGGGCCGCCCCTGGGAAGAAACCGTCGTCTACGAACTGCATTTCGGCACGTTCACGCCGGAGGGCACATTCCACGCTGCGATCGACAAACTGCCTTATCTGGCCGATCTCGGCATCACGATGATCGAGGTCATGCCCCTCTCCCAGTTCGGGGGCAAACACGGTTGGGGTTACGATGGCGTCCTGCTTTACGCACCCCATTCGGCCTATGGCCCGCCGGAAGACTTCAAGGCCTTCGTTGATGCCGCCCACCGGCATGGCATTTCCGTTGTGCTCGATATCGTGCTCAACCACTTCGGCCCGGAAGGCAATTACCTGCCGCTTCTGGCACCCGACTTCTTCCACAAGGAACGCATGACACCTTGGGGCGCCGGCATCGCCTATGATGTCGATGCCGCCCGCCGCTATATCGCGGAGGCACCGCTCTACTGGCTGGAAGAGTATCATCTCGATGGCCTTCGCTTCGATGCAGTCGACCAGATCGAGGATTCGTCCGACAAACATGTCCTGATCGAGATCGCCGAGCGCATCCGCGCTGAGATTACCGACCGCCCGGTCCACCTGACAACCGAAGACTGCCGCAACGTCACATTCCTGCATCCACGCGACGAGGACGGTTCGGCACCGCTTTTCACCGGGGAATGGAACGACGATTTTCACAACGCCGTGCATGTCTTCGCCACCGGCGAGACCCATGCCTATTACGGGGATTTCGCCGAGAGCCCGGAAACGCTTGTCGCCCGTTGCCTGACGGAAGGTTTTGCCTATCAAGGCGAGGTCTCGCCGCAATCGGGCAAAAAGCGCGGCGTCGACAGCACCAGCCAACCGCCTATAGCCTTCGTCGATTTCATCCAGAACCACGACCAGACCGGCAACCGCGCGCAAGGCGAGCGCCTTATCTCGCTGGCCGGCGACACGCGCACGAAAATCCTGCTCGCCAATCTTCTACTGTCGCCACATATCCCGCTGATCTTCATGGGCGAGGAATATGGCGAGACCAACCCATTCCTGTTCTTCACCGATTTCCACGGCGATCTGGCAAAGGCCGTTCGCGATGGACGGGCAAGAGAATTCGAAGGCCATGCGGGTCACGGCGAAAAGGTGCCGGACCCGAACGCGAAAAAGACATTCGAAAGGTCAAAACTCGACTGGGAGAAACTTGGATCACCCAAAGGCCGGGAATGGTTCGAGTTCACCAGGGAACTGCTGAAACTTCGGCAGGAGATCATCGTCCCGTTGCTGGCAACCGCGAAAGGCGGCACCGGCAAGGTGATCGAGACCGGTACCGGATATCTAGCCGTCTCCTGGGATTACCCCAAGGGCAGGCTCGCGATCGCGCTCAACATCGGTGATGCAGCAAGACCGCTCCCCGAAATGCCAGGCAGACCGATCTATGCTTTTCCGAAGAAGGATCATCCGGAGCGCCTTAGCGAACTTTCCCACAATTCCATCATCGTCAGTTTCGAAAAGGCATGAGCCGCCGCATGATCCCGACCGCGACCTACCGCATCCAGTTCCGCAATGGCATGACCTTCGATCGCGCCGCAGCGCTCGTGCCTTATCTCAAGCGCCTGGGCATAAGTCATCTCTATGCCTCGCCGATCTTCACCGCCACGACCGGATCAACCCACGGTTATGACGTGACGGACGCCAACGAGATCGATCCGGCGATCGGCGGGCGCGAAGGTTTCGACCGGATGGTGAAGGCGCTGAAGCAGGAAGGCCTCGGCCTGATCCTCGACATTGTGCCGAACCATATGGCGGCGTCGCTGGAAAATCCCTGGTGGCGCGACGTCATCGAAAATGGAGAACAGAGCCGTTACGCCCATCATTTCGATATCGACTGGTCACGCCGCCTCACCCTGCCCTTCCTTGGTGACACGTTCGAAGCGGTGCTTGAGGCAGGTGAAATCGCAATCAAACCTGACCCGAAGACTGGCAAACCGGCCCTCGCCTATTTCGAGACTTTCTATCCCCTGAGCCCTGAAACCTACCCCGGCAGCGAAACGGGGTTGCTGCAGATTACCGACAAAGCCGTCATTGCCGATCTCCATGACCGGCAGCCTTATCGGCTGATGTCCTGGCGGGATGCATCACGCGATCTTTCCTATCGCCGCTTTTTTGAGATCACCGGGCTCGCAGGTATCCGCGTCGAGCATGACGATGTCTTCGACGACACACATCGCCTGATCCTTCAGCTGGTTCGCTCAGGCGCCGTCCATGGCCTGCGCGTCGACCATATCGATGGACTTGCCGAACCCAAAGCCTATCTCGAACGCCTTCGACAGGAAGCAGGGCAGGACTGTTACATCACGGTCGAAAAGATCCTTGGCGAAGGAGAGGATCTTGCGCCCGACTGGCCTGTCTCCGGCACGACAGGATATGAGTTTATCGCGACCCTAAGCGACGCCCTTGTGGACGGCGAACGGTTACCCCAGCTTCATGCGGCTTATGCGGCATTGACCGGGGCGTCTCCGGACATGGCAGATGAGCTGCGCGCAGCCAAATTGCTGATGGTTGACAACAACTTCGCGGGCGAAGTTGCAACCCTCGTGAAGCTTGCTGAATCAATACTTGAAGAACGGCCGGAGGCAGCCGCTATTTCATCGGAGGCGATCAGGGCCGGGCTCAGGGAACTGCTGGTGGCCTTCCCCGTGTATCGCACCTACGGCACCGCCGATGGCATGCCCCCCGAAGGCCGTCAGATGCTGGAAAAGGTCGCAACCGATATCCGGCGCAGCGAGACGACAGCAGATCTTTCCGCCCTTCCGTTCCTGGCAAAGATCCTGAACGGCGACCTCGCGCCCCAGCTTTCACACAAGGCCTCGACATTCCGCACCCGCTTCCAGCAATTGACCGGGCCGTTGATGGCGAAGTCAGTGGAAGATACGCTCTTCTTCCGACACCACGCTTTGATTGCTCTCAATGAGGTCGGTGCTGAACCTCTGCCGCGAGAGTTTTCGCTGGACCGTTTCCACGAACAGATGATCGAGCGGCAGAAACGCCAGCCGGATGCGCTTTCAGGCACGTCCACCCACGATACCAAGCGGGGCGAAGACGCTCGCGCACGGCTTTATGGATTGAGTGAAGCGCCGAAGATCTGGGCTGACGCAGTCGAACGTTGGCGGCGGGCCAACAGTGCTTCCGTAACCCATCTTGACGACGGGCCAGCGCCGGAGCCCGCCGTGGAATGGATGCTGTATCAGGCATTGGCTGGCGTCTGGCCAGCCGACCTGACGCCGGATGACGCCATGGGCCTTGCCAAACTGAAGGAACGTTTTCAGGCATATGCCGAAAAGGCAATCCGCGAGGCAAAGTTGCGAACCAATTGGGCGGATGGCAAAACGCATTACGAGGCAGCCGTTAAGAACTACATCCATGCGATGCTCTCACCCGAAAACGACGTCTTCCTCGTGGACTTCGCCTCCACTCTCCGCCCATTTTTCCGCGCTGGCAGCGTCAACTCAATTTCCCAGACAATCATCAAGCTGACGGCTCCCGGCGTGCCTGATGTCTATCAGGGCAGCGAGACCTGCGACCTGTCGCTGGTTGATCCTGACAACCGGCGCGAACCGGATTTCGAAAGCCTGTCGGAACAGTTTTCGGAAGCTGAAGAGCTAGATACATCCGCCGAAGAGGGATGGTTGAGCGGTCACTTCAAACAGCAGATTATCGGCAAGATATTGAAGCTCCGCCGCACCCTACCCGATCTCTTCCGTAACGGCGAGTATATCCCGCTAGAAGTGAACGGCGTACGCGCGAAGAACATTGTCGCTTTCGCGCGGCATGATGATCGCAATGCCTTGCTGGTTGTGACACCACGCCATGTTCTGGAGGCATTGCAGGATCTGGCATCATCCCGCTCCGCCCACTGGGCCGCGACGCGTGTCGTATTACCGCCACCGCTTGCAGGACGGCGCTACCGGGATATTTTTTCGGGCCGTATCTTTGATTTTTCCGGTGATGCTTCGGTCAACTGGGCATTTGCCGATCATCCTTTCGCAGTTCTGCTGGCAGAATGAGACCCTCGAGATCTCACAAGAAGAAACCGCCGGACTTTTCAGCCCAGCGGTTTTCTGTCTCGCTAAATCTTTGTGTCGGGCTTAACGAAGCCCGAAAAACGAAAGAATTGCGAGGACGATGACAACGGCTCCAACGAGCCAGACAATGCTGTTCATGATGTTCTCCTGATAGGTTTGAAACCGTAAAGCGACATGCTCCCGGTCACGCAAAACCGACAAGATTGAGAACCGCGATGACGATCACGACTGCTCCGACCAACCAAATGATACTGTTCATTACGTTCTCCTTTTGATGTCGCAAAAGTGAACGGTCGCAACCCCAAAAGGTTCCCGGATCCACACGCTGTCGGGCGTCATTTTCAGACGCACGCAAATGACGCAAAAAGTTATGGCCCATCCCGCCTCAAGCCCGAATTTCGATCGAGCTTTCCGTGCTCTGCCTTGTCAAAATATTGGTTGGACAGCAGCCAGCCCTTGAGCGGTCTGAGCGGCAGGATGCAGGTCAGAAGCAGAAACGGAAGCGAGGTGAAGAAATGGATCCAGAACGGAGGCTGGTATATTGCCTCGATCAGGACCGCCAGCGCCACGCTCGGCACGCAGGCAAAACATACCACGAAAAAAGCCGGCCCATCGGCAGGGTCGGCAAACCCGTAGTCCAGACCGCAGACCTCGCAATTCGGCTTCATCGAAAGGAAGCCATCGAATAAATGGCCCTGCCCGCAGCGCGGGCAGCGACCTCGTAACCCTGTATTAGACGGCGAAAGTGTCGGCCAGTGCGCTTCATGTCCCATGGATCCGGCTTCCTCTCGAAATTCATCTGAAGAATGCCTAGCGCTGAACATTAGCAATCATCAAGGTAGCAAGATGTAGCGCGTCAATCTGCCCATCTCAAAAGATGCACTCATCAAAAATGCAACCCTGATTGGGGGTTAATCCCAGATTCGCTCGCGCTTTACATACCGGTCAACGATCTTCAGGCTGCGATCAGGCTGGATCATATAGGTTTCATGCACCTCGCGACCCACCTGGTTGGTGAATTCATGCGAGAACGTGCTGCCGACAGGCGATTTGGTAAGCCTCGTGCGCGGCTGGCCGCCATAGGTGATGCTGCCAGGTATCGGAGCAAGGCCAGGCCCGCTGTTGAAGCTGTAGCCGACGGTGGTGGCAGAGGCAGAACAGCCCGCAAGAGCGAGCGCCAGAATGGATAAGACAAGAGCCGGTTTCATGGCATCATCCTTGAACGGGAGGATCGCCTGCGCGATCCCTTTCTTTGGTGATGATGATGAAATAGGGCTCTGCGAATAATTCCGCTACCCTTGCCGAAGATATCGGCTACATCTTTGAGCCAGCCATTCCAATGAAGCCAGCCCATTTAAGGAAGCATTCGTGAGAAGACCTGTTTCCGGCATGTCCGTTGCCGAGATGTCGATGCTGATTCACTCGGGCGTCATGAGCCCCGTAGAGATCGCCGAGGCCGTTTTCGATGCCATAGATCGCCACGCCGACAAATCCGTTTTCATATCGCTCTTCAGAGATCGCGCGATGGGCGAAGCATCGGCCGCTGCCAAGCGTGTCGCGGACGGCCGTTCACTCGGCTTGCTGGATGGCATCCCGATCGCCTGGAAGGACCTGTTCGACATCAAGGGACTGGCAACGACGGCGGGCTCCACGGTATTGTCGGCAAGAGCGCCGGCCACGAAGGATGCCGCGGTGGTCGATCTCGTGCGCCAGTCCGGCATGGTCGCGATCGGCCGAACCAACATGAGCGAATTCGCCTTTTCCGGCATCGGCATCAACCCGCATTACGGCACGCCGCATAACCCGAAAAGCACGGACGTGCCGCGCGTATCCGGCGGCTCGTCCTCCGGTTCCGCGGTCGCGGTTGCAGCAGGCCTCGTTCCGGTCGCGATCGGCACCGACACCGGCGGCTCGATCCGCATCCCAGCTGCCTTCAACGGCATCGTCGGCTACAAGGCGAGCCGCGGCCGTTATGCGATGGATGGTGTCTTCCCGCTGGCAAAGAGCCTCGATTGCCTCGGCCCGCTCTGCCGAACCGTCCAGGACGCCATCTGGGTTGATGTCGCCATGCGCGGCGCAACCCGGCCGGAGATCACCCGCGCCACGGACGCAAGCCTTGATATCGTCGTGCCGGAAAACGGCGTATTCGACGTTGCAGAGCCGGGCGTCATCGAAGCTTTCGAAGCAGCGCTTTTGCGCCTCGAAAAAGCCGGCGCCCGTATTCAGCGCATTCATATTCCGGCATTCGATGCCATTTCGGAGCTCGTCAAGGCTCGCGGCGCTCTCGTCACGGCGGAAGCCTTCGCCCTGCATCGCGAACGCTTGACGGGCGCCATTGCCGATCAGATCGACCCGCGCGTCGTTGCCCGCATCAAACTCGGTGAGAAAACGAGCATGGCGGATTACATCGACATACTCGATATCCGCCGCCGTCTGACCGTGGAAACAGAAGATCTACTCACCGGGCGCCTGGTGGCTTTCCCCTCAGTCGCCCATGTCGCGCCGGCAATCGATCCGCTGCTCGCCGATGACGACCTGTTCTTCGCTACAAACGGCAAGACCCTTCGCAATACCGGCTTTGGCAATTTCCTCGACTGGTGCGGCGTTTCCATTCCCTGCGGCACCGGCGATGCCGGAATGCCGGTCGGCTTGCTTCTCTCGGGCGTTGCCGGAGATGACGAAAAGCTGCTCACCGCAGCGCTTCGATACGAGGACGTCATCCGGGGATGATACGATCTGGAGGGGTAAGCCCCTCCAGCACATGCCTTACGCCAGATCTCCGGTCGCCTTCGCAGTCACAAACACATCATACCGGGTGCTTTTCCCGATGATCTGATGGCTGGGCTTGCGAATACCCGGCATCGGATCGGCGCGCAGGGGCCATTTCAGAACCACCCTTTTCTGCGCGTTTTCCAGTGCGACCTGCATCAGTTGCAGAGAATCCGGATCGTCGCCGACGATCTCGCGGATCAACCGCATCTCCTTCTTCACCAGCGCCGTTTTATCGCGCGGCGGGTGCATGGGATCGATGAGAATGATCTGAGGCTTTAGCTGCGGAATAAGCGCGCAGGAATCGCCGTGCAGCAGCGTCATCCGCGCAACCGTCTCCGCATGACGCCCGCCTTCCGCTTCTGCCCGTTTCAATCCTTCGGCAAGCAGCGCATGCATCGTCTCGGAGCGCTCAATCAGCGTCACGTTTGCGCCAAGCGATGCAAGGAGAAACGCATCGCGCCCAAGCCCTGCTGTCGCATCGACGACTTCCGGGGCCGTATTTCCGGAGAAGCCGACAGCCTTTGCCAATCCCTGTTTGCGCCCTTCGTTGGAGCGAAACCGGTGACCGACAGCCCCACCGACGAAATCGACAACCAGATCGGATTTTTCGAATTTCTGCACGATGGACCGATCTCAGAAAGGGGTTGGCGCCGTGAACGTCACGTCCGATCCGTCAGGCTTGCGGAAGCTCAGCTCTTCGGCATGGAGCATCAGACGGTCGGCAGCAGCCAGCGCCTCGCCCTCCGCGTAAAATTCGTCGCCGAGAATAACATGGCCGAGTGCCTTCATATGCACCCGCAACTGATGGGTCCGCCCGGTCATCGGAAACAAGCGAAGCCGCGTCCTGTTCTCGCCATGCCCGATAACCTGCCATCGCGTCAGCGCAGGCTTGCCATGTTCATGATCCACACGGTGACGAGGCTTGTTGTCGGGATCGATGGCAAGCGGCAGATCGATCACCCCCTCCTCGCCCTCGACCCTGCCCCAGACTTCCGCGACATAGGACTTTTTCGTCTCCCGCGCCTCAAATTGCGCTGCGACGAACGCATGTGCCTTGCGGTTCAGCGACATCAGCACGATGCCGGACGTATCCTTGTCGAGCCGATGGACGATCAGCGCTTTGGGAAACTCTTTCTGCACCCGCGTCAAAAGACTGTCGCTCAGCGCCGGATGACGGCCGGGAACGGAAAGAAGACCGCTCGGCTTGTCGCAGACCAGAAAATCCTGGTCACGGTGCAGGATGGTCAGATAGGGATCGAGCGGCGGATGATAGATCGGAGAAACATCGGAAAGCGCAGTCGTCACGATGGAGCCATCCGGGAAATGCGAGCCGTAAAATCAGAAACTTACAGCTTGTAGAAAATTGGTAGCGGGGGGCGGAATTGAACCGCCGACCTCAGGGTTATGAATCCTGCGCTCTCACCAACTGAGCTACCCAGCCACACCAACGAAGCTGCTTTTAAAGCATCCGCTCCGACGAATGAGCGGCTTATAAAGGCAGGCCGCGAACCTTGTCAAGCATATGACAGGAGAAAAACAAAGGAGTTTCAAACCTCCGTTTTCATCCAGTTCCCCGCCCTTGAGAAGTAGGGAACTCTTGGAGATCAGGCCGCAACCGGCTGTGCAAGAAGTTGCTTCAGCGAAGCTTCCGCCTCTTCCGCACGCTCCGACCGCTCGATGAAACCGCCGCCATAAACCCGCGCATCGGCACCCGGCGCCGAATAAAGCACGCAGGCCTGGCCGGGTGCAACACCCGCTTCGCCGATCGAAAGATCGACATAGACCCCGCGCTCATCCACATGCAGCGTCGCCGGTGTCGGCGGGCGGGTGGAGCGAACCTTGGCGAAACACGCGAAGCCTTCGCGCGCATCGCTTTCGAGTGACGAATCGCCAAGCCAGTTCATATCGCGCAGATAGACGCGATGCGTATCGAGCGCTTCCTTCGGTCCGACGATGACACGACGCGAGCGGGCATCGAGATAGACGACATAAAGCGGCTCGCCCGTGGCAACGCCCAAGCCCTTACGCTGACCGATCGTGTAATGAACGATCCCCTCGTGACGACCGAGCACGCGCCCGTCCATATGCACGATGTCGCCGGCGAGCGCCGCGTTCGGCTTAACTTTGTTGATGATGTCGGCATATTTGCCGGCGGGCACGAAACAGATGTCCTGGCTGTCGGCCTTCTTGGCAACGACGAGCCCCATCTCTTCAGCAAGCTCGCGCACCTGTGCCTTCGACATGCCGCCAAGCGGAAATCGCAGATAGTCGATCTGCTCCTGGGTCGTCGCAAACAGGAACCAGCTCTGGTCGCGATCGCTGTCGATCGGGCGATAGAGCGCGCGACGGTTCGGGTTATCTGCAGTCGGATTGGCGGACGAGCGGATATAGTGGCCAGTCGCCAGCGCATCGGCACCGAGTTCCTGAGCGGTTGCCAGAAGATCGGCAAACTTGACCGTCTGGTTGCAGGCAACGCAGGGAACCGGCGTCTCGCCCATCGCATAGGCTTCGGCGAACGGATTGATCACGGTCTCACGGAACCGCTTTTCGTAATCCAGCACGTAATGAGGAATGCCGAGCGTTTCGCAGACGCGGCGTGCATCGTCGATATCCTGGCCGGCGCAGCACGAACCGGCGCGGTGAACCGCAGCCCCATGATCGTAAAGCTGCAGCGTGATGCCTAAAACATCATAGCCCTGTTGTTTCAAAAGCCCGGCCACGACAGAGGAATCCACGCCGCCCGACATGGCGACGACCACGCGCGTATCTTCCGGCTTCTTGTCAAAATCCAGCGTATTCACGGGACAACTCTCGCTGCAATATCTTATGCGCCGCATCTATCAGCGGCACGTTGCGCCCGAGGCGGGATCGGCCGCCTGCCGGGCAATGTCGACCGGATATAGAAACTATTCTTTCCGCATGCAAGCACCAGCAAATCAGGACTGTAATGCGGCCTGATGTGCAGCATGCACGGGGGCAACGCCATTGCCGTCCAGCGGCCGGTCGGTCCGCACCTTGGGCAGTGCCTGCGGATATTCCCGTTGGATGAACTCGATAAGCTTTTCGCGCACCTCGCAGCGGATATCGAAGACCTTTGGCGCACTGCTGGCAGAGGCAAGAATACGGACTTCCATGACGTTTTCCCGAAAATCCGTCACCTGAACCGCCACGACCTTCCTGTCCCAGAGTTTAGAGGCAGCCGTGATCTCCTCTACCTTTGAACGGATAACAGAGACCGGGATCGTGTAATCGAGATAGATCATCACGGTCCCAATCAGCGCCGAGCTTTCACGCGTCCAGTTCTGGAAAGGGTTCTCGATGAAATAGGAGAGCGGCAGGATCATCCGCCGCCAGTCCCACAGCTTGACCACTACATAAGTCGAGGTAATCTCCTCGACATTGCCCCACTCGCCTTCGACGATCAGCGCATCGTCGATACGGATCGGCTGGGTAATCGCAAGCTGGATGCCGGCAAATATGTTCTTCAGCATCGGCTGCAGCGCGAGACCGAGAACGATACCGGCGACACCGGCCGACGCCAGCACGCTGACACCATATTGTTGCACCGCCGGGAAGGTCATCAGCATGGCGGCGATCGTCAGCACGATGATCATAGCCCCTGCAATACGCTCCGCGATACGTGACTGCGTCACGTGGGTGCGTGCAAGCAGATTGTCTTCCGCATCCAGTTTGAAACGGCGCAGATAAACGGTCATCCAGATATGCAATGCCGCCTTTGCCGACCAGCCGACAACGAGGATGAAGGCGATCAGAAGGAGATGCCGGATAATCTCGGCAGGGCGCGCGGCAAGTGGCGCGACCGTGGCAGCAAAGGATAGCGTGGCCGTGAGGATGGCAAGCCTGAGCGGCCTAGTTCCCCTGGACACAAGAGAACGCCAGAACAGATCCTTATTCTCGACCAGGCGTGTTAGAATCCGGAATGCCAGCCGATGCATGGCAAGGCCGATCGCGATGGCGGCAGCCAGCACACCGAGGCTCACCATCCAGTTCGGCAGCCAATCTGTATATTGGCGAAACTCTGCGATAAACTGGTTCATCGGAGTTGAGTTAGGGTGCAGCGCAACATAGAAAAGTGCGGCCGCAAAAATATCATTTTTCTTCGACTTCATGCCGCAATTGGGGTGAGGAGCGTTTAATGAACGAACAATTTGTTCCTTTCGATCTGACTCGCTTCGTCGAGGCGCAGGCATCCATCTATAATCAGGTGATCGCGGAGCTGCGCGACGGACAGAAGCGCAGCCATTGGATGTGGTATATATTCCCGCAAATCAGCGGCTTGGGGGTATCTGCCACATCGCAGCGCTTCGCCATACGCTCGCGGGCGGAAGCCATCGCCTATCTCGAACATCCCCTGCTCGGCTGGCGGCTCGGCGAATGTACGGCAGCCATGCTCGGGCATGAAGGGCGCAGCGCAGGTGATATCCTCGGCGCGACGGATGATCTGAAATTCAGAAGTTCGATGACGCTCTTTCATCTGGTCAGCGAAAAGGGCTCGCCTTACGAGCGAGCCCTTCATATCTTTTACCAGGGTGAGCACGACGGCAGGACCGCCGAACTCCTCAAACTCTAGGCGCTGGTTTTAAGCAGCGGACTGGATTGCAGAAAGCTTCCAATCATTGGCCGGCTTGCGCACGAATGTCCAGACTTCCACCGTTTCGGTGATTTCGTTCGGATTGCCTTCGGCAACTTCGCCCGTGTTGCGGTCGCGCAGGAAGTCGATCGAGGAATAGCGCATTGCGACGGTCGCATATTCCTGGCCGTTTTCGCGCCATGCCTCGGCAAGGTCACCCTGCAGCAGGGTCACGTCGCGAACCTCGTTCTTCACGCCATTGGTTGCGTTTTCACCCAACTCTTCGGCAAGGTAGGACATCGCTTCCGGCGTCGTGAGGTCACGAAGCTTGGCATAGTTTTCGTCGGCATAAGCACCCTGCACCTCGGTCAGCAGCTTTTCGAACTGGCTGAGGTCGCGATTGGTGATGCCAACTTCATCCGTATCCGGACCAGCCTGGCGCTGAACCGCCTGCTGGCCGCCACCGAAAGCTGCGGCCCCCGCGCCAGAACCGATCTTCGGGATCTGGAAACCGCCCTGGTTCTGCTGCGGTGCCTCATAGGCGTTGTTCTGGCTCTGGCCAAAACCGTCCTTGCCACCATTGCCGCCATCGCCATAAGCGCGGGCATTAGCGGCCGGACCGGCAGCCTGCTGCTGCTGACGACGAGCGAAGAAACGGAAGGCCAGCATGGCGAGACCAGCGATCAGCGCGATCTGCAACAGCATGCCGAAGAAGCCTGCCATTCCACCGAAACCACCACCCATCAGCATGCCGAACAGGCCGCCGAGAGCGAGACCACCCAGAATGCCGCCGAACATACCGCCGAACATGCCGGGGCGACGCTGCTGCTGAGCTGCCTGCGCGCCCATGCCGTTAGCTGGGCTTGCCGCATTCTGCTGTGTATTCGGGGTCATCGAGCGGTTGATGCCGCCTGCTGCACCCGGAGCCGTATTCGTGGCCGGTGGTGCCGCAAAGGTACGCGTACCACGGCTGCCGAAGCTGGAACCACCGCCGGCGCGACGCGCTTCCGCGAAATCGACGGCTGTTAGCGAAACTGCCATTCCGATCGCTGCGATCGCGAAGAGTTTCTGGAAACGCCGAAGCTTGAACAACATCAATTTCTCCTCTGGCCGCCCTATGCGGTCCGTGACCCTGATATGGGGAGCCGTGGCGCAGTTTTCAGTAGCCTGTCCACTTTTTCCCGCTTTAGTAGTTACAAAAGTTCAGGACAAGAGCCAATTGACGGAAATACAACCAAGGGGCGTTTTTAGCAGTAAAGTGATCACATAATCGTCAGACGAAACAAAACGGGCCCGGCGCTTATCGCACCAGACCCGTTCTGCATCTTCCTTGGGAGGAAAAGGCAGGGCAATACGCCCCACCGAATGATGGCTTACTCGACGTTGAACACCAGCGGGCGAGCCTGGCGGATTGCCGGGTTTGCCGTCAGCTGCGCAAGCACATCTTCCGAAACCGGTGCATCGACATAAAGCAGCGCGATGGCATCACCGGCTTCCTTCTCGCGACCGAGCTGGAAGTTGGCGATGTTGACGCCGGCATTACCAAGCGTCGTGCCCATGAAGCCGATCATGCCGGGAACGTCGGTGTTGGAGATGTAGACCATGTTGGCGCCGACATCGGCGTCCATGTTGATACCCTTGATCTGGATGAAGCGCGGCTTGCCATCCGAGAACACGGTGCCGGCAACCGAACGGGTCTGCTTGTCGGTCTTGACCGTCAGCTTGATGTAACCGTCGTAAACGCCGGTCTTGTCACGCTTGACTTCGGAAAGGACGATTCCCTTTTCCTTGATCATGATCGGGGCAGAAACCATGTTGACGTCGGCCACCTGATTGCGGATCAGGCCGGCCAGCAAGGCAGACGTCAATGCGCGCGTATTCATGTTGGCCGTCTGGCCATCGAACAGAATTTCGATTTCCTTGATCGGATCATCCGAAACCTGGCCGACGAAGGCACCGAGAACGTCGGCGAGACGAATGAACGGCTTCAGGATCGGCGCTTCTTCGGCGGTGATCGACGGCATGTTGATGGCGTTCGATACTGCACCCTTGACGAGGTAATCCGACATCTGTTCGGCGACCTGAAGGGCAACGTTCTCCTGCGCTTCCGTGGTCGAAGCACCAAGATGCGGCGTGCAGACGACGTTCGGCAGGCCGAAGAGCGGGCTCTCGGTGGCAGGCTCGACCTCGAACACGTCAAAACCGGCACCGGCGACATGACCGGACTTGATGGCTTCGGCAAGCGCTGCCTCATCGACGAGACCGCCGCGGGCGCAGTTGATGATGCGAACGCCGGGTTTCGTCTTTGCGAGGTTTTCCTTGCCAAGAATGCCGCGGGTCTTGTCGGTCATCGGCACATGCAATGTGATGAAGTCGGCACGCGGCAGCAGTTCGTCCAGTTCCACTTTCTCGACGCCCATTTCCTGTGCACGCTCGGCAGACAGGAAGGGGTCATAGGCAATCACGTTCATGCCAAGGCCAATGGCCTTCTTGCAGACGATGCCGCCGATATTGCCGGCGCCGATGACGCCGAGCGTCTTGCCGGTGATTTCGACACCCATGAACTTCGACTTTTCCCACTTGCCGGCCTGGGTCGATGCGTCGGCCTGCGGCAGCTGGCGGGCAACGGCGAACATCAACGCGATGGCATGTTCCGCCGTCGTGATCGAGTTGCCGAACGGGGTGTTCATGACGATGATACCGCGCTTGGAAGCGGCCGGGATATCGACGTTGTCGACACCGATGCCGGCGCGGCCGATGACCTTGAGGTTGGTCGCAGCCGCGATCAGCTTCTCGGACGCCTTGGTGGCCGAGCGGATGGCGAGACCATCGTAGTTGCCGATGATCTCGGCCAGCTTGTCCTTGTCCTTGCCGAGCTTTGGCTGGAAATCGACTTCAACACCGCGATCGCGGAAAATCTGGACGGCGGTTTCCGACAGTTCGTCGGATACGAGTACGCGAGGTGCCATGGTCTGGGCTCCTGATAAAGGGTTCAGTCTCTGAATGCGGGATGAAACGGTGCCGCTATAGCGACACCGGAAATCGGATCAGGCAGCAGCCTTAGAAAGTGTGGCCTTCTGCGTTTCGAACGCGTAGGCCAGCCACGGCATCAAGGCCTTCATGTCGGCCTCCTCGATCGTGGCGCCGGCCCAGATGCGAAGACCAGACGGAGCGTCTCGGTAAGCGCCGACGTCGAGAGCGACGCCTTCCTTTTCGAGGATCGAGGTCACGCCCTTGGCAAAAGCAGCCTGAGCGTCGGCATCGAGAGCAGCGACTTCGGCATCGACGATTTTCAGGCACACGGAGGTGTTGGAGCGGGTCTCGTCGACCTGCGCCAGATTGGCGATCCAGTCGTTTGCCTTGACGAAGTCGAAGATAACCTTGGCGTTTGCATCCGCACGGGCGATCAGCCCCTTAAGACCACCGACCGTCTTTGCCCAGTTGAGCGCATCGATATAGTCCTCGACGCAGAGCATCGACGGCGTGTTGATCGTTTCGCCCTTGAAGATGCCTTCGGAAAGCTTGCCGCCCGAGGTCATGCGGAAAATTTTCGGCAACGGCCAAGCCGGGACATAAGTCGTCAGGCGTTTGACAGCGCGCGGCGACAGAATGATCATGCCGTGACCGCCCTCACCGCCGAGAACCTTCTGCCAGGAGAAGGTGACGACGTCGAGCTTGGCGAAATCCAGATCCTGCGCAAAGGCGGCAGAGGTGGCGTCGCAGATGGTCAGGCCCTTGCGATCTGCCGGAATGAAGTCGGCGTTCGGAACGCGGACGCCGGACGTCGTGCCGTTCCAGGTAAAGACGACGTCACGGTCGAAATCGACTTCATTGAGGTTCGGAAGGAGACCGTAATCGGCCTCGAACTTGCGAACATCCTTGAGCTTCAGCTGCTTGACGACATCGGTGACCCAGCCGGCGCCAAAGCTTTCCCAGGCCAGCATGTCGACGCCGCGCTCGCCGAGCAGCGACCAGAGCGCCATTTCGACGGCACCGGTATCGGATGCGGGAACGATGCCGATGCGGTAATCCGCTGGTACGTTCAGAATTTCGCGGGTGAGATTGATGGCCTGTGCCAGCTTGTCCTTGCCAACCTTGGCGCGGTGCGAACGACCGAGCGGGGCATCGGAAAGCGCTTCAAGCGACCAACCGGGACGCTTGGCGCAAGGGCCAGAAGAAAAATGGGTGTTATCCGGACGCACATCCGGCTTCGCGGCGACATTGGCCATATAGATACCCTTCCAGGTAATTAGCCTCTCGTTGGGGAGAGGTGTCCCGCCGTCGTGGATATATTTCCCTGCTTTCACAGTCAAGCGGGTCGTTTCGCCGCTTGAAGAAAATCTTCGTCGCAAATGCCGTGATCACATCGACAGGCAGGCAAAAACGCAAAAAAGCCGCCCGAAGGCGGCTTTGGCACCATGCGCTGATCTTACTTGTAGACGATCGGCTGAGGTTCAGGCTCGTAAGTCGCCTGTTCACAATTGTTGTTGAACATGTAGCGGGCGCCGACGCGGGCCTCGTGGCTGTAGATGCCCTTGTCGCGGCCTGGACCGCCAGAATTGGCGTAACCGAACATGTTGCCGCCGTCGATGTAACGGAAGCGATAGCCAACATCCGCCTTGAGGTTACAGGTGACATCGATCGTGGCACCTGCCATCAGGGCAGCGGTCGCACGCCATTTACCCTTGCCATCATGATCCGACGAGGGATCGCAATCCGTCGGGTCGGTGACCGAGCAGGAGGTGTTCCGCAGCTTGTCCCACTTCACGTATGAAGCGCCGAAGCCAGCACCGACATATGGCGTGAAATAGGCGTAGGTGCCGAGATCGACATAGACGTTGGCCATCAGGCTGTAGGCCGAGAAGGATGAACGATCGTCCGAGACGCAATTGCCCGGGATCGTGCCGCAGCCGCCGGAAGTCGAACCGCGGAAATCGGTCTTCGACAGGTAGTCGAGCGTCAGGTCGGTGCGGAGATAGTTGTTGATCTGGTAACCGACGCCGCCGCCGATCAGGAAGCTGTCATCGATATCCGTGGATTCGAAATCCACCTCGTTTGCCGAGGAACCGCCCTGGTAGAAGTTTGCGCCACGCAGCCGGTTGAACGAATATCCCACATCGCCACGCAGATACCAGCCGCTCGCTTCCTGCACCGTGACTTCCGGTGCGTCCATGAGCGGTGCGGGCTGGGGCTGGTAGAGATCTGCCGACTGGGCAACGCCAGCCGACAGCATGGCGGCAGCAACCGTCGCTGCAAGGCGCATCTTCATGTTCGCTTCTCCAAGCTTCATCATGCATGGCGTGCCACCTGCACGACCACCTTATTTGGCATGGAGAATGAATGATAAAGGTTAAGCCCCACTTAACCATAGATGTTTACCGATATGCTTCGTTACGCGACAGAAGCGTTACTTGGCGCTTCACGCAAAGTTCAGCATCCCAGTGATGGAGCCGATGTTCTTTTCCGGCGTTGACATGCTCAACACGAAAGGACCGGCCTTGAAGCATTTGAAAGACGATGCGGGCAAATCGATCGTAAACACAGTCGATGTCCCCCGCCCCATCTCCGAGCATGGCGCCATTGGAAATATGCGCACGATCGCACTCGTCGCCAAGGATTGCACGATCGATTACCTGTGCTGGCCGAATCTTGACAGCCCGAGCGTCTTCGCCTCCCTGCTTGATCCGGAAAAGGGCGGCGCATTCGAACTGACGCCGCAGATCGAGGGCGCCCGTCGCCTGCAGATGTATGTCCCGGAAAGCAATGTCCTTCTGACCCGCTGGCTCGGCACGAGCAACAGTGCCGAGATCGTCGATTTCATGCCGCTGCCGCACGGCCCGGATGAGCCTTCATCACTCGTGAGGCGCGTCACCGTCACGCGAGGAAAGGTCGCGTTCAAACTGAAGTGCTGGCCGCGATTCGACTACGCCCTAAGCACGCCGAAGGTGAAGACCGGAAAAGGCCATATCTTCTTTCATTGCGGCGACTTCACCCTCCGCCTGTCGGGTGCAGTAGATTTTCATACCAGGCAAGGAGCCGCGTTTGCGGAGTTTACCTTGCAGGGTGGGGAAACCATCGACTTTACGCTGGATGGTGATGAAACACGCCATGCGCCGAATACGGAAGCCATCGACGCTCTCCTTGAGGAGACGACCGGCTACTGGCAGGGCTGGGCAAAGAAGTCGACCTATCGCGGCCGCTGGCGCTCATCCGTCACCCGGTCTGCTCTCGCGTTGAAGATGCTGACCTCGGCCGAATACGGCTCCATCGCCGCGGCAGGAACCTTCGGCTTGCCGGAGGCTCCGGGCGGCGAGCGTAATTGGGATTACCGCGCCACATGGATCCGCGACGCTTCCTTCTCGATCTACGCCCTGATGCGGCTCGGCTACCTGGATGAAGCCAATGCCTTCGGCCGCTGGATCAGCGAACGGACCGACCGCTCCGACGGCAATGTACAGATCATGTATAATCTCGACGGCTCAAGGGTCGCACGTGAAGAATCACTGGATCATCTCTCCGGATATGGAGGTGCCAGACCCGTCAGGATCGGCAATGACGCCGCCGGCCAGGTGCAGCTCGATATCTACGGTGAACTGCTCGACTCCATCTATATCAGCAACAAATATGGCGGCTCCATCTCGCACGAGAACTGGCTGAACGTCCGCAACGTCGTCGATCATGTCTGCGAGGTCTGGCAGGAACCCGATGCTGGAATATGGGAAGCGCGCAGTGAACCGCAGGAACACCTGCATTCCCGGCTTATGTGTTGGGTCGCCGTCGATCGCGCTTTGCGCCTTGCACAGAAACGTTCGCTTGCCGCTCCTTTCGGCAAGTGGATCGAGGCCCGCAATGCGATTACAGAAGACATCTGGGCGAACTTCTGGAACGAAAAGCATGGTCACTTTGTCCATGCCAAAGGCGGCGAGGAACTGGATGCCTCGATGCTGATGATGCCGCTTGTCCGCTTCATTAGCGCCACCGATCCCAAATGGCTGGCGACGCTCGACGCGATCTCCCGCGAACTCGCCGATGACAGCCTCGTCATGCGCTACAAATGGCAGGATGCACTGGAAGGGCGAGAAGGTTTTTTCGGCGCGTGTTCATTCTGGTTTGTCGAATGCCTGGCCCGTGCTGGCAGACTGCAGGAAGCCGAGATCAATATGGAAAAGCTGCTGCTCTTCGGCAATCACCTGCAGCTTTATGCCGAAGAATTCGATCCGCGCGGGGAGTTCCTCGGAAACTTCCCCCAGGCCCTCACCCATCTCGCCCTGATAAGCGCCGCCTTTTATCTCGACGGCGCTCTGGACGGCAAATTTCGGGAGTGGCGGCCTTAGCTGCCGGAAGCGTCAGGCCGCTTCCGACCTGACATTGCCGATCACGTCGATTAGACCATTGACGATCTTTTCGACCTGGGCGCGATCGTCACCTTCCGCCATCACCCGGATCAGCGGCTCGGTGCCGGACGGACGAATGACGAGACGGCCCTTGGAACCAAGTTCGGTTTCCGCATCGGCGATAGCCTGACGAACGATGCTGTCCTCGAGCGGCTTGCCGCCGGAGAAACGGACGTTCTTCAGAAGCTGCGGAACCGGCTCGAAGCGGCGGCAGACTTCGCTGACAGGCCGCCCGAGCTTCTTCACGCAGGCGAGAATCTGAAGCGCAGCGACAAGACCGTCGCCCGTCGTGCCGAAATCCGACAATACGATATGGCCGGACTGCTCGCCGCCGACGTTGAAATCGTGGTTACGCATGTGCTCGACGACATAGCGGTCACCGACCTTGGTGCGCGCAAGTGTCAGCCCGTTGTCGCCCAGGAAACGCTCAAGGCCCAGATTCGACATGACGGTGGCAACGATACCACCACCCGTCAGACGCTGGTCCTGTGCCCAGCTTTCAGCGATCACGGCCATCAGCTGGTCGCCGTCGATGATCTCGCCATTCTCGTCGACGATGATCACACGGTCCGCATCGCCATCCAGGGCGATACCGATATCGGCGCGCACTTCATGCACCTTCTTCTGCAGCGCTTCCGGGCTGGTCGATCCGCAGCCGAGATTGATGTTGGTGCCATTCGGCTCGTTGCCGATCGTCACGACATCAGCGCCAAGCTCCCAAAGAGCCAGAGGAGCGACCTTGTAAGCCGCACCGTTGGCGCAATCGATGGCGATGCGAAGACCATGAAGCGTCACGTCACGCGGCAGTGTGCGTTTGGCCTGCTCGATATAGCGATAGATATCGCCCTCGACGCGCTTCGCCCGGCCGATATCGGCGGATTTGGCAAGCTGGGCGTGCAGATCGCTGTCGAGCAGATCCTCGATGCGCATCTCCAGTTCGTCGGAAAGCTTGTAGCCATCCGGGCCGAAGAGCTTGATGCCATTGTCCTCGAAAGGATTATGCGAAGCGGAGATCATCACACCGACATCCGCGCGCAGCGAGCGCGTCAGCATGGCAACGGCGGGCGTCGGGATCGGGCCGAGCAGAAAAACGTCGAGGCCAGCAGCGGTAAAACCCGCCACCATGGCATTTTCCAACATGTAACCCGAAAGGCGCGTGTCCTTGCCGATCACGACGCGGTGGCGGTGGCTGCCGTTGCGGAAGATCGTGCCCACTGCAATGCCTACCCGCATCGCCAGATCGGGCGTCATCGGGAAGACGTTCGAATGTCCGCGGATACCATCGGTACCAAAATAGCGGCGTGCCATGTAATCTCCTTCGTCGTCGCGCGATCGATGCGCTGCGGGCAAAATCAATTTAGCGCCCGCTGCCGCATCACTTCGGATCGGCGTATGTCTGGCTATTGCCACAGGCGAGTGGCGCAAGCACGTAAATTAGCGTCAAAGCCGATCATATCGCGTGACCGGATAAGTCATCGTTAACATAAAAGACCGCCGCAGACGGGTCCACGGCGGTCTTGTTAAGTAATGTGAGCGGCCTTAGTGCGGCTGTGGCTCAAGACCTGCTTCGGGTTCTCCACCCTTCGGCTCATCTTTCTTGCTACCAGTCGAGGGCACTGCCGAACCACGGCTTGGTGTCGAATCGTCACCGAGATCGCGCGCCGGCTTTTCGCCCCGAAGCAGAGCCTTGATCTCTTCGCCGGTCAGCGTCTCATACTCCAGCAGGCCTTCGGCGATCGCGACGAACCCGTCATGATGGTCGGTGAGGATCTGGCGTGCCTCGGTATACGCTTCATCGATGAGACGACGCACTTCCTGGTCGATCTTCTGGGCGGTTGCCTCCGAGACGTTCTTGGACTGCGAAACCGAATGACCGAGGAAGACCTCCTGCTGGTTTTCACCATAGGCAACCTGACCGAGGATGTCGGAAAAGCCCCACTGGGTGACCATGGCGCGGGCAAGCTTGGTGGCCTGCTCGATATCCGATGATGCGCCAGACGTGATGTTTTCCTTGCCGAACGTCAGTTCTTCGGCAACGCGACCGCCCATCATGATGGTCAGGCGCGACACCATCCACTTGTAGCTCATCGAATAGCGGTCGCCTTCCGGCAGCTGCATGACCATGCCGAGCGCACGGCCGCGCGGAATGATCGTCGCCTTGTGCAGCGGATCGGCAACCGCGACCTTGAGCGCCGTGATAGCGTGGCCGGCTTCGTGATAGGCGGTAAGCTTCTTTTCGGCTTCGGTCATGGCAGACGAGCGACGCTCCGCGCCCATCATGATCTTGTCCTTGGCGTCTTCGAATTCGGCCATGGTGACAAGACGCTTGTTACGGCGCGCAGCCATCAGGGCAGCTTCGTTGACCAGGTTCATAAGGTCGGCACCGGAGAAGCCGGGCGTACCACGAGCGAGAACCTTGAGATCGACATTCGGCGCCAAAGGCACGTTGCGAGCATGCACCTTGAGGATGCGCTCACGACCGACGATGTCCGGGTTCGGCACCACGACCTGGCGGTCGAAACGGCCCGGACGCAGCAGAGCCGGATCGAGAACGTCGGGACGGTTGGTAGCGGCGATCAGGATGATACCTTCGTTTGCTTCGAAACCGTCCATCTCGACGAGCAACTGGTTGAGCGTCTGTTCGCGTTCGTCGTTACCGCCGCCAAGGCCTGCGCCACGATGGCGGCCGACGGCGTCGATTTCGTCGATGAAGATGATGCACGGTGCATTCTTCTTCGCCTGTTCGAACATGTCGCGCACACGGGATGCACCGACACCGACGAACATTTCAACGAAGTCCGAACCAGAGATGGTGAAGAACGGCACATTCGCTTCGCCGGCAACAGAACGGGCGAGCAGCGTCTTACCGGTACCCGGAGGGCCGACAAGCAGAACGCCGCGCGGAATTCGACCGCCCAGGCGCTGGAACTTCTGCGGGTCACGCAGGAATTCGACGATTTCCTCTAGATCCTGCTTGGCCTCGTCAACACCGGCAACGTCTTCAAACGTCACACGGCCATGCGCCTCCGTCAGAAGTTTGGCCTTGGATTTGCCAAATCCCATTGCGCCGCGCGATCCACCCTGCATCTGGCGCATGAAGAACAACCAGACACCGAGGATGAGCAACATTGGCAGCAAAGTGCCGAGATAGCTCAGGAAACCTGAAGAACCGTCCGTTTCCGGCCGAGCGACGATGTTGACATTCTTCTCCTGCAGACGCGACATCAGCGAGTCGTCGATTACAGGCGAATACGTCTGGAAGCTCTGGCCGTTTTCGGCAAGTGTACCCATCACACGGTTGCCCGTCACCACGACGTCGCGCACACGACCAGAATCCACGTCCTTAAGGAACTGCGAATAAGAAACTTCGCGGGAACTGGTTTGTGAAGGCGCCGTCTGGAACATGCTGAACAATGCGATCAGCAAGAGGGCTATGATAGCCCAGAGGGCAAAATTACGAAAGTTTGGGTTCATCGAACTCCCCGGACTGCCATTGCAGCCGCTGAAGCGGCCGCCTTTCTTGCGCATAACATAAGGTTGCGTTACGCCCTTGCCAAGGCAAGGCAGCCCTGCCGTTTAGCTTTTCCGCTCGAAAACCTTAATTGGAGCGGCGGGAAACTCATCACATCCGAACAAAAGCCCGAGTTCACAACCTAGAATAAGATCAAACTGCGGCAAAAAACGGTCATATGGGGCAAGAACCGCCTGGGTGATCACGCTCTCTTTATCGATTTCGGTCAATGACGGCGGGTCGATTTCAATCTGCGGCATTACCCCCATGGCACGCATCGAGATAGCAGGAGGCGCATCGGGGAACATGACCATGGCCACGGCACGCTCCGAAACCCTCGGACCGACCTCGACAACCTGATCTGTCCGGTTGCTGATCCGGTAGCGGCCGTCCCAAATCCCGGTTGTTCCGCCCGGAATATTAACGGAAATCAGGTCGCGATTTTCGCGATGCATATAAAGGCCTTCCCGCCTCAGGTCGAAGATCACGCGCCCAGCCGTCATGCGCCCCATGCTGCGCCGATCAAGCATCGTCATGACGCGTTCCATTGTTGCTGCGGCCGGCAGGTGTTGGCGTCCACCGATAATGGCAGCAAGGCTCGCCAGCAGATGCCGTAACGTCTCGGCATCCTCGTTGAGCACTTCCGGAGCGAGCTGAGCGAGGACGCCGTGCACAACGGTCAGATGGCGGCGGGCAAGTCCGGCAGCCTCTTCGGCCAACTGGCTGCGGCGGCGAGCGGCTGGCTGGATTGTCTCCAGCGCCTGGGCGGAATGATCCGAAAGGTCCTGTCTCACCCGCACGCGCTCATAGTGTCGGTCGATATTGCTTGGATCGTCGATCCATCCCCTACCCGACCGGCGCAGGAATTCCCGTATGGCCTCGCGCCGCGTCGCAAGAAACGGGCGCAACAGCCAGCGGCGTCGATCGAGCAAAACGGCCTCCGCCATGCCCGCGAGCCCAAGATTGGCATTCGCCTCGCTGCGGACAGCCCGCATCGCGATCGTTTCCAGCTGGTCGTCCAGCGTGTGCCCGGTAACGATGATATCGGCTTCGAGCACATCGGCAGCCTCCATCAGCAGGAAATAACGCGCTTCCCTTGCTGCAGCAGAGATTCCGGACTTGGGCTTTTCGCCTGACCAGCGGAGGGTCCGGTGAGGGATAGACATTTCCTTGCATTGACGTGCCACAGCCTTGGCTTCGTCAGCAGATTCGCCCCTCAATTCGTGATCGATCGTTGCCGCGACAAGCTCATGCCGCGCTTCCTTATCGGCAGCAAGTGCACCGTGAAGCCCAAGAAGCAGGCCTATCGAATCACTTCCCCCCGAGACCGCCACAAGAATACGGGTTGGCCTTACCAGACGCTCGAGAAGCGATTGCACCGCCTCCTGTGGTGAGATCGGCCAGCCTTGGACGACGGTCATCGCGCGGTTCGCTAGCAGCCGAGGCGCTTCTGCTCACTGCTGACTTTCGAAAGCACGGCCTTGGCAGCAGTTGGGTAACGGCGCGGCACTTCCTTGAGCGTCGCGCAGGCAGTCTCATTGTTATCCAGAGCCGCAAGCGACATGCCGAGCTTCAGAAGCATTTCCGGAGCCTTGGGCGATTTTCCGTATGTCTGGTGTGCATTGAGGAACGTCTTGGCAGCGTCGTTATACTTGGCCTGCGAATACTGCGCCTCGCCGAGCCAGAAATTGGCATCCGCAAGCCGAGCGCTCTTGGGATAGGAAGAGATGTAGGTGGAAAACTCCGTTTCGGCGAGCTGGTAATCGCCAGTCAATACGTGATCATAAGCAATCTTGTAGGCATCGCTTTCACTGCCGAGCGACGCTGTTTTCTGAGGGTCCTTGCCTGCACGGGGCGATCCCGTGTCGACCCCAGGAAGCGCGGATGAATTGCGGGCACTGTCGTTGCGGCTGGCGCCGACCGGATTACCGTTCTGATCAAACTCCATTGAGCCAAGCGTCGTTGGAGCCGGCGCGCTACTGCTCTGCTGACCACCTGTACCGATGTCGGATGGCGCCTCGATGGCGCGAGCGACATCATCACCTCCGGAAGACTGAGGCGGGGTGGATGAGGAAGGGCGGCTGGACGCCACGGCCGGTTGCCCGGTCGTGTCGCCCAAATCGCTTCTCTTCTTCTTCTCCAGCTCCTGGAAGCGGAATTCGTTATCTTCCTGCGTTTTGCGCAGTTGCTCCTGCATCTGCAGCAGCTGATAGCTCATTTCCTCGATCCGGCCGTTAAGCTGCCGGAGTTCTTCCTGGAGTTGCTGGTTACGAACGGCATCATTGCTCTGCGCCAGGATGATTTCGCCTTGTTCGGGCTTTGCCTGTTGCGGAGCGCTCTGCTCGCCCTGGAAGAGTTTCGGCAGAGACAGTTGGAATGCCCCGGCGGGGCCTGTCATTGCCGCCAGCCCTAGCATTGCTGCCAAGACAATTTTCTTCATGTCGTTCGTCCTGCTTCTCTGATTTGCGTCGGGATGACGCGAGACGGATTTTTCTTACCTGCCGGCAAAAAGCAACCAAGCCATCATTCAAAATCTAGGGAATCGGGGCCAAACTAAGGAAAAACAAAAAAGGTGGCCGAAAGACCACCTTTTCTAACGTAATTGTCATCTTCGCCGAGGCCGAAGCCTCTGCCAAGATTACATGCCAGCGCCGCCGAGAACGGTAACAGCTCGGCGATTCTGCGACCAGCAGGAGATGTCGTCGCAAACGGCGACCGGACGTTCCTTACCGTAGGAGATCGTCTTCATGCGGTTTGCCGGAACGCCGCGCGATGCAAGATATTCCTTGGTGGCAGCGGCACGGCGTGCGCCGAGAGCCAGGTTGTATTCGCGGGTACCGCGTTCGTCGGCATGGCCTTCGACGGTGATCGCGTAGTTCGGGTAACGGCCGAGCCACTGAGCCTGACGGTCGAGCGTCTGCTGGGCGTCCGCGCGGATCGAGGTTGAGTCGGTATCGAAGAAGATACGGTCGCCAACGTTGACCGTGAAGTCCTGGGTCGAGCCGGGGGTTGCCGAGCCTGCACCGCCGAGGCCAAGTTCACCTGCGCTGTTGGGCAGGTTCTTCTTGTTGGCGCAGCCAGCAAGTGCGAGCGCCAGCGTGAGTGCGATGACGGCTGGATTGCGAGCGAGGGTCTGCATGCGGCTCATCGCCGGGGTATAAGTGCGGCTCATGGCCGATCTCTCCTTGGATCATGAAATTCAGAGTTGCCAGACTCTAACCTAATTGAGTTAACCATATTCAAATGGCTATGGTTAACCAAACCTTCCGGTGTCCCGTAACCGCCCCATTCTGCCGGGATTGGGGCGGAAAAGAGGCGAGATCGCCTCACTCTTGATTGCACCTGTTCACACAACCTATTCCAAGAGCGGCGACCACGCCGGGTCGGACCCGTAAGACGGCGTCTTGACCATCTGTTCATTGTAACCGGTCAGGTCGATCGAATAGAGCTGCGGACCACCGGCACCTGCTCCCTGGCGGAAGAACATCAGCACGCGGCCATTCGGCGCCCAGGTCGGACCTTCGTTGTGGAAGCCCGACGTCAGGATACGTTCGCCCGAACCGTCCGGCTTCATCACACCGATCGAGAATTTTCCGCCCGACTGTTTGGTGAAGGCGATCAGATCGCCGCGCGGCGACCAGACCGGTGTCGAATACGAACCGTCACCGAAGGAAATACGGTTCTGTCCCGAACCGTCGGCGTTCATCACGTAGATCTGCTGACGGCCACCACGGTCGCTTTCGAAAGTGATTCTCTGACCGTCCGGCGAATAGGAAGGTGCCGTATCGATTGCGGCCGTCGAGGTCAGGCGCGTCGTCGTTCGCGAGCGCAGGTCCATAGTATAGATATTGGCATTGCCTTCCTGCTGCAGGCTCATGATGACCTTCTGGCCATCGGGAGAGAAGCGCGGCGAGAACGTCATGCCCGGGAAATTGCCGACCACTTCGCGCTGTCCGGTTTCCAGCTGCAGCAGATAGACGCGCGGCTGATTGCCTTCAAACGACATGTAGGTGACTTCCTGACGGCTCGGCGAGAAGCGCGGCGTCAGCACCAGATCCTTGGTGTTGGTCAACATGCGGACGTTGAAACCGTCCTGGTCCATGATCGCAAGCTGGCGCTGGCGGGCGGTCTTCGGACCGCTTTCCGAGACGAACACGACGCGGGTGTCGAAATAGCCCTTTTCACCGGTAATGCGCTCGTAGATCGCGTCGGCGATGATATGGGCGAGACGCCGCCAGTTGTCCGGCTGGGTGAAAAATTGCTGGCCGGTCATCTGTTGGCCGGCATAGGTATCCCACAGGCGAAACTCGGCGCGCAGACGACCATCGGCTTCGCGGGTGACGCGACCGACGACGAGCGCCTGGGCGTTGATTGCCGTCCAGTCCTGGAAACGTGGTGCCTTGTTCGGATCGGAAATCTTCTCGATGAAGGCAGCCTTGTTCACCGGGGCAAACAGGCCCGAACGCTGCAGGTCGGCTGCAACCACCTGGGCAATCTGTGCGCCAAGATCATTATTGGACTGGAAGTCCGTGATCGCGATCGGCAATGGCTGGACATTGCCCTTGTTGATGTTGATTTCCACCGCCGCATGGGCTGGCGCGGAAAACGTCATCGCCATTCCGGCAATCGCCATCATGATACCGATGAGGGAACGTCTGATCATATCGCTAAAGCCTTTCAGCTATTTGATTCTCTAGAGCCCCAGATCACTGGGGTCGAAATTGACGGCGACTTCGCTCCAGGCGTCGTATTTCTCGGCCGGCAGGCCCTTGAAAGGCTGCGACTTCAACACCGCGCGCAACGCGCCACCTTCCATCGTCCTGCGTGCCATCGAGGAACCGCCGGTCGATGTCACCTCTGGCTCGCCGACGATCATGCCGGACTTGTCGAGACGGAACGTCACCCGGATCACCATGCCCTGCAATCCTTCGATGCCGGCGATGGTCGACCAGTTGTTCTGGATCTGGCCGCGCAACGCGTCCATCTCGCTGAGGCTGAGCTTCGCGCCCGTGGAGGGTTTGGTGCTGCCCGTGGATGCCGGCGAAGTCGAGCGCTTCGCACCACCACCGGATGATTCCTGCTTGTTCAGCAGCGAAGCGATCTCGTCGGCGTTGAAGTCGCTCTTCTGCGAAGAAGATGACTTTGCAGTCTCCTGCTTTTTGCCTTCCTTCTTGTCGGTCGGCTTTGCAGTCTCGGCGGGCTTCGTTTCCGGTTTTTTCTCGACCGGCTTCTCGACTGGCTTTTCAACCGGCTTTGCCTGCTCCTTCGGCGGTTCCGGCTTCGGCTTGGAGGCCGGCAACGGAATGGAGGAAGGCAGCGGAATTTCCTCCGCCTGGGTCTCGGCGGGGGCAGGTGTCGGCTCCGGCTTCGGAGTGAGCTCGGGCTTCGGCGGCGTCGGCTCCGGCTTCGGCTGTGGCAGCGCGGCGACCTCGGTCGGCTTCGGCGCGGTCTCTTCCGGCGCGATATCCTTGACTTCGTTCTGCTCGGGCGTTGGTGTCGGCGTCGGGCGTTCCGTTGGTTTCGGCGCGGCTGCAGCTTCCACTTGTGTCGGCTTCTTGGAAGGTGTCGGCGGTGCCTTCAGGTCGACATCGTTTTCGCCTGCATTCTCGGCGTTCTCGATGATCTTCTGGTTTTTTGTTTCCTTGACCGAAGGCTTTTCCGTCATCGGCGCCTTCTTGTCACCCTGCATCATATGGGTGACGTCTTCGATCGGCACGATGTCGACGGGCAGGGCCTCGACATCGGCCACGGTCATGGGCGCCGGCGCACTGAGCGAAACCATCGCCCAGGTCAGAACCAGCGTGTGAAGAACCAGCGATGTGCCGAGACTTCCCTTCATGGCACTCGATTACCTGTCCTGTTCCTGAAGGGTAACGAGGCCGATATTCTTATAACCGGCAGCAGAAATGCGGGCCATGACCTTCATCACGACGCCATAGGCGGCAGCTGTGTCGCCACGCACATAAATGCGCTCGTTATAACCGGTCGTGGCAATCGCCTCGAGCTTCGGAACGACTTCGTCGATCACGATCGGCGTTTCCTGCAGGTAGATTTCACCTGCCGGATTCACGGAAATGGTGATCGGCTGGGTATCGGAGTTCATCGCCTTCGCCTGCGTTTCCGGCAGGTCGATCGGCACGCCTACGGTCATCATCGGAGCCGCGACCATGAAAATGATCAGAAGCACCAGCATGACGTCGACGAGCGGCGTCACGTTGATTTCGCTGATGGCACCGCCACGGCGGCGACCACGACGTCCGCGGCGACCGCCACCCGATGCATTCGCTCCTCCGGCAGACATGCCCATGATCTAGCTCTCCTTCGTCGCGCGGCTTATTGCGCGGCCTGGCGCGGCTGCAGCTTTTCGTCGATCTGACGAGACAGGATGGCCGAAAATTCGTCGGCAAAACCTTCCATGCGGGAATGCAGCTTGCCAGCTTCGGCCATGAACTTGTTGTAAGCGATAACAGCCGGGATAGCGGCGACAAGGCCGATCGCGGTTGCAAGCAAAGCTTCGGCAATACCGGGAGCAACAACTGCAAGGTTGGTCGACTTCGAACCGGCAATCGCCTGGAACGATGTCATGATACCGACGACCGTACCGAAGAGGCCAATGAACGGACCGGCCGAACCGATCGTTGCCAGCGATCCGAGGCGTGCCTCATAGGCTTCGCCTTCGCGTGCCATGGTCACGTCCATCGCACGGTCGATACGCATCTGCAGGCCGATCGGCGACCGTGCGCCGCGCTCGAAGCTCTTTTTCCATTCGCGCATGGCGGCAACGAAGATGGCAGCGAGACCATTTTTTTGACGCTCACCGAGCGTGCGGTAGAGCTCTTCCAGCGACTGGCCCGACCAGAAGACCTGCTCGAACTGATCGAACTGCTTCCGCGCCTTGGAGAAGCTTACATACTTGTCGAGCACGATCGCCCAGGTCCAGACCGACGCCCCGAGCAAACCGATCATGACCAGCTTGACGAGAAGCCCCGCCTGCATAAACAACGCCAGCAGACTGACGTCGTGCGTTGCGGCTTCCAAAGCTACCTGTTCCATCAACTATCCCCGAATCCAAACGCCCGGCATGGTGACCGGGCGGGTTCCAAAGCGCATGCTCGCGAATATCTGTCTGACCACCGAGAGCGCAGCCCTAACCCCAAGATGTCCTGAGTTTTCTGCTTGGCTTCTCGCCTTCAAATTTGGTCAAAGGAAGGCGTGCGTTGCACAAATTCCTCGGTCCTGAGTAAGACAACATTATCGTTAATAATGCGTTACAATTGCGCACCCCATCCTCCTGAAACGACTCGACAAATCCGCAAATGATGATTGTTTTCGCCACCACTAGCCGGCCATTCCGGCAGGGTGAGCGCGAGATATGCCGGCATGCAACCACCGGCAGCTTGAGCACGGCAGATGCCTTGGCTATCCGTCCGACCATCACCATCCCGCCTTGAGGCGACCTCGCGCAACTTGGCGGAGAACATTTTCAAAGAGGAATAAATGCTTGTTTTCAAACGCACCCTGATCGGTGCCGCTCTCCTGTCCGTGTTTCTGATTTCACCCGCGGCCGCCAAGGATATCCCTCCGAGAACAGCCGGCCTGTGGCTGCTCAAGGCCGAAGACAATCCGTTCGCGGACTGGTCGATGTGCATCGAAGAGGCCAGGAACGACTTTCTCGATACCGACGTCTGGGATAATTTCGCCAATGAGTGCAAGGTCACGAACTCCAGCACCCGCAAATCATCAGGCAAGATCGACGCGACCTGCAAGCTGACCGAAAAGACCGAGGCCAAATTGCAGGTCACGTTTTCGGGAGACTTCAAGACCGGCTACAGCTTCGAATCAGTCACGCAGTTCGTGAATGCGCTCGGCAAGACCAATACTCTCCATGCCAATGCCAAGGTGACCTATGCCGGAAAATGCCCGGCCGAGCTTAAGCCAGGCATGAAGAGGATGACCAAGAGCGGCCTTATTCTCCGCCCCTGACCGCAAGATCTATACGTCAGGCGTGGCGCACTACGCGCCATGCCCCAGAAACTTATCTGCAATCGTCTCCGGCAACCGCCGGGGTCGCCCATGCTTGTTGATCACTGCGATCACCACTTTGGCGGCGATCAGCAGCGTGTCGCCACGGCGGATTTCCTGACTGAGCACCATCTTGGCGCCACCCGCCTTTTCCGTCGCTGTCGTAATCGTCAGGACATCATCCATCCGCGCTGGTTGCTTGAAGTCGATTTCCATCCGGTGGACCACGAACACGAGACCTTCCTCATCGGCAACCAGAAGCGCGCTCTGCTCGCATCCCAGGCAGCGCAGATAGTCGGTCCGGCCCCTTTCGAGGAAGTGCAGGTAACGCGCGTGATAGACGACGCCGGAAAAGTCCGTGTCCTCGTAATAGACGCGTTGTACGAGCCGGTGTCCGTGATCGGTCAATTCGCCGGAAAGAAGAAAATTATCACTGCTCATGAGGCTTGCCTTGGAAAAACCTTATCGCCATCTGGATATTGGGAGCACTCTGCACCACCATTTAAAGGGCGTCATATTTCCTCCCTATCAGGAAAAGTTTAGAACACCACCGGAGATTTTTTATGAAGATTGCAGTCATGGGCGGCGACGGTTTCATCGGATGGCCAACATCCCTTCACCTGTCCCATGCGGGCCATGAAGTCCATATTCTCGACAATCTTTCCCGCCGCTGGATCGATACGGAACTCGGCGTGCAGTCTCTTACCCCGATGGACAGTATCCAGGAGCGCACCCGCATCTGGCACGCGGAGACCGGCCGCCGCATCCATTTCAATCTCATCGATCTCGCCAAGGACTACGAACTCCTGAAGAACTGGCTTGCCGAGCATCGCCCGGATGCGATCGTGCATTTTGCCGAACAGCGCGCAGCCCCCTATTCGATGAAGAGCGACCGCCACAAGAACTACACGGTCAACAACAACGTCAACGCCACGCACAATCTCCTGAATGCACTGGTCGAACTCGATCTCGACACCCACCTCGTCCATCTCGGCACGATGGGCGTCTATGGCTATTCGACGGTCGGCGCAGCCATCCCCGAAGGCTATCTGCCGGTCGGCATCGAGACGATGAGCGGCGAGACGGTATCCCAGGAAATTCTCTACCCGTCCAATCCCGGCTCGATCTATCACATGACCAAGTGCCTGGATCAGCTTCTCTTCCAATTCTACGCCAAGAACGACCGCATGCGGATCACCGACCTGCATCAGGGCATCGTCTGGGGCACCCATACGGCCGAGACGCGCATCCATGAGCAACTGATAAATCGCTTTGATTATGATGGGGATTACGGGACGGTCTTGAATCGTTTTCTCATCCAGGCGGCAATCGGGTATCCGCTTACCGTACATGGCACCGGAGGCCAGACCCGCGCCTTCATCCATGTTCAGGATTCGGTTCGCTGCATCGAGATCGCCCTCAACAATCCCCCTGCCCGCGGTGGCCGCGTCGAAATCTTCAACCAGATGACCGAAACCCACCGTGTCCGTGATCTGGCCGAGATGATCTCGAAGATGACCGGCGCAAAGATCGCCTGGCTGCCAAATCCGCGCAAGGAAGCACCGGAAAACGATCTCGTGGTGAAGAACGAGAAGTTCATCGAACTCGGCCTCAAGCCGACAACGCTCGGCGAAGGTCTGCTGTCCGAGATCGTCGACGTTGCGAAGAAATACGCCTATCGCGTTGATCGCAGCCGCGTTCCAGCCGTCTCCGCCTGGACCAAGGACATCGCCGCCACCGTCGAACGCGACCCGGAAGGCAAGCGGCTGAAGTCGGTTTCCTAGGAAACCGTATTTCGTCCCCCTCGTCCTCGGGTTAAACCCGAGGACGATGTACAATCCTGCCAAGGCGATAGATGCTCGGGACAGGCCCGAGCATGACGTGCGCGGCACGCGAACAGGACCACAACAAGCCATGCGGAACGCCTTCGTCACCCTCGTGACCAATGCAGATTACATCATGGGCGCGACCGCACTGGTCCACTCGCTGCACCGGACCGGCACCACGGCTGACATCGTCATTTTGCATACGGGTGCGGTTTCGCCTGAGGCGCTGGGCAATCTCAGGACGCTCGGCTGCCGAACCATCGAAGTCTCGCACCTTCCCCTGTCTGACGGCTTCAACGAGCGGCATGCCCGCAAGAACCTGCATGGTGCCGCCCCTTTCACAAAGGGCCGCAAACCCGACTTCCACACGCCGCTCGACAATTTCTGCAAGCTTCGGCTCTGGCAACTCAAGGAATACGGCACTATCGTTTTCCTTGATGCAGACGTGATCGTGTTAAAGAACATCGACAAGCTGTTCGATTATCCGGAATTTTCCGCAGCCCCGAATGTCTACGAGAGCCTTGCTGATTTCCACCGGCTCAATTCCGGCGTCTTTGTTGCAAAACCGTCCGCCGAAACCTTCGAGCGCATGCTTGCAGCCCTCGACCAACCCGACGCCTTCTGGCGGCGGACCGACCAGACCTTTCTCGAAAGCTTCTTTCCCGACTGGCACGGCCTGCCGGTCACCATGAACATGCTGCAATACGTCTGGTTCACCATGCCTGCCCTGTGGGATTGGAAAAGCGTCGCCATCCTTCATTACCAGTATGAAAAGCCGTGGGAGGCAAATCATCCAAAATCCGATCAGTTACACGCTCTGATCGACCTCTGGCATGCCTTTCATGACGGCAGGAACATCCCCGATACCAGCACCCTACCCGGCCCACAGCTCTCCAATCCCGGAGATGCGGCGTGAGGGTGCTGGTTTCCGGCGGCACAGGTCTTGTCGGCCGCTATATCGTCGAAGGCCTTCTGTCGGCAGGATATGCCGTGACAGTTGGCGCCCGCAAACCGCCTCCGGCAGGTTTCTTCTCACAGCCGGCTGATTTCCGTCCGCTGCACCTTGATCCCAAACTCAATCAGTCCAGCACATTCGAAGGCATCGACGCTTTTATCCATGCAGCTTTCGATCACCTTCCGGGAAAATACCGGGGTGGTGAAGGCACGGATCCGAAGCGTTTCCGGCGTCTAAATCTCGACGGATCGGTCAAACTCTTCGAAACGGCAAAAAAAGCAGGCGTGCAGCGAACCGTATTTCTCTCCAGCCGCGCCGTTTATGATGGTCTCGAAATAGGCACGGTCCTCACGGAAGAGCTGGCGCTCTCACCGACATCCCTTTACGGCGAGATCAAGCTCGCTTGTGAGCATGCGCTGAGCACCTTATCCGGCCAGGATTTCGTCACCGCATCGCTGCGCGCCACCGGCATCTATGGAGAATTCCGTCCAAATAAATGGGATGATCTCATCGCCGATACGCTTGTCGGCAAACCGGTTGCGCCACGTGCAGGCACGGAGGTCCATGGAGCAGATGTCGCCCAGGCTGTCCAGCTCATGCTGACAATGGATGCTTCTTCGATAAGTGCGCAGAGCTTCAACATCTCGGACGTCACAGTCGATACGCGAACAATCCTGGAAAGACTGGGGCTTTCGGCCCAGCTGGTTGCCTTCGCGGCACTCTCTGCGAACGCAATGGCTACCGAAAAGATCCGCCGCATGGGCTGGCGGCCCGGAGGAATGCGGCGGTTCGACGAAACCATGGCGATACTGGCTCACCAGATTGAGGATGATCACTGATGATGTGAAGCATGCCGCTGGACATTGCCGTCTCGGCCATGACGGCTCGGCTGTTTCTCTCTTTTCTTCGCCTCGATGGCCTTGGCCTGCTCTTCCGCCCATTTCTGCCCGGCATCGCCGCCCCATAGGAGCCACGCGATGTACCCGGTGGAAGGCTCTTCATCATCACCAAAATTCTCGGCGCGCTTGTCGACCTTGTGGCGGGCGAAATAGCTGACCATTCTCTTGACGGTAAGATCGGAGAGCGACTTGCGATGCTGGAGATCGCGGGCGCGCGCAATGCCAACAGTGGTGCCGCCGCGCCGGAACTTAGCCCTGAGTTTCAGCCCCTTTTCAGCAGCAGCCGCAACGTCCGCCGGCGGACGATTGTCGAAATCCTTATCAGCCATGGCTCTTCTTCACCTCCGACTGACTTTTCAGAACGCGGTCGCCATCATCCTGTTTGATCAGGAATGCCGGTTCCGTGTCGTCCGCCTTGCGCTTGATCGTCTTTCCCTTGATCCGGCGCTCCACGTCCTCGGTGAATTTCTGGGTGACCTTACCCTCTGCCTTGGAGCGACCCCATTTCCATTCGACTTCATTTCCGACTTGGATTTTCTGCATGCATGGCTCCTTTCTCCCTTGGGAAACTCGAGGAGCCGCATGATGTTCCGAAATCAGCTCTTCAGATCGAGGTCGCCATCCCGTTGAACGACATGACGCGGCGAAGTCGGCAGATTTTCGATCTCTTCGGCGATGAAGTAGGGTGGGATATCGAGAGCCTTTAGCGCATCCCTGGTCGCCGGAACCCATTTGAACTCAAGTTCATGCGTATCGACTACACGATGCACGATATCGCTCGGATGAAACGGAAAGCTTTCCGGCAGTTCCATCCGGTAATAAAAGCCGAGTTCGTGCCAGTCCTTGCCTTCGTAATGAAAAAAGTTCTCCGCCACCCAAAGCAACGGGCCGATATCGGCTATCACGCCAAGTTCCTCGACCATCTCCCGCTTGAGCGTCTCCTCGGATGTCTCCCCCACTTCCGCCCGGCCACCGGGAAAAGTCCAGAAGGGCTCGTGAACCGCACGATGGACGAGCACATGCCCATCGCGAAACGCCAGGCCGGCAATGCGCATCTGAAAGATACGCTTAGGCTTGAATTTCATGCGGATACGCAGATCCTGCGGCTTGTCTTTCTTAATCATCTTCCAAACTCATGCGGAACTGTGCCGCTTCCATATCCTTGGGCGGCTGCAGGCCGAGATGTTTCCAGGCTACGGCGGTGAGCACTCGCCCGCGCGGCGTACGCTGGATGAAACCCTGCTGGATCATGTAGGGCTCGATAATATCCTCGATCGCATCTCGCGGCTCCGACAAGCCCGCCGCGATCGTCTCGATCCCGACCGGCCCGCCGGCAAAATTCACCGCGATCATGTTGAGGTAACGCTTGTCGAGCTGGTCGAAACCGGCATGGTCGACATTCAGACGGACAAGCGCCTCATCGGCAATTTCCTTCGTCACCGCTTCGGCACGCGCCACCTCGGCAAAATCGCGCACGCGGCGCAGGAGGCGACCGGCGATACGCGGCGTTCCACGGGCACGGCGGGCAATTTCACGAGCGCCGTCATCCGTCATCTTGAGCCCCATCAACCGCGCCCCGCGCCGCACGATGCCCTCCAGCTCCTCTACGGTATAGAAGGACAGGCGCACCGGAATACCAAATCGATCGCGCAGCGGCGTGGTCAGAAGGCCTATACGGGTGGTGGCAGCAACCAGCGTGAATTTAGAAAGATCGATCTTCACCGAACGCGCCGCCGGCCCCTCGCCGATGATCAGGTCGAGCTGAAAGTCCTCCATGGCAGGATAAAGAATTTCCTCGACCGCCGGGTTTAGCCTATGGATTTCATCGATGAACAGAACGTCGCGTTCTTCGAGATTGGTCAAAAGCGCCGCAAGATCTCCCGCCTTGGCAATGACCGGGCCGGAGGTCGAGCGAAAATTGACCCCGAGCTCCTTCGCCATGATCTGCGCCAGCGTCGTTTTGCCTAGTCCCGGCGGGCCGACGAAAAGAACGTGGTCCAGCGCCTCGCCACGGTTCTTCGCCGCCTCGATAAAGATCTTCAGATTGGCGCGGGCTTCTGCCTGTCCGGTAAACTCGTCCAGCGATTGGGGGCGCAAAGCCGTATCAAGATCTTCGCCCCGCTTTTCCGGCGAGATGAGGCGGGTTTCGTCAGTCATAAGGTATTTCCGTTCGAACCAGTTATCCAGTCAATACACGACATGGACAAAATACGCAGCCGCGATAGCCGTTAACGTGAGAGCTCCTTTAGCCCCAGCCGGATCAGCTTCGCGCTGTCCGCCTCCTCACCTGCAGTTTTCAGCGCCGCAGCCACAGCATTGGCCGCCTGATCGCGCGAATAACCGAGATTGGTCAGCGCCGAAACGGCATCGGAGATAGGTGCGGAGGCGACGCCCTCGCCAATTTCCTGCTTCAGGCCGATATTGGCGGAGGCTTCACCCGCAAAGGCCGGCGCTTTGTTCTTCAATTCGGTGACAATGCGCACCGCCACCTTGGGGCCGACACCCGGCGCACGCGAAACCGCGGTCTTGTCCTGCAGCGCGATCGCATTGGCGAGCTCACCCGGTGTCAACGTCGAAAGAACGGCAAGCGCCACCTTCGAACCGACGCCCTGTACGCTCTGCAACAGACCGAACCATTCGCGTTCCAGCGCCGAGACGAAACCGAACAGCTTCAGCTGATCCTCGCGCACATAGGTCTCGATAAACAGGATCGCCGCCTCGCCGACATTCAGCCGCGACAGCGTGCGCGACGAACAGAAGGCTTCGTAACAGACACCATGCACGTCAACGAGCACATGGTCCGTTCTGATCTCGTCGATAGTGCCTTTAAGCTTGCCGATCATGTCTGTTTTCCTGAAAGAGGGTGCGTGTCGGGCGCGATCAGATCGATACCCGGAAAATAGCGGCGATAGCCGGACGGATCACGCGTCAGCAATGTATACCCACGGATCGTCGCATGCGCGCCGATGAGGAAATCCGGCAATACGCGATCACGCTGTCCGCCTGCCGACCCATATCGGCGAAAGGCATAAGAGGCTGCGAATGCCGCAGACCAAGGCAGGTTCTCACGGATAAACTGGTTGCGCGGCAAAAGCGCATCCACGGTTTCCAGCTCATCGTATCGGTAGGAGAATTCCGAAAAGATGATCTGGTTGATCACCACGCTGCCGCGCGCCATCGCCGCAAGCAGCTGCCGACGCGACCACTCGAGCCAATGCGGATCTCCCACGGCAAGGTCAACGAGAATATTGGTATCGATGAGCGTTGCCATGCTGTTATCGATCGCGTGTTATACGCATCAATTCGTCGGCATCGATGGCCTGGTCACCAGTCCCGCCCAGTTCTTCAAGCGTGGCGATGAAACGATCAAGCCGCGCACGGTCCGCGTCTGCGGTGGTTCCATGCTTGGGTGTCAGGGTAATCACGCCACCTTCCAAACCGAAGATCACCTCGCTGTTAGGCTCTATGCCGACCAGCTCGCGAAGATCCCGTGGTATGGTTACCTGCCCTTTCGATGTCACACGCATGAACTGCTCTCCTTTGAGTAAGAAAATATCTTACCTAGAGAACAAGTCAAGAACAAACCTATTGAGCGGTTATCCGGCCAACGCTTGACGCATACGGTTCCCGCCACGGTTATGGGCGTGGCAGATGGCAATGGCGAGAGCATCAGCAGCATCGTCACCCTTGAACTCGACCTTGGGCATCAGGATCTTCAGCATCATGTGGATCTGTTTCTTATCGCCGTGGCCGACGCCGATCACCGATTTTTTCACGGCATTCGGCGCGTATTCCGAAACAGGCAGTCCGGCACGAGCAGGCACTAGCATCACGACGCCGCGGGCTTGGCCAAGCTTCAACGTCGCGACCGCATCCTTGTTAACGAAAGTCTGCTCGACTGCAGCCTCATCCGGCTTGTAGGCATGCACGATCTCGGCAAGCCCGTCATGCAGCTGGCACAGGCGCGAAGCGAGATCCAGATCCCCATCCGAAGTCACCGTACCTGAGGCGACGAACTTCAGGCTGTTGCCGATCGTGTCGATGACACCCCAGCCCGTGCGTCGAAGTCCGGGATCGATGCCGATGATTCGAATGATGTCTGCCATGTCTCACCCTACCTTCACCCGCCCTTGATAGCCATCGAAATATGAACAAAACAGAAACATCGCATTTCAACTGGTTAACGCGCCGCTAACCATATGTCGCTCTACTGATATGACCTTTGCAACGACGGCGGCTTTTCCGCGTTCTGGGTGTTCTCGAATGATACGAGAGGGAGAGAGGGCGATGTCTCAACGCCAAAGCTTGTTCATGAAGATCACGGCTCTTCTGCTAGTGCAGAATGGCCTGCTGGCAGTGATCGCATCCACTTTTTCTCCGGGAATGTCCCCCGCCATGACAGCACTTCTGGCAGCGGGCGTCATTGGTTTCTCAATGGCGACGGCTATGATGGCCACCCGCATTGCCGGCGCTCATGAGATACGACCGGTCTCGACCAGACTGATGCTCGGTGCCGCACCTGAAAAGGCTATCGCATCCGGTTTAGGCCCGCTGCCAAAATCTTCAGAACCAAAAATTTCTCCTGAACGCGTCAATCCGGCCACCCCCCGCCTAGTTGGGTTGAAGACCATTGACCAGGAGCATGGAATAGCAGGCAACGATCGCCAGAAGGCTTCGGAAGAAGCGCTCAGCGCCTTGGATGCCGGTTTGCGCCGCCTCGCGACAGGCGACCTTTCCGTCACTCTCGACACTCCCTTCTCGGATGGCTTCGAAGGATTGCGCGGTGATTTCAACAAGGCAGTCAATTCGCTCAACGAAAGCCTGACAACCATCATCACTTCGGCGAGCACCCTGCATGGAGAATGCGCCGAGGCGCGTATCCGGCTGACGCAGCAGCGTTCGATGATACCGGATGAAGTTCCCGCTCTTTCGGTTGCCGGCAATGGCCTGCGTGATATCGCGGATCTCCTGCGCGAGCAGGATGCGGCGTTGAGAGAGATCGCCACAATCGCCGCCAATGCCAAGACCTATTGGCAACAGAGCCGCGAAACCGTTTCGCAGGAAATAGAGGCATCCGAAAGCATGCGCGGCTCAGAGAAACAGGTTGGAGACATCGCTGCGCTGATGCGCGACATGGCATTCCGCACCAACATGCTTTCCGTCAGCGCCAGCGTTGCGGCAGCAAACATGGCCGGCCCCCAGGAAACGCTGCCGGCTTTCGCAGCCGAGTTGCGCGATATGGCCGAAACAAGCGCGGCAGCAGCAAAGCAGGCTTCGCTTCTGGAACGCGACGTCACTCTCTGCCTCAAGCAAGCGCGCACACAAACAGGTCGTATCCTGCAGCAGGAACAGCATCTGCACGAGAGTTTCGAGACGATCGGCGACAAGCTCACGTTAATCTCGGAAGCTTCGACGATGTCGTCAGATATCGTTGCCCGCAGCGGCGTCATTCTGGACGGGTCACTCAAGCATGCCAGCCAGCGCCGCTCGCTCGACCATATGCTGGAGACGGCGCTCGAACGCATGGCGCAGGAGCTTGCGGTGATCAATAGGCATTGCGGACGCTTCATCCATATCACCGTTCTTCACGATGACCACACACCGCCAGACACCAGCCCGCCCCACCACCGCAGCCATCTGAAGGTAGTGAAGACGTAAAAGCGGAACCGCCTGCTCATGCTTTTCTGCGCGAAAGGGTCGCCTCGGCGGTTCCGGCTCCCTAGATAGGAACGACAGAATTGTTCCTTTCCAAGGTAGATCCATGATTCCGTTCTCGATACTTGACCTTTCGCCGGTCGGCGAAGGCTACTCGGTGCGCGATGCGCTCGATCAATCTCGCCGCATGGCAATCAAGGCCGAAGAGCAGGGATACAAGCGTGTCTGGCTTGCCGAACACCATGGCATGCCCGGTATAGCCAGCGCTGCGACCTCGATCGTTATCGCCCATGTCGGCGCCGCCACGAAGAAAATCCGCGTCGGCTCCGGTGGCGTCATGCTGCCCAACCATTCCCCTCTCGTGATTGCTGAACAGTTCGGTACGCTGGAAGCGCTGTTGCCCGGCCGTGTCGATCTCGGCCTCGGCCGCGCTCCCGGCACCGACATGCGCACCGCCAGCGCGCTTCGACGCAACATGGATGCCGGTGCCGAGAACTTTCCGCAGGACATCGTCGAACTGAAGCACCTGCTCGGCACGCCGATCGAGAACCAGGCGATCATTGCTGTCCCCGGCACCGAGGCCAATGTACCGATCTGGCTCCTCGGCTCCAGCCTCTACAGCGCCCATCTCGCGGCGGCGCTCGGCCTGCCCTATGCCTTCGCTTCCCACTTCGCCCCCGACATGCTGCTGGATGCGATTGCGATCTATCGCGAACGCTTCCAACCGTCCGCTGAACTGGAAAAGCCCTATGTCATGGTTGGGGTCATGGGCGTCGCCGCAGACACCGATGAAGAAGCCGAACGTCTGTTCACCTCGTCGCAGCAGCAATTCGTCAACCTGCGCAAGAATGTCCGCACCCGCTTCCCCAGGCCGTTGGACAGCATGGATGGCTTCTGGACACCGATGGAAAAGATGAGCGTCGAGCACACGCTGCGTTACGCCGCAGTCGGCTCGGTGCCGACCATTGAGGCAAAGCTGAAAGACTTTCTCGCGGAAACCGGCGCTGACGAACTGATCGTCTCCATGCCGATCCACGACATCGACGCTCGTTTGCATTCGGTCGAGCTGTTTGCCAGCCTGCCGATGATGGAAAAAGCGTGACGCGCAACGAAAAACGGGCCGGCATAAACCGGCCCGTTGCAGTTTCCAGATTCTGAAGAACAATCAGGCCGAGAGTTTGGCCATCACCTCGTCCGACACTTCGAAGTTCGAATAGACGTTCTGCACGTCGTCATCGTCTTCCAGGTTGCCGATGAGCTTCATCAGCGACTGCGCCTTTTCCTCATCGACTTCGATCGTGTTGTGTGCCTTCCAGATCGCCTTGACCGTCTCGGCTTCGCCGAGAACGGCTTCCAGTGCCTTGGACACTTCGTTCATGTCCTCGAAACCGCAATAGATCGTGTGGCCTTCTTCGTCCGTCTCAACGTCATCGGCACCGGCTTCGATAGCCGCTTCCATCACCTTGTCCGCATCGCCGACGGAAAGCTTATAGGTGATTTCGCCGACGTGATCGAATGAGAAGGAAACCGAACCGGTTTCACCAAGCGCACCGCCGGCCTTGGTGAAGATGGAGCGGACGTTGGATGCGGTGCGGTTGCGGTTGTCAGTCAGCGCCTCGACGATGACGGCCGTGCCGCCCGGGCCGTAGCCTTCGTAACGCACGGAATCGTAGTTCTCGGCGTCAGCACCGGAAGCCTTCTTGATCGCACGGTCGATGTTATCCTTCGGCATCGACTGTGCCTTGGCGTTCTGCACGGCAAGGCGAAGCGCAGCGTTCATCGTCGGGTCGGGAAGACCTGTCTTGGCAGCAACGGTGATTTCGCGTGCGAGCTTGGAGAACATCTTCGAACGGATGCCGTCCTGCTTGCCCTTGCGGTGCATGATGTTTTTGAACTGTGAATGGCCAGCCATGGCACCCCTGATACTTTAACCGGTTTTGGAATGGGCGCCTTATAATTTCGAAGCGCCCGCCATTCAAGGCATTTCGATTACCCAAGCGTCCCCGCCTCAACGAAATGGGCCGGAACAAAGCCTTTGCAGCTCCGTTTGACCTATCGAAAACAACAAAGGAGACGCAGGAATGGCAAGCCTCACCGAAGCCCGCGAAGCACCCGAACGCCAGATGTGGGACGAGATCAATGGCGTCCATGCCGGCATGCTTGGTCTGGAAGGCACACACATGCATTTCCAGCCGATGGCGCCGAATGTCGATACCAAGACCAATACGATCTGGTTCTTTACCAAGACGGATACGGATCTCGTGCGCGCCATCGGCGCTGGCGGCCGGGCGCATTTCTGCGTCACCGGCAAGAACCATGACTATCACGCTTGCCTGTCGGGCCCGATCGAAGTCCGCCTCGATGCCGCAAAGCGCGACGAATACTGGAGCGCCGTAACCGCCGCCTGGTACGAGCAGGGCAAGGACGATCCGCTTCTCACCATGCTCGCCTTCAAGGTAGATGATGCCGAAATCTGGGCCTCGACCAACAGCACGCTGAAATTCGGCTGGGAGATCGCCAAGGCCAACATGACCGACGAGAAGATGCCGGAAGTAGGCGTCAAGCAGCACCTCACCTTCTCGGCAATCCATTAGTCTGATTTAGCCGCGGGGGCCGTTAAAGCCCCTGCGGCACTAGGATCGTCGGTTTCTTGGGCAGAGACCGAATCGATACCCTGAGCGTTTTTTCCTTCGCATAGGCGATGTCGAACTTCCCGTCGAACATCGCGAGGAACGTATCCAGCGGCGGCCCGAAACGGTGCATCGGAAGGATCAGCGAAGACCGCAGCCGTTGCACGACGCGGCTCATGCTGTCCGCCCCCATGGTCAAACCACCGTCGACAGGCACCATCAGGATATCGAGACGCCCGATCTCCGTATATTGCGCCTCGTTCAATTCAAAATGCAGATGCCCCAGATGGCCTATGCACAGGCCCGCAACCTCGAAGATGAAGATAGAATTGCCGTTCTCCTCTATACCGCCGCCCCAGTTGCGGATGTCGGAGACGACATTGCGGATATAGACATCTCCAATCATCTCCTGATGTTTAGCCTTTTCACCCGGCACATCGCTCCACCCATGCAGCACCATCTCAATCCCTGGATCGGGCGTCAGAGAGTAATGAGTGGAATGCGCGCGGTTCATCGTCACCACGTCCGGCAATCTGTCAGGCCGATAGACACCGCTGTAGTCCGTCGCAATCCCGATACCGCCCGGCGTCTCGATGAAATAGGTAGAATGCCCGACGAAGGTGATCCTCACCTCTTCCCGCTCGGCGAGCGTCAACGCCTTGCCCGCCTGCGCTAGCTGAACACCCGGCGGGCTGAAGCTCGCAAACCGCACATGCGGCAGTTTCTGAGCGATTGCCTGACATTGGCTGACAGGAAGGCCTTCCTGTGCGTAGGCCGAAGAGAATGCTGAAAGAAGAAAGGCCGAAAAACCGAATGCGAGAGTTCGCAGCTTCATGCCACACTCCGGAAAACGCGTTCATGCTCATTCCGGGGAAAAGGATGGGGCAAGCATGCGGATCGGTCCAGCAGACATTGCCGATCCGCGCCTCACAATTCCGTCATTCGGCCAAAGGTTGAGTTCGATCCGACACAAGGCGCTCCCGAACACGGTCCCACACGAAACCGGATCAGATGATCAGTGTGCGATGCCCGAATGGCGTCCCCTCATCGTAATTCCGCGTTCCGATACGCTCGCTTTCACCCGACAATCTTGCGTCATCTGCCTGCTCGTCGAGTGTTTCCGAAGCAGTCGCGTCCTGTCGGCGGTGCGGGTGCCGATCATCGAGAGACGCGGAAGGCTCTTCTTCGCTTCCGGCCTCGTCCTGCTGCTCACGAAAACGCTTCATGGTCGCAAGGTCGGCATTGATCTGATCCTGCCGGTGGGCTGCCCAGACATTATCAGGCTCAGCCCGGCTGACCACGCTGCTATCGACCAAAGTCGCGGCGGATGCTGACGTCGAAGAAACGCGGGTAACCGGGTCAACCATGCTATGCCCTCCATCAGATGCCGCCCTGCCCGGCACAAGCGCCGGGTCAGGAGATCACATGCCGGAATAATAGCATGGGAACCGCAGTTCCCCAATCAACGCCAGAAGCTGGGAATGGTTTCCGCCAGCCGCGGCCCGATCCGCAGAGGTTCGATCTTCTCCGCAAGCCCGGTCGAGTCCGAAATCTCGATACCGAGACCGCAAAGCGTCGCCGGTCCATGCGCCGCCTCGAACCGGCCCTTAGGCATTTTCGAGATGAAGCGGTTGAGCGGCTCTTCCTTCTCCATTCCCAGAGACGAGTCGTAGTCGCCGCACATGCCGGCATCCGACATATAGCCGGTGCCGCCGTTCAGGATCTGGCAATCGGCGGTCGGCACATGGGTATGCGTGCCGACAACGAGCGAGGCGCGCCCGTCGACGAAATGCCCAAAGCACTGCTTCTCGCTGGTCGCTTCTGCGTGGAAATCGAAGATGATCGCGTCGGCCTGCTCCTTCAACGGAGCAGCATCGAGGATTGCCTCGGCGCTCTTGAAGGGATCGTCGAGTTCCGGATGCATGAACACCCGGCCCATGATGTTGGCAACGAGGATGCGCGCACCGTTTCGGGCATAATAGAGACCCGACCCCTTGCCCGGCGTGCCGGCAGGATAGTTCGCGGGCCGCAGGAACTGGTCGTGGCGACCGGCAAAGGTCACCGCTTCTTTCTGGTCCCAGACGTGATTGCCGGTCGTGACGACATCGGCACCGGCATTGATCGTCTCAAGAAAGATGTCCTCGGTAATGCCGAAGCCGCCGGCTGCGTTCTCGCCATTGACGATGACGAAATCGAGCTTCAGGTCGGAAATCAGTCCCGGCAGTTTTTCCCATACGGTCGTGCGGCCGGTCTTGCCGACCATGTCACCTAGAAAGAGAAGGCGCATTCCTATCCAATCTTTACAATGGCCTCATCGGACAGATCGCGAAAGCCGCTTTCCGTCAGGATCCCGTGAAGCCTTATATCATGAGGTTCTTCGGGAACTGATGCCACTTCCTGGCAGTCGAATGCAATGCCGATCAGCCGTGGATTGCAGCCTTTTTGCTGCAAACGGTAAATTGCGCGATCATAATAACCGCCACCATAACCGATCCGGTGGCCTCTGCGGTCGAACGCCGCAAGTGGCACCAGCATGATCTCGGGGTCGAGTTCGGCCGCGTCCAACCCCGGCCCGACCGTGCCGAAGACGCCCGCGACAAGCTCGGCGCCGGGTGTCAGCTCGCGAAAAACGATGATTTCCTTGTCGAGTACAACGGGCACGCAAATCCGCGCCCCGCGTTGTCTCAGGAGATCCATAAGAGGACGGACATCCACCTCGGAGCGGATCGGCAGGAAGCCGGACACGAGCGTTCCGTCGTTGAGATCGATCGCCGCCATGCCATGCGATGCCAGCGACAGGCTTTTCTCCACGCGCTCCGCAGCACTGAGCGCATCGCGCGCCGCGAGCCTTTCGGCCCGCAGCGACGCCTTGATCGATTGGCCGGCCATCAGGCCTTGTCGCCCGAGCGCGAGACCAGCAGCTTGTCGATACGCCGACCGTCAAGATCGACGACCTCGAAGGTCCAGCCATGCGTCGTGAAGCTTTCGCCGAGTTCCGGCAGGTGCTTCAATTCGTCAAGCACGAAACCGGCAACGGTCTCGTAACCCGGATCCTCCTCGATCGAGATCCCCATCTGCGCCCCGAACTCATCCACCGGCATCCAGCCGGCGATCAGGTAAGAACCATCGTCCCGCACCACGATTGCAGGCTCTTCGGTCGCGTCTTCCTGGAACACACCGGTGATTGCCTCCAGCACGTCGCCTGAGCTGATGATGCCTTCGAAATGACCGTACTCGTCATAGACAAGCACCATATGCGCCGGTGCCTTCCTGAGCGCCTGGATGACGTCGAGAGCGCCAGTCAGATCGGAGACAACGGGAGCCTCACGCATAACAAGCTGAACATCGAACTGCTTTCCGCCGGCCATGAAATCATAGGCGTCCTTGACGAACAGAACGCCGATGATCTCGTCGGAACTGCCCTTGCGAACCGGAAGGCGGGAGCGTGTCGTGGCGCGAAGCTGGGCGCGGATTTCCTCCGGTTCGTCCTCGGTATCGATCACCTCGACATCGCGGCGCGGCGTCATCAGGCCGCGGGCGGTGCGGTCGGCCAGGCGCATGACGCCGGAAATCATCTCGGACTCACCGCTTTCGATGACGCCGGCGCTCTGCGCTTCAGCAAGAACGGTGCGGATTTCCTCGTCCGTCACCTTGTCTTCGGACTCGCCCTTCTGACCGAGTATGGCCAGCACGAAGCGGCCGGAAATATCGAGAAACCAGACGATGGGCGCGCCGATCATCGCCACGAGCTTCATCGCAGGCGCGACGCGGGCGGCAACAGATTCTGGCGCGCGAAGCGCAATCTGCTTCGGCACCAGTTCGCCGAGGATAAGCGACATATAGGTGATGACGACAACGACACCGCCGACACCAAGCCAGTCGGCAAGGTTCTCGGCCATGCCCTGTGCCTCGAGCCATGAGGTCAGGCGCGTACCGAGGGTTGCGCCTGAAAATGCGCCGGAAAGAACACCAACCAGCGTGATGCCGATCTGAACGGAAGAGAGAAAACGACCTGGGTCTTCGGCAAGCTTGATGGCTGTGGCCGCACCGCGATTTCCCTGCTCTGCCATAACCTTGAGACGGATGGGGCGGGATGAAACGACGGCAAGTTCCGACATCGCAAGAACACCATTCAATATGGTGAGTGCAACGACGATAAGGATTTCGGTTAACAAAAGGTGCTCTTAGGCTGGGACAATATCCTGCGCACAAAACGTTGACCGCTTGCGGCGGCTGCCGTTGATTTCATGATGTGATCTCGCGCGCAGTTCGGAAAACCGTCAGCCGGTTCTCGGAACTGCGCACCTTCACCTGTGAGCAGAAATCATAAGGTCGGCTTGCGTCTATTGCAATGGCTGGAACAACTGATGTCTGCCGCCGATCAAATAGAGAGATCGATCGTCATCTCCGCACGTGTGCCTTTTGGCCGCTCGACATATTGAATGGCCGATCCGAGCGTGGACGCCATTGACTTCACGATCCGGCTTCCAAGACCGGTTCCCCTGACGACGTCGCCTTCTTTCCAGCCGATCCCGTCATCCTCGACAGCGAGCAACGCCTTGTCATCCGGCTGGCGTGTCAGAAGGACGCGCACTTCGCCATCAGTTCCCGGCTCATAAGCATATTTCAACGCATTGGTCAGAAGCTCGGTGACGATCATGCCGACGGAAACTGCGCGATCCGACGTCAACATTACCTCGTCGGCCGATAGATGGATGGTCGCCCCCTGACGGTCGGTGACCGTTCCTTGCACCTCGTTGACCAGCGTGCCGAGATATTTGTCCATCTCCACCTGCCGCACGTCATCGGATGTGTAGAGGCTACGGTGCATGCCGGCGATTGCCGCAATCCGAGCCTGTGTCTCGGCAAGCGCTGCCTTCACGTCCTCGTTCTTGCTGCTTCCGGCCTGGAGTCGGATCATCGCCGCGACCAGAGCTAGACTGTTTGCTACGCGGTGATTGACCTCCGCCAGCAGGATTTCGGCTCGTTCCTTGCCGATGCGGATTTCCTGGTCGGCCTTTTCCTTCTCGCGCCACAGATCTGCGGTCGAGATCGCCTGGCCGATCGCATTCTGCATCAGCGGCAGGAACTCGTCGCCGACGGTCTTGATGACATAATCGGATGCGCCGTTCTTCATTGCCTCGATGGCGATCGTCGCTTCGCTGGAACCGGTGACGTAAATGACCGGCGCCGAACAGCCACGCCCCTGCAGGCGATGGAAGATATCCATACCGGTCTCGGCGCGGAGATAGTGGTCTAGAACGATCGCATCGATCCCGCCCTTTTCGAACGCCGCCATGGCGCTTTCCCCGTCGACGGCAGTGACGACATTGTAACCGGCGCGTCCGAGATGGCGTTCCGCGAGACGGGCCAGAGCGACATCGTCGTCAACATAAAGGATCGTTCGCGGCATATCTTCTCATCATTGTCCGGGTATCTGCATCACCGAAAAGAACAGACCCAGCTGTCGAATGGCGTGTGCAAAACTATCGTAATCCACTGGCTTGGTAATGTAGACATTCGCGCCGAGATCGTAACAGCGCTGAATTTCACGCTCGTCGTCCGTCGTCGTGAGGATCACCACGGGCAGTCGTTTTGCATGAGGGTTGGACTTCACCTTCTCAAGGATGTCAATACCCGACATATCCGGCAGATTGAGATCGAGAAGGATAAGAAGATGCCGATCGCTGCTGGCCATGCCCGAGCGGTCGGCACCGAGAATGAAATCGAGCGCATCGGTACCATTGGTAAAAGGCACGATATCGTTGCTGACGCCGGCCCGGCGCACATTTTTTTCGATCAGGCGGGCATGCCCTTCGTCATCTTCGATCATGACGATGGTGACTTCCTTGCCGGCAGCTTTCATGGCCCGCTACTCCTAACATACTGGGACAGATCCATGGGCAGACGGATGACAAATGTCGATCCTCCCCCCAATGTGGAGGTCACAGTAATTTCCCCGCCTAAATTTCTGACTAACGAGCGCACATGCGCAAGCCCGATCCCCTCGCCCGGCTTGTCCTGCACCCCGGCCCGGCGAAAAAGTTCGAAGACGCGTTCATGGTCTTCCGGCGCGATCCCGCGACCATTGTCCGCCACCTCTATCCGGACGGCACTGCGCCCCATCGGGAATGCCTTCACGGAAAGGTTGAGCGGTCGCTCCGGATGTTTGTACTTTACCGCATTGTCGAACAGGTTGCCGAAAATCTGCTCCATGGAGAACCGGTCAGTCAAAAGACCACGGGCTGCGCCCACGGAGATGCTTACCTCGCCGCCGGAATCGCTGACCTGGTGATGAACGCTTGCGGCCGTCGTCTCCAGCATTTCGCCGAGATCGATGCGTTCAGGTTTCAGCTCGCGGCGGCCATCGCGCGAAATCTTCAGGATGGCGTTGATCAGGGCATCCATCTTCTTGGTCGATGACCGGATGAACCCGATCGCCTCCGGCAGATCCTCCTCGACGGCAAGCCGCGCCTCGCGCACCTCGTCTTCGCTTGGGCGCGCCTCATCGGCCAGCACATAGGCGCTGATCGACTTGAGAGACGCATCGAGTTCGCTGGTAAAGCCCATGATATTGACGAGAGGAGCCCTCAGGTCATGGGAGACGATATAGGCGTAACGCTGGATTTCACGATTGGCCTGTATCAGGTCTTCGGTGCGCTCGTTGACGCGTTCCTCAAGCCCGACATTCAGCTCCTCGACCTCCGCCCGGGCATGAGCGAGTTCACGCACATGCTGCATCACGACGGCAATTGCGCCGCCGACGACCAGGATGATCAGCAGTCCGCCGCCAAGTGTCACATATTGCAGCGATCCCGCGCTTTCGCGGATTTCGCCGATACCGTTGATCAGATGCCCGTCCAGTTCCTGCACGACATCGCCGATCGCCTGCCGAAGCTGCTGCATGACGACGAAGCCGGACTCATTGCGCACGATGGCAACGGCATCCGCCACCTTGCCCTCGCTGGCAAGATTGAGCGTCGACTGCATCTCCGTCACCTTTTCAGCGATCAGGCGACGGATATCCTCAAGCGGCACGTTGACCGTATTCTGATTTTTGGAAACGCGCTCCAGCCGCTCGACCTGACTCGGCAACGCTTCGAGCGCCTTTTGGTATGGCTCGAGAAAGGCCTCGTTTTGCACCAGAAGATAACCGCGCTGGCTCGACTCAGCAGAATTCAGCAGAACCAGCATGTCAGCCGCGACAGAGCGCACCGCCCTCAGCTTAGTCACTTCGTCGAAATAGGTCCGCGTCATGCCTGCAAGGAAGAAGGACGACAGGACGATAGCAACGAGAAGTCCAGCACCGATCAAAAGCATGAAGAGCGAAGACCGGGCAAACTTGTTATTGGCAAAGAGCATGAAGAGGAACCGTCGATTGAACTGGACGGAATGAACTTGGCCGCAACGCCGGCATTGTCAATGCATATCCGGCAAGCGCCGGACTGCATCAACGACAATCTAAAAAAGGAAAGCGCGATCCACGGCGACCGATGGAGTTTTACGATCCTGGGTGCCTACAAACGTAGGTGGGCGCCATATGTCCAAGCCCACGGGCCTGGTCAGGGACAGCTCCCTTTGGATCGAGTATGGCCCCAGGGATTGTGGTTCCTGTCGGGAAGCGCAGAACGCGACCAGAATATATGTGCGATCCTCGGGCAGCGCCAGTAGCCAGGGATCGAATTTTTGTAAGTATCAATTGATCTCGGCAGGTGTGCGCCCGTTGAGCTTTGCCGCAAGCCCTTCGATCCGCGCAGCAAGCTCGCCGATCGTAGAGACCAGCACCTGCTCGTTGCGCTGTTGCACCTCGATAGATCCGTCGCGATTGGACCGCAGGGAAGCCAGTTCCGCCTCGAGAGCCGAAACCTTACGCGTCATTTCGGACAGTTCGTCCATGATCATGATGCCGGCCATGACGGTGATCCTCAGATCGCCGATTTCGCCGAACTGCCCCTTGAGGTGGCCGACATAGCGGTCCAGCCGGTCGGCAAGCTGGGTCAGGTGATCTTCCTGCCCCTCCTCGCAGGCCATGCGATAGGCCTTGCCATCGATCGTGACTGTAATCTGAGCCATCAAATTCTCCCGTCAACGATCAAGCACGGCGCGGATCGTTTCCATAGCCGTCACCAGTCGACGCGATACTTCGCGATTGACTTCTTCCAGCCGATTGGCGCGAAATTGCGACTGATCGAGCTCCTGTGCCAGACGGGCACGATCTGCATGGACGCGACGAACTTCGCTATCGACGTCGCGGCTCTCGCGCTGACGTTCGATACGGGCATCCACGGCATTTTCGAGACTGCCCACCGCTGCGCGCAGTTCCGAAAGCGCCACCTCAACCGTCTTTTCTGCCGGCATCCATCATATCCCGTGAGAATGCGAAGAAGACCGAATCGTGCAGCCAAACCTCGCCATTAGGTAAAACAGATTAAGCACCGCTTGAAAGCCGGTCAACAAACCACCACCCTCTGTGCGTCATCGACTTGTGGATCAATCACCTTATATCGTTTTTGCACACATCTGCCCAAACAAACGGCGACCTGTCGCAAACCTGCTCAATATGTAATAGCTATAGCCCCACATTTGTTGACTTGCGCGCGCCACCTGATAAGGATCAGGCGCTCCCTCAAATGGCCCTCCAAACGGGCCTCTGACCGACACTCGGATACAGTGGATTAGCCATGACTTCTCGCGAACAAAACGACCGGATGGCGAATGCGATCCGTTTCCTTGCCATGGATGCCGTCGAAAAGGCGAATTCCGGCCACCCGGGCATGCCGATGGGCATGGCCGACGTGGCAACGGTCCTGTTCTCCAAATATTTGAAGTTCGACCCGACGAAACCGCACTGGCCGGACCGCGATCGCTTCGTGCTGTCGGCCGGCCACGGTTCGATGCTTCTTTATTCGCTGCTGTATTTGACCGGTTATGAAGACATGACCGTCGAGGACCTGAAGGGCTTTCGCCAGCTCGGCTCCAAGACCGCCGGTCATCCGGAATACGGTCACGCCACCGGCATCGAGACCACCACCGGTCCGCTCGGCCAGGGCATCGCCAATGCCGTCGGCATGGCGATTGCCGAACGCAAGCTGCGCGACGAATTCGGCGCCGACCTGCAGGATCACTATACATACGTGATCAACGGCGATGGCTGCCTGATGGAAGGCATCTCCCACGAAGCCATCGCGCTTGCCGGCCACCTGAAGCTCAACAAGCTCGTCCTCTTCTGGGACAACAACTCGATCACCATCGACGGCGCCGTTTCGCTGTCGGACTCAACCGACCAGATCGCCCGCTTCAAGGCCGTTCACTGGCACACGATCGAAATCGACGGCCATGATCAGGCAGCCATTGCCGCCGCGATTGAAGAAGCCCACAAGTCCGATAAGCCAACCTTTATCGCCTGCAAGACGGTGATCGGCTTCGGCTCTCCGAACAAGGCCGGCAGCCACAAGGTTCACGGCTCCCCGCTCGGTGCGGAAGAAATCGCTGCAACTCGCAAGGCGCTGAACTGGGAATACGAACCCTTCGTCGTCCCGAACGATGTCCTGTCCGAATGGCGCGCCGCCGGCACCCGCTCGGCAGACGCCGTCAAGGCATGGGAAGGCCGCCTCGAAAAGTCCGCCAAGAAGGCCGAGTTCGATCGCCGCTTCGCCGGTGATCTACCAGCAGGCTTCGACGCTGCGATCAGCGACTACAAGAAGAAGCTCGCCGAAACCAAGCCGACGATCGCTACCCGCAAGGCTTCCGAAGACGCGCTTGAAATCATCAACGGCTTCCTGCCGGAAACGCTCGGCGGCTCCGCCGACCTGACGCCGTCGAACAACACCAAGACCAGCCAGATGATCTCCGTCACGCCGACGGATTTCTCCGGTCGCTATATGCACTGGGGCATCCGCGAGCACGGCATGGCGTCGGCCATGAACGGCATCGCGCTGCATGGCGGCCTGATCCCTTACGGCGGCGGCTTCATGATCTTCTCGGATTATTGCCGCCCGCCGATCCGCCTGGCATCCCTGATGGGTATCCGCGTCATCCACGTCCTGACGCATGATTCGATCGGCGTCGGCGAAGACGGCCCGACCCACCAGCCGGTCGAACAGATGGCCTCGCTGCGCGCCATCCCGAACCTGATGATGTTCCGCCCGGCCGATGCCGTCGAAACTGCCGAATGCTGGCAGATCGCCGTCTCGACCAAGGATCGTCCGTCGGGTCTTGCCCTCACCCGCCAGAACCTGACCACCGTTCGCACCGAATATTCGGAAGAGAACCGTTCGGCCAAGGGCGCCTACACACTCTCCGGCAATGCCGATGCTAAGGTCACGATCTTCGCATCCGGCTCGGAAGTCGAACTGGCAGTAGCTGCGGCAAAGACGCTCGGTGAAAAGGGCACGACCGTTCGCGTCGTCTCGGTTCCCTCGACAGAACTCTTCTTCGAACAGCCGGATGCCTACCGCGCGGAAATCATCGGCAAGTCCCCGGTCAAGATCGCCGTCGAAGCCGGCGTTCGCGAAGGCTGGGATGCCTTCATCGGTCCGGAAGGCACATTCATCGGCATGAAGGGCTTTGGCGCTTCCGGCCCGGCCAAGGATGTCTTCAAGCACTTCGGCATCACGGCTGACGCTGTCGTCGCTGCCGCCGAAGCAAAAATTTAATGCTACCGACTGCCCTAGATCAAAGTAGGGCAGTCACAACCCGCGTTAGAACGTAGCCCCATTATCAGGGAGTAAAGCTCATATGACTGTAAAGGTTGCCATCAACGGCTTCGGCCGTATCGGCCGCAACGTCCTCCGCGCCATCGTCGAATCGGGTCGCACCGATATCGAAGTCGTTGCCATCAACGACCTTGGCCCGGTTGAAACCAATGCCCATCTGCTCCGCTACGACTCGATCCACGGCAAATTCCCGGCCGAAGTGAAAGTTGACGGCGATACCATCACCGTTGGCGGCGGCAAGCCGATCAAGGTTACCGCGATCAAGGATCCGGCAACCCTGCCGCACAAGGAACTCGGCGTCGACATCGCGCTCGAATGCACCGGTATCTTCACCTCCCGTGAAAAGGCTGCCCTGCATCTGACCGCCGGCGCAAAGCGCGTCATCGTTTCGGCTCCGTCCGACGGCGCAGACCTGACCGTCGTCTTCGGCGTCAACCATGACGCCCTGACCAAGGACCATCTGGTCATCTCCAACGCGTCGTGCACCACGAACTGCCTGGTTCCGGTCGTCAAGACGCTGGATGACGCTGTCGGTATCGACCACGGCTTCATGACCACAATCCATTCCTACACGGGTGACCAGCCGACGCTCGACACCATGCACAAGGACCTGTACCGCGCCCGCGCTGCAGCCCTGTCCATGATCCCGACCTCGACCGGCGCCGCAAAGGCAGTTGGTCTCGTTCTGCCGCACCTCAAGGGCCGCCTCGACGGCACCTCGATCCGCGTGCCGACCCCGAACGTCTCGGTTGTCGACTTCAAGTTCGTTGCCAAGAAGAACACCACGGTTGCCGAAATCAGCGAAGCCATCAAGGCTGCTGCAAACGGCAAGCTGAAGGGCATCCTCGGCTACACCGAAGAGCCGCTGGTTTCCCGCGACTTCAACCACGACAGCCATTCCTCGATCTTCGCGATCGACCAGACCAAGGTGCTGGAAGGCAACTTCGTCCGCGTTCTGTCTTGGTACGACAACGAATGGGGCTTCTCCAACCGCATGGCCGACACCTCCGTAGCAATGGCAAAGCTCATCTGATCGAGCCGATACGAATGAAGAAAGGGGCGCCTCGAGCGCCCCTTTTTTATTGCATCAGAGACACGTCGTCTCGATAGTCGCCCTCACGCGCACCGTACCATAACCATCATTGGCGATACCGCTGCAGAGATCGTACCATTCGCAGCCGCGACAGGCTTTCCGCGATTGTCCCTCGGCAAAGGCTTTTCGCATTCTAGCAAGCACCCCCGGATGCAGATCGATCCGCGCACCCGCCGACAAGCGCATCTCCAGCAGATCCCCGATATCCGCCGCCGCCTGCGCATCACGGACACGCACGCTGTCACGAAAACAATGCGGTTCAGGCTCGCACAAAAGTGCTGCGCAAATGTCGTCCGGACCGTCGACGACGAGAACATCCTCGCCGCTCGATAGCCGTTTGGCGATACGATCGTAGTTGGCGACAAAACCCGGCGTGTATCCTTTGCCCACATATGTGAGCAGGCAAAGGAGATGATGCGGTCTCAGCCGAACCGTCATGCAGCAGGCTTGGTCCTGCCTCGCGCCAGCAGACGCAGGATCGCCGCGCCGAGCGCGGATTTCAACCCGGCGCCGACGAGGAACGGCAGCACTCCGAACAGAAAAGCCTTCTGCGCCCCGATCATGAAGGCCAGAACGACACCGCCGATAACAAGGCACAGAAGATTGGCGATCATCATCGCCACGAACGCCAGAACCGGGCGATGACCGTTCCAACCCTTCTCCGCCAAAAAGCCCGTGACGGCTGCGATGACGGGGAAGGAAAACAGATAACCGGACGTCGGCCCGACGAAAACATGAAGCCCGCCTGCCCCGTTGGCCAGAACCGGCATGCCCATGGCAGCCTCGGCAAGCCATGCGACAACCGTCGCCGCCCCCAGACGCCAGCCGTAAAGCGCACCGATCAGCGTGACAGCCAGGGTCTGCATGGTGATTGGCACGGGGATCATCGGCACCGCGACGTAGGAAGATGCGGCAAGTATCCCAGTGCCAAGCACGATAGCCAGGCCACGCAGGACGAGCGGAGCATTCTGCAGATCAAGCGGGCTGAAGGCAGGCTTGGCAGTGCGGGTAGAAGCGTAGTTCATGCGGATCTCCAAATTATAGATAATTTCAGGAATCTATAGCTAATGAGTCCACAGACCACACGAATTGACAAGCCATGAAATTCACAGCCAGCAAAACGCCTTGAAATTGCGAAGGAATTTTAGCTTTTGCGGGGGTTAGGGCCGACCCACTGCACATGCCGCGCAAGCACCGCAGCCGCCTGATCCACATCTCCGGCCCTAAGCGCGGAGAGAATGGCGCGATGATCCCGGTCCGTTGGCGCTTCCCACTCGGCCCGCCATCCGGAAAACAGCAATCGGGCACCGACCACCTGCAGGTCTTCGATGGACTTCAACAGGCGCGGCATGCCGCAAGGGCTGAGGATTAGGCGATGAAAGCTCCGATTTGCCTCATCCCACGCCTGCACGTCGACAGCCTTTTCACCGGCATGGTTCGCAGCCTCGGCCGCATCGAGAATGGCCCTTGTCAAATGAGGCGCGGCATGGCGCAAAGCCAGCACTTCCAGGGCGGCGCGCATTTCGGCCACCTCTTTTACCTCGTCGAGACTGAAGCCCGCAACCCTCACCCCCCGGCGCGGCTCGCTGACAACCAGGCCCTGCGCCTCCAGCCGCCGAAACGCCTCACGCACCGGCACATGGCTGGCCCCGAATTCTTCGGCAATATGATCTTGCCGAAGCCGTGCACCGGCGGCAATCACGCCGGTAACGATGCGCTCGGCAAGCTCTCGACTGATACGCGAGGCAATCGTGTCTGATTTGGCTGTCGTCATGAATTATAGATAATTGATGACGACGTAGCCGTCGAGCGCTGAACCACCACCATGTGGACGTGAGCGCCATCCTTGCGCACGTATTCAATACTTTAGCGCATCAATCATCCCCGCGCTCCCGACCTGCATCTACAATCCGCCCGCCTCCATCGCCGGAGCGTTTCGCGAGACGTTCGCGGGCAGGCGGCGGCCGGCGCTCTCGTCCTTGCCCCATTACGTGCGGCAAGGACGAGAGGGGCGAAACGCATGGAGCGTCCGGCGTCAAAACCGGCCCCTCCTATCAAGCCCCCCCGGCAGCCATGCCGGGTTCGGTTGAGCCGTCCAAGTGTGGGTAACCACATGCAGCGAGGCGAGAAGATCACCCGTAGGACCGGAAGTCCCGATACCAGCCGAAGGCCACGCGAATGCGGAGCCGCCTTATCTACCCAATCGAGGTTCCGCATTTGCGTGGGCTCTCCGTTCTCTGAAAAGCTGAAAGCACCAAGGGGTAAGACCGTCTTTTTTCCACCCTGCCCTTCTCTTGCCGGATTTGTTCCTGCCTATTGCTGAGAGTGACGATTCGCTCCGGCTCGCGCCGGATCTGCCCCCGCCCCGACAGATGCCCCGCGACCGAAAACCGGTTTCGCGACCAGCACGTGCTGCCCGGGAAGGGAGCAAGCGGCAAACGAAGAGGTCGGGGTCTTTGGAGGCGTTTTATATCGTATTGTTGATCGGCACACTGCTTGTGCTGGTTTCCGCCTTCTCCAGCCTTCTCGCCTTCCGCTTCGGCGCACCGCTGCTTCTCGTCTTCCTGTCGATCGGCCTTCTCGCCGGCGTCGATGGCCTCGGAATACAATTCTCCAACTATCCCTTCACCTTCATGCTGGGATCGCTGGCATTGGCCGTTATCCTGTTCGATTCCGGCTTCATCACTCCCATTCACTCCTTCAAGATCGCTGCAGTACCGGCAATCACGCTGGCCACGGTCGGCGTGCTTCTGACCTCCGGCATCTTCGCCTTTGCCGCAGCCCTTTTTCTGAATCTCGACTGGCTGGAAGGACTGCTGCTCGGTTCGATCGTTGCCTCGACCGATGCTGCCGCCGTCTTCTTTCTTCTGCGCATCGGCGGCATCAATATCCGCGACAAGGTACGCTCGACGCTCGAAGTCGAATCCGGCACCAACGATCCGATGGCGATCTTCCTGACCATCGCAATTGCCGAGTTGATCGGCACCGGCCAGCGCCTCTCCGGCATCGACCTGCATTTCTTCTTCACCTTCTTCGAGGAAATGGGGCTCGGCCTCGTCTTCGGCCTGCTCGGTGGCATGATGATCGTGGCGATCCTCAACCGCTTCACCTCAGACCGCGGCCTCGCGCCGATCTTCGTACTGACACTCGCCCTGCTCGTCTTCGCCTTCACCGGCGCCATGGGCGGCAGCGGCTTTCTCGCCGTTTATGTCGCCGGCATGTATGCCGGAAATCGCAAGATGTACGCCAAGCAGCAGATCATGCGTTTCAACGAGGGGCTGACCTGGCTTGCCCAGATCATCATGTTCCTCGTTCTCGGCCTGCTCGCCACACCATCACAGTTCCCGGCCATTCTTCTGCCGGCGATCGGCCTTGCACTCTTCCTCATCTTCGTCGCCCGGCCCATCGCGGTTTGGCTGAGCCTGCTGCCCTTCGATTTCACTCAGCAGGAAATCGGCTTTGTCGCCTGGGTCGGCCTGCGCGGCGCGGTATCGATCCTGCTCGCGATAATGCCACTCCTGAGCGGCGTCGAGAATGGCGAACTCTTCTTCAATGTCGCCTTCATCATCGTCCTCGTATCGCTCTGCCTGCAGGGCTGGACGATCAAGCCGGTCGCGACAAAACTTGGCCTCATCATTCCGCCGCGCATGGGCGCGGTCGACAAGATCGAGCTCGATCTGCCGGGCGCTGCCCAGCACGAACTGATCTCCTACAAGGTCATCAAGGACAGCCCGATCATGCGCGGCGAGCGCATTCCCCGCTGGGCCATGCCTTCGCTCGTCATCCGCGACGCAAAGAGCATGCGTTATCAATATGCCGGACGGCTGCGGGAGGGCGATCAGGTCTATCTCTTCGTCGCCCCGACCTACACCAAACTGCTCGACCGCCTGTTTGCGGCCCGCGCGCCGGTGGATGACAATGACGAGGAATTTTTCGGCGCCTTCGCCATCTCCCCCGCCCGCCCCGCGAAAGAACTCGACGCCGCCTATGGTCCGGGCCTTCTGTCTCCCGCCGAACATTCCATGACGGTCGGCGAACTGCTGATCGCACGCCTCGGCGGCAAGGCGGAATATGCCGACCGCATGCGCTTCGGCTCGATCGTCCTGATCGTCCGCGAAGTCGACGAGTTAAACCACATCCGTTCGATCGGCGTTTCACTGGAACCGGTCGAACCGACCATCAACCTGCCGATCTTCATCAACATGCGAGAGATCGCGCATCGCGTGCGTGACCTCATCCGCAAATACCGCGGAAAGCCGGTGCCCACCCAAAGGCGATAGGCTATACTTGAGAGACCACTGCGGCTCTTGGCGCCCTTGCGTCGGGCCGCAACCATAGTATGGTCCGCCAGTTTCAGCGGCCGGGCGCTTCAGGGCACTCGGTCCCATTTCAGCACTCAAGGAGTGGATTAGCCCATGCCGGCATTCAAGACTATTGACGATATCAGCAACCCAGCGGGCAAGCGCGTTCTCGTACGCGTCGATCTCAACGTACCGGTTGCCGACGGTAAGGTAACCGACAAGACCCGCATCGAGCGTGTTGCCCCGACCATCCTTGAACTGTCGAAAAAAGGCGCCAAGGTCATCCTGCTTGCCCATTTCGGTCGCCCAAAGGGTGAGCCTGTCGCCGACATGTCTCTCTCGCTGATCGTCCCGGCCATCAACGAAGTGCTCGGCACCAAGATCCTCTTCGCCGCCGATTGCATCGGCCCCGACGCCGAAAAGGCCGTCGCATCGATGAAGGACGGCGACATCCTGCTTCTGGAAAACACCCGCTTCCACAAGGGCGAGGAAAAGAACGACGCCGAGTTTACCGAAGCGCTTGCCGCAAACGGCGACATCTACGTCAACGACGCCTTCTCTGCCGCTCACCGCGCTCACGCATCGACCGAAGGCCTCGCGCACCATCTGCCCGCCTATGCTGGCCGCACCATGCAGGCCGAGCTTGAGGCGCTGGAAAAGGGTCTTGGCGCACCGGTTCGCCCGACAGTTGCCATCGTTGGTGGTGCAAAGGTATCGACCAAGATCGACCTGTTGCAGAACCTGGTAAAGAAGGTCGACGCGCTCGTCATCGGCGGCGGCATGGCCAATACCTTTATCGCGGCAAAGGGCATCAATGTCGGCAAGTCGCTCTGCGAACATGATCTCGGCGAAACCGCCAAGGCAATCATGGCTGAAGCCGAAAGCGCCGGTTGCGCCATCGTCCTCCCCGTCGATGCTGTCGTTGCCCGCGAGTTCAAGGCCAATGCAGCAAACGAGATCGTCGCCATCGACGCCATCCCGGCCGATGCCATGGCCCTCGATGTCGGCCCGAAGTCGGTCGAAGCCATCAACGAATGGATCGGCAAGGCCTCTACGCTCGTCTGGAATGGCCCGCTCGGCGCCTTCGAAATCACACCCTTCGACGCAGCAACCGTTTCGGCAGCAAAGTTCGCAGCGGCACAGACCAAGGCCGGCAAGCTGACATCCGTTGCAGGTGGCGGTGACACGGTCGCAGCCTTGAACCATGCGGGCGTTGCCGACGACTTCACCTACATCTCGACGGCAGGCGGCGCTTTCCTTGAATGGATGGAAGGTAAGGAACTGCCCGGCGTGGCAGTTCTGTCCAAGACGGCCTGATTGCTGTTTATCCACAGCTTGACCACAACCAGAGTGCGCGGACATGGCTCCGCGCATTCGCGTTTCAAGACCCCTTTAAATTTTTTAGATGTTTTAAACGATTGAATTGAATTCAATCGTTTCAAATATTTAGCCGTGGATTTACTTCCGCCCTACATCTGTTATCGCCTCAGATATCAAGTGTTGGAGATCGACAAATGACCGAACGTCTGGAAGATATTGCACTCAAGATGGTATCGAACGGCAAGGGCCTTCTGGCCGCCGACGAGTCCACCGGGACGATCAAAAAGCGCTTCGATAGCATCGGGATCGAGTCTACCGAAGAGAGCCGCCGTGACTACCGCGAGATGCTCTTCCGCACCGAAGCAGCGATGAAGAACTGCATTTCCGGTGTCATCCTCTATGAAGAAACCCTCTACCAGAAGGCAGCCGACGGCACTCCGTTCGTCGACATCATGACCGCAGCCGGCTCGATTCCTGGCATCAAGGTTGATATCGGCGCGAAGCCGATGGCGCTTCACCCGCACGAATTCATTACTGAAGGTCTCGATGGCCTTTACGAACGCCTCCGCAAATATCGTGAAGCCGGTGCCCGTTTCGCCAAGTGGCGCGGCGTCATCACCATCGGTGACCAACGTCCGAGCTGGGGTTCGATCAAGGCCAACTCGCAGTCTCTCGCTCGTTATGCAGCGCTCTGCCAGCAGGCTGACATCGTGCCGATCGTCGAGCCGGAAGTGATGATGGACGGCACTCCCGGCGACCATGACATCGACCGTTGCGCCGAAGTTACCCAGCACGTACTGCAGACCGTCTTCGCCGACCTGTTCGACGCCCGCGTCGATCTCGAAGGCATGATCCTGAAGCCGAACATGGTCATTGATGGCATCAAGGCCCGCAAGGCTTCGGTGGAAGAAGTCGCCGCACGCACCGTCAAGGTTCTGAAGGCCACCGTTCCTGCTTCCGTACCGGGCATCGCCTTTCTGTCCGGCGGCCAGACCTCGGAAGAAGCAACGGCGCACCTCTCAGCCATGGTTGCCGGTTACGATCTGCCCTGGAAGCTCACCTATTCCTATGGCCGCGCGCTGCAGGAAACCGCTCTTAAGGCATGGGGTGGCAAGTCCGAGAATGTTGCAGCCGGCCAGCGCGCCTTTGCGCACCGCGCCGAAATGAACACGCTCGCCGCCAAGGGCACATGGAAGAAGGATCTTGAAAAGGCTGCGTAAGCCAAGCCTTTTCACCGAAATCGTTGCAGCCGGTCCGCAGCCTTGATTTGGCGCGGATGCTGCAGGGAGGGAGAAAACCGCGTCGGCAACGGCGCGGTTTTTCCGTTGATTGATACCATAACAAAGTTTGACTGGTGAGCCGCATCGCAGCCGCTTAAGCATCGTCCCTCACCCTTGGAGGATGCCATGCCCAAAGTCGAATTCGTCACCGTCGATGTTTTCACTGCCGAACGCTTCACCGGCAACCCGCTTGCCGTCATCACCGATGCACGCGGACTGACCACGCAGCAGATGCACGAGATCGCCACCGAATTCGGCTATTCCGAAAGCACATTCGTGCTGCCGCCAGAAGATCCGGCCAACAGCGCCCATGTCCGTATCTTTACGCCGACGCTGGAAGTTCCCTTCGCCGGCCATCCCAATGTCGGCACCGCTTACGTTCTTGGCCAGGAGACGAGCCTGTTCGGCAAAGCCATCGGCGACAGCCTTCGTTTCGAGGAAAAAGCCGGCCTCGTCGAGGTCCAATTGAAGCGCGAAGATGGCAAGGTCGCCGCCGCCTCGATCCGCGCCCCGAGATCGCTCGAGATCGGAGAGACGGTTGCAGCAGAGCTTGTGGCGCGCTGCGTCGCTATCGAAACGGAAAATGTCCGCACCGATCGGCACCAGCCGGTCTTTGCCTCTGTCGGTCTCGGCTTCGTCCTTGCCGAACTGGATGGCCTAGACGCCCTTGGTCGCGCCCTGCCGGATCTTGCTGCCTTCCGGGAAACAGTCGCCCGTCATCCCGGCGACGGCCTCGGATTTTCAGTATTTCTCTATGTCCGCGGTCCGTCGCGGCCGGACCATATCCGTGCACGCATGTTCGCTCCACTTGACGATGTTCCGGAAGATCCTGCAACCGGCAGTGCATCCGGTGCGCTCGGCGCATATCTGGTCGCCAACATGCCCGAGGCGGATATCAACACCCAACTGACAATCGAGCAGGGCGTGGAGATGGGCCGCAGGAGCATCATCGAACTCGATGTTACCAAGCAACATGGCAAGGTAACCGATGTGCGGATCAGCGGCCGCTCTGTCTTCGTCATGCGCGGCAGCATCGAATGCTGATCAGAAGAACTCCCGCGCGAGCAGCGCAATGGTCCAGATCACAAAAGCAAGCACAGCAATTTTCCAGAAGTCCATGCGACGCTTGAGGCCGGGAAAGCCCAGCGGCCTTATGATCTGAACGACCATGCCAAGCATGAGCAGGATGGAGATTGCTTTTGTCATTGTTCGCCCTGCTGCGATCTTTTCGCGTCTCGCCACAGGGTAGACATTTTTAAACTCCACCACAGATAGGCTTTGGGAGGGGCAAGCAAATCAACAGCGAGCCCCGTCCCTCGTTACCGTTCCCTGCGGCAAGGCGCAACACGTCTGACGGCAGGGAAATGTGCCATTGATTGTTTGACACGAACCCATTTGTGAGACGATGAGACGAAACCTGCTTCCCGTCCTCGCCCTTTTATCCGCAACCCTTTTTCTATTCCTTGGCAACGGCCTCCAGGGCCTGCTCCTGCCCTTGAGGGGCTCTCTCGAAGGCTATTCCAACGAGACGCTTGGCCTGCTCGGCACGACCTGGGCTGCGGGTTTTGTCATCGGCTGCTTTGTTGCACCGAACGTGGTGCGACGGATCGGCCATGTCCGCGCCTTTTCCGGCTTCCTCGCGCTGATCTGCCTGAACGTGCTTCTGACCGGCCTGCTGGTCGATCAGACGGCATGGCTGACGTTGAGAGCCATCACCGGCTTCTGCACCGCCGGCACCTCGATGATCATCGAAAGCTGGCTGAACGAGCGCGCAACACCGGAAAGCCGGGGCACGATCTTTTCCTTCTACATTTCCATCACGCTCTTCGGCGTCGTCGGCGGCCAGATGCTGGTCCCCTTTTCGGACGTGACAACGACGACGCTCTTCATGATCTGCGGCATTCTCTACAGCATCGCAGCGCTGCCCACGACGCTCTCAAAAGCCGCCTCTCCCCAGCCGCTCAAACGCGCCAAGCTGGATCTGAAGGGGCTGTTCAAAAACTCGCCGATCTCCTTCGTCGGCATTCTGCTGATCGGCATTGCCAATGGCGCCTACGGCACTCTGGCCGCTGTGTTCGCAAACCGCGCCGGCCTCTCTCAAGGGGCAGTCGCCGCAATGGTGACGATCACCATCTTTGCCGGCGCGATCATGCAGTTTCCGGCGGGCCGCCTCTCCGATCGCATGGACCGTCGCTACGTGCTGGCAGGTCTTTCCGCCGCTGCAGCACTGGCGGGACTGGTTGTCGCCATGGTGCGGCCGACTGACGCCTACGGGATCATCGTGCTGGTCTCGATCTACGGTGCCGCGGCGAACGCGCTCTATCCGATCGCGGTTGCCCATGCCAACGACTTCGCCTCGCCGGAGGACTTCGTCAAGGTTTCCGGCGGCCTGCTCCTGCTCTACGGCATCGGCACTATCATCGGCCCGACACTCGGCGGCCCGGTCATGACCTGGGCCGGACCTTATGCGCTCTTCCTCGTCACCGCGATCGCGCATATCCTGATCACGGCCTATGCCATCATCCGCAGCCGACAGCGGGCACCGGTACCGGCAGAGCATCGTGATGCCTATACGGTCGCTCCGGCCGCAACATCGCCGATGACGACCCCGGAAAGCCTGGCGCTCGACCCGCGTGCAGCGCAGGCGGAAGGCACGACAGAAGACCGGAGGAACTGAGGATGACATTTTTCGACGACGACCGGCCGGCCAAGAAGCTCGCCCATGAGATCGGCTCGGATCTTTCCATGCTTTCGGTGGGCGATCTCGATGCTCGAATCGATCTCCTCAGAGAGGAAATCGCGCGGCTGGAAACCGACAAGCAGAAGAAACAGGCCGGCCGGATGGCGGCCGACAACTTCTTCAAGAAGTGAGACGATCCGAAAATGCCCAAGTAAAGCCTGGGGATTTTAAGTGGATATTAATCATTAACAGACATTATAAGACCGTCCAGGCTTCCTGGACTCAGACAGTTTCACCACCCGGCGAATGGTCTGATTTCTCCCTGTTTTACCTTGAGAGCCGCCTTTCCGCGGCTCTTCTTTTTTGGCACGCCGCAAAACTGCTTTACTCGGCCGTGTAGAGACGCCTCGCAGGCTCTCTTGCAGTTTCCGAAAATGTGTTCCAAAACAAGAACATCCGCATCGGTTTACCGCTTCTTGTGGGTATTAACCTTTCCTTAATAAACGCCTTGCGGATTTCAATTATAAAGATCATGTTCAAGTCAATGAGGGCGGCGATGGAACCTTTCGCTACATCCCGCCATTGCCTCATCGTGGTTGCGTTAGCAGGATGACATTCATGCAAGAACAGGGTCTGAATACCGTCAATTTCGCCGGTCGCGCAGCGAATTCCTCGCAGTTCAAGACACTTTACTCCGAGGGCATGTCCCTGGTGGAAGAGACCGCGACCTATCTCGACGGAACGGGTCGCGCCGCATCGAAGGTCCTGCCTCGTATCGCCTCGGTTCTTTACGCCGCTGAATCCATGCGCCTGACGACACGCCTCATGCAGATGGCCTCTTGGCTGCTGCTGCAGCGCGCCGTCAACAATGGCGAGATGTCGAAGGATCAGGTTCTCGCCGAAAAGAACAAGGTTCGCCTTGACGGTTTCAACGTCGACCGCAACGCACCGGGCTGGAACGAACTTCCGGAAGGTTTCCGCGATCTCGTCGAGCGCTCTTTGCGCCTGCAAAACCGCGTGGCCCTTCTCGATCGCGAGATCTATCGTCCGTCTGACGCCGTTGCCGTTCCGGACAACGAAAACAGCGTCCGCTCGCAGTTGAACCTGCTGCAGACGGCCTTCGGCAACTGATCATCGATCAGCCAGTCGATCCAGATATTCGAGAATTTCAGTGCGGCTTCTGAGCCGCACTTTTTCGTTGGGGAACTCTTCGAACATCCGCAAATGGCTTTCGAACGAATTCCAGTTGTTTCGCCGCTCCCGATATTTCGACACCCAGTCGAGCAACTCCTGGAAGCTCTCGTCGCTTTCTCCACGCTGCTTGCCCCTCGCCTTGATATTGGCGATGCATTCGTCTTCGGGCAGATCGAGAAACACCAGTGTCGTCGCGCGTGGCAGGATGACATTGACCAGCCAGCCATAGACGCCTTCGATGATCCATCCGGAGGTCAGCGACAATTCCCGCACCTCTTCGATGACGATCGCCTTGTCACGGGCAATGCCGTCGCCATGCGGGCCGGGTTGCCAGTAGACATCATCGAGATGCACGGGAGCGCGGTCGAGGTATAACGACAGCTTGCGGGCGAGCCATGTCTTGCCCGAACCGCCATTTCCCATGATCACTACCCGGCGAAGGGCCTCATATTGCTTGTCTTTTATCATGGCACTCCCCTTGAGCCCTGCCATGACACCAAACGAAAAAAGCCCGGCTTTCGCCAGGCTTTTTTTGGTCCGCCAACGTTAAGGCTATTAGAGGCCGAGGCCGCCGAAACGCTTGTTGAACTTGGAAACGCGACCGCCACGGTCCATCAGCTGCTGGTTGCCACCAGTCCATGCCGGATGGGACTTCGGGTCGATTTCAAGGTTCATCGTGTCGCCGGCCGAACCCCAGGTGGAGAAGGTTTCGTACTCGGTGCCATCGGTCATGACGACCTTGATCTTGTGGTATTCGGGATGAATGTCAGCCTTCATGTCGATATTCCTGCTCTGCGGGGTCTCCATGCCGCATTTGCGATCACCGACCCTCTTTAATCAATGAAGCCGTAGACCAGCACGGTCACGGCTTCCCAATTCGATGCGGAGCCTATACAGGAAGGTCGCGACTAGCACAAGTACCCGCAAGGCCAAGATAAGAGGGCCTCTACAGCGTTCTTTGTCCGACATCAATGGCGGGCAGCGTGCGTTGAAATATTAGAGTTCGCGTATTGTGAAAATGACTATGCGCAAGCAGGAGTTCCCGTGGCAGACATGTCTGAGACCGAAAAGAAGAATCGCAGCCTCAAGCCCCTCGCCCGACTGATCCCCTATCTTTCCCGTTATCGAAGGCTGGTTGCTTCGGCTCTTTTCTTTCTGGTTCTGGCGGCCGCGACAACACTTGCTCTTCCGCTCGCCGTCCGGCGCATGGTCGATCATGGATTCGCGTCTTCCGACGGCCATTTCATAAACAACTATTTCGGCATGCTGCTGATCCTTGCCATCCTCTTGGCGCTGGCCAGTGCCATGCGGTATTACTACGTGATCACCATCGGTGAACGCGTGGTGGCCGACCTGAGGCGCGAAGTCTTCGCCCATGTCACCCGCCTTTCCGCATCCTTCTTCGACGTCAACCAATCGGGGGAGATCGTCTCGCGCCTGACAGCCGACACGACCCAGATCAAGTCCGCCTTCGGTTCGGCCGCCTCCCAGGCTTTGCGCAACACCATTCTCTGTCTCGGCGCCATGGGCATGATGATCTATACCAGCCCGTGGCTTTCCGTCATGGTGCTCGGCGCCATTCCGGTCATCGTGTTCCCGATCGTCGGTTTTGGTCGCAATGTGCGTCGCCGCTCCCGCGCCGCACAGGACACGCTGGCAGAGAGCTCGGCTTTCGCATCGGAGACCGTGGCGGCGACCCGCACCGTTCAGGCCTTCGGCGGCGAAGAGATGGCAAGCGTGCGTTATGCCTCTGCTGTCGAGAATGCCTATGACGCCGCCCGCGTCGCGATCCGTTCGCGCGCACTGCTGACCGGCTTTGCCATTCTCCTCGTCTTCGGCTCGATCGTCGGCGTCTTGTGGTATGGCGCGCAGAGCGTTCTTGCCGGCGAGATGAGTGCCGGCACGCTTGGCCAGTTCGTGCTTTATTCGGTGATCGCCGCAAGCTCGCTCGGCCAGCTCTCGGAAGTCTGGGGCGAGCTTTCGGCCGCCGGTGGTGGCGCCGAACGGCTGACCGAACTTCTGCACGAAATCCCGGCCGTTCAGGACCCGGAACAACCGGTTACCCTGCCTTCACCGGCCCGTGGCGAAGTCGAGTTCGATCAGGTCTCCTTCGCCTATCCGGCACGTGTCAGCGCCATCACGCTGAACAGCCTGTCCTTGAATGTCAAAGCCGGTGAAACGATCGCCATCGTCGGCCCGTCGGGTGCCGGCAAAAGCACGATATTCTCGCTTCTTATGCGGTTCTACGACCCACAGACCGGATCGGTGAAACTGGACGGCGTCGATCTTCGCAATGCTTGCATCGAAGACATCCGCTCGCGCCTGGCAATCGTGCCGCAGGACGTGACGATCTTTGCCGCATCGATCCACGACAACATCGCCTTCGGCATGCCGGGTGCTAGCCGCGAGGCCGTCCGTGCCGCGGCCATTTCCGCCCAGGCTGACGAGTTCATCGGCAAGCTCGACCAGGGCTATGACACCATGGCCGGCGAACGCGGCATCACCCTTTCCGGCGGCCAGCGGCAGCGCATCGCGATTGCCCGGGCGATCCTGAAGAATGCGCCCGTCCTGCTTCTGGATGAGGCGACCTCGGCGCTCGATGCCGAAAGCGAAACGCTGGTACAGCGCGCGCTTGACGGGCTGATGGAAAACCGCACGACGCTCGTCATCGCCCATCGCCTGGCAACCGTCCTCAAGGCTGACAGAATTCTCGTGCTTGAAGACGGTCGCGTTGTCGAGGAAGGAACCCATCAGAGCCTAGTCGCCAAGGGTGGACTTTACGCCAAGCTGGCGCGCCTGCAGTTCCATGATCTGGAACAGCGCAGCGCAAGCGCTATCTGACCGATAAACAGGATTGAGACTGCATGATTGTCGAGCCACTGGACCCGAATGCCCCGCTCGAGCAATTGCTGGACAGTGTTCAGTATCAGACCTTCCTGTATTTCTGGGAAGGCGCGCATGCAGATAGCAAGCTCACCTATGACAAGCGCTGGGTAAACGGCGCGATTGCCACCAACATGATCTCCATCAGCGGCACCGGTTTCGGGCTGATGGCGATCCTTGTTGCGGCAGAGCGGCAATGGGTGACCCGCGATGAGGCGCTGGAGCGGATCAGCCTCATTCTGGACCGCCTGAACCTCGCAACCCGCTATCACGGCGCCTTCCCCCACATGGTCGATGGTGCCACCAGCGAGACCGTCCAGTTTTCGCAATATGACGATGCCGGCGACCTTGTGGAAACCGCCCTCCTGTTTCAGGGCCTGATCTGCGCGCGAGAATATTTCACCGGCGCATCGGAAACCGAGCTGGCTCTGCGGGCAACTGTCACTCGGCTGTTCGACGAAGTCGAGTGGGACTGGTTCACACGCGGCAAGGACGATGGTCCGCTTTACTGGCACTGGAGCCCGATCCACAACTGGACCATGAACCTTCCGATCAAGGGCTGGAACGAAGCGCTCTCGGCCTATGTGCTGGCGGCTGGTTCTGACACGCATCCGATCAAGCCGGAAAGTTATCATGAAGGCTGGGCGCGCTCCGGCGCGATGAAAAACGGCGAAAGCTATTTCGGCACCGAACTTCCCCTCGGTGAGCCTCTTGGTGGCCCGCTGTTCCTCTCCCAATATTCCTTCTGCGCGCTTGATCCGCGCGGACTGTCGGACCGCTATGCCGATTATTGGCAGCAGGCCGTGGCGCATACGAAGATCAACCGGGACTACTGCCTCAGCATCCCGGCCTATAAGCAATACGATGTCTGGGGCCTGACGGCTTCGGAGGCGCCGAATGGCTACAACGCCAACTCTCCGACGTCGGACACGGGCGCCATCGCCCCGACCGCGGCACTGTCGAGCTTCCCCTTTCAGCCGGCGGAGGCCGAAGAGGCCCTGCGCGCCATGATCCGCTACGAGGATGGAAAGCTGTTCGGATCGTTCGGTTTCGTCGATGCCTTTGCCCCGGCAATAGACTGGCTCGCGCCAACCTATATCGCCATAGACCAGGGTCCGCTCATCGCCATGATAGAGAACCACCGCTCCGGCCTTTTGTGGAGCCTGTTCATGAAGGCGCCTGAAGTGCGGCGCGGACTGGAGCGCCTCGGCTTCACCTCAAGCCACTATACGGCATGAGGACAGGGCCTATTCGGCCCGTTCGAATACCCATTTCACCACATATTTGCCGTTCGGCTTCAGCTTGGTCTTCGTCTTCATCCTGACCGCCCCGCCGAGCGCTGCTTCGGCTTGGTCAAACATTTCGCGCGCCTCGGCAATTACCTGATGGTAGGTGCTATTGTCACGGCGTGGCGTATCCGCCACCGCCTTGATCAGGGCGTTGATATCTCGTTTTTGCGCAACCATCGATCAGCGTTCCGTCAGCTTCAATTCGATACGCCGGTTCTGAGACTTCGCTTCTGGCGTGTCGCCCGGAGCGATCGGCTGGAATTCGCCGAAGCCGGCAGCGACAAGCCGGTTAGCCGGAACCCCCTTCGAAATCAGATACTTCACAACCGAAGTTGCGCGGGCGGATGAAAGCTCCCAGTTGTCGCGATAACGCCCCGCACCGGAGAGCGGCGAATTATCGGTATGGCCGTCGACCCTGAGCACCCAATTGATTTCCGCCGGTATTTCCTTAGCAAGCTCAAGCAGGGCCATTGCCAGCTTGTCCATTTCACCATGCCCGGCATCATCCAACTCGCTGCCACCGACCGGAAACAGCACTTCCGACTGGAAGACGAAACGATCGCCGACGATCCGGATATTTTCGCGATCCGAGAGGATTTCACGCAAACGGCCGAAGAAGTCGGAGCGATAGCGGTTGAGTTCCTGCACGCGGGCAGCGAGGGCAACATTCAGGCGGCGGCCGAGATCCGAGATCTGCGCCTGCGAGGTCGCATCCTTGGCTTCCGATGCCTGTAGCGCCTGCTCCACCGCTGCAATCTGTGCGCGCAATGCTGCGATCTGCTGGTTAAGAAGTTCGATCTGACTTGCCGCGCGCTGGCTGATCTGCTGCTGGTTGTTCAACTCGCTGGTTAGCTCACCGACTTTTGCATTGGCGGCCGCACTGCTGCCGGCGCCGTCATTCAAAAGCTGCTGCAGACGCGAGCGATCGCTTTCCACTGCAGCCAACGAGGATTGAAGGTTGGCAAGCTGATCTTCGAGATCCTGATTGCCGCTCTTTTCCAGCGCCAGCAGGTTTGTCAGCTCTGCGATCTGGCTGTTTAGGCGGTTCAACACCTCGTCGCGACCGGTGATCTCGCGGCTGAGCAGAAACTGCGCCAGCACGAAGACCGTCAGCAGGAACATGATCGCCATGAGAAGAGTGGACAGCGCATCCACGAAGCCCGGCCAGAAATCGACTGTGCGTTCGCGACGGCGGTTCTTGGCGAGCGCCATCGCTTATTTCCCCCCGATCTTGTCGGAAAGCCGGTCAAGCGTGCGGCGCATCGCCTTGGATTCTTCCTGCTGCGCCTCGATCCAGTCACGCAGCATCTGCTGCTCGTTGCGCATGTTCTTCACGAGCCCCTGAATACCTTCCGCCAGATTGGCCATGGCAGCCATCGAACGCTCGCTCTCGGCGCCGTCACGCCCGGCCTTGGTCTGGACGGCAGCAAGCTTGCGCAACTCGGCGGTCAGGGCCTTCAACTCATCTGCGGCGCCGTTATCGCCATTGGCGATCGGCCCGTCGTAACCAACGTCGGTTACCGAAGAGAGCCAGTTTTCGAGTTCCGTATAGAAGCGGTTCTGTGCGCGGCCGGCCTGCAGATCGAGAAAGCCTAGAATCAGCGAACCGGAAAGGCCGAGCAGCGAGGACGAAAACGCCGTGCCCATGCCGGCGAGCGGCTGTGCCAGCCCGCTCTTGATTGCACTCAGAATGTCGTTCGAGCCGCCCGACGACGGATCAAGCGCACCGATGACGTCGCTGATCGAGCCGATAGTTTCGATCAGCCCCCAGAACGTGCCAAGCAGGCCGAGGAAGACCAGAAGGCCTATGAGATAGCGCGAAGTATCGCGCGATTCGTCCAGTCGCGTGCCGATCGAATCGAGGATGGAGCGATAGGCGACGGTCGACAGCGCCACCTTGCGGCGGCGACCGATCAGGGTGCGCATCGGGGCGAGCAGGCGCGGTTCGCGGCCCACCTTGTCGGCATTGCCGCCGGCGGCCCGGAAGGAATTGAACCAGCCGACTTCCCGCGCAAGACTGATCACCTGCACGAAGACGAGCAGGATACCGATCGCCAGAACGCCGAGGATCAGCCCGTTCAGGCCCGGATTGGTCTGGAATGCGTGCGCCGCCTGTCGGTAGAGGATCGACGCGACGAAGCCGACAAGCGCGAGAAAGATGAGCATCGTCCAGAGGAACGACGCAGGATTGGAGAGCTTGTGTTTATAGCCGCCGCGGCCGGTTTCCGACTCGTCCAGATCATCCACTGTCGCATTCGCCATAATACGCCTCGACTCCGCTAAATTGAGCGGAGGCTAGTGTAAAATTGCGACGAATTGAAGTGCGCAAGCATTGGAAAACAGTGCGCTATCCAATAGCGCGCACTGAATTCACTATTGCCTCAGCGGCTCGGCACCGGACGATTGACGACTTCGACCAGTGCATTACGGATCAGTTCGTTGCCAGCGATCACATTGCGGGCCTCGAACATGTTCTGCGCGCCCTTCATGTCGGAAACGAAGCCGCCGGCTTCGCGAATGAGCAGCAGGCCGGCAGCCATATCCCACGGAGAAAGCTCGGCTTCCCAAAAACCGTCAAGACGACCGGCAGCGACATAAGCAAGATCGAGAGCAGCCGCACCCGCACGGCGAACGCCTGCAACTTCACCCATGACATGACGCAGTTCGACGAGGAACTTGCCGTGGTTGCCACGGCCCAGATGCGGAATGCCGCAGCCGATGACGCAATCGGACAACACCCGGCGGGCAGCGACACGGATACGGCGGTCGTTGAGGAACGCACCGCCGCCCTTTTCCGCCGTATAGAGTTCATCCACTGCCGGGTTGAACACGACACCGGCAACGATCTCGCCATTGCGCTCGAGCGCGATCGAGACTGCAAACTGCGGAATGCCGTGGAGGAAGTTGGTCGTGCCATCGAGCGGATCGACGATCCAGCGATGCGCACCGTCGGTGCCCTTTTCTTCGCCACCCTCTTCACCGAGGAAGCCATAGGTCGGGCGAGCCTTCATCAGCTCGTCACGGACGATCTTTTCAGCTTTCAGGTCGGCCTGCGAAACGAAGTCGCTCGGTCCCTTTACGGAAACCTGCAGATTCTGCACCTCACCAAAATCTCTGGTAAGCGATTTGCCTGCCTTCAAGGCAGCCTGCACCATGACATTGAGAAGCGCTGAACGGGCCATTTCGGAATCCTTGAGCCCCGGAATCCGGATGACCGGGAGAGCGGGCGATACTGATTTTGTTGATTGGGCGGCTTCAAGACCACAAATTGCCGGTAAATTCAAGTCATGCGGTCGCACGGCAGTGTTGTCATTCGCGGCCCAGCCTGCGAAAGGAGGGCAGACCTCATACAGGAGACAGCCCCATGCGCATGCCCATCCCTCTTTTTATCAGCCTCGGCATGCTCATCACCATGACCTTTTTGTCGCTGGGCCTATGGGCCGCATTGCCGGCCGAGACTATGCTGCCGATCCACTTCGACTTCTCCGGAAATCCGGATAATTTCGCGCGCCCGACGATCGCTCTTTTCCTGCTGCCCGGCGCGATGCTGTTTGCGGTCGCCGTCTTTGTCGTGTCGCCGTCCATCAATCCCAAGGCGCTTGATCGCCCCGGTCTCTACACCGCCATCTGGCTGTTTGTTATTCTGGCGCTGGCCGTGGCCCACGGCTTCATCATCCGCGGCGCGCTCTTTGCATTACAGGCGCTACAGGGCTAATTCCGCCGGAACTTGTTGGCGGCATCGATCGCCTGCTTCTGCTGGTCTTCGTTAATGCCGAGATAGAAATCCTCAAGCCCGGCATCCTGCAGGCCGGCGCGCCGGGAGAGCACGTACCACTTGGCGGCTTCCACGGGGTTGGGTCGCGTGCCGAGTGCATTGATATAGAGATAGGCAAGCTTGTTCTGGGCGACCACATTGCCGCGCATCGCGGCAATCCTCAACCACTCGAACCCCTTGTCGTAGTCACGCTCGCCGCCGACGCCGTTTACATACCAGATGCCCATGTCCAGCTGGGCGGTGTCATAACCCGCCTTGGCGGAACGCAGCATCCAGTCACGCGCCTGCGCCTTCTTGGTCGGTGCAACTTCGCGAAGCGCCATGTAGAGCTGGGCCACGGCATATTGCGCATCGGCTACGCCCTGGCTGGCGGATTTTTCATAGAACGGCAGTGCCAGCTGCATTCCCTTTTCGCCGGGATTGTCGGAAATAAGGATCTGGCCCCAGTTGAACTGGGCCGCCGAATTCCCGGCTTCCGCCGCGCGACGCATGAAATCATCGGCCTTCTTTTTGTCGGCCGGAACATCGCGTCCCGTCATCAACAGCAGCGCATACTGGAACATTGCTGCGGCATCGCCTCCTTCGGCGGCCTGACCATACCAGAAGGCAGCGCCCTTGGGGTCGCGCGCGATCCCCTGCCCCTTCGTCATCATCTCTGCAACCAATGTCTGCGCCGCTGCATCGCCCTGCTGCGCCCGTTCAAGCGCAAGCTTCATCGCCTCGACATACATGCCGCGCTGATAGGCGCCATAAGCCTCATCGACCTTGCCGCTATAAGTTTTTTCCTCAGGTGGCGCTGGCAATGCAGCACCCATTCGCCTGTAAAGCTCGACGCCGCCCGACGGCACCAAGCCATCAGGCTGCTGCTGCCGCTCCATCTTGCCTGCTTCCGGCCCGACTGGCCGGGTCACCGCCTGATTGGACTGGGCATGCACAGATGTGACCGCAGCCACAGAAACGAGCAGTGCAGTGAAGACTTTGACCGGATTGCGATACAGTTTTTTCGTCGATGGCATGCGACCATCAACCCTCAAACCGTGGCGCTTTTTCGTCCAGCAACGCATTGGCCTTGGCAACGGCTGCAGCGGGGCCATCACCACTGGCAAAAACGGCATCGCGCAACGCCACGAATTCGGCTCCGCTCTCGGCGACGGCGACAACCGATTCGGCATCGTTGCCGCCCATAGTGATGCAGGGGATCTCGATCATCGACGCCCACCACTCAGCAAGCGCAACGTTCTTCGGATGAGCTTCCGGCTTGATGTCGCCATCGAAACGGCCGAAGAAAATATAGTCCGGCCTCAATTCGCCAATCTCGAGCGCAGTATGCCGTTCCGCCGCACCGCCGGCTCCGACGATCATCTTCGGCGTGAACTTTTCGATCGTCTCGCCCAGTTCCTCGAGCGAGCCCGACATGTGAAGACCATCGGCCTTGGCGCGACCGGCAACTCGGCTGTCACCGGAAATGATGGCGGCGGCTCCGGCATTCTGGATGATCTGCACCAGCACTTCCGCCCGCTTCTGGAATGCCTGATCGTCCAGCCCGTATTGCGGCAGGATGACCGATGCGACATCGCCACCCGACATGGCCTCCGTTAGAAGTTTGGCCTGGTGATCGGCATCGGCATCATCCGGTACGATCAGCACGATGCGGCAGCGGTTGTCCGGTTCTGTCATGTTCTTATCCGATCATTCTCGCCTTGAAGCGAAGACGTACCGCTTCAGCACGTTCCGCTCTGGTTTTATTCGGACAATTCGATAGACCGGACGGATTGCAGGATCAACACCCTCGACAGTAACCGCCGATGATAGATTTTCCCAGCCTGTCGTTCTTCCTCGCCGCAGTTCCGGCAGTCATGCTTGTCGGCCTGTCGAAAGGCGGCATCGGCGGCGCGATCGGCTTGATGGGCGTACCGATCATGTCGCTTGCGGTCGAGCCGGTCCAGGCAGCCGCAATTTTCCTGCCGATCCTTATTCTGATGGATGCTGTCGCGCTGTGGTCCTGGCGCAAATACAATGACCCGAAAACACTGCTGATGATCATGCCCGGCGGTGTGATCGGCATCGCCCTCGGTTGGGCGACGTCGGCCTATGTCTCCGACGATGCGCTGAAAGTGGTGATCGCTTCCACGACCATTCTGTTCGCCGCCCGCTATTTCTGGCAGGTCTATGGGCGCCGGGGCGAAATCGTGGCTCCTCTCCCGCACCGCCCGGTGGCCGCAACATTCTGGGGATCGCTGTCAGGTTATGCCAGCTTCGTCGCCCATGCCGGTGGCCCGCCATTCCAGATTTATGTCCTGCCGATGCAGCTTGACCCGAAAAACTACACCGGCGCGAGCATCCGCTTCTTCGCCATCGTCAATGCGGTGAAGGTGATACCCTATTTCTTTCTGGGTGCGTTGGATACGCAGAACCTGACCCTGTCGGCAACGCTTCTGCCCGTAGCACTCGTCTCGACAATAATGGGAGCGGCCGTCGTCAAGCATCTCAAGGCCGAAACTTTTTATCCGATGACCTATGGCCTCGCCTTTCTTGCCGGCCTCAAGCTGCTGTGGGATGGCCTGCCGTTCTGAACGGGTGCGGATTGGGAATAAAACCAGGCTCCAGAAACAATTCTGGCCGCAGCCCGCATGAACCACGACCAGAACTGAAAATTGGGTTTTGTGCCGCTATAGGATCATATCCAAATCGAGATCCGCGGCTATGGCTCTATTAGCTTGCCTTAGTGGCGTGTAGACGCCTTGAGGCGCTGCATTTGGTCTTTGATACGCAGCTTACGACGCTTCAGATCGGCGATTTCCCGATCGTCAGATGAAGGAGACGAAAGAATCGCCTGGAGCTCCTCCTCGAGATCGCCGTGCTTCTTTTCAAGCGATGCTATATGAGCCTGGATGGTCATGTGGCATGTCCTTCCCTATTGCCTGCTCCGGCCACTCCATCGGCCGAAGCTTCAGGTTTACGACGGAAGTGTGACACGATCTGATCTGTTTGTCGAAGGTGTTTTCGTGACAAGAGCGCGGCAAATTCGTGACGTTGGCGAACTTCCCGTTAACGCGGTTTGGTGATAGGAGCTTGCGCATTAAGCTGGGCCGGGTCACAAGCCCGGATCGATATGGGGACTTTAAGACATGGCCGATCAGGAACAGGCGGACAACCGGCTGGCGCTGGCAAAGCTCCGGCAGGAGCATGAAGACTACGACGCCGCGATCAACGCCATGATAAAGGTGGGCTGCGATGCGTTGCGCGTGCAGCGCATGAAGAAGAAAAAGCTCGCCATAAAAGACAAGATGACCCAGATCGAAGATCAGATTCTGCCCGACATCATTGCCTAGGAACGCTCAAATGGCCGAGACACCGCCCGTCGCCATCATCATGGGAAGCCAGTCTGACTGGGAGACCATGAAGAACGCTGCTGAAACCCTCGATGCCCTCGAAATCGACTACGAGGCACGCATCATTTCGGCACACCGGACGCCCGAACGCCTGTTCAATTTCGCCAAGGGCGCGCGTGACGAGGGCTTTCAGGTCATCATCGCCGGTGCCGGCGGCGCTGCCCACTTGCCCGGCATGGCCGCCTCGATGACGCCGCTGCCGGTCTTTGGTGTTCCGGTCCAGTCCAAGGCGCTTTCCGGTCAAGACAGCCTTCTGTCGATCGTCCAGATGCCGGCCGGCATTCCCGTCGGCACGCTCGCCATCGGTCGCGCCGGTGCAGTCAATGCGGCCCTGCTTGCAGCCGCCGTGCTTGCCCTCTCTGACGAGGACATCGCCTATCGCCTGGACGAATGGCGCGCCCGCCAGAGTGCCGCAGTCGCCGAATACCCGATGGACGAAGCATGAAGGCCCAGACGATCGGCATTATCGGCGGCGGCCAGCTCGGCCGCATGCTTGCAATGGCAGCCGCAAGGCTGAACCTCACCATCATCATCCTGGAACCTCAGGCCGATTGTCCCGCAGCGCAGGTCGCCAACGAGCAGATCACCGCTGCCTATGACGATGCTGCCGCTCTCGCGGAACTGGCCAGACGTTGTGATATCGTTACCTACGAGTTCGAGAACGTACCTGTTTCGGCCGCCCAAACGCTGGAGCGTTCAGTTCCGGTCTATCCGCCATCAAAGGCGCTCGAAGTCGCCCAGGACAGGCTGACGGAAAAACGCTTCCTCAACAGCTGCGGCATCGAGACGGCCCGCTTCCATGCGGTCAACAGCCAGCAGGAGCTTGAGGCATCGCTTGCCGACTTCGGTGGCAAGGGTGTGCTGAAGACCTGTCGCATGGGTTACGACGGCAAGGGCCAGCGCGTTTTCCGGTCGAGCGACGACTCGCCCGCAGGCGCGTATGAAGCGCTCGGTTCCGTGCCCCTGATTCTCGAAAGCTTCGTTGCCTTCGAGCGCGAGATCTCGATCATCGCCGCCCGTGCCAAGGACGGCACAATTCGGTGCTACGACCCGGCAGAGAATGTCCACCGCAATGGCATACTGCATACGTCGACCCTGCCGGCAAACATCCCGGCCGAGACAGCGGCAACCGCCCGTGCTGCGGCCGAAAAGCTGCTCGCAGCGCTCGGTTACGTCGGCGTTATCGGCATGGAATTCTTCGCCATGGCGGATGGCACGCTGATAGCCAACGAGATTGCCCCGCGCGTCCACAATTCCGGCCATTGGACGGAGGCTGCCTGCGTCATCTCGCAGTTCGAGCAGCATATGCGCGCGGTTGCCGGTCTTGGGCTCGGTGACCCGGACAGGCATTCCGATTGCGTGATGACCAACCTGATCGGCGACGACATTCTGACGCTGCCGCAATGGCTGGCAACCAAGGATGTGCTTGTCCATCTTTACGGCAAGACGGAAGCCCGTCCGGGCCGTAAAATGGGCCATGTCACCGAATTGAAAGGCCGGAAAACCTCGTCACAAGGTTGACATGGAGAAAGCCTCGGGTTATCTGCACCCCAACCTGAGGCGCGCCCCTATCTCTAGGGACTAGGCGGCGCGCTTTCGATTGTTAGAGACAAGCGGCTCTATGAGCCCACAGACTGCTGGACCAGTACAATGAAGATCAAGAACTCGCTTAAGGCGCTGAAGGCTCGTCACCGCGACAACCGTCTGGTTCGCCGTAAGGGCCGCATCTACATCATCAACAAGCAGAACCCGCGCTTCAAGGCCCGCCAGGGCTGATTGCTGCAGGCGAGTTTCTCGCCGGCAATCAAATTGTCGATAGCGCGACAATTCGGCTTTGACCTTCGGCGCATCCGGATTAACTTGTCCGGATGCGCTATTTGCTTTTGAGCACACCTATTCTGGCTTTGGCCGCTCTCGCCCCTGTTGCTCATGCACAGGCGCCTCAAGCCGCCCCTCCTGCACAAGCCGTTCCGCAACCAACCGCCCCCGCAGTAGAATCAGCCGCAGCCGCAAAACCGCTCGACACATTGTTCGAGGCGCTGAAACGCGAACGCGATCCTGAAAAGGCCAAGGGCATCGCCAGCCAGGTCATTGCCGAGATGAACGATTCCGGCAGCGCCACGGTCAACCTTCTGATGCAGTGGTCCGAAGACGCCATCAAGGAAAAGAAGAACGCCGCCGCGCTGGACTTCCTCGACCGTGTAACCCTTCTCGATCCTGCCTTCACAGAGGGCTGGAACAGGCGTGCTACACTTCACTACACGATGGGGGATCAGCGCAAGGCGATGGCCGATATTGCCGAAGTCTTGAAGCGTGAACCGCGCCACTTCGGCGCTCTTGCCGGCTTAGCGGGAATACTGACGGAAGCCGGCGATGACGACATAGCGCTGAAGGCCTGGGAGCGCTATCTCAACGTCTATCCAGCAGATCGGGAGGCACAGGAAGCCGTCTCGAAACTCTCGGAAAAGATCGCCGGGAACAGAACTTGAGCCTTTCCCAGGTTACTCTCCAATGATTCTGCCGCTTGCCCTTGTCGCCATTCTTGTCGCTGCGGCCTTCAGCTTTACCGCCTGGAAAAGCCGCCAGATTGAGCGGCAGTTTCCGCGCCATGGCGAACTGATCGATGTCGGCGGCTACAGGATCAACGCTCTGCACATTCCTGCACCGCCAAATCCCGCCCTGCCCCCGATCGTCTTCATCCATGGAGCAAGCGGCAACCTGAGGGACCAGGAAACGGCCTTCCGCAAGCTCCTGGAAGGCCGTGCGGAGCTTCTCTTCATCGACAGGCCCGGACATGGCTATTCGGAGCGCGGAAGGCCCGAGAACGGCTTCCCGGACGGACAGGCGGTAGCCATCAGCCGCGTGATGGATATGAAGGGCATGCAGCGCGCCATCATCGTCGGACACTCCTTCGGCGGAGCGATTACTGCAAGCTTTGCCGTCTTCCATCCCGAAAAGACGGCCGGATTGCTGTTTCTCGCACCGGCAACCCATCCCTGGCCCGGCGGCGTGGACTGGTACTACAGGATTTCGGCCGCTCCCTATCTGGGCTTCTGGTTCACCCGCCTCATCAGCCTGCCCGCAGGCCTTGTTCTGCTGGATGGTGCAACGAGGTCTGTCTTCAGCCCCAACCTCCGTCGTGACCGCTATGTCGAGAAGGGCGCACCCGCACTGGTGCTGAGGCCTGAAAACTTCCGCAACAACGCGGTCGATGTCGCCAATCTGCACGACTATGTCACGCGCATCTCACCACGCTATAAAGAGATTACGGCACCAACCATTGTCATCACCGGCGACAGCGACCCGATCGTGCTCGAAGAGATCCATTCCCAAGGGCTTGCGCGTGATATAGCCGGTTCCGAACTGGTGAAAATCCATGGCCTCGGCCACAAGCCGGACTATGTGGTGCCCGACGTGGCAATCGCCGCAATGGAAAAGATCGCAGGCATGGACCGCGACCTGCAGGCATTGGCACGCATGGCTGAGGCGCGGCTGACCCAGTCGGGAACTACGAGCGAGACAACATTGGGAATGGCGATCGAAAGAAAGTGAAGCGTCACCGCTCTGGCGCACTGATTGCGCTTACAGACCGCCTTTACTGCTCCACGCCCATTTCCAAAACGACAAACGGCCGGATCGCTCCGGCCGTCTGGTAATTGCAAATTGTGTCAGCCCGATTATGCGCCGGTCTGGCCGTCAGCGCCGATATAGGCGATACGCAGCATGTTCGTCGAACCGGGCGTGCCGAGCGGAACGCCGGCCGAGATGATGACGCGGTCGCCGGGCTTGCCGAACTCTTCCGAAACGGTGATGCGCGCAGCGCGGTTCACCATGTCTTCCAGATCGCTTGCATCCTCGGTTACGACGCAGTGCAGGCCCCAGCAGACAGCAAGGCGGCGGGCCGTCTTGACATTCGGGGACAGCGCCAGGATCGGAACATTCGGACGCTCGCGCGAGGCGCGCAGACCGGTCGTGCCGGACTGGGTGTAGGTGACGATCGCGGCAGCCTTGAGTGTTTCGGCAATCTGGCGTGCAGCAAGCGAGATCGCGTCGGAGCCGGTGGCTTCCGGCGTTGCGCGCTGTGCGTAAATGATGCTCGGATAAAGCGGATCCTGCTCGACCTGACGGGCGATGGACGCCATCATCGAGACAGCTTCGACCGGATACTGACCGGAAGCGGATTCGGCCGACAGCATGACGGCATCGGCGCCTTCGAAGACGGCGATCGACACGTCGGAGACTTCCGCGCGAGTCGGAACCGGAGCCGTGATCATCGATTCCAGCATCTGGGTGGCAACCACGACCGGCTTGCCTGCACGGCGGCAGGCGCGAGTCAGCTGCTTCTGGATACCGGGAACCATTTCGATCGGCATTTCAACACCAAGGTCACCACGGGCAACCATGACGGCGTCGGAAAGCTCGATGATCTCGTCGATGCGTTCGATAGCCTGCGGCTTTTCGATCTTCGACATGATGCCGACACGGCCGCGAGCGATCTTGCGGACTTCCGCCAGGTCTTCCGGACGCTGCACGAAGGACAGCGCAACCCAGTCGGCGTCTTCGGTGGCAAGAACGGCATCGAGGTCGGCGCGGTCCTTGTCGGTCAGAACGCCGACGGTCAGGATCGTGTCGGGCAGGCTGACGCCCTTGCGGTCGGAAATGCTGGTGCCGGCAACAACGGTGCAGACGATCTTCTTGCCGTCGGCTTCGACAGCCTTCAGAGCCAGCTTGCCGTCGTCGATCAGCAGGCGATCGCCGGCCTTGACCGCTTCGAGGATTTCCGGATGCGGAAGGTAGACGCGGTTTTCGTCACCCGGCGCTTCGTTGTTGTCGAGCGTGAATGTCTGACCCGGGGTCAGTGTTACTTTGGTGTTGGCAAATTTGCCGACGCGAAGCTTCGGTCCCTGCAAGTCACAGAGAATACCGATCGGGCGACCCGACTTCTTCTCGACCGAGCGGATGCGCTCGATCAGGGTACGCATCATTTCATGGCTGGCATGGCTCATGTTGATACGGAAGAGGTCAGCGCCTGCTTCGTGGAGCTTCTGGATCATTGCCTCTTCCGACGATGCCGGACCGAGCGTGGCAAGGATCTTTACTTTGCGGTTACGCCTCATCAATTCTGGCCTTCTTGCGTACCGGGCGTGTCGGACAGCTGGACCATCCAGCTTCCCTGACGACCCGTATCATACTCTTTGAAACCCATGCGCTGGTGGCCACGGGTGAAACAATCATTGACGCCGACAATTTTGAATTCATTCTCGGCGACGCACATATTGATATTTCCGGTCCACCGCCCTCCGCGGGCGGCATCCTCGGCATAAAGATAATAGTATCGTGACTGCAGTTCCCCTTCGATCAGAGTAGCGCAGGTGGAAGCAGGAACCTGCCACCAACCCTCGGTATTCCAACCATCCTGGGCACGATAACCGATTGCCACCCCGACAAGATTCTGCGTGCCGTTACAGACACGAAAATCAGCATGAGCCGGAGAAGCCATGAGAAGCGGTGCGCTTGCGCAAACAGCAAAAGCACCCGCCGGAACGGAAAGGAGCGAACGAAGATAGATTTTAATCGATTTTATCGGCACGGTTTCCGTCAGGTCTCCATGGTTATCGTGGAGGCACTTTCTCGCGCGCAACGGGCAGAAAGTCAACGAAGCTGTGGTTGATTGCGTCGCCCTGCCGCTACGCTTGCTTAAATTTGTTTCATCCCCCTGCACGGGCTTGCTTTTTGACAAGCACAGGCCGCCTCTCTTGCGCCAAAACGGCTGTCATGCGATCACCAAACTCACAACATAATCGTTTGAAATGTACGTGAGCATGCAGAATTTCCAATCGTTCGAAATCATAGACGGCAACTATGACACAGGCATGGTGCTTCTCGCAGATCACGCCATGAACAGCCTTCCTTCGAAATATGGCACTCTTGGCCTACCCGACAGCGCCTTTCTCAGGCACATCGCTTTCGATATCGGCGTCGAGGGCCTGACACGCAGGCTTGCCGCCATGCTCGGCGTGCCGGCACTGCTCGGCTGCTTCTCGCGCCTGCTGATCGATCCGAACCGTGGTGAAGACGATCCGACCCTGATCATGAAGATTTCCGACGGCGCGATCATTCCCGGCAATCACCCGATTACCGATGAAGAATGGCAAACCCGCCTCGACACCTACCACCGGCCTTATCACCGCGCCGTCGAACAGACGATAGCCAAGGCCTCGACATCCGGCCGGGCGCCTCTGGTGCTTTCAATACATTCCTTCACTCCCTACTGGAAGGATTTCGCAAGGCCCTGGCATGCAGCAGTGTTATGGGACAGCGATGACAGGGCAGTTTTGCCGCTTCTGTCAAAACTTCGCGAACCGGGCGATATCGTTATAGGCGACAACGAGCCTTATGATGGCGCCTTGAAGGGCGACACGATGTATCGCCACTGCATGATCCCCGGCATTCCGCACGCGCTTCTGGAAGTAAGGCAGGACCTGATCGGCGATGATGCAGGCATGGATGCCTGGGCGGCAAGGCTTGCGCCGATCTTTACCTCGCTCAACGCAGACCCCAAATTGCATGAATACAGGATTTTCCCGTCGCGTACCGACCCCTACCCCGCCGTGTGACGACAGCAGTCAGGAGACGTTCCCATGACCGACATCAGCAAGGAACAACAAACCGAGCTTGAAGCGGCGGCATTTCGCCGGCTCGTCCAGCATCTGCGTGAACGGAGCGACGTCCAGAATATCGACATGATGAATCTGGCAGGCTTTTGCCGGAACTGTCTGTCCAACTGGTATCGCGATGCAGCGACCGAGGCAGGACTGGACCTTTCAAAAGAGGCTTCCCGCGAGATCGTCTACGGCATGCCCTATGAAGACTGGAAGAACCTTCACCAGATGGAAGCAAGCGACGCTCAAAAAGCCGCATTCGAGATCAACAAGCCGCCGCATGGCTGAATCGGCATTGGCGATTGATTAGGCTTGACCTTGCGCCTGCTTTTCGGCACTTGACCACTATCCAATAGAGATTTCCATTATCAGGAGACACCGATGTCTGATGCTCATGGCGTCGCCCGCGACCAGCTCCGCGCTTTTGTAGAGCGCATTGAACGACTTGAAGAAGAAAAGAAGACGATCGCCGACGACATCAAGGACGTCTATGGCGAAGCGAAGTCGATGGGCTACGACACCAAGATCATGAAAAAGGTCATCGCCCTTCGCAAGAAGGATGACCAGGAGCGCATGGAAGAGGACCTGATCCTCGACACTTACCTCAGCGCCCTCGGCATGATCCCGGGCGCCGGCACCGACGAGGAAGAAGCCGCCTGATCCGCTTTTCAAAGCCCGCCCCTTGAAGGCGGGCTTTTTCTTTTGCGCCTGATGCAGCAAATCTCCCTTCGCGCGAGTTTCCAATGGCAGATCACGACGTCATCGTTATCGGCGCAGGCTTTACCGGCCTTACCGCGGCCACGGACCTGATGGCTGCCGGCCTCGATGTCATCGTGGTCGAGGCCCGCAACCGCGTCGGCGGCCGGGTGGAATCGGAATATTTGCCGAACGGGACACGCATCGATACCGGCGGCCAGTTCCTATGCCGTGACATGACACATCTGGTCGAGACGGCGCAGCGCTTCGGAGCACGCACCGTCTTCTCTCATGTCGATGGAGAACAATCCTATCGCCCCGCCATTCCACCCGAACACGGTGATGCCATCTGGAACGGCGTGGAGCAGTTGCGTGAGCGAATGCGCTCCATCGATCTCACCAATCCTACATTCTCGGGTCTGACCGTGGGGCAATGGATCGACCGCCAGACCGACATGCCTTCGGACGTCACCGGCTCCTTCCGAAGACTGGTAAAGGGATTGTGGTGCCGCGCGCCGGAAGACGTGGCGCTTGCCTATCTCGTCTCGAACGACCGGCGGATTACCAATATTTATCCCGAACTTGAGATGTTCATGCGTGACACCATGCACGCGCTGGCCGACCGTTTAGCGGCGGGCCTCGATGACCGACTGAGACTGTCCGCACCCGCCACCTCTATCACCATCATGGAAGATGAGATTGAAGTGGATGTCGAGGGACGCGCGCTCACTGCAGGACATGTGATCATTGCCGTACCGCCCGTCATGGCGCGAAGAATAGAAATATCGCCACCGCTTCCAGCTGAACTCGAAAGGGCACTTTCTGCTTGGGAGCCGGGTTGTGCGATCAAGCTGCAGATCGGCTACAGGACACCATTCTGGCGCGACAAGGGACTGAGCGGGTCGGTCATGTGGAGCGATCCGCAGGGCATCTACGCCTGCGACGCCAGCCATGACGATTATTTCGGCATCGTCGTCTTTCTTGGCGGACCGCTGGCCTCGGAATGGCATAAGCGACCGCAGACCGAGCTGGCGAACTTCGTCACGTCAGAACTCAGCGCCGCATTGGGAGGAAAAGGTCACGAACCGGTTTCCGTCTGCATTCGCGATTGGGTCAACGATGCCTGGAGCGATGGTGCCTATAGCGACGTCATCACCGACCTTGAGGCCACGGATGCGGAAGAGATCCTGCTCAAGGGACTGCCGCGCCTGCATTTTGCCTGTTCGGAACTGTCGCCGTCGTTTCCCGGATATATCGAGGGTGCGATCGTCGCCGGAAAACTGGCTGCGCAGTCTATCTTGCAAGACAGAGAATAGACTTCAGATTGGGTAAACCTAGCCGGGTATGAATCAGCTTCAAAACCGGATCAGTTGGAGCCGCTGAAACGATTGGGATCGATCTTCACTGCGGCAGCAACCGGCTTGAAGCCCTCGCTCGCATAGGCCGCCGAATATTCGCTGTTCAACGTGCGGGTCACCACCCGCGGCGCCTTCATCGAAACCACGCCACCCGAGCGCTTGTTATCCAGCGCCCATTTCTCCAGCTTATCCTTGGTCAGGTTGCCGGAAGCCGGTGCCAGATCAGGCTTCGTTGACCGGCCACCCTTGGTCGGTACGGCGGAAGCTGCTGCAGCGACCCACTTGGGCGTATCGAAACCATCGCCGAAATGACCGGAAGCGGAAGGGGCCTGGATAACCTTTTTCGGTAGTGCTGCAACTTCCGTCGGCTTGCGCGCCTGAGAATGCACGGGTGCCGGAGTAGCACCGGCCTCATCGCTGACAGCACGAATACCGGCCGCTGCTCTGCGATCATCATCGACACTGCGCGAAAGGGCTGCGACCAGTTCAGGCGTCAAGGCTTGCTCATTTTCCCTTGCCCGTTCCGCCGGTTGCGGAGCTGGCACCATTGCGGCAACCTGGGCGACAACCGGACGGTGAGCAGGAAGCGGTACGCCCGACACATCCTGCAGCGAAGGCGGAACATCGCCCAGCGACGCCATCATGTTTGATGTGTCGGCATCAGCCTTCGTCCCGCGCGAACCGAGCAAGGTCGGCACCGGAACGGCGTATTTCGTCAGATCTTCGAAGCTTTCACCTTGAGGCCTGCTGTTAACAGCCGCAGCGGCCTGAAGCGCAAGCGCCTCCTGGGCAGGATTGCGCTGCTGCGAATAGAGAGCAGTTGCAAGTGCACCCGGGCCGTCCTGGCGGAAAGCTGGGCGTGAAGCGGGAACCGGCGCCGTGATATTCTCCGGCTGCGGCGCCTGCTGAGGCTGGGCCGAAGCGACCATCACACCCGGCAGCGGAGCGGCGGCAGGTGCTTCGTCCTCTGCAGCAGCCGGCCGGCTTGCAGGCGCGGAGGGCCGCGGCGACGCAATGGCTGGCGTGCTGCTTTCACCATTATCCTCTTCTTCGTCGGCACCGCCGCCAAAGAGAGTTGCGAGGAAGCCGCGGCGCTTGCGTTCAGCGGCGGGCGCGCCGCCGGCCGTCGATGCGATCTCGATCGAGCTTGAACCGACACGTTTCTTGTAATCTGCGAGCGCCTGATCATAGCCTGGAAGCGGCTGACCATCTGCCGGAAGATGCAGCGTATTGCCCTTCGGGAAAATCTGCACCAGCTCCTGGCGCGACATACGCGGCCATGCACGCACGCCACCGACGTCCAGATGCACGAAAGGTGAACCGGATGTCGGATAGAAGCCGACGCCACCGACCTGCATCTGCATGGCAAGCGCACGCAGCGTCGCAAGCTTTACGCCGGGAATGTAGAAATCCATGGCCTTGCCGAGCATGTGCTGGCTGTTCTTCGCCACGCCGGTATTGCGCGAGCGACCGCGCAGCATGCCGTTGGTAGTAGGCGAACGATAGGCGGAGACGACGTGGATGTAATCCTTGGCGCCACTGCGCCGATAGACTTCCCAGACGAGATCGAAAAGACGCGGGTCCATCTTTGTCGGCTCGTTCTTGCGCCAGTCACGCAGGAAATTGTTGATCTGCTGAAGACCCTTGGGATCGAAGCGGCCGTTACGCTTGAACGTAATTTCGGCCTTTTCGCCGGTATGGATGAAGTAGAGCTTGAGGCTGCGGTTTTCCGCAGCCGCCTCGGACACCTGCACGGACCAGATGGAAGCAGCAACGACAGCAAGTGCCGCACCCTGAGCAGCACGCCTGGTCAGCGATTGAAAGGCCTTTAGGACGAGGCGATGAACGCCTGTGCCCGAAGGCATTTCTTTTGCATTCAAATCAGGCAAAGCGATCCCCGTCCTGCAGACAACGTCCCTCGTTGTCCCATTTGGCTGACAATTGCGGTCACACGATGGCAAATCTGCCACACATGTACAAGCATCTCTCTTATAGTCAATGATGTGCTAAAGAGAGATTGACAGAAATTGCCATCGCTTCCTTGCCTGAAAATTAACACTCTCTAATCAGGCTGCTTCCTTGAGTGGGTCATCCGGATCGATACCGTAATCCTTCAGCTTGCGGTAAAGCGTCGAACGACCGATGCCGAGTTTTCGCGCCACCTGGCTCATCTGGCCGCGGTAGAACTTCAGCGCGAAACGAATCAATTCCTCTTCCACATCGGCAAGTTTTCTCACCTCGCCCGTGTCGTCGGTGCTTACGATGACATTGTCCGATGCCGGGTAGGCGGCAGCCAGAAGCGCGCGTGGATCCGGCCGTGTCGTACGAGGCGGCAGCATCGGCTGCGGGAAGCCCAGATCTTCGATGATCGGGCGTAGGACCGATGAAGGAGCAGACATTTGTGTCGTGGCAGTCGCGACCAGTTCGGGAGTGCGGAATTCCGGCACCTGGGCCGCAATCTGCGGGAAATCAAGCTCTGTAAGCTCATCACCTTCCGCAAGCACGATGGCCCGGAAGATGGCGTTTTCGAGCTGACGGATATTGCCCGGCCAGTCGTAAGCCGTCAGCAGCGCCAGCGCACCGGCGCTGACATTGAGGTTCTGCGGCAGCTTCTGCTCCAGCGAAAAGCGCTCGGCGAAGACACGCACCAGATGCGGAATGTCTTCCTTGCGGCGACGCAGAGCCGGAATTGTGATCGGGAAAACGTTGAGGCGATAATAGAGATCCTCGCGGAAACGCCCGGCGCGAACCTCCTCGATCAGGTCTTTGTTAGTGGCCGAAATCAGCCGCACATTGACCTTGTGAACGCGGCCGGCACCGACCGTTTCAATCTCGCCCGACTGCACGGCGCGTAAGAGTTTCACCTGAACTTCGAGTGGCAGATCCCCGATTTCATCCAGGAAAAGCGTACCGCCATCGGCCTCGACGAACTTGCCTGTGTGACGCTCTGTCGCTCCGGTAAACGCACCTTTTTCGTGACCGAAAAGGATGCTCTCGACCAGATTAGCCGGGATCGCTCCACAGTTGACGGTGATGAACGGCTTGCCGGCACGATCGCTGCCCGACTGGATGGCGCGGGCGATCATTTCCTTGCCGACGCCGGATTCACCTTCGAGCACGACAGGGATATTGGAATGAGCCGCGCGCTGCGCCAGATCGATGACACGCAGCATGTCCGGGCTTGCCGAAACGATGTCGTTGAAGCCGACGACACCGGCGCGACGGCGACCGACCTTGGCCTTGCCTTCGCGATAATCGAGCTTCAATGCGTTGGCGATGGAGGTCGCGATCCGTTCCGGCGAGACCGGCTTGACGACGAAATCGAAAGCACCCGCACGCATGGCCTGGACGACATATTCGATACTGCCCTGTCCGGTCTGCACGATGACCGGGATCTGCACGCCCATCTCGCGCAGTGCGGCGAGGAAGGTCAGTCCATCCATTTCCGGCATCATCAGATCGAGTACGATGACATTGACGTCACCGCTGGTGCGACTGAGGAAATCGAGCGCGACCTTCCCGTTTTCGGCCAGATGCGCGACATAACCTTGCCGCTCGACTGCATTCTTCAGAAGGCGGCGCTGAATGGGATCGTCATCGACGACAAGGATATGAGCAGACATTTGTGAACTCCCGGCAACGTTCATCGTGCACCCTTTGCGGGCTCTTATGCTGGAAGTTGTGCCAGATAGGCTTGAACATCCCCTTTTGAGAAAAGCTCACATTTTAACAGTCTGAACAGAAAACGGACGGGTGGCGGCATATGGGTTGAAATGCTACCCATCTGGCACCCATTCGAGGACCCGGTTGAGGGAAGGAAAGACCATGAAAAATCGCATAGCGCTGTCTGAGATTGCACATGCCGCACCGGCGGCCGGTGGCGGCGCAACGGATCCCGCGCTTGGTCTCCTGCCCGTCTGGAAGCTTTCCGATCTTTATGCCGCCAAGGATGCACCGGCCTTTACAGCCGACCTGAAGCAATCCGAAACGGACGCGCTCGCCTTTGAAAACAAGTGGAAGGGCAAGCTGGCCGAGGCCGCGACGAAAACGGGTGCCGGCGGCATCGGTGAAGCCTTGAAGGAATATGAGGCACTCGACGATCTTCTGGGCAAGATCGGCTCATTCGCCGGCCTCACCTATTTTTCCGACACGTCCGACCCGGCCAACGGCAAATTCTTCGGCGACGTGCAGTCGAAACTCACTGATATCTCGTCGCACCTTCTGTTCTTCGCGCTGGAACTAAACCGCGTCGACGACGCCGTGATGGATGCCTGCATGGATCGCGATCCGACGGCTGGCCATTATCGCCCCTGGATCGTCGACCTGCGCAAGGACAAGCCCTTTCAGCTGGATGACAAGCTGGAACAGCTGTTCCTCGAAAAGTCGATGACGTCAGCGTCTGCCTTCAACCGCCTGTTCGACGAGACCATGGCGGAACTGCGCTTCGATATCGACGGCGAAAAGCAGCCGCTCGAAGTCACGCTCAACATGCTGCAGGAGGCCGATCCGGCCATCCGCGCCAAGGCGGCAAGTGCCCTGTCGAAAACCTTTAGCGACAACCTGCGTGTCTTCACCCTGATCACCAACACGCTCGCCAAGGACAAGGATATTTCCGACCGCTGGCGCGGCTTCGAGGATATCGCCGACAGCCGCCACCTTGCCAACCGGGTCGAGCGCGAAGTGGTCGATGCGCTGGCCGCCGCCGTTCAGGACGCCTATCCGCGCCTGTCGCACCGCTATTATGCGATGAAGGCAAGATGGCTCGGCGTGGACCAGCTGAATTACTGGGACCGCAACGCACCGCTGCCGGAAACGCCGAAGGCGGTCATTCCGTGGGAGACCGCGAAGGAGACCGTGCTTTCCGCTTATGGTGCCTTTGCGCCGGAAATGGCCGATATCGCCGGCCGCTTCTTTGCAGAAGAATGGATCGACGCGCCGTCGCGTCCCGGCAAGGCGCCCGGAGCCTTTGCTCATCCGACCGTGCCGTCTGCCCACCCTTATGTTCTGGTTAACTATCTCGGCAAACCGCGCGACGTGATGACGCTTGCGCACGAACTCGGCCATGGCGTGCATCAGGTTCTCGCCGGTGGACAGGGCGCACTAATGTGCCAGACGCCGCTGACGCTTGCCGAAACCGCCTCCGTCTTCGGCGAAATGCTGACTTTTCGCACGCTACTGGAGAAAACGAAGGACAAGCGTGAGCGCAAGGCGATGCTCGCCCAGAAGGTCGAGGACATGATCAACACGGTCGTGCGCCAGATCGCCTTCTACCAGTTCGAGCGCAAGGTCCACATGGCCCGCAAGGAAGGCGAGCTGACATCGCAGCAGATCGGCGAGCTTTGGCTGTCGGTTCAGGGCGAAAGCCTCGGCCCGGCGATCAAGATTTCGGAAGGTTATGAAAGCTGGTGGACCTATATCCCCCACTTCATCCACTCGCCCTTCTATGTCTATGCCTATGCCTTCGGCGACTGCCTGGTGAACTCGCTTTACGCCGTCTACCAGAACGCTGCGCCCGGCTTCCAGGACAAGTATTTCGAGCTTCTGAAGGCCGGCGGCACCAAGCACCATTCCGAACTCCTGAAGCCCTTCGGCCTCGACGCCACAGACCCGACCTTCTGGTCCAAGGGCCTGTCGATGATCGAAGGCCTGATCGACGAACTGGAAGCACTGGATAAGGAACTGGGCTGACGGCCTGAAATGACAAACGGCCGGGGAGACCCGGCCGTTTTCTTTTTGAAGTAAATGTCTACCGCACCACCGGTTCCACTGTCAGGTCCCGGCCACTCGACGCCACGACACGGACGCGGGAGCCGACCGGCAGATCCGGCCCCATGACCGACCACATCGTATCGTCGAGCCTGATCCTCCCGCGCCCTTCCTGAATAGGTTCGGAAAGCGTCGCCGTGCGACCGATGAGGCTTTCGCCGCGACGGTTGAGCCAAGGCTCGTCGCTTGTCGTGCGTTTGCCGTTATAAATCCGCCGACCGATCACCGCGAACAGGACCGAAAGCACGGCAAACAGGAGAAGCTGAACATGCCAGCCCCAGAAGGCTGCGTCCCAGAGTGCCAGCGACAGCGCGCCGAGCACCACGGCCGCGGCACCGATCCAGATCAGGAATACGCCGGGCACCAGAAGCTCCAGCACCAACAGTACGATACCAATTATCCACCAGCCCCAGGGACCGAGACTGTTCCAGAGTTCAACCACCATCACATCACCTCTCGGAAGTCGGCGGGGTGAATGGCGGAACCACGGCGGTCACCGTCGGCGTGCTGCGCGCCGGACGTGGCTGTTGAGTACGAGGAGTGGACGGTGCCGGGCCATTGCCGTCGCCGAATACTTCCTTGGCGATGGCGCCGATGCCGCCGAGCGAACCGATCAGCGACGAGGCCTCGAGCGGCATCAGCACGATCTTGGAATTGTTGGCCTTGCCGATCTCGACCAGCGCCTCTGTGTATTTCTGCGCAACGAAGTAGTTGATCGCCTGCACGTCACCGGCAGCAATGGCTTCCGAGACGAACTGGGTCGCCCTCGCTTCGGCTTCGGCCAGACGCTCGCGTGCTTCTGCCTCGCGGAACGCCGCTTCGCGCTCGCCTTCGGCCTGAAGAACTGCAGCCTGCTTTGCACCTTCCGCCCGAAGGATTTGCGCGTTACGCGCACCTTCAGCTTCCAGCACCAGCGCACGCTTTTCGCGTTCCGCCTTCATCTGCCGCGCCATGGATTCCACCAGATCCTTCGGTGGCTGGATGTCCTTGATCTCGATACGGGTGACCTTGATGCCCCACGGGTGCACTGCCTCGTCGACCACGCGCAACAGCTTGTCGTTGATGACATCACGGTTGGACAGCAGTTCGTCGAGATCCATGGAGCCCATGACCGAGCGGATATTGGTCATCGTGATGTTCTGGATGGCATTTTCCAGATTGGCGATCTGATAGGCCGCCTGCGCCGGATTGAGCACCTGGTAGAAGGCCACGGCATCTGCGGCCACGCTGGCATTGTCCTTGGTGATGACTTCCTGTGTCGGAATGTCGAGCACCTGCTCCATCACGTTCATCTTCGCGCCGATGCGTTCGATGAACGGTGTGAGAATGTTCAGACCCGGCTGAAGCGTACGCGTGTAACGGCCGAAACGCTCGACCGTATAGGCGTACCCCTGCGGTACCGTCTTCACCAATGCAAAGAGGAGCAGGATCGCGAGGATCACCACAACGATGACGAAAATATCGAAACCACCCAAGCCCATAAAAGCCTCCCTTATGAATTGCTTAAAATCGCGGCAATCCTATTCAACCACAGCACCATTCACAAGCACAGGAAGGTAGTCTAGAAGGCACCCGAAGACCGGTCGCAGCCTACCCGGATAAAACAAGGACACCAATCATGAAGACCATCGTCGTCTGCTCCGGCGGACTGGATTCCGTTTCGCTTGCCCACAACATCGCCGCCAAGGGCGAGCTTATGGGCCTCATCTCCTTTGACTATGGCCAACGCCACAAAAAGGAGCTGGAATTTGCCGCAGCCGCTGCAGAACGCCTTGGCGTTTTCCACCAGATCATCGACATGCGCGCCATCGGCAGCCAGCTCACCGGTTCGGCGCTGACCGATGATGTCGACGTTCCCGACGGCCATTATGCCGAAGAGACGATGCGCATAACCGTCGTGCCGAACCGCAACGCCATCATGCTGACCATTGCCTTCGGCGTTGCGGCGGCACGGCAGGCGGATGCGGTGGCTATCGCCGTCCATGGCGGCGACCATTTCATCTATCCCGACTGCCGCCCAGGCTTCATAGACAGTTTCGACACAATGCAGCGCCACGCACTGGACGGCTATGCCTCGGTGAAACTGCTCGCTCCTTATGTCACCGGCTCCAAAGCCGATATCGTCACAGATGGCGCAAGGCACGGCACGCCCTTCGTCGAGACATGGTCCTGCTACAAGGGCGGCACGCGCCATTGCGGGCGCTGCGGCACCTGTGTCGAACGCCGCGAAGCCTTCCACCTCGCCGGTGTCACCGACCCGACCGACTACGAAGACCCGGTTTTCTGGAAGGCAGTCACCGAGGGCTTCAAGGCCCCGGAATTTAAGGCACAGGAGGTCCGCTGATGTATCGCATCACCAAGGAATTCCACTTCTCCGCTTCTCACCAGCTGCCGCATCTGCCGGCGGATCATCAATGCGCCCGCCTGCACGGCCATAACTACATCGTCGTGGTCGAACTGGCCTCCGCCGGTCTGAACGACGACGGTTTCGTTCGCGACTATCACGAACTAGCTCCGCTGAAGCGCTATATCGATGACGAATTCGATCACCGTCACCTGAACGAGGTTCTGGGCCATGACAAGGTGACCTCGGAATATCTGGCGAAGCATTTTTACGACTGGTGCAAACAACGCCTGCCCGAAACTTCGGCCGTCAAGGTCAGCGAAACGCCCAAGACCTGGGCTGAGTACAGACCATGACCGCATCTGCAGAAACGATCCGGATCAGCGAGATCTTCGGCCCGACCATTCAGGGCGAAGGCATGCTGATCGGCCAGCCGACCGTTTTCGTGCGCACCGGCGGCTGCGATTATCGCTGTTCCTGGTGCGATACGCTGCATGCGGTCGATAGCGCCTATCGCCACGACTGGATGCCCATGGATGCCGAGGCGATCTGGCAGGAGGTCCGCGACCTTTCGGGCGGCAGGCCGCTGATGGTCTCGCTTTCGGGCGGCAATCCGGCCATTCAGCCGTTGAAATCCCTGATCCGGCGCGGCAAGAACGACGGTTACCGATTTGCCATCGAGACCCAGGGCAGCATCGCCCGCGACTGGTTTGCCGATCTCGACGTGCTTGTCCTCTCGCCCAAACCGCCATCGAGCGGAATGGAAACGGATTGGGACGTTTTGGCCGACTGTCTTGAAGCGGCGGGAAAAGCACCGCGCATCGCACTCAAATTCGTTATCTTCGACGATACCGATTATGCGTTTGCCCGCGAGGCATCGCTGCGCTTTCCGGAACTGCCCGTCTATCTGCAGCCCGGCAACCACACGCCGCCGCCGCCGGAAGACGACGATGCCCGCATCGATCTCGACGGCATCATGGATCGGATGTTGTGGCTGGTCGACAAGGTGACGGCTGACCGCTGGTTTTCGGCAACGGTTCTGCCGCAGCTTCACGTTCTGCTTTGGGGCAACAAGCGGGGCGTCTGAGAAACGCGCCCAATTTTAATCAGCGTAGATCATCTTCTTCGTCATGCCGCCATCGACCGTCAGCACCTGACCAGTGACGAAACCGGCACTGTCGAGATAAAGCACGGCATCGGCAATATCCTTCGGTCGCCCGACGCGGCCGACCGGGTGCTGCGACTCGTCCTCATGGCTCAGATTCGTCTCCTTGGTAATCCAGCCCGGCGCAATGGCGTTGACCCGGATCGTCGGGCCGAGGCTGACGGCAAGCGCATGGGTCAGCGCCACCAGCCCGCCCTTGGACGCCGCATAGGCTTCCGAATTCGGCTCGGACATGAAGGCGCGGGTGGAAGCCATGTTGACCACCGATCCGCCGGTTTTCATCAACGGCACGACGGCTCGCGTCATAAGAAAGGCGCCGGTCAGATGGCTGTCGATCACACGGCGCCAGTCGAGATAGGACATGTCGAGGATGGAGGTGCCTAGCGCCCCGCCTGTGGCACCGGCATTGTTGACGAGCAGATCGAGACGATCCCAGCCAAGTTCGGCAATCGCGATTTCGACCGACGCTTCCTCCGCGACATCACATTCGATGGCACGAACACCTTCGACGACATGGGTCTTGCCGGAGAGGTCGAAAGAGGCAACCTCGAAACCGCGGGCAACCAGCGCCTCGCAAATCCCAGCCCCGATCAGGCCTGCTCCACCGGTAACGATTGCCTTTTTCATGGGGTGTTCCTTTGGCTAACTGGCTTCGCTGTAAGCGTCATCTTGAGCGTTGGCGCTGCCCCTCATCCGCCTGCCGGCACCTTCTCCCCGTAATGACGGGGAGAAGGACGCGAGCCGCAAGGCCTCCGTCCCTCTCGAGCATCAGGCAGGGCACGTCCCCTCTCCCCGCTTGCGGGGAGAGGGTTAGGGTGAGGGGCAGAGGCTCTCTCTAAGAGCGCACTCTACCAATCAAACCCAGCCCTGCAGCTCCCGCCGAACGACCGTTTCCAGCACATCCATGCCCCCTTCGCTGTCATTCAGACAGGGGATGTGAACAAATTTCTCGCCGCCGTGATGCATGAAGATCTCACCCGCCTCGCCGGCGATTTCTTCCAGTGTCTCGAGACAATCCGAAACGAAGCCCGGGTTCATGATGGCGACACGCTTGATGCCCTCTGCCGCCAGCCCTTCCATCGTCTTGTCTGTATAGGGCTGCAGCCATTCTTCCGGGCCGAAACGCGACTGGAAGGTGATCCGCAACTGATCCTCGCGATAGCCGAGTTTTTCGCGCAACAGCCGCGCCGTCTTCTGGCAGAAACACTGATAGGGATCGCCGGCCTTGAAATAGGACTGCGGGATGCCGTGGAACGAGGTGATCAGCAGCTGCGGTTCCCAGTCGAGCGATGACAGCGTCTGGCGCACCGAGTTTGCCAAGGCTTCGATATAGACCGGATCGTCATGATAGGTCGGCACCGTGCGCACGGCCGGCTGCCAGCGCATCTTCATCAGGTGCTCGAACGCCTTGTCGTTGACGGTCGCGGTCGTCGCTGCCGCATATTGCGGGTAAAGCGGGAAAAGCACGATGCGGTTGCAGCCTTGCGCCTTCAGGTCATCGATCTTCGAGGCGATCGACGGACTGCCGTAACGCATGCCCCAGTCGACCACGACATTCGGCAGATCCTTCAGCCGCTCGGCCATCAGCTCACCCTGGTTGCGGGTATAGGTGCGCAGATAGCTTTCGTTGAGATCCTTGTTCCAGATCTCCTCATACGCTTTGCCGACCTTCTGCGGCCGCTTGTTCAGGACGATGCCGTAAAGGATCGGGTACCAATAGAGCTTCGACCATTCGATGACGCGGCTATCGGACAGGAATTCGGCGAGATAACGCCGCATCGACCAGTAGTCGGTACCATCGGGCGTGCCGAGATTGACCAGCAGCACGCCGACCTTGCCAAAGGAAACGGACGGATGGGATGCGGGCATGGAGGCAGAAGACGTGCTCATGAAAGCTTTCCAGATATGCGAACCGAAACCATTACGGCGATCGACGGGCTGCGGATCATTTAGAAACAAAAAACGGCTCGGGAAACCCCGAGCCGCAATCGTCGCTGAGACAATTTGTCCCGATCCAATGATTTAGTTTATCAATCCCGGCCTTGACCGGGATCAAGAACCTCACTTGGCCGGCAGTTCCAGCTCTGCGCCGACCTGGATGAGGTTCGGATGACGCAGGCTGTTGGCCTTAGCAATTTCGGTCCAGCGCTCGCCGTCACCATAAGTGCTTTCAGCGATCTTCCACAGCGAGTCGCCCTTTACGACCGTGTACTTGCTCGGACCCGCAGCCGGCGGAGTTGTCTGCCCCTGCGCTTCGACTGCGGCCGGAGCCGTTGCAGCGGGAGCCTGGGCAGTGGTTGCCGGTGCAGGAGCAGCCGGAGCAGGCGTTGCGGCTGGCGCCGCGGCAGCCGGTGCAGCAGCCGGGGCCGGCGGCGGAGGCGGCGTGTAGCCAGCCGGCGTCAGGTCGGTGATGCGTCCATCCGTGTAAGGCTTGTAGGGATTGTGAGCCGTAAGATAATCGGCAACCGCCTGCTCAAGGTTGGGACCGAAGTCATAGGCGTTTTGCGCAGCAGTCGCAAAGATCTTGAACCCGTCACCGCCACCACGAACATAGTTGTTGGTGACGACGCCATAGACCTTGTTCGGATCGATCGCCACGAAGGCTTCGCCTTCCTTGACCTGCACGTCGCTGATACGCGAGCCGACCGGCTTCGACTTGTCGAAGGAGAACTTCATGCCTGCGACCTGCGGGAAGCGGCCTGCGCCATCATCGATCTGGCTGACGCCGTTTTCGAGCGCGGCAACGAGATCAGACCCCTTGATCTGGAAAGTGGCGATCGTGTTCTGGAAGGGAAGAACGGTCAGCACTTCACCCATCGTCACTTCGCCTGAATCGATGGAGGCGCGCAGACCACCGCCGTTCTGGATGGAGATGGTGATGCCCTGATCCTTGACGCGATCGAGCTGTGCGTCGGCAAGCAGGTTGCCCATCGAGCATTCGGCTGCGCGGCAAATCTTGCGGTCGCCCTCTATCGCCGTTTCGGTCGAGCCGACGACCTTCTTCTTCAGCTCGTCGATCGGCGCCTTCAACTCGTCGACGCGCTTGACCATGTCCGCATTCGGCTGGAACTTGACATCGACCGGGATTGGTTCGCCTTCGGCCGACTTGACCACGCCGTTGTCGTCGAACACGATCTTCAGGTCGCCCAGGTAACGGCTGTACTGGAATGCCTGCACGACCGGAACCTTGTAGCCGCCCGGATTATCCACCCAGGTCGGATAAGGACCGGCGGCACCCTTGACGGTGTTCGAAAGAAGCGTGTGCGTGTGGCCGCCGACAACGACGTCGACATCCGGGATTTTGGCGATATAGGCGAGGTCACGCGGATAACCGACATGAGTAAGCGCGATAATCTTGGTCACGCCTTCTGCCTTCACCGCCTGTACGGCTTCGGTGATCTTGGCGATATCGTCTGCAATGGTGATGTTCGGACCGGGATTTGCAATTTCCGGCGTATCGTTGGTCACCGCACCGACGATACCGATCTTCTGGCCACCGACTTCGAGAACGATATGGGGCTTGATGCGGTCACCGACCTTGGAAGCTGCGGAAGCAACGACGTTTGCGGTCACAACCGGGAACTGGATCTTGTCGAGGAATGTGGCGAGAACATCGTCCGAATCGTCGAATTCATGGTTGCCGACGGTCATCGCGTCGAACTTCATAGCATTCAGGACTTCGGCTTCGACGGCGCCCTTGTAGGTCGTGTAGAACAGCGAGCCCTGGAAGTTGTCGCCGGCATTGAGTAGCAGGACATTCTTGTTGTCGGCCTTCAGCGCATCGCGCGTCTGGTTGATCGCGGTCAGCAGGCGCGCAGCACCGCCGAAGCACTCACCCTTGCCTTCTTCTTCGGCCGAGCAAGTGGAATCGAATTTGTTGACGGATTCGATACGGGAGTGAAAATCGTTGATGTGCAGGATGTTGAGTTCATAGTCGGCAAACGCCACACCACTCGACAAGGCCATGACCGATGCGGTCAACAGCCCTAATCCCATAGTCTTCATCATCATTTCTCTCCTTGTTTAATCACCGTGCAGAACGCACGGCTGTTCCCGATTGTCTTAACTTTTCAGCGTGACAGTGATTGTGCACTGCATGCTTTCACCAAGCAAAATCGGTTTCAAGGCAAATATGACAAGAGCGCACTGCATCATTTTGCCTCCATAACGCGAAAACCCCGCTTGCGCAGGGTTCTCAAGAGACTTCGAATGTTGTGCGCTAAAATCAGATGCGTCGCGTCAGCGAGAACTGCGCGCCGCTATCCTGGGTGCAGTTGAGCTGGCTGGTGCTCACGAGCGAGCAGTTGACGCGCGACTGGGTCTTGCGCACCAGAGAGGTCATGTTGATCTCGACCAGCGTTGGCGAAAGCGTCGTATAGGTACCGGATGCCAGCAGCGCGTTGCTGTCGCTGGCGCGGGTATTGAACGTCCCCGCCTGGAAGGTCGAGACGATGCCGTTCGGATCGACCCAGCTTCCTTCGACGCCCTGCGGCTGCGGGGCCGCAGCCATCTGCCGCGGCGGCGGCGAAGACACGCAAGCACTCAGACTGGCAGCTGCGATCAGCGCAAAGCCCATTTTCAGTTTCATGATTTATCTCCCGCGATTCGCTCGGTCATACGTAACAAGGACCATGGCGTCCCGCTTCATCTATGGCAAGCCGCCAGCTTGTACAGTGTCGGGACATTCTGTCTCTACAGAAAACGCCCGCTTTTGCGCGGGCGTTTCCAAAATACACAAAAAGATCGGCAACAAGCCAGTGCTTACCGCACCAGAATGTTCTTGAACTGCCAGGCATCCTTCTCGTCGATATCTTCAGGGAAGAGACCCGGACGACCTTCGAGCGGGGTCCAGTCGGTGTAATGACCTTCGACCGGGCCAAGGTAAGGCGTCTGCACTTCGAGGCAGCGCTTGTAATCCACCTCGTCGGCCTCGACGATGCCTGCCTTCGGATTTTCCAACGCCCATACCATGCCGGCAAGAACAGCCGACGTCACCTGCAGACCGGTGGCGTTCTGGTAAGGCGCAATGCGGCGGGTTTCTTCCAGCGACAGGCGCGAACCGAACCAGTAGGCGTTCTTTTCGTGGCCGTAGAGCAGCACGCCGAGTTCGTCGACGCCGTCTTCAAGCTCATGCTCGTCGAGAACATGCAGGACAGGCTGCTGGTTGCCGCCATTGCCGAACATTTCGTGCAGCGACAGAACCGCGTCATTGGCCGGGTGGTAGGCGTAGTGGCAGGTCGGGCGGTAAACGACTTCGCCGTCCTTCTCTACCGTGAAGTAATCGGCAATCGAGATCGACTCGTTATGGGTGACGAGGAAACCGTATTGCGGGCCGGGCGTCGGGCACCAGGTGCGAACGCGGGTATTGGCACCCGGCTGTTCCAGATAGATGGCGGCCTGGCAGCCCTTCTTGTGCTTCTTGGCGTTCTTCGGCATCCAGTTTTCATGGGTGCCCCAGCCGAGTTCGGCCGGCTGAAGACCTTCCGAGATGAAGCCTTCGACAGACCATGTGTTCCAGAATACGTTGAGCGGCTTCGGATGCTTGGTGCGCTGCGTATCGCGCTCGGCAATATGTACGCCCTTGACGCCGAGCTTCTTCATCAGCTTGGCCCAGCCTTCGCGATCGTTCTGATCCGGCTCGTCGAATTTCAGGCCCGTGTCGTTGGCGAGATTGACCAGAGCCTGCTTGACGAACCACGAGACCATGCCCGGGTTTGCGCCGCAGGTGGAAACGGCCGTCGTGCCGCCCGGGTTCTTCTTCTTCTCATGGCGCACGGTTTCGCGCAGCGCATAGTTGGTGCGGTCGGAATTCTTCAGGCTCTTGTCGAAATAGAAGCCAAGCCACGGCTCGACGACCGTATCGATGTAAAGAACATCGAGCTTGCGGCAGAGCTTCATCAGGTCAAGCGAGCCGGTATCAACCGACAAATTGACGCAGAAACCCTGCCCGCCCTTGCCGTCGTCCAGCAATGGCTTGAGAAGCGTCTTGTAATTGTCCTTGGTGACGTGTTCCTTGATGTGGCGAACACCGTGCTTGGCAAGAATTTCCATGTCGGAAGGTTCTTCGCGCGGGTCGATGACCACCATCCGGCTCTTGTCGAACTTGAAATGGCGCTCGATCAGCGGCAGCGTGCCGCGACCGATCGAACCGAAGCCGATCATCACGATCGGGCCGGTAATTTCAGCATGGACCGGGTAGTTGGTATCCGACATGTCATACTCCCTAAAAATCGACTGCTCTATGCAAACCGCAGCCTGGCTTCACGCATAATCAGCGAGTGTGACGCTGTTCTGATGCGCGGCCCTAGATCACAAAAATCAGTCACAATAAAGGGCTTGTGCCGGGATCGCGACAAGGACAGCATACTATTCTGCCAAAGTCTTAACCGGCTCCGTTCGGCGCAGCAAACCGACAAGCTCGACGCGCTTTTCCGTCAGCCCCTTGTAGGTGACTTCTACATCCGACATCGCTTCCAGCTGCTCCGCCATCGAGGCTGCAAGTTCCACTGCATTCGGTTGCGCAAGAATTGCGGAAACCGGATCGAGATAGATGCGAATGGTGAAAAGGATATCGCCCGAAACCGGCAGCTTGCGCAGTGTCTGACGCTCCACCCGGATGAAGGCCTTGTCCGCAGACACCCCGCGTTTTTCTTCTGCCGATTTCGCATCCGGGTGATACAGCGCATGCGACCAGTTCACCGACCAGTTCCAGCGAACCACGATCCGGTCCGCGGAGAGATTGTCGAACATCCGGTTGATCAGCCCGGCATTGCGGCTGCCGCCTTCGAAGCCCGGCACCGGAGCATGCACCTCATCCATCGACAGGCCGAATTTCTCCGACAGACGCCAGGACGACGGGAAAGCCAGAAATGCCGCGGCAATTCGCCATCCGTTTTCGCCTTTGCGCATGATCACCAGATCGTCCTGCACCAGCAGTCCGGCCCGATGCAGCGGCATCATCTCTTGATCCGCAATATCCGGATCGAGGCCCGCGATGCGCATATCATTGCCAACCAGACGGTAATTCTCCGGATGATATTGCGGCAGATAGTCGATCAGGAGATCGAGAACTTCCTGCTGCGCCTCCTGCGTACCCGCCTCGGCGCGCAGCACAAGCTCGCCATGCTCCGCCACCAGATTGCGTTTCAGCAATACCTGCTCTGCTAGATCGCCATCGGGCTCGATCCAGCGCTCAGGTTCCAGTTGCAGAAGACCGATCGTGAAGGGTTTCGACGAACCGTCGTAAGGTGTGTAGGTCGGGGCTATAGGGGCAGGCATCGGATCCGCGACATCTCCTGTTTGACGCAGTGTCGTTTCAAGACCGCGTCTTTTCAAGCGCTTTGGAACAGATCAGAGCAACTCGGCCCGAATAAGCCCGCGAAGCGAATTACCGACGAAAATCTTTCGCCCTGCCGTCATCGCCTCCTGCAAATCGGCAGGTTTCAGAACCGCCCCCTTGGCGCGACGCTCGCGGATCAGGTCGGCGCGCAGCACGCCGGGCAGGATGCCGCTGGTGATCGGCGGGGTCATGAGCATGCCCTCCTGATCCTCAACGAACAGGTTGGTGATCGTGCCCTCGCACATCTCGCCGCGCTCGTTGGTCAAAAGCACTTCATCGGCTTCGTCGGCGGAAAACTCGGCACGCGCCGCTTCATAAGGCTCGCGCCGTGAGGTCTTGTGGCGATAGAGCGGATCGTCAGACTTCAGCTTCGTCGTCCCGATCCTGACTTTCCAGACGGTCTCCGGAGACTGGATGACGAACGGAGCCGTCGTCACCTCGATCTTGCCGCGAAATGACATGACCAGGCGAACACGCAGCGGCTCATCACCATCGACGGCGTCATCGAGCGCTCTGCGGGCGTCCTGCGGCTGGCGAAAACCGAGCGCATCTGCCGAGCGGCTGAGCCGGCGCAAATGCTGCTCCAGACGGACGAACCCGTCCTCGGGCGTCCAGCGCATCGTCTCGATCAACGAGAAATCCATTGGTCTCCCACCGCAAACCTGGCCTTCAACAGGCACTCTTCATATTCCGCCTGCGGCATCGAATCGAAGACTATACCGCCGCCGACATTGAAAACTGCCCTTCCGCCGGAAAAAAGGCTGATCGTGCGGATAGCCACCGAAAATCGCATCGGCCCTGCCGGATCACACCAGCCGATCGCTCCGCAATAGACATCCCGCGGCACCCTTTCCAGCTTTTGCAGGATCGTCATGGCGGAAAGCTTCGGCGCACCGGTGATCGACCCGCAGGGAAACAGCGCCCGCATGATCTCCGGCAGACCCGCATCCGGCAAAAGCCGGGCGCGGACATGGCTCACCATCTGGTGCACGGTCGGATAGGTCTCGATCTCGAACAGTTTCGGCACCAAAAGCGTGCCCGCCTCGCTGACATGCGAGATATCGTTTCGCAACAGATCGACGATCATCCGGTTTTCCGCCAGCGTCTTTTCATCCGCCAGCATCTGCTGCTTGATCGCCTCGTCTTCCTCGGGCGTAGCGCCGCGTGCGGCCGTCCCCTTCATCGGATGGGTCTCGATCCAGCCATTCTCGTCGATGGAGAAGAACAATTCCGGCGACCGCGAGACGATGGCGGGACCGCCAAGCTCGGCAAGCGCTCCGTAACGGACCGGCTGGCGCGCGATCAGCGACCAGAACAGCTCCCGCGCATCCCCCGGCCAATGCGCTTCTATCGGCATGGTGAGATTACCCTGAAAACAGTCTCCCTTGCGCAGGTGATCATGCAGGACGGAAAAACGGGCGGCATAACTCTCTTCGTTCCAGGCCGCATGCGGCTCGCTCAAGGTCGCGTCGGACTTGAGCCCTGCCGGCGGCTCCAGCCTCGGATAACCATCGTCGACCGGTCTGTCGAACACGCCCATGCAGACGAGCGGCGTCTCCCGGCACTCCGGCACAAGCGGTCGAAGCTTTTCCTCGAACGCATAACCAGCCTCGTAAGCAAGGTAACCGGCAAGCCACTTGCCGGAGGCCCGGCATTCTTCCAGCCGTCGCAAAGCCGGAATGACCTCGTCGACACGGCGCGCAATAACCAGCTCACTCGGAGACGCAAACAGAAGCTGCCGCTCGGCAAGATCGTCACGAAACAGAATATAGGGAGAAGAATTCCGATCCATGTCCCTTAGCCGCAGCGGCTCCCTGCCCGTTCCTAATCCCGCCAGCATTGCGGATCTCACGCGCCATAACACCGCCGCCACGCAGTTTGAAGCGCGGACTGCGAAATCCACTGCCGCATCTCATCCGTTTGAAAGCGTTTGGCTCTGGCGAAAACCGCGCAGGTGATCCACCAGCGCGCGCAGTTTCGGCGCCATGTTGCGGCGGCTCGGATAATACAGATAGAAACCCGGAAATTGAGGGCAGAACTGCTCGAGGATCGGCACAAGCTCTCCACGCTTGATGGCTGCCCGAAAACTGTCCTCCATGCCGAAGCTGATACCGGCGCCGGCGACCGCAAGCTTGATCATCAACGCCATGTCGGTCGTCGTGATCGCATCGTTGACTGCGACGGAAATTTCCCGCCCGTCTTCCTCGAATTCCCAGCGATAAGCCGGCAGGTTGGGGGCCTTGCGCCAGCCGACGCAGCGGCGCTCGGTCAGTTCGCGCGGGTGAGCGGGCACCCCGAAGCGCTTGATATAGTCTGGCGATGCGACGGCAAGCTGGCGCTGCTCGCCCGATACCGGAACCGCGATCATGTCCTGGGCAATCACCTCCCCTAGCCGCACGCCGGCATCATAGCCCTCCTCGACGATATCGAATTCCTCATCGGTGACGGTGACATGCAGCCTGACCTCAGGATTACGCTCCGCAAACGACGCGAGCATCGGCCCGGAAAGAAAACTCTCGGCGATGGACGAGACTGCAAGCCGCAATTGCCCGCGTGGCCTGTCCCGTTGGCTTGCCACAATCTCGATGGCAGCCTGCATGCCGGAAAATGCCGGGGCCACTTCCGCATAAAGCCGCTCGCCCGCTTCGGTCAGGGCAACGCTGCGGGTGGTGCGCGAAACCACAGCAATACCAAGTGCTTCCTCCAGCTTGCGGATCGTCTGGCTGACTGCCGAGCGTGTGACGCCCAACCGGTCCGCCGTGGCGCGAAAACTCTTCTCTTCGGCAACGATGACGAAAGCGGCAAGGGCATTGAAGTCAGGCAACATTGGTTAGCTTCACTTACCAAACTGGAAAACACTAAGCGACTTATCGCGACAATGCACTGCGACTACCTTTCTGGCAACCGCAATCAAGCGGCAAACATGGAAGGAAATGTCATGGAAAAGGTTGTTCTCATCACCGGCGCTTCCAGCGGCATCGGAGCAGGAATTGCGCGTGAACTGGCAAAGGCCGGAGCAACTGTGGTGCTCGGCGCGCGACGTACCGAACGTCTCGAAGAACTGGCCGATGAAATCCGCCAGAACGGCGGCAAAGTCATGACCCGCAGGCTCGACGTGACGAACCGCGCCGATGTCGCAGCCTTTGCCGATGCGGCAAGAGCAGAATTCGGCCGCGTCGACGTCATCGTCAACAATGCTGGCATTATGCCCTTGTCACCCATGGCCTCGATGAAGGTCGACGAATGGGACCGCATGGTCGATGTCAACATCAAGGGCGTTCTTCACGGCGTGGCTGCCGTCCTGCCCGAGATGACGGAACGCGGCTCCGGCCACATCATCAACATAGCCTCGATCGGTGCACTCCAGGTCGTGCCGACGGCGGCCGTCTATTGCGCCACGAAATTCGCCGTGCGGGCCATTTCGGACGGGCTGCGACAGGAGAACGACAGGCTGCGTGTCACTTGCATCCATCCCGGCGTGGTGGAAAGCGAGCTGGCCAGCACGATCACCGATCCGGTTGCCGCCGAAGGCATGAAGACCTACCGGGCCATCGCCCTCAAGCCTGATGCAATCGCCCGCGCGGTGCGCTTCGCCATCGAGCAGCCCGAGGATGTCGACGTCAACGAGATCGTCGTGCGCCCGACACGTTCTTCCTACTGATCCCAATCCGGATTGGACCCGATCATGCAATCATTGAGGAGATAGTGATGCTTCAAAAGATCAGATCCCATGTCGCCACTACCGGCGCAATTGCCCTTCTGGGGCTTGCCTCTCAGCCGGCATTCGGACAGACGACCGAGGAGAGGCGCGAACGCGGCGCAGCCGTAATCCGCGAACTCAACAACGGGAAGACCCAGCCCAATCTGGAGGCCATGCGGCACGAATTCCCGTTCCTTGCAGAGGCAACCGAGGCCTATGCACTGGGTGATGTCTGGTCGCGTCCCGGCCTTGATAACCGGACACGCCAGATGGCGGCAGTGGCAGCCTTCGCAGCCATCGGGGAGACAGCCATGATGCGTGTCCACGCGGGCTATGCGCTCAATATCGGTGCGACCGAAGAAGAACTGAAGGAACTCATCTACATGGTCACGGTCCCTGCTGGCTTCCCCAAGGCGATTGCCGCATCACAGACGCTGTCGCAGCTATTCGAGGAAAGACGCGCCATGAACGAAGTGGAAAACGGTGAGGCTCGTCCATGAGGATCTTGAACAACCCCCTTGCCGTCATTGTCGGCATTATCATCGCCACCGCCACCTCGCTTGGCGCGGTTGTCCATATGGCAAAAGCAGAGAATAGCATGAGCACTCAGGCGCAAGCCCAAAACCACCCCTATCTCGGCATGTGGGTAACCGGCGATGGCCGGATACGCCAGGAGCTCTTGCCCACCGGTCGTTATGACGAGGCCCGGGGAAACAGGAAGAGCGCATATCAGGGCCGTTATGTCGTGACCGGCGCTCATATTGATTACTGGGACGATACCGGCTTTACCGCCGACGGGACATTCGTGGAAAAAGACGTCCTGCATCACGGCGGCATGATATTCTACCGGGAGAAATGAAGACGCTCAGGCCGCTGGCGTGCCCTGGTGAAAAACCATGCGCCAGCGACCATCCTTTTCCAGGCGCCAGATCGAACTGCGATTGGTCCGCAGTTCGATCCCGTCATCATTGAAGCGGATACCGCGATAGGTCGCGAGCAAAATTTCCTCGCTCAGAAGCGATATGGTGAAATCCTCGATGGCCGTTTTTGCGACCGTCACTTCAGTCGTCAGACCTGCAAGGATTTCCGCAAGGCCATAGGACCGGCCAGAGCGGCCGAATTCACGAAAATCCGGCGCGAGGATCTCAAGCAGGCGCGCCCTTGAAGACCGCACCTCCTTCGTTTGAAGCGCCACCTCGAGAGCATGAAGATGGGCTTGAAGATCCGGCAACGGGTCCGGCCTCAGGCCACCCCAACCCGCAACAGGTCGTGGAAATGCACGATACCAATCGGTCGCTTTTCCTCGTCGACCACCAGAAGAGCACCGATACTGTGCTTGTTGAGAAGCGCCATGGCAGCCGTCGCAAGTGTCGTCTTGCCGACCGTTTTCGGATTGGCCGTCATGACTTCGTCAACGATCATCGTACCAAGATTGCCATCGAGATGACGGGCGATGTCGCCATCGGTCAGGACGCCGCAGATACGTCCCTCATCATCAATCACGCCGACACAGCCGAACCGCTTGGCAGAAAGCTCGCGGATCGCATCAGGCATCGACGCGCCCTTGTTCACCAACGGCAGGCGATCTCCCGTATGCATCAGGTCGCTGACATGAGATAGCATAGCGCCAAGCTTGCCGCCCGGATGATAGACGCGAAAATCAGCTGCAGAGAACCCACGCGCCTCAAGCAGGGCCACGGCAAGCGCATCGCCGAGTGCGAGTTGCATCAGCGTAGACGTTGTGGGCGCCAATCCATGCGGGCATGCCTCCTGCGCCTTCGGCAGCAACAGCACGATGTCTGCTTCACGCGCAAGCGTCGATGTTTCGCCCGAGGTTAGCGCGATCAAGGGAACGGAGAAGCGACGGGTGAAGGAGACGATACCCTGCAACTCGGCAGTCTCGCCACTCCACGACAAGGCCAGCACCACATCGCCGGGCGCAATCATGCCGAGATCGCCATGATTTGCCTCGACGGGATGAACGAAGAAAGACGGCGTACCGGTCGAGGCAAGGCTCGCCGAAATCTTGCGGCCGATATGCCCGCTCTTGCCGACACCGGTGATCACCACTCGACCATCGATTGCGCCAATTGTCTCCACAGCCTGTCGAAAGGCTGGCCCAAGGGTATCCTTCAGAGTCTCCTCAAGAGCGCTAAGCCCTTGTTGTCCGAAAGCAATTGTCCGCAAGGCGGAATCGACGACATCATGTTCGACGAGTTGTAATGCGCGCTTGATCATGGCGGCAGGATTAGTCCCTTTTCCGCCTCAAGTCCATCGGCTTTCGGCGCGGTCCTTTGTCCATCCACTACCGGCCGGCTATTTCAACCAATCCTTAACCACAGTGATTTACATTTGGGTAAGCATTTATGGTTGCCGGGCATTCGATGAAAAAAGCGCTTCTGACAGGTACGGCTCGACGCGGGCGGCGGACGGCTTTAGGCTTTGTCGTCGCAGTGGCTGCTGTGTCCGGCGTCAATCCGGCTTATGCTCAGAGTGTTTTTTCAAGCAACACCACTCCCCTGCCCGGCCTTCCGGACAGCCAGTTCGGAACAGCCGGAACCACAAGTGTTACGGGCGGTGCCGCAACGGCGACATGGCCGACACCGACAACGCAGGATGATATCGATCAGGGCGCGTCCCGCCTTTATGGTCCCACCGCTATTCCAGCGACGCAACGACCTGCCCGGCCGGAAAATACCGCTGAGAATGATGACCTGAACCAACCTGTCGAACAGGATCTGAATCAGCAATACGACCAGCCGGCGGATGACGACACGGGGCCTCTGGACCGGACACAATGGGAAGAACGGTACCGCGAGGGCGCTGACTCGCCTGGCATGCGTCTGGGCACGTTCGTTCTCCGTCCATCCGTCAATCAGAGCATCAATACGGAAGTGATCCGCGATCACGGCTCGAAGGAAACACGCAATTATCTTGCAACTGGCATACGCGGCACATTAACCTCCGACTGGTCTCGTCACGCACTGACGATTACCGGTCAGGGCGTCTACGAACGCAATTTGAACGGCAGCCAGAACAACGCCGATCCGAACGCACGGATCGGCGCCGATCTTCGGCTGGATCTTGCCGACGATACAGTTGCACATATTACCGGAAATTACAGTTTCGAACGCGAGGATGTCGCGGACCCCAACGCAGTCGGTAATGCCTCCGAACAGGCAGGCGTCCATCAATTCGAGACCGAGGCCTCGATAGAACGTGAGGTGGGGCGCATCCACGGCCTGGCGGCCATCGGTGCCAGCCGCAATGTGTATACGGATGCGAAACTGTCCGATGGCTCCGTCTTCAGCATGAAGGATCGAGACCGCACCGGCATCGACGGACGTCTACGCCTTGGATACGAGCTTTCGCCGGCAATCATTCCTTTCGCCGAAGTGGCACTTGGGCATACCTCTTACGACCGCCGACGCGACAGCGCCGGTTATGAACGCTCTTCCGACAATTATGCAGCACGCGCCGGCGTCGCGTTCGATTTCGGTGAAAAACTGCGCGGAGAGTTGGCAGGCGGATATCAACGCGTGGCCTATGAGGACTCCCGGCTGGATGCGGTGAACGCCTTTACCGCAGACGGCAACGTCAGCTGGTCACCGCGCCGTGGCACTGACATCAATATCGGGCTTCGCAGCACTGTCCAGGATTCGACTGCAGCAGGCCAAGGCGGGTGGGCGGAGTATCAGCTGAGTTCCGCTCTCGCTCACCAGATGCGTGATCATCTCGTCGCCCGCCTGACGGGAAGTGCGACGCTTCGCGATTTTCAGGGATCAGGCAACAACAACGTCACCTGGATTACCGGAGCAGGCCTGACATGGAGTATCAATCGATATCTGGATATGACCGGCGACGTAGAATACGAAACAACGACCGGGGGCGGCTCCGATCAGGACATTCTTCGCGCCGGCATAGGGTTGACCCTGCGGCGATAATCACATTTCCGTGAACAGACGTGATGCATGATGAGCATACGTCGCAACTCCCATAATTGGAGTTTGCCTATAGAATGAGCAAAAGCTCAGCAGAAAAATTATGGCATAACGACAAGTTGTCGCATCTTGTCGCAATCTCGAAGCCTATGAACAAATGTTTCGCGCAACCATTTAGACATCATGTTTCCCATGCTTGAAATGCAATGGTTAAAAGGCTGCCCGGTAATATCAAGCCGGAAGTGAACTGTGAAATATCGCTGTTTCCTGATCCCTACCTCTTTCATCTGTTAGCAGATGCAGCATATAGCGGCCCATTCGGCATATTTTTGCCGCAATGCAGCATTGCCGCATGGCGCAAGTTTGAGGTTTCAAATTGGCTAGTCTTACCAACAACGGCACAAAGGCCGGAAGCTCGAAGTCTTCCAAGGTCGGCGCCAACAATTATCAGTTCGCTCTTATTGCACTGACGTCGCTGTTCTTCATGTGGGGCTTTATCACCTGCCTGAACGACATTCTCATTCCGCATCTGAAGAACGTCTTCTCGCTGAACTACACGCAGTCGATGCTCATTCAGCTTTGCTTCTTCGGCGCCTATTTCATCGTATCGCTGCCAGCGGGTGCGCTGGTTAAGCGCATCACCTATAAATGGGGTATCGTCGTTGGCCTGCTGATCGCCGCGATCGGCTGCGCCCTCTTCATTCCGGCAGCAAGCTACCGCGTCTACGGTCTTTTCCTCGGAGCGCTCTTCATTCTCGCTTCCGGCGTGACCGTCCTTCAGGTCGCCGCCAACCCGTACGTGACCGAACTCGGCGCACCGGAAACGGCAGCCAGCCGCCTGACGCTCACCCAGGCATTCAACGCGCTCGGCACGACCGTTGCTCCATTGTTCGGCGCCTTCCTGATACTGTCGGCAGCAACCGGCGACATCGCCACCGCTACCGGCCAGCAACTGGAAACGCTGCGCCTGGAAGAAGCCGATGCAGTTCGCTTCCCCTACATGCTTCTGGCGATTGCCTTCCTCGTGCTTTCGGCAATCTTCGCAGCCTTGAAGCTGCCGCAGATCGAAGAGGAAGCCGTTGAAACCGAAGGTGGCGAACGCGCTTCCGCATGGTCCTACCGCCACCTCGTTCTCGGCGCGATCGGCATTTTCGTATATGTCGGCGGCGAAGTTTCGATTGGTAGCTTCCTGGTAAACTACCTTGCGGAGCCGACTATCGCCAACCTGCCGGAAGCAGAAGCAGCTCACTATGTTGCTTACTTCTGGGGCGGCGCAATGGTTGGACGCTTCATCGGCGCCTATGCCATGCGCTACATCGAAGACGGCAAGGCACTCGCCTTCAATGCCATCCTGGCAGCTGTCCTTCTCCTGGTAACGGTCTTTGCCGGCGGCAAGCTGGCCATGTGGGCTGTTCTCGCGATCGGCCTGTTCAACTCGATCATGTTCCCGACAATCTTCAGCCTTGCGCTGAAAGGTCTTGGCCGTCACACCAGCCAGGGTTCGGGCATCCTGTGCCTGGCCATCGTCGGCGGTGCGATCGTTCCGGTTATCATGGGCGCTCTTGCCGATACGATCGGCATCCACCTCGCCTTCCTGATGCCGGTGATTTGCTACATCTACATCTTCTACTACGGCATCAAGGGCCACAAGGCCGTCTGACATTGCCTATCTAGCGTGGGGTAAATCCCCACGCCCCAAACGAAAGAAGCCGCCGGGGCAGACCTCGGCGGCTTCTTTTATTTTCAGCTTGCGCAGATGTTACTTCAGTTTGGCAGCAAGCGCCTTGAGCGGGCCTTCGATGGCCGGGCGGATATCCGGGCGCTGCAGGGCAAAAGCGAGGTTCGCCAGAATGAAGCCGTCCTTGGCGCCGCAGTCATAGGTCTCGCCGGTAAACGGATAGGCAGCGAAGTCCTGATCCTTGGCCAAGGCCAGCATGCCATCGGTCAGCTGGATCTCGTTGCCGGCGCCGCGCTCCTGGGTCTCCAGGATCTTGAAGATCTCAGGCTGCAGGATGTAGCGACCGTTAATGAAGAAGTTGGAAGGTGCGGTGCCCTTGGCCGGCTTCTCGACCATCTCGGTGATCTTGAAACCACCATTGCCGACGGAAGCGCCCTTGCCGACGATCCCGTATTTATGCGCCTGTTCCGGATCGCATTCCTCGACGGCCAGAACATTGCCACCAGTCTGTTCGTAAAGCTCGACCATGCCCCTGAGGCAGCTCTTTTCCGATGACATGATCATGTCGGGCAGCAGCACTGCAAAAGGCTCGTCGCCAACGATGTCGCGGGCGCACCACACGGCATGGCCGAGACCGAGCGGAACCTGCTGGCGAGTGAAGCTCGCCGTGCCGGCCTTCGGCAGAATATGCGACAGAAGCGTCAGTTCGGCATTCTTGTTGCGCTCGCGCAGCATCTGCTCCAGTTCGAACTGGATATCGAAATAGTCTTCGATGACGCCCTTGCCGCGGCCGGTGACGAAAACGAAATGCTCGATACCGGCTTCAGCCGCCTCGTCCACCACATACTGGATGACCGGCTTGTCGACCACAGTCAGCATTTCCTTTGGAACGGCCTTGGTCGCCGGAAGGAAACGCGTGCCGAGTCCGGCCACCGGAAAAACTGCTTTGCGGATCTTACGCTGTTCAGACACTCATGCCTCCTGAATGCACTTCATTGTGCGGATATGAAACCTTCGGGGTTGTAGTGTGCAATTGCTACTGTTTCGCAAAAGGCTCCCACGAACCCGTGATCTATGGTAAAGAATTTGTTGACTCTATTACGTTAAGACATCGTTGAGCCGCATACCAGACACGCCATGAACGGCGCATGAAGGAATGGATACGACTGCCGATGACCAGATTCCGCACCCGCTCACGTAGCTTCGCCCTCCTGCTTGCAGCCGGTCTCGCGACGGCCATGATGCCATTAAATGCTCAGGCCGATGCGGGCTTCAAGAGATGGGTTGCAGATTTCTACGAGACCGCAGCCAAAAGTGGCATCACGCGTTCGACATACCAGAAGGCTTTTGCCGGCATCAATGAACCGGACCCGGAGGCTTTACAGAAGGCCCAGTACCAGCCCGAGTTCAAATCGCAGATCTGGGAATATCTGGATAGCCGCGTCAATCCCTACACCGTTCAGATTGGTCGGCAGATGGCCGCCCGCCATGGCGCCACGCTGAACGCCATTGAGCGCCATTTCGGCGTTGACAAGAACATCCTGCTCGCCATCTGGTCCATGGAATCCAATTACGGCGCAGTCTTGGAAAAGCCGGAACGGCTGCATCACGTTCCGCAGGCACTGGCCACACTCGCGTGGGCGGATCCCAAGCGAGCAAAATTCGCCCGTACCCAGCTGATCGCCGCCCTGAAGATCCTGCAGGCAGGTGACGTGACGCCAAAGCAGCTGACCGGATCATGGGCCGGCGCGATGGGCCATACGCAGTTCATTCCTACGAGCTACCTGCTTTACGCGGTCGATGCAGATGGTAACGGCAAGCGCGATATCTGGCACTCTATCCCCGATGCATTGGCAACCTCCGCCAACCTTCTCGCCCAGAACGGCTGGACTACCGGCAAGACATGGGGTTACGAGGCCGTTCTTCCATCGGGCGCTGGCAGATACGAAGGCCAGACGAAGACGCTTGCCCAATGGGCCGCACTCGGCTTTGTACGCCCTAACGGCAAGGGTTTCCCGCGCGGTACGGATCGTGCGACGCTGAAGCTGATGGGCGGTTCAAACGGACCGGCCTTCCTGATGATGAAAAACTTCTACACCATCAAGAAATATAACGCGGCAGACAGCTACGCTCTGGCTGTAGGGCTTCTTGCCGACGAGATCGCGGGTTATGGCGGCATGCAACAATCATGGCCGCGCCCACAAGGCACGCTCGATATCAGGGAAAAATTTGAACTGCAGAGCCGCATGAAGGAACTGGGCTATTATGACGGCGAAGTCGATGGCAATTTCGGCTCCGGCTCCAAGGCCGCGATTTCTGCGATTCAGAAAAGACTGGGCATGAACCAAGACGGCGAGCCATCGCAATCGCTGCTGCGCGCCCTGCGTTGACATGTGATCCAGCGGGCGCAAGATTTGTGATCATGATAGCCCGTCGGGATTCGTAACGATGTTTGTTGACCCCATGAAGAAAAGCCTTGTTCAGCGCGTTGGTTGCGGCGTGCTGACGGTTGCTCTCTTGGCCGGCAGCTTTCCCGTTTCCGCCGGAGCACAGGAACCGGTAAGACGCCGGAACCTGTTTGATCTGCTTTTCGGCGGGCCCCGTTACGAACGGGAAGAGCCTCCGGTCCGCTATAACCGACGTGACGGCTCGATCATCGAGACGGCTCCGCGACGGGAGCGCAACCGAAGCGCTGCAAGACCGCCCGCTCCACGGCCTCCGATCCCACTTGCGCCGCCTAAACCCGATCCGGTCGCGAAACTGGAAGATGCCCGCAAGATCCTCGTGGTCGGTGATTTCTTCGCCGGCAATATCGGCGGTCAGCTTGAGACCACATTTGAAGCATCTCCCGGCGTCGCCGTATTCACCCGAAGCGACGGCTCTTCGGGCCTCGTTCGAGACGATCATTACGATTGGCTGAAGGAGCTTCCGGGCATCATCACCGAGGCCAAGCCGGCGATGGTCGTCGTCATGATCGGCGCCAACGATCGCCAGCAGATGACCTCGGGGGCAAGGGAAAAATTCCCGACAGACGCGTGGTTTGCCGAATACCGGCGACGCGTGTCGGAGGTCGCTCGCATCGTGACCAGCCGCCGGCTGCCGCTGCTCTGGGTCGGCCTGCCCTCTTTCCAGTCGCCGTCGATGATGGCGGATGCCGCCAAGCTCAACGCCATCTACCGTGCACGCACGGAAGACGTGGGCGGCGAATTCGTCGATATCTGGGATGGTTTCGTCGACGAGGACGGCAAGTTCATCCTGACCGGCTCCGATGTGAACGGCCAGCAGGTCCGCCTGCGTGGAGCAGATGGCATTACCTTTACCGAAGCCGGCAAGCAGAAACTGGCCTTCTATGTCGAGAAGCTTGCCCGCCGCCACCTGGGCGACATGGCAAGCCCGGAACTGGTGAACCTGGGACCCGGCACGTTGCCGGACCTCAATCTGCCGGTGGATCCCAACAAGACGCTCCCCGCGCTGCCGATCAGCCTATCCGACCCCGACCTCGACGGCGGCAAGGAACTGCTAGGAGCGGTCCCGAAGACAAACAGCCTCACCCAGTCCCCGCGCGAGCGATTGGTCAAGCGCGGCGAAATGGACCCGGCTCCCGCAGGCCGCATCGACAACTACAAGATCTCGAAGACACAATAAGAACAGGCGCCATTTACGGCGCCTGTAATGTTCAGTCTCGCACGGTGCTGACGGATCACCAGTAGCCGAGCGCTCTCCACCACACTGCGCCGACCGCGGCGAAGATGACGAGATTGACCAGGCACATGATGAAGCCCACGCCCCACCACTTGCCCATGGTGATGTAACCGCTGCCAAAGATGATCGGCGATGTGCCTGTCGCGTAGTGGGTCAGCGTCATCATGATCGACGACGAGGCTGCCATCATCAGCAGGAAGACGGCATGGTATTCTGCCGGGATCAGCATCACACCGACGGTAAGGAAGGCAAGCATCATGGCGCTGACATGCGCGGTGGTGCTGGCAAACATGTAGTGCGCGAAGGTGAAGATGAGCACCAGGATCGCAGCCGTCATCTGCCAGCTCAAGTCCGCATGCGAGATCATGTCCTTCATGCCGTTCGAGAACCAGCCGATCACACCAAGCTTGTTCAGCTGGTCGGCCATCATGACGAGCGCGCCGAACCAGATGAGCGTATCCCAGGCGCTTTTTTCCGACAGCACATCATCCCAGTTGATCGTGCCGGTGATCAGGAGAGCGAAGAGACCGAGCACTGCGACCACGGTCGGGTCAAGCGTGAAGGCAGGTCCGAAGATCATCGCCGGAACGTTGGCCCAAAGAATCAGCAGCATGACGAAAGTGCCGATCATCACCATTTCCTTGCCCGACAGAGGCCCCATCGCCGCCAATTCCTTCTTGGCATACGAAACGGCATCCGGCGTGCGCTTAAGCTCAGGCGGCGAGATCATGTAGAGCACGAGCGGCATGACCACGAGCGCGACCAGACCCGGCACGAACATGGCCAGCGCCCAGGTAACCCAGGTCAGTTGCATCGCGCCGCCGGTCGACTTCGCGATATATTCGAGCACCAGCGGGTTGGGCGCGGTCGCGGTGACGAACATCGCCGACGAAATCGGGTTGGCGTGATAGTTCACCAGCGCCAGATAGGTGCCGACCTTGCCCTGCGTCCCCTTTGCCGGATCCGAATCGAAGGCATTGGCGATCGACTTCATGATCGGGTGGATGATGCCGCCGCCACGTGCGGTGTTGCTCGGTGTAAACGGCGCTAGGATCAACTCGCAGAAAACCAGACCGTAACCGATGCCGATCGTCCGCTTTCCGAGAAGCGCGATGAAACCGAGGCCGAGGCGACGCCCCAGACCGGTCTTCCTCAAACCCAGCGAGATCAGGACCGCAATGACGATCAGCCAAATCAGCGGGTTGGCGAAGCTGCTGAGCGCATCGGCAACGGCGCCCTTGGAATTCGGCGATGTCACCTGCATCAGCGAGACGATGACGATCGCCATCAGCGCCATCACACCGATCGGCATGACCTTGAGGATGATCGCCAGGATCGTGGTCAGGAAGATGGCCAGCATCTTCCAGCCGTTTTCATCCAGCCCAGCAGGGGCCGGGATAGCCAGAAGGGTGAACAAAAAAACCGTCGTGATGATCGCCGGAATGATTCGGAACGGAACCATGTCCCTGAAATAACTTAGAATAGCCGGAATACTGAAGCGCATTAACTTGTCCTCGGGTGTCCAGAGCCTTGATGTTTATCAAGGCCCTTCGAACAAGGCGTTACACGATCCCGCCGCCCTCCCCTTGACGTTGGTCAAATTTGCAAAATTGTGACGGCACCATGAGATGCAGACAAAACAAAACCGCCACCTACCCGGTTTTCGGGAAGGTAGCGGTTCTGGTTCGATCATGGTGACCTGAAAATGCTCGAAGGCCGATATCAGCGCGGCAGCAGAGAGCTTCCCATCAAAGCCTCATCGATCGCACGGGCAGCCTGACGGCCCTCACGGATCGCCCAGACGACCAGCGACTGACCACGGCGCACGTCACCTGCCGTCCACAGCTTGTCGACCGACGTCTTGTAGTCGCGCTCGTTGGCAACGACATTGGTCGAGCCACGACGGTCGACATTGATATCGAGCTTTCCGTCGAGTTCGCTCAGCACGCCTTCCTTCAGCGGACCCGAGAATCCGATGGCGATGAAGGCGAGATCGGCCTTGATGATGAAATCGGTTCCGGCGATCGGCTTGCGGCGTTCGTCGACTTCGCAGCAACGCACGCCGGTCAACTGACCGTCTTCGCCGATGAATTCGAGTGTCGCGACCTGAAACTCGCGGACAGCGCCCTCAGCCTGAGAGGAAGAGGTACGCATCTTGGTTGCCCAGAAGGGCCAGACGGCAAGCTTGTCTTCCTTTTCCGGCGGCTGCGGACGGATGTCGAGCTGGGTTACCTTGACGGCGCCCTGGCGGAAAGCCGTGCCGACGCAGTCGGAAGCCGTATCGCCACCACCGACGACCACGACATGCTTGGCACCGGCAAGGATCGGCTCGGCCGCCCAGGCAACGCTATCGATGTTTTCGCGGCCTATGCGGCGGTTCTGCTGCACAAGATACGGCATGGCATCATAGACACCATGCAGGTCAGCGCCAGGGATGCCTGCCGGACGCGGCGTTTCCGAACCACCGCAATAGACGACGGCATCGTGTTCGGCGGTCAGTTCTTCGACCTTCTTGTCGACGCCGATATTGACGCCGTAATGGAAAGTAACGCCTTCGCCGGTCATCTGCTCGACGCGACGATCGATGAAGTTCTTCTCCATCTTGAAGTCCGGAATGCCGTAACGCAGCAGGCCGCCGGCCTTGCTCTCGCGCTCATAGACATGAACTTCATGACCGGCGCGGGCAAGCTGCTGTGCAGCCGCCATGCCAGCGGGGCCTGAACCGATAACGGCAACCTTCTTGCCGGTCTTCACCGTTGCCGGATGCGGCACGATATAGCCAAGCTCGTAGGCCTTGTCGGCAATCGCCTGTTCAACCGTCTTGATCGCAACCGGCGCATCCTCGAGATTCAGCGTGCAGGCTTCCTCGCACGGCGCGGGACAGACGCGGCCGGTGAATTCCGGGAAATTGTTGGTGGAATGGAGGTTGCGGATCGCCTCTTCCCACTTGTTGTTATAGACCAGATCGTTCCAGTCCGGGATCTGGTTATGCACGGGACAGCCGGTCGGGCCATGGCAATAGGGGATGCCACAGTCCATGCAGCGGGCAGCCTGTTTGGTTACTTCCGCATCCGACATCGGAATGGTGAATTCGCGGAAATGGCGGATACGATCCGACGCAGGCTGGTACTTCGCCACCTGCCGGTCGATTTCCATGAAACCCGTTACCTTGCCCATGTCATTCCCTCTTCAAAGCAGGGTGCCCGTAGGACCCCAGTACCAGTAGGCGAAACCGATAACCGCCCCCAGCACGATAAACTCTATTGCAACATTGCCGCTCGCGAAGAATGCAGCCGCTGGCACAGCGACTGCGATGCTCACCGAAACCAGTCGATGAACAAAAGCCATCTGGCTTACTCCGCAGCGACGCCCATCCGCATGCGTTCCATCTCGACCAGCGCACGGCGATATTCGACCGGCATGACCTTGCGGAACTTCGGCCGGAACTCGCTCCAGCGATCAAGGATATCCTTGGCGCGGGTCGAACCGGTGTAATGCATGTGGTTGGAGATCAGCTGGTAGAGACGCTCCTCGTCGTGGCGCGTCATGTCTTCGGAAACGTCGACACGTCCCTTGTGCATGATGTCGCCGCCGTGATGGTGCAGCTTTTCCAGCATGTCGTCCTCTTCCGGAACCGGCTCAAGCTCGACCATCGCCATGTTGCAGCGCTTGGCGAAATCGCCCTTCTCGTCCAGCACGTAAGCGACGCCGCCCGACATGCCGGCCGCGAAGTTGCGGCCCGTTTCGCCGAGAACGACGACAATGCCGCCGGTCATGTATTCGCAGCCATGGTCACCCACGCCTTCGACAACCGCGATCGCCCCGGAGTTGCGCACCGAGAAACGCTCACCGGCAACACCGCGGAAATAGCACTCACCGGTCGTCGCGCCGTAAAGCACGGTATTGCCGACGATGATCGAGTTTTCGGCAACGATCTTCGAGTTTTCCGGCGGACGCACAATGATCCGGCCACCGGACAAGCCCTTGCCGACATAGTCGTTGCCGTCGCCAACGAGATCGAACGTGATGCCGCGGGCGAGGAAGGCACCGAAGGACTGGCCGGCCGTACCGGTCAGCGTCACATGGATCGTGTCGTCCTTCAGACCCTTCTGGCCCCAGCGTTTGGCAAGCTCACCCGAAAGCATCGCGCCGGCAGAACGGTCGACGTTCTTGATCGGCACTTCGAAGACAACCGGCTCCTTGCTTTCCAGCGCGGCAGCAGACTTCTCGATCATCTTGCGGTCGAGAATGTCGTCGATCGGATGCTTCTGGCGCTCGGTCCAGTAGGTAGCAGCCTTCGGCGCTTCCACCTTGTGGAAGATCTTGGAGAAATCGAGGCCCTGGGACTTCCAGTGCGCCAGCATGTCGTCCTTTTCGAGCAGGTCGGAAAGGCCGATGATCTCGTCGAACTTGGTAAAGCCGAGCGATGCCAGGATTTCGCGTACTTCTTCGGCGACGAAGAAGAAGTAGTTGATCACGTGTTCCGGCGTACCCTTGAACCGCTTGCGCAGAACCGGATCCTGCGTGGCAACGCCAACGGGGCAGGTATTGAGATGGCACTTGCGCATCATGATGCAGCCGGCAGCGATGACCGGAGCCGTCGCGAAGCCGAACTCGTCCGCACCGAGAAGCGCACCGATGATGACGTCACGGCCGGTCTTCAGGCCGCCATCGACCTGCAGCGCGATGCGCGAACGAAGACCGTTCAGCACCAGCGTCTGCTGGGTTTCGGCAAGCCCGATTTCCCATGGGCTACCGGCATGCTTCAGCGACGTCAGCGGCGAAGCACCCGTGCCGCCGTCGAAACCGGCAACCGTGATATGGTCGGCGCGCGCCTTGGCGACACCGGCAGCAACCGTACCGACACCGACTTCGGACACCAACTTGACCGAAATGTCGGACGTCGGGTTGACGTTCTTCAGGTCGTAGATCAGCTGCGCCAGATCTTCGATCGAATAGATGTCATGGTGCGGCGGCGGCGAGATGAGGCCAACGCCCGGCGTCGAATGACGGGTCTTTGCAACGGTCGCATCGACCTTGTGGCCGGGCAACTGACCACCTTCGCCGGGCTTCGCGCCCTGCGCCACCTTGATCTGTAGCATGTCGGCATTGACCAGATATTCGGTCGTCACACCGAAGCGGCCGGACGCGATCTGCTTGATTGCCGAACGCTCGGGGTTCATCGAACCATCCGGCAGCGGCAGGTAACGATCGCTTTCTTCGCCGCCCTCACCGGTATTCGACTTGCCGCCGATCCGGTTCATCGCGATTGCGAGCGTCGTATGCGCTTCACGAGAAATCGAGCCGAAGGACATCGCGCCGGTCGAGAAACGCTTGACGATATCGACAGCCGGTTCGACCTCATCGAGCGAGACCGGCTTGCGGCCGAGCGCTTCCGCCGACTTGATCTTGAACAGGCCGCGGATCGTGTTCATCCGAACCGAGCTCTCGTTCACCATCTGGGCGAACTCGCGGTAGCGATCCTGGCTGTTGCCGCGCACGGCGTGCTGCAGGGTCGCCACCACATCCGGTGTCCAGGCATGGCTTTCGCCACGCATGCGATAGGCATATTCGCCGCCGATATCGAGCGACGAGGCCAGAACCGGGTCCTTGCCGAAGGCGGACGCATGGCGACTGACGGTTTCCTCGGCGATTTCGGTGAGGCCGATGCCTTCGATAGAGGTCGCGGTACCGAAGAAATACTGGTTGACCAGTTCCGAGTTCAGGCCGACGGCGTCAAAGATCTGACCGCCGCAATAGGACTGGTAGGTGGAAATGCCCATCTTGGACATGACCTTGAGAATGCCCTTACCGACCGCCTTGATATAGCGATAGACCATCTCGCCGGCATCGACTTCCTTAGGGAATTCGCCGCGCATATGCATGTCGGTCAGCGTGTCGAACGCGAGATAGGGGTTGATCGCTTCCGCACCGTAACCGGCCAGAAGACAGAAGTGATGGATCTCGCGCGGCTCGCCGGATTCAACGACGAGACCGACCGAGGTGCGAAGCCCCTTGCGGATCAGGTGGTGATGCACGGCAGCCGTCGCCAGAAGCGCCGGGATCGCGATACGGTCAGGGCCAATCTGGCGGTCGGACAGCACGATGATGTTGTAGCCGCCCTTGACCGCAGCCTCTGCGCGTTCGCAGAGACGATCGAGCATTTCCGGCATGCCTTCGGCGCCGCGCTCGATGTCATAGGTGAAATCGAGCGTCTTGGTGTCGAAGCGATCTTCCGTGTGACCGATCGAGCGGATTTTTTCCAGATCGCCATTGGTCAGGATCGGCTGGCGCACTTCCAGACGCTTGGCATTCGCCATGCCTTCATGGTCGAGAATGTTCGGGCGCGGACCGATGAAGGACACGAGGCTCATGACGAGTTCTTCGCGGATCGGATCGATCGGCGGGTTCGTCACCTGCGCGAAGTTCTGCTTGAAATAGGTATAGAGCAGCTTCGACTTGTCCGACATCGCCGAGATCGGCGTATCGGTGCCCATCGAACCGACGGCTTCCTGACCGGTCGTCGCCATCGGCGACATCAGGATCTTCGTGTCCTCGGTCGTGTAACCGAAGGCCTGCTGGCGATCGAGCAGCGAAACGTCACGGCGCAGCGCGCGCGGCTCCACCGGCTTCAGGTCTTCAAGGATAAGCTGGGTGCGATCGAGCCACTTCTCGTATGGGTGCTTGGTCGCAAGCGTCGTCTTCAGCTCCTCGTCGGAGATGATCTGGCCCTTCTCCATGTCGATCAGCAGCATCTTGCCCGGCTGGAGGCGCCACTTCTTGATGATCTTTTCTTCCGGCACCGGCAACGTGCCGGCTTCGGACGCGAGAATGACGCGGTCGTCATCGGTGACGAGATAACGGGCCGGACGCAGGCCGTTACGGTCAAGCGTCGCGCCAATCTGCTTGCCATCGGTAAAGCAGACGGCTGCCGGACCGTCCCACGGCTCCATCAGGGCAGCGTGATATTCGTAGAACGCCTTGCGCTCCTTCGACATCGACTGGTTGCCGGCCCATGCTTCCGGGATCAGCATCATCATCGCATGCGCCAGCGAATAACCGCCACGAAGAAGGAACTCGAGCGCATTGTCGAAGCAGGCCGTATCCGACTGGCCTTCATAGGAGATCGGCCAGAGCTTGGAGATATCGTCACCGAACAGCGGCGAAGATACGGAAGCCTGACGCGCCGCCATCCAGTTGACGTTGGAACGCAACGTGTTGATTTCACCGTTATGCGCGACCATGCGGTAAGGATGCGCCAGCTTCCAGGACGGGAAGGTGTTGGTAGAGAAACGCTGGTGAACGAGTGCCACGGCCGTCTCGAAACGCGGATCGGCAAGGTCCTTATAATAGGCGCCGACCTGATAGGCGAGGAACATGCCCTTGTAGACGATCGTCGAGGACGACAGCGAAACCGGATAGAAACCGGTTTCCTGGCCACCGAACTGGTCGTAGATCCGGTTGGAAATCACCTTGCGGACCAGGAAAAGCTGGCGCTCGAATTCGGCATTGGTCGCGGCATCGCGCCCGGCACCGATGAAGACCTGCAAGTGATAGGGTTCGGTGGCAGCGATATCCGGTGCCTTGGAGAGCGAGGAATTATCGACAGGCACATCGCGGAAGCCGAGGAACTGCTGTCCCTCTTCGGCAATCACGTCGATGATGACCTTCTTGAAATGCTCGATCTGCTCGGCATCGCGCGGCAGGAAGAAATGACCGACAGCATATTCGCCGGCCTTCGGCAGGGTCACACCCTGCTTGGACATTTCCTCACGGAAGAACCGATCCGGGATCTGCACCAGAATGCCCGCGCCGTCACCCATCAGAGGGTCGGCACCGACAGCACCGCGATGCGTCAGGTTTTCCAGGATGAACAGGCCGTCCTTGACGATCTGGTGAGACTTCTGGCCCTTCATATTGGCAATGAAGCCGACGCCGCAGGCATCATGCTCGTTGCGCGGATCATAAAGACCCTGGGCGGCAGGAATGCCGGAGGCGATGAAAGGCACGCCCTGCCCGGCTTTCGCCGAGGCTATGTCGGTGGGACAGTGCTGATCTAAAACCTTCTTCGTCATCGTCATTCCTCCTGTTGGCCGCCATTTTCAGCGAGCAAGGTGGCATCCCATCAAATCCTGGAGATGACAGCGCCATCACCAGTCACGCAACTACGCCGCTCCAGCATCGAGCCAAGAACCTATAAAGACTCAAAGCCCAAACCAGATCGACGTCCAATTCGGCGGTTCGACACGAGTTCAAAACTGATCGCCGGATAAATTAGGACAGAAAAGCTGACCTAATTCTCAATCTGATATCGCATGATTTTAACTTCCTCACAAGGGAGTGTCTGCAAAAATCTGCACGTGACACGACACTCCATTACGCAAAACGAATGGGTTTGAGTAATTTAATTGCGCAAAGCCGATCCGATAAACTCTTTCATTGCCATGCGAATAGGTCCACCCATCGGAGACAGGCTTTACCGTTGCGCGAATGCGAAAAAGTCTTAATCTCCCGGCACTCCAACCAATCTCAAGGTGCCATTTCATGTTCTTCGCCTCCGACAATTGGGCAGGAGCCCATCCTGCCATCAACAAACGCTTGTCGAAGGAGTCGACTCGTTTCGCCGCAGCCTATGGAACGAGCGACCTGGACCGCTCCATCGAGCAGCGCTTCAACGAGATCTTTGAAAAAGAAGTCGCTGTCTTCTTTGTCGCCACCGGCACAGCCGCCAATTCGCTTTCGCTCGCCAGCATCGCCCGCCCCGGCGGCCTGACCTTCTGCCACACCGAAGCGCATGTGATCGAAGACGAATGCGGCGCTCCGGACTTCTTCTCTGGCATGCGCATGGTTGGCGTCGAAGGCCCGGCCGGCAAGATGCTGCCGGAAAACCTTCTGGAACGGATTGCGCGTTACCCACAGGACGCCGTCCATCATGGCCGCGCCGCCGCCGTCACCATGACCCAGGCAACCGAAGTCGGCACCATATACACGCTCGACGAAATCGACACGATCTCGAAAATCGCCAAGCAAAACGGCCTGCCGCTTCACATGGACGGCGCTCGCTTCGCCAACGCTCTCGTTTCGCTCGGTTGCACGCCGGCGGAATTGACCTGGAAGCGCGGCGTCGACGTCCTGTCCTTCGGCGGCACGAAGAACGGCTGCTGGTGCGCCGAAGCCATCGTCTTCTTCGACCCGCAACTCGCCAAGGACTTCGCATTTCTGCGCAAGCGCACCGCCCAGCTGTTTTCGAAGTCACGCTTTATCGCGGCCCAATTCGAGGCCTATCTGCAGGACGATCTGTGGCTAGGCTTGGCCAGCCATGCCAATGCGATGGCCGACCGCCTGCGCACAGGCTTTGGCTCGCTCAACAGCGCCCGTCTCGCATGGCCGACAGAAGCGAACGAAGTCTTCGCCGTGCTGCCGAAAACATCCGCCAAGGCCGCAGCAGAACAGGGCGCAAAGTTCTATGACTGGCTGGAACCCCGCGACATGCCGGAAAAAGTCCGCAAGGACGAAGCTCTTATCCGCATGGTCACCTCGTTTGCGACGACCGAAGAGGATGTCGACCAGTTCCTGTCTATCTGCGCCTCGGCTTGAAGTCGGACTCGATGCTCAAATAGATTGCGGCACGATCCGTGCCGCAATCAGGCTGGAAAGAGCTTCGACCATTACCGCATCGGCGCCACGCCGCGGGATCAGGACGAACTCAACGTCTTCCAGCCGCGGCAGGCGATCGCCGGCAATTTCACGCAGGCCCTCCGGCACCATGCTGCGCGGCTGCACCATAACCCCCATGCCCGCACGCGCCGCAGCGGTCAGCCCGCTCAGGCTGCCGCAGGTACAGACGACGCGCCACGCAAACTTCTCCCGATCGAGCGCCTCCTGCACCACCCGCCGGGTGATCGAGGGCGGCGGAAATGCGATCAGCGGCAGGACCGCATCCCTGGCCGGAGCAAAATGAGGATCACGCGCAAGCCAGACCAGCGGCTCGCGATAGAGAAGCTTGCCATGCGTATCTCCGACATGGCGCTTGGCAAGCACGAGATCGAGATCGCCGGCATCCTGCATCTGGTTGAGCACCGCCGACAGCGCCACCGTCAATTCCAGATCAACCAGCGGATGGAGGCGAATGAAATCTTCCAAAATCCCTGTCAACCGGTTGGCGACCACATCTTCCGACACACCGAGCCTCAGCCGCCCGCGCAGCCGGCTTTCTCCGAAAAGCGACAGGACCTGACCATTGAGATCAAGCATGCCACGCGCATAACCGACAAGCGCCTCGCCATCGGCGGTCAGCCGCACCTGATGCGTGTCGCGAAACACCAGTTGGCGTCCCAGCGACTTCTCCAGCCGCTGGATATGCTGCGTCACGGTCGACTGCCCCACACCGAGCCTTGCCGCAGCCTCGGTAAAACTGCCGGTCTGCTGCAGCATGAGAAAGCTGTCGAGGTGATGAAGGTTCAGCATCGCTATTGCACTTCATGATAACTGTTAGTGTTTGCATTTAACTTTACGATAATAGAAACCGCAATCAATATACCCTTGAGGGCCAAGGCCCGCGGAGCATGTGATGAAGCGCTTTCTGCCCGATCTATATACGATGATGCTGCTGGGAACCGTGATCCTCGCATCCTTCTTTCCCATTTACGGCGCCTGGGCAGACTGGTTCGCCATCGCGACGGATATCGCCATCGGCCTTCTCTTCTTCCTGCACGGCGCGCGCCTGGCGCGCGACACAGTGGTCGCCGGCGTGTTGCACTGGCGCCTGCACTTGACGATCGTGCTCACCACATTTGCAGTCTTCCCGATCCTCGGCCTGGCTCTCGGCTTCATTCCCGAAAGCATCCTGCCGGCACCACTCTACCTCGGCATGCTGTTTCTCTGCGTACTGCCCTCGACCGTGCAGTCATCGATCGCCTTCACCTCAATGGCCGGCGGCAATGTACCGGCCGCCATCGTCGCAGCCTCTGGCTCCAACATTCTCGGCATGTTCCTGACCCCTGCCCTCATCGCTCTACTCCTGTCGACAACGGGTGGTGGCGGCGTTTCGCTTGACGCTCTGGAAAAGATTGCGCTGCAGCTGCTAGCCCCATTTATCCTCGGCCAGATCCTGCAGCCCTGGATCGGCAAATGGATCCGCTCAAAGAAGCAGCTTCTGATGCCTTTCGACCGCGGCTCGATCCTGATGGTGGTCTATCTTGCCTTCTCGACGGCCGTCATCGAAGGTATCTGGAAAACCTTCTCTGTAACCGACATCGCCGTCGTCATCGGCCTCGATATCGTCCTGCTCGCAGCCGTGCTCTGTATCACCATGTTCGGCAGCAGACTGCTCGGCTTCAGCAAGGAAGACGAGATCACCATCACCTTCTGCGGCTCCAAGAAGTCGCTGGCATCAGGTGTGCCGATGGCAAATGCAATCTTTTCCGGCAATTCCGCATCGATCGGCGCGATCGTTCTGCCGATCATGCTCTTCCACCAGATCCAGCTGATGACCTGTGCGGTGCTGGCGCAGAAATATGCCGACCGCCTGAAAGCAAAGGAACTGAAGGCGGAACCGGCAGCGGCTTAACCAGGCCCGAATACAAAAACGCCCCCTCCTCGCGAAAGGAAGGGGCGGCGGCTCGCGGTCCTTGATGGGAGGATCAGAGACGAAAGCGTTAGTTCACCTGCTGCGGAGCGACCTGGGCTTCGATCGTTTTGGTCGTGTCGCCGGCTTCAGCTGCAATCGAGATACGGCGGGGCTTCATCGCTTCCGGAATATTCCGGACGAGGTCGATATGAAGCAATCCGTTCTTCAGCGAAGCGGTTTCGACTTCGACGTGATCGGCAAGCTGGAAGCGTCGCTCGAAGGCGCGCTTGGCGATACCGCGATAGAGAAACTCGTTCTGATCGGCACCATCTTCTTCTGCCTTTTCACCCTTCACGGTGAGCGCATGAGCCTGGAATTCGATCGAAAGTTCCTTTTCGTCGAAACCGGCGACAGCCATGGTGATGCGATAGGTATTTTCACCGGTCCGCTCGATATTATAGGGCGGATAGCTCTGCCCCTGATCGCCAAAGTTGCGATTGTCGAGAAGATTGAAAAGCCGGTCGAAACCGACGGTGGAACGGTAAAGCGGGGAAAAATCGACGTGACGCATAATGTCCTCCATTGAAGCGACGTTGCGGTTTTCACTTGGGTGTCAACATCCCGTAATGGCGATGAGGACCCCGTTGAGCAGACCCTTTCGGCGCCTGCAGAGTGAAGATGGGAATTGCAGCCACGCCCTTCAAGACCCCGATACGTCACAGCCGTTTTGCCAATGAACACCGCATGAACAGCAGGTTTTGCTGAGGTTCAGCCCCATATTGCTAAAAGCAAGGTTCTGGAAGGCGGCATGCCTCCTTGGACCGAAGCATATTCGTCCCGTCGCTTCGGTCAGCCTTGCCGGAACCGCGCTGTCATCCCCGTGTCGCCGGTTCCGGCCCTCTTTTTCTCACGTCATGGACAGATGAGCGCCAGCCGAACCAGCGCCCACCCCGGCTGAAAATGGCGTGGTTCAGTGCACCGCGCCCGACCCGCCGGCCGCCACGATGGCGAAGGGCTGACCTTCCACGGCGATGGTCCGCACCTCCTTCAGGTTGTCTCCATCGACAACGCGAACGAGGCTCTTGCGCGGATCGGTGACGGCGATCTGACCATCAGCAACAGCCAGCCGCGGACGCGGATCACGCCAATGCCCGTCCTTGCTGTAAGGCTCGGTTACCGTCTCGCTTTTGACGATCCCCCCCTTCACCACATCGATGAGATGCAGCTTGCCGTCTTCGGTCAGCACATAGGCGCTATGCGGATCGGCAGGATCGAGCGCGAAGTCGACACGTCGCGTCGGCAGCTCGATCAGGCGATAAGCCTCCTCAGCGCTGTCCGGATCGACAAGCACGATATTGTCCTCACCGTAATTGCCGAGAAAGAACTGCATCGATTTTCCGCCCAGTAGCGTCGACACCTTTCCCTTCGGCAGGTCCTTGCCATAGCCGAGCATCTCAAGCTTCGGCCCATCCATGCCGCCCGGCCGCGCAACGAGAACGCCTTCTTCGCAACCGAAGGCGACAAGCCGCGCAGAGCTTGCCTCGCCATGCAGACCGGTGCAGGTCGCGACCTCGCCCACCTGCTTGCCATCGGCATCGACGACACGCAGGCCGAGACGCGGCGGCAATTCGCCCTCCTTCACCGCCACCTCGGTATTCGGCACCGAAACGAGGAAATGATTGCCGACAGGAACGGCGACACCATGATGGGCTGCGATCGTGTCGAACGGTTTCAACACCGCGCCGCCATCCGCAAGCGCCTCCTCGCCGACGAGATCGAACTTCGCTTCCCGATCGTAGAAGACGGCGACCTGATCACCATGGGTGACGACATGGCCGGGCTTCTGCCCCCTGATCACCGTCGAGACCAGTTTCGGCTCATTGATTTCGATATCGCGATGCTCGCCATGATCCGACAACGAAATTCCGGTTGAGATGGCATGAACGATATTCTCGTCACCCTGAACGGCGAAAACCGTTCGCCCGCTGTCACTCAACGAAAGCGCTGCATATCCTTCCAGATCGAACTTGCCGATCTCCTTGCCGGACGAAAGATCGATGGCGCGAACCACCGGCAGAGTGTGATCGGCAACGAACAACCGCCACGTCTCCGCATCCTTTTCCTCTGCAAATGCAACGGATCCAAACACCGCGCTCGAGGCGAGAAGGGTCGCCGTAAATCCGGCAACACGCAACAAATGGGACATAACCTCTCCTATATGTAATAACATTACGTATGATGTGTTATACAGTTACATCACCCATGTCCACCCACGCTCCACGCATAATCCTGGAAGACGCGATTTCGCTTGACCTGCAGCCGCACTCGCCTAACGCTGAATTCATGAGCGAGAACCAGATCAGCCACGACATCCTTCGCCCCACGCCGGAAAACCCTGCGCCGGACAATTACTCCGCGGGCTATTTTACCGGTCATCGCGGCGTGAAAATCCGCTACGGCCTGTTCCGCTCGGATATCGTGCCGGCACGCGGCACCATCGTGCTGATCCAGGGTCGCAACGAGTTCATCGAGAAATATTTCGAGACGATCCGCCATCTGAACGCGATGGGTCTGTGGGTCGCGACCTATGACCTGCGCGGGCAAGGCGGATCCGACCGGCTGAAGAAAGATGCCAGGAAAGGGCATGTCCGGCGTTTTTCCGATTACGAGAAGGATCTCGAGATCTTTCTGAAACAGGTCGTTCTGCCGGATGCCCGCCTGCCCTTCTTCCTTGTAGCCCATTCCACCGGCGCGCTGATTGCCCTTTCAGCAGCACCGCGCCTGTCGAACCGCATTAGCCGGATGGCGCTCGCATCCCCCTATGTCGGCTTCCATGGCCAGCCCGCATCGGAAAAATTCGCCCGCCCTCTGGCGCGACTGATGTCCTGGACCGGTTTCGGTGGCGTCCAGCTCGGCGGCGACCGACGACTGATCCCCTTCGAGGGCAATGGCCTGACGGGAGACCGGAAGCGTTTCGAACGCAATCTCGAACTTTATCGCAGTTTCGAAGACCTGACTGTCGGCGCTCCCACGGCGCGCTGGGTGCACGAAACGCTGAAAGCAGCCTCCCGCGTATCACTGCAGTCGCACCTGATGGAAATCACCATCCCGACATTGATTCTCGCACCCGTGCTCGACGGCGTCGTGCCTTACCGCCTGCAGGAAAATCTGTCGCGGAATTTCCGTGCCGGACAGCTCATCCCCGTCACCGGTGGCCGGCACGAACTGTTTCAGGAGAAGGATATCTATCGCGCCCAGGCCATGGATGCGATCGAGACCTTCATGCCCGGCCTCGATGGCGGGCTGGAAATGTCAGAAACTGCCGCCTGACGATCTTGATCACCGCCCGGCGAGCAACGCCATAGCCTGCTCGTAAACGGCCTTCGAGCCGGCTGCGATGATATTGCCGCCATTCTCCGGTCGGCCACCGTCCCAGGTCGTGATGATACCGCCGGCCTGTTCGATGATCGGGATCAGCGCCCCGACATCATACGGCTGCAGGCTATTTTCGACGACGAGATCGACATGCCCTGCCGCAAGAAGCACATAGGCGTAACAATCGCAGCCATACCGGAACAGCCGCACCTTCTCCTCGACGGCCCGATAGCGCTTGAGATCATCTCCCTGGAAAATATGCGGTGAGGTCGTGAACAGGATGGCATCGGAAAGCGATCCGCAGTCACGCACCGAAATCTGCCGCTCGCCGTCCGGCCCCGAATACCACGAACGATTGCCATCGGCGAAATAACGCTCGCCGATGAACGGCTGGTCCATCATCCCCATCGTCGCGAGACCAGCGGAGCGAAAGCCGATCAGCGTGCCCCACACAGGCAGGCCGGAAATGAACGCCCGCGTTCCGTCGATCGGATCGATCACCCAGACATGCTCGCGATCGAGCCCGATGCTTTCATGCTCCTCGCCAAGTATGCCATGCTCGGGGAAGCGCTCTTCAATCAGCGCACGGATAGCCGTTTCAGCTGCGCGGTCACCTTCTGTCACCGGATCGAAACCTCCGGCCAATTTGTTGACGACGGAAATTCCGGTGCGAAACCGGGGCAGCGTCTCACCCTTGGCGGCATCGGCAAGCGCATCGAAAAAAACGCGGTCAGGCAACATCGGCAGATCCTTGAATTATCACGTGAGAACATGCTGCGGAGGCAGGACAATTTCTTCATAGGGCCTCTTGCTGCCAAAGAAAACCGCTTTCGATGCCAACCCCTTAATCAGAAAGCCCAAAAATGACGCAAATTTAGTCACTCGAAAAACATGCTTGACAATTGTGCATAACTGGCCGTATTTTCCTAATCACAGTCTTTGACTGTAAATACCCTCCTTGGGTGTTTCCTCCCTAGACTTAGCCGCGCGATGAGCGCGGTTTTTTTTGCCCACATGACAGCCAAAGCCGGCACAAAGGCGCAAAGTCAGGATTGCTCTCTGGGGCCAAGGGAAAAGCGGCTATTCCGCCGCGAGTGCACTCGCATCGTCGGCAAAGTCACCAACCAACTCCGCCATCTGCCGCATGAAGGTAGAAAGCGCCGCAGCAACAAGCGGGAACTCCGCCTTCTTCTCCAGCGTCACCTCATCGACATAAAGGCCACGATTGATCTCGATCTGCAGCGCATGCAGCCCGCGAACCGGCCGACCGTAATGCTCGGTAATGAACCCGCCCGCATATGGCTTGTTGCGCACGGCGGAAAAACCCATGTCATCGAAGAACTGCAGCGCTGCGCGCGAAAGCTCGGCCGACGCACTCGTTCCGTAACGATCACCAATAATGAAATCCGGCCGCACATCCGAACCGGAGAGACGGACATTGCCCGGCATCGAATGGCAGTCGATCAGGATGCCGATGCCGAACCGAGCATGGGTGCGCGCGATCAGTTTTCGCAGGCAGGCGTGGTAAGGTTTATAAATCGTCTCGATACGGGACAATCCCTCATCGACGGAAAGCCGCTTGCGGTAGATTTCCATGTTCTCCGCCACAATCCGCGGAATCGTCCCGAGACCACCTGCAACCCTCATCGACCCTATATTCACATAGGGCGGCAGCGGCCCGTCGAACATGCGCGGGTCCAATTCGTACGGTTCGCGGTTGACATCGAGATATGCACGCGGAAAGTGTGCAACGAGAAGCGGGGCTCCCAGTTCAGGGGCATCGGCAAAAAGCTCATCGACGTAATGATCGGCAGAACGCCGGATCGAAAGCGAGTCCAGATGGCTGCTCGCGAGGAAATCCACAGGAAAATGGTTGCCGCTATGCGGTGAATTGAAGACGAATGGAATGGTCTGCGACGCGGGTTCTCTGACTTCGAATTCCTGAAAATCTCCCGTCGACTGATCCATCCTGCCTTTACCATGTCACGAACAAGTCTGATGTGGCATGTTGCCAGTTGCCCGACGCCAAGTCCATACTATGTATAGCCCACCAAACGCCGCTCCGCGTCGGTTAAACGGAAATTTACCGTAAGCCGGCATTATGGAAGGCTCATACAACCTCAGGCATGCACGGATACGGTCCCGACGATGATACAGAAAATCCTTCTCGCCGAAGACGACAACGATATGCGCCGTTTTCTGGTGAAGGCACTGGAAAAGGCGGGATATAAGGTCGCCTCTTTCGACAATGGCGCAAGCGCCTATGACCGGCTTCGCGAAGAGCCCTTCTCTCTTCTCCTGACCGACATCGTCATGCCGGAGATGGATGGCATCGAGCTTGCCCGCCGCGCCACCGAACTCGATCCCGACCTCAAGGTGATGTTCATCACCGGCTTTGCCGCAGTTGCCCTGAATTCCGATTCGAAGGCCCCCAAGGACGCCAAGGTCCTGTCGAAGCCTTTCCACCTTCGTGACCTCGTCGACGAAGTAAACAAGATGCTCGCTGCAGCCTGAATCATTTTTTTCGGAATCAGACGAACGATCGAGGCGCCCAATCGGGCGCCTTTTGCGTTTTGGGATCGGCACATAACCGCCCCCTAATCCCGCCTTCAATCATCCACAGGCACAAAAATCCCAGAAATGCAGGCCGGTCAAAAAAGCTTCGCATTTCTTCCAAAAAACCAGTTGACGCCCCGATCACGGTATGGTCTATGCGCCGACATCGGATGGGCGTGTAGCTCAGCGGGAGAGCACTACGTTGACATCGTAGGGGTCACAGGTTCAATCCCTGTCACGCCCACCATCCGAATTTTAAGCAAGGCCTTGTAATGACAAGGCCTTTTGCATTTCTGGAAGACGCACGAATAGCGCCGCTGGGTTCGGCTGAACCAACTCGGAAAGTCCGCTCCGGCCAGTTTTTCCTACCTTCCGATTAGCCCTCCAGCTTTGCCAGAATCCATCGTAGCAACTGGATAAAATCTCTCGCCATCTGTGCCAGGTCATCGATGATCAAAGATATTCGATGATGGGTGTAAATTATCGCGAGCGTGAGAACCAGCATAACCAGCCATGGCCATATCGGCTTTCGCTTTGGCGGCTGCTTATCGCCTTCGACGGGATTACTGACGTTCATCGACTATCTCCTGCAGACGTCAGTACACGTTCCGCGCCTGTCGACAAATCGCCTTCTTCATGGGTCCGGACAGATGAAAGCCTCGGCGCAGAGCGCAACCATGCTGCTTCAGGACAGATCAGGTCGTCATAGCCTGCGCCTCGTTCCTGCTCTCCCTGGCAGAACCAGAAGGCCCGCCCCATTCCGCTGAAGGATAACAAATCAGGCCGCGTATATTCACCCTGGATTACAATGCCGAATGCTCATGCAATCCTGCAGCGAAGAAATCTTTGTCGAAACCTGCCAAAAGGCAAAAAATCTGCAATGCCTCAGACCTAAATTACTGTTTGGTCACTTGTTTTGGGCAGTCTTGCGCCGACCAAAGGCATCGATCCGAGAGAAGCAGGATGGCACAGTACAAATATTCTGACCGCCTCGTTCAGGCCAATTCGTGGGCCTTCGACCAGGACTATAAGCCTGGACAGCCCGTCACCAATGCCGGCATCTATCGCTGTCGGGCCTGTGGTGACGAGATTGTCGTCGACAAGGGGGCAACCATCCCGAAAAGCCATCATGAGCATTCGCTTCTGGGGCCGGTCGTCTGGCAGTTGCTCGTCTTCGCCCAGAAACACCCGGGACGATGAAGTCCATATAGCTTCGCCGGAACACGTCAAAGCCGCCCGCAAGGGCGGCTTCAGCGTTTTAAGGCTTTCAAGCGATCACATGATCGCACTGCCCGCCATAAGCGCCAGCACGAGGAAGACCAGGAAGATAACCAGGAACAGGAAGAACAGGATCTTGGCGATGCCTGCCGTCGCGGCGGAAACTCCCGAGAAGCCGAGGAAACCCGAAATCAGGGAAATGACGAGGAAAATGAGAGCCCATTTCAGCATGGATTTGTGTCCTTGATTGCGATGGCCGGATAACGTTTGGTCAATGTTCCCGGTTCCCGTCTCTGGAACAAAATCAGCTGAATACGTGCGCGGCTCCCGAGACACGCAGAGCAATTTCCTGACCTGCGATCACGTCGACTGAACTCGGCACTTCGATGTTGAGGACGATATTCTCGTTTTCGCGTAGAACGATGCGCAGATCGCTGGTCGAGCCGCGGAAACCGGCCTCCACCACGCGTCCGCGAATTTCCCGTTCACAGGCCCTTTCACCCGGCTCGGTGACGCTGATCTGCTCTGGCCGCAGCATGATCGTCACCTGCCGCGCGGGAGCCACGGAGGCAGCAAGCGGCAGCCGCCCCAGCACGCAATGAGCATATCCATCCGCGATCTCGGCCGGCAGGACGATCGCTTCGCCGAGAAACGCGGCCGTCGCCGCGTCGATCGGGCGCGAATAGACATCACGCGGCCGGCCGGATTGCACGAGAATGCCTCCCCGCATCACCGCTAGCTGATCGGCAAAGAGCAGCGCTTCGGCCTGATCGTGAGTGACGAGCAGCGTCGCGATCCCCTCCTCTTTCAACACGTTGCCGATCGCCTTGCGCGTCTGAGCCCGAAGGCCCGTATCGAGCGCCGAGAAGGGCTCATCGAGCAGCATCAGTCGCGGTTTGCGGGCAAGCGCGCGCGCTAGCGCCACGCGCTGCTGCTGCCCGCCGGAAAGCTCGTCCGGCCGCCGCACCAGCATTGAACGCTCCAGCCCGACCATTTCCATCAATTCCGCGGCCCTTCGCTGCCTCGCCGACGGCTCTTCCGTCATGCCGAAGACGATGTTACCGGCAACGGTCAGATGCGGAAACAGGCACCCGTCCTGCGCGACGATGCCGATATTGCGCTTATGTGCCGGCATTGCACTCACACCATCGGCCAGAGTATCGCCACCGATAACGATACGGCCCGCATCCGCCACCTCGAAACCGGCAATCAGGCGCAACAGTGTGGTCTTGCCGCAACCGGAAGGACCGACGACGACAGTGCGGCTGCCGCGCTCGACGGTAAGATCGATCCCGTCGAGAGCCACTACAGGCCCAAAATTCTTGCGTAGTCTCTGGATCTCTACAAAGCTCATCGGCCGGCGATCTTTTTCGATTGATGGTGGAGAAGTGCCGTCATCGGCAGCGAGAACAGGATCATCAGCAGCGCATAGGGTGCGGCACCGGCATAGTCGATCTCGCTGGTCAGCGCCCAGAAGGCCATGGCAAGCGTGCGGGTACCGTTCGGCGCCAGCATCTGCGTTGCGGTCAGTTCGTTCATGATGCCGAGTGATGAGAGCGCCACTGCGGCTGCGGCCCCAGGCGCCGCCAGCCTGACGGTGGTCGACCAGAGCGCGTTGGCCGGCGACCGCCCGAGGCTTGCAGCCGCTTGCTCAAGCTCCGCCGGCACCTGCGCGATGCTGGCGCGAAGACTGACAAGTGCGCGTGGCAGGAACATGATGACATAGGCAAGCACGATCGTTGCAACCGTCTGGTAAAGCGGCAGCGCCACCCTGACCGTGATCGTCACCAGCGCCAGCGCCACGACCACGCCTGGCATCGAACTGGCGAGATAATAACACCCCTCGATGATCCGGCTTCCGCGACTGGGGCGGCGAACCGAAAGCCAGGCGATGGGAAGCGCTGCAAGCGTCGTTGCAAGCCCGCCTACCACACAGATCACGAGCGTCTGGGCAAGCGCCAGGCCGATTTCGTTCATCCGCCAGATTTCCACGCCGCCGGCGATTAGCCAATGCGAGAGGGTAACGGCCGGGATCCCCAGCGCAAACGCGACCGCTGCAATTGGCAACAGCACGCAGACATAACGCCAGCGGCCGAGAGAGACTTTCCTCGCCTTCCTCGCCACGCCGGAGCCGATGCGGGCATAACGCCGACGGCCTCTCAAGCCTGCATCGAAACCGAGCAGGACGAGGCAGCACAAAACCAGCACCAGAGCCAGCATGTTCGCCGCCACGCCGTTATAGGTCGACTGGAACTGGTCGACGATCGCGGTTGTAAACGTGTCGAAGCGGATCATCGCATAGAGGCCGTATTCGGCCAGAAGATGTAAGCCGACCAGCAATCCCCCGCCGAGAATGGACAGCCGCAATTGCGGCAGCACCACGCGGCGAAAAACGGCCGCATCGGAAAGGCCGAGCGAAGCGGCCTGATCTTCGAGCGCCGGATCGAGAAGCCGAAGCGCCGCCGAGATCGGCAGATAGAGAAACGGAAAATAGGCCGTGACGGAAATCGCGATACCGGCAGGCAATCCGTGGAAACCCGGCCACATGCCGATCCAGGCATAGGAATGCACGAAGGCCGGAATGGCGAGCGGCGCGACGCAGAGCGCCGACCATACCCTCGCAAACGGCAGGTCGCTGCGTTCCGTCAGCCATGCAAGCGCGGTGGCGAGCAGGGTTGCAAGCGGCACGGTAAACAGCACCAGCAGCAGCGTATTGCTCATCAACTCGCCGACACGCGGCCGAAGAATCATCTGCGATGCGGTTTCCCAACCCGTTACGGCGGTTGCCCAGAAAACGAAACCGAGCGGCAGCAGCGCCAGAAACGCGATGATGACGGCCAAAACAAACGTTCCGCGCGTTCCCGACCGGAGACGGGGAAGTGGCATGGAAAGCGGCTTGCTGTCGGCGAAAGACGTCATGGATTACCTGAATATGACGAGAGATCGCAGATGCATCTGCGACCTCTCCCTTTAACTGGAATCATATGCTCAGGAAAGGCATCAGCTCCTAGAGAATGCCGGCGGCCGTCAGCATGTCGGTGACCTTGGCATTGTTGAGCTCGGTCGGCTCGACCTTGGGCGCCTGCAGGTCGGCTAGCGGCACAAGCGCCTTGTTGGAGGCTTCGTCCTCGCCGACGGCATATTCGAACGAGGTGCCGTCACGCAGGATCTTCTGGCCGCTCTTCCCGGCCACCCACTTTAGGAAAGCCTGCGCCTGCTGCTTGTGCTTGGAGGATGCGAGAATGCCACCGCCCGAAATCGAGACGAAAGCGCCCGGATCCTGGTTCTTGAAATAGTGCAGCGAGACGTTCTTGCTGTTCTCGCCGGTCTTCGCCTGATCACCGAAATAATAATAGTGATAGATCACCGCGCCTTCGATTTGGCCGGCATTGACCGCCTTCATCGCCGTCGAGTTGCCGCGGATGGAGGTGAAGTTTTCCTTCATGCCCTTCAGCCATGCCGCAGTCGCTTCTTCGCCCTTCAACTGCAGCAGGGCACCGACGATCGCCTGGAAATCGGCACCTGACGGCGATGCGGCCCAACGACCCTTCCATTCAGGCTTGGCCAGATCCAGCAGCGATTTCGGCAGCTTGTCTTCAGAGAGCTTCGTCTTGTCGTAGGCAAAGACCGTGGAGCGAGCGGCAATGCCCGTCCAATGGCCATTCGCCGGGCGAAACTGTTCCGGCACCTGATCGAGCGTGGCCTTGTCGATTGGCTCGAACAGGCCCTTGCCATCCACCAGCGCCATCGCCGGCGAGTTCTCGGTGAGGAATACGTCTGCCGGAGAGTTTGCCCCCTCCTGTACGATCTGGTTGGCGATTTCCATGTCGCCACCGTTACGCACGGTCACGACGATACCGGTCTCTTCGGTAAAGGCGTCCACCCATTCCTTGGTCAGCACTTCGTGCTGGGCGTTGTAAATGGTGAGGCTGTCAGCCACCTGGGCTGATGCCGGCGACGAAAGAGACAGGACGGAAATAGCAAAAACGGAAAAAACGGGCGCAACGCCGGCCAGGAAAGAAGAAGTTTTCAAGATCGCCTCCGTGGAAAACTCACGGTGTCCTCATATCCAAACAGGACAAGGCTGGTCAAGTTTAATCCAGAGAATCGACACAAGAGATAACTATTAAAACAATAAAAACAAAAAGATAAACACCGATCGAAACATCTCGATCAGCTAAAAAAATCTAGCGGAATGAAGGTTGGCTGGTGAAAAAACAAACTGGCTTGTAGCGGTGCGTCCCTGTTCTGATCGATGCCGGACCCGATTGCGCCTTGACCCTGACAGACACCTGAACGCCGCTTATCCCAATCTTGCCTTCACCACTCCCTCCTCTCTCCACAGCCGTATGCCTGTTCCCGAGCGAATCAGTTACAGCTAACGAACACATCGGGAACAACTTGCGGAATTTGATGTCGGTCGCCTATCTGGAAAAACTCAATGACGCCCAGCGCCGTGCTGTCGAGCATGGTTCGGACGTCCCGAATGGCGGTCCCGCCGGTCCGCTTCTGGTGATCGCCGGCGCTGGCTCGGGCAAGACCAACACGCTCGCACATCGCGTTGCCCACCTGATCGTCTCGGGCGCCGATCCGCGCCGCATTCTGCTGATGACCTTTTCCCGCCGCGCGGCCACCGAAATGGGCCGCCGTGTCGAACGCATCTGCAAGCAGGTTATGGGCGCGAATGGCGGCATCATGTCCGATGCGCTCGCCTGGGCCGGCACGTTTCACGGCATCGGCTCGCGCTTGTTGCGCATCTACGCCTACCAGATTGGCCTCGACCCGGATTTCACCATTCACGACCGGGAAGATTCCGCCGACCTGATGAACCTCGTGCGCCATGAGCTGGGTTTCTCCAAGATGGAAAGCCGGTTCCCGACCAAGGGCACCTGCCTCGCCATCTACTCCCGTGCGGTCAATTCCGAAACGCCGCTCGACGAAGTGCTGAAAACCTCGTTCCCATGGTGCCAGGCCTGGGAAAAACAGCTGCGCGAACTCTTCGCATCCTATGTGGAAGCCAAGCAAACCCAGAACGTCCTCGATTACGACGACCTGCTGCTCTACTGGGCGCAGATGATGAGCGAACCGTCTATCGCCGAAGATGTCGGCGCCCGTTTCGACCACGTCATGGTCGACGAATATCAGGACACGAACCGGCTGCAATCCTCGATCCTGATGGGGCTGAAACCCGGCGGGCATGGCCTGACTGTCGTCGGCGACGACGCGCAATCGATCTATTCGTTCCGCGCCGCGACGATCCGAAACATTCTCGATTTCCCCAATACGTTCGATCCACCGGCCAATATCGTCACGCTGGACCGCAATTATCGTTCGACTAACACGATCCTTGCCGCTGCAAACGGCGTGATCGAGCTTGCACGCGAACGCTTTACCAAGAACCTCTGGACCGACCGCCAGTCGGAAGAGCGCCCGCGCCTCGTTGCCGTGAAAGACGAGACGGAACAGGCCAATTACATCGTCGAGAAGGTGCTGGAAAATCGCGAGACCGGCATGAGCTTGAAACAGCAGGCCGTGCTGTTTCGCGCCTCGCACCATTCCGGCCCGCTGGAAGTGGAACTCACCCGCCGCAACATTCCCTTCGTCAAATTCGGCGGCCTGAAGTTTTTGGACAGCGCCCATGTGAAGGACATGCTGGCGGCGCTGCGTTTCGCCCAGAACCCGCGCGACCGCGTTGCCGGCTTCCGGCTGATGCAACTGATCCCCGGCATCGGTCCGCAGACTGCCGGCAAGATCCTCGATGCAATCGCGACCGATCCGGAGCCGCTCGCGGCCCTGCAGGAAATCCCCGCCCCGCCCCGTTCCGGAGCAGACTGGCCTGCCTTCATCGAAATGCTGACTGCCATCCGCAAAAACGAAGGCTGGCCGGCGGAAATCGGCACGGCGCGCGAATGGTACCAGCCGCATCTCGAACGCGTCCACGAGGACGCAGAAACCCGCAAGGCGGACCTTCTGCAACTCGAACAGATCGCCTCGGGTTACGCCTCGCGCGAACGGTTCCTCACCGAACTGACGCTTGATCCGCCGGATGCGACCAGCGATCAGGCTGGTGTGCCGCTGCTCGATGAGGATTACATGATCCTCTCGACCATTCACTCGGCCAAGGGCCAGGAATGGCGCTCGGTCTTCCTGCTGAACTGCGTCGATGGCTGCATCCCATCCGATCTCGGCGTCGGATCGACAGCCGAGATCGAGGAGGAACGCCGCCTGCTTTACGTGGCGATGACCCGCGCCAAGGATCATCTCCACGTCATCACACCGCAGCGCTTCTTCGTTCATGGACAGCATTCGCAGGGCGACCGGCATATCTATGCCGCCCGCACCCGCTTCATTCCGGCAACACTGCTGCAGTTCTTCGAAACCTCGGCCTGGCCGGTGGTTGCCCCCATGTCGGATGCCGAACGGCAACATCGTCAACAGGTGCGGATAGACGTCACTGCCCGCATGCGCGGCATGTGGCGTTAGGCCTTTGCCTGCCTGTAGGCTGCTACGGTCAGCCACAGTCCGGACAGCAGGAAATAGAAGGCGCCGAAGCCGACATAAGGGACGATATCGAGAATGGTCGGCACGGCATCGGCAACTGAACGGCTGATCATGAACCCGCCTGCGAGCGTGGATTGTGCGCCGCTGAGGATCATCACCCATTGGGCCCCGGCAATCCGCCAGCGCCGCACACCTGTATAAAGCTGCAGCAGCCCGGACAGGATTGCCCAGAGGCCGAAGACTGCAAGTACGGCATAACTGCTCTTCATCACTGCGAAGATGACCACAACTGTCATGACACTGCTGGCAACGACATTCAGCATTTGCGAGCGGTTGGCCGCAAGCCCGCCATTGGCGCGGGCATCGGCAAGATTGGCCATCGCATCCCAGGCCGGGTAAATCACCAGTAGCAGCGATGCCGCCGCGATCTGGCCTTGAGCCAGAACTGCAGCGCCAATCCAGGCGATCGAAAAGAGCGCGCGTACGAAATAATAGGATCGCAGCCAGCTCGACTGCGTGGGGGATTGAACAGACATGATAAGATCCTCATTTATTGCCTACCTACTAATAGGTAGATAGACTGAAAAGAGTCAATCCGAACCGGCCCTCACAACTTTGCGAGCATGGCAGCCCGCAATTCTTGACGGCCTTCCGACTGGGAGGTAGGCAGCTTTATGGAACAGACGACTTCGGAAAAAATTCTCGACACAGCGCAGGCGCTGATCGTGGCCGGCGGCTATAACGGCTTCAGCTATGCCGATATTTCAACCGCGGTCGGTATTCGCAAGGCGAGCATTCATCACCATTTTCCTACCAAGGCGCATCTCGCGTCCGTCCTGCTGCAACGATATGCAAAACAGGCAGAAGATGGCCTGAATGCTGTCTCCGCCAATCTCCCAAACCCGGCCGACCAGTTACAGGCTTATTTCCAACACTGGCGATCCTGCATCGTCGAAGCTTCGGAGCCTTTCTGCGTTTGCGCGATGCTGGCAAGCGAAATGGAGCTTCTGCCGGAAGAGGTCGCCTTGCATGTCAGACGGCATTTCGAAAATCTGGGCCATTGGCTGACCTCCGTCCTGAAGGCCGGCACTGAGCAGGGACAGTTCAGATTGAGAGGAACGCCAGAGGAAGAAGCGCAGATACTCATGGCATGCGTCCATGGCGCGATGCTTTCAGCACGGGCACTCGGCAAACCTGAGATATTTGCTGCCATCATCGGTTCGCAGCTGCGACGGCTTTCGGCGTAGGAGTTTCCTCCGCCCTCGAACGATGCCTTCCTCTGTGGCGAAAAGGCCATTTCCATTAGCCACTGAAACCCTATAGGGCATTGCCGAACGAGCATGCCGCAGGAGGAAATACGGGTGGAGAATACACAATCGATCGCAAAGGCAGCCGGATGGATGATGGCATCAATTGCCCTCTTCCTGCTCATGGCGGTTTCCGGGCGAGAGGTCACGCGTGAGATCGACGTTTTCCAGGCGATGGAAATGCGTTCGGTCATCGCCTTCGTCATGCTTCTCCCGTTCGTGTATCGTGAGGGCGGCTTCAAGGCCATGCGCACACGCATCCTGCCGGCTCATATCGCCCGTAACATCGCCCATTATGTCGGCCAGTTCACCTGGTTGATGGGGATCACCATGATCCCGCTGGCTCAGGTGATCGCCATCGAATTCACCGCACCGATCTGGGCAGCCCTGATGGCAGCGGCGTTCCTTGGCGAACGCCTGACCTGGCGCAAATGCGTGGCCATCGGCTTCGGCCTGGTCGGCGTGCTGCTGATCATCAAGCCAGGTGCAGTACCGCTTGATCCCGGCCATCTGGTCGTGCTTGGTGCGGCCTTCTTCTTTGCCGTCTCGTTCATCGCAACGAAGTTCCTGACGCGAACGGACAGTGCCACGAAGATCATCTTCTGGATGCTGATCATCCAGTCGATCATCGGCCTCATTCCCGCACTGCCCGTCTGGACCTGGCCGTCAGCCGGTGTCTGGCCGTGGATCTTCATCATCGCATTTACCGGAACTTTCGCACATTTCTGCCTGGCCAAGGCGCTTTCCCACGCTGATGCGACGGTGGCGATGCCGATGGACTATCTGCGCGTGCCGCTCTCGGCCGTAATTGGCTATTTCATGTATTCCGAAGGGGTAGACGCCCTGATGGCGGTCGGCGCGGCGCTTATCCTGACCGGCAACCTCTTCAACCTGCGCCGGCCGAACGCCGGTCGCATCCCACAGACACCGAATTAGAGGTTCATCCATGTCTCGGGTCGTCGCGCTTTTCCAGAAGTTCGATCTGGATCTGCTGCAACTCCGCTAGCCGTTCCCATTGCTTGGCCATCTGGTGGTCGATCTTCTCGTGCAATTGCCGGATTTCAAGTTCGGCGCGCAGATTGATCATGTAGTCGTTTTCGGCACGAAGCCTGTCTTTCTCCTCCTGCCGCTTCTGGCTCATCATGATGACCGGCGCTTGCAGAGCGGCAAGGCAGGAGAGAACGAGATTGAGAAGAATGAACGGATACGGGTCGAAAGGCCTGGCAAAAACGCCGATGACATTCATCGCCATCCAGATCACCAGAACGGCGATAAAGGACAGGATGAAAGTCCACGAACCGCCGAAGGACGCCACCTTATCGGCAACACGCTCCCCGAAGCTGGACTTCCTGTCCGCTGCCGCGGCAGAGTCCGTTTGCACCGTCAGCGTGCCCTTCTCGAAACTGTCCAGAACATGTCGGTCGAGATCGGAAAGCTCGCCACGCTCCTCTTCCAGAAGCTGCTCGACATAGCGGCGCCGAAAGCGCGCAAGATCCTCGTCGCAGATCAGACTGGTGGGAGCGCAGTCTTTAACCTCCTCGGCAATCATCTCGTAGAGATGCGGCCTGAGACTGCCGGCCTTGTGCAGCTTGGACAGCGGAAAGGTCCGGCCGCAGACGATACATTGTCCAGTCTTGGCCTGTCCGTTTTTGGCGAGCGAGGAGTGATTATTCATGCAGTTTCACCGTCGTTTGGGGCGCTGTCTAGCACATTTCCATTCCCCCCGTTCGGATGAAGCGGCGCAACATGGTAGATCTTCGGCTTGAACCGATTGGCGAAGTCTTCCGAGCGACCGACATAGATGAGGGTCGTGCCTTCAAGGCCTTCGAGAACACCGATCAGTTGCACGCGCACCTCCGGCTCCAACCCTTCCAGGACGTCGTCCATGACGAGCCAGTCCGGTTTGCGCAGAACGGCATTCGCCACCTGCAACGCCGCCTCCTCCTCCTTGTCGAGGACCCGATCCCAGCGCTCTACCTTGTCCAGTTGTCCGACATAACGGTCGAGACCCACTTGCAGCAGAGCAGCCTTCAACGCCTCGTCGGTGACATCGGGAATACCTGATGGGTAGGTAATGACCTCACGCAGCTTCGCAGTCGGCAGATAGCCTTCCTGGGGCATCAGGATCATCCTTTCTGCCTGAGGCAGCCGGATTTCGCCTTTACCCCAGGGCCATATCCCGGCCAGCGCCTGGAAGAATAGATGGCGATCCGTACCCGGATCTCCATTGACCATCACCCGCTCTCCGGGTTCGACCGTGAACCCATTTTCTTTCAGTTTGATGCCGTGCCCGTCGGCTGCCTTGTCCGGCTCGCCATAAACTTCGACACCCGTCACAGAAACCCCATCGCCTTCTACGCCATGCTGGTAGTTGATGACTTGGCCCTCCTTTGCAGGTGTATCGGCCATCAGCAACGCATTGCGGAAAAAGGAAACGCGGGCGAGTGTGGCCCGCCAGTCGGCGATGACGCTGAAATTCTGCACATACCAGCGCAAAGCCGTATTCACCTGGTTAAACGCCCCAACCGCCATCATCAAACCGCCGAATGTCAGTTCGCCGGAAAAATACATCGGCGAGGCAATGATGATCGGCGCCACAAGCGCCAGCCAACCGAAACCGGACGAGACCCATGTGAGATTGGTCAGCGCCCAGGCAAGCTTGCGCAGCATGCCGAGCACGCCGCCGATCGCATCCTGCACGCGGGCAAGCTCGCTCGGCTCGCCCCGGGCAAGCGTGATCGGCTTCAGGTTCTCATTGGCACGGACTAGCGCGGAGCGAAGATCCGCCTCGCGTGCATAACGATCGGCATTGAGCCTTGCCAGCATGCTGCCGACGACATTGCTGAGTACTGAACCGGTCAGCGCATAAAGGATGGTTGCCCAGAGCATGTAACCGGGAATGACGACGTGATGACCGGCGATATTGAAGCCGAAATCCGTCGAGATTGCCCAGAGCACGCCGATGAAGCTACCGAGCAGGATGGTTGAATTGACCAGGCCGATAGCCAGCGCCGTGGTGTTCTCTGCCAGGATGCGGGTATCTTCGTGCAATCGCTGGTCAGGATTGTTGGCGATCGATCCCGCACCCGCAAGCTTCAGCGCCCGCCCCGGCGTCAGCCAGACATTGGCAAGATCACGCGCCAACCCCTCGCGCATTTTCAGCGCAGTGGTCTGGTTGAGCCATGTCTGGATGACATTGAGCAATGTGAGTGAAATCGCAATAATGGCGAATACGCCGAGCTGCTGAAGGAACCCGGCCATATCACGCCGTTCCAACGAGTCGTAGAAAGGCCCGTTCCACTCGTTCAGACGATAGGTCGCATAGGTTGTGGCAATAATGATGATCAGCAACGCGGCCGCCAGCAGAAGAAGATGACGACGCACCGGTGAAGCCCAGAATGCCCCAATCATCATGCGAAGTTGGCCGGAAAGCGGAAGTTCGTAAGGTTCGGATGCTGCTGCGGCCGCTTTAGACATCTGCGACTGTCTCCTCTCGCAATGTCATGACTCTATGCTTCCTGCAGACTTACCACGCGGTAAAGGGTTGTACAGGCGAAGAGGCTTCACCTTCGGTTTCCGATTGTCATCACCTTATATCGGGAATTGTCGTAACGATTCGGAAGAACGCCCTCCAATAAATCGAGCTCGCCCTATTCCATCCGAGAGATAACCGCGCAATCGTCCTTGCTTTCTTCTTCTGCATTGCACAAACTTAGTTGCAATAGTGATGCACCGGCCCGCTGAACGAGGCCGAAAAACAGCATCCGCGGGAACGCCCCGAAAGGGGAAAACGGGAGCGCCCGGATAAGGGCATTCGAAGGGACAGCATGTCGATCAAGGCAAGCATCTATCATCTCACCCATTACAAATACGACAAGCCCGTCCGCCTCGGACCCCAGATCATCCGCCTGAAACCCGCCGCCCATTCGCGCACGAAAGTGCTGTCGCATTCGCTGAAGGTCACGCCGGAAAACCATTTTGTAAACCTGCAGCAGGATCCCTACGGTAACTATCTCGCGCGGTTCGTTTTCCCGGACCCGGTAACGGAATTCAAGATCGAGGTCGATCTTGTCGCCGACATGACGGTCTACAACCCCTTCGATTTCTTCGTCGAGGAAGAGGCCACCAGATGGCCGTTCAAATATCCTGAAGACCTGATCGAGGACCTCTCGATCTACATGATCCCCGAGCCGCCCGGCCCTGCCCTGGTCGAATATCTGAAGCATTTCGACATGTCGCCGGACCAGCCAACGGTCGACATGATCGTCGGCATCAATGCGCGCCTGCAGCAGGCCATCAGTTACGTCATCCGCATGGAACCCGGCGTCCAGACGCCGGAAGAGACGCTGACGGCAGCACTCGGCTCCTGCCGCGACACGAGCTGGCTGCTCGTCCAGATCCTGCGCAATCTCGGCTTCGCCACACGTTTCGTCTCCGGCTATCTCATTCAGCTCACCCCGGACCTGAAAGCCCTCGACGGCCCCTCCGGCACCGAGGTGGATTTCACCGACCTTCACGCCTGGTGCGAAGTCTATCTGCCCGGCGCGGGCTGGGTCGGCCTCGATCCGACCTCCGGTCTTCTCACCGGAGAAAGCCATATTCCGCTGGCCGCAACGCCGCATTACCGCAACGCGGCGCCGATCTCCGGCGGTTATTTCGGCGAGGCCGAAACATCTTTCGACTTCGCCATGAACGTCACCCGCGTCGCCGAGCACCCGCGCATCACCAAGCCGTTTTCCGATGAAAGCTGGGACGCGCTGAACGATCTCGGAGAACAGGTGGACCGCGTCCTGTCATCACAGGACGTCCGCCTCACCATGGGCGGCGAGCCGACCTTCGTCTCCATCGACGATTTCGAGTCGGAGGAATGGAACACGGATGCCGTCGGCCCGACCAAGCGCGAAAAGGCCGACATCCTGATCCGACGCCTGCGCGAAAAATTCGCCCCCGGCGGCTTTCTCCATTATGGCCAGGGCAAGTGGTATCCCGGCGAAAGCCTTCCCCGCTGGACCTTCTCGCTCTACTGGCGCAAGGACGGCAAGCCGATCTGGAATGACCCGAACCTCGTGGCACAGGAAGGCGGCGACCATGGCGCCGGCGAGGATGATTCAGAAAAGTTTCTGACGGCATTGGCCGGCGAACTCGGCATCGCAGCCGAAATGGTGGTGCCGGCCTATGAAGACCCGGCGGAGTGGATCATCAAGGAAGGCTCGCTGCCCGACAATGTCGACCCGTCCAATTCGAAGCTCAAGGATCCGGAAGAGCGCAATCGCATTGCCCGTGTCTTCGAACGCGGCCTGACCAAACCCACCGGCCACGTTCTGCCCGTTCAGGCATGGAATGCACAGGCTAGCGGGGCGCCTGTCAGTCGTCGCTGGATCAGCGAAAAATGGCGCACCCGCCGAGGCCGCATCTTCCTTGTTCCCGGCGACAGCCCGGTCGGTTATCGCCTGCCGCTCGGCACCCTGCCCTATATTCCGCCACCCCAGTTTCCCTATATTCATGAGGCCGACCCGTCGATCCCACGCGGCGCATTGCCGGATACGTTCGTACCCGCCGGGCATCCATCGCAAGGTCGGGCCATGCCGGAATCCTCCTTCAAGGCGGGCGACCCGACCAATCTTGGCCGTATCGAGCAGACACTGGGTGAGATTGGCGGCGCGGTCCGCACGGCAATTTCCGTCGAGCCGCGCGATGGACGGCTTTGTGTCTTCATGCCGCCTGTCGAGAAGATCGAGGACTATCTCGAACTGATTGCAGCCGCCGAAAATGCCGCCGCCAGGCTGACCCTGCCGGTCCATATCGAGGGCTACGCACCGCCGCATGACGAGCGCATCAACGTCATCCGCGTCGCCCCCGATCCCGGCGTCATCGAGGTGAACATCCATCCGGCCTCAAGCTGGAAGGAGACCGTAGACATCACCACCGCGATCTATGAGGAGGCTCGCCAGAGCCGCCTCGGCGCCGACAAGTTCATGATCGACGGCCGCCACACCGGCACCGGCGGCGGCAACCATGTCGTGGTCGGCGGCGCCAATCCGAATGACAGCCCGTTCCTGCGCCGCCCCGACCTTTTGAAGAGCCTGGTCCTGCACTGGCAGCGCCACCCGTCGCTGTCCTATCTCTTCTCCGGCCTCTTCATCGGCCCGACTTCGCAGGCACCGCGGATCGACGAAGCCCGACACGATAGTCTTTACGAGCTGGAGATTGCGCTGGCGCAGGTTCCCGCTCCCGGTCAAGGCGTACCGCCGCTGCCATGGCTGGTCGACCGTCTGTTCCGCAACCTGCTGACCGACGTCACCGGCAACACCCATCGTTCGGAAATCTGCATCGACAAGCTGTTTTCACCCGATGGCCCGACCGGCCGTCTCGGCCTTGTCGAGTTCCGCGGTTTCGAGATGCCGCCGAACGCCCGCATGTCGCTTGCCCAGCAGCTTCTCGTCCGAGCGCTGATCGCTCGTTTCTGGAAGAACCCTTTGCAGGGCAAGTTCACCCGCTGGGGCACGGCGCTCGCGGACCGCTTCATGCTCGGCCACTACATCTGGGCCGATTTCATGGATGTGCTGCAGGACCTGCGCGAAAACGGTTTTGACCTCAGGCCCGAATGGTTCGAGGCGCAGCTTGAATTCCGCTTCCCCTTCTTCGGCGAGGTGGAATACGAAGGTGCCAAGCTGGAACTTAGGCAGGCGCTTGAACCCTGGCATGTCATGGGCGAACAGGGCGCTATAGGCGGCACAGTCCGTTACGTCGACTCATCGGTCGAGCGCCTGCAGGTCAGGCTCGAAACCTCCAATCCGTCTCGCTACACCGTCAGCTGCAACGGCCGCGCGGTACCTTTGAGAGAAACCGCCCAGTCCGGAGTCTCGGTCGCCGGTGTGCGTTTCAAGGCATGGCAACCGAGGTCCGGCCTGCACCCCGTATTGCCGGTTAATACACCGCTCACATTCGACATTTATGATACATGGTCTGGCCGCGCGATTGGCGGCTGCAGATATCATGTTGCGCATCCGGGCGGCCGCAATTATGAGACCTTCCCGGTGAACGGCAACGAGGCGGAAGCGCGGCGTCTGGCGCGGTTCGAGCCCTGGGGTCACACGGCGGGATTTTATCCCCTTTTGCCGGAGACGCCTTCGCCCGAATTCCCCCTGACGCTCGATCTCCGCCGGCCGCAAGGAGTATGACGCGATTTGACGACTGGCACGGCGAGCGAACGACGCATGGATGAGGAGATCGAACACGATCCGATCCTCGGTTATGCCGCGCTCCCCGGCGTGGCCGACGAGATGCTCGATGCCAAGGGCGAGATCAAACCCGTCTGGCAGAATCTCATCGCCCATCTGAGCCGTCTTTCGGAAGGCGATCTTTACGAGCGTTTTGCCCGCGCCGACCGTTATCTGCGCGATGCCGGTGTCTTCTACCGCACCTATGGCGGTACCGGTCCCGCCGGCACCGGCGAGCGCAACTGGCCGCTCTCGCATATCCCGGTCCTGATTCAGGAAGACGAGTGGCAGAACATCTCTCGCGGCCTGCAGCAGCGTGCCGATCTGCTCGAGGCGATGATTGGCGATATCTATGGTGAAAACCGGCTGGTGCAGGAAGGTTTTCTTCCACCGCAACTGATTGCCGCCAATCCCGAATTCCTGCGTCCGCTCGTGGGCGTAAAGCCGGTCGGCGGCCATTACCTGCATTTCTGCTCCTTCGAGATTGGCCGTGGCCCGGATGGCAACTGGTGGGTTCTGGCAGACCGCACCCAGGCGCCTTCAGGCGCAGGTTTCGCACTGGAAAACCGCGTCGCCACCACCCGCGCCTTCTCCGACATCTATGGCGAAACTCACGTCCATCGCCTCGCCTCCTTCTTCGGCGCCTTCCGCGATGCGCTTCAATCGCGCAAGCAATATCCGGATGACAGGATCGCCGTCCTCTCGCCCGGCCCCGCCAACGAAACCTATTTCGAACACGCTTATATCGCTCGTTATCTCGGCTTCATGCTGCTCGAAGGCGAGGATCTGACCGTCGTCAACAACCGCGTCATGGTTCGCACCGTCGCCGGCCTCAAACCGGTCGGCGTGCTCTGGCGCCGCCTCGATGCCTCCTATGCCGATCCGCTGGAGCTCGACCAGAACTCGCATATCGGCACTCCGGGCATGGTGCAGGCACTGCGCTCCGGCTCGCTGACCCTGGTCAACGCTCTCGGCTCAGGCATTCTGGAAACCCGTGCGCTTCTCGCCTTCGCGCCGACCATCTGCCGTCGCCTGCTCGGCGAAGACCCGATCCTGCCGTCGATCGCCACATGGTGGTGCGGCCAGCCATCCGAGCGTGAGCATGTGGCGAAGAATATCGAGCGCATGGTGATCGGCCCTGCCTATTCCCGCTTGCCCTTCTTCGACGACAACAGTCAGTCCGTACTCGGCTCGTCGCTGCGCGAAACCGCGAAGGACGCGGTCGGGGACTGGCTGGCCAGCGAAGGCGGGAAACTCGTCGGCCAGGAAGTCGTGACCCTGTCGACGACGCCGACCTGGGTCGATGGCAAGCTGACGCCGCGGCCGATGTCGCTGCGCGTCTTCGCAGCCCGAACCGAAAACGGCTGGGAAATCATGCCCGGCGGCTTTGCCCGTATCGGCACCGGCGACGATGTCGCCGCGATCGCCATGCAGTCGGGTGGTGCGGCAGCCGACGTCTGGATCGTCTCCGACAAGCCGGTATCGAAATCGACGCTGCTGCCACCGGAAGAGAGTTTTACCCGCAACATGCCGGGCTCGCTGCCGAGCCGGGCCGCCGACAACCTCTATTGGCTCGGCCGCTATATCGAACGGGCCGAAGGCGCGTTGCGCATATTGCGCTCCTGGCATCTGCGTTACGCGGAATCGGCGGATCCGAATGCGCCTCTGCTTGCCGATGTAACCCGCTATCTGAAGTCGGTCGATATGGACATGGTTAAGGCCGTGCCCGAACCACTGCTTGCCAACATCAACAGCGCCATCTATTCCGCCAGCAATATCCGCGACCGTTTCTCGCCGGATGGCTGGCTGGCGCTAACCGATCTGGCCAAGACCGCCAAGCGCTTCCATGAAGCGGCTCAACCGGGTGATGACGCAGCTCACGCCGCAACCATTCTTCTGCGCAAGCTCGCCGGTTTTGCCGGTCTCGTGCATGAAAACATGTATCGCTTCACCGGATGGCGCTTCCTGTCCATCGGCCGCCACCTGGAGCGCGGCCTGCACATGACGCGCATGTTGGCCCACCTTTCCGGCCCGGATGCGCCCGACGGTTCGCTCGACATGCTGCTGGAGATTGGCGACAGCGTCATGACCCACCGCCGCCGCTACAACGTCAACACGGCGCGTCTCACGGTCAACGATCTGCTCGCGCTCGATCCGCTCAACCCGCGCTCGATCCTGTTCCAGCTGAACGAGATCCGCACTGAAGTGGAAAAACTGCCCAACGCCTTCGAAAACGGCCAGATGTCGCCCTTCTATCGCGAGGCCATGCGCCTTCATTCCGGGCTGGCGGTGATGACACCGGAGACGATGAACGAGGATGTCTATCGCAGGCTGGAAAAGGATCTGGAGAACCTCTCCGATCTTCTCGGCCGGACCTATTGCAGTTGAGTTGAAGGGGAGGAACGACGAATGCTCTACGACCTCTCTCTCCACATGGGTTATGCCTATGATGTGCCGGCCTCCGGTGCTCGCCATGTCATCCGGCTTCTGCCGCTGTCGCTGCCAGATCGCCAGCGCCTGATCGCAGGCTCGGTCACCGTCTCGCCGGCAACCGACGAAAGGGTCACCTTCATCGATTTCTTCGGCCAGCAGGCGACATCGGTTCTAGTCCGCGCCCCGCATGACCGACTGGATATCCGCATGCAGGCCCGTGTCATGGTCGACGCGCCGACCATGCAGGCGGATCTTTCCCCGACGCTCGACGTATTGCGCACGGAACTGGCCGAAGTCTGGTCCGTCGACCCGTCCTCGCCGCATCATTTTACCGGCTCCAGCCCCAGATTACCGGAGGAACCAGCAATTGCGGCTTACGCGCGCGAAGCGGTGAAGCCTGGACAGACGGTGCGCGAGATCGCCGCCGCACTCTGCACCCGCATCCACAAGGATTTCAAATACGATGCCGAGGCAACGACGGTCGACACCACGCCAAAGGAAGCCTTCAAGCTGAAACGCGGCGTCTGCCAGGATTTCTCCCATGTGATGATCGTGGCGCTGCGCAGCCTCGGCATACCGGCCGGGTACGTCTCCGGCTTCCTGCGTACCATCCCGCCGCCGGGCAAGGAACGGCTTGAAGGGGCCGACGCCATGCATGCGTGGGTGCGCGTCTGGTGCGGCGATGCACTGGGCTATGTCGAACTCGACCCGACCAACAATATTCCAGCCGGCAGCGACCACATCGTCGTCGGTTACGGACGTGATTATTCCGATGTCGCACCGGTCATCGGAGTGCTTAAAGGTTACGGAAATCAGAAGGCCGATCAGGCCGTTGACGTAATTCCGGTCAAATAGACCCGTTTTGGTGCTGATTCTGGCTGATCACTAAAAAGCAAACATTTTACTTAAGTCATCCTGCAGAGCTTTTGCCGCAATAGTCCATTAGAGCGACCGAATGTGCCGGTCGCAGTCAGGGACGGCGGCCATCATGACCATTTTAAAGCGTATTGCAGACGATCGCGGCGGCAATTTCGGCATGATGACAGCACTCATGATGGTGCCTCTTCTCTTCGCGGGAGGAAGCGTCATTGATGTCAGCACCGCATATACGCAAAAAACCAATATGCAGGGCATTGCCGACGCAGCTGCACTGGCTGGCGGCGCGGTCTATGATGGCACCAACAATGCAGCTGCTATCGCTAAGGCGGAAACATTTCTCAAGGGCTACAAGGACAAGCTTCCTAGCGGAGCCACCTACACAGTTACAATGACGGGGCAGAACGTCGATGTGGCGATCCAGGGGAAATCTCAGAACAGCTTCATGCAGCTAGCAGGGCTGTCCAGCATCGATGTTGGCGTTACATCGCAGTCGATCGCGCCGATGATGCCCAAGACAGTAAAGTTCACACCCACTGTCATTCAGGGCTGGTATTGGAAGAAGGTCACGATCCGCGTCGTCAGGCCGAACAGCACAGTTGAAGAGGTCGTTGGGACAGTCACTTATCAGCCCACCACCCATGATGATGGCGGTCAAGGCACCAAGACGGTTAGCCCTAGCGGGACAATCGATCTCGGGAAATATTCCAAGCTCGTTCTGCAGATGGACATTAAAAATGACGGCTGCAACATCGGTCAGAAGGCATCGGTCGACAACAAGAACAAGGTGACGTGTAACGCGAACACGACAGCCGAATATTCGAAATACAACCTCACCCTTCGCACGGACAACCCGGATACCAGCTATTATCTCTTCGTCGAAGGCAAGCAGCTTCCTAAAGGGGTGACCAGTCCTCTCGACGATATCCTTGTCTGCGGAAAAACCTCAAACCATGCCTGGGAAGACGGTGGCGGCTGGGATCGCCAAGACTTTTTCTACACGGCGACGACCACCTGTGCACCGGATGGCCAGTTCGTCCGGCTGACAAAATAACAGGTAGCTAGCTAAGCTGCAGCACCAAGAACCTTGGTAGATACCACCGCATACTGCCGAAAGCCCCGCTCCTTGCGGGGTTTTCTGTTCTCTGCATGGATAGCTCCAGTTACCCTCCGGCAACCATCTTCAATTCCGCCGTTGCATGCCGTTCACAACGATGCATAACTGTGCCGGTAACATTCTGCCATATCGACTGAATCGGACATTCCTCCACCCGCTCAACCGAGAACAATTGGCGACTATATGAACAACACAACTCCCCCCATCGAAATTCCCTATCCCGCCCCGCGCTCGTCCCGCCCTGAAATCATGGCGGAAGAAATCATTGAGCGCCTGACTTACCGCATCGGCAAGGATGCCAAGGTGGCCAAGCCGCATGACTGGCTGACGGCAACCATATTGGTTGTCCGGGACAGAATTATCGACAGATGGATGGAGAGTACGCGCCAGGCCTACCGGACAGGGCAAAAGCGCGTCTACTACCTATCGCTGGAATTCCTGATTGGCCGCCTGATGCGCGATGCCGTCAGCAATCTCGGCCTGATGCAGGAGATTCGCGACGCGCTGTCCTCGCTCGGCGTCGACGTGTCGGTGATTGCCGGTCTGGAACCGGACGCCGCACTCGGCAATGGTGGCCTTGGCCGCCTTGCTGCCTGTTTCATGGAGAGTATGGCAACGGTCGATATTCCGGCCTATGGCTACGGCATCCGTTATATCCATGGCCTGTTTCGTCAGCAGATGGCCGACGGCTGGCAGGTCGAGTTGCCCGAAACCTGGCTTGCCCACGGCAACCCCTGGGAGTTTGAACGCCGCGAGAGCTCCTACGAAATCGGCTTCGGTGGATCGGTGGAAACCATCGGTGGCTACGAGGATTTGCCTCGTTACGTATGGAAGCCGGCCGAACGCGTCATCGCCATGGCCTATGATACGCCAATCGTCGGCTGGCGCGGTAATCGCGTCAATACCTTGCGCCTCTGGTCGGCCCAGCCAATCGACCCGATCCTGCTTGATGCCTTTAATGCCGGCGACCATATCGGCGCGCTGCGCGAGAGCAACAAGGCGGAATCGCTCACCCGCGTCCTCTATCCCGCCGACGCAAACCCGGCCGGGCAGGAACTGCGCCTACGCCAGGAATTCTTCTTCTCGTCGGCATCGCTGCAGGACATCCTGCGCCGCCATCTCCAGCAATATCCGGATTTCACCAACCTGCACGAGAAGGTTTCGATCCAGCTCAACGACACGCATCCGGCCGTCTCGATCGGCGAACTGATGCGACTTCTCGTCGACATCCACGGCATGGATTTCGATGTCTCCTGGGAAATCGTCAGGCAGACCTTCTCCTACACCAACCACACCCTTCTGCCCGAAGCTCTGGAAACCTGGCCGGTGCCGCTCTTCGAGCGCCTTCTGCCGCGCCACATGCAGATCGTCTACGCGATCAACGCAAAGATCCTGCTCGAAGCCCGCAAGGAAAAGCGGTTCTCCGACACGCAGGTCCGCGCCATTTCGCTGATCGACGAAGGCGGCGAACGGCGGGTGCGCATGGGCAACCTCGCCTTTGTCGGCTCCCATTCGATCAACGGCGTCTCGGCGCTGCATACCGACCTGATGAAGGTCACCGTCTTTGCCGACCTCCACACGCTTTACCCGACCCGCATCAACAACAAGACCAACGGCATTACCCCTCGCCGCTGGCTGATGCAGTGCAATCCCGGCCTCACCTCGCTGATCCGCGATGCGATCGGCGACAAGTTCCTCGACGATACCGAAGCGCTGGTCGAACTCGACAAGTTCGCCGACGATGCAAGCTTCCAAGAGAAATTTGCCGCCGTGAAGCGGGCGAACAAGGCGACGCTTACCAATCTCGTCGGCAGCCGCATGGGCATCAGGCTCGATCCGTCGGCACTGTTCGACATCCAGATCAAGCGCATCCACGAATACAAGCGCCAGCTTCTGAACATCATCGAAGCCGTCGCGCTTTATGACCAGATCCGCTCCCACCCGGAACTGGACTGGGTGCCGCGGGTAAAACTCTTCGCCGGCAAGGCGGCGCCGAGCTATCACAACGCCAAGCTTATCATCAAGCTGGCCAACGACGTTGCCCGTGTGATCAATAACGACCCTTCGGTGCGCGGCCTACTCAAGGTCGTCTTCGTGCCGAATTACAATGTCTCGCTGGCGGAAACGATCGTGCCCGCCGCCGACCTTTCAGAGCAGATTTCGACCGCCGGGATGGAAGCCTCAGGCACCGGCAATATGAAGTTTGCCCTGAACGGCGCGCTGACGATCGGCACACTCGACGGCGCGAATGTCGAAATGCGCGAACATGTCGGCGACGATAATATCGTTATCTTCGGCCTCACCGCCGACGAAGTGGCGAAGGTGCGCTCGGAAGGGCACAATCCTCGTGCCGTGATCGAGCAATCGCCCGAACTGGTGCAGGCGTTGAACGCCATCGCTTCCGGCGTCTTCTCACCGGACGACCGTTCGCGCTTCCAGGAATTGATCGACGGCATCTATAACCATGACTGGTTCATGGTCGCCGCTGACTTCGATGCCTATGCTGCGGCACAGCGCACGGTTGACCAAATCTGGTCAGACCCTAAATCCTGGTATTCAAAGACAATTCGCAATACCGCCCGGATGGGATGGTTCTCCTCGGACCGCACAATCCGCCAGTACGCGTCGGAAATCTGGAGAGCCTGATGACAAAATCGCCGAGTGCGCTCGATGACGGGAGAGCTCCTGGAGAAATCCCGTTGTCCGAGATCGAGGCGATATTGGCAGGTAGGCATGCAAATCCTTTCGCCGTGCTTGGGCTTCACAAGCTCGGCGAAAAATATCGTGCCCGTTGCTTCATTCCCGGTGCCGAAGAGGTGACCGTGCTCTCGCTCAGCGGCACGGAACTCGGCGAACTGACCTGCCGTCATGAGGCGGGTTATTTCGAAGGCCTCGTCGACGCGGGCCAACTCCAGCCCATCCGTTACCGCGCCCAGCGCGGTGACGTGGAATGGGCCGTGACCGATCCCTACTCCTTCGGGCCGGTTCTCGGCCCGATGGATGACTATCTGTTACGCGAAGGCTCGCATTTGAGGCTCTTCGACAAGATGGGCGCCCATCCGCTCAAGCATGAGGGTGTCGAGGGCTTTCATTTCGCTGTCTGGGCACCAAATGCCCGGCGTGTCTCTGTCGTTGGCGAATTCAACAACTGGGATGGCCGCCGGCATGTGATGCGCCTGCGCCAGGATACCGGTATCTGGGAAATCTTTGCGCCCGATGTTCGCGCCGGTGCCGCGTACAAATTCGAGATCATCGGCAAGGATGGTAAGCTGCAGCCCTTGAAGGCAGACCCGTTTGCACGGCGAGCCGAGATGCGACCGAAGACTGCCTCGGTAACATCCCCGGAACTGGCCCAGGTATGGGAAGATCAGGCTCACCGGGAATTCTGGGAAAAGGCCGATCATCGCCGACAGCCGATCACCATCTACGAAGTGCATGCGGGATCATGGCAGCGCCGCGACGACGGATCGTTCCTCTCCTGGGATGAACTCGCCTCGCGCCTCATCCCTTACTGTGTCGACATGGGCTTCACCCATATCGAGTTTCTGCCGATCACCGAACATCCGTATGACCCGTCATGGGGCTATCAGACAACGGGACTTTATGCACCCTCCGCCCGCTTCGGCGAGCCGGAAGGCTTTGCCCGTTTCGTCAACGGCTGCCACAAGGTCGGCATCGGCGTTATCCTCGACTGGGTGCCTGCGCATTTTCCGACCGACGCCCACGGTCTGCGCGATTTCGACGGCACCGCACTTTATGAACATGCCGATCCGCGTCAGGGCTATCACCCCGACTGGAACACTGCGATCTACAATTTTGGTCGCGTCGAGGTTCTGTCCTACCTGATCAACAACGCACTCTACTGGGCGGAAAAATACCATCTCGACGGCCTGCGCGTAGATGCCGTCGCCTCGATGCTCTATCTCGATTATTCGCGCCGCGAAGGCGAATGGATTCCGAATGAATATGGTGGGCGAGAGAACCTCGAATCCGTCCGTTTCCTGCAGAAGATGAATTCACTCTCCTACGGCACGCATCCGGGTGTGATGACAATCGCCGAGGAAAGCACCTCCTGGCCGAAGGTCTCGGCGCCGGTGCATGAAGGCGGGCTTGGTTTCGGCTTCAAGTGGAACATGGGCTTCATGCACGACACGCTGAGCTATCTCGCGCGCGAGCCGATCCACCGCAAGCACCATCACAACGCCATCACCTTTGGCCTCGTTTACGCCTTCGCGGAAAACTTCGTGCTGCCGCTCAGCCATGATGAAGTGGTCCACGGAAAAGGCTCGCTGATTGCCAAGATGGCCGGTGACGACTGGCAGAAATTCGCCAACCTCAGAGCCTATTACGGCTTCATGTGGGGTTATCCGGGCAAGAAGCTGCTCTTCATGGGACAGGAATTCGCCCAATGGGCAGAGTGGAGCGAAAGCAAATCGCTCGACTGGAACCTGCTTGCCTACCATCCGCATCAGGGCATGCGCCGCCTCGTGCGGGATCTCAATTTCTGTTACCGCTCCAAACCCGCGCTGCACGCCCGCGATTGCGAGGGTGAAGGTTTCCGCTGGCTGGTCGTCGACGATGCGGACAACTCCGTCTTCGCATGGCTGCGCATGGCGCCGGGTGAAAAGCCGGTCGCGGTCATCACCAATTTCACGCCCGTCTATCGCGCAAATTACAGGCTTCCCCTGCCGCATGCCGGTAAATGGCGGGAAGTCTTGAATACCGACGCCGAGATCTACGGCGGCAGCGGCAAGGGCAATGGCGGCAAGGTTCAGGCCGTGGATGCGGGAGGAAGCATCTGGGCGGACGTGACTTTGCCACCGTTGGCGACAATCATGCTGGAACTCGAAAACAACGCATAGGGGAGGAGAACAATGAACGACAAGCAACGTGTCCAGCCTCTGTCTCGCGACGCCATGGCTTATGTTCTGGCCGGCGGACGTGGCAGCCGCCTCAAGGAACTGACAGATCGGCGCGCCAAGCCCGCCGTCTATTTCGGCGGCAAGGCCCGCATCATCGATTTCGCTCTTTCCAACGCGCTGAATTCCGGCATCCGCCGCATCGGTGTCGCCACCCAATACAAGGCCCACTCGCTGATCCGCCACATGCAGCGCGGCTGGAACTTCTTCCGCCCCGAGCGCAACGAGAGCTTCGACATCCTGCCTGCCTCCCAGCGCGTCTCGGAAACGCAATGGTATGAAGGCACGGCCGACGCCGTATACCAGAACATCGATATCATCGAGGGTTATGCGACCGAATACATGGTCATCCTCGCCGGCGACCATGTCTACAAGATGGACTACGAACTGATGCTGCAGCAGCACGTCAATTCCGGCGCCGACGTCACCGTCGGCTGCCTGGAAGTGCCGCGCATGGAAGCAACTGGCTTCGGCGTCATGCATGTCAACGAGAAGGACGAGATCATCGATTTCGTCGAGAAGCCGGCCGATCCGCCAGGCATTCCTGGCAAGCCGGATTTTGCGCTCGCCTCGATGGGCATCTACGTCTTCCACACCAAGTTCCTGATCGACGCCCTGAAGCGTGATGCGGAGGTTGCCGGCTCCAGCCGTGACTTCGGCAAGGACATCATTCCCTATATCGTCGAACACGGTAAGGCCGTCGCTCACCGTTTTGCCGACAGCTGCGTCCGCTCTGACTACGAGCGCGAACCCTATTGGCGGGATGCCGGCACGATCGATGCCTATTGGCAGGCCAATATCGACCTGACCGAAATCGTTCCCGGCCTTGACCTTTACGACAAGTCTTGGCCGATCTGGACCTACGCGGAACTCACCGCACCGGCAAAATTCGTCCATGACGACGAAAATCGTCGCGGTTCGGCAACGTCCTCGGTCATTTCCGGCGACTGCATCATTTCCGGCTCATCGCTGAACAAGAGCCTGCTCTTCACCGGCGTTCGCGCCAATTCCTATTCGAAGCTCGAAGGCGCGGTCGTGCTGCCGAATGTCAGGATCGGTCGCCGCGCCCAGCTTCGTGATGTTGTCATCGACCATGGTGTAACCATCCCCGAGGGACTGGTTGTCGGCGAGGATCCGGAACTCGATGCAAAGCGCTTCCGTCGCACCGAAAGCGGTATCTGCCTGATAACCCAGAAGATGATCGACAAGTTGGATTTGTGATGCAGGTACTCTCGGTCGCTTCTGAAGTCTTTCCTCTGGTAAAGACGGGTGGGCTGGCCGATGTGGCTGGCGCGCTTCCGATCGCGCTCGGCAAGCGGGGTATTTCCGTCAAGACGCTGATACCCGGCTACCCCGCCGTGATGCGGATTGTCGATAATGCCGTCCTGCGCCGCACCTTTCCCGATCTGCTCGGCGCAGAAGCCCGCATCCTCGAAATCGAACACAAGGGTCTCGACCTCCTGATCCTGGACTGCCCTGAGCTGTTCGACCGGCAGGGCGGACCCTATCTTGATGTGACCGGCAGGGATTATACGGACAACTGGCGCCGTTTTGCAGCCTTATCCAAGGCGGGCGCCACCATCGCCCAGCAGGGGCTGACGGGTGATCTCGGCGGCTGGCGACCGGATCTCGTACATGTCCATGACTGGCAGGCGGCTCTTTTGCCGGCCTACATGCGTTATGCAGAAGAGCCGGAAGTGCCGAGCGTCATCACCGTCCACAACATCGCTTTCCAGGGCGTGTTCGATGCCGAAATTTTCCCCGCACTCGAATTACCGCCGCACGCCTTTTCGATCGACGGCGTGGAATACTACGGCAAGGTCGGCTTCCTGAAGGCCGGTCTGCAGACTGCCTGGGAAATCTCCACCGTAAGCCCGTCTTATGCCGAGGAAATCCTCACGCCTGAATACGGCATGGGTCTGGAAGGCCTGCTGCATCACCGATCAGAAGACCTGACAGGCATCGTCAACGGCATAGATACCGATGTCTGGAACCCTGAGACAGATACCCTCCTTGCCAGCACCTATTCCGCATCCACCCTCAAGGAAAGGGCGGAAAACAAGCGGCGGGTGGCGGAACGCTTTGCGCTCGACATCGACGATGCGCCGCTCTTTTGTGTCGTCTCACGGCTGACCGAACAGAAGGGCATGGACCTTCTTGCCGAAACGTTGGACGATCTCGTCTCCCATGGCGCGACGCTCGCCGTTCTCGGTTCCGGCGACAAGGTGCTGGAGGATGCATTTCACGCGGCAGCGCTGCGTCATCCCGGCCGGATCGGCGTGATTGCAGCCTATGACGAACCGCTCTCCCATCTCATGCAGGCCGGCTGCGATGCGATCATCATCCCATCCCGCTTCGAACCCTGCGGCCTCACCCAGCTTTACGGCCTGCGTTACGGCTGCGTGCCGATCGTCGCGCGCGTCGGCGGCCTCAACGACACAGTGATCGATGCAAGCCATGCAGGGCTTGCGGCAGAGGCAGCAACCGGCATTTCCTTCGGCCCGTTGACCACCGATAACCTTGCCCGCGCACTCCGTCGCGCCATCCGCCTTTATAAGGACGAGAAGCTATGGACTGTGATCCAGAAGCAGGGCATGAAATCCGATGTTTCGTGGAACCGCAGCGCAGCCCTTTACGCCGCGCTCTTTTCCGAGATCCTTGAAAGAAAAGGCATTTGAGTATGATCAAGACCGTCGCAACGACCCCCTACCAGGACCAGAAGCCTGGCACGTCCGGCCTGCGCAAGAAGGTTCCGGTCTTCGCCCAGCCGAACTATGCGGAAAATTTCATCCAATCCATCTTCGACAGCCTGGAAGGCTTTGAAGGCAAGACGCTGGTGATCGGCGGCGATGGACGTTATTACAACCGCGAAGTCATCCAGAAAGCGATCAAGATGGCCGCCGCTGCTGGTTTCGGCAAGGTCATGGTCGGCCAGGGCGGCATCCTTTCGACACCCGCCGCATCCAACGTCATTCGCAAATATCACGCCTTCGGCGGTATCGTTCTTTCCGCCAGCCACAATCCCGGCGGCCCGACCGAAGATTTCGGCATCAAATACAATATCGGCAATGGCGGTCCGGCCCCGGAAAAGATCACCGACGCCATCTATGCCCGTTCCAAAGTGATCGACACTTACAAGATCGCCGACACGGCGGATCTCGACCTCGACAAGACCGGCACCTTCAAAGTGGCCGGCATGGCGGTCGAGGTCATCGATCCGGTCACTGATTATGCCGAACTGATGGAACAGCTCTTCGACTTCGGCGCCATCCGCGCGCTGATTGCCAGCGGCGTACGTGTGGTCATCGACAGCATGGGCGCCGTCACCGGCCCCTACGCCACGGAGATCCTCGAAAACCGCCTCGGCGCACCGGAAGGCTCGGTCCGCAACGCAACCCCTCTGCCGGATTTCGGCGGTCATCACCCGGACCCGAACCTCGTCCATGCCAAGGAATTGTATGACGATGTGATGAGCAAAGACGGCCCGCATTTCGGCGCCGCCTCCGATGGCGATGGCGACCGCAACATGATCGTCGGCAAGGGCATGTTCGTCACACCGTCGGACAGCCTTGCAATCATCGCCGCGAACGCAACGCTCGCGCCGGGCTATGCGAAAGGTATCGCCGGCATCGCCCGCTCCATGCCAACCAGTGCTGCCGCCGACCGCGTGGCCGAAAAGCTCGGCATCGGTATGTACGAGACCCCGACAGGCTGGAAATTCTTCGGCAACCTGCTCGATGCCGGCAAGGCGACGGTCTGCGGCGAGGAGAGCTTCGGCACCGGCTCCGACCATGTGCGTGAAAAGGACGGCCTCTGGGCGGTGCTCTTCTGGCTCAACATCATGGCCGGCCGCAACGAAAGCGTCGCCGAGATCGTCAAGAGCCACTGGGCCGAATACGGCCGTAATTACTACTCCCGCCACGACTACGAGGAAGTGGATTCGGATGCGGCGAACGGCATGATGACCGCGCTGCGCGAAAAGCTGGCCTCATTGCCGGGCCAGAGTTTCGGCTCGCTGAAGGTCGCCGCCGCCGATGACTTTGCCTATCACGATCCGATCGACGGTTCCGTTTCGAAGAACCAGGGCATCCGCGTATTGTTCGAAGGCGGCAGCCGCGTCGTCTTCCGCCTGTCGGGCACAGGCACCTCAGGCGCGACGATCCGCGTCTATGTCGAACGTTACGAGCCGGACCCGGCAAAGCACGGCATCGACACCCAGGAAGCGCTCGCCGACCTGATCGCCGTCGCGGACGAAATCTCCGACCTGAAAAAGCGCTCCGGCCGCGATGCGCCGACGGTGATTACGTAAGAGCCTGACCATAAAAGCCCGGAGATCGCAGATGAATTTACCCCCCTCTGCCCTGCCGGGCATCTCCCCCACGAGGGGGGATATTACTCGTGGCAACGCCTCGACCATCTCCAACGCATCGATTGCAGCACTCTTTGTTAAAGCAACACAGGGATCACGCCTCCAGCTGATCTCCCCCCTTGTGGGGGAGATGCCCGGCAGGGCAGAGGGGGGTATCACATGCCCTCGACACTAAAGCCAAAACTCGGCGCCACCCTCACCCCGACCGGCGTGGACTTCAGCGTCTGGTCCTCGTCTGCCGAAAAGATCGTGCTATGCCTGTTCGACACTGAGAGCGGCAGCGAAACCGTTCGTCACGACATGCTCCGCGGCACCGACGATGTCCACCGCGTCTCGATCGAAGACGTTGGACACGGCCAGCGTTACGGCTACCGCGCCTACGGCCCCTATGATCCGGATAAAGGACTGTGGTTCGATCCGGCAAAACTGCTCGTCGATCCTTATGCCAAAGAACTCGATCGCCCTTTCCAGGCAGATCACGACCTTGCGACCTATGAGATCGACACCACGAACCTTGTGCCTCGAGCTATCGTCACGCAAGACCTCGAAGCGGAGATATCGGCTCCGCTCCTGCCTTCCGGTGGTTTCGTTTACGAGATCGCGGTGAAACCGTTCACGATCCTGCATCCGGAGATACCGGAAGAGATCCGCGGCACCGTCGCGGCACTCGCCCATCCCAGTATTATCGCACACTTGAAACAGATCGGTGTCGATGCGATCGAACTCATGCCGATCACCGCATGGATCGACGAGCGCCATCTTCCGCCTCTGGGCCTCACCAATGGCTGGGGCTACAATCCGGTCGCCTTCATGGCGCTCGATCCACGCCTCTGCCCCGGTGGCATGGTGGAGTTGCGTGAAACCGTCACGAAACTGCACGCAGCCGGCATTGGCGTGATCCTCGATCTCGTATTCAACCACACAGGCGAAAGCGACCGATACGGCGCAACGCTTTCTATGCGCGGTCTCGACAATTTGGCCTATTACCGCCATCTGCCGAATGATCCGGGCGAGCTGGTCAACGACGCCGGCACCGGCAACACGGTCGCCGCGGATCATCCGGTCGTCCGACGGTTGATCGTCGACACATTGCGTCATTTCGTTCGGCATGCCGGCGTCGATGGCTTTCGCTTCGACCTCGCGCCGGTTATGGGTCGCACGGCAGAGGGTTTCGATCCGAATGGCGAAACGCTGACGGCACTGTTGTCCGATGATCTGCTGAAGGATCGTATAGTGATCGCCGAACCCTGGGATATAGGCCCCGGCGGCTACCAGCTCGGCAATTTCCCCGCGCCCTTCATCGAATGGAACGACTGCGCCCGCGACGACATGCGCCGCTACTGGCGCGGCGACCAGTGGATGACAGGTGCGCTCGCCACCCGCCTTGCCGGATCATCGGACATTTTTGAAAAATCTGGCCGCACACGCAGTGTCAATTTCCTCGCCGCCCATGACGGGTTCACCCTGTTCGACCTTGTCTCCCACGAGCACAAGCATAACGATGCCAATGGCGAGGATAGCCGCGACGGCCATAACGAAAACTACTCCTGGAACAACGGAGCGGAAGGCCTGACCGCTGATCCTGCAGTACAGGAACGCCGTCGTCGTGATGTCCGCGCACTTCTGTCCACGCTGTTTGCCAGTCGCGGCACCATCATGCTCACCATGGGGGACGAAACCGGTCGTTCGCAGCGCGGCAACAATAATGCCTATTGCCAGGATAACGAGATTACATGGATGGACTGGCAGGAGCCGGATACAGAACTGGTGCGGCATACGACATGGCTTGCCGGTATCCGCAGGCGATTCTCGGTGTTTTCCGAAACGGATTTCTTCGCCGGAAACGGCGATATTGAATGGTTGGCCCCCTCTGGCCTTCCCATGCAGGTATCCGATTGGGAAAATGCCGAGAACCGGCTGATAGGCATGATCGTTGCGACAGACGATCGCTCATCGGACAGCTCGACTCGTCTTGCAATCCTCTTCAACCGGGGCCATGAAGATGTTGAGTTTATTCTGCCCGGCAGCGGCTGGCAGGATCTGCTTTCGGATAAGCCTTGGACGAACCTCCTTCCTTCCCGCTCCGTCAGCTTCTGCCTGAAAGGGTAATGTTGCGGCCCACGGGCAATAGCTTAAAACGACGACAAAGCGGTGTGTTGCATGCGTGAGATTTCGCTGGCCGACGTGCCAGGACTTGTGGGCCAGGAACTCGGCGTTTCGGACTGGATCACCGTCGATCAGACGATGATCAACCAGTTCGCCGATGCGACGCTCGATCACCAGTTTATTCATGTGGACCCAGAGCGGGCGGCGGCCGAAAGTCCTTTTGGCGGCACGATCGCACACGGCTTTCTCACGCTGTCCCTTCTTTCCGCGATGAACTTCGGCACCGTGCCAAAGATCCGCGAGCAGACCATGGGCATAAATTACGGCTTCGATCGTGTCCGCTTCATGTCGCCGGTCAAATGCGGCGCACGTGTGCGTGGCCACTTTACCCTGTCCGACTGCCGTTTCCGGGGCGGCGGCATGCTGATGACCACCTATGAAGTTTCGATCGAGATCGAAAACGAGAAGAAACCAGCACTGACCGCCACCTGGATCACCATCGTGCAGTTTGACCCTAAGGATCGGCCGGAAGGCGTCTAATCAAAGGTAATGACGTGGCGGATGACCTTGCCTTCATGCAGCAGGTCGAAAGCCTCATTGATCTCCTCCAGCGGCCCGGTTGATGACAGCAACCTGTCCACCGGCAACTTTCCACGTCGGTAAAGGGCAATAAAGCGGGGTATATCCCGGGCGGGCACGCATCCACCAAGATAGCTACCAAGCACTCGCCGTTCTTCGGCCACAACACTTACCGCCGGAATGGTGAACTGACTGACAGGATTGGCAAGACCGGCTGTGGCTGTCGTCCCTCCCCGTCGCGTAATGCGATATGCGAGATCGAAGGCCCGGGTCGAGCCTGCCATCTCAAGCGCATGATCGACGCCGCCGCCGGTTGCCTCGCGAATCTTTTCGATTACATCCACATCGCCCGCCAGAAAAACATCCGTAGCACCGAGTTTAAGGGCGACCTCCAGTTTTTCCGCAGCAAGATCAACGGCAATCACCCGCTCCGCGCCACTCGCAAGCGCGCCGAGCACGGCAGCGAGTCCGACACCGCCGAGACCGACCACGGCAACGCTCTGACCTGCCTGTATCTTGCAGGTATTGACGACCGCCCCCACTCCCGTCAGCACCGCACAACCGAACAATGCTGCTTCCGCCAGAGGCAAATCACGATCGATCTTTATTGCCGAGTGACGGGAGATAACCGCATGCGTGGCAAAACCGGATACGCCGAGGTGGTGATTGACAGGAACCTCATCGCAAATCAGCCGCCGCTCTCCCGATAGCAGCACGCCCCTGCCATTCGCCTCGGCCCCCGGCACACAAAGTGCCGGACGGCCCTCGGCGCAGGCAAGGCAATGGCCGCAACTCGGTACGAAACTCATCACCACATGATCGCCCGGCACCAGATCATGTACGCCCGGACCGACGGCTTCGACGACACCGGATGCCTCATGGCCAAGCGCCATCGGCATAGGCCGCGGGCGGTCGCCATTGATGACGGAAAGGTCGGAATGGCAAAGCCCCGCCGCACCGATGCGCACCAGCACCTCTTCACGCCCAGGCGGATCGAGATCAAGTTCTTCTATGGAAAGCGGCCTGCTTATTGCAAAAGGCGGTATGACAGGCGATTGCCGCAGGACGGCTGCACGTATCTTCACGAACTCCTCCCAGAGTTTTGCCTGAAGAGACTAGCCGCCGGATGGCAGCGGCTGCAAGAGCAATACACCTGTCAACTCAGATCCAGCATCATCATGCCGAGAAGTGGCGGAACGGCAGCACCGATCAGGATTGGAGCGGTTCGCGAAGCACTGAGCCCGACGGTCGTACCGGCAATCCCGGACGCAATCAACGCCGCAATCGGCATGGAGAGATCACGATCGATGCCGGGCGCGAAAGAGGCCAGAAGCGCGGCCAATGCTGCGGCCCCACCGACAAGCAGCCCCTTCCAGAGTTCGACACCCGCCAGTTTGGCAGCAATGGCACCGCCGGCAATCGCCGCCGCCAGCCCAAGCACGATCCATTGAGTCTCCGGCATAGAAAAACCCTCCCGTTTTGACCCGGGAGGGTGCGATATCGATAAGCCAAGATCAAGTTAGGCTATGGTCGAAGACCGGATATTCAGAGCGCGGCGTCTCTCGCGCCTTCAGCCAGAAGAGCAAAGGCGTAATCGGAGAACGACCGCCAGACTTCTACCCGGAACGTATTCTCCGCAGTCCTGAGCAGCACGATTTCCACCTTGCCGAACAGCGTGCGCGAGCTGGCGCCGATCGGGAAAGCATCGAGCGAGAGATCCAGCGCGCAACCGGCGTTGAGCGTAGCGGCAGCGCCCGGACCAGACACAAGGATAGCTGTGTTTCGATGCGAGATATCGGTCGCTGAATGCACCACGTTCGAACTCGCGGCAGCCTGTGTGAGGCTGCTTCCGATGCTACCGCCGCCGTCTGCAAACACCAGCCACTCATTCGGCCCGATCCATAGCGCGGTGCGCCCGTTAGCAGAGGAGGACGTCTTCGGCTTCACCGGCAGGTCGAGGCCAAGTGCTGCAGACAATGCAGACACATCCTCGGCGCCTACACGCAGATTGATCCGCTCGGCAGGTTGCGCCGGCTCCAGCCGCACAGCGGCAGAACCGCCGTGAACACCGGAAAGTGGAAGGCTACGGGTTGCGATATTGGAATCAAGCTCAGCCATTGATGCGGCCTCCTTCCTTGTCGAAGAACACCATGTCAGTCACTTCGACGGCAATCGTCTTGTCGGCCATTGGCACATAAAGCGTCTCGCCCATCCTAGACCGTCCCCCGGCAACCAGCGCGATCGCGATCGAGCGGCCGAGATTTTCCGACCAGTAGGACGAGGTGACGTGACCGAGCATAGTCATCGGTTTCGGCTGGTTCGGATCGGCAACGATCTGCCCGCCCTCCTCCAGCACTTCCTTCGGGTCCTTGGTCAGAATCCCGACGAGTTGCTTGCGGCCTTCGCGCACGAGGTCGGGACGCTTCAGGCCACGGATACCGACAAAGTCCGTCTTCTTCTTGGAGACGGCCCAGCCATAACCCGCGTCATCCGGCGTCACCGTTCCGTCCGTATCCTGCCCGACGATGAGATAGCCCTTCTCGGCGCGCAGAATATGCATGGTCTCGGTGCCGTAGAGGCAGGCACCCATGCTTTGCGCCCGTTCCCATATCGCCTTCCACACTGCTGCGCCGTAATCGGCAGGCACGTTGATTTCGTAACCCACCTCGCCGGTGAACGATACGCGGAACAGCCGCGCCGGAACGCCCATGACCGTGCACTCGGCAACGCTCATATGCGGGAAGGCCTCGTTGGAAAGATCCTGCCCCTCGACGAAAGGCTCGATGATCTCTCGCGCCGTTGGCCCCTGCACCGCGATCACCGCCCATTGTTCGGTCGTCGAAGTGAGCCACACCTTCAGATGCGGGAATTCCGTCTGCAGATAGTCTTCCATATGGTTGAGCACGCGCGGCGCACCGCCGGTCGTGGTCGTCACATGAAAACGGTCTTCCGCCAGACGCCCGACGACGCCGTCGTCATAGATGAAGCCGTCCTCGCGGGTCATGATGCCGTAACGGCATTTTCCCGGCTTCAGCGTATCCCAGGCGTTTGTATAAAGCAGATTGAGAAACGCTGCCGCATCCGGCCCGACCACTTCGATCTTGCCGAGCGTCGAGGCATCGAAAACGCCGGCGACATCGCGCACCGTCTTGCATTCGCGGCTGACGGCCGTGTGCATATCCTCGCCGCGCTTGGGGAAATACCAGGCGCGTTTCCAGTTGCCGACATCCTCGAACTCGGCACCTTCCGCCTCTTCGAACGCATGCATCGGCGTCTTTCGCGCCGGATCGAACAACTCGCCACGCGAATGGTTGATCAGCGTGCCATAGGTCACCGGGGTATAGGGCGCACGAAACGTGGTGAGCCCCACCTGCGGGATCGGCCGTCCGAGCATTTCGGACGCGATTGCCAAACCATGCATGTTGGACAGCTTGCCCTGATCGGAGGCCATGCCATTGGTGGTGAAGCGCTTGATATGCTCGATCGAATGCATGCCTTCGCGGACGGCAAGACGAATGTCCTTGGCTGTCACGTCATGCTGGAAGTCAACGAATGCCTTTACGGCATGGTCCGGGCCGGCTCCTTCAGCCGCACCGATCATGCCACCAGTCCACTCGAACCGGTTTTCGCCCGAAAGCGCCAGCCTGCCGCCGCCGGCCATAATCGCCTCGTCGATCAGTTCGGCGAGATCATCCGTACCGTTGCAGGCACCGACCGACACCGAGTTCTGCGCATAGACATCCGGCAAGAAGCGCTGGCTGGCCTCGTCGAATTTCAGCTTCCCGCGCGACTGCGAGAACAGGTGCACGGACGGCGTCCAGCCTGCGGAGACAATCAGCGCATCCACCTTGATCTTGCGGCGATCGAAATTGCCGTTGCGGGCAACCGTCATCGAATTGATCCGCAGACGACCCGACGTGTCGACCACGGCATGCCCCGTCAGAACATCAATGCCGAGCTTGCGGGCTTCCGCCAGCACCGCGTCACCCGGCTTGTCGCGGCTATCGACGATTGCGGCGATCGAGACACCGGCACGCTTCAGGTCGAACGCCGCTTCATAGGCGGAATCATGAGCGGTATAGACCCCGACATTATGGCCAACCGTCACGCCGTGATGGTTGAGAAAACTGCGCGCCGCAGATGCCAGCATGATGCCCGGCCGGTCATTGTTGGCGAACACCATGTGCCGCTCGATCGAGCCCGTCGCGAGGATCACCTTTTTCGTCCGCACCTGCCACAAGCGTTCACGCGGCGCATCCTTGGTCGGCTTGGCGACATGGTCTGTGACCCGTTCGACGAGACCAAGAAAACCGTGATTATAATAACCGAACACGGTTGTGCGGGTCAGCACCGTGACATTCGGCATGGCCTTCAGCTTGGCAGCCGTCACCTGCGCCCAATCATAACCGTTCTGCCCGTCGATCGTCGTCGAAGCGTCGTAATGCAGCGCCCCGCCGACTTCCGGCTGCTCATCGACGAGAATGATCTTTTTACCCGTCGCAGCAGCAGACAGTGCCGCCGTCAAGCCCGCCACACCGGCACCGGCGATCAGCACATCACAATGCACATAACGGCTGGCATAATGATCCGGATCTTCTTCCGTCGGCGAAACGCCGAGCCCCGCCGAGCGACGGATGATCGGTTCGTAGATTTTAGCCCAAGCCTCTTTCGGCCACATGAAGGTCTTGTAGTAGAAGCCGGCTGCAAAGAACGGCGCAAGCACATCATTGACGGCGCCGATATCGTATTTCAGCGATGGCCACCGGTTCTGCGAAGAGATCTTCGCACCGTCGAACACTTCCTGCACCGTTGCGCGCACGTTCGGCTGGCGGCGAGCCGCATCACGCGACACATCGAGAAGCGCATTCGGCTCTTCCGGGCCTGCCGTCAGGATGCCGCGCGGACGGTGATATTTGAACGAGCGGCCGAGAAGATGCACGCCATGCGCCAGAAGCGCGGAGGCAACCGTGTCCCCCTCAAGCGCCGTATAGCTCTTGCCATCGAAGGTGAAGCGGGCCGTGCGGGCAGGCGTCAGGCGGCCCGCACCCTTGATGCGGAATGCGCCGGAATTGGAGGAAGCGCTCATCTCGCGTCTCCTTCCGTCTGTTCCCAGGTTTCCACAGACTTTTCCTCGGCGATTGCGGCGAATTTCTCAGCCACCGGCACCGGCTGCTTGGGCAAGCCAGCCTTGTATGTCATCAAAAACCTGTCGCTCACCGTATCGCGCGCCGCGTTAAAGAAACGGCCGCAGCCGTGGATATGCCGCCACCGTTCATAAGTGAGGCCTTTTTCGTTGTTGCGCAGGAAGAAGAATTTGGCGAACTCCTCGTCCGAAATCGCCGCGATATTTTCCGGCCGCACGACATGCGCCTCGCCGGCCCAGCGAAACTCCAACTCCGAGCGATCTTCCTCGCAATAGGGGCAGTGGATCAAAAGCATCGTCTATCCCCTATCAATCAATGAGCCACGGCGGCAGCTGCCGCTTCGTCGATCAGGCGGCCGGTGCGGAACCGGTCAAGCGTCAGGCCAGCGGCCAGCTTGTGCGGCTCGCCCTTGGCAATCAGATGAGCGAAGAGATTGGCCGAGCCCGGAGTTGCCTTGAAACCGCCGGTACCCCAACCGCAATTGACGAACAGGCCCGGAACCGGCGTCACACCCTGGATCGGCGAACGGTCCGGCGTGTTGTCGGTAATCCCTCCCCACTGACGCATCATCTTCACCCGGCGAAACATCGGGAAGAGCTCGCAGATGGCATCCAGCGTATGCGTTATAATCTGCAACCCGCCCGTCTGGCTGTAGGAATTGTACTGATCTGTACCGGCACCGATGACCAGTTCGCCCTTGTCGGACTGCGAGATGTACGCATGCACGGTATTGGACATGACCACACACGGAAAGATCGGCTTCATCGGCTCGGACACCAAAGCCTGCAGCGGATTGGAAGCAAGCGGCACGCGCACGCCAGCCATCTCCATCACGACAGACGAATGGCCAGCAGCCGACACGCCGATTTTCTTCGCTCCGATAAAGCCCTTGGATGTCTCGACACCCTGAACCTCACCGCCTGGCCCGCGACGGATACCCGTGACTTCGCAATTCTGGATGATGTGAACACCGCGATCCGCTGCAGCGCGCGCAAACCCCCAGGCAACCGCATCATGCCGGGCCGTGCCGCCGCGGCGCTGCAGCGCCGCACCGTTGATCGGATAACGCGCGGTCTTGGAAATATCGAGAACCGGCACGAAAGCCTTTGCCTGTTCCGGCGTCATCCACTCGTTGTCGATACCGTAAAGACGATTGGCATTGATATGCCGCTTGAACGACTGCTGGTCATGGATGTTGTGTGACAGCATCATCACGCCGCGCGGCGAATACATGACGTTGTAATTGAGATCCTGGCTCAGGCCTTCCCAAAGTTTCAGGGAATGCTCGTAGATGTCCATGCTCTCTTCATAGAGATAGTTGGAGCGGATAATCGTCGTGTTGCGGCCCGTATTGCCGCCGCCGAGCCAGCCCTTTTCGATCACCGCAATATTGGTGATGCCATGCTCTTTCGCGAGATAGTAAGCGGCTCCCAGTCCATGGCCGCCGGCACCAACGATAATCACATCATAGCTGGAACGCGGTTCCGGGGACGTCCACTGCGCCTCCCATCCCTTGTGGGCGCGCATTGCCTCGCGGGCTATGGCGAAAACCGAATATTTGCGCATCGCGCCCCTCTTCCTTGCTCGGTTCCGTTGGTCATCCGACCATCAGAGACTTGGGTAGGACGATACCCATCGCAAATCAATATGCGCCGCAATGGCCATATTGCGACGCATCGGAGGATTGTTTCGACACAACGGAAAATGCCGCGCAAGGATAAGGGCTATCTCGCAGCTTCACCCTTTTTCTCGCCATCCGCCCCTTTATCGGGACTTTTCCCGCCAGGCTTGGCTTTGACCGGATCATCTTTTTTCGTCGGGTTGACGGTGACGCCGACAGAGGGACCCGACCGCGCGAGCGCGGCCCGCAATACCTTGGAGCAGAATTGATGCGTAAGCAGCGAATTGGAGGTTGAGCCCGGCCGCGATCCATCGTGACCGCTGATGCACGCAACAGTCATGGCAGACATCGCCGCATTGGGGCCGGAGGCAGGCACCGCGCCGGCCCCAGCCTTGCCCACAAGACCAAGGAGCAGATTACCATACTGACTGAGGATGATGGCATAGGCATCCTTCCCGATAATGCCGTTGGCATAGCTCTGGCATGCAGTGTAGAGGCCGTCCCTCAGCGCAAGTACCGCCTCAGCGCGCCCCTCCCCTTCAAGGACAAATTCGGAAGTCTCGGATCCGGTCTCTACGGTAGAACGTGACGACCCCGCCGGCGGCGTGACCTTAAGCGTCCGGTTGGATCCGAATGCTACGGCATAGTCCGGACTAGGCTCGCTGCATACCACGCTCGGATAGGCTGATCGCCGTCTCTCCGTGACCAACCTCAAGTTCGCCCCGCTGACCACACCCTTGGTTTCCCCGAATTGAACCGGCTTGACCGCCATATTCGGCGAACAACCGGCAAGACCGACAAACAACCCCGCACATATGATTAATCTGAACATGCTTCGCCCCTGGGCTGGCCGAGCCAGCCTCCCCTTCATGGTGAAATGACATGCGAATTGCTGCGCGCCCTGACGCAAGCGAAGTCTGCATCAGCAAAAACGGAAACGCAACCTATGGTTTTCTATTTTATAAACACATCAAAATAGATACACTGAGACGGTGGCGCGCCTCGTGACCGAAGAGGCGCTTTGAAGCATCCGGAGAAGCTTGCATCCATTTTTCACATTAACGGCGTCGGCATATATGGACTTCCGCAGACTCATCTGTTATCTGCGTTCACCAATCGCACGGCCTTTCGCCGGGCATCACTATTTTTTCGCCTTGAAATCAGACAGTGACTGAGGCGAACAACAAACCAAAGGAACGGGATTTCACGTGCAGGTACTTGTCCGCGACAACAACGTTGATCAGGCTCTCCGCGCTCTCAAGAAGAAGCTGCAGCGCGAAGGTGTTTTCCGCGAAATGAAAATGCGCGATTACTACGAAAAGCCGTCTGAAAAGCGCGCTCGCGAAAAGGCTGAAGCTGTTCGTCGCGTTCGCAAGCTGGCTCGCAAGCGCATGCAGCGCGAAGGCCTGCTGCCGTCCACGCCGCGTCCGGCTCGTTAATCGGCCGTCTTTTCGACGCTTTTATGTGATTATGGAGCGGGGGCGACTTAGGCGCCGCCGCTTTTTTCATTGCACCGGGTCGATTGAGACTCAAACCTGCCGATACAAGGACCTGCGCCTGATGGCCGCCAAGACTTCCGTTGCTACCGATGGAATCGAATCTTCCACCCTGCCGCTCATGACCACACTACGCTCTCGCACCCTGATTACAGGCGTGCTCGTCGGTATGGCGAGCTTGGCGGGATGCGCTACGGGGCCGACGACAACTGACGTTATTCGCGTCGATCGCGCGCAAGGCTCGCAGGAAAACATCGCCTCGCTGTCATCGGTCATCCAGTCGAACCCATCCGACCCGGAAGGTTACAACAGCCGCGGCTCCGCTTATGGTCGCGCCGGCGAATTCAAGCGCGCAGTGGACGATTTCAACCGCGCCATCCAACTCAATCCGCAGTTCTATCAGGCCTATGCCAACCGGGGGCTCGTCTATCGCAACATGGGCAAGCCGGTCGATGCGGCCAACGATTATAACCGCGCGCTGCAGATCAACCCGAATTATGACGTCGCCTATATCGGCCGTGGCAATATCTATCGCCAGGCCGGCCGCAACGACGAAGCGTTCAACGACTTCAACAAAGCGATTCAGCTGGATACGACCGATGGTCGTGCCTATCACAATCGCGGCCTGATCTATCAGGTCCGCGGTCAGCATGCCCAGGCGATCGAGGATTTCTCCAAGGCCATTTCGCTGTCGTCAAGCGCGCCGGAACCCTATAACGGCCGCGGCATTTCCTATGTCGCTCTGAACGACGACGACAATGCCTTCGCCGACTTCAACCGTGCGATCGAACTAAACGACAAGATCGCCGAATCCTGGGCCAACCAGGCATTGGTTTACGAGCGTCGCGGTGACCGCGCTCGCGCTTACAAGTCCTATTCGCACGCCGTCCGGCTCGACCCGAACTACAAACCAGCCGTCGATGGCGCAGCGCGCACCCGCAGCGGCGGCGCCTGACAGGCAGGACGTCTAATCTTTGAGACCCAAAAAACAATGCCGCCCGAGAATTTCGGGCGGCATTGTTAGTTCTGGGCTGATCGAATGAGCTTCAGCGCCAACCGAGAGCCGGGGCAACATGCTTCAGGATGGCCTCGATCACATGGGCGTTGTATTCGACGCCCAATTGGTTTGGCACGGTCAACAGCAGCGTATCAGCCTCGGCAATTGCCTCGTCCTTGCGCAGCTCCTCGATCAAGACATCCGGCTCTGCAGCATAGGACTTACCGAAGATCGCCCGCGTCTTCTCGTCGATGAAGCCGATGGAATCCTCTTCCTTGCCACCGCGACCGAAATAGGCCCGGTCGCGATCATCAACCAGAGCAAAGATACTGCGGCTGACCGAAACACAGGGCTCACGATCATGGCCGGCCTCCTTCCATGCTTCACGATAGGCGCGGATTTGCTTGGCCTGCTGAATGTGGAAGGCCTCGCCGGTCTCGTCATCTTTCAAGGTCGAGCTCTGCAGGTTCATCCCCTTCTGCGCGGCCCATATGGCGGTCGCATTCGAACCGGCACCCCACCAGATACGCTCACGCAGACCTTCCGAATGCGGCTCAAGCCGGAGCATGCCCGGAGGATTGGGGAACATCGGACGCGGATTGGGCTTGGCAAAGCCTTGCCCTCTCAAGACGTCAAGGAAGACTTCGGCATGGCGGCGCCCCATATCCGCGTCCGTCTTTCCCTCTTCCGGTTCATAACCGAAATATCGCCATCCATCGATGACTTGCTCAGGCGAACCGCGGCTGATACCCAGCTGCAAACGCCCCTTCGAAATGAGATCGGCAGCGCCGGCATCTTCCGCCATGTAAAGCGGGTTCTCGTAGCGCATGTCGATAACGCCTGTACCGATCTCGATTTTGCTGGTCCTGGCACCAACAGCCGCAAGCAGCGGAAAAGGCGAAGCGAGCTGACGGGCAAAATGGTGAACGCGGAAATAGGCGCCGTCGGCACCCAGCTCTTCAGCAGCAACGGCAAGATCGATCGACTGCAGAAGCGTATCGCCAGCCGAGCGGGTCTGCGACTGGGGTGACGGCGTCCAATGGCCGAAAGAGAGAAATCCGATCTTCTTCATGAGGCACTCCGGCATAAGCGTGTGAATGTTATTGACGCTTACATGGCATGCCGGAGTAACTTCTGTTAGTCCGCGAGTGCCGGATTGGCCGAAACGGATTGTTCATTGATATTGAACGACGAGACGAACCCGTCGCCAACGCCTCTTCCAGTATCCGGACGACCTGCATGCCGCTTGGATCAGCGGCACCAGCAAGCCTCTATCGCAGCAGAAAAACGCCGATAATGTTGAGGATGACGAACAGGACCAGACCGCCGATCAGCCCTAGGCCACCAAAGAAGCCACCAGCCATGGCAATCAGCAAGGCGGCAATGGTCATCGTCCCCCACTTGGCTGCCGCCAGAAATGACTCGTAAGTCTGCTCATGCGCCATGTGATCCATCGGCGCGCCAATCTCTACTGGTCCATTGTGATGATCGTCCATGAGCCTCTCCCTGGTGTCCGCATATCCGGCTACCGTTGATCTGATAGCCCAACTCTCCCTGCGACCCGCTTAAGTATCGGGCTATATAAGGAATACACGAACAACCGTCGAGTGCAATGGCTTGCGAGATCGGTTGGCGGAGGCGCTGCCCAACCGAAATCAGCGAAGAAATGCCATTTCCGGCGAAGTCGGCCTGCTGGCAAACCGCGCTGTTGGCAGCACCGTTAGCGGCGGCGACAGAACCATCGGCCGCTCGGCAAACATCAGGCGCCGTTCATAGGCCTCCGATTGGAAAAGCGGGAAGCGGCGCATCAGCTGCGGACGCACTTCGCGAACCCTGGATGCCAGCAGCGTCAGCTCGAACCCATATATGGGAGCAATCGTCGGCGGCACGATCGTGTCTGCGAGGAAGACCCGCCGGTAGAAGGCGGCATGCGGCGGCCGGATGTGCTGCAGAACCCGGTCGGCGTCAAAGTGAATGGCCGCCATGATCGACGGGCGAAGCGTGATATAGGGAATGGCCGGCAATTCACCGACAATATCCGGATCGACGGCAAAACGGGCCGGATCGATGAATGTCAGCCCTGCATCTAGCAGATTGTTCACCGCATCGGGAAAGACGCCGACCGACTGGCAGGTCCGATGCTCCGACGTGACGTGATGTACCCGTACAGTCGAGATCAGCTCTTCGTAGTAATAGATACCGAAGACATAGGCATGCGGGACGAAATCGATTTCATCCAGGAGATGGCTCGCCCCGACAGGCAACACGTTCTGGGCCTTGTAGGCCTTGTAGCGCAAGCGCGCCACATCCTCGAAATCCTCGTGTCCCTCAATGCGTCGATACTCGATATGGTCGAGTGCCGAGAGCAGTTTTTCGGAAAATGCTTTGTCTGAAAAACTCTGAACCACTGACATTTGGGCTACCCATCGCTATTAACGATTGATTAACCCTGAAACGGGGCGTGATCGCAATGACGAAGATCATGATTAACAGTCTTTTAAAACTTATGGTTAACAACAGGTTAACCGTAGCATTTCAGAACACCCTACATTAGTCGGTTCGTTTGCAAATGAGACGAGAGGATTGATCAGCCCGCGGTACCGAAAGCGCGCGGTTCTGCGCCCTTGTCGCGGCGATTTTGTCGGCTGGCAAGCTTGCGGGCAGAAGCGGTCTTCTGGCTAAGTTCCGCGATCGCATTTGCAGGAATCGGCGGGGAGAAAATGTAGCCTTGGATGAGATCTGCAAACCGGTGCTTCTTGACCAGTTCAAGCTGCTCGAACGTCTCCACGCCTTCGACAACGATCCTGAGATCGAGTTCGCGAGACAGATGCACGATACCGCTGAGGAGCTTCAGGCGACGCGGCTCGGTGCCGATATCTCGCACGAAGGCACGATCGATCTTGACGATATCGATGGGCAGGGAATCGAGATAGCTGAGGCTTGAGAAACCTGTGCCGAAATCATCGATAGCGATCGTCACACCGCTTGCGCGCAACCTGCCGAGTGTCGTGCTGACAACCACGGGTTCGTCCATAAAGCAGCTTTCGGTGACCTCCAGGTGCAGGCGCGTCGGATCGAGCTTGGAACGTGCCAGTATGTCTGCCACCAGCGGCACGATCTGACCACCACGGAGATCGTGGATGGACAGGTTGACCGAAACCGAGATCCCGTTCTGCCAGGAAACACAATCCGCACAGGCGCGTTCGAGGACGAACCTGGTGATCTCGGAAATCAGCCCCATGCTCTCGGCCATCGGAATGAAGATGTTGGGACCGATAAAGCCGCGCTCCGGATGCGACCAGCGAACCAATGCCTCGCAGCATTCCATCTCGGAGCCGTCCGGACGATACATTGGCTGGTAAACGACGGTCAGGTCTCCCTGCTCTATCGCCAGACGCAAATCGGCCTTCAGCCGCTGTTCCGCCACATAACGGGCGTCCATTTCCGGCCGGAACATCGTCAATGTTCCGTTGCCAACCGACTTTGCGTCGTTGAGAGCCAGATCCGCCTTGATCTGCCAGGCTTCCATGTCGAAGTCCTGACCTTCGAGAATCACTCCGCCGGCATTTACGAATACCGGCAGGTCGAGCCTGTCGACACGATAGCTTCCCTGAATTTCGGTCTGGATGCCGTTGATACGAACTTCCAGAGCAGCGCGATCCCTTCCTGTGGCAAAAATTACGAATTCGTCGCCGACCAACCGGCCGACGATGATCTCCTCGCCCGCTTCATGCACAAGCCGGTCGGATATCGCGGCAAGAAGTCGATCGCCGACAACATGGCCTTGCATATCGTTGACATGCTTGAACCCGTCGACGTCAAAGATGACAAAGGCGGCAAAGAGGTCGGTATTGGCCTCTCTGAGATGCCGGGCTGCAAGCTCGGCGAAGTAGCCGCGCGTCGGCAATCCCGTCAGCGTATCGTAGCGCACCAGATGCAGGATCTTTTCTTCGGCTGCCACGCGAGCGCTGACATCTTCGAACAACATGACGACGCCACCGTCTGTGCGGTGGCTGAGCGAGAATTCGAGATAGACGGTTTCCTTTAAACACAGGAGCGTCTTGCCCGCCTGCCCCGCAGACAGCTGTCCTATCTTTTTCAGGATATCATCCGAAAGCGACTGGCCGCTTCGTCTCAAGACGGTGATGAATGCTGCCCCCTTCAGCTCGTCCGCATCCGGCAGATCAAGAAGCTCGCAGGCACGACGATTGATTACCTGCACACGACCATCTGCATCGAGCATGATCAAGGCATGGGTCATTGTAGTGAGTGCTATATCGAGCTGGTCGGCGATCCGCGTCATTTCCCGCGAGGCCAGCACATTTTCGTAGAGGAATTCCCGCACGCCCTTCGCCATGGACTGGGTCGTCAGGCCGAACGGGATCAGGAAAAGCGAGATCAGGGCGAGATAGATGTCTCCCGTCAGCAGGCAGGCGAGGACCAGCGGCAGGCAGCAGCCGATTGTCTGGAGCGCGACCGCACGGGCGGAACCGTAATTTCGGCCAACGATGGAGACCATCGAGGCCATCGTGACGGCGATGCACATGAATGCCGCCAGCATATCCTTGAGCACAAGGACCGCATAGGCACTACCAATGCCGAGCACGAACGCGGTGGCAGCCGCGCCATGAACATAGCGCGATTCCCACGCTTCGATTTCGCTCTTGGAAAGCTGGCTGTGGTCGATCAGGCTGAACCGGCGGAACCAGTAGATGCGATAGCCGAATACGGTGATGAACACCGCGATCATGAGGAGATAGAATCGGGAACCGGTCGTAGCAAAAATGATCGCGCAGGACAGGATATGGACAACCATTCCAGTCCATAATGTTCCACGGTTCTTGAATAGCGATTCGACGAACGGCAGATACAGCTCTGTCGGTAGCGTCTTCGCTTCCAAATCCTTCATCGGGTCTCCACCGGGTCTCATTCCCTTGGCTTTCGCGCGACACTGAAGAAAATCTTTTAAGATTTGATTGTTGCTCGGTTTAACCCCTTCGACTTTGGGGGGTGAACATCCAAACGTGTTCAACGAAACGTAAAGCAAGAGCGCCGTATTCTAGATGCCGAAAACAACGTTTCTCAGCGCAAGGATCGACGCCGGAAGCATTTCGGAGCCGCCGCCTTGAGGGCCGCTGCCAATTCGCGTTAGTCGTTTCCGCTTTTCTTTCCTTAGACCTTCGTTTACATCGCCACCAAAGAACAGGCGGGATAAAAGGACCTGTTGGGAGTGGGAACGAATGAGACTGTTATTACGGTTTAGCGGCCTGATAGACCGCTTGAGCGAAGTGCTGGGAAAATTTTCCGGTTACCTCGTGCTGGCTTGCTGTTTGATCAGCGCGGGCAACGCCTTCATCCGTTACATGTTCAACTACAGCTCGAATGGCTGGCTTGAGATCCAGTGGTATCTCTTCGCCTTCATCGTGCTGATCGGCGCCTCGCATACGTTGCGCCTGAATGAACATGTACGCGTAGACCTTATCTATGGCGCCGTTTCGGATCGCACGCGACTGTGGATCGATACGCTCGGCCTGATCATCTTCCTCATTCCGGCCTGCCTCTATCTCGCATGGCTTTCCTGGCCGTTTTTCTCTCTCTCCTTCCAGCAGGGCGAGATGTCCTCCAACGCCGGCGGCCTTCTTCGCTGGCCTGTCAAGCTTGTGATTGTCGCAGGTTTCGTGCTGCTCGCGCTGCAGGGGTTCTCCGAATTAATCAAGCGGATCGCGGGGCTTACGGGCACCCTTGAGGTCGACACGACCTACGAAAAACCGCTTCAATAAGGCACCGGGGGATTAAGCCATGTTCGCATTCGGCATAATGCCGCCAGCCATGTTCCTGGGCATGATCATCTTCATGCTCTACGGTTTTCCGGTCGCCTTCTCTCTGTCGGCAGTCGGCCTGTTTTTCGGTCTGCTCGGCATTGCCACCGGCCACTTCGAATTCGCTTTCCTGCAGGCGCTGCCATTGCGCATTTTCGGCATCGTCTCCAACGACCTGTTGCTTGCCATCCCGTTCTTCACCTTCATGGGGGCAATCCTCGAGCGTTGCGGCCTGGCGGAGGATCTGCTGGAGGGCACGGGCAAGCTGTTCGGCGCCATTCCGGGCGGCCTTGCCTATGCGGTGATCATCGTCGGCGCCATTCTCGGTGCAATTACCGGCACCGTCGCGGCATCGGTCATCACCATGGGCGTGATCTCGCTGCCGATCATGCTGAAATACGGCTATAATCCGCGGCTCGCGACCGGCGTTATTGCTGCGTCAGGCACGATTACCCAGGTCATCCCGCCGTCTCTCGTTCTCATCGTGCTTGCAGACCAGCTCGGCCGTTCGGTCGGCGACATGTATCTCGGCGCGATCGGGCCCTCGATCCTCCAGGTCCTGATCTTCCTCGGCTTCATCTTCGTCCTGTCGATCGTGCGCCCGAAGGATGTCCCGCCTCTGCCACCGGAAGCGCGCGGCGAGTTGAATGCAGCCCTCGTCATGCGTGTCCTCTGGGGCATGGTGCCGTCGGTCGTGCTGATCTTCCTCGTGCTCGGCACGCTTTTCCTCGGTCTTGCAACTCCGACGGAAGCTGGTGCTCTCGGCGTTGTCGGCGCCATGGTACTTGCCGCCCTGCATCGCCGCCTGACCTGGGATCTGATCAAGCAGGCCATGCATTCCACAATGACAATCACCTCCATGGTGGTCTTCATCCTGGTCGGCGCGACCTGCTTCAGTCTTGTGTTCCAGGGCATGGATGGCGGCCTGTGGATCGAGCATCTGCTCTCTCACATTCCAGGCGGCGCGCTCGGCTTCCTGATCTTCGTAAACATCTTCATCTTCTTCCTGGCGTTCTTCCTCGATTTCTTCGAAATCGCCTTCATCGTCCTGCCGCTTCTGGCGCCCGTCGCCCAGTCCCTCGGCATCGACCTGATCTGGTTCGGCGTCCTGCTCTGCGTCAACATGCAGACGAGTTTCATGCACCCGCCCTTCGGCTTTGCACTCTTCTACCTGCGCTCGATCGCGCCGAAGACCGTCAAGACCAAGGATATCTATCTAGGTGCGATCCCATGGCTCGGCATGCAGCTCATCCTCGTCGCCATCATCATCTTCTGGCCCGAATCCGTCACCTACTGGCTGGACAAGGCACCGGATGTGGATTTGAACACGATCAAGATCGAGGTTCCGGGCTTTGGCAATGACAGCGGCGGAAATGGCATGCCGAACTTCGGCCTGCCGCCCATGGACGGCGCGCCGGCCCAGCCTGCTGCTCCCAATCTGTCCGAACCACCGAAATTCAACTAATATCAAAGGCCCGGCATCGAACCGGGCCTTTTCTTATCCGGAACGCAGAAACCCCGAAGCCTAGCTCCGGGGTTTCTTTATTCTCAAAATCAGAGGCCGATGATCAGAGCTTGCCGTTACGCTGCTGGATCATCATGAACGTGTCGAACGTGTATTCCGACAACTGCATCCACAAGTACCCCTCCTTCTTGAAGGCGACCTGATCCTCATAGACCTTCTTGAAGTCCGCATTCGTTGCCGAGATCTCTTTGTAGACTTCGAGCGCGGCGTTGTAGCACGCTTCAAGGATATCCTGGCTGAAGGGCCGCAGGGTCGTGCCCTGCGAGACGATCTGCTTGATCGCGGTCGGGTTTTTCTGGTCGTATTTCGCCATCATGTTGGTATTGGCAAACGCGCAGGCATCGGTCAGCGCCGCCTGATACTGCTTCGGCAGATTGTTCCATTTGTCGAGGTTGATGAAGGAGTGGATCGTCGGCCCGCCTTCCCAGAACGCCGGGTAATAATAGTATTTTGCAACCTTGAAGAAGCCGAGCTTGTGGTCGTCGTAAGGCCCCACCCACTCGGCAGCATCGATCGTGCCTTTTTCGAGGGCCGGATAGATATCGCCGCCGGCGATCTGCTGCGGCACGGCCCCGAGTTTCTCGAGCACCTTGCCGGCAATCCCGGCAATGCGCATCTTTACGCCCTTGAAGTCGTCGACGGTGTTGATTTCCTTGCGGAACCAGCCCCCCATCTGCGCCCCGGTATTGCCGGCCGGCAGACCGTAAATGTTATGCTTGGCATAGAACTCGTTCATCAGCGTGTTGCCGTTACCCTGGTAGAACCAGGAATTGGTCAATCGCGCATTCATGCCGAACGGAATTGCCGTCCCGATCGCAAATGTCGGATCCTTGCCGACGAAATAGTAAGAGCAGGTGTGGCACATCTCGACCGTTCCGGACGTGACTGCGTCAGCCGCCTGCAAGCCGGGCACGATTTCGCCGGCGGCGAAAGGCTGGATGGTAAAGTTGCCATCCGTAGCCGCCGCGACATGCTTGGAAATGTCGTCCGCGCCGCCATAGATCGTATCGAGCGATTTCGGAAACGACGACGTGAGACGCCATGTAATCTTGGGATTGGCCTGAGCGATTGCAGGTGCAGCCAGAGATCCGGCAGCAAGCGCGCCCGCTCCGGTGACTGCAGCTTTCTTGAAGAACTGACGACGATCCATGAATATCCTCCCGATCACGATCGACTTCCGGCGCATCCTCCAATCCACCGGACATCATCGATGAGGTAAACATGTTGCCTAAAGGCTTGCAAGCGAGGGGAAACGCAAACGAGGGGTTGAAGTGCCAATAACGAATTAGACTTTCGTCTGTAGTGTTCGAAACTCTAATTATAAATTGTTTTCAGCAGGATATGCCCATTATTTCGGCAGCCACAGATTTATTCAGTAAAGCTCCGTACTGGATACACTTACCCGTGGAGGAACTTCTCACTCTCTGCAGCACGCTTGCTCCGCTGCACACGAATGAAATCGCGTGGAATGACGTAGGCACCGGCCAGCCACCAGAGAATAACGAGGCCAGCGACATAGGGTGAAAGAGCGGCAAACATGAGAGGTCTCCTTTTGATTGGACCACCTGTAACCTCCTCCCGAAGAGCAGATCGCTTCATGACATAGCTCAAGAAATGAGAAGATAATTTGGGCGGTGACACCATAGATCCTTGCATCTATTTCTCGTCACACTGCGACTGGTTTTGCCACCTCAATTCCTCTAGCAATTGGCGGCGTTCTCTGTTTCTCTGGCTTCGTCCCATCAATTCGGAACCACCATGGCCTCTCATCTGCCGAAATCCATCGTCGCCGTCCCTGCCGATCTTCGTGACATTGAAGGTGCCGCCTGGCACGCCGCCCCGAACCAGTATGTCTCGGCTGCGCTGAAAGTCGCCGACGTCATGTCCTTCATCGTGCCGGCTTTCGAAACAGGCAATGATGCCGATGCCATTCTCGACAGGGTCGATGGCGTGTTGATTTCCGGAGCCGTCAGCAACGTCCATCCTTCGCTTTACGGGAAAGAGGCAACCGAAGCCGACGGGCCGTTCGATCACGGCCGCGACGCGACCTCGCTGCCACTCATTCGCCGCGCCATTGAACGCGGCATTCCGCTTCTCGCTATCTGCCGGGGCATCCAGGAACTGAATGTTGCTCTCGGCGGAACGCTGGCAAGTGAAATCCAGGATCAGCCGGGCATCTGGGATCATCGCAAGCCCGATGTTTCGGAACGCGACGGCATGTATGCCATCCGCCAGCCGGTTATTATCGCGGAAGGATCCTGCATCGCCCGTTATCTCGGAACAGCAGGCGAAGTGCAGGTAAACTCGCTACACCGCCAGGCAATTTCCGAAACGGCGCCGAGACTGCAGGTGGAAGCCCGTGCCGAGGACGGCACGGTCGAAGCCGTCTCAGTTATCGATGCGAAGAATTTTGCCGTCGGCGTGCAATGGCACCCGGAATACTGGGCCGAGACGGACGCGCCGTCCCGCGCCCTCTTCGAATCGTTCGGCGATGCCGTTCGCGCCTATGCTGCCCGCAAGGCAACGCCAGCAGGCGCAGCCGCATAATTCGCTTAGGCCTTGGCGAGATCGCGAAGCGGCTTGTAGGGCGATGTCGACTGACGGATGCGCATTTCCGGCTTGATAAGGTGCAGGCCATCCGGCTCGTGGCTTCCGGCCAGACGGTCAAGCAGCGCACGTGCCGCAAGCCGGCCGACATCCGCCTGCTGGTTGGAAACGGTGGTCAGAGACGGCGTCGAAATCGACGCCTGCTCCAGATCGTCATAACCGGTGACGGAAATATCCTGTCCGGGAATGAGCCCTGCACGGGCGATGCCGTTCATCAGTCCGATCGCCACGAGATCATTCCAGCAGACGGCCGCCGTCGGCTTTTGCGGCAGAGAGAGGAAATTCACAGCGGCCTCGAACCCGCCCTGCATGGTACGCGGACCCGGGATGCGCAGGCTTGGATCGACATCGATGTTGGCCTTGCGCAGCGCGTCGACATAACCCTGGTAACGGTCGCGACCGGTGGAGGTCTGGTCCGTACCGCCGATCATCGCGATCACCCGGTGACCAAGTCCGATCAGGTGATTTGTTGCAAGCGAGATGCCGTAGCTGTCGTCGCCACGATAGGTCGGCAGGTCGACGCCATCCATCGTACGGGCAACCAGAATGGCCGGCATGCCGTTCTGTTCCGCAAGCCTGATATCCTCGACCGGCGTGCCGATCGCCGGCGACATGATCACGCCGTCACCACCCAGCTGCAGCAGCGTCTCGATGAAGGTGCGCTGCTTTTCCACCGAGTCGTAATGATTGGAGAGAATGAATGTGTGGCTGCTGCGATCGAGCTCGGTCTCGATCGCCTTGAGGATTTCACCGTAAAACGGGTTCATCACGTCATGCACGACAACGCCGATAATGCCGGAACGCGACGTTCGGAGGCTGGCAGCGCGACGGTTGTAGATATAACCGAGTGCGCGTGCCTGCTCTTTGATCTTTTCGCGCGTATCAGCTGCGACGAGTGGGCTGTCCCTGAGTGCCAATGAGATTGTTGCAGTCGAAAGCCCAAGGCTGTCTGCAATCGTAGAAAGCTTTACCTTCTGCGCCATAACCCCTCCGGATTGCTTTTCTTGAAAGCCGGTTTCTGGCGCCGGCCTTGCAAACTAAAATTTTTAAATAAACAATTTAATTTGCAAGCACAATAGGCGGGGAATGAGCCGGAGGCCCGTCAGTCTTCGTCGGCTTCCGGCTGCAGGTTGTGTTCCACAGCCCTCAGCAGCTTCAAAAGCGTGCGCACCTCCTTTTCGGAAAAACCTCGCACGGCCATCGCGCCGCAATCGGCAACGGATTGCCCGATCGACTCAACGCTCTTCAGCCCATTTTCCGTAAGATGAACCTTGGTTAGCCGTCCGTCATGGCCATCAGCCCTGCGCTCGACGAAACCTTGCGCCTCCATGCGCCCGATCGTGCGGGTCATGGTCGGCGCTTTCACGCCGAGCCGCGCGGCCAGCTGACCGGGCGTCTGCCCGTCGTCTTCCGAGAGTGCGAGGATAACCCCGTCCTGGCCGGCATAAAGGCCGCTATCGGAAATGCTGCGGCTGAGCGCAGTACGAACCGAGCGGGCGGCCTGGGTGATCGCCGGTGCGAGATCAGCTGCCGAAAGAGCTGCAAGCTCCTTCTTCTTGCCGGATTTCGCTTTCTTCTCGCCCTTTTTCTTGCTCATCGGTCCTGCCCGCTTTGCTTGGTGAAGGTCGCCACTATAGTAATGCGCGCTATCCATAACGAAACCGGGAAACCACCGCCAGATGTCGCATCCCAAACCGCGCTTTTGTGACAATGATCAGACACTTGAGTCCACAGAAAGACGCGACTGGATCGCGGTATTGCCCCTGGGCGCCCACGAACAGCATGGTCCGCACCTGCCTTTCGACACCGATACGCTGATTGCGGAGGGTCTCGTGCAGCGACTCATCCCGGCGCTTCCGCCGACGCTCCCCATCACTTTTCTCCCTACTGAACCCGTTGGCTATTCGGTCGAACATATGCATGTCGCCGGCACCCGGACCCTTGCCTTCGACGAAGCCGTCAACCGCTGGCTCGGCATTGCCGAAGAGATGAATAATCAAGGTATCAAAAAGTTCGTCATGCTGAACGCCCATGGCGGAAATTCGCCGCTGATGACGATCGTCGCCACCGAAGCCCGCATCAGGTTCGGCATGCTCGCAGTCGCCACCAGCTGGACCCGTTTCGGCCAGCCGCAGGGCTGGATCAGCCCACAGGACAAGTCAATCGACATACACGGCGGCGACATCGAGACCTCCGTCATGCTGGCGTTATGGCCGAATAGGGTAGATATGCCAAAAGCCCAACCCTTCACCTCCAGACAGTCCGAGTTCGCCCGCGATTTCACCCATCTACGCGCTTACGGACCGCATGCTTTCGGCTGGAAAATGTCGGATCTCAACCCCATCGGCGTCGCCGGCAATGCGTCGGCTGCAACTGCAGAACGCGGCGAACAACTGGTCGCCCATGCGGTGAAGGGGATCATTGAGCTGCTGGAGGATGTGACACGGTTTGACGTCGGCGAATTATCTTGAGATTTTCCAATCAACATCCATACTAGACCATATACATGGACCATTATGGAAAGTGTCGATGGAAATCTCCGTAAGCGATGCCAAAGCGAGTCTCACCGAACTTCTTCATCGAGCCGAGGCCGGTGAAGAAGTGGTATTGACGCGCCGCGGTCAAAAGGTGGCGCAGATCGTGCCATTGAAACCGCCCTCATCTCCAGAAGAACGCCGCGCCCTCATCGATGAAATCAGGGCAATGGCACCGAAAAAATCGTCTGACCGAACCTCAGCTGCACGAAGCCAGGATTTTCTTTATGGCGAGGACGGCCTTCCCGAATGATCGTTATAGATACGTCCGCTTTGATCGCGATCGTAAATAACGAACCGGAAGCTCTTGCATGTCGGGAGGTTCTCGCAGAGCAAACCCAAGTGCTCATCAACGCGGCAACCTTGACTGAAGCATTGATCGTAGCGCGAGAAAAAGACTGCTTATCAGGTCTGACGTCCCTTATCGATCGACTTCCTCTGACCGTAATAGAGCTCGACGACATCAGAGCAGAAAGGGCGGCCGTGGCCTATGCTCGATGGGGCAAAGGCTTCCATAAAGCTTCTCTCAATTTCGGCGACTGTTTTGCCTATGCCACCGCCAACGAGTTCGAATGTCCTCTCCTCTATATAGGAGATGACTTCGCCCGGACCGACATCACATCTGCTATATCTCGATCCGTTTCCTGACGTGATTTTATAACATCGAAACCCTTTGAACTCGCTCTGCCTTACCCTTATATGGAGCGGACGATTTCTGGCGCCCCGTGCCAATGCCATTCGGCGCAAGCCTTTAACCTTCGAGGTTTCCCTATGACCGACCAGACCACCGAAGCTCCAGCAGCAAAGCCCATTCCCGTTACCGTGCTGACCGGATATCTCGGCGCCGGCAAGACGACGCTTCTCAACCGCATTCTCTCCGAAAGCCACGGCAAGAAATACGCCGTCATCGTCAACGAATTCGGCGAGATCGGCATCGACAACGACCTGATCGTCGAGTCGGACGAAGAGATTTACGAGATGAACAATGGCTGCGTCTGCTGCACGGTGCGCGGCGACCTGATCCGCGTGGTCGAAGGACTGATGCGCCGTCCGGGCCGTTTCGACGGCATCATCGTCGAGACGACCGGTCTTGCCGATCCCGTCCCGGTCGCCCAGACCTTCTTCATGGATGACGACGTTCGCGCCAAGACCGAACTCGACGCCGTGGTCGCGCTGGTCGACGCCAAGCATCTGCCGCTGCGCCTGAAGGACAGCCGTGAGGCCGAAGACCAGATCGCTTTTGCCGACGTCGTTCTCATCAACAAGACCGATCTCGTCACGCCGGAAGAACTGGCGATCGTCGAGGATGTCGTGCGCGCCATCAATCCGACGGCTCGCATCTACAAGACCAGCCGCTCCGGCGTCGATCTCTCCCGCGTGCTTGATCAAGGCGCATTCAATCTGGAGCGCGCACTCGAAAACGACCCGCACTTCCTCGATCATGACCACGAGGATCACGTCTGCGGTCCGGACTGCGATCATGACCACCATCACCACGGCCATGATCACCACCATCATGATCATGATCATGACCACGATCATCATCACCATGATCACGGCCACCACCATGGCCATCATGATTCCATGTCGCCGATCCACGACATCACGGTGAAGTCGATCTCGCTGCGTGGCGGCGAAATGAACCCGGATCGCTTCTTCCCCTGGGTCCAGAAGATCACCCAGACGGAAGGCCCGAACATCCTGCGCCTGAAGGGCATCATCGCCTTTGCCGGTGATGATGAGCGTTATGTCATCCAGGGCGTTCACATGATCGTCGAGGGCGATCACCAGCGTCCGTGGAAAGATGGCGAGAAGCGCGAAAGCCGCCTCGTCTTCATCGGCCGCAATCTGGATTTCGCCAAGATCGAGCAGAGCTTCCTCGCCTGCCAGGCAACCGCCAAGACACCGGCCTGACATCGGCTGCAGATTTCAATATAGAAAAACGGGCGTCGGAAACGGCGCCCGAAAACCATATGGATAGTGAACCAATGTCTCGAATGATGGCCGCCTGATGCCGACAGTTGCACCGCTCGATATTGAAGGCCACGTCGTCTCCACGCATTTCCTGGGCGACATTCCCTTTTTTGCCACAGCTGCCGGCAGCATTCACCGCCTCGATGGCGGCGAAAAGGTCACCGAGGCGCATCAGGGGCTTCTGACCTGCATTCGCGATCCCTTCAGCGCCACCCTGCTTTCGGGCGGCGAAGACGGCAAGGTTGTGCGCATCGGCCATGATGGCGAAACGACCGTACTTGCAGAAGTGCCGCGCAAATGGATCAGCGTCATCGCTGGCGGTCCGCAGAATGCCGTTGCCTATGCCGTCGGCAAGACGAGCGTCGTGCGACAGGGCGATGGTTCGGTCAAGGAATTCACCGAGGAGCGAAGTGTCGAGGGCATTGCCTTCGCCAACAAGGGCCTCCGGATCGCCGCCGCCCGCTATAATGGCGTCTCGCTGCACTGGGTCGGCACCAACGCACCGGCAGCCGATCTGGACTGGAAAGGTGCCCATACCGGCGTCACCTTTTCGCCGGACGGCCGTTTCCTCGTCACCACGATGCAGGAAAACGCGCTGCATGGCTGGAAGCTCGACGGCAAGGCCGGCGAAAACCGCCACATGCGCATGACCGGTTATCCCGCCAAGGTGAAATCACTGTCCTGGTCGGTAAAGGGCAAGTGGCTCGCCTCCTCGGGTGCACCCGCCGCCATCGTCTGGCCCTTCTCATCGAAGGACGGCCCGATGGGCAAGGCCCCGATGGAACTCGGCACCCGCGCCAATATCATGGTCACCCAGGTCGCTTTCCACCCTGCGGAAGAAGTTCTCGCCATCGGCTTCATCGACGGCATGATCCTTGGTGTGAGGATCGCCGACGAGAAGGAAGCGCTGCTGCGGCGCCCGGGCAAGGGCGCGATCACCGGCTTGAGCTGGAGCGCCAGCGGCAAGCTGCTCTCCTTCGCATCTGAAGCTGGCGACTGCGGCGTGATCGACATCAGCGCATAACTCCTCGCGGGGCCAAAGTGACAGCAAAGAATGGGTGGGGGCTCCATACTTCCCCCACCCACCCCACGGGAAAGCGTCGGCCCACGCTAATGACGTGAGGCCGGTGTTGCTCCCGGAGAGGAATTCGAAAACCAACTGCAGCCAGTTTACTCGCTTTGGTTGTGAATTCACTCTTAATATTAGGCGCCGATAATGCAATGGAATGCCCGCTGCATAATGAACAGGTAACCCTAATATTCCGGCTTTTATTCGATATTGATCTGTCGATTGGCGATCAGACAGGCGTGACGCGGATAATATCCGCCAGAAGATCATGCAACTGGTCACGATAACCATTACGCGCAGACGGGCCGCTTTCATTCGACGTCATCACTACCGTCATGGCGAGTGACGGGATGACATAGACCATCTGCCCGCCATAACCCCATCCGAACTTGACCCCTTCCCCGCCGATCTCCCGCATGAACCACCCATAGCCATAGGCATCGCCCGAGAAACGGGAATTGGTACGTGGCATCCATGACTGGTCGATCCAGCCTTGCGAGACGACCTGCCGCCCCTCCCCGGTCTTGCCGCCGTTGCGGTAAAGCTCGCCGAACGCCATCAGCGAGCGGGCGGACATCGCCATCTGGTTTCCACCCAAATAGATGCCCTGCGGGTCACGCTCCCAAGCGCCGATCCTGAAACCTTCAACCGGCTCCAGCCATTCGCGCGCCAGCGCCAGTGTCGACTTGGATCCGACACGGGTGAGAATGGCCGAGAGAAGATGCGTCGATGCTGTCGAATACAGCATTTCGCCGCCCGGTTCGCCATCGAACGGTTCCGAAAGCGCAAAACGCACCCAGTTCGGGCTTGCTACCCAGCGCCCGTAATTCGGCCCCGACATCCGTGACAGTCCCGCCTGCATCGAAAGCAGATTGCCGATCGTGACTTCGTTAAGGCGTGAATCGGGATTGCGCGGCAGATCGGCCTTCAGGATCGGAGCGATCTTCTGCTCTGTCCCTTCCAGCAGCTTGCGGTCGATGGCGATGCCGACAAGGCAGGAGACGATCGATTTCGACGCAGACTTGATATTGCTCGATGCAGTCAGCGAGCGCCCATTGAAGGCTCGCTCGGCCAGCGGCTCTCCGCCCCGATAAACCAGAACCACCTTCAACGACTCAAGCTCGGCGGCGCGGTCGAGAACGGTTTTCAGCGTCTCGGGCGGCTGCGGCACTGGCTGCTGCGCAAATGAGCGACCGGCGGCAAACAGGAATGGAGCGGATAGCAGTGCGGAACGGCGTGTGATCATGGTTTGAGAGATAGAGCAATGCGATTACCGCAATAAGGCAGAACCTGCAGCCTCACGCCGAAATGAATCTCTGTGAGCCGCCCTGGCCTTTGCGCGTCCTCATATGTCCGCTTCCCCAAATATATTCGCCACCCAATCGATGAACACCCGCACCCGCGGCGACAATTGGCGATTCTGCGGATAGAGAGCGGAAAGCGGTGTCGGCGGCGGCGGGAAATCCTGCAGTACCTCCACCAGTGTGCCCTCTTCGACATGTCGCTGCAGGTGATAGCGCGGCGCCTGCATTAAGCCGAAACCCCGACGGGCAAGGTCCATGACCGTATCGGAATTGTTGGCGGTGACGCGCGCAGGTAAGGTCACATAGCGCACAGCCTCTCCGGCCGTGAATTCGAGAGGCATGATCTGGCCCGTACGCGAAGAGATGAAACCGACTGCCTGATGCCCATCCAGCTCGTCCGGCGTCTTCGGCATGCCACGTGCGTCGATATAGTCGGGGCTGGCGCAGGTCATCTCGCGGATCGATCCGAGCCTGCGCATGATCAGCGAACTGTCGCTCACTTCGCCCGCCCGGATCACGCAATCGATACCCTCGCGCACGAGATCGACGAACCGATCGCTCTGCCCGAACTGGATCTCCAGCAACGGATAGCGATCGAGAAACGACCTTAGATGCGGCAGAAGAAAGGTCTGGGTCAGCATCGGATGCCCATCCACCCGCAGAATGCCCTGTGGCTTCGCATCCCGAAAGATCGCCTCCGCTTCATCCACATCGGCAAGGATCGACAAGCAACGCTGATAGAATGCGCTACCATCCAGTGTCACGGCCACATGCCGCGTTGTCCGCTCAAGCAGTCGGGCGCCGACATCGACCTCCAGAGCCTTGATCGCCTGTGTCGCGGTGGAGCGGGCAAGCCCCAGATCGGCGGCAGCCGCAAGAAAGCTGCCCCGTTCCACCACTCGTACAAAAAGCTGCATGCGCAATAATCTGTCCATGGCAATTGTTCATCACATGAAAATTGTCATGTCAAATTACAGCTATTGTTCTCGCTGGAGATCATCATATCTTCATGACCAGCAAAGGAGAAACACCATGACCGAGAACACAAACCGCGTAGCAATCATCACCGGCGCCTCCAAGGGCATCGGCAAGGCATTGGCTCGGCGTCTTGCCAAGGATGGGTTGGCCGTCGTCGTCAATTACGCATCTAGCCAGAGCGCTGCCGATGACGTCGTCCGCGAAATCGAAACGGCCGGCGGCAAGGCAATCGCGGTCAAGGCGGATGTCGGCACATCTGCCGGCGTCGCGGCGCTCTTCGATGCGGCAGAGAAAAGCTTCGGCGGTGTCGACATCCTCGTCAACAATGCCGGCATCATGAAGCTCTCGCCGCTGACCGAAACCGATGACGCCGAATTCGACAGGCACATCGCCATCAACCTCACCGGCACATTCTACGGTATTCGCGAGGCCGGCAAACGATTGCGCGAAGGCGGCCGCATCATCAACTTTTCATCGAGCGTCGTCGGCATGTACGGTGCGGGTTACGGCCCCTATGCCGCCAGCAAGGCAGGCGTCGAAGCCATGACCCATGTCGCTTCCAAGGAACTCGGCAAACGCGGCATCACCGTAAACGCCGTGGCCCCCGGCCCGGTGGAAACCGAGCTTTTCATGACCGGCAAGTCGGAAGAACTGGTGCAGAACATCATCCGCAACATTCCGCTCGGTCGCCTCGGCCAACCTGACGATATCGCTTCCGTCGTCTCGTTCCTGGCAAGCACGGAAAGCGGTTGGGTTAACGGACAAGTCCTGCGTACCAATGGCGGCATGATCTGAGACGCGAATAGGAAGGAAAATCCCGATGCCATTCGTCAACATCAAGACGCCGGAAGGCGCACTGACCAAGGCCCAGAAGGAGGAGATCGTGCACCGTACGACCGACATGCTGGTCGAATACATGAGCGAGGCCGCCCGCCCCCACACGATGGTGCTGATCGAGGAAGTCCAGGATGGCGGCTATGGCCGCGCCGACGCGATCTTCGTCATTCCCGAAGCCTATCGAGCACCGGCCGGAGCCTGAGCGCTCTCGACTGAAAACAAAAAGGCGGCGCGAACTAGCCGCGCCGCACTAAGGACCCCCGCCTTTTTTATCAGAAGCGGTAGGTGACGCCGGCACCGATCAGCCACGGATCGATCTTGGCCTTGCCAGAAAGCGGAACGCCCAGCGGGCTGTTATCAACCTTCCAATCCGTTTCGAGAAAAATCTTCTTCACGTCGAAGTTCAGACCCCAATGTTCGTCGAGCATGTAGTCGAAACCGGCCTGCAAGGCCCAGCCAAAGTCGTTCTTGACGTCGAGGTTCTTGAAACCACCCTTGTCGGACTGGTTGTAGAACATCGAGTAGTTGATACCCGCACCGACATAGGGCTTGAAGGCGCCGAGATCGGTGAAGTGATACTGCAATGTCAATGTCGGCGGCAGAAGCCAAGCCTTGCCGACATCCAGATCCGCCGCACCGGTCGTATTGATCTTGGCATAGGTCGTGCCGAGGATCAGTTCTGCAGCAATGTTGTCGGTGAAGAAGTAGCTGATATCCACTTCCGGGATGACGGTATCGCTGTATTCCAGCCCGTAAGCGCTGCTCTGATCAACCGAACCGCTATCCTTGGTGATGACACCGAGAGCGCGTACGCGAACCTGCCACGGGCTCGGAGAGGAAATCACCTCGTCCACAACGGGCGCGACCTGTGCCGGTGCCATGTCCGCGGCTGCAGCCCCGAATGCAAAGAGACCCGCGCTGATCCCCACCATCCAACGCGCATAGTTCCTGCTGCTGATTGTCATAAAACCTCTCCTTCCAGCCTGCCTGAATCTTCTGGAAAAGGTCTAAAACTCGTGCAGTTGCAGGCGCTTGATCGAGATCAAGCCCACTCGTCCTCTAATCAAGGAGACGATGATTGTTGCCTAAATGACGCAGTGGCGATGCGCCGCTGATTTTCTGTCGCCCTACGGAGCACTGCAAATAAAAGGCCCCGCCTCCGGAACTGGAGGCGGGGCTTGGGGATGATCGGAGCGGCAGCGAGGCCTTTTGCTGAACAATTCTTTTCAGGCCAGCTTGCGTCCGCTTGCAACGATCATGCCCACCGCACCATCAAGCCAGCCGGTCTTCAGTTCCAGCGCCAGGAAACGGTCGCGCTGGAACGGGCCTGGCATGACGAGATGCGCAGTCTTTTCGGCAAAGAAGCCGAATCTTTCGTAATAGGGAGCATCGCCGACCAGCAGGATCGCTCCATGCCCGCGGTTATGCGCCTCTGCAATGGCGGCACGCATCAGAGCGCCACCGATGCCCTTGCCTTCCTGATCCTCGGATACCGCGAGCGGGCCGAGCAGCAGCGCCTCGATCGGATTGCCTTCCGGCGAAATGCCTGCCTCGATGTTCCACAGGCGAACCGTGCCGATCAGGTGGCCGTCGCCATCGCGAGCGACCAGCGCCAGACCTTCCGCCGGCAGGCGGTTGCGGCGGATCTTTTCAGACGACTTCTTGCGGCGGTCAGCGCCCATGGCGCGATCGAGCAATGTCTCGCGCGCGACAACATCGGCCGGAGTTTCCATGTCGATCGTGTAGGTTTGGCTCGGCGCAAAGAATGCGCGGACAGAATCAAGAACAGTGGCCATCTTTGGGCCTCCCGCACTTAAAACCGTTTCAGACGGTATCGAGGTTTCGTTGTGGATTTGCGGCCCCCGGCTGGAGGTTCGGGAACCGCGAAACTATTGGGCGTAAGACGCCTTTAGATGACGTAAGCCTTGAGCGGCTCGAAGCCGTTGAAGGCGACGGCCGAATAGGTCGTCGTGTAGGCGCCGGTACCTTCGATCAGAACATCGTCGCCGATCGAAAGGGAGATCGGCAGCGGATACATGTTCTTCTCATACATCACGTCGGCCGAATCGCAGGTCGGGCCGGCAAGCACGCAGGGCTCCATCTCGTCGCCGTCACGCTCGGTGCGGATCGGGTAACGGATAGCCTCGTCCATGGTTTCGGCCAGACCGCCGAACTTGCCGATGTCGAGGAACACCCAGCGGTGGTTGTCATTGTCCGACTTGCGCGAGACGAGCACGACTTCCGCCTTGATGACGCCAGCATTGCCGACCATGCCGCGACCCGGCTCGATAATCGTCTTCGGCAGGTTGTTGCCGAAATGCTTGCGCAGCGAGTTGGAGATCGCCTGGCCGTATTCCTCGGCCTTCGGGATGTCGCGCAGGTACTTGGTCGGGAAGCCGCCGCCCATATTGACCATCTGCAGGACGATACCCTGCTTGGCCAACTGTGCGAAGACGCGCTTGGCATCGGCCAGAGCCGAATCCCAGGCATCGACCTTGGTCATCTGCGAACCGACATGGAAAGAAACGCCGTAGCTTTCGAGACCGAGCTGGTGCGCGTAGACGAGAACATCGACGGCCATCTGCGGCACGCAGCCGAACTTGCGCGACAGCGGCCATTCGGCGCCTTCGCCATCGGTCAGAACGCGGCAGAATACCTTCGCGCCCGGGGCAGCACGGGAAATCTTTTCGACTTCCTCATGGCTGTCGACTGCGAAAAGACCGACGCCGAGTGCGTGTGCACGGGCGATATCGCGTTCCTTCTTGATCGTGTTGCCGAAGGAGATGCGGTCGGCGGTTGCACCGGCATCGAGAGCCATCTGGATTTCGGCGACGGAAGCGCAATCGAAGCTCGAACCGAGAGAGGCGAGCAGCTTGAGGATTGCCGGTTCCGGGTTCGCCTTGACCGCGTAATAGATGGAGCTATCCGGCAGGGCATGACGAAACGCATGGAAGTTGTCGCGAACGACGTCTAGATCAACAACGAGGCACGGACCTTCCGGACGTCGGGTCTTGATGAAGTCGAGGATGCGAGCAGTGGTCATGGGTCAGTCCCTTCGAAATCTCAAAGCTCCGGCTGCGAACCGGAGGACAAAGGACGGATAAGAATGCATTCGGTCCCAGTAGTTGGAGACACTGGTACCGTGAGCACGCTTTACCGCGCGATATGTAGACCAACGCCCTGCCACGAGCTTTGATCCGGCTTTGTCTGCCTTGGATTGGAGGGTTGTCCCTACCGCACTTCCGGCAATTCAGGTGTGCCTCTTCAGAATTGCAAGCTGATGGAAAGCCTGCAGAGACTAGAAAGGCCCGCACCGTCGTTGCTTCAGATGTCCTCGCATTTTCCGGTTGGCCGGAATAGCGACTGGAGGGGTTAGTTCCAGGTACCTTACCGATGACCTCACCTTAGAGATAAATCTCATTTCGAGGGTCGGCGGACACCCATGGGCACGTGCGACTTTGGGCAAGCCGGGAGATAAGAATATTCGCCGTCATAATCAAGAGATTTTTTACGCTCGACCATATTTTTACATTGGTCCATAAACATCGAACGAAGCAGCCGCTTTCGTTCAATATTCAGGAGACAGGCCTTGGACACCCTCACCCGCATGCGCGCCTTCATCGATGTAGTCGAAGCCGAGGGTTTTTCGGCGGCCGCGCGCCGTACCGGCCGCTCCAAGGCACTGCTCTCCAAATATGTCCGCGAGCTTGAGGATGATCTCGGCGCGCTGCTCTTGAACCGCACGACGCGGCAGTTCTCTCTTACCGAAGCCGGCCACACCTATTACCGCAGTGCCTCGGACATATTGAAAGAGATCGACAACCTCGCCGACCTGGTGCGCGAAGGCAATGCGGACCTAAAGGGCCGACTGCGCGTTTCCGTGCCGCGCACCTTCATCGATGCCGATGTCGGTCAGTCGCTGATCGATTTCGCCAAGGGGCATCCCGACGTGCAGCTGGAAATCGTCGCGGACGATCGGTTCGTCGATCTGATCGAGGAAAATTTCGATCTGGCGATCCGTATCACCCGGCTGGAAGATTCCGGCATGATCGCCAAGAAGCTCAACGACTTTCGCGTTCACGCCGTCGCGACCGCGGATATCGTCGCGCAATATGGCCCGCTGGAACATCCGCAGCAGTTGAGCAATGTCCCCTTTATCATCGATACCAACACGCGCGGGCACAACAATATCCGTTTCGTCGAAAAGGACGGCTCGACTTTATCCGTAGGCGTGTCAGGCCCGATCGAGGTCAACAGCCCGCAGGCGACATTGCGGGCCGCTCGCGCGGGGCTCGGCGTCGCGATCATCCCGGATTTCATCGCCAACGCCTATATCCAGTCCGGCGAGCTCGTCACGCTTTTCGATGACTACATCATCAAGGATCGCGGCATCTACGCCGTTTATCCGCATCGTCGCTATCTGCCAGCCAAGGTCAGAAGCTTCGTCGATTACCTCGCCAACTGGTTCCGCCAGGCGCGATGACGCAGTAGATGTCACAGTAATTGTGTAACATGTGAGTCGAAATTCCGTCCCATTTCAACGGCACAGCAGGCTGACGAGATGACACGGGACGAATATAGGGCGCCGGACCGAATGAAAAAAAGACTTGCGATCATCACCGCCCTTGCGGCCTGCGCGCTGCCTTATGCCGCCTCGGCCCACCCCCATATCTTTGTCGAATCGCGGCTGGAAGTAATCGGCGGGCCGGATGGCATGGTGCAGGAGCTGCGCAATGTCTGGCGTTTCGACGAGGTCTTCTCGTCCAGCGTGTTGCTGGATTTCGACAAGAACACCGATCTGAAACTGGACGAAAGCGAGCTGGCGGAACTCGGCGAGACGATGCGCACCTCGCTTGGCGACTACCACTACTTCACCACTTTGACGGTGAATGGCGCAACTGTCGGCGTGCAAAAACCGGACGTGATCCACGTCACCTTCAAGGATGGGCAGATCCTCGTCTTCTTCTCGGTCAAACCGGACAAGCCGATGCCGCTCAAGGGCAGGCTGACCTTCGGTATCTACGACCCGACCATGTATACCGCGATCGACTTTCCGACCGACAAGGACCTCGTGGCAGAAGGCCCCGCCTTCGCCAAATGCCAGCACAAAGTCATCCGTCCGGATCCCGACGAGGTCCTCTCCCAAAACAGCGCCTCGCTGACCGACGCATTCTTCAACGATCCGACCGGAACCGACATGTCGAAAATGTTTGCGACCCGTCTGGAGCTGACATGCTGAAATCTCCAAGGCTCGGTGTGGCGGCAGCCTTTGCCGCTGCGGCCTTTGCCAGCTTCTATCTCGCCAGCGCCGTTCACGCCCAGTCGCCCCTGGGCGTCGGATCGGCAGAACCTTCATTCTCTGTCGGCGGGCCGTTCGCACCCTATCTCAGCTGGATCAATTACTACCAGCAATCCTTTTATCGCGCCCTGACCGGCTCGCTGAAAGCGATGCGGGAAGACCCTTCCGCCTTGACAGGCCTGATCGGCCTGTCCTTCGCCTATGGCGTCTTCCACGCCGCCGGCCCCGGTCACGGCAAGGCGGTCATTTCCTCCTACATGATCGCCAATGAAGTAGAACTGCGCCGCGGCGTTGCCATCTCGTTTATCTCGGCGCTTCTCCAGGGGCTGGTCGCGATCCTCGTCGTCGGCGCCGCCTTCGTCGTCCTGCGCGGCTCGGGCATCACCATGACAAAGGCGACATGGGCGATGGAAGTCGCAAGTTTCGCCATGGTCGCCGTCTTCGGCGCCTGGCTGTTGGTGAAAAAGCTTCGCGCGCTGAAACTACGGGTCGTGCGTGTCCCGGACGCCGCCCCGGCAACCGGCACACTGTTCGATGGACCCGCCGCAAGCCGCAGCTCTACCGGCCTGAATTTCAAGGCGGTCGAAGTCGACGACCATGACTATGAAGGCGACGGCGACTATTGCGAGGCCTGCGGTGTCAGCCACATGCCCGATCCGAAAATGCTGGACGGCAAGGATTTCAGTCTCAAGGAAGCCTGGTCGGCGATCATCGCAGTCGGCCTGCGCCCCTGCTCCGGCGCCATTCTCGTCATGAGCTTTTCGCTGCTGAACGGCCTTTATCTCGGCGGCATCCTGTCGGTGCTGGCAATGTCGCTCGGCACGGCGATCACCGTTACGATCCTCGCCTCACTCGCGGTCGGCGCCAAGGATATAGCTCTCAAGGTTGCTGGACCCGGTTCAAAAACAGGCCGCTGCGTCGGCCATGCGATCGAGATCGGCGGCGCGCTTTTCGTTCTGCTGATCGGTCTCTCGCTGCTAGGCGCGTCGCTACAGGCGTAACGTCAACGCCGACGCTGATACCGCGCCCTCAGCCAGAAAATCCAGAAGAAACCGAGCAGCAGGATCCCGCCGACGATAAAGGCAAGCGCCGGCGAATACTGGCCGATCCAGAGCACCAGAGACGGCAGGAAATAGATGACCACCACGGCGCCGATCATGATCAGCGCCGCGGCAACCATCTGCGATCTCGTCTCCGGCTTCATGCTCATACCCTCAAGCGCTGGCGATTTCGGCGCGGATATCCTCCAGCCGCCGCTTCTGGCTACCGTCGGCATCAAAATTCTCCGGCGCAAGCCAGGCTTCGAATGCCGCCTTGATAACAGGCCACTCGCTGTCGATCATCGAGAACCATGCCGTATCGCGGTTGGCACCGCGGGAAATCACATGCTGACGGAACACGCCTTCGAAGGTGAAGCCATAACGGATCGCCGTTCTTTTGCTCGGCTCATTTTCGTTATGGCACTTCCATTCGTAACGGCGGTAGCCGAGATCCTCGAACACATGTTTTGCCATAAGGTAATGCAGTTCGGTCGCCATCGGCGAACGCTTCATCGCTTCGCCATGCGCCACCGAACCGACTTCAACGACACCATTTTTGGGATCGGGCCGCATGTAACTTGCCATCCCGACGATCTTGCCGGTCGCATTTTCCCGCGCCACAAGCGTGATGAAGTTGAGATTGGCTTGCGCACCCTCAACCCATGCGCCGAACTCGCCCGCCGTGGCATAATCCTCGTTGGGAAAATACCGGATCAGATCGTTGATCCCCTCGCCGCCCAGAGCTTCCCAGAGCGCCTGCAGATGCGTGTCGCGATCATAGGGTTCGAGCGTGACGAACCGGCCAGTCAAGGTAACGGGCTTGGGAGCTGCAACTTTATAGGTTTTCAGATCTTGCATCGGAATGGCCTTGTTTCGCTACCCGACGATTAAGTCAGGGATCTCCCAAAGGCAATGCCGCACCTGCCATTGGGCGTAGAGCCGGAGGGCGAGTACCTCGTCCCCAATTTATCATCAATCAATATTTGGCTCAGCGGATATATTGTTGTTGGTCTAGGATGGATTTAAATTCGGCTGAGATTTTGGGGTGCAAAAGATGCCCGTAAACCTGCCGCAAAAGTCTCCGACAGACCCTCGCCTGCTGACATTGCTGGGCCATGTCGCCGAAAGCTCGGGACGCCTCTGTCTTTCCGAAGATGAATATGAATTTCTGGAGGCGGAAACGTTCTTTCAGGATGCGGCGCGCAACAAGCTCATAACCATCGATCATGGCGGAGAATGGTCAACGGGAGCGGTAATCTCAATCACCCGCGAAGGCCGCCTTATGATCGGCTCACCCGAACCCGAAAGCATCTGGAAAAAGCTTGAAGGCCTTTTCCGCCGCCGCATCGGCGGGGCAGACGGCTGACCGGCAAGGGAGCCGGTCTGAACCGGCCCCCGTTCCTGTCAATCTAGGTTATCCGGAGATCAGATCCCCTTCGCGCCACTGGCCTGACTTCCAGTTTCTGATCCGCATGCGACGAGCGACAAAGCCGCAAAGGAACGGAGTGATCACGAAGCTCGCTACGATCACCACGGGGATCAGATATTTCGCCTGATCGGCAAAGCTCGGCACCGAAAGAACGGTGATGACGCCGGCGCCGAAGAGCACGGCGTTGATCATCAGCGCGCACATCACTTTCAGCCAGATATCGGTCGGAATTTTCTCGGTTTCCATCATCGTCTTTCTCCTTTCAATGCCGACAAAAGCACCTGGAGCCAGAATTGTTCCGACAAAACACAACCGATACGCGTATTCCGTGTCTTCTTTAAACCGCCGGAGACGCAACCTTGGCCGACGAAACCGTGGCGTCGATATGGTCGATCAAGGCGTCGGGCAGATTGAGACGGCCGGCAAGCATATCGAGATAACCGCGCTCCGCCCTCGTATCCGGATCGATCGTCAGCCTTGTTGCGGTATAGAGTTCGACCTTCTGCTCCTCGGTACGTGCAGCAGCCACCAGATCGTCGATATCGACCGGATTGGCGAGTTCCTCGGCAATGAAGGCTTCGGCTTCCGCCCCGAGATCGACAGCATGGATCTTTTCCATGATGTTGGCGCGCTCGGCTTGGTCGATATGGCCGTCAGCCTTGGCGGCAGCGATCATCGCCCGGACGAGTGTCAACGCGAAATCATTGGAAAGCTGTGGCGACTGGAGGCTGAAGGGGGAATCCGGCGGCGGCAGCGCAATCGGCTCGGCTGCACTCGGCTGCGGCTGCGGCGCGGTCTGCGGCGATTGCCCGGACTTGTAATTCTTGTAGGCGAGATAACCGAGGCCCGCGACAGCGGCGATGCCGCCGATCGTCACCGCGTTGCCGGCAAGCTTGCGGCCTGTCTTGGTGCCGAGAATGGCGGCAGCGATACCGGCCGTCTTCAGAGGATTATTCTTGGCGATGTCCGTCACCTGCCCGGCCCATCCCGAGGCGGATCCGGATTTGCCGCTTCCCGAGCGCCCGGGAACCTGTGACCCGAGGAACTGGTCGAGAAGCTTTTTCGCGTCGAACATCGATATCTCCTATCGGTTGAATTTCGAGTGGGAGATAAGAACGAAAACGCGGGAAAACAATTTTCCCGCGTCATCGATAACGAAATTGTCAGAATACTCCGGGAAAAATCCCGGTGATCTCAACCCTTCAGTGCGAAGGCTTCCGATGCGAGCTTGGTGATGCCGGCCCAGTCGCCTGCAGCAACCAGTTCCTTCGGAGCAACCCAGGAGCCACCGACGCAAACGACGTTCGGCAGCGACAGGTAATCCTTGGCATTCTTCAGCGAGATACCGCCGGTCGGGCAAAAGAACGTACCTGCAAGCGGCGAGGACCAGGCCTTCAGCATGGCGGCACCACCAGCCTGCTCGGCCGGAAAGAACTTCATCACGTCATAACCGGCTTCGCGCAGCGTCATGACTTCGCTCGGCGTTGCCGTGCCCGGCAGAAGCGGAACGGCAGAATCCTTGGCGGCGGCAAGAACGCTCGGTGCGACGCCCGGCGAGACGATGAAGGTGGAGCCGGCCTTGACGGCGGCTTCGTAATCCTTCGAGTTCAAAATGGTGCCGGCACCGACATTGGCGCCTTCGACTTCGGCAGCAACCGCCTTGATGGCATCGAGTGCCGCCGGCGTGCGCAAGGTGATTTCGATGGCGCGCAGGCCGCCGGCAACAAGTGCCTTGGCCAGATCAACTGCCGACTTGGCGTCATCGACGATCAGCACCGGAACGACCGGCTGCAATTTGAGGATGGAAAGGACTTTCTCGGTTTTGCTAGCCATGCACGTTCTCCCTGAAACGATTGAAAATATGGCCCGGAAATAAACGTCGGCACGGTCATTGTCGAGAAAAAACCGGGCGGTGCGACAGAACGCATTTTCCAATCGTCATGTTTGCACTAGGTTGCTGCCGATGTTCCAAGACAGGTGTAGATGACATGGCGAAGGAAATCGAGCGTAAGTATCTGGTCAGAACCGACGGCTGGCGCTCCGGCGCCTCGTCATCCTCCAGCTTCCTGCAGGCTTACATTTCTTCCGGCAAGGATCGTTCCGTTCGTGTTCGCATCATGGATGGCGAAAGGGCGAAACTGACGATCAAGATCGGCCGCGACCTCTTCGCCCGCGACGAGTTCGAATATGACGTTCCGCTTGCCGATGCCAAGGAAATGGCAGAGCAAGCCCTCGGCGTCGTCCTGGAAAAGACCCGCTACTTCGTTCCTTATGAAGGCTATACCTGGGAGGTGGACGTCTATGCCGGCGCCTATGCCGGTCTGGTCGTGGCAGAGGTCGAGATTGCCAGCGAAAAGGACCGGCCGCCGCTCCCCGACTGGATAGGCAAGGAAATCACCGGTGACCGGCGTTATTCGAACGTCAACATGGCAGTTGAAGACCTGAGCGAGGAACTCGTGCATGGCTTACCGTTTACGGCCGTCTGAACCCTTCACCGCCGAATTCTGTTCCGTCGCCCGGCAGCAGCTTTCGAAAGCGATCAGCTATCTCGAAGATCAGCCCGACGGCCCGCACGAAGCCATTCACGACGCCCGCAAGCGCTTCAAGCGTATTCGTTCCCTCTACCGGCTCATCCAGCCGGATGCTCCTGATTTCCGCAGGCAGGAGAATGCCAGGATCCGCGATATCGCCCGGCAACTCTCGTCCGTACGCGATGCGACCGCCCTTGTCGGAACCGTAACCTATCTGGCAGACTTCGCGGCCTCTCCCGAAGAAAAAACCGCGCTAGAAACGGCACGAACGACACTCACCGCCCGCAGGGATCGCATCGCCGCGGAAGAACATGACCTTCCCGCCAAGATCACCTCAGCGATCGAGGGTTGCCGCGAAGCGATCGACGCGCTCGATGCCCTGAACCTTTCAGATACCCCGCGCAAGACGGCAAAGCACCTTGGAAAGGCCTGGAGGAAGCAGCTGGCGAAAGCCCATGCCGCGGTGCGCGAATGCGAGAAGCAGGGCGGCGCCGAAAGCTATCACGAGCTGCGCAAGAGCGGGCAGGCCTATTGGATGCACCTGTCGCTTCTGCGTGAGATCTGGCCCTCTGCGATGCAGGCGAAACAGAACGAGTGCAAGACGCTCGTGGATCTTCTGGGCCACGAGCACGATCTCTCGGTCCTGACCGAATTGGCGGATAAGGAACCCAGCCTGTTCGGCAGTGGCGACAGGCTTGCACGCCTGCTCGCGGCAATCATCAATCGCCAGCAGACGCTGCGGCGCGATGCGATGGAAAAGGCTCAAGGCCTGCTGGCAGAGAGACCGGCGGAAGAGGCCGCCCTGATCACACTCCTTTGGGAGAGAGCGGCAGGAACCAGCTCCGGCAAGACCAACAGGAACGCGGCTGAGCCTCGAAAGGCAGAGGAAGAATCCGCGTTGCGTGGCGCGCGATAGCGCTGTATTTGAGCCCCATGACAGACAATCAGATCACATCTCGGTCCCAGGCGACCGACGGAACAACCAATGGCTTCCTCGTTGCGGCGCTGTATCATTTCGCCCGTTTCGAGCGTTTTGAGGATTTTCGTGAGCCGCTTCAGGCTTTCTGTGATGAGAACGGCATCAAGGGTACCTTGCTGATTGCCCGCGAAGGCATCAACGGCACCATTGCCGGCACCGACGATGCGATCGCCCGCCTGCTCGCCCATCTGCGCGCCCAGCCGGAATTCGCCAATCTGGAGCACAAGGAAAGCCGCGCATCGAAGATGCCTTTCCTGCGCATGAAGGTTCGGCCGAAGAAAGAGATCGTCACCATGGGCGTCGAGGATATCGACCCCAACAAGATCGTCGGCACCTATGTCGATCCGAAGGACTGGAACGCGCTGATTTCCGATCCCGAGACGATCCTGATCGACACGCGCAACGACTACGAAACCGCGATCGGCATCTTCAAGGGTGCCGTCGACCCAAATACGAAGACCTTCCGCGAGTTTCCGGACTGGGTGCGCAACAATACCGGCCTGCACAACAAGCCGAAGATCGCCATGTATTGCACCGGTGGCATCCGCTGCGAAAAGGCGACGGCCTTCATGAAGGAAGAAGGCTTCGAGGAGGTCTATCACTTGAAGGGCGGCATCCTCAAATATCTCGAGGAAGTGCCGGAAGAGGAAAGCCTGTGGGAAGGCGCCTGCTTCGTCTTCGATGAACGCGTCTCGGTCGAGCATGGCCTGAAAGAGGGCAATCACAAGCTTTGCCACGCCTGCCGCAACCCGATCACCGCAGAAGAGATCACCTCTCCTAAATACGAGGAAGGCGTCTCCTGCTCCAACTGCTACGACACGCGCAGCGAAGCCGACCGCCTGCGCTACCGCCAGCGGCAGCACCAGATCGCCCTCGCCAAGAAGCGTGGCGTCAAGCATATCGGCAGCTGAGAGACCGGTCGGTGAAAAACGTGTTGTTCGTCTGCAGCCAGAACAAGCTGCGCAGCCCGACAGCAGAACAGGTCTTCGCCGACTGGCCAGGTGTCGAGACATCTTCGGCGGGAACCAATAACGACGCCGAAAACCCGCTTTCCCGCGAACTCGTCGAATGGGCCGACATCATTTTCGTGATGGAGCGCGCCCACCGCGCCAAGCTTCAATCGCGATACCGGGCCGCGCTGAACGGCACACGACTCGTCTGCCTCGATATTCCCGATGACTATCAGTTCATGGATCCAAGGCTCGTGGAGCTTCTCAAAGCCAAGGTTCCGCGGCATCTATGAATGGCGAGCAATAACCTCACCTCAGCGAAAATATCGCTCTGCGCTCATCGCGCCGGAAAACGCTGTCAATATCGTCAGCCGACATCGGTTGACCGAACAGGTAGCCCTGCAACTGGTCACAGCCCGTCAGCCGCAATTGCAACACCTGGGCATCCGTCTCAACACCTTCGGCGGTGACTGGGATATCCAGCGAGCGCGCAAGCGCTACCGTCGCATGCAGAAGGTCGACCGCGCTCCGTTCCTGATCGAGCGCATGGATCAGCGATTTGTCGATCTTCATGCGGTCGAAACCGAACTGGCGAAGATAACCGACACTCGAGAAGCCGGCGCCGAAATCGTCGAGTGCGATATGAACGCCCAGTCGCCGCAGCCCGGCCATCGAGGTTTTCGCCCGGTCGGCATTCTGGATGAAATAGCCTTCGGTCATTTCCAACGTGATGTCTGCGGGGCTGGCTTTGGTCTGGCGAAGTACGTAGGCAACGTTCTGCGGAAACGCAGGGTCGCGGAATTGCCCCGGAGAGATGTTGACCGACAGCTTGAAGCCTGGCCAGCGTTTCACCGTCTCGCAGGCACGATGCAACACAAAGAGACCGAGCTGATCGATCAGGCCAGAGGTTTCGGCAATCGGAATGAAGACATCCGGGGAGACCGCGCCATAGCCCCTACGGTTCCAGCGGGCCAGCGCCTCCACCCCTACGATCCTGCCATCCTGAGCCGAGACCACCGGCTGATAGACAACGGTCAGCTCCTGCCGTTCGATGGCGATCCTGAGGTCAATTTCGAGCCTGTGGCGCTCCTCCCGCTCGGCATCCATGTCCGGCGTGTAATACTCAAAGCGGCTGCGCCCGCTGTCCTTGGCCCGATACATCGCCATGTCCGCGCGCCGGACCAGTTCTCCACCATTAACGCTGCCGCGCTCGGATATCGCGATGCCGATGCTCGTCCCGATCACGGCCACCCGCTCACCGATGGTAAAGGGCTCCTCGAAAAAGCCGAGAATGCGCTCGCATAGCATCGCCGTTTCGCGGCCCGGATCGTCCGAGAGAACTGCAATGGCAAACTCGTCTCCGCCGACCCGGGCAAGCACTGCCCCGTCGCCCACGAGGATCCTCAACCCTGCCGCGACGCTGCGGATCAGCGTGTCGCCGGTACCATGCCCATAGGCATCGTTGACTTCCTTGAACCCGTCGAGATCGAGATAAAGCATAGTCACGCTCTGCCCGCTGCGCGCGCCTTCCTCCACCATGTCATCGAGAGCCATGAAGAACCCCGTACGGTTGAGCAGACCGCTCAGCCTGTCGGTCATCGCAAGACGGCGCGCCGAGGCCTCATCGGCTTTCAGTCGATTGAGAGTATTCGTTCCGGCAACCAGCAGAAGCAGGAAGAAAAGCCCGACCATGGCCACTGCGCTGTAAACCAGTGAGCGGACCTGAAGATAGCTGATGTCCCCCGGCTTGCGCGGCGTCCAGCCAAGCTTTGCCAGAAGCCGACCATGCACGTTGCGAATCTCGACTGCATTGGGCAGCGCCTCATCTGCACCGACGAAATGCAACCCGCCGATGACATAAGTCTCCCCGAGTGCCGCAACCTTCTCGTCATTCAGATGGCGTGCGAAAACCAGATAGCGCCGGTTTTCCGGAGACACGTCGATAGCACCCGACTTCTCGCGGATAAGAGCTACACCGATCGCCGAAACACCCTTGCTGGTAGCGATAAATCCGATCGCCTCCGGCACGCTCTCCGGGCCGGCCGACTGCGCCTTGTCGAAAAGTGTCCAGAGCGATGAATCGAAATAGTCGCCGGGCGCCCAATCGACCGGATGACCGTCCTGATAGGCCATCAGAACATTGCGATGGGTGTCCAGCAGCATCGCAACGTCGAAAAGATCGCTGTTGACGGTCATGTCGCCGAAATTGCTGATGATCCAGTCCTGCCCGTCCGGCGCATAAACGAAATTCGCTGCATCGTCCCAGGCGGCATAGTCGTTCAGCGTCGCGTGAAGCTGATCCTGAAAGGTCCGAACGGCACCGCTGGTGGTCGCACGCGACCGCTGCTCATCGAGATTGTTGGTGTGGTCGGTGATCCGGTTGACAGCTGTGAGAATGAAAACGGTGACGAGAAAAACGACAAGGGCGAAGGCGCCGAGCATCGAAGTCACGGCGGACTTGCGCCCAACGTTCACGGGGCGTCGGAAACGGAATGATAACAGCCCCATAGAACCCCTCTCTAAACCAGAAGTTTATCGCGAGTATTCCTTCAGATACAGTTAAGATTGAAGTGGAAGATACCACATCAAAAAGAAGCCCCTTACGCGTTCTCTCGCGTAAGGGGCTGTAACAGATCAATATTTTGCTTCGCAGCAGATTACCAGGACGGGATCAGCGCACCCTTGTATTCATCGTTGATGAACTTGCGGATGCTTTCGTCGTGATAGGCTTCGACCAGCGTCTTGGCCCAGGGAGCGTCCTTGTCGGCGGAGCGTACTACGATGATGTTGGCGTAGGGCGACTTTTCGCCTTCGATGGCGATCGCATCCTTCTTCGGGTTCAGGCCGGCTTCCATGGCGTAGTTCGTGTTGATGACGGCAGCATCGACGTCATCGAGCGAACGCGGCAGCTGGGCAGCGTCCAATTCGGAGAATTCGATCTTCTTCGGGTTCTCGATAATGTCCGAAGGCGTGACCTTGATGCCGGCATCCGGCTTGAACTTGATCAGGCCCTTCGAAGCCAGAACCAGCAGCGCGCGGCCGCCATTGGTTGGGTCGTTCGGGATGGCGACGGTGTCGCCGTCCTTCAGCTCGTCAAGGCTCTTCACCTTCTTGGAATAGACGCCCATCGGGGTGGTGATCGTCTTGCCGATGGCAACGAGATCGAACTTGCGGTCGGCGATCTGGTTGTCGAGATAGGGCTGGTGTTGGAACGAGTTGGCCTGGATGTCGCCGTCGTTCAGCGCCTGGTTCGGCACGACATAGTCGGAGAACTCGATGATATCGATGTTGAGGCCCTTGGTCTTGGCGACGGCGGCAACCTTTTCCATGATATTGGCGTGTTCACCCGGCGTGACGCCGACCTTGATGTCTTCGGCAAGTGCGGAGCTTGCGGCAGCAAGCGCAAATGCGGCAGCGAGTACGAGCTTCTTCATTGGATGTTTCCTCACGATTTTATTGGGTTTATGGCGTTCCCGGCCTCGTATCTTGGGAGGTGGCCGGAAACGCAATTCGTTGGTGCTTACCAGGTCGGCGTGATCGCGCCCTTGAACTTCTCTTCGATGAAGGCCGACACTTCCGCGCTGTGATAGCTCTCGACGAAGGTCTTCACCCAGTCGGCATCCTTGTCCTTGGCGCGAACGGCGATGACGCCGACATAAGGCGCCTTGGTGCTTTCCTGGAAAATCCCGTCCGTCTTCGGGTTGAGGCCGGCGGCAAGCGCGTAATTGGTGGTGATGGCGGCGAGATCGACGTCATCGAGCGAGCGCGGCAGCTGGGCGGCATCCAGTTCGACGATGTTGAGCTTCTTCGGGTTCTCGCTAATGTCAGCAACCGAGGCCTTCACGCCGATACCGTCCTTGAGCGTGATCAGCTTCTGGTCGGCCAGCAGCAGAAGCGCGCGCGCACCGTTGCTCGGGTCGTTCGGGATGGCAACCGATGCGCCGTCCTTCAGCTCGGACAGAGCCTTGATCTTCTTCGAGTAACCGGCCATCGGGAAGTTGACCGACTTCGCCACGCTCACGAGATCGAGCTTCCGCTCCTTCACCTGGTTGTCCAGATAAGGCTGGTGCTGGAACGAGTTGATGTCGATATCGCCATCCGACAGCGCCTGGTTCGGCACGACATAATCGGAGAACTCAACGACATCGAGTTCAAGTCCCTTCTTGGCGGCGACTTCCTTCACCTTCTCGACGATCTGCGCATGCGGACCGGGCGTCACGCCGACCTTCTTGGTTTCGGCAAGCGCCGCACCGGTGGAGAAGAGAGCGGCAAGAGTGGCCGCAACAATCAGTTTCTTCATTATCTTGTCCCTCTGAAACACTCAGTTCTTGCGGTTACGTTTATCGAAACGACGGGCCAGCGCATCGCCGGCGCTCTGGACGAGCTGGACGAGTACGATCAGCACGACGACAACGGCGAGCATCATTTCCGGCATGAAGCGCTGGTAGCCGTAGCGAATACCAAGGTCGCCGAGACCGCCGCCACCAACGGCACCGACCATTGCCGAATAACCGATCAGGCTGACCAGGGTCATGGTGAGCGCCGCCATCAGCGAAGGTCGGGCTTCCGCCAGAAGCACCTTGAAGACGATCTGCGTCGGCGTCGCGCCCATGGCACGGGCAGCCTCGATAAGCCCCTTGTCGATCTCGCGGATCGCAGCTTCGACCAGGCGCGCGAAGAAGGGAATGGTCGCGATCGTCAGCGGCACGATCGCCGCATAGGTACCGATCGACGTACCTGTAATCAGCCGCGTAAACGGAATGATCGCCACGACGAGAATGATGAAGGGCGTGGAGCGCGCAGCATTGATGATCAGGCCAACGATCCGGTTGATCGCCGGAGCAGGAAACAGCTCGCCCCTGCCGCTGGTAGCAAGGAAGATGCCGATCGGCAGCCCGATCAGCGAACCGATCACGCCGGCCGCGGCAACCATCTGCAGGGTCTGGCCAAGCGCCTTGAGCAACAGGTTGAGAAGCATATCAGGAGACATAGCCGAGCACCTCCGTGGAAAGGCCGGTTTCGGCATAGAAGCGATTGGCCCGCTCGATAACCGCAGGATCAGCGGAATAGGAGACGACCAGTGAGCCGAACGGCTTGCCGCCGATTTCCTCGATCCCGCCGGCAAGAATATTGACGTCCGAACCAAGCTCGGCAACGAGCCGGCCAGTCAGTGGCTGGAAAGCGGTCTCTCCGAAGAAGACAAGTCGCACCAGCGCCCGGTCTCCGGCCGAAGGCGAATGCTTGATACCTGTCCGCAGCCATTCAGGCAGCGCCAGCGATGATGCAAGCAGCGTCCGTGTCGTATCATGTTTCGGGCTGGCATAGACATCGAAGACCCGGCCCGATTCGACGATCAGGCCCTTGTCGATCACCGCAACATCGGTCGCGATCGTCTTCACCACTTCCATCTCGTGGGTGATGAGAAGCACGGTCAGGCCAAGCTCGGCATTGATGCGCTTCAGAAGCTCGAGGATCGACTGGGTCGTTTCCGGGTCGAGTGCCGAAGTGGCTTCGTCAGAAAGCAGAAGCTTCGGATCGGTCGCCAGCGCGCGGGCGATGCCTACACGCTGCTTCTGGCCGCCCGAGAGTTCGGAAGGATAGCTGCGGGCCTTGTCGCCGAGACCGACGAGATCGAGCAGCGGCCCGACCTTGGCCTTGATCGTCCTGGCATCGACGCCGGCAATTTCCAGCGGCAGCGCGACATTGTCATAGGCCGTGCGCGACGACAGAAGATTGAAGTGCTGGAAGATCATGCCGATCTGGCGGCGCAGATCCCGCAGGCCTGATTCCGGCAGACCGCCGACTTCCGTACCATCAACGATGACCTTGCCGGACGTCGGCTTTTCAAGCCCGTTGACAAGACGAATAAGCGTCGACTTGCCGGCGCCCGAGCGGCCGATAATGCCGGTGATCGCGCCGTGTGCAACGGTGAAATCGATCCCGTCAAGGGCCGTGAAAGCGGGCTGGCCGCCCGTACCGCCGAAGCGCTTCGTAACGCCCTTGAAGGAAACCATGGGAGTGCCGGAAGACGCCCCCTGGTCTATTCCCTCCGCTCGGACGGACGGCGCGACAGTTGTCGCGGCATGTTGGATGGTCATTTGAAACTCACGAGTTAAGTCAGGTCATTCTTGGCGGCGAGAATACCGCTCGATCACGCGCCCAGACGGCACATTCGATGACAGGTGACTTTCCGGAGCATTTCGATCGGCTTTCTCTTGGAAAAGGCCTAGCAGCCTTGTTGGTGGCAGATCAATGCCCCGGCCCTACCCTAATTCCTAGGGATGGAATTTCAATTATTGGCGAGCGAGCGAAAAACTCTTCCTAAGCCCCTATTACGTCTGGCTTTTATCAAGCCACCCGATGATTTCCGCCGGGAAATTGCGACGCCAGTTCGCGATACCATTTTCCGCTCGTTTTGATCGTCCGTTCCTGGGTCTCGTAATCGACGTAAACGAGGCCGAAGCGCATGCGGTAACCTTCAGCCCATTCGAAATTGTCCATCAGGCTCCAGGCGAAATAACCCTTCACCGGATAACCGTCCGAAACGAGATCCGCCACGGCCGAGAGATGTTCGACATAATAATCCAGTCGCGGCTGGTCATCGATCTCGCCATTCTGCGGTCCCATATTGTATGCGGCACCGTTTTCGGTCACGTAGCAATCGGGCAGCTCGTAACGACGGTAAAGATCCTCCACCAGCGACTTCATCGCCGGCGCGTAGATTTCCCAGCCGATATCCGTCACCTTCTGGCTGACGAAGGGTGCTCCCTGCGTGGCGGGGTAGATCGCCTCCTCCGCGGAATTGTTGGTCACACGCATCGGTGTGTAATAGTTGAGCCCCCACCAGTCGAGTTTCTGGCTGATGATCGAAAGATCGCCATCCTCGATTTTCGGCATCTGGCTGCCGAGCGCCTCGATGAGGGATGCGGGATATTCCCCCTTGAACACCGGGCCGAAAAAGGCCCCGTTATGGAAATCAAAGGCCCGCTCGGCCGCAGCCTTGTCCTCGGGGGTTTCGGAACCGGGAATGACGGAATGGGCGTTGAGCACCAGCCCGACCGGCACGTTCGGCGTCACATGCCGGATCGCTTCGACGGCAAGACCATGTGCAAGATTGGTCGTGTGCATGGCGGCCAGTGCCGCCTCCATGTTGCGCTCGCCCGGCGCGTGCACGCCGTAAAGATGCGAAAGCCATACGGAGCACCACGGCTCGTTGAACGTCGCGACAGCGTCCAGCCGGTCACCAAGCCGGGCCATGACGACCTTAGCGTAACGCTGGAAAGCGTAAGCGGTGGTACGTGCCGTCCAGCCCCCATCTCCCATCAGTGAAAGCGGCAGATCCCAGTGATACAGCGTCGCATAGGTCTCGATACCGCGCGCCTTGCAGCCATCGACCAGCCGATCATAGAAATCCAGACCCTTTTCGTTAATGCGGCCGGTGCCTTCCGGAATGATGCGCGGCCAGGCAATAGAGAACCGATAGGCCTCAACGCCCATTTCCTTGATCAGATCAAGATCTTCTTCCAGGCGATTGTAGTGGTTACAGGCGACATCTCCGTTGTCGCGGTTGAACACCCGCCCCGGCATGTTGGAGAAAGCATCCCAGATCGACGGCTTGCGCCCGTCGACCTTGGTCGCACCTTCGATCTGGAAGGCGGCAGTTGCCACTCCGAAGAGAAAGTCACCGGGGAAACGCGCCGCGAAAATCTTCGGATCGGTCATGAGCAGGCTGTCCTCTTTATGATGGCGCATCGGGCAACGGAAATCAGAACTCGCGTCCTGATGATGCCGACCTCCATAACAGATATTGCGGCGCTTTGCAGGGGCAACGATGCCGCGCAAGGAGACCCGCACGGACAGCTGCAGGTAGCTCACCTCCGCCTCCAAAGACTCGCAGATGCTTATCAACACACACGCAAAAATAGATATTTAGCCGTCAAAATGGGTGGAAAATTCCAAAATACAATCAATAATACATGCAATTTTAGCGATTAATATTCATACATAGAAAAACATTCTCAATTCAGGCGAAAATCGGGCAAAGTTTAGCCTTTCGATCCTTGAACCTCCAATCCTGCGACGATAGAGCGCGGGTGTCATAGTGACGCTCTCCCGTCTCGGAGGCCTCACATGAATTTCAATGGCTGTCCCCCTCAGCCACGAAGGAGTGAACAATGAGAGATATTCCGGGCCTGCCGTCCCGTCGAGGTTTCCTGAAAGCCTCGGCGGCGACTGCCGCTATTGCCGGTATCGCCGTTCCGGCCAAGGCCGAACAGAAACCAGAACCCGTCGCCCTCACAGAATACCAACCGGACTGTCTCAAGCCCAGTGAGTGGGTTTTCGTCATGGCAGCGGTAGCAAGACTTATCCCGTCGGACGGCGATGGCCCCGGCGCGATCGAAACACGCGTTCCCGTCTTCATCGACAAGCAGCTCGCCGGCGATTACGGCAAGGCTTCCGATTGGTACATGGTCGGCCCTTACGAGCCGGCGGCAAGCCCGCTGCGTGGCTGGCAGACGCCTCTCAGCCCGCTGGAAATCTACCAGCAGGCAATCCCGCTCTTCGACGAGTGGTGCAAGACCACCCACGGCAAGATTTTTGCCGAACTGGATGCGGAAACCCAGGACAAGGCTCTCACCTCGCTCCAGAAGGACGAGATGAAGATCAAGCCGGAACTGCGCGAATTTTTCGGCATCCTGCTTGCCAACACCAAGGAAGGTTATTTCTCCGACCCGATGTACGGCGGCAACCATGGCATGGCGGCGTGGAAATATATCGGCTTCCCGGGTGCCCGCGGCTCCTACAAGGAATGGGTCGGCAAGCATAACGTGAAATATCCGCTCGGCCCCGTCTCCATTTCCGGCGAAAGGGGTTAAGCACCATGGCACGGACAGAAAAGAAAAAAGACGTCGTTCTCGTCGGCTTCGGCTGGACAGGCGCGATCATGGGCATCGAGCTTGCCAATGAAGGCCTCGAGGTTCTGGCGCTGGAACGCGGCCACGATCAGGCGACCGTTCCGGACTTCCAGTATCCGAACATGATCGACGAGCTGAAATACGGCATCCGTTACGGCATGATGGAAAAGCCTGCCAACACCACGGTCACCATCCGCCGTTCGCTGGATGAGGAGGCTCTGCCTTACCGCAGCCTCGGCACTTTCCTGCTCGGCACCGGCGTCGGTGGTGCAGGCACCCACTGGAACGGCCTCAACTGGCGTCCGATGCAGTCGGAATATCGCCTCAAGTCCTATGTGACCGAAAAATTCGGCGCAGACGTCATGACGGAAGACATGACGATCCAGGACTATCCAATGACCTATGAGGAACTGGAGCCGCATTTCGACCGCTTCGAGAAGGTCGCCGGCATTTCCGGCACGGCCGGCAATATCAACGGCAAGATCGTCGAGGGCGGCAACCCGTTCGAGGCACCGCGCTCCGACGAATACCCGATGCCGGCCATGCCTTCGACCTGGGATGGCGTCAAATTCCGCGACGCTGCCAAGGCTGCCGGTTACCATCCGTTCCCGTCGCCGGGCGGCATTGCCTCCAAGGACTACAAGAACGAATACAACATGCAGATGGGCCCGTGTAACCATTGTGGTTTCTGCGAACGTTACGGCTGCTACAACTATTCGAAATCTTCCCCGCAGACGGCAATCATCGATGCCCTGAAGCGCAAGAAGAATTTTGAATACCGCGTCAATTCGGAAGTTCTGCGTGTCGAGAAGGCCGCCGACGGCAAGACCGTCACCGGCGTCACCTATTTCGACCACAAGACCGGCGAGGAAGTTTTCCAGCCGGCCGATCTGGTCATCCTGACCGCGTTTGCTCTGAACAACGTCCACCTGATGCTCGTATCGGGGATCGGCCAGCCTTACGACCCCAACACCAATGAAGGTGTCGTCGGCCGTAACTACGCCTACCAGATCACCGGCGGTTACACGCTGTTCTTCAAGGACGAGAACTTCAACCCATTCATCGGCACCGGTGCCAACGGTTTCTGCATCGACGATTTCGGTATCGACAATATCGACTTCGCCAAGGAAGGTTTTGTCGGCGGCGCCTATTGGCGCGCAGGCCAGACCAACGGTCAGCCCGGCCACACGATGCCGCTGCCGGCAGGCACTCCGAGCTGGGGCGCAGGCTGGAAGAAGGGCATCGGCGAATGGTACGGCCATGCGATGAACATCGGCGCCCACGGCTCCGTCATGTCCTATCGTGGCCACTATCTCGACCTCGACCCGACCTACAAGGACCGCCACGGCCGTCCGATGCTGCGCATGACCTATAACTGGCATCCGAATGAAATCCGCCAGACGCAGTTCATGAAGCAGAAGATGGAACCGGTCGCCAAGTCGATGAACCCGACGACGTTGCAGGAAGGTTTCAAGAAGGAAGGCGCCATGTTCGACGTCCGTCCTTACCAGACCACGCACAATACCGGCGGCACTGTCACCGGCGACGATCCGAAGACCTCGGTTCTGAACCGCTACCTGCAGTCCTGGGATTGCCATAACCTGTTCGTCATGGGTGCCAACACCTTCCCGCAGAACACGCAGTACAACCCGACCGGCATGGTCGGTGGCCTCGCCTATTGGGCGGCAGAACATATCCGCAAGGATTACCTGCCGAACCCGCGTCCGCTGGTGTGAGGAGAGAAACAATGAAAAAACTCATTCGCGTTCTCGGCGTCCTCGTCGTTCTGGGTGTTGCTGCCCTTCTCGCCTTCATCTTCGTGCCGGTGCAGCGTACCGGCACGGTCACCCAGCTCGCTGCAGACTTCAAGCCGGCCAAAGGCCAGGGTGAATATGTCATGCGCGCAGGCGACTGCATGGCCTGTCACACGTCGGAGGGTGGCAAGCCCTTCGCCGGTGGCCGCGCCATCGAAAGCCCGATGGGCACGATCTGGACCACCAACATCACGCCTGACAAGGAAACCGGCATCGGCAACTGGTCGCTCGCGGATTTCCGCGCGGCCCTTTACGATGGCGTGACCCCGAACGGTACGCACCTCTACCCGGCCATGCCGTATGAAAACTATCGCAAGATGTCGGAAGAGGACATTGTCGCCCTCTACGACTACTTCATGCATCAGGTCGAACCGGTCTCCAGCAAGGTCGAGGAAACCAAGCTCGCCTTCCCGTTCAACATGCGCTTCGGCCTGCGAGCCTGGAACTGGCTCGCTGCCAGCTATCCGGCCGGTTTCAAGCCGGTTCAGGGCGCGGACGAGCAGTTCAACCGCGGAAAATATCTCGTGGAAGGTGCTGGCCACTGCGCCGCCTGCCACAGCCCGCGCAACCTGTTCATGGCGCAGGATGGTATCGACGACACGTCGAAGGCCTTCCTCTCCGGTGGCGAGATCGACGGTTACACCGCACCTGACCTTCGCGGTCCGGACAGCGGCCCGCAGAAATGGACCACCGAGCAGACCGCTGCCTATCTCGCGACTGCCCGCAACGCCCATTCCTCGGCAACCGGCGAAATGATGCTGGTCGTGCGCGACTCGCTCCAGTACCTCACGCATGAGGACAACATGGCGATCGCCACCTATCTCAAGAAGATCGGGACCGCGCCGGCAAATGTTTCGGCCGCTTCGGCAAAGCCTGAGGTAACCGAGACGGAAAAGCTGCTGACGGACGCCAAGCCCGACATGCCGCTCGGCCCCCGCCTCTATCTCGACAACTGCGCTGCCTGCCATATCGTCAATGGCAAGGGCGCCGGCGAGACCTTCCCGGAACTGGACGGCAACTCACTCGTCACGGCAAAATCGCCCAAGGGCCTGATCAGCGTCATCCTTCACGGCGCGGAATTGCCTTCAACGGCTGACCGCCCGATGAAGCTGCGCATGCAGGGCTACGACAACCGCCTGTCCGACGAAGAGGTCGCAACGCTTGCCACCTTCCTGCGACAAGGCTGGCACAATAAGGCACCAAGCGTTTCGGCGGCCGAGGTCAAGGCTGTTCGCGACGCGGCAACGCACTGATTGCATCCGGCTCCGCCATCTTAAGGTGGCGGAGCTACTCACCTTGCGTCAGGCAACTGTTTCCCATCACAGCGACGAGAGAAAGCATCTGAAGTGAAGGATTCGGATTCACCCACGACGAAACCGCAACCTCCGCTAATAAACTCTTCACCAACAGACAAAAATAAAGCTGCGGCATCACCCAAATAGGTGATTTATTCATTCTCGATAGCGCCAAATATCCTCACAATTCGAGGAATTGAGTGGCGTGATACTTCGATTACCGAAAAATCTTGTCCAGCCCGGCCTTTTTATAGAATCGGTCGAATGCCCGAGCAGTGAGTTCTCCCGGCGGCGGTTCATGCTCGACTCCGAAGATGATATGAAGGCGATCCTTCACTCCTCTGCTACAGACATCCTCGTAAGCCGCCAGAAAAGCCGTATCGACGCAACGGCCCTCCTCGAACGCGCTCCGCCGCGCTACGCGAAACTTGCCTCACTCGACAAATCACCTGCAACCGAGACCGACAAGGCGCTCGATGATGCCATGACCACCATGCGCCAGGGCGTGACGGGCATGGTGTCCGGCAGGGTCGATATGGAGCAGATCGCCCAATCGGCTGCCTCGGCGCGCCGGGCAGTAGAAGCCGCGCCCGATCTGTTCATGCAGGTCACCCGTTTGAAGACCAAGGACAAGGGAACCTATCTACATTCGGTCTCCGTTGCCGGCCTGATGGCGCAGATGGCGGTCATGCTGGAATTCGACGAAGCCCTGGTCGACGAGATCGGCCGAGCCGGCATTTTGCACGATTTGGGCAAGCTGCTTATCCCCAATGCTATTCTCAATAAGCCGGGCGAACTGAACGCTGCCGAAAAGCGTGTGATCCGCAACCATCCCGAAATCGGATATCGCCACATGAAGAAGCTCGGCGGCGTGTCGGATCTCATCCTCGATGTCTGCCGCCTGCATCACGAGACACTGGATGGGAGCGGTTATCCGCTTGGCCTGAAGGCCGAACAGATCGGCACCGCTGTTCGCATCTGCACCGTCTGCGATGTCTTCGACGCGCTGACTACCGTACGCCCCTACAAGAAGGCTTGGTCAACGACAGAAGCCCTGACCTGGATGTACGACAAATCCAATCTCTTCGACCGCAAGCTCGTTCTGCGACTGGGTTCAATGTTTCGTTGAGATTTCCGACTGATCACGACGATTTCAACCGAGTTGTGTTGCGCTGCAATATTTGGCGAAGGATGAAGCGTTCCATTCGAATCAAATGGAAACACCCATGTTGCAAAACCTCGACCGCTCCCAGCCGTATTTCCTGAGCCTGCTCCGTGCCATTTCGGCATTGGTCCTGTTCAGCTACGGCACCCAGAAGATCCTGCATTTCCCGGCTGCCCAGAGCGTGCCGCCGGTAGGTTCGATGTCCTGGATCGCCGGCATGCTGGAACTGGTGCTCGGCTTCTGCGTACTCATCGGCTTCAAGACCCGTTATGCAGCCTTCGTGCTTTCCGGCCTGATGGCCTTCGCCTATTTCATCGGCCATTTTCCGCGCGGCATCTATCCGGCGCAAAACGGCGGCGTAGCGGCCATCCTGTTCTGCTTCATCTTCCTCTATATCTTCGCCGCCGGTCCTGGCCCGGTCAGCGTCGATGCCAAGATGCAGAGCAAGTAAGAACGTCGAAAAGGCTGAGGCACCCCCTCAGCCTTTTGTCCGCGCAGGCAATTCCAGCCTGCGCGTGATGCCGGTCGCATCCAGAAACACCTCGTCATGACTGATGACCAGAAGCGCTCCGTCATAAGCCGAAAGTCCGCGCTCCACCGTCGCGATCGAATCGAGATCAAGATGATTGGTCGGCTCATCCAGAATGAGCAGTGGCGGAGGATTTTTCCCGCCAAGCACACAAGCCAGCCCCGCCCTCAGAATCTGCCCGCCGGAAAGCGTTGACACCGGCTGCAAGGCGGCATCGGCGCGGAACATGAAGCGCGCCAAGGCTGCCCGACACGTATTCTCATCGGCAGCCGGGTTGAGACGACGGAAATTGTCCCGGATCGTCGTTCCCGCATCGAGCAGGCTGACGGTCTGATCAAGCACCGCATAATCCGTGAAGATGGACACCGTGCCCTCGGATGGCGCAATCGCCGCTGTAATTGCCCGGATCAGCGTCGTCTTGCCGGAGCCGTTGGACCCGACGATGGCAACTCGCTCCGGCCCGACCAGATCGAAAGAGATGTCCGACAGAACGGGCGGCCCCTTGCCATAACCGACGCTCACATGATCGAGCCGCAACACGGTCTTGGCCGCGGGAAGCCCGGTCGAAGCGATATGCGCCGAAAACGGCTGCAGGATCTCGATCCTCTGCCTCGCCTCCGCGATCGCTTCGGATGCATGCTGCTTGCGCCACATCGCCAGCCGGGCATTCTCGCCACTGGTGGCCTCGCTTTGCATCTTCAACCCGCCCGCCACGATACGGGGCATATCGCCCCGGTCGGCTTTGCGCTTGCCGGTACTATCGCTGCGCGCTTTTCGTTCTGCCTGAACCTGGGCAGTACGGGCGATCTCGTCGAATGTCTTTTCCGCATCCGCCAGATCATGTTCGGCTGCCGCCAGTTCCAGCGCCTTGCGCTCCCGAAACCGGCTCCAGTTGCCTCCATACCGCCTGGCGCCAAGCGTCGTCAGTTCGATGATCGCATCCATGCCGTCGAGAAGCTCACGGTCATGGCTGACCACGATCGCCCCGGCCCTCCAGCGCGACAGAAGATCGATAACGGCATTACGCCCGTCCCTGTCGAGATTGTTGGTCGGCTCGTCCAGCAGCAGAAAATCCGGCTGACGAAAGATAAGCGCGGCAAGTCCCGCCCGAGTGCGCTGCCCACCGGAAAGGGATGAAAGATGAGTCTCCGGCCTCACATCGAGACCGGCACCGGAAAGTGCGGAGGCAATACGTTCCTCGACGAACCAATCGACGATACCTATCTCCTCGATAGTTGCGTCACCGGCAACCGCCCTTTTCAGCAGCGCAAGATCGGCAGTTGCGTCGAAGAGATCCGCGATCGTCTGGTCATCATCGAGCTGCACGCTCTGGCGCATCATGCCGATGCTGCCATGAACGGAAATAGAGCCGGTCTGCGGCTGAATCTGCCCGGCGATGAGCTTCAGGATAGTCGTTTTGCCGACGCCATTGCGGCCGACAAGCCCGGCGCGTTCAGCCGAAAAGCTCAGATCGATATTGGAGAAAAGATTGCGGCCGTCAGGCGTGGACCACGTAAGATTGGAAAGTGTGATGGAAGCAGGCATGGATATGATTTCCCTGGATTGCAAGGCAAAGCGGCGTTGCGATCGAGATGAAATCCATTGCGGCACACATCCTGTTGGTATTGCTGACGATCAGTCATCTATCGGCTGAAACCGACCAAAGCAAGGCGAATGGCAGAACCGGTAAGTCCTGCCATCCGAGTCCGAGCACAATCAGAGCTTGACCCAAGCGCCGTTCCGTTTCGAAGACGCAACGCAGGCCTCAACGAAAGTGACACCCTTCACACCGTCATCCACGGTCGGATAGATCACCGCCTTGTCGAGCTTCGTACCCTTCTTCTTCGCATGGATGGCACGCGCGGCCTCCGTGTAGATCGTTGCGAAAGCTTCCAGATAGCCTTCGGGATGACCCGACGGGATGCGCGAGACGCGCCCCGCCGCGGCCCCTGCTCCCGCGCCATTGCGGGTGATCAACCGTTTCTGGTCACCGAATGGCGTGAACCAGAGATAATTCGGGTTCTCCTGCGCCCATTCCAGCCCACCCTTTTCGCCATAGACGCGCAGCTTCAGCCCATTCTCGTTGCCTGGCGCCACCTGGCTGCACCAGAGCATGCCCTTCGCGCCTTCGGCAAAACGCAGCATCACATGCGCATTGTCATCCAATCTCCGGCCCGGCACGAAACTGTCGAGATCAGCCGCAAGGCTCTCCAGGGTCAGTCCGGTAACGAAGGATGCAAGGTTATAGGCATGCGTGCCGATATCGCCGGTCGAGCCGCCGGCACCCGACTGCGCCGGATCGGTGCGCCACACCGCCTGTTTCGCACCGGTCTGTTCGGCAGCCTCGGTCAGCCAGTCCTGCGCATATTCGACCTGCACGACCCGCAGCTTGCCGAGATCTCCATTGGCGATCATCTCCCGCGCCTGCCGCACCATCGGATAACCGGTGTAGTTATGCGTCAGGATGAACAGCGCATCGCTTTCGTCGGCAAGCTTCTTCAGCTTTTTCGCGTCTGCCAAATTGGATGTCAGCGGCTTGTCGCAGATCACATGGATGCCGCGTTTCAGAAATTCCCGCGCCGCCTCGTAATGCACATGATTGGGCGTGACGATCGACACCGCTTCGATACCATCCTTCAAGCGCGCTTCACGGATCGCCATGTCCTTGTAGGAACCATAGGTGCGCGACGCATCGAGCCCGAGTTCCCGCCCCGAGACCAACGCCTTTTCCGGCGTCGACGACAACGCTCCCGCGACGAGCTCGAACTGATCATCCAGCCGCGCCGCCATGCGATGCACGGCACCGATAAAGGCGCCCGAACCACCGCCCACCATACCGAGCCGGATCCGCGGCTCGCGCGTATCTTCCTGTTTTCCTTCGATTGCCATGAAATTTCTCCTTGAAATGTTCTGCGGAGCTGCCCCTCATCCGCCTGCCGGCACCTTCTCCCCGCTAGCGGGGAGAAGGACACAAGCCGCAATCTCTCCGTCCCAATCGAGGCACGTTCCCTCTCCCCGTAATGACGGGGAGAGGGTTAGGGTGAGGGGCAAACCACAAGCCACAACTTCTGTGTGAAGGCCAACCGGCCCCTAAAGCCCCAACATCCGCCTGTTGGCCGCCTCGTCCGTACCGCCCGCGGCAAAATCGTCAAACGCGTATTCGGTCACGCGGATGATATGCGCCTTGACGAATTCGGCCCCTTCCCGCGCTCCATCTTCCGGATGTTTCAGCGCGCATTCCCACTCGACCACGGCCCAGCCATCGAAATCGTTGGCCGCCATTTTCGAGAAGATTGCGCCAAAATCCACCTGCCCGTCACCCGGCGAGCGGAAGCGGCCGGCGCGGTTCACCCAGCTCTGGAAACCGCCATAAACGCCCTGCCGTCCGGTCGGATTGAATTCCGCGTCCTTGACGTGGAACATCTTGATCCGGTCCTTGTAGATGTCGATGTTGTCGAGATAATCGAGGCACTGCAGCACATAATGCGATGGGTCGTAGAGCATGTTGGCGCGCGGATGGTTTTTCACGCGTTCCAGGAACATCTCGAAGGTAATGCCGTCATGCAGATCTTCGCTCGGATGGATCTCGTAGCAAACATCGACGCCATTTTCGTCGGCATGGTTCAAAATCGGTGTCCAGCGTTTCGCCAGCTCATCGAAAGCGGTTTCCACCAGCCCGGCCGGGCGCTGCGGGAACGGATAGAGATAGGGCCAGACAAGCGCGCCGGAAAAGGTCGCATGCGCCTTGATGCCGAGATGCCTTGAGGCGGTGATCGCCATCTTGACCTGTTCGACCGCCCATTCCTGCCGCGCCTTCGGATTGCCGCGCACTTCCGGGGCGGCAAAGCCGTCGAACACTTCGTCATAGGCCGGATGCACGGCCACCAGCTGGCCCTGAAGATGGGTGGAGAGTTCGGTGATCTCGACACCGTTTTCCCGCGCCTTGCCGGCCAGTTCGTCGCAATAATCCTTGGAGGTCGAAGCTTTTTTCAAGTCGATCAGCTGGCTCGCCCAGGTCGGCACCTGCACGCCGATATATCCCTTGTCCGCCGCCCATTTGGTGATCCTGTCCCAGGTATTGAACGGCGCTGAATCACCCGCGAACTGCCCGAGAAAGATGCCGGGTCCCTTGATCGTCTTCATGAAAAATTCCTCCGTAATGATATGCGAGAATGAAGGACTGCCCCTCATCCGCCTGCCGGCACCTTCTCCCCGCAAACGGGGAGAAGGGCACATGTCGCAATGTCTGCCTCCCTCTCCAACGCCGAGTAAGGCAAGTCACCTCTCCCCGTCCTTACGGGGAGAGGTGGAGTGCAGCATGCTGCACTTTGGGTGAGGGGCAACTCCCCCAAAAGATCAGAACGGCGAGTCAGGGAAGTAGAAGCTCTCCGCATTGTCCTTGGTAATCAGCGTGGCATCGAGGATGTAATTGCCGCTCACCGGCACCTGGTCATAGAAATTGCCGGCCGTCAGTTCCATCGCGGTTGCCACCATCGCCGGCGGATAGAGCACGTTGACTGGCATCATCTTGTCGCCATCCATGACCTTCTTGATCATGTCCTTCGAACCGGCGCCGCCGATGACATATTTGATGTCTGTACGCTTCGCCTGCTCGATGGCTTCCAGCACGCCGACAGCCATGTCGTCATCCTGGCACCACACTACGTCGATCTTCGGGTATTTGGTGAGATAGTCCTGCATCACGCGAAATGCGTCGTCGCGGCTCCAGTTGCCGTACTGGCGGTCGAGGACCTTCACCTTGGAACCCTCGATGCCCTTGTCAAAACCGTCCTGACGCTGCTGGTCGATCGGGATCGGCAGGCCGCGAATGATGACGACTTCGGCTTCCGGCGTTGTCTTGGCGATGTATTGGCCGGCAACTTCACCAAGGGCCGGGTTGTTACCGGCGACATAGAGATCGCGGATCGTGTTGTCGTTGACGGAAGGCGCGCGGTCGACCAGCGCCACGAACTTGCCGTCGTCCTTCACCTGCTGGATGGCCGATACGAGCTGATCCGGATCGGTCGGCAGGATGACCAGTGCATCAATGCCCTGAACCGCCAGATCCTGCACCGCATTGGCCTGGCTTGCGGGGTCGGCAGAGGTCTTGACGATGACATTCAAGCCCTTGTGCTCGGCCATCAGAAGCTTGGCGACACGTTCGGCATGGAACACCACGCCGGCAGTCCAGCCATGGTCAGCCGCTGGAATGGAAACGCCGATCGTCACCTTCTTTGCCTCCTGGGCAAAAGTCGTCGCCGGCACCGCCACGGCAAATGCCGTCAGCGCCGCTGCGGCATAGCCCAATAATCTCTTGTGCATGTTCTCTCTCCCAAGGTTATGCGGGGTGATCTCCTCCTGACCGGACCTACCCCAGATGGCCCGGCCTATTGCGAATGCCTCCTCACTTCCGCATCAGCGACCGCTGCACCAGCATGGCGATGATGATGATCGCCCCCTGGATTGCGCCGATCAGATATTCGCTGACGAAGTTGGAAAGCAGCATGATATTGCCGACAATCTCGAGGATGAAGGCACCGCAGACCGTGCCCCATATACGCCCGACACCACCCCTCAATGCCGTGCCGCCAACAACAACCGCCGTGATTGCCTGCAGTTCCCAAAGAATGCCCGTCGTTGCCGAAGTCGAGCCGAGGCGCGGCACATAGATGATCACCGCAACCGCGACGCAAAGCCCCTGCACGATATAGGCAATGGTGCGCACCTTCTGCACCGATATGCCCGAATACCGGGCCACTTCCTCGTTCGAGCCGACGGCGATCAGGTGCCGGCCGTAACGAGTGCGATAAAGCACGAAGGCGGCCAGTGCTGCGGTGGCGAAGATGACGATGATCGGGATCGGAACACCGAAGACATCACCGAAATAAACCGGACGATAAAGCTGCTGCAGCTCGCGGTCCCGCACCGTGATCGAACCGCCCTGGCTGAGCCAGGTCGTCAATCCGCGATAGATGCCCATGGTTCCGAGCGTGGCAATGAAAGGCTCAATCTTGCCGACGGTCGTGATTAGCCCGTTCGCCAGCCCGCAGGCGGCTCCAAGACCAAGCGCCACCAGCATCGCGGCAACCAGCATCAGCATCGGGTCACCGATCGCACCGGTATTCATGAACAGGATCATCAGGCTCGCCACGAAAGCGACCATGGCCCCGACGGAAAGGTCGAGCCCGCCGGATGAGATCACATAGGTCGCACCGAGCGCGATGATCGCAATGAAGGCGCTGCGGGTGATGACATTGGTGAGGTTGGCGACGGAGACGAAATTCGGATTAGCAAAATATCCGAGCACCAGAAGCAGGGCGAGCGCGACGAATGGCGCAATCGCCGCCATGTCCCAATCCCGTGATGTCTTCGGTATCTTGGCCGTATCGGTCGTTGCCGCGCTCATGCAACCGCTCCCGCATTCACACCCGTGGCAAGCTCAACGATCTCGTTTTCGGTCATGTTCTCTCCCTGAACCTCGCCGACGATCCTCCCCGTCCGCATCACCAGAATGCGATCGCAGATGCCGATCAGTTCGGGCATCTCGGAGGAAACGACGATGATCGACCGCCCCTCTTCGGCCAAGGCCGCGATGAATTTGTAGATCTGTTCCTTGTTGCCGATATCGATACCGCGGGTCGGTTCGTCGATGATGACGACCTGCGGGTCGAGCATCATCATCTTAGCAAGCAGGAGTTTTTGCTGGTTGCCGCCGGAAAGCTGTCCGGCAAGGATGTTTTTCGTCCCCGTCCGGATATCGAAATCCCTGATCGCGTTGTCGAGCGCTTCGGCCTCACGCTTCCTGTCGATCTGCAGGCCGCGAATGAATTTTCCGAGCGAGGCAAGCGTCAGGTTGACCCGAAGATCCTTGGTCAGCAGCAATCCCTTGCCCTTCCGGTCCTCGGAAAGATAGGCGACGCCGGCTTTCAGGCTCGAATGCACGTCAGTGAATGAGACCGTATGCTCATTCAGCACCACCTTGCCCTTGGCCGGGCGCAATCCGACCAACCCTTCCATCAGCTCCGTCCGCCCAGCGCCGATCAACCCGGCGAAACCGAGGATCTCGCCTTTACGAAGTGTGAAACCGGCATCGCGCGCAAAACCCGGAACGTCGAACCCTTCGACCTCGAGCACCGCCTGACGCACCTCTGCCGCATGCCGGTCGGGATAAAGCTTCGCAACATCGCGCCCCACCATCAGCCGTGCCATGTCCGCCGGCTGAAGTTCCGCGGCATCATGTGAACCGACAAGCCTCCCGTCACGCAGAACGGTAACACGGTCGGCAATCTCCTTCACCTCCGGCAGGCGATGCGAGATGTAGAGAACGCCGACACCCTTGGCGCGGATATCACGGATGACCTTCAGCAAGGCCTCTGTTTCATGAGGCGTCAGTGATGCGGTCGGTTCGTCGAAGATGACGATCCGGTGCGGGACCAAAAGCACGCGGGCGATCTGCACCAGCTGGCGTTGAGCGATGGAAAGCCGCGACACGATCGTATCCGGGTCGATATAGCCACCGAGATCGACGATCGCCTGCCGTGCACCGGAACGCATAGCCTGATCGTCGACGACCAGCCCCTTCCTCAGCTCACGACCGAGATAGATATTTTGCGCCACCGTCAGGTCGGGCGCGAGCAATATCTCCTGATGCACCAGCACGATACCGTGGTTTTCCGCATCCACCGGACCGGAGAAACTCACCGGAGCGCCGTCCATCCTGATCTCGCCACGCGTCGGCTGATGATTGCCGGCAAGGATCTTCATCAAAGTGGATTTGCCGGCCCCGTTCTCGCCGATGATCGCGTGAACCTCGCCGGCGCGAACGGTCAGCGAAATATCCTTCAGGACCTCGATGATCCCGAACGTCTTCGACAGGCCGCTCGCTTCAAGCAGCGGCGGATTGATGGATGAATCAGCGGGTGCGGGGGATATAGTCATCCACCCGACCTCAAATTCACGAGCGTCGTGAAACGGCCGCCATGCGACACGCCCCCAACGCCTGCCTCCTCGCAAGCGATGTGGTGCACCTGAAATCCTCCCTGTATTTCAGGCTATCCAAAGATATGAGGTACGTAAAGCAGAATTGAACGTCAACTCTGCGTCATGATGCCGAACGTCTGAAGGTCCCGACCTTGGCCATCACCTCGCCGGGGATCTGATAATCCTTCGCGACATCGGGACCATTGCTCAAACCGCACAATTCCCGTTGGACAAAAAGCCCCCAGACGGCTTCGGCGGCGTCCTGCACCAGATCAAGGCGCTTTGCCTCAACCTTGCCGGCAGAATCAGCATCCCATTTACGAAGCTTTTCAAGGCTGGCTTCTACCTGCCGTCCGTTTCGTCCAAGTGCGCTCGCACGCTCCTCGGCAATCTCGTATTCCAGGGCGCTCAATCCGCTCTGAAGCGATGGCGAACCGAAGAATTGCGGTGCACGAACTGACATGAAGATCTCCTTATGTTTGCCGGGAGGTTCTAGCCGACCAATTGGCTCCCCGATAATGCGCCATGTCAAAATGCTGTCCGAGCCAGACTTCAACTCTACGTTATAAAAAGTTGAACGCGAAAGTTGCGCGCCATCCTTGCTCAAGCTGCCTTGATGAAATCGATAAAGGCCCTGAGCGGCGCCGGCACCAACCGGCGACCGGGATAATAGAGAAACGGCCCCGAAAATTCCGGCCACCAGTCCTCAAGCACCGGCTCCAGCGCCCCGCTGTCGATATGCGGGCGCAGCCAATCCTCGAACAGAGTTACGATACCCGCCCCCGCCTTGGCGCAATCGACAGCAAGATCGACGCCGCCGCCCGTCTGCACGATCAGCACGGCAGGCGGATCGATCAGTACCGTCTCGCCGTCCCGCTCGAATTCCCAATCCGGCATTGAACCGCTGGCGAAACGGTTGCGGATACAGGAATGCTGCATCAGATCGCGCGGATGCGCGGGCCGACCGCGCCGGTCGAGATAATCCTTCGAGGCAACCGCGGCAAAACGTTGCGTACGCGGTCCTATCGGCACCGCGATCATGTCCTGCGCCAGTCGCTCGTCGTAACGGATACCGGCATCGCAGCCGGCGGCAATCACGTCGACAAAACTATCCTCGATCATCAGTTCCAGCCGAATGTCCGGATAGGCCGCCAGAAACCGTGGCACGATCGACGGCAACACCAACCGCGCCGCACTGACCGGCACGTTCAGCTTCAGCACACCCGCAGGCCGCTCGCGAAACCCGTTGACGACATCGAGCGCCGCTTCCATTTCCGCCAGCGCCGGCGCCAGCCGATCGATGAGCCCCTGCCCCGCCTCGGTCGTCGCCACGCTGCGCGTCGTCCGATTGAGCAGGCGCACGCCGAGCTGGGTTTCCAGCCGCCGCACCGCATCGCTCAATCCCGATGCGCTGCCGCCGCTGATGCGTGCGCCCTCGCGAAATCCACCGGCCCGTGCCACGGTGAGGAATGCCTGCAGATCGCTGATTTCCACGCCCATGAAGCTTTCTTTCTATTGTCCGTTTCAGCGTACAGACTATCCGAATTGTGCAGACTTATAAAGGGAACGTCCTCGCGCTATTTCCATTTCACCGAAGATCGCAAACAACCGGCGATCAGCAAAAGGAGCATACCCATGTCCGATCAGAGCACATTCGACCTTGCAAAATCCGGCACGTTCAAGATGGGCAGCCATACGGTCAAGCGCATCGGTTATGGTGCCATGCAGCTTGCCGGCCCGGGCGTCTTCGGACCGCCGAAGGATCGCGCAGCTGCCGTCGCCGTCCTGCGCGCTGCGATCGAGGCCGGTGTCGACCATATCGACACCAGCGATTTCTACGGCCCGCATGTAACCAACCAGATCATCCGCGAAGCCCTGCATCCCTATCCGGACAATCTCACCATCGTCACCAAGGTTTCGGCAAAACGCGGCCCGAATGCCGAATGGCTGCCGGCCATGTCGAAGGAAGAGCTGACCGCCGCCGTCCACGACAATCTCCGCAATCTCGGCCTCGACGTGATCGACATCGTCAACTTCCGCTCGATGCACGGCATCCACGGCCCGGCGGAAGGATCGATCGAGGAACAGGTGACGGTTCTGGCCGATCTCCAGCGTCAAGGCCTCATCCGCCATATCGGCGTGTCGAACGTAACCCCCACCCAGATCGCCGAGGCGCGCAAGATCACCGAGATCGTCTGCGTCCAGAACCAGTACAATCTCGCCCATCGCGAAGACGACGCGTTTATCGATCAGCTGGCCAAGGAAGGCACCGCCTACGTACCCTTCTTCCCGCTGGGCGGTTTCTCACCGCTACAGTCCTCGACGCTCTCGGATGTTGCAGCACGCCTGAACGCCACCCCGATGCAGGTTGCCCTTGCCTGGCTGCTGCAGCGTTCCCCGAACATTCTCCTGATCCCCGGCACGTCCTCAATTGGCCACCTGAAGGAAAACCTCGCCGCGGGTGAGCTGAAACTGCCGGAAGACGCCCTGAGCGAACTGGATGGCATTGCCGGCAAGAAAGCTGCCTGATTAGGCGGAGGTAATCAAAACCTCCCTCATTCCTGTGCTCGTCACAGGAATCCAGCCACGGCGCGTCTACGCCGTGATTGAAGCATTTTAAGAGTCTCTCACACCCAAGGACTTGGGTGCGCTGGATCCCTGTGAAAATCCTCGGGTTTAAACCCGAGGAACAGGGATGAGGCAAGTCAGTGCAATCCGCCTCGAAGCGTAATCGCTTCGAGGCAATTTGGCCTGATCACATCAAACATACCGATTGACGACGTTTTCCAGATATTCCTGACGACCCGACTTCGGTTCCGGATTGATGTTCTCGCGCTCCACCTTGGCGGCGATCTCTTCGAGCTTCAATTCGCCGCGCAGCATCTTCTGCGCATCCGCACTGTCCCACTTGGCATAACGATCGCTGAGCGGCTTCGACAGCGCGCCGTCTTCTACCATTTTGGCAGCAGCCTTCAGGCCGCGGGCGCAGCAATCCATGCCGCCGATATGGCCGATCAACAGGTCGGCCGGATCAATCGACTGGCGACGCAGCTTGCTATCGAAGTTCGTACCGCCGGTGGTAAACCCGCCTGCGAGCAGAACCTGATAATAGGCCAGCGCCATTTCCGGAACGTTGTTGGGGAACTGGTCGGTATCCCAGCCGGACTGGTAGTCGTTGCGGTTCATGTCGATCGAACCGAAGATGCCGTGAGCGGCAGCGAGCGCCAGCTCATGTTCGAACGTATGGCCGGCAAGGATCGCGTGGCCCTGCTCGATATTCATCTTCACTTCGTTTTCCAGGCCGTACTTCTTCAGGAAGCCGTAAACGGTCGCGACGTCATAGTCATACTGGTGCTTGGTCGGCTCCTGCGGCTTCGGCTCGACCAGGATCTGGCCCTTGAAGCCGATCTTGTATTTGTATTCCACCACCATATGCAGCATCCGCGCCATCTGGTCGAATTCGCGCTTCAGGTCGGTATTGAGCAGCGTCTCGTAACCTTCGCGACCACCCCATAGAACATAGTTCTCGCCGCCGAGCTTCATCGTCGCGTCCATGCAGGTCTTGATGGTCGCAGCCGAATAGGCAAACACATCCGGATCCGGATTGGTCGAGGCACCGGCCATGAAGCGGCGGTTGGAAAACAGGTTCGCCGTGCCCCAGAGCAGTTTAACGCCGGTCTCTTCCTGCTTCTTGGCGAAGTAATCGACAATCTCGTTGAGGTTCTTGGTGTTCTCGGCAAACGTCTTGCCCTCGGGGCGAACGTCGGCATCGTGGAAGCAGTAATAGGGAGCACCGAGCAGCGAGAACATTTCGAACGCGACATCGGCCTTCAGCTTGGCCTTGCCCATCTCGTCGCCATACCACGGACGGTCGAATGTGCGTCCACCGAAGGGATCGCCGCCCTCCCAGGCAAACGAGTGCCAGTAGGCTACGGCAAAGCGCAGATGATCTTCCATCCGCTTACCCGCAACAATCTCATCGGGATTGTAGAAGCGATAGGCCAGCGGATTGGTGCTGTCCGGTCCCTCGTACTTGATCTTCGAAATATCGCCGAAAAATCCTGTGCTCATATGTGTTTCCTCCTTGGAAAGCTTCTCTAAACTTAAATTGAGGTACGTACCTCATTGTGAGCCAAAAAATGCTTATATTCCGGCTCGGTTTTTGAGGAGGGGTCTACCCCCTCCCCGATAAAATCAGCCGGCAATCGCCCGGATTGCCGGATAGGCGGCGCGGTAACGCGAATAGGCAGCCTCATAGGCATTAGACAGCGCAGAAACCGGATCGATCGTCGCCTCCGTCTTCGGTGCAGAGCAGACAGAAACCGGATCGGCCCCCGTCGCCGCAATCAGACCGAGGCGGGCTGCACCGAAGGCCGCACCGAAATCTCCGTCAGCCGGAATATCGACCGGAACACCAAGCGAGGTCGCGATCGAGGACAGCCAGTAACGCGAGCGCGAACCGCCGCCGATCGCCGTCACACGGGAAATCGAGGTTCCCGCGGATTTCAGCGCCTCGAGATTGTCGCGGATCGCAAAGGTCACGCCTTCCAGCACCGCCTGGGTCAAGACCACACGGCTCGACTCGTGTTCGAGGCCGATAAACGCGCCGCGGATAACCGCATCATTATGCGGCGTGCGCTCACCCGAAAGATAGGGCAGGAAGGTGACACCGGTCGGCGCCTTCAGCGTATCGCCGAGTTCGCCGGACAGTTCTGCCGCCGATTTCCCCATCACCTTCGCATGCCAGTTGATCGCATCTGCAGCCGAAAGGATGACGCCCATCTGGTGCCAGGTATTCGGCAAAGCGTGGCAGAAGGCATGAACGGCGCTTTCCGGCTTCGGCAGATAGGAACCGTTGGCAGCAAACAGCACGCCGGACGTGCCGAGCGAGACGAAAGCCTGCCCTTCCTTCACCGTACCCATGCCGCAGGCCGAAGCGGCATTGTCGCCTGCCCCGCCCGCCACGACCACATCGCCGGAAATACCCCATTTGGATTTCAGCTCGCCGCGCAGCTTGCCTGCCTGATCGGTCCCTTCGACCAGAGACGGCATCTGCGCCTCCGAAAGATCGGTCGCCGCAAGCAGTTCGGACGACCATTTGCGCGCGCCGGTATCGAGCCAGGAGGTACCGGCAGAATCGGACATTTCAGAAATATACTCGCCTGTCAGCCAGAGACGCAGATAGTCCTTCGGCAACAGCACCTTGGCGATCTTGGCAAAAATCTCCGGCTCGTTTTTCTTCACCCAGGCCAGCTTCGGCGCGGTAAAGCCGGGAAACACGATATTGCCGGTGATCGCCCGAAAACGCGGATCGGCATCGAGTTCCGCCGCCTCGTGGAAGGAGCGTGTGTCGTTCCACAAAATGCACGGCCGCAGAACATTGTCCTCTGCATCCAGCAATGTCGCGCCGTGCATCTGGCCGGAAAGACCGATGCCCTTCACCGCCGAAAGCTCCGCCGGATGCGCAGCCTTGAGGCCTGCAATCGCCTCTTCGCAGGCGCGAACCCAATGCGCTGGATCCTGCTCGGACCAGCCGGAATGCGGGCGCGAAACGTCGAGCGCACCGCTCGCCGAGCCGATGATCTTCTGGTCGCCATCGATCAGCATCGCTTTGACGCCGGAAGTGCCGAGATCGAGACCGAGATACATGTACTGTCCTTTCATCCTGCCCTCAGGGCATGTTGTCCTTCAGGAATATGTCGATACGAATACGCTCCTGTGCGGCAATCACCGACAGGCCCTCCACCTTGCCCTTCAGCACGCGGATGGCGCTGCGTACCTCGTGGCCGGCATCCTGATTGAGCACGGCATCGATGAGGTCTTCGGCAAGTGCCGCACGCGTCGTTCCGGTCAGTTCGTGAGCGACCACCACAGGCCGCGCCTCGCGGGCGACCTCACGCAGCGCATGCACCATGCCGCGATTGCCGGCACCCAGACTGTAAAGACCGATAATATCGGGATAACGCCTCAACGCTGCCGAAACGACCTCAGCCGTAAGAGCCGGGTTATCCCGCGCTTCCATCACCGGCAGCACGTCCAGCCGTGCAAAACTCTCGCCCATGACCGCCAGAAATCCTTCCAGCCGTTCACGATGGTCGCGCACCAGCATCGATCCGGCGATGACGGCAATCCTGCCGTTGCGCCCGCCGGTAAACCGGCCGAGAAGATTGGCCGCCGTGCGTCCCGCCGCATGATTGTCGATACCGGCGAAATGATCCCGTTCCGATCCGGGAAGATCGGAGACGAGCGTGACAACGGCAATGCCGGCATCCTTCAGCCCCGCCACCGCGGCATGCACCTCGGCGCCCTCAACGGCAACAAATGCAACGCCATCAGGCCTGTCGGGAATGATACGATTGAGCGCGTCTGCCAATGCTGCGGCATCGAAGGGCGGCACTTCCACGATACGGATCTGCGTGCGCTCCGCGCCGGACCGCGAAATTGCGGCATGCACCTCGTCGCGGATCCCGATCATGAACGAATTGTCGTAATTCGGCAGCACGAAGACGAAGGAATAGGTTCGCCCCTTGGCGAGATTGGCCGCGGCCACATCGCGCACATAACCGAGACTGGAGATTGCCTTCTCGACCCGTTCACGTGTGATATGCCGAACGCCCGGCCTGCCGTTGAGAACGCGATCGACCGTCGCAAGGCTGACGCCTGCGCTGCGCGCGATATCATGGACGGTGGGCTTCATGAATTCCTCCGTGAAGCGTCCTATCTCAGTTTTTGAGGTACGTAAATCAGAAAATCACCGCGATCGGAAAACGCGTTTGAAAAGGGGCCGTCGCCCTGCGGTAACGGCCCCTTTTCGGCGGTGGTTTCCTGAAAATTTCGCTGAACGCTCAGTGGCCGCCGCCGCTTCGCCCTGTGATCTGCGGCGAAGGTTTTTCGATCATCGCGACGCCCAGCACCATCAGCCCGAACAGCACGGTCAGGATCAGGAAGACGTCGCTGAACGACATGACGACGGCCTGCTGCGTGACGAGATTGACCATCTGCCGGATCGCGCCGGTGGCACCATCCAGTCCGGCTGCGTTGAGATTGGAAGTCATGCTGTTCAACTGGTCGACGGCGGTCGGATTGCCCCAGTCCAGATGCTCGCGCAGCCGCTCGTAATGCACGTCCTGACGGTTGGAGAGCACGGTGCTGATGATCGCCAGCCCCACCGCACCGCCGAGGTTACGCGTCAGGTTGAACAGGCCCGATGCCCCGCGGATACGGGCGGGCGGCAGCGTGCCGAGCGCGATATTGTTGATCGGCACCATGCACATCATCAGGCCGAAACCGCGCAGGATCTGCGGAATGAACAGCTCGTAGAAGTCCCAATCCACGGTGATACCGGTCATTATGTACGTACCCGCACCGAAGCTGACGAAACCCAGCACCATCATCGCTCTCAGGTCCATGATCGTCGACAGCTTGCCGGCGATCGGCGCGGTGAAGAACATCGCCAGGCCCGAGACGAACATCGTCTCGCCGATCATCAGGCTGTCATAGTCACGCACACGGCTCAGATAGACCGGGTAGATATAGGTAAGCCCGTAAAGCCCGATCCCCATCACGAAGGAGAAAATCGAGCCCAGCGCAAAGTTTCGATTGGCGAAAGCCGTCAGGTCCACCACCGGGAACTCGACCGTGAAAGCCCGATAGAAGAAAACCATGGCGCCGACAGCCGAAGCGATCGCGCCGATGACGATCAGGTGGTCGTTAAACCAGTCGTTGGAATTCCCTTCTTCCAGCACATATTCCAGCGCTCCGAGGAAGACGCCCATGGAAAAGAGACCCCACCAGTCGAACTTCTTGAGAAGCGAAAGCTCCGGCTTGTCGAAGTCGATGAAGTTCCACGCAACGATCGTGACTATGATGCCGGGAACGATATTGACGAGAAACAGCCAGTGCCAGGAGAAGGCGTGGGAAAGATAGCCGCCGACAGTCGGGCCGATGGTTGGCGCAAGTGTAGCGATAAGCCCGATGATCGGCGAGACGATGGCGCGCTTCGACGGCGGGAAGATGGTGAAGGCCGCAGCGAATACCGAGGGGATCATGCCCCCGCCGATAAAGCCCTGAATGGCGCGATAAACGATCATCTGATCGATATTCGTCGCCGTGGCGCAGAGCGCGCTTGCAACCGTAAAACCGGCAGCGGAAGCGGCGAAGAGATAGCGTGTCGAGATGATCCGCGCGAGCGTACCCGAAAGCGGGATCATGATGACCTCCGCAATAAGATAGGATGTCTGCACCCAGCCGATCTCGTCCGAACCGGCGGACAAGCCCGCCTGGATTTCAGACAACGAAGCCGAAACGATCTGGATATCGAGGATCGACATGAACATGCCGAGCACCATGGCGAAGAAAGCAATCAGCTTTCTCCGATCCATTGGCTCGTCTGCCGGCATGGAAGCGGCCGGCACTGATCCTGCAGTTGTTGTTGCGCTCCCAGCCATGGGACCACCTCCGCCCTTCGCTCAGGGCCTGTTTGACGAGGAGCCGGACAATCGGCTGTTAGTTCTTCGGCGCAGTGCGCGTATCGACATCGACCACGACACTTAAGCCAGCCCGAAGGCGACCCGTGTCGAGAGCATCCTGCGGCAGTGCGATACGAACCGGAACGCGCTGGATGATCTTGGTGAAGTTACCCGTCGCGTTTTCCGGCGGCAGCAGCGAGAAGACCGAACCGGAAGCCGGCGAGATCGAACCCACCGTGCCGGTGATCGGGTCGTCGCCATAGGCATCGACATGCACCTTCACCTTGGAGCCCGGCTCCAGATGCTGGATCTGGGTCTCCTTGAAGTTGGCATCGATATAGAGCTGGCGGGTCGGAACCAGCGCCATCAGCCGCTGGCCCGGCGAAACAAGATCGCCTTCCTGAACCGAGCGGTTACCGACAACGCCGTCATAAGGAGCCTTGAGCACCGTGAACGAGAGATCGCGGGCCGCCTTGTCACGCTGCAGTTCCAGCGTTCGGATAGAGCTTTCAGCTTCGTTGCGCTGCGCTTCGAGGATGGTGATATTGGCCTGGGCCGACTTGATCGCCGCCTCGCCACCGACAAGATTGGCATGAGCCTGATCAAGAGCCACATTGGCGCTATCGAGATCGGCAGCCGTGCCGACCGACTTGGTGGCAAGTTCCTGTTGGCGCTTCTGGGTTATCTCTGCGCCGCGAACGGCGGCTTCGAGCGCAACCTTCGAAGCCTGTGCCTGTGCAAGACTGGCTTCCGCACCTTCGACCTGCGCATCGATACGCGAGAGTGACAGCTTTTCGGTCTCGATCGCCGCGTTGGCCTGATCGAGCGCATTCTGATAGTCACCATTGTCAAGCGTGGCCAATACGTCGCCTGCCTTCACCTGTTGGTTGGCAACCACATTCACCTTGGCAACGAAAGCCGTGACCTTCGGAGAAATCGTGGCGATGTCGCCTTCGATATAGGCGTCATCGGTCGACACCATGAAACGGCCGGTGGTCCACCATTCATAGCCATACCAAGCACCACCGGCGAGAAGCGCAAGCACGACAACCGGAAGCACGAAACCGCGCTTCTTTTTCTTCGGTGCATCTGCCGTCTGGGCAGGAGCCTGCGACTGTGCCGGCGCAGCCGGACTAGCCTCAGCCGCAGCAGGGCTTGCATCGCCCTGCTCCTGCGTCTTGCTCACGTCGATGTCATCGCTTTTTACTGTGCGCAGAGCGCCGGCATTTTTAGAAGCCGTCATGGGTATAACCGTCGTTGAAGGAGGTTGAAACCAATCGAACCGATCAGTTCGGAGCGTTGACATAGAGCCTTCTTTGCCACATATCAAGTCCAGATCGAACCAACCGGTTCGAAAAAAGTTGGAAATGGAAAAAATGACGCCGAAAGGGTTAAAAAAGGTCTTGCTTAAGGAAACCGTGAAGGTATCCGGCCGCTTTGCAGCGGGCGAGGACCCCGTAAAGCGCGAGCAGATCCTCGACGGTGCCAAGCGTGTTTTCATGCGCATGGGTTTTGATGCAGCAAGCATGAATGACATTACCCGGGAGGCAGGCGTCTCAAAAGGGACGATCTATGTCTATTTTGCCAATAAGGAAGACCTGTTCGTCGCCATGGTCGAGATGGAACGCGAGGCCTTTCTCGGCTCCATGAGGACTGTGTTGGCCAAAAGCGAAAATATCGAAAAGGGCCTTTACGAATTCGGCGTCACCTTTCTCGAACACATGACCGACGAAAAGGTAGTCACCGCGATGCGCACGGTGCTCGGGGTTCGTGAACGCATGCCCGATCTCTGTTCCCGTTTTTTCCGCGGCCCACAGAATCTGAGAACGGTCCTGCACGATTATCTGGGTCAGGGCGTCGCCGCCGGCACGCTGGAGATCGACGATCTCGATCTCGCCGCCGGCCAGTTCCTTGATCTTGTCAGCGGCAGCTTCTTCAAATTCCGCCTTTTCGGTACGATGCCAAAGCCACCGTCGCGACAGGAGATTGAACGTGTTATACGCGGCGCCATCCGCGTTTTCATGGCAGCTTATGCATCGGATAACAAATCCGTGATCGCCAAGGTCGTCTGAACTAGGCAAATTGTCGCTTGATAGGCGCAACCTCCTCTTGTTTTTAGGCTGAAAGCCCCCAAATGCGGCGGGCATTTACCGCCTTTGATTGAAAACAGGAGACATGGATGGACATAGCAGCGCTCTTAGCAGACCCGGGGGCCTGGGTAGCGCTCGTAACACTCGTGGTCATGGAAGTCGTGCTCGGCATCGACAACTTGATCTTCATTTCCATCCTGACCAACAAGCTGCCGCCTGAGCATCGCGAAAAGGCACGCAAGATCGGTATCGGTCTGGCCCTTATCATGCGCCTCGGCCTGCTCGGCACGATCGCCTGGATCGTCCAGCTGACCAACCCGATTTTCGAGGTGTTCGGACAGCCCTTCTCCTGGAAGGACCTGATCCTCATCGCAGGTGGTCTCTTCCTCGTCTACAAGGCGACCAAGGAAATCCATCACTCGGTCGATACGATCGATCACAAGGAAGATCTGGTCGGCGCCGGCGCAGAAGTTGTGAAAATGAGCTTCAGCACCGCGATAGTGCAGATCCTCATCCTCGACCTCGTCTTCTCGATCGACAGCATCATCACTGCAGTCGGCATGACGCCGCACCTGCCGATCATGATCGTCGCCGTCGTCGCAGCCGTCACCGTCATGCTGCTTGCAGCCACCCCGCTCGCCAACTTCATCGAGCGCAACCCGACCATCGTCATGCTCGCACTCGGCTTCCTGCTGATGATCGGTGCGACACTGATCGCAGAAGGTTTCGGCGTCCATGTGCCGAAGGGCTACATCTACGCCGCCATGGCTTTCTCGGCTCTGGTCGAGATGCTCAACATGTGGTCCAGAAACGCCAAGGCCAAAAACAAGGCCAAAGGCGGCGGCACCAAACTGCATTGATCCAAGGAAAAGGGCGCCTAAGGCGCCCTTTTTTATTCCCGCTATTTTGCCAGTTCGTGATCGAGAGCCTCGACCAACCGGCTGTCATCGGCAGTCACATCCGGCGCAAAACGCCCAACCACCTTGCCGTCGCGGCCGATCAGGAATTTCTCGAAATTCCAGACGATCTCCGCGTCATCGGCAACCTCCATGCCATGACCTCTCAGCCGTTCCTTCATCGGGCCGTCGCCGGTCGTCGCGACGCCTGAGCCGGTGAGCGCCTTGTAGAGCGGATGCTTGTCCTCGCCCTTCACCGAAATCTTCGAAAAGATAGGGAATTTCACGTCATAGGTCAGCTGGCAGAATTCGACGATCTCGGCATCCGTGCCGGGTTCCTGACCCTTGAAATTGTTGGCCGGGAAGGCCGTGATGACAAACCCCTTGTCCTTCTTGTCCTCATAGAGCTTTTCCAGACCTTCATACTGCTTGGTCAGCCCGCATTTGGAAGCCACGTTCACGACCAGCATGACCTGCCCCTTGTAGCTGGCAAGCGTTGTCTCGCTCCCGTCAGTACGCTTGACGGGAATGGAAAGAATGTCGGTCATGGAAAACTCCTCAAGGCAATGCAGATGCCCGCCAGCTTAATACGCGCATCCGGCTTGTCCATCACTCATGCCACTTCGTCGATCAGCACCTGGATAAATCCGCGTGAACAGCGCTCGATACGGCCAGTAACCCCATAGACCTGGTTGAGAACATCGGGCGTCAGCGCCTGTTGCGGTTCACCGTCGGATACGACGCGGCCGCCGGACAGAAGAACAAGCCGCTCAGACCAGCGGCAGGCGAGACCAAGATCGTGCAGGACTGCGATAGAGATGATCCCCTGTTCCTCGGTAATCTCGCGGATTGTGCGCATGACGCGGATCTGATGGGCAACATCGAGCGCAGAGGTCGGCTCATCGAGCAGCAGCACGCGCGGCTTGCGCACCAGCGCCTGCGCAAGACTGGCAAGCTGCCGCTGGCCGCCGGAGAGCGAGTCCAGCTGCGCCATGGCAAGATTGCTGATGCCGAGCCGATCAAGAACGGCAAGCGAACGTTTGACCGCATCCTGATCGCGCGACGAAGCACGAAGTGCCCCGATTGTTGCCTCCAGCACCGTCAGCGCCACCCGCTGCGGCAGGGATTGCGGCATATAGGTGATCGCCCTTGCGCGCTGAGCCGGCGATTGCCGCGTGATGTCGACACCATCCAGCTGTAGCACGCCGCCCGCCTTGTGAAGGCCCGCCAGCGAACGCAGCAGCGTCGACTTGCCGGCGCCGTTCTGGCCAAGAAACGCGGTGATCGTCCCGGCCGGCATCGCGGAAATATCGACATCCGTCAGGACCGGCTTTTTGCCGTAACCGGCAGAGAGTTTTTCGACCGAAAGCATCAGGCCTTCCCCTTCGTGCTGAAAATCAGGGCAAGGAAGAACGGCACGCCAATCAGCGAGGTGACGATACCGACCGGGATCAGCACGCCCGGCACGATGATCTTGCTGGCGGCCGATGCGAGCGCCATGACCAGCGCGCCGCACAGCATGCTTGCCGGCAGGAAAAAACGATGATCCTCGCCGACCAGAAGCCGGGCGAGATGCGGGCCGACAAGCCCGATGAACCCGATCGTGCCGACGAAGGAGACAGAGGTGGCCGCCAGAATGCTGACACGCAGCAGCGAGAAGAAGCGCAGCCGCGTCACGTCGATGCCGAAGGAACGCGCCCGATCCTCACCGAGCCTCAACGCCGTCAGCTTCCAGCAGGCAGCCATCGAGAAAGGCACGACGCAGGCCATGACCAGCGCCATGATTTGCAGCTTCGTCCAGGTCGAGCGGGTGAGGCTCCCCATGCTCCAGAAGACGAGCTGCTGCAGCGCCTCGGCGGAAGCAACAAACTGCATAATGGCAACCAGCGCATTGAAGATGAAAACGAGCGCAATGCCGAACAGCACGAGCGTCTCGACACCCGCACCGCGCAGGCCGGAAAGCGCCTGCAGCAACAGGACCGAACCGAAGGCGAAGATGAAGGCATTGGCGGGAATGAACCACTCCGGCGGCAAGCCGGGAATACCGAGCTGCAGCACGATGGCAAGCGCCGCGCCGAAGGATGCGGCAGACGACACGCCGAGCGTGAACGGGCTTGCCAGCGGGTTGTCGAGAATGGTCTGCATCTCGGCCCCGGCAAGCGACAGGGAAGCACCGACAAGCAGAGCCATTAGCGAATAGGGTAGCCGCACATCGACGACGATTGCCCGCACGCCCCGGCTGACACTCTCCGGCTGGAAGATCGCGGCCAGCACATCACTCGGCGACAGACCGGAAGACCCGACACAGACATCGATCACTGCAGCGGCGCAAAGTGCCACGGCAAGAACGATCAGCATCATCACTTTCACGCGGATCTTGCCATGATAGGCACGCTCCGCCTCCGCCAGCAGGACTGGCGGATTGTGTTCGGCAATACTCACACGATGCTCCGATGCTTGAGAGCAATTCCAGCGGTACGAAGCACCGGTCTTTCGGTAGGAATTGCGTGGAAACAGATAGATGGAGCAGCCTCGCGTTCCGAGGAAGGCGAAGCTGCTCCAGAAAATTACTGCGTTACCGGTGCCGAGGCGCCGAGCACGACAGGTGCATCGGGAATCTTGGTGAAGGTCTTGATCAGCGTCGCATATGTTGCGGCGGGATCTAGATCCTTGAAGGCTTCCGGATACATGAAACTCGCCATGTATTCGAGGCCGACGATGTTATAGGGATGGTTGTAGAACTGGTGATAGAGACCGTAGACGCGGCCATCCTGCACCGCCTTCATCGCGGCAAAGCCGTCGCGCTGCTCCAGCTTGCCGAGTGCTGCGGAAACCTGCTGCGGCGTGACGTTGTAGCCGAACGGAGCCGCCGAATTCTCCGGGTTCGTCCACTGCGAACCGGACATGATGTAGACATCCGGCGGGTTGGAGCCGAGCAGCGCCTCGAGCGACACGGTACCCGTCTGGCCCGGCAGCAGCTTCGAGCCGATATTGTTGCCCTTCAGCGAGGTCACCAGCTTGCCGAAGCCGGTATCACCATGGGTAAAGCAGCACCCGTCGCCCTTGTTGCCGGCCTTCGCTTCGACGAAGACGTTCGGAAACACGGTCTGTTTGGCGATGACGTCGTTCAGGTGGTCGAGGTGCTGCTTGTAGAAGGACACGTATTCGCCGGCTTCCTTCTCGCGATCCATGACCTTGCCGAGCACTTCGACGCTTTCCGTCGTGTGGCCGACCGGCTCTTCCATCACGTCCAGATAGACGACCGGGATATCGAGCGCCTTCAGCTTGTCCTCGATACCGCCTTCCTTGAAGGATTTTTGCGCCCGCGTCTGAGCGACGACAACATCAGGCTTGGCCGCAATGACCGCTTCCAGATCAGTTTCACCGTCCTCGGAAAGGCTCATCACCGGCGGCGCCTTGCCGAAAGCCTGGTCCATCAGCTTGGCAGTGCCCGGATCCGACTTGACGAAATTGGAGCTCCAGCCGACGACACGCGCATAGGGGTTATCACGATCGAGCAATGCAACGGTCAGCATGTCGCGACCATCCTGCAGAATGATCCGCTCGGGCTTCTTGGCGATCGTCACGGTGCGGCCAGCGACATCGGTGATCGTTGCCGGATAGTCGGTGGCAAACGCGGTGGATGCACCAAGCGCAAGGGCAAAGGCGGAAAATACGATCGGTCTCATGGGTGTCCTCTGTGTGTCCGTTGCATCAGATCTCCTCCCGGTCGCGGACCTACGCCTATTTCCTGAGCAAAACAATCAACTTTTACTTGAAAAATGGACAGATCCTGACGACCACACCCAATTCGCAGTAGAATTGTACAAATCGGCGATATCTCGCATCCGCGTTTGAAACGATAAGGCCTCTCGGGCATTATTGCCTCACTCGAAACCACCCACCTCGCCGTACGCATACCCCCCGGAGCCGCATGACAACCCAGCAGATCCTCGCCTTCGCCGTCATCGCCGCGATGATGGCAGTGTTCATCTGGGATCGGTTTCGCTATGATGTGGTCGCCTGTTGCGCGCTGGTTCTGGCCGTGGCGCTCGGTGTTGTGCCGACCGACCAGGCATTTTCCGGCTTTTCCGACGACATCGTCATTATCGTCGGCTCGGCACTGGTCGTCTCGGCGGGCGTTGCCCGATCCGGTATCGTCGATCTGGCTATCAAGAAGTTCTTCCCGAATCTCGACACGCTGCACACCCAGCTTGCGCTGTTGATGATCGTCGTGGCGGTTCTCTCCGCCTTCATCAAGAATATCGGTGCGCTGGCCATCATGATGCCGGTCGCCTTCCAGTTCGCCAAGAAATCCGGTGCCTCGCCGTCGAAATACCTGATGCCGATGGCTTTTTCGGCGCTGCTCGGCGGGCTGATGACGCAAATCGGCACCTCGCCCAATATCGTCGTCTCACGCATCCGCGAAGAGCTGACCGGCCAGTCCTTCACCATGTTCGACTTCACCCCGATGGGTGTCATCCTCTGTCTCGTCGGCATCACCTTCCTGCTCTTTTTCCACTGGCTGGTGCCTAGCCGCACGAAGGAAAACCACTCGATCGAGGAAGCCGTCGAGATCAAGAACTACACCTCGGAAGTGATGGTGACGGCGCAATCCACCGTGCTCGAAAAACGGCTGGGCGAACTGCTGAAACTTGGCGATGGCGAAGTGATTGCCAATGCCGTGCTGCGCGGCACCGCCCGCATGGCGCCATTCCCGGACCTGAGCCTACGGGAAAACGACATCGTGATGCTCGAAGGCCCATCCAAGGCGCTGGACCGCATTGTCTCGAACGCCAAGCTGCAATTGTCCGGCAAGCCGCTGACCGGCGAACAGGCGCAGGGCGACATCATATCGGTCGAGGCGATCATCAGCCAGGAATCGCCGCTGAAGGGTCTCTCCGCCAAGGAACTGGCACTCTCCTACACACGCGGCGTCAACCTTCTGGCAATCAGCCGCCACGGCGAACGCTTGAAGGAGCGTCTCGGCAGCCTGACGCTTGCGGCCGGCGACGTGATCGTGCTGCAGGGCTCGCGAAAGACCATGCCCACCATCATGCAGGATTTCTCCCTCCTGCCCCTAGCCCAGCGGGAAGTGCTGCTCGGCACCCGGCGCCGCGCCTTCATTCCGCTCATCATCCTTGCGCTCGCTATGGCGGCTACTGCCGTCGGCCTCGCCCCGGTTCCGGTCGCCTTCTTCGCCGCAGCCCTCGGCATGGTCGTCTTCCGCTGCATACCGCTGACCGATTTCTACAAGTCCGTCGACGGGCCGATCCTCGTCATGCTGGCAGCGCTCATTCCCGTCTCCGACAGCCTGCGCACGACAGGCGGCAGTGACCTCATCGCCGGCTGGCTTGGCGAGGTCGCGGCCACCTTGCCTGCCTGGGGCGCCCTTGGCCTCATCCTCATAACCGCCATGGCCGTCACTCCCTTCCTCAACAATGCGGCAACGGTGCTGGTCATGGGGCCGATCGCGGCAAGCTTTGCCACCAGTCTCGGCTTCAAGCCCGAGGCCTTCCTGATGGCGGTTGCGATCGGCGCAGGCTGCGATTTCCTCACCCCCGTCGGCCACCAGTGCAACACGCTGGTTTTTGGTCCGGGCGGTTACAAATTCTCCGATTACCCCCGCCTCGGCCTGCCCCTGTCCTTCCTCATCATCCTCGTCAGTATTCCGGCCCTGCTCTATGTTTGGCCGGTCGCCTAGCCCCGAGGGGCGTCACATTCCCAAAAACCTTGACGCTTCGGCCTGAATATGGCCTAAGCCTGCCCCAATCCCTATTCCCGGAACAGGCTTGGCGCATCCAGTTGCGCCTCGAATTAGAGCAGCACAATGATCAACCCGACCCCACGCGTCCGCATCGCTCCCTCGCCCACCGGCGAGCCGCATGTCGGCACCGCCTATATCGCCCTTTTCAACTACCTCTTCGCCCAGAAGAATGGCGGCGAGTTCATCCTGCGCATCGAGGATACCGATGCCACCCGCTCGACGCTCGAATTCGAGGAGCGGGTTCTGGATGCGCTGAAATGGACGGGCCTGAAATGGTCGGAAGGCCCGGATGTCGGCGGTCCTTATGGTCCCTACCGCCAGTCCGAGCGCAAGGACATGTACCAGCCTTTCGCACAGGACCTGCTCGACAAGGGCCATGCCTTCCGCTGCTTCTGCACGCCCGAGAGACTTGATGAGATGCGCGAAGGCCAGCGCGCCGCCGGCAAGCCACCGAAATACGACGGTCTCTGCCTGCATCTGACGGCGGAAGAAGTCACTTCGAAAATGGCAACCGGCGAAAGCTCCGTCGTGCGCATGAAAATCCCGACCGAGGGCTCCTGCGACTTTACCGACGGCGTTTACGGCGACGTCTCGATCCCGTGGGATTCTGTTGACATGCAGGTGCTCATCAAGGGCGACGGCATGCCGACCTATCACATGGCAAACGTCATCGACGACCACCTGATGAAGATCACCCACGTGGCCCGCGGCGAGGAGTGGCTGGCATCGGTGCCGAAGCACATCCTGCTTTACCGTTATTTCGGCTGGGAAGCTCCCGTCTGGATGCACCTGTCGCTGATGCGCAATGCCGACAAGTCCAAGCTCTCCAAGCGCAAGAACCCGACCTCGATCAGCTACTACTCGGCGCTCGGCTACCTGCCGGAAGCCCTGATGAACTTCCTTGGCCTCTTCTTCGTGCAGATCGCCGAAGGCGAAGAACTGCTGACCATGGAAGAACTGGCCGGAAAATTTGATCCGGAAGCCTTGTCCAAGGCGGGCGCCATCTTCGACCTGCAAAAGCTCGAATGGCTGAACGGCCGCTGGCTGCGCGAAAAGCTGACGCCGGAGGAATTCGTCGCCCGCACGCTCGAATGGGCAATGGAAAACGATCGCCTGAAGCAGGGCCTGCTCCACTCGCAGAGCCGCATCACCAAGCTCGGCGACCTGCCGAACCTTGCAGGCTTCCTGCTCGCCGCCGATGTCAGCCTGACGCCGGCATCCTTCGCCGGCCTGAAGACCTCGCCGGAAGATACACTGCTGATCATCAACACGGTCCAGGCCGACATCGAAAAGATGGTCGAGTGGAACGTGGAAGCGATCGACGCGGAACTGCGCGCCGTTGCCGACAAGCTGGAGAAGAAACTCCGCGTCGTCACCCCGCCGCTCTTCATCGCCATGTCCGGCTCGTCCCGCTCGCTGCCGCTGTTCGATAGCATGGCCATTCTCGGCCGCTCCGTCGTTCGCCAGCGCCTGAAGATCGCAGCAACGGTCGTCGCCTCAATGGTCGGCGACGGGAAATAAATTAGGAAATAGTGCCGGCCCCTCATCCGCCTGCCGGCACCTTCTCCCCGTAAGGACGGGGAGAAGGACGCAAGAGGCAAACTCTGCAGCCACCCTCAAACGTCGAGCGTGGCACGTCCCCTCGCCCCGCCTGCGGGGAGAGGGTTAGGGTGAGGGGCAGTCACACGGCACAAGGCCACAAGCCGTCACAGGAACTAGAATATGACCGACACGACAAAGACCGAAACCGCCCTCTCCTCCGACGTCACCGAAGTGCGCGCACAAAAGCTTGCCAAGCTGCGCGAGACCATCGGCGATGTCTATCCGGCACATTTCCATCGCACCATGACCAATGCGGAACTGGCTGCGAAATACGAGGCGCTGGAGCCGGACACGGAAACTCAGGACGTCGTCACGGTCGCCGGCCGCGTCTATTCCTCGCGCAATTCCGGCATGTTCATGGATATCCATGACGCTTCTGGCAAGATCCAGATCTTCTCCCACAAGGACGTCACGCCGGAAGAAGCGCGCAACATGCTGCCGCTGATCGATCTCGGCGACATCATCGGCGTCACCGGCACCGTACGCCGCACCAAGCGCGGCGAGCTGTCGATCAACGCACAGCAGATCACCATGCTGACCAAGTCGCTTCTCCCCATGCCGGAAAAGTGGAACGGCATCGCCGATATCGAAATCCGTTATCGCAAGCGCCACCTCGACATCATGAGCAACGAAGAATCGAAGCTGCGCTTCCAGCAGCGCTCGAAGATCGTTTCCGGCATCCGCCGCTTCATGGAAAACGACGGCTTCTTGGAAGTCGAAACTCCGATGCTGCAGACGGTTTATGGCGGCGCCACTGCCGATCCGTTCAAGACCTTCCACAACACGCTGAAGATGGACATGTACCTGCGCATCGCGCCGGAACTTTTCCTGAAGCGCACGCTGGTGTCCGGCCTTTCCGACAAGGTGTTCGAGATCAACCGCAACTTCCGCAACGAAGGCGTCTCTACCCGGCACAATCCCGAATTCACCATGATGGAATGCTACTGGGCCTATGCCGATTACGAGGACGTCATGGACCTCGTCGAGCGCCTGTTCGAAACGCTCGCCGTTTCGATTCACGGCACCCCGGACGTCACCTTCGGCGACAAGCAGATCTCCTTCAAGGGCCCGTTCAAGCGCGTGCCGATGCCCGACGCGGTCAAGGAAGCGACCGGGATCGACTTCCTGTCGATCAAGACCGACGAGGAGGCCCGCGCCGCAGCAAAGGCCGCTGGTTTCGAGGTCGAGAAGGACTGGACCTGGGGCGAATGCCTTGCCTTCATCTTTGAAGAAAAGGTCGAGGGCACGCTGATCCAGCCGAGCCACGTCACCCACTTCCCGAAGGACATCTCGCCGTTTGCCAAGGAAGTTCCGGGCGAGCCGCGCCTCGTCGAACGCTTCGAGACCTATTGCAACGCCTGGGAAGTAGGCAATGCCTTCTCCGAACTGAACGACCCGGAAGAGCAGCGCAAGCGCATGGTCGAGCAGCTCGAACAGGCGCATGCCCGCGGCGAGAAGGACAAGCAGCTGGACGACGAGTTCCTCGACGCGATCGACCAGGGCATGCCCCCGGCCGGTGGCCTCGGCATCGGCGTCGACCGCCTCGTCATGCTTCTGACCAACGCCCCGTCGATCCGCGACGTCATCCTCTTCCCGGCCCGCAAGGCCAAGGCGGACTGAGGAACGAAACTCTGCCTCCTTCCGCTCTATGGGAGGGAGGCAGTCCTGATTAGACAGCTAATCAAACAAAGGCATCAGTCCTCACATCTGACTGCAGCGCAAGTGTCGGTAAAGGTGAAAGTCAGATCAACTCGGCTGGCTGATTTCACCTCCAGAACGAGATGGCCTTTACGGCCGGTCGAGCGCATCAGCGTATCAAACGCTACACTCTTGCTGTCGCAGACTATGTTCGAGATGACATAAGCTTCCCGATCAACATAGTCGATTGCCTCCACAGCCACGCAGCCATCACGAACAAAGATGTGATACTCAGAGCGGCCGTCATCACTATCCCACTCTGCTCTCCATCGCCCAAGCAAAGCCATGGGCAGGTTCAGATATGTCACGTTGGTCATTATCGCTCTTCTTTCAGAAGCGCATCTAACGCCTCGGGCAAAAGCTTGCGCGGTTGGCGCTCCACATCACGATCATATCGACGATCGTCAGGCTCCTGCCCCTTTTGCGCAGGCCCAGCGGCTTGGCGCAGATAGAGCTTTAGTTCAGCTGCTTGGCGGCTGCGCTTGTCCCGTTTTGCCATATGTCCCTCACCACAGCTGCGGCCTTAACGATCAGGCGCCAGCCGTTTGAAGGTACAGGGGGGGCCATCAATCCGCTGGCGGTGCAGCATTCGCCGCAGGCGCCGCCTGTTGCGCCCTGAATTTTTCCAGCCATGCGGCACCGGCCGTATCGGCTGCGCTTGCACCGGAAGCCGCAGACTGCGGTCCTCCCGCATGAGCTTCTGCTTGCGCCGCCTCATTAGTAGCCTTCGGCTGGCCTTTACTGTCAGCTGCAGTCCCGGAATGAACCTCGTCAGCCGCATCCGACTTCGACCAACCCTTGCCACCCTCGGCCGTTGTTCTCGGTTCCCGCGCAGGTTCTGAGGCCTGCTTGGCCTCATCCACTGCATCAGCCTTGGCTTCCTTCTGCGCCGGAGCGGCCGGCTCATCGACAGAACTGCCAAGGATCATGCTCTTTGCCTGATCGAAAAAGCTCTTTTCTTCGGCAGGCTTGTCAGTGGAGGCAGTGTCTGTCTTTGCAGCCTGCGCGCCATGGTTTTCACCGGAAGGCGCGGCTGCGGCAGGAACGGCCTTTTCCTCGCCCTGACCTGCCTCATGACCGGCAGCAGCTTCTTCCTTCGCACCGAAAACCATGCCGGTGATCGAACTGAAGAAACCACCGCCTTCAGCCGCGGCAACCTCTTCGCCCTTGGCTTCGGCCTCGGCACTGGCACCTTCCGTCGCCGGCGCGGCACCGTGGCCGGAAGGTTTCTCGCTGCCACCGGCAGGCGCTCCGTGTCCGGACGCCTTTGGTTCTGCCTTGGCTGCTTCACTGCCCTCTGGCAAAGACGGATCGATGCAGTCTGCCTTGTCGGTCAGATGCGCTTCCAGATGTTCGATATCTTCCAGCGGAAGATCGACCCGCATGCCATAGAAATGGCCGTTGGCGCTGGGCGCACCGTCGAGATAATAGCCGGAATAGTTTTCAGCCTGCCCGCCCGCCGGGATCTTGGTGGGGTTTGGAATGTAGACGACCTGCGCGGCAATCGCGCGACCGCGCATGTCGGCCGTGTCCTTGGGCCCGGCGCTGTCGATCATCGCGACCTGGACGAGGCCGGCCTTTTCCTTTTCCTGCACCGCCCGCGCCACGCGCAAGGCCGTCTTCAGCCGAGCGATGCCGTCGCCGGCCTGGTCGCTGGTCACGTATTTTCGAACCCAGATGCTGCCGTCCCGGCGCATCTTCTGCGTCTGCAGCGTCGTGCAGGCGAGACCGTTTATGTCTTTATAGGAAGGGCCGAGGATTTTATCGGTTCCGATCAGCACCGCCGCCGAACCACTTGCACCACACAGAACAATTGCGCCGCCCAGCAGGAAGACAAACTTCTTCGACAGCCGGATCTTCATTCGCCAACACCCGGCATAGTCAACTCCAGTTACGCAATACAAGTCATGGAACAATGAGGGCATATTCGCCCAATCTTATTGAAGAAACTTTAAGTGGATTTGTCAGGCCGCCGTTCCAAATCGGGATTCCGATCTTATTGCGAATGATTTGCAAGAGCATTGACAGGTGGATTTTTGTCGCTAGTTTAAATTGCGAATGATTTGCAACAGCAATAACGGATCACGAATGTCGTTTTTGAGAATTGCATGCCTCGGCACCGGCCTCCTCGCCGGCCTGCTCTCCCTGCCCTTTTCCGCTTCGGCTGAGGAAAAGCCCAAGGTCGTCACCACTTTCACCATTATCGCCGACATGGCGAAGAACGTCGCGGGCGATGCGGCCGAAGTCGAAAGCATCACCAAACCCGGCGCCGAGATCCACAATTACCAGCCGACACCGCGCGACCTCCTGCGTGCCCGTGACGCGGATCTCGTCCTGCGCAACGGCCTGAACCTCGAACTCTGGTTCGAGCGCTTCCTGAAAAATCTCGGAGATGTGAAGAGCGTCACCGTCTCCGATGGCGTTACCCCCATGTCGATTGCCGGCGGCGCCTATCAGGGCAAGCCCAACCCGCATTCCTGGATGTCACCGGAAAACGCCGTCATCTATGTCGAGAACATCCGCAAGGGCCTGACCGAGATCGACCCGGCCAATGCCGAAACCTATGCCGCAAATGCCAAGGCCTATTCCGACAAGATCCGCGCACAGGCCCAGCCGATCCGCGACGAGCTGGCAAAACTGCCGGAAAATCACCGTTGGCTCGTCACCAGCGAAGGCGCCTTCTCCTATCTGGCCCGCGATTTCGGCCTCAAGGAGCTGTATCTCTGGCCGGTCAATGCCGACAGCCAGGGCACACCGCAACAGGTTCGCGCCGTCATCGATGCCATGCGCGAGCATGACGTGAAGGTCATTTTCTCCGAAAGCACCGTCTCCGACAAGCCGGCAAAACAGGTCGCCTCCGAAACCGGCGCGACCTATGGCGGAGTTCTCTATGTAGACTCGCTCAGCGAAACAGACGGCCCGGTTCCCACCTATCTCGATCTCTTGCGCATCACCTCGGAAACCATTGCAAAAGGTCTCGCGCAATGAGGATGGGCAAGACCAAGCCAGTAGCTACCGGCATCAGGCTCGACAATGTCAGCGTCGCTTATCGCAACGGCCATACGGCGCTGAAACATGCCAGTTTCGAAGTGCCCAAGGGCACGATCACGGCACTTGTCGGCGTCAATGGCGCTGGCAAGTCTACGCTTTTCAAGGCCATCATGGGCTTCGTCAGGCTGACCGAAGGCTCGGTTGAAATCCTTGGAATGCCCGCCCGAGACGCGCTGAAAAAGAACCTCGTCGCCTATGTGCCGCAGTCCGAAGAAGTCGACTGGAATTTCCCGGTTCTGGTCGAGGACGTAGTGATGATGGGCCGCTACGGCCACATGAATTTCCTCCGCATCCCGTCGCGCCGCGACCACGACATGGTCACCGAGGCGCTCAAGCGGGTGAACATGCTGGAATACCGAAAACGCCAGATCGGCGAGCTTTCCGGCGGCCAGCGCAAGCGGGTTTTTCTTGCCCGCGCGCTGGCGCAGGAAGGTCAGGTCATCCTGCTCGACGAGCCCTTCACCGGCGTCGACGTGACGACCGAGGAGCAGATCGTCGCACTCCTCAAGGCCCTGCGCGACGAGGGCCGGGTCATGCTGGTCTCCACCCACAATCTCGGCAGCGTGCCGGATTTCTGCGACCGCACCGTCTTCGTCAAGGGCACCGTCATCGCCTATGGCAAGACGGCAGATACGTTCAACGAGGCCAATCTGGAAAAGGCATTCGGAGGCGTGCTGCGCCATTTCATCCTCGGCGGTGCCGACCTGCATGACGACGCCGATCCGCGCCGCGTCAAGGTCATTACCGATGACGAACGCCCCTTCGTCACCTATGGCAACGGCACAGAAAAAACCAAGGTGAAAAAGAAGAAGAAGGACAGCGTCGATGCTCCAGACGCTTCTTGAACCTTTCACCTATGGTTACATGCTGAACGCCATCTGGGTCTCGGCCCTGGTCGGCGGCGTTTGCGGTTTTCTCTCCGCCTACCTGATGCTGAAAGGCTGGTCGCTGATCGGCGATGCTCTCTCCCACTCGATCGTCCCCGGCGTCGCCGGCGCCTATATGCTCGGCCTGCCCTTTTCGATCGGCGCCTTCATGTCCGGCGGCCTCGCAGCGCTTGCCATGCTGTTCCTCAACCAGCGAACACGGCTGAAGGAAGACGCCATTATCGGCCTGATCTTCACCTCCTTTTTCGGGCTTGGCCTGTTCATGGTGTCGCTGTCGCCGACCTCGGTCGATATCCAGACCATCGTCATGGGCAATGTGCTCGCCATCAGCCCCGGCGATACACTGCAGCTCGTCATCATCGGCACCGTTAGCCTCATCGTTCTGACTTTGAAGTGGAAAGACCTTATGGTCGCCTTCTTCGATGAAAACCACGCCCGCACGATCGGCCTCAAGCCCGACGCGTTGAAGGTGATGTTCTTCGCCCTTCTCGCCGCCTCCACCGTCGCCGCGATGCAGACCGTCGGCGCCTTCCTCGTCATCGCCATGGTCGTCACGCCGGGCGCCACCGCCTATCTGCTCACCGACCGGTTCCAGCGCGTCATCCTGCTCGCACTCGGTATCGGCGCTGCCACCAGCTTCCTCGGTGCTTATCTCTCCTACTTCCTCGATGGCGCAACCGGCGGCATCATCGTCGTGCTGCAGACGGCCATCTTCCTTATCGCTTTCGTTTTTGCACCCAAGCACGGCATGCTCGCCGCCCGCCGCCGGGTGAAGGCCTCGTTGGAGGAAGCGATATGAGCGACACGATCGACCTCCTGCTTTTCCCCTTCCAGATCGACTTCATGCGCACCGCCTTTGCGGTGACGCTGATGATCGCTCTGCCGATGGCGATCCTCTCCTGCTTCCTCATCCTCAAGGGCTGGTCGCTGATGGGCGACGCCGTCTCCCATGCCGTGCTGCCGGGCGTCGTCATCGCCTACATGCTGGCAATCCCCTTCTCGATCGGCGCCTTCATCGCCGGCATGGTCTGCGCACTGGCAACCGGTTTCCTGAAAGAAAACAGCCGCATCAAGGAAGACACCGTCCTCGGCATTGTCTTTTCAGGCATGTTCGGCCTCGGTCTCGTGCTTTACGTCAATGTCCAGGCCGATGTGCATCTCGATCACATCCTGTTCGGCGACATGCTCGGCATCCTGCCGCAGGATCTGATCGAGACGACGCTGATTGCCATCGCCGCCACCATCTTCCTCGTCATCTTCCGCAAGGACCTGCTGGTCCACGCCTTCGACGAGCAGCATGCCAAGGCAATCGGCCTGCCCACCCGCCTGCTGCATTACGGCCTGCTTGCCGTCCTGTCGCTGACAGTCGTCGGGGCATTGAAGGCAATCGGCATCATCCTATCGGTGGCCCTCCTGATCGCTCCTGGCGCCATCGCCTTCCTGCTGACCCGCCGTTTCACCGCCATGCTGTTGACGGCGGTCGCGGTCGCACTCGGCTGCTCCCTCGGCGGCATCTATCTGAGCTTTTTCCTCGATAGCGCCCCCGCCCCCACCATCGTGCTTTTGATGACGATAACCTTCATCGCCACCTTCATTCGCACCATGCTCGCCTCCCGCGCCGCGGCCTGATCAGGTCGCGGGCATATACCCGCTTGCGCGACGCAAGATCCGGGTATATACACGCATCAAGATGTCGAACGATACATGCCACTGCATCCTGTTGCGCAAGGCGACCCGCAAGGTCTCATCCTATTATGACGAGGCACTGGCACCGCTTGGCGTCAATATCGGCCAGTTCAGCCTGCTCAGAAACATCCGGCGTATGGAGCCGGTGTCGCTGACCGATCTGGCGCACAAGGTCGAACTGGATCGCTCGACAGTGGGTCGCAATGCCAAGGTGCTGGAACGGATGGAGCTGATCGCCATCGGCCATGGCGAGGATCAGCGCGAAGCCGTGCTGACCATCGCACCGAAAGGCCGCGAAATACTGGAAAAGGGCGCCCCCCTCTGGGATGGCGTGCAGGACGACATAGAGGCCCGCCTCGGACACGAAAAAGCCCGGCAGTTGCAGGACCTGCTCGCAGAACTCTGATTTTTTGGCCAATATACGGGCATCTACCCGCAAATATGGAAGATTACTCCCAATAGGCCGCGGCACCCCGGCAGCAAAAGAAGGAAACCACGAATGATTTCGACAGGCGTTGCCGGCTGGATGGCGGCGAGAAAACTCCACTACGGATGGGTCGTTGCAGCAACCACCTTCCTGACCATGCTGGCAACCGCTGGTGCCATGGGTTCGGCCGGCGTGATGATCCAGCCGCTGCACCAGGAATTCGGCTGGGATATCGCGGATATCTCCACCGCCATGGCCGTTCGTCTCGTGCTTTTCGGCCTGCTCGGGCCTTTCGCCGCCGCCTTCATGAACCATTTCGGCGTCCGACAGGTCGTCTCGACGGCGCTCGGCATGATCATCTTCGGCATCGTCACATCCTTCTTCATGACCGAGGTCTGGCAATTGCTGCTACTCTGGGGCGTTGTCATCGGTGTCGGCACCGGCATGACGGCTCTGGTGCTTGGCGCAACCGTCGCCGCCCGCTGGTTTTCCAAGCGCCGCGGCCTTGTCATCGGCCTGATGACGGCAAGCAACGCCACCGGCCAGCTTGTCTTCCTGCCCGTGCTTGCAGCCCTTACCGAAGCCTATGGCTGGCGCACGGCGCTGACATTGACCGTCGCAGTGCTTGCCACGACTTTCGTTCTCGTCCTGCTTTTGATGCGTGACCACCCGTCCGATGTCGGCCTGCCAGCCTATGGCGAAACCACCGTCAACAAGGCTCCGAAGCAGGACCACAAGCTTCTCGCCACGCTCCTATCCCCGCTCATCACCCTGAAAAGCGTTTCCGGCAATCCGGTCTTCTGGGTTCTGTTCGGCACCTTCTTCGTCTGCGGCCTCTCCACCAACGGCCTCATCCAGACGCACTGGATCTCGATCTGCGGTGATTTCGGCATGGCGGCGGTCACCGCAGCCGGCACGCTTGCCGTCATCGGGATTTTCGATTTCATCGGCACGATCTTCGCCGGCTGGCTTTCCGACCGTTACGACAACCGCATCCTGCTTTTCTGGTTTTATGGATTGCGCGGCCTTTCGCTGATCTACCTGTCTTTTTCCGGCTTCAGCACGCTCGAACTCTCCGTCTTCGCGATCTTCTACGGTCTCGACTGGGTGGCAACCGTACCGCCGACGGTCAAGCTCGCGGCGGAAAGCTTCGGTCGCGAGAAGGCCGGCCTCGTCTTCGGCTGGATCTTCACCGGCCACCAGCTGGGAGCCGCAACCGCGGCCTTTGGTGCCGGCTGGTTCAAGAGCGACTACGACACCTACATGCCAGCCCTGCAGATTGCAGGCGTGATGTGCATGCTTGCGGCAGTCTCGGTCATGCTGCTCAGGAAGCCGGCAAGCCCTGCCCCGCTATCCCAGCCGGCCTGACCGCTCAGATACCGGGCCGGCAATCCATGCCGGCCCCACCCCGCCGAAGCGCTGTCGCTTCGACACGGCTGTCATTGGCATTCTTGAATGCCTCCAGCGTCAGGCTGACATAGAAGGCGACGATCATCGTCAGCAGCAACACCATCGCCGAAGCGCTGAGAAGGCCCGAATAGGCATGGAAGGCATCCGTCATCCGTATCTCCAATCCTGTGTTGGTGGATCGAATCTACCGATCAACATTACCCGCTGATTTCTGTTTCATTTCAAAATATGTCGGCCTTGTCGGATGACGTATCAGGCCGCCCGTTTCGCGCGAGCCTGACCAGCCTCACCCTCCGGTTCGCGGATGCGATTACGCCGGTTGAGCTTGAAGTGATTGACCAGCTCAACCAGCTGGGCGGCACCCGCCGCCAGCGACCGGCTGATCGTCGTCGTCCTCTCCACCATGACCGCATTCTGCTGCGTCATCCGGTCGAGCTGCGAGACCGTGCTGTTGATTTCCGAGAGGCCGGTCGCCTGCTCCTGCGCAGCTGTCGCCAGCGACTGCACATTGCTGTCGATCGATGCGACGAAGGTTTCGATCTCCTGCAGCGCCGAGCCGGTCTCGTCCACCAGCCGCACGCCTTCCGTCACTTCACGGCCCGACTTGTCGATCAGCGTCTTGATCTCCTTGGCAGCCGTCGCCGAGCGCTGGGCAAGTTCGCGCACTTCCTGCGCAACCACGGCAAAGCCCTTGCCTGCCTCACCGGCGCGTGCCGCCTCGACGCCGGCATTGAGAGCCAGAAGGTTGGTCTGGAAAGCGATCTCGTCGATAACACCGATGATCTTGGTGATCTCTCCCGACGCATCCTCGATCCGCTTCATCGCCGTGATGGTTTCCTGCACCACGCTGGACGAGGCGGTTGCCGCCTCAAGGGCGTTCTTCACCAGCTTGCGCGTCTCGACGGTGTTGGCAGACGAGGCGCGGACGGTCGAAGTGACCTGCTCCAGCGCAGCAGAAGCCTCTTCCAGCGATGCCGCCTGCTCCTTGGTGCGCGCAGACATCTGATCAGCCGCCTCATGCATTTCCTGGCTGGAGCCGTTCAGCATGCCGGTCTGTCTGAGCACGCCCATCAGGGTTTCCTGGAACGCGCCGATCGAGGCATTGAAATCACGCCGCAGCGGCTCGAATTCCGGACTGAAGGGAACATCGATCGTCTGACGGATATTGCAATCTGCGAGGCGCCCGAGACCGGCCCCCAGCCCTTTCACCACGGTCATACGTTCAGAAACATCCGCAGCAAACTTCACGACCTTGAACACGCGGCCGCTGTCATCGATGATCGGATTGTAGGATGCCTGGATATAGATCTGTTCGCCCTGCTTCGTGATCCGGGTAAACTGTCCGGTGGAGAATTTTCCCGCCGAAAGCTCTTGCCAGAACCGTTTGTATTCCGCCGACTGAGCATGATCCGGCTCGCAGAATATCGAATGATGCCGCCCGACGATCTCGCCCAGCTGATAGCCGAGCGCATTGAGAAAATTCTCGTTCGCCGTAATGATCTCGCCCTCCGGCGTGAATTCGATCACCGCCTGCGCTCTAGACAGCGCTTCCAGCTTGCCGCGGTTTTCCAGCGCATCCTTGCGCGATGCCGTGATATCAGTGGCGATCTTCACCACCTTGTAGGGCTTGTTGCCCTTGAAAAGCGGATTGTAGGAAGCCTCGATCCAGACCTCGCGACCACCCTTGCCGAAACGCTTGTATTTGCCCTGATCGAACTTGCCCTTCGCCAGCCCCGCCCAGAAATCCGCATAGTCCTTCGACGCGGCGTCCGTCGGATCGACAAAGATGCGGTGGTGCTTGCCAACGATCTCGGACAGCGAATAGCCGACCGTCCGGCAGAAATTCTCGTTGGCGGTCAGGATGATGCCGTTGAGGTCGAACTCGATGATCGCCTGCGAGCGATTGAGCGCCTCGACAAGGGCTGCGTTGGACTGCATGTGGCCGAAAGGTAAACCGACCATGGATATCTCCGCTTGGCTATTTTTGCCGGAAGGCTATCCACCTTTAATAAAGTTTAAGTTAATTAAGCACTTGATCGAATTCAACTTTACGGTGTCGACGCACAGCCTGCCTCCCGCAGATGGAAGCCTGCCTGAACATGAAAAAGGCCCGCCTTGCGGCGAGCCTCCCAATGCTTGGCGGTGGTTCTTGTGATCAGGCAGCAGCGAGCGTAAGCTCTTTCTTGACCATCTGGCGCAGAATTCCGAGGTCCTTGGCGAACAGGCGGATGCCGTCCGAAAGCTTTTCGGTCGCCATCTGGTCTTCGTTCAGCATCCAGCGGAAAGTCTTCTCGTCCATCTTGATCGGCGCAACGGCTTCGAACTTCTCCGGCGAGAGCTTGCGTTCCAGCGTGCCCTCGGCCTTGTCCAGCTCGTCAAGCAGGTTCGGCGCGATCGTCAGGCGGTCACAACCGGCCAGCGCTTCGATCTCGCCCACGTTGCGGAACGACGCACCCATGACGATCGTGGAGATGCCGTTGGCCTTGTAGTAATTGTAGATCGAGCGAACCGAAACGACACCCGGATCGGTTTCCGCCGTGTAATCCTGGCCGGTCGACTTCTTGTACCAGTCGAGAATACGACCGACGAAGGGCGAGATAAGGAATGCCTTGGCATCTGCGCAGGCAACGGCCTGGGCATGGCTGAACAGCAATGTCAGATTGCAATCGATACCTTCGGCCTGCAGCACTTCGGCAGCCTTGATACCTTCCCAAGTGGAAGCGAGCTTGATCAGGATGCGTTCGCGCTCGATGCCACGTGCCTTGTAGGCAGCAATGATGTCATGCGCCTTCTTGATCGAGGCTTCGGTATCGAAGGAAAGGTCGGCGTCGACTTCGGTCGAGACGCGGCCCGGGACCAGACCGGCAAGCGCGGAACCGACATCGATCGCCAGGCGGTCGGCCACGGCAGCCGCAATCGCCTCATCATTGCCGCCCTGCTTCTTGCCCCAGGCAACGGCTTCCTTGAACTTTTCGGCAAATGCATCCGAGCCGATCGCCTTCAGTACGATCGACGGGTTGGTGGTGCAATCGACCGGCTTGAGACGGGCAACGGCCTCGATGTCGCCGGTGTCGGCGACGACGGTGGTCATGGAACGAAGTTGCTCTAGTTTTGACGTCATCCGAATTGTCCTCACTGATGGCTGTCGGCGCTGGAGGCACCGATTTTGCTCCTCTGGCATGTTATTTAGATAACATCCGCGGAAGGTAAAGAAGTCAAGACATTTGTCCTTCTCAATTGACATATGTTCCAATGAAGACGATATCATGACCAGACGCGCAGGAATTGCATATTCCGCATTTCGGGAGGATTGAGCGCCTTGGCCAGATTAAGACGCGAGAGCCATACGACCTATTCCGACGCGACCTCCCAGAGGCTTCGCGCCGCATGGCTTTACTACAATCAGGGCCTGACCCAGAAGGATGTCGCGGAAAAACTCGGCGTCAGCCGCTCGACCGTGATCCGCATGCTCGATGAAGCCATGAAGCGCTCCGAAGTGCAGATCTGGATCTCTGAAGGCGTCGAAAGCTGCGTCGAACTCGCAATCCGGCTGGAAAAGGCCTACGGGCTGGATGAGGCGGTCGTCGTCCCGACCCCGCGTGATAGCAGTGCCGATGCGCTTGCAGGCGCCGTCGGCCTGGCGCTCGGGCAGTTCTTGTCAGATGTCATTCAGGACGACATGACCATCGGCGTCGGCTGGGGCCGCACCATGACCGCTTCCCTCTCCAGCTTCCGCCCCGCGCGCCATAACAACGTCAAGGTCGTCTCTCTGCTCGGCGGCATCGTCGCCGTTCACCAGACGAACCCGATCGATTTCACCTGGCGGTTTGCCGGACAGTTGGGCGCCGAATGCTACATGTTCCTCGCCCCTCTTCTCGTCGATACGGTCGCCACCAAGCGTGCCCTGATCGATAAATGCGGCCTCGACACCATCTACAACCTTGCCGAGAATCTCGATCTCGCCGTCGTCAGCTGTGGCGATATCGGCCCGCATTCTACCTCGCTCTCGGAAGGCTTCATTTCGAAGAAGGAGTTGGACCGCCTGATCGCGTCAGGCTGTGTCTGCGATACCATGTTCAACTTCCTGAACGAGGAAGGTCATTCCGTCGATCAGGCGCTGAACGAACGGGTCATGTCGGTCGATCTCGATACACTGAAAAAAGCGAGACATATCGTGCTCTCGTCAGGCGGTTCTCACCGCGCGGTCGCCATCCGCGCCACCATCCGCCGTATTGGCTGCAACACGCTGATCACCGACGAAACGGCGGCAAAGGAGCTGCTGCGACTGGCTGAAGAGGATACAGCCATGCCTGAAGCCGACTAGCCGGCACGATCCCGCAAAAACAGCTTTTCATGGGACGCGCCGGAAACAGGTCTGCCAACCGTTTGACAGACACTCGGAAAAAATGGCAGCAAATTGGAGGAGGAGATTTCTGCCATGGCAAAACGGTCTGACACCCAGGGACGGCTGGATGATGCGGCGAGGGCTGGCTGGCTCTATTACGTCGCCGGTCGCACCCAGGACGAAATAGCGGCCGCCATGGGCATTTCCCGGCAATCGGCGCAGCGTCTCGTCTCGCTCGCGGTTGCCGAACGCCTGATCAAGGTCAGGCTCGACCATCCGATCGCCGCCTGCCTGGAACTGGCCGAAAAGCTCAAGGAAAAATACGGCCTGCGTCACGCTGAAGTCGTGCCGAGCGATCCATCCGGATCGTCATCGACAATCGGCATTGCAGAGGCCGCCGCCGCGGAGATAGAGCGCTGGCTCAGACGGCCGGAGCCGATCGTGCTTGCGGTCGGCACAGGCCGCACGCTGAAGGCCGCGGTCGATCAACTCCCGCCGATGGAATGCCCGCAACACCGCATTGTGTCGCTCACCGGCAATATCGGACCTGACGGTTCCGCCGCCTTCTACAACGTCATCTTCTCGATGGCGGATGCCATCAAGGCGCGCCATTTTCCCATGCCGCTTCCCGTCCTCTGTTCCTCGGCGGAAGAGCGCGAAACTTTGCACGATCAGGCGCTTGTCCGCTCGACGCTGGCGCTTGGCTCTGAGGCCGCGGCCACCTTCGTCGGCATTGGCGAACTGGGCGTCGACGGCCCCCTCTGTGTTGATGGGTTCCTCGGCCGCGAAGAAATGCAAAGCCTTGTCGAAAGCGGTGCCGCGGGCGAAATCTGCGGCTGGGTCTACGACCAGCAGGGGCGGCTTCTGGATAACGCGGTCAACGAACGCGTCGCCAGCGTCCCTATCCCGTCCCGCTACACAAGCTCGGTCATTGGGATCGCCAAGGGACAACGCAAGATCAAGGCCATAGCAGCAGCGCTTCGCGGCAAACTGATCAACGGCATCATCACTGACGAGGCCTCGGCTGAGCAGTTGCTCCGCCTGTGAGCAAAAATTTTTACATTCAAATTCAAGTGCTTAAAACGGTTTAATCGCAGTGCAGCGACGAATCCGTGTTGACTTCCATCAAGTCCTGATAAGTAATTGCCCACGAGCAAAGCGAATGCTCGCAATCATCTTCTCGGGAGGAAGATATGACATTGAAGACTTTTTTGCTGGGCGCCTGCTCGGCCATGGCTTTTGTTGCCACCGCCGCATCGGCTGAAACCCTCACAATCGCAACCGTCAACAACGGCGACATGGTCCGCATGCAGGGTCTGACCTCGGAGTTCACCAAGGCGAACCCGGACATCCAGGTAAACTGGGTCACGCTTGAGGAAAACGTTCTTCGCGAACGCGTCACCACCGACATCGCCGCAAACGGCGGTCAGTACGACATCGTCACCATCGGCAACTACGAAGTTCCGATCTGGGCCAAGCAGAAATGGCTCCTGCCGCTCGACGGCCTCGGCGACAAGTATGACATGGACGACCTTCTGCCGGCGATCCGTGGCGGTCTGTCCGTCGACAGCAAGCTTTACGCGGCTCCGTTCTACGGCGAATCCGCCATGATCATGTACCGCAAGGACCTGTTCGAAAAGGCCGGCCTGAAAATGCCGGAAAGCCCGACCTGGGAATTCATCGCCGATGCGGCGAAGAAGATCACCGATCGTGGCAACGACGTCTCGGGCATGTGCCTTCGCGGCAAGGCCGGCTGGGGCGAAAACATGGCCTTCGTGTCTGCGCTCAACAACTCCTTCGGCGGCCGCTGGTTCGACGAGAACTGGAAACCCCAGTTCGATCAGCCGGAATGGAAAGCCTCGCTGCAGTTCTATGCCGACCTGATGAAGGAAGCCGGCCCGGCCGGTGCTTCTTCGAACGGTTTCAACGAAAACCTGACGCTGTTCCAGCAGGGCAAGTGCGGCATGTGGATCGACGCGACCGTCGCTGCATCCTTCGTATCGAACCCGAAGGACTCGAAGGTTGCCGACAAGGTCGGTTACGCGATCTTCCCGTCCAAGGAAGGCGTGAAGAACCACGGCAACTGGCTGTGGTCTTGGAACCTTGCCGTTCCGGCATCCTCGCAGAAGGCTGAAGCCGCGCAGAAGTTCATCTCCTGGGCAACGAGCAAGGAATACACGGCACTCGTCGCTTCCAAGGAAGGCTGGGCAAACGTTCCTCCGGGCACGCGCACGTCGCTCTATAAGAACGCCGACTACCAGAAGGAAGCAGCCTTCGCCGCTCCGACGCTTGCTGCCATGGACGCTGCCGACATCACCAAGCCGACCGTCAAGCCAGTGCCTTACACCGGTGGCCAGTTCGTCGCGATCCCTGAATTCCAGGCTCTCGGCACCACTGTCGGCCAGCTCTTCTCGGCTGTCATCGCCGGCCAGTCCACGGTCGACGACGCGCTTGCCGCCGCCCAGGCAACGGCAACCCGCGACATGACCCGCGCCGGCTACATCAAGTAAGGGATTTCCTCCCAAGGATAAGGGTTGTCCGGCTCCTTTGCCGGGCAGCCCGCCTCAGATGGAGACCAGAACGACCGGAAGCCGCGCCTCTCGTCGTATCCACAAGCTACCCTATAAAAACAAGATCATGCTTCCGCGCTGACGTTCCATGAGGACGCCACGACGGCAATGAGAGCCAAAGCTCCGGGGAGGTTTTTTAAGATGGCAACGCAGAACACCAGGACGTTGGCACGCCTTATGATGGCGCCCTCCGTCGTCGTTCTTCTGATCTGGATGGCCGTACCGCTCGCAATGACGCTGTACTACTCGTTCCAGAACTACAACCTGCTGACACCGACGAATGTCTCGTTCGCAGGCTTCTTCAATTACCAGTATTTCTACACCGATCCGGCCTTCTTCCAGTCGATCTGGAATACGTTGCTGCTGGTTCTCGGCGTGCTGGCGATCACCGTCATCGGTGGTACCGCGATAGCACTTCTGATCGACCAGCCGATCTTCGGCCAGGGCATCGTCCGCATCCTGGTGATCTCTCCCTTCTTCGTCATGCCGCCGGTAGCTGCATTGATCTGGAAGAACATGATCATGCATCCGGGTTATGGCGTGTTTGCCGATATCGCCAAATTCTTCGGCGTGCAGCCGATCGACTGGTTCGCCCAGTTTCCACTCTTCTCGGTCATCATCATCGTCGCCTGGCAGTGGTTGCCGTTTGCCACCCTGATCCTGCTCACCGCGCTCCAGTCGCTCGACAGCGAGCAGCGTGAAGCGGCCGAAATGGACGGTGCCAACTTCTTCAACCGCTTCATCTACCTGACGATCCCGCATCTTTCGCGTGCCGTCACGGTCGTCATCCTGATCCAGACGATCTTCCTGCTCGGCATCTATGCGGAAATCCTCGTCACCACCAATGGCGGACCGGGTTACGCATCGACCAACCTCACCTTCCTCATCTACCGCACGGCCCGTCTCGGTTATGACGTCGGCGGCGGTGCTGCAGGCGGTATCATCGCAGTCGTTCTCGCCAACATCGTTGCCATCTTCCTGATGCGCGCCGTCGGCAAGAACCTGGACAAGTAGGAGAGAAGATCATGGCTCGTTCAGTTTCCACCGGAGCTAAGATCGGCTGGAGCGTTGCCGCCTGGGTTGTGGCGCTCCTCATCTTCTTTCCAATCCTCTACGCCGTCATCACCAGCCTCAAGACGGAGCAGGAGGCCATCGCCGGTTTCTCGCTCATCCCGTCCGGCACGTTCGAGAACTACATCACCGTTCAGACGCAGCGCGATTACTTCAAGCCGTTCATGAACTCGGTCATCCTCTCGGTCGGCTCCACCATCCTGGCGTTGATCATCGCCATCCCCTCCGCCTGGGCCATGGCATTTGCCCCGACCAAGCGGACCAAGGACATCCTGATGTGGATGCTCTCGACCAAGATGATGCCCTCGGTCGCGGTTCTTCTGCCGATCTTCATCATCTTCCGCACCTTCGGCCTGCTCGACAGCCGCGTTGGCCTGACCATCATGCTGACGCTGATCAACCTGCCGATCGTCATCTGGATGCTCTACACCTATTTCCGCGAAATTCCGGGCGAGATCCTGGAAGCCGCGCGTATGGATGGTGCCAGCCTCTGGAAAGAGATCGTCTACGTCCTGACGCCGATGGCCGTACCAGGCATTGCCTCGACACTGCTCTTGAACATCATCCTTGCCTGGAACGAAGCCTTCTGGACCATCCAGCTGACGACCACCAACGCGGCGCCGCTGACGGCCTTCATCGCTTCTTTCTCGTCACCGCAAGGCCTGTTCTGGGCAAAGCTCTCGGCAGCATCGACCATGGCGATTGCGCCGATCCTCATCCTCGGCTGGTTCAGCCAGAAGCAACTCGTCCGCGGCCTCACGTTTGGCGCGGTTAAGTAAGGAATTCCGATCATGGGCAGCATTACTCTCAAGAACGTCCAGAAGCATTTCGGCGAAGCCAAGGTCATTCCTTCCGTCGATCTGGAAATCAAGGAAGGCGAATTCGTCGTCTTCGTCGGCCCCTCGGGCAGCGGCAAGTCCACGCTCCTGCGCCTGATCGCCGGCCTCGAAGACCTGACCGGCGGCACGATCACCATTGACGGCAAGGATGTGACGGAAGCCGCACCTGCTGCCCGCGGTCTCGCCATGGTCTTCCAGTCATATGCGCTCTATCCTCATATGAGCGTGCGCAAGAACATCGCCTTCCCGCTCAAGATGGCGAAGATGGAACAGTCAGCGATCGACAAGAAAGTCGAGGCTGCCGCCAAGGTGCTCAACCTCACCGACTATCTGGAACGCCGCCCCTCGCAGCTTTCCGGCGGCCAGCGCCAGCGCGTCGCAATCGGCCGCGCCATCGTCCGCGAACCGTCTGCCTTCCTCTTCGACGAACCGCTCTCCAACCTCGATGCGGCCCTGCGCGGCACGATGCGCCTCGAAATCAGCGATCTTCACAACCAGCTGAAGACGACGATGATCTACGTCACCCACGACCAGATCGAAGCCATGACCATGGCCGACAAGATTGTCGTGCTCAATCGCGGCAATATCGAGCAGGTCGGTTCCCCGATGGAACTGTATCTGACCCCGCGCAACCTGTTCGTGGCGGGCTTCATCGGCTCGCCGCGGATGAACCTGATCACCGGCGATTATGCCAGATCCAAGGGCGCAACCACCACCGGCATCCGTCCCGAACATCTGACGCTGTCGAAGGAGAGCGGCACCTGGAAGGGCCGTGTCACCGTTGCCGAACATCTGGGCGCCGACACCTTCCTGCATCTCGATGTCGAGGGCATCGGCCAGATGACCGCACGCGCCAGCGGCGAGTTCGGCGCGCATCACGGCGACACCGTCTACCTGACGCCGGATGAAACCAAACTGCACCGTTTCGACGACAAGGGCCTGGCAATTCGGGCCTGATTGATCCTACCGGCCTGACAGACAGGCCAACCGGAGTATGAGAAAATGACTGTGAAGCTTTCGTTGGCAAGCCTCAAGGATGCCGCTGCGACCGCTGGCGTGCCCAATTACGATCCGAAAAGCCTGACGCCGGGCATCATCCATTTTGGCGTCGGCAATTTCCACCGCGCCCATCAGGCCGTCTATCTCGACGACCTGTTCAACACCGGCAAGGGCCATGATTGGGCGCTGATCGGCGCCGGTGTACTGCCCTCCGACGCCGCCATGCGCGACAAGCTGAAGGCTCAGGATTACCTGACCACAGTCGTCGAGCAGGACAACAACAAGACCGGCGCTCGCGTCACCGCCCCGATGATCGACATCATCGCGCCGGACCAGAAGGATGTGCTGATCGAGAAGCTTGCCGATCCGGCGATCCGCATCGTCTCGATGACGATCACCGAGGGCGGCTATTTCATCGACGCCGCCGGCCACTTCAACCCGGCCCATCCGGCCATGGTCGAGGACGGCAAGAACCCGGCAGCGCCCAAGACAGTCTTCGGCCTCATCCTCGCCGGCCTGAAACTGCGCCGCGAGCGTGGCGTACAGCCCTTCACCATCATGTCCTGCGACAACATTCCGGGTAACGGCCACGTCACCGAAAACACCGTGATCGGCCTCGCAAAAATGTCCGACCCGGCCTTTGCCGAGTGGATCCATGAAAACGTCGCCTTCCCGAATTCGATGGTCGACCGCATCACGCCGGCAACCGGCCAGCGCGAAATCGACATCCTGAAGAACGATTTCAACATCGACGACAACTGGCCGGTCTTCTGCGAAGAATTCAAGCAGTGGGTGATGGAAGACAATTTCCCGGCCGGCCGCCCAGCGCTGGAAGAAGTCGGCGTCCAGTTCGTCCCCGACGTCGCTCCTTACGAGCTGATGAAGATCCGCATCCTGAACGGCGGCCACGCGACGATCGCCTATCCGGGAGAGCTGCTCGACATCCATTTCGTCCACGAGTCGATGGAACACCCGCTGATCCGCGCCTTCCTCGCCAAGCTGGAAAAGGAAGAGATCATTCCGATCGTGCCGCCGGTGCCGGATACCAATCTCGATGAGTATTTCGACCTGATCGAGCGCCGCTTCCTCAATCCGAAGATCGGCGACACCATTCCGCGCCTGGCGCAGGACGGCTCCAACCGTCAGCCGAAATTCATCCTGCCCTCGACCCGCGATCGCCTCGCCCAGGGCAAGGATATCGTCGGCCTTTCGCTGGTCTCGGCGCTCTGGTGCCGTTACTTCGCCGGCACGTCCGACAGCGGCCGCAAGATCGTCTTCAATGATGCCAGCGCCGAAAAGCTGCAGGCAGCAGCCATCAAGGCCAAGGACGATCCGGCTGCCTTCCTCGTCTTCGACGAAATCTTCGGCGAGGTTTCTGGCAACGAACTGTTCCGCAAGCGTTTCGCCCATGCCCTGAAGACGCTATGGAGCGAAGGAACTGCAAAGACCCTGCAGCTCTATCTCGACGACAAGCTGGTTCAGGAGTGAGGTGAAACGTGGCGGATAAGGCAAGCTTCAACAACGGCCCATTGGTGATCTTCGATTGCGACGGCGTGCTCGTCGACAGCGAACCGCTTTCGGTCCGGGTTCTGGTCGAAGCCTTGAACCGCCATGGCATCGACATGGCCGAGGAGGAAGCCTATCAGCGCTTCCTCGGCCGCAGCCTTGCCACCATGCGGCAGGTGATGGACGAGGAATACGATTTCCACACCGGCCCCGAATTTCTCGAAACCCTGCGTCTCGATCTCTACGACCTCTTCAAGACCGACCTCAAACCGATCGAAGGCATTGCCGAGACGCTCGATGCGCTTGCGCTTCTCAACCTTCCCCGCTGTGTCGCCTCCTCCAGCCAGCCGGAACGCATACGCCTATCGCTCGGCATCACCGGTATTCTCGACAGGCTGGAGCCGCATATCTTCAGCGCTTCCATGGTCAAGAACGGCAAGCCTGCACCCGACCTTTTCCTCTACGCTGCAGAGCAAATGGGCATCGCGCCGCAAAACTGCATCGTCATCGAGGACAGCCCCGCCGGCATCGAGGCGGCCCAGCGTGCCGGCATGTCGGTTTTCGCCTTTACCGGCGGATCGCATGCCTGCGTTCCGGGATATCGTGAACGGATCGACACACTTTCGCCGGATCTCATATTTGACGACATGCCGGATTTGCTCCACCTTGTAAAAAACCACATGGAGGGTCGCGGAGCGACATCGTCCCAGCGGGCAATTTGACACCGTGAGGAAGATTTTGCCGCGAGCGGTACAGGGACAGGAAACAGATCTGGATGCGTGACCATCTCGTTGCGGTCGATATCGGCACGACCAGCGCGCGTGCCGGCGTTTTCGACAGCGGTGGCCGAATGCTTGCCAAGGCCAAACATCCGATCCGGATGTTCCGCCCCAAGGAAGGCCAGGCCGAACATTCCTCCGAAGATATCTGGGCCGCCACCTGCCATGCCGTGAAAGCAGCGATGACCGAGGCCGGCATCAAGTCTTCAAGTATCGCCGCGATCGGCTTCGACGCTACCTGTTCGCTCGTCATGCGCGACCGGAACGGCAACCCGCTCTCCGTCTCCACCTCCGGTCTCCCTGAACAGGATACGATCGTCTGGCACGACCATCGCGCCATCCGCGAAGCCGACGAACTCTCCGCTTCCGGCCACCATGTTCTGGATTTCTCCGGTGGCTCGCTGTCACCCGAAATGGAAATGCCGAAACTGAAATGGCTGAAGGAGAACCGGCCGGAAAGCTGGGAAAAATCCGGTTTCGTCTTCGATCTGGCCGACTTCCTCACCTGGAAGGCGACCGGATCGACTGAGCGCTCCCGCTGCACGGTCACCGCCAAATGGAACTATCTGGCGCATGAGACGCCCGGCTGGAAAGCCGACTATCTGAAGCTTGCCGGCCTCGAAGATCTGAAAGAAAAAGCCGGCCTGCCGGAAGGCACCGCCGAGGTCGGCACAAGCCTTGGCAGGTTGTCGAAACAAGCCGCGGCCGAGCTTGGCCTCGATATCGAAGTCGAAGTATCCCCCGGCCTTATCGACGCCTATGCCGGTGCTTTCGGCGCATTGGCCGGAGCCGCCAGCGACGCAAACCTCGAAACCAGCGTCGCACTCATCGGCGGAACCTCCAGCTGCATCGTCGCCTTCTCGCGCGATCCGAAACCGGGTCGCAGCCTCTGGGGGCCTTATTACGAGGCTGTACTTCCCGAACACTGGCTGGTCGAAGGCGGCCAGTCTGCGGCCGGCGCGCTTCTCGATCATATCGTCCAGATGCATGCCGCCGGCGGCGAACCGACCACCGACCTGCATGGCCGCATCATCGCCCGCATTGCCGAGCTGCGCGCAGAGACGGAAGGCGATATCGCCCCCAACCTGCATATCCTGCCGGATTTCCACGGCAACCGCTCGCCGCTCGCCGATCCGCATGTGCGCGGCGTCATCACTGGCCTTACCCTCGACACCTCCTTCGATGGACTGTGCCGCCGCTACTGGCGCAGCTGTGTGGCGATCGCGCTCGGCATCCGCCATATCCTCGATACCATGGTCGGCTTCGGTTATCGGTTTGAAACTCTGCATGTCACCGGCGGCCATGTGAACAACCCGCTGCTCGTCGAGCTTTACGCCGATGTCACCGGCTGCCGGGTGGTGGTACCGCAGACGAATGATGCAGTCCTGCTCGGCACCGCGATGACCGCCGCCGTCGCCGGCGGCCTGCACTCATCCCTTTTTGCCGCAGGCTCGGCGATGCAGGCAGGCGGCACCGAATATCTCCCCGATCCGGCTCGCAAGGCAGCTTATGACCGCGATTACCGGCGCTTCCTCACCATGGTCCGCCATCGTGAGGAGTTGCGGGAAATGGCCTGAGCCGTCACATGGCTGAAGCAGGCCCGGTTACCTCCGCGTCTTGTCCTGCGACACATCTCCCGCGCCCGGCAGGGGATCGAAAAACAGGTAAAGCCCGCTGATCAGCCCGTCGCGTGCGATGATGAAGTCGGTCCCCGCATAGGCCGGTGGCTGGCCGGGCGCACCGGAAACCCAGCGCACTCTGCCCGCAGTTTCATGAAGCACCTCGGCGGAGCCAAGCTCGCGATACTGGAAATCCGGATGCGACGCCCGGATCACGCCCGCAATTCGGGCGATCTCTGCAGGGCCACGAAAAACTCCGTGCGGTTCGTGAAATTCTGCATCCGACGCAAAAATCTCAGCCGCAACCGCTTGGCGGCGCGCATCGTCCGCCTCACCGAAAACCTCCTGCAGATTGCGCTTCAGCAATGTCGCAATGTCGTAAGTCATCGTCAGTCTCCTTGAGAAAGCCACGCGTCCCTCAAGGACGCGCGGATGAGCTTCAACGTAGAAATCCGATCGTATTAGATCTGGACCTGACCACCATCGACGAAGAGTTCGACGCCATTGACGAAGCTTGCATCATCGGAAGCGAGGAACAACACTGCCTTGGCGATCTCTTCCGGTTGACCGACGCGACCTGCAGGGATGAGGCCGGCAAGATAATCCTTAGTACCCTGCGCCTGATCACCGCCACCGAACAGCTCGTTCAGGCCGGCCGTATCCGTGACCCCGGGGCTGACCGCATTGACGCGAATATGCCGGTCCTTCAGGTCGAGGATCCAGTTACGGGCAAAGCTGCGGATCGCAGCCTTGGTGGCGGAATAGACGCTGAAGGCCGGCGTGCCGGAAATGCTGGTGGTTGATGACGTCAGTACGATCGAGCCGCCATCACGCATCAGCGGCAGCGCCTTCTGCACGGTGAACAGCACACCCTTCACATTGCTGTCGAAAGTCGACTGGTAATGTTCCTCCGTGATCGAGCCGAGTGCCGCGAATTCACCACCACCGGCATTGGCGAAAACGACATCGATATGCCCGTGCTTCTGCTGCACGGCATCATAAAGCCGGTCGATATCGACAAGCTTGCCCATGTCGCCCCGCACGCCGGTCACCCGGCCACCGATCGCCTTCACCGCAGCATCGAGTGCTTCCTGTCGGCGGCCGGTAATGAACACCGAAGCACCCTCGCCGGCAAACGCCTTGGCAGTGGCAAGCCCGATACCGCTTGTGCCGCCGGTAACGATGACGACCTTGTTTTCAAATCTTGCAGCCATTGTCTTTCTCCTTTGATCTTGCGGTTTGTTTTCCGCTGGATGAAAGATGCATTCGGAACGCTGCGATCGAAAGTCGGCAAAATCGACACTCATCGTTCCATATGGAGAACGATGATGCGGCTTGATCTGAATGACCTTGTCTATTTCGCCGAAGTGGTAACCCATGGCGGCTTCGCTCCCGCCGGGCGCGCGCTGCGCGAACCGAAATCCAAGCTCAGCCGCCGCGTGGCAGGACTGGAGACACGGCTTGGCGTGCGCCTGATCGAACGATCGAGCCGCCGTTTTAGGGTAACCGATGTCGGGCAGGTATTTTATCAACGCTGCAAGGCGATGCTCGCCGAGGCGGAGCTTGCACAGGCGCTGGTGGCGGAAGCAAAATCGGAACCGGAAGGCCTCGTCCGCTTCAGTTGCCCGACCGGCCTGGTCGAACCGATATCAGGCCTGGTCAACACATTCCTCGACCGTCACCCGAAGGTCCAGCTGCAGCTCGTGGCTGTCGACCGGCCGGTCGATCTCATCGAGGAACGGATCGATATCGCACTGCGTGTCCGCACCACGATCGACAGCGACGCCTCGCTCACCATGCGCTCGCTCGGCAAATCGATCCGGATCCTCGTTGCAAGCCCGCAACTCGCCAGCCGGATCGCCGATATCGAACAGCTCGCCTCATTGCCGACACTGGCAACGAGCGACGACGCAAGCGAACTGGAATGGCATTTGGAAACCGAGGACGGCAGAAAGCACATTTTCCGCCACCCCCCGCGCATGGGCTGCGCCGATTTTTCAGCCGTTCGCGCCGCGGCGATTGCGGGCCTCGGCGTCGCCATCCTGCCTGATCACACCTGCCGCCAGGCGCTGGAAGATGGAACGCTTGTCCGCGTCCTGCCCGCCTGGCGCGGCATTACCGGCATCGTGCATCTGGTCTTCACCACGCGTCGCGGCCTGCCGCCGGCGGTTCGGAAATTCATCGATCACCTGGCTGCGAATTTTCCGAAAGATGCACTGGATGACCCGCGATTTCGCAACCGCCTGCCCGCTGCGTGACATCGCGTATGGCCATCAAAGCAGAGGCGACCGATGGGCCGCCTCATTCATGTTTACGGATGAAACTGCCGCCGCTCAGGCAGCGCGGCTATAGCTTCCGCGCTCGCTCGAAGTGGCCACTCCACCAAGACGGAACTGCGAAAGCAGGGTCTTCAGAGCCGTCGCTTCGGCTGCAAGGCCATGGCTGGCGGCCGTCTGTTCCTCGACCATCGCCGCGTTCTGCTGCGTGCCCTGGTCCATCGTGTTGACGGCGGTGTTGATCTCGTTCAGGCCCGTCGACTGCTCGCGGGTTGCCGTTACGATCGCCTGGATGTGACCGTTGATCTCCTGCACTTCAGCGACGATTGCCTCCAGCCTGGTGCCTGTCTCGCCAACCCGCATCACGCCCTGCTGAACCAGATTGCCGGATGCGTTGATCAGTTCCTTGATCTCCTTGGCGGCCTGGGCGGAACGCTGCGCCAGTTCGCGCACTTCCTGCGCGACGACGGCAAAGCCCTTGCCCGCTTCACCGGCACGCGCTGCCTCGACACCAGCATTCAGTGCAAGCAGGTTGGTCTGGAAGGCGATCTCGTCGATGACGCCGATGATCTTGGAGATCTCCGAAGACGACCGTTCGATGTCTTCCATGGTGCGCACCGCTTCACGCACGATGCCGCCGGAATTCTCGGCATTCGAGCGGGTGCGGTTGACGAGGCGGCCGACTTCCTCGGCGCGATGGGCACTGTCGCGCACCGTCGTGGTGATCTCTTCAAGCGCCGCAGCGGTCTCCTCGACAGAGGCGGCCTGCTGCTCCGTACGTCGGGCCAGATCGTCGGCCGCATGGCGGATCTCGGAAGCGCCGGCATCGATATTGCGAGCATTGTCGCCCACCTTCGTCAGCGCGCTGTTCAGCTTGCCGATCGAGGTGTTGAAGTCTTCGCGCAATCGGTCGAGTTCGGCCACGAAAGGCGAATTGATGCGGTATTGCAGGTCGCCATCGGAAAGATGCGACAGGCCCTTCGCCAGTTCGTCCACGGCAAAGCGCACATCTGCCGCATTGCGGGCGGCAACCCGCTCGCGTTCGCCGCGCTCGCGCTCAGAAAGCGTACGCGTCTCCTGTGCATCCCCCTCGAGGCGCAGGCGCTCGATCGCATTCGTGCGGAACACGGCAACGGCTGCGGCCATGGAGCCGATCTGGTCGCGGCGGTCCTGGCCGGGAATGGTCGTGTCGAGATTGCCGCTCGCAAGCTTTTCCATGGCAGCCGTCATCGCGGTCACCGGCGAGATAACGATCCGGCTAAGCAAGGTCGCCAAGAAAACCATCATGGCGACAACGGCAAGCAGCGTCGCAATCGCGGCAGCGAGGCGGAATTCGCGCGTCGCCGCATAGGCATTGTCCTTGTCGACAACGAAACCGAGGCTCCAGTCGGCACCCGGAAGACCACTGACCGGCACAAAGCTGACCAGCTTGCCCTTGTCGCCGATTGCGGTTTCCGCAACCTGCGAACCGATGTTCGGCGTATCTGTCGGGAAGAGGTCGGCAAGCGTCTTGTTGACGAAGGCCGCGTCGGGATGGATCAGGATCTTGCCTGCCTTGTTGACGAGGAAGGCATGGCCCCCAGGACCAGCATCGACCGACTTGATCGCCGATACCAGCGTGTCTAGCGAAAAATCGCTGGCGGCAACGCCGACAAACTTGCCATCCTTGTTCACCGGAACGGCGGCCGTGATCATCAGCTTTTTGTCGGATGCGGAAACATAGGGTTCGGTCAGCACCGCTGCCTTTGCGGCAACCGCCTGCTTGTACCAGCCGCGCTGGCGCGGGTCATAACCGGCCGGCAAGGGCAGGTTCGGCCACTGCGTCATTTCGCCATCGGCTTCACCGCCGAAATAGGTGGAGACGAACTGGTCGGCAAGGACCTCGTTCTGCAGGATGGCAGAGCGCGAGGCGACGTCCGTGCTCTTCTCCATGGCCTTGGCGACGGAGTCAGTCAACATGAAGCGGCCGTTGAGCCAGTTGGCAATGCTCTGCGATGCCTGTTTGCCGGTGGATTCTATATTGTGTGAAACGGACTGGGCAACGCCATCGCGTTGTAGGCTATCGATATAGATCGAAAAGGCGCCGAAGGCAGCCGCGACAAGCAGCGACGCGGCAAGCAGGATGCGCGTCATGAGGTTTGATCTTTTGGTCAAACGGGGTGTTCCTCTGATGAACGCCGGTGGACCCGGCTGATCGTTGGCATGGTTCTAATTGGGGGAGACATGCCGCGAGGCGAAGGCGGGACGCATCATGCGACCGTGACGCGGCCGAAACCGCAAGCATCGGCACGAATAAAACAGAAATCTAAACTTTGATTAAAAATGGATAACCCATAAAGCGCTCGCGAAGATTGCAACGAAAGAGCATACATCGCAAAATTGCTTAAAACTGCGAATGCCCGCAAGAATAGACGGCACAAACTCCGCATTTAATCATACTTTTACTTGGGTAAGCGATCTATCCCCACATGTTTTGAGACAACCATGACGTCATGCCGCGGGACTGCTTGTCGCGCCGCGCATCGCCACCTACATCTGACCGGCCAACCGCCGGAGACCATTCATGATCCTCGACGCCGCTCGCCTTGCGCTCGTCAACCTTTTCGCCTCGGAAACCCGCTCCGCCTTCTGGAAGATGCTGGGGCTCACCCTGCTCATCCTCGTCGGCCTGTGGTTCGCGCTCAGGGAGACTTTCGCCTATTACATCTGGCCGTGGTTTGCCGCCTTTCTGCCGACAATGCCGGAATGGACCGGCTGGCTGACGCTGATTGCAGCGATTGCCGCCAGCATCGGCCTAGCGCTCGGATTGGCGCTTCTGATCGCCCCGATCACCGCGCTGATCGCCGGCCTGTTTCTCGATGATGTCGCAGCCGTCGTTGAAAAACGCGATTACCCGAATGATCCACCCGGCAAGGAACTGCCGCTCGGTCAGGCGATTGCCGGTTCGATAAAGTTCCTGGGCGTCGCCATCGTCTTCAACTTTATCGCGCTTCTTCTCCTCTTTATTCCGGGCGTCAACCTGATCGCCTTCTTCATGGCCAACGGCTACCTGCTTGGCCGCGAATTCTTTGAATTTGCCGCCATGCGTTTTCGCTCACCGGAAGAGGCCCGCGCATTCCGCGCAAAACACGCTTCCACGGTTCTGCTTGCCGGCATGCTGATCGCCGGTTTCTTGGCGATCCCGTTCTTCAACCTCCTGACCCCGCTTTTTGCCGCGGGGCTGATGGTGCACCTTCACAAGGCGCTGTCCAAACGCGATCCGGGCTTCAAGGCTTAGCCGGAAGCGCCGACGCCTCATATTGGGCGGCAAACTCCGCGCTCGGCGGGATCGGCTTGATGATATCGATCAGCACCCCATTCGGATCGGCGGTAATGAAATGCCGCTGGCCGAAATCCTCGTCGCGGAGATCCAGCCTTATCGGCAGCCCCGCCGCCTTCAGCCGTTCATAGACAGCATCGACATCTTCGACTTCGAAATTCAGCAACAGGCCTGACACTTGGCCGCGCGCACCTTCCGGGATCGTGTCATGGCTGCCGTCGAGAATGGCGAGCGTCACATGCTCGCTCTCCTTCGATTGCAGGTGAACATACCAGTCTGCGGTAAACAGCGCTTCGAAGCCGAAATGCCGGGTATAGAACGCCGCCGTCCCTGTGACGTCCTTGGTCATGATGACGGGATAATAGCTGACTGCTTTCATCTCTTTTCCTCCGTTGAAATCCCAGATACATTCAGGCTGTATGTTTTTTATAAATACATTCTGTATGTATGTAAATGGAGGATAGTCGCATGCCGCGCAGCAACCGCGAACGCACCGATGCCACCCGCACCGCCCTTCTGGATGCCGCAAGGACCTTGTTCGTCGAAAAGGGCTATGCCGAAACGGCAACCCCGGACATCGTCGCCGCAGCTGAGGTCACGCGCGGCGCGCTCTACCATCACTTTGCAGACAAAAAGGCGCTATTCTGGGCCGTTATCGAACGCGAAGCCAAGGATGTAGCAGCCGATATTGACGCCCGCTCGGCGGATGCCTCGTCGGCACGCGAGGCGCTGTTGCAGGGTGCATCCGCCTATTTCGATGCGATGGCAGTGCCGGGCCGCACAAAGCTGCTCTTGAAAGAAGCCCCGGCGCAGCATGCGATCGATAGCGGTGAAGGAGAAGACCCGGCCGAAGAGGGCCTGAAGATCGGCCTGTCACACCTGCTTTCTGGATCAGAAAACCTCAAGCTCCTCGATCCGTTGACATCGCTGATCTCGTCGGCCTTCGAAAAGGCCGCGATCGCAATCAACTGTGGTGCAAACCGCACTGATTACGAAGCCGCAATCGCGGCCCTGCTGGATGGACTTACAGTGCAGCCCCGCCGATGACCTGAGGCGGCAGCTCCACCAGCGGCGCCGGTATGTCGAACGTCTTTTCCGGCGAGCGACAGAGGTCAGCGATAACGCAATGCTCGCATTCCGGCTTGCGCGCCTTGCAGGTATAGCGCCCATGCAGGATCAGCCAGTGATGAGCATGGAAGAGATATTCTTCCGGAATGACCTTGAGGAACTGCTCCTCCACCTCATCCGGTGTCTTTCCCGGTGCCATCAGGCAGCGATTACCGATACGGAAGACATGCGTATCGACCGCAAGTGTCGGAATGCCGAAGGCCATCGACATCACCACATTCGCGGTCTTGCGCCCCACACCCGGCAGTCGCACCAGCTCCTCGCGCGTCTTTGGCACTTGGCTGCCGAATTCGTCGATCAGCATGCGACAGAGCGCGATCACATTCTTCGCCTTGTTGCGATAAAGCCCGATCGTCTTGATATGGGAAATCACTCCCTCTTCGCCGAGCGCCAGCATCTTTTCCGGCGTATCGGCTATTCTGAACAGAGCTCTCGTCGCCTTGTTGACCCCGGCATCGGTCGCCTGCGCCGATAGCGCCACCGCAACTACAAGCGTGAACGGATTCACATGCTCGAGCTCGCCCTTTGGCTCCGGCCGCTGGATCGAGAAGCGGCGAAAGATCTCCACCATCTCGTCCTTCGAATAGGCGGATTTGAAGCGTTTCGTCTTCGTCGCACCCGTCTTTGCAGGCGTCCGATTTGACTTTTGCAAGGAAGCGGTGCTGGATCGGGATTTGGAAATGGCCATCAGCCTGTATAGTCACGCCCCATGACGGAAAGCAACGCGCACATAGTGGAGGAGCGGCCTGTCTTTGCCGCCGAACTCACACCCTACCGGTCGCTGGGGCGAACGGGATTCAAGCTGGTGCTTGCGCTCTCCGGCGCCGTCTGCGCCTTTTACGGCATCTTCTTCACCGTAACCGGCGCCTGGCCCATCGGCCTGTTTCTCGGAGCGGATTTCCTGCTTCTCTATTTCGCGCTGAAGATGAGCTACCGTTCAGGCCGCCAGCGCGAGGAAGTCAGCGTATCGCAAACCCATATCCTGATCCGCAAATTCTCTCCGACGGGCAGGATGATCGAGCATCGTTTCAATCCCTTCTGGGCGCGTTTCCGCATCAACCGGCACGAGGAATTCGGCATCACCTCCATGTTCGTCAGCGGCGAGGGTCGGGCGACGGATGTCGGTTCCTTTCTCAATCCGGACGACCGGGAGAGCTTTGCCAACGCCTTCCGCAATGCGCTCGCAACCGTAACCCGCCGCCTGTGAGAAAAGCTGCAAGAAACGGGTGGTATCGATGAAGCGGAGAAGGCAAATATGAGCGAAAGGAGACAGACCATGAATGCTCTCGCTCAGTTTTCAACACCCGCGATTGACGTGACGCCGGAAGGCTCTGATTACGAGACCGTGCGCCGGGTGATCGAGATGATTACCCTTGATTATCGCGACCAGCCCTCGCTGGAGACCATCGCTGCCGAGATCGGCCAGTCGCCAACGCAGTTGCAGAAACTGTTCACCCGCTGGGCCGGCCTGTCTCCAAAGGCCTTTCTGCAGGCGGTTACGATCGACCATGCCAAGCGCCTGCTCGGCACCGAAGGCTTGCCGCTTCTGGAAACTTCCTATGAGGTTGGCCTTTCCGGTCCCGGCCGCCTGCATGATCTCTTCGTTACCCATGAGGCGATGTCACCCGGCGAATGGAAGGCAAAGGGCGGTGGCCTGATGATCCGCTACGGCTTCCACCCCTCGCCCTTCGGTCTGGCGCTCGTCATGGCCACCGATCGCGGCCTGTCCGGCCTTGCCTTTGCCGATGAAGGCCGCGAACGGGAGGCGCTGGACGACATGACCCGCCGTTGGCCAAACGCAACCTATGTAGAGGACAAGGCCGCAACCGAACCCTATGTCGGCCGCGTTTTCGACCGCTCGAAATGGCTCTGCGACCGGCCCTTGCGGGTCGTGCTGATCGGCACCGACTTCCAGATGCGCGTCTGGCAGAGTCTGCTGAAGATCCCATACGGCAAGGCCGTCACCTATTCGGATGTCGCCAACGATATCGGCCAGCCGTCCGCAAGCAGGGCGGTAGGAGCAGCCGTCGGCGCCAACCCGATCTCTTTTGTCGTTCCCTGCCATCGCGCTGTCGCAAAGAATGGCGCCCTGACCGGCTATCATTGGGGCCTCACCCGCAAGCGCGCCATGCTCGGCTGGGAAACGGGCGGAGCGTAACGCCCTGATTCTGACCGGCTATCAGAAACCTCATCTGCCAATCTACCCGAAGAAGTTACGGGGTTTTTTGCAGGGTTTTCCGACATTGGCTCGGAACGCTACAGGATTTCCAATCGAACCTTGGAGATCCAGCCGGGTGCAAGAACGTAAATTTCCGCGATCGAGGGCCTTCCTCGGCGCAAAAATCCTGTTCAACGATCATCGTTCGGCTTTTGACGGCATCGTCAAGGAAATGTCGGAAGGCGGCGCGATGATCCGGACCGAAAGCGCCATGTCCGTCCCTGAAAACTTCACGCTCCAGCTTTCCGATGGACGCCAGTTCGAATGTGACGTCCGCTGGCGCCGCATCAACGCAATCGGCGTCGAGTTCCGCACCGCCTGACATCGAAGTCCCGTCTTCAGGTGACAGTCAGCTTAAAGGCAGATGCCACCGGACAACGACAGATGAAATCTGTCCTGTTCAGCAAGGTGGATCGGCGAATGGCAGTTACATTCAAGCGGAAGTGGCTTCGCAACGGAGCGGCAGCCATTGGTATCGCAGCGCTCAGCATCGGCGCCTATCTGGGCTTCCTTCAGCTTTCCGGCAACTTCCACACCGTCATCGCCGGTGAACTCTACCGGTCAGCCCAACCGACAGCCGGCCAGATCGAGGAATATGCGCGCAATTACGGTATTCGCACCATCGTTAACCTGCGCGGCCCCTCCAAAAACGCCGCATGGTATACCGATGAAGTGGCGACAACGCAGCGGCTTGGAATAAAGCATATCGACTTCCGCATGGTCTCCTCCAGAGAGCTCACAGCAGAACAGGCGGACCAGCTCGTCGCCTTGCTGAAAGATGCGCCGAAACCGATCCTGATCCACTGCCAGGCAGGTGCCGACCGCACAGGCCTCGTATCCGTCATCTACAGCCATCAGATAGCCGGCGTCCCCACCGAGAAGGCGGAACAGCAACTGTCGCTTTATTTCGGCCATGTCGGCCTGCCGCTCGTCTCAAAAGCCTATGCCATGGACAGGACATGGGAAATGCTGGAGCGCCACTACGGCCTTTCCCGGGAACCGTTCACGGCCCCCATCTGAAAAGACATCCTTCCTTTTATGCCACCTGCACGATATGCCCCTCGGAGACCTCACGGTATTGCCGCACCGGCGGCACATAATCCACCGAGCGCACGGGGCTCTTGATCTCGTCGGTCGCCATGTTGCGCTTGATCGACCGGCGTGCAGGGTCCGGCACGGGAACCGCCGACATCAGCTTTTTCGTATAAGGATGCTGCGGGTTTTCGAACACAGCAGCCCGCGGCCCTATCTCGACGATCTCGCCGAGATACATCACCGCCACCCGGTGGCTCACTCGCTCAACCACAGCCATGTCGTGGGAAATGAACAGATAGGCGAGCTTCAGGCTCTGCTGCAGGTCGAGCAGCAGATTGCACACCTGCGCTTTGATCGAGACGTCGAGCGCCGATACTGCCTCGTCCGCGACAATCACTTTCGGATCGAGCATCAGCGCACGCGCAATCGCGATACGCTGCCGCTGGCCGCCGGAAAACTCGTGCGGAAAACGCTTCATCATGTCAGCTGACAATCCGACCTTTTCAAGCAGTGCCGCCGCCTTGTCACGCGCCTGGGCCTTCGTGCCGAGGGCATGCTCGACAAACGGCTCCATCACCGCAGACCCGATGCTCATACGCGGATTGAGCGATGCGAACGGATCCTGAAAGATCATCTGAACCGACCGGCGCATGCGGCGAAGCGAAGGCTGATCGAGCTTCATCACTTCATAGCCATCAAGCACGACATTGCCGCTTGTCGGGTTGATCAACCGCGTTACCGAACGACCGGTCGTCGACTTTCCGCAACCGGATTCTCCGACAAGCGACAGCGTCTCGCCCTCCTGCAGGCTGAAAGACACGTTTTCCACTGCATGCACGGCACCGGTTTTGCGACCGAGCAGACCTGAATGGATGTCGAAACGCGTTGTCAGGTCACGAACTTCGAGGATCGGCGTCTTTCCCTTCGCCACCGTGTCGGTGACGTCGGCAAGCTTCTGCTGTTCACCGGTCTTGACGTCGATGATCGGAAACCGCAGCGGCAGTTTGCGCTCGCCCATCGACCCCAGCCGTGGCACTGCAGAGAGCAGCGCCCGCGTATACGGATGCTTGCCGCGATGAAAGATATCGGCGGTCGCACCCGTCTCCACCTGGTCGCCACGGAACATCACGATCGTCCGGTCGGCCACTTCCGCCACCACGCCCATGTCATGGGTGATGAACAGAACCGACATGCCCTCCTCGTCCTGCAACTGCTTGATCAGGTCGAGGATCTGCCCCTGGATCGTTACGTCGAGCGCCGTCGTCGGCTCGTCGGCGATCAGCAGCTTTGGCCTCGACGCCAGCGCCATGGCGATCATTACGCGCTGGCGCATGCCGCCGGAAAACTGATGCGGATATTCGTCGAACCTGCCTTTTGCGTTCGGGATACGGACTTTCTCGAGAAGTCGCAAAACTTCCGCCTTGGCCTCAGCCTTGGAAATATCCGTGTGAACCGTCAGTGCCTCGGCGATCTGCTTTCCGATCGGAAAGATCGGATTGAGCGATGTCATCGGCTCCTGGAAGATCATCGAGATATCGTTGCCGCGCACCCGCCGCATCTGCTCTTCCGGCAGGGATACCAGTTCCTTGCCCTGCAGGAACACCTGTCCCTCGATCCTGCTCGTCTTCTTCGGCAACAGCCGCATGATCGACAGCGACGTCACCGATTTGCCCGACCCGCTTTCGCCGACGATCGCCACCGTTTCCCGCGGCGCGACATCGAACGAGATGTTGCGCACTACGGTCTTCCACTCGTCGCCGACTCGAAACGAGGTCGAGAGGTTTTTCACCGAAAGGACGGGAGCGACGGAGCCGCCCCCATGTTCCATGTCATTTCCGGAAAGCAGCATCGGGTTCCCCTTTTTATCTCGATGAACTTGCCCGGATCAGGCCGCGAGCGCGGTTTCCGCCAACGTCACCCAATAGCTGACGCCATAGGGGATCGCCTCGTCATTGAAGTCATAGGCTGCATTATGCAGGCTCGCCGTATCGCCATTGCCGATGAAGATGAATGCACCGGGACGCTGTTCCAGCATGTAGGAAAAATCCTCCGCGCCCATATGCGGATTGACCTCGCCGTTGACCGCTTTCGGACCGGCTACCTTGCCGGCGATACCGATCGCAAATTCGGTTTCCGCTTCGTGGTTGAAAGTGACCGGATACCCGCGGCGATAGACAACATCGGCAGTAGCGCCATGTACGGTCGCAGTCATTTCCGCCACAGTCGTTAGGCGCTTCTGGGCAAAATCGCGTGTCTCCGGCAACAGTGTTCGCACAGTGCCAACAAGCTTTACCGTATCGGGAATGACATTGTTTGCTTCCCCGCCATGGATCGCCGCAACAGTGACAACCAGCGACTTCAACGGGTCGGTTTCGCGCGAAACGATCGACTGCAGCGCAATCACGATATGCGATGCGGCAAGCACCGGATCGATAGAGTTATGCGGCTGTGCGGCATGGCTGCCACGGCCGTTCACGGTGATCTCGAACACGTCGGCAGCCGCCATGATGCCGCCCTTGCGGATGGCGAAATTACCCACGGCAAGCCGCGGCTCGTTATGCATGCCGTAGACTTCGTTGATGCCGAACTTGTCGATGAAACCGTCTTCAATCATCGCCAGCGCTCCAGCACCGCCCTCTTCGGCCGGCTGGAAGATCACCGCAACAGATCCCTTGAAGTTGCGCGTCTCGGCCAGATACTGGGCAGCCCCAAGAAGCATGGCCGTGTGGCCGTCATGGCCGCATGAATGTGCCTTGCCCGGCGTCTTCGATGCCCACGGCTTGCCAGAGGTCTCAAAGATCGGCAGCGCATCCATGTCGGCGCGGAACCCGATCACCGGTCCATCACCGTGTTTACCCTTGATGATGCCGACGACACCGGTCTTGCCGATGCCGGTTTCGACCACGTCGCAACCGAAGGAGTTAAGCTTCTCCGCAACAAAGCGTGATGTCTCGTGAACATCGTAAAGCAGCTCCGGATTCTGGTGCAGATGGCGACGCCATTCGGCGACCTGTTCCTGCATCTCGGCTACGCGATTGATCACTGGCATTCCGGCACCTCGTTGATTTTTCTCAAGTTCCCATGCGGGTTGAAGCGGATATTGCGACGCTTATGCAAGCTTTTGCAAGCTTCAATTTTCGCTCTTGAACGAAAAATAGGCTTGTGCTTTGATGGCTCAAAATTTGGTCAAACACGCCAGACGTGAAGGAATGGACGTGTCATAAATAGACTGAACACAGAACTTGCGGGCAGCATCATTGGCACCCGTCGGGAAGGTTGACAGGCTAAAAAGCCGCAACCAGGGAGCCCCGACCGGAACCGCCCGCCACCAATCACCAAAACTCGTAAAGAGAACCACAAAGGGGAACAGCAGCATGCATAGATTGAAACTTCTGTTGGCCGGCACGGTTGCCGCCATGGCGCTTTCAAGCGCCACGGCACATGCCGAGCGCGGCACGGATGGTGACCTGAAGATCCTGTTCTGGCAGGCCGTCTCCACCATGAACCCGTTCTTGTCCGGCGGCACGAAAGAAGTCTTCGCGTCTTCGATGGTCATCGAGCCTCTGGCCCGTACCGACGAAAACGGAAAGCTGGTCGCTTATCTGGCAACCGAAATCCCGACCCTGGAAAACGGCGGCCTGGCGAAGGATCTGCTGAGCCTGACCTGGAAGCTGAAGCCTGACGTCAAATGGTCGGACGGCTCTCCCTTCACCGCCGAAGACGTGATCTTCACCTGGAAATACTGCACGGCGCCGGACGGCGGCTGCGCCCAGAAGGCACAGTATGAAGGCGTCAAGGACGTCGAAGCCATAGACCCGCACACCGTCAAGGTCACCTTCACCGAGCCGAAACCTTATCCCTATTCCGCCTTTGTCGGCTCTCAGTCGCCGATCATCCAGGCCAAGCAATTCGCCGATTGCGTCGGCGCCAAGGCTCCCGGCTGCACCGCTGCCAATTTCGGCCCGATCGGTACCGGCGCCTTCGTCGTCGCAGACTTCAAGCCCAACGACGTGATCACCTTCAAGGCCAATCCGAATTACCGGGATCCGGCCAAGCCCGCTTTCGCTTCAGTCACCCTCAAGGGTGGCGGTGATGCGGCCTCCGCCGCGCGCGCCGTGCTGGAAACTGGCGAATACGACTACGCATGGAACACCATGGTCGAGCCGGAAGTGCTGCAGACGATGTTGGCCGCAGGTAAAGGCCGGCTTGAATCGGCCTTCGGCACCAATGTCGAACGCATCAATCTCAACTGGACGAACCCTGACCCGGCTCTCGGCGACAAGCGCTCCACCACGGAAGCAGGTCCGCATCCGGCCTTGAAGGACCCGGCAGTGCGCCGCGCCCTCTCGCTCGCCATCGACCGCGATATCATCGTCGAGGCCGGTTACGGCGCTGCCGGCAAGGCCACCTGCAATATCGTTCCGGCACCGGAAGCTGTCGCTTCGACCAAGAATGACAGCTGGTGCCTCAAGCAGGACCTCGAAGCCGCCAACAAGCTGCTCGATGATGCAGGCTGGGTAAAGGGTTCGGACGGCATCCGCGCCAAGGAAGGCGTCAAGCTCAACTTCCTCTACTCCACCTCGACCAACTCGGTCCGCCAGGCAACCCAGGAACTGGTCAAGTCCATGTGGGCCGAAATCGGTGTCGGTGCGGAACTGCGCAACGCCTCCGCATCGGTCTTCTTCGGCGGTGATCCGGCGAGCCCCGACACGTTCCAGAAGTTCTACGCCGACGTCGAAATGTACACGAACAACTTCGACGGCACCGACCCGGAAAAATATCTGGCGGAATGGCTGTGCAACCAGATGCCCGGCCCGTCCAACGGCTGGCAGGGCCAGAACATTCCGCGTTATTGCAACCCGGAATATGACAAGATGGTCGGCACTCTCTCCAAGACCGCAGACCCGGCAAAGCGCGCCGAGCTTGCCAAGCAGCTGAACGACATGCTGACGGAAGAAGGCGCTCATATCCCGCTCGTTCACCGCGGCGATCTCTCCGCTTTCGCCGTTTCGCTGGATGGCGTCAGGATGAACTCCTGGGACAGCCAGCTCTGGAACGTCGCTGACTGGTATCGCAAGAAGTAATTGCAAGGCCGGGTGAGCTGAAATCCGCCCGGACTTGTCCTTCTGCGAGAAGATCAAAGCCCGCCCTGCCCTCCGGCAGGGCAGGTTTGCCAGCATAGATAATTCTGCGCCCCATAGCCCATGCAGTCGGTCGCCCGCAGCCATGGCCTAAGGATGTGCAGCCGGAGAAAATTCCAGATGTTCACATTCACATTGCGACGATTGTTCTTCGCAATACCGACCTTGCTGGTGATCAGCTTCGTCATTTTCGCGCTTCTTGATCTGGCCCCGAACGATCCGACCGGCGACCTGCCGCTGACGATCCCGCCGGAAGTGCGCGAGCAGATCCGCGCCTCGCTGGGTCTCGATCAACCCTTCTTCTTCCGTTATCTGGCCTGGCTGCATCAGTTTTTCATCAACGAGCCGCTCAACATAATTGAAAGCCTCACCGGCTGGCAGTTTGGCGATGGCGAACGCATGCGGGTGCTTTCCTGGGCAACACGCAGCCCGGTCGTCGATCTCATCGTCCAGCGCCTGCCTCAGACGCTCTGGGTCGTTGGCCTCGCTTATGTCTTCGGCATCCTGATCGCCATTCCGATCGGTGTCATTTCGGCCTACAAGCAGTATTCGATCTTCGACCAGGTCGGCACCTTCATCTCGATGGTCGGTTATTCGGTCCCGACCTTCTTCACCGGCGTGCTGCTGGTGGTCATTTTCTCTTCCTATCTGCAGTGGTTTCCTTCGGTCTACGATACCAACCTGCGGGTCACGGACTTTTCCAGCTTCGTTGCGCAGGTAAAGCAGATGGTTCTGCCGGTCGCCGTTCTGTCGCTCTATAACGCCTCGCAGATCGCCCGTTTCGTTCGCGCCTCGATGCTCGACAACCTGCATCAGGATTATGTCCGCACCGCCCGCGCCAAGGGCGTGAAGGAAAAGGCCGTGCTGCTCGTCCACGTACTGCGCAACAGCCTCATTCCGGTCGTCACCGTCATCGCCCTCGGCGTGCCGACCATCTTTTCCGGCGCCATCATTACCGAACAGATTTTTCGCGTGAATGGGCTTGGCCAGTTGCTGATAACCGCCGTTCAGGGCGCGGATATCCCGCTCGTGCAGACGCTCACCTTCATTTTCGCGGTGCTGATCGTCCTCTTCAACCTGATTGCCGACGTGCTTTACGGCATTCTTGACCCGAGGATCCGTTATGACTGACGCAACCGTGACCTCGTCTACACCGGTGACAGCCTCCACTCCGGCCCGCTCGGCATTTGCCGACATGTGGAAACAGTTTCGTGCCCACAAGGGCGGCGTTGCCGGTCTCGTCGTCTTCACCTTCATCGTGCTCGCCGTCTATGTCGGCCCCTACATCCACCGCGTCGCGCCGAACCAGATCAATATCCGCGACAAGAACCAGTGGCCGTCGCTGGCGCATCCCTTCGGCACCGACAATCTCGGCAAGGACATGCTGGCGCAGGTTCTGGCCGGCGGGCGCATCTCGCTTGCAGTCGGCATCACCGCCATGCTGCTGGCGCTTTTCCTCGGCACGCTGGTCGGTGTCCTGTCAGGATATTTCCGCCGCCTCGACGGCCCGCTGATGCGCCTGACGGACCTTTTCCTGGCGCTGCCGCTGCTGCCGCTTCTGCTGGTCATCCTGCTTCTGTTTCGCGATACGCTGCGTTCAGCCTTCGGTCCCGAGACCGGCATCTTCATCCTGATCGTGGTCGTTATCGGCATTACCAGCTGGATGCATACCGCCCGTATCGTCCGTGGCGATGTTCTGGCGGTCAAAAGCCAGGAATTCGTTCTGGCAGCAAAATCGAGCGGCATGCGTGAATACCGCATCGTGCTGAGGCACATTCTCCCGAACGTGCTCTCCTCGATCATGGTCTCGGCAACCCTCGGCATCGCCTCGGCCATCATCACGGAATCGTCGCTCTCCTTCCTTGGTCTCGGCTTCCCATCGGACTTTCCGACCTGGGGCCGGCTGCTGTTCGATGGCGCCAACTTTCTGCAGCTAACGCCCTCGCGCGTGCTCTGGCCGGGCCTTGCCATCTCCCTGACGGTTCTGAGCGTCAACTACATGGGCGACGCGATCCGCGACGCGCTGGATCCCCGCGCCGTCAAGCGTTGAGAAAGTCGATGCCTCAAACAGCAAACGGCGGCGCAAGCCGCCGTTTGCTGTTATGAAGATGCAGAATTTTTCGTGAAAAAGTTGGAACCTTCTTTTTCGTCGTCCGTTATTCGAGTGTCCGAAGGCGACCCCCCGTCCCCCGCCCTACAAAAGCTTTCGGACAAACTCTTCAATCCCCCTCGAAGAGACGAGCCGGCTCGGTTTCCCAAGGAAACCGAGCCGGATCTGTTTGGGCGACATGCCTTCGCCTACAGCATGTCTCCCGAAAGTGGTCACCGGTTTTGGGAGACATGCTTAAAAACAGAGAGCTAAAGCGCGGCAAGCGAATCTGAAAGATCGCGGCGCGCTTCAGGGCGATGCTCCCGTTTGATTACTCCCGGAAGATTTCTTGAAATTGGCCCGGCGTCACTCGCCGCCGTGATCAAGCGGAAAACGCAGCTTGTAGCTGATGCCCTGACTGGAGATCACATATTGAGCCTTGCCGTTGACGGAAGCTGGCACGACACGCTCCAGGACCGTGCTGCCGAAATGAGCCTTCAGCCCTTCCTCCGTGGCATCCCGATCGTTGGAGCCGCTCAACATCTCTTCCCAGTTGAGCTCAAGGTAATCATGTCCGTCGGCATTCACCCGCGTGGAAGTGATGTCGATCGGCTTTCCGTTGCGCAACATCGAACCGTGGCTCACGGCATTGACGACCAGCTCATGCAGCGCCAGCCCCAGATGCAGCGAGGCATTGGGCGAAAGCAGCACATTGTCGCCAGAGATTTTCACCATATGCCGGTTATCCGGCATATATTTCTCCGTCTGTTGCCGCACCAGATCGAACAGATAGGCGCCACGCCAGCTGGAATCGGTGATCAGGTCCTGGCTTTGCGAAAGCGAATAAAGCCGGCCCCGGAACTTATGGAGGAAGAGATCGAGCGAGCCGGAGTAACGCGCTGTTTGCAGCGCGATACTCTGGATGATCGCGAGCAGGTTCTTCGAGCGATGGCTCACCTCGCGCAACAACGCGCGCAACAGCCTCTCGCGATGCCGTTCTTCCGAACGATCGATGATCGTCGTCACGAGATGCAGCCCACCGGATTGGAACTCTACTGCCTGAACGCGAAATTCAAAGATCTGGTCGGAACCGACAGTAACCTCGATATGCCCTTTTTTGCCGCTTTCCGCCATGCCTTGTTTTAGGATGAGCAGCTTTGCCGCAACTTCATCACCGAAGAGCGCGGCATCAGAAGGGCTCAGAATATCTTCAGGAGCCCATACCTCGGGTAAATTGGCGAAGTAGAGATAGTCCAGCGCCTTGTTCTGAATAATGATACTCGCGCCAAGGTCGATGAGCGCGGGCATGAAAAATTCCCGCAGCTTGTCATCACTCTGACCAGCGTGCTGCCATGTCAGCGGATGCGCCAATCTTGCCACTCCATCTACCGCTTCATCCTGTGACGCCCCAATGGCAGCGCCAGATGCTCGTGTTTCTCTCTTAGGACCGCCCGGCTGCCACGGCAATCGAACATGTCCAAATGCTTCGCGTGATGAAGACGGACAGGTGCCTTTACTTCGTACGCGCTGGTCCGGTGCCTAAAGCACCGGAACCTGCAATGTCAGACCATCATTAAGAATAGGCACAGGACAACTAAAACAAGGGGTGCCATGCCGCGTGAGCCGACTTGCCACAACACTATCCTGATAATTTTGTTCCTGAAGCATAAAGATCAAAAGATCGAGCCGCTCACGCAGCCGCCTTCACCGCCTCGTTGAAGAACAGCGCCTGACTGATCAATGCTTTCACCATATCCGGATTGAACGGTTTGGTAACGAGGAAGGCAGGCTCAGGCCTTTCGCCGGTCAGCAGCCGTTCTGGGAAGGCCGTGATGAAAATGACCGGCACGCTGGACGTCTTCAGAATCTCGTTGACCGCGTCGATGCCAGAACTGCCATCGGCCAGCTGGATATCGGCAAGCACCATCTTCGGCTGCGACGACTGGAATAGCGACACCGCCTCTTTGTGGGTGCGGGCAATTCCTGTCACGCGGTGGCCGAGATCCTGGACCATCTGTTCGATGTCGAGCGCGATCAGCGGCTCGTCCTCGATGATCATGATATCGGTCGCCACCTGTCGCGAGATTTCGCGGGACGCTTCGTCGAGCAGCTTGTTGACTTCAGCTACACTGACATCCAGCACCTCTGCAGCTTCCTCAGGCGTAAAGCCTTCGACGGAAATCAGCAGGAAAGCATGACGTGCCTGGGAAGGAATGTTCGATAGATTGACAGCCGCACGCTGCTCCCACGCGAACGGGGATTCGATCGGCCTGATCTCTATGGATGTGGAACCAAAAATCGCGACGAATAGTTTATAAAGCGAAACGCGATCCTTTGAGCTTTCCGGAAAGATGGAAACATCGGCGATCAGCGCTTCAAGAACGGCGGCCACATAAGCGTCTCCTGACGTCTGCGATCCGGTTACCGCTCGGGCATACCGACGCAGGTAAGGAAGGTGTGACGCAACGCGCGTGGTGAGTGACATGCAAATTCTCCCCTGGACCCTGTTGGGCAATTGACTTGAGTTTAACGTGGCGATGCAAAATAAGTTCCGCAAGACGGAACTTTTTTTAAACTCGGGCATTTTCCACCCGACAATTTGATAGCAGGCGCCCGCGTTATGAGTGACGAGATCAGAAAAAATCATGATATGACCACAGCCGAAACCTCACAAATCAAGCCAGGAACCATAGCTCCGAATGCTTCCATCTCGCGGAAGTTGAAGGAGTTTTATGATGCCGTGCAGGAAGAAGGCATTCCGGATCGCTTTCTCGATCTCCTCGAACGGTTGGAAGCTGCTGAAAACGCTCAAAAAACAAACGCCAAGGCGGTGGATGCAAAATGAGCGCACAGGCTGAATCCACCAAGGCAGATGCGGATGACCGCGTCTTCAAGCGAGACCTGCTCGCGTCGCTACCCAACCTGCGTGCCTTTGCCGTGTCCCTGACCGGTCGCCACGACAAGGCGGACGACCTCGTTCAGGATACGATCATGAAGGCCTGGGCGAACCAGAAAAGCTTCACGGCAGGCACCAACATGCGTGCATGGCTGTTCACCATTCTTCGCAATGAATTCTACAGCCAGATGCGCAAGCGTGGCCGCGAAGTGCAGGACAGTGACGGCCTGTTTTCCGAACGTTTTTCCGTTCACCCCGAACAATATGGCCGTCTCGACCTGCAGGACTTCCGCCAGGCGCTCGACAAGCTTCCGGAAGACCAGCGCGAAGCAATCGTGCTCGTTGGCGCTGCCGGTTTTGCCTATGAGGAAGCCGCCGAAATCTGCGGCTGCGCCGTCGGCACGATCAAGAGCCGCGTCTCGCGCGCCCGCACCCGCCTGCAGGAACTGCTCGGCGTCTCCGGCGAAAGCGACTATGGCCCGGATGCGGGTGATGCCGCAATCACGGCAAGAGCGTTTGGTAGTTGATTGCACAGCCCATCACCATCGAGAAAGGCCGCCTCCGGGCGGCTTTTTATTTGACTGACTTCTCTTTTAGAGATCAACGCGCGGCCTCTCATATGCGGCCTGCCCCTCACCCTAACCCTCTCCCCGCATGCCGGGAGAGGGGACGTGCCCTGCTGGACCTTAGAGAAGAGAGGAACGGAAACGTTGCGGCTTGCGTCCTTCTCCCCCGCCCGCGGGGAGAAGGTGCCGGCAGGCGGATGAGGGGCAGGCGGCAGACTCGAAGCTTTTCCAAAAGCTGGATCACTGAACCATCACCAACAAACAAAAAAGCCGCCCGAAATTTCCGAGCGGCCTTTCATCTCACAAACCCTGCAAAAACCTTACTCCGCCGGCGGTGGTCCCTGCCTCGATCCGCCACCCTTCGTCGCAAGGAAACCAAGGCCCCCGGCAACGGCAAGCAACATCAACGGTTTCGACTTCATCAGAAACGGCAACGCCGAAACAGCCGCGGTCATTGCAAGAGCCCGCTGGCTGTTGGCAGCCGCCTCACGCCTCTTGCGCCGCTCCTCGGCAGCGTTGAGCATCATCACGATGGCAATGATGAACAGTGCCATGACGATCATGCCGCCAGCAATGACCAGCATCGCAATAGGAAGCCCCCATCGTTCACCGAGATGAATGGCGAGTGCAGCCACGAGCAAACCGTAGGCGGTCCACAAAAACGCAGCCGCGATCCCGTAAAGGATCGCGTTGCGCCTGATCTTTCGTTTCATCGCTGCCACATCCATTGCGATGAAGGATGCGACCAGCGGCCCCAGTGCTGTCAGCATCGAGGATCAGCGGCGCGAGAGGAGCGCAAACAGGAAACCGACGCCGGCCGCAATTGCAACCGACTGAAGCGGATTGGCACGGATTTGGCCTTCGAGATCACGCTCCCAGGTCAACGCCTGATTCTTTGCGGCCTCGGCGATCTGGTAGGATGCATCACTCGCGTCGGCTGCGGCACGCTTCGCCTTGCTCTTCATCTCAGAAGCCTTTTCGTTGCCGACAGCTGCAACAGTCTTGGCCAGCGCCGCGATATCTTCACGCAGCTGCTCCAGCTGCAGTTCGATATCCTTGGTCGAAGCTGCAGAACCGGTGCGCGGAAATTCGGTCGTCGTCGTCGAGGTCGATGCTGGCATGACGGTCTCCTGTTTGATCACGTTAGTTTTGGCTGCGGGCAATGCTTTGGCTTTGCGCGAGGCACGATTTGCTGTCGCCTTTTCGGGAGCATTAGCCGCACGCTTCGGCTCGGCCTTGGACGAAGTCACGGTGGCGGATGCCTCAGCCGGCTGGGCGGATAGCTTTCTACGCGATCTCGTCGCCTTTGGCTTTTCTGCAGCGTCGTTCAATCGATAACTCCCCTACCCATGGTTCAAGGCAAGACAAAACCTGCATGCCAATGACTGCACGCGAACAACGTCAGAGGTGTGGGTTTGTTCCAATCATGAACGGCAAAAACTGAGAAAGTCTCAGCCCGCGTTGGTTTTCGGATCGAGCATGTCGCGTAGCCCGTCTCCGAGCATGTTCAGGCCTAGAACGGCAACCGCGATTGCCATGCCCGGCAGGATGGCAAGCCACGGCGCCTGGCCGAAAAACGTCTGGCTGTCTGCGAGCATCCGCCCCCAGGTCGGCGCCGGCGGCGGCATGCCGAGCCCCAAAAACGAGAGCCCGGCCTCTGTCAAAATTGCCAGACCGAGCTGGATCGTCACCTGTACGATGATCTGGTTGGAAATATTCGGCAGGATATGCACGAGCGTGATCTTCGCCTTCGATCGGCCGATCCCGACCGCCGCTGTCACATAATCCCGCGCCCAAATCTGCTTCGCCCCGGCGAGTGTGAGCCGCGCAAAGACCGGCACCATGAACACCGCAATCGCAATGATCGCCGTAAACCGGCCCGATCCGAGAAAGGCGCCGAGCATCATCGCCGACAGAATGGGCGGTACCGCAAAGATGATGTCGCAGCCGCGCATCACGATCAGCTCCAGCCACCCGCGCTGCATGGCCACGATGACGCCCACGGCCGAACCGACCATCGCACCGATCGCAACGGCCAGGAACGAGGTCGAGAGCGAATTCCACGCCCCTACCATCAGCATCGAGGCGACATCGCGGCCGAACTGATCCGTACCGAGCAACCCACCCGGCCCGAGCGGTGGCTTCAACCGCTGCACGATATTCATCTTCGACGGCAAGGACGGCGTCCAGACGAGCGAAAGAAGCGCCACGCCGACAAGCGCCAGCGTCACGACAAGCCCGATCAGCAGCACGGGACGACGAAAGATCCCGGCCATCACGTCGCCACCCGCAGTCTCGGGTCGATCACCAGATATGCGAGATCGACGAGGAAATTCATCACGATCACGAGCGCGGAAAAGAATAGCACTACGTCCTGCATCACGATGATATCGCGCTGCGACAAAGCCTGCAGTGCCAGCCGCCCCAGGCCCGGCAGGTTAAAAACGTTTTCCACCAGCACCGCGCCTGCGATCAGGAAAGTGAACTGCAACCCGATCATGGTCACGACCGGGATCAGTGCATTCGGCAGCGCATGCCGCCAGACAGCCGCCTTGTCGCTCAAACCCTTGGCTCGGGCGGTACGAACGAAATCCTCGCCCATCACGTCCAGCACCGCGCTGCGCGCCACCCGCGTCAGCACACCTGCCTGCGGCAGCGCCAGCGCAATGGCCGGCATCAGCAATGCGGCAAGTCCCACCCCAAGCCCCGCATCCCAGCCCGGAAACCCGCCGGCCGGCATCCAGCCAAGCTTGGTCGAAAACGCAATGATCAGCAGCAACCCTACCCAGAAGGCCGGCACCGCGATGGAAATATAGGAAAAGGCGCCAGCAAGATAATCGAACAATCCATTATGCCGCCGCGCCGCCGCCACGCCGAGCGGCACCGCAATCGCAACCGACATCACCACTGCCATCAAGGCTAAGGGCAGCGTCACCGCCAGCCGCTCGACGATCAGCCCTGCAACGGGAACGCCATAAGTATAAGACTGCCCGAGATCACCCTGCAGCACGCCGATAAGCCAGGCGAGATAGCGAACGACAAGCGGCTCATCCAGCCCCATCTGGGTCCTGAGCGCCGCCAAAGTCTCCGGCGTCGCCGAAGTCCCAAGCATGATCGCCGCAGGGTCACCCGGCAAAAGGTTCATGACGGTGAAGATCAGCAGGGACACGACGAGCAGCGTGACGATCAGGCTGACGATACGGCGGATAAGGATGGAGATCATGGCTTACAGCAAGCTCCCGCATAGCCCATCGCGGCCCTCTGCCTAAACCAGAAAAGGCATGAGAGAGAAACGAGGCAGGCGCAACGACCTCCAACTGATCTCCCCCCTTGTGGGGGAGATGTCACGAAAGTGACAGAGGGGGGTGAAACGTCGCTGCCCGCCATGGGATAATCAGAGATGGATGAGTTTGCCGCAACAGCCCCCCTCTGCCCTACCGGGCATCCCTCCCACAAGGGGGGAGATCGGAATGCCGCCCCGTTATGCCAGACCAAACCCCTCACTCTTCCCAATGCACCTCGGTCAGCACATTCGACGGGATCGGTTCATTCTCCCAAAGCCCCTTCAGCTTCTTGTTCCAGATCCCGAGCTTGGGCATCACGAACAGAAACAGCGCCGGCACATCATTGGCGAGAATGGTCTGCGCTTCGCCATAAAGCTTGTCCTGCTCCGAGGCATCGGTGCTTGCCTCGACCTTGGCGAGGATGGCGTTGAATTCCGGGTTCTTGTAATTGAAGTAATACGGGTCGCGCGCGTAGATATCGATATCCATCGGTTCCGCATGGGCAACAATGGTCATGTCGTAATCGGCGGCCTTCAGCACATCCGCCACCCATTTCGCCGGAAACTCGGTGGTTTCGATATTCATCGTCACGCCGATTTCGGCAAACAGCGCCTGAAGGATCTGCGACGAGCGCTGCGCATAGGCCATCTGCGGCGCCTTCATGGTGAAGGAGAAACCGTTCGGGTAACCCGCTTCCGCCAGAAGCGCCTTGGCCTTTTCGACATCATAAGGATAGACGCCGGTAAGATCCTTGTAGCCACGGTCATTCGGCGTGTAATGGCTGCCGATCGGCGTGCCGAGGCCCGACCATGCACCCTCCACAACCATCGCCCGGTCGACCGCCATCATCAGCGCCTGACGGACCTTTTTGTCGGAAAACGGCTTGCGGGAATTGTTCATGCCCGCCACGACCTTGAGCTCGGTGTTACCGATCACCGTCGCCAGCTTGTCGCTGCCCTCGAAGGAGGAAACCAGTTCCGGCGCACCGAATTCAGGAAAAGCATCGACATCGCCTGCCGTCAACGCGGCCGACTGCGCCTGCGGGTCGTTGATGAAACGGAAGGAAGCCGTCTCCAGCTTCACCGAAACATCCTTGTTCCAGTAACCGGCATTCTTCTTCAGATCGACTTTCGTACCCTTGGCCCAGCTGCTGAAAACAAAAGGCCCGGTTCCGACCGGATTGGTCTTGTTATCAGCAGCAGTCGATGGCTCCACCATCACGGCCGCCGGCCAGCCGAACCAGTAGAGCAGGCTGCCGGTCGGCTGCTTGAGTTTCAGCACCAGCGTCGAGGCATCCGGCGTCTCGATCGTGTCGATCGAGGTGAAATAACGCTTCTGCGGATTGACGCTATCAGCGCCGCGGGCGCGGTCGAGCGTGAACTTGGCGACAGAACTGTCAAAGGCCACGCCATTGTGGAATTTCACGCCCTGCCGAAGCTTGAACGTATAGGTCTTTCCATCTGGCGAAACGTCCCAGCTCTCGGCAAGCTGCGGCTGCACCTTGCCCGCCTTGTCGATCGTCGTCAGGCCTTCAAAAATGTTCTGCCATGTCACCTGCCCGATCATCACCTGCGCGCCGATCGTCGGATCGAGACCACCCGGCTCAACCGTCATGCCGATCGTCGCAGCAGTCTTGGGCGCGGCCTGCGCATAGGGTGCCGCCAAGACAATGCCAGCGCCAAGCGCCAGCCCCATCACGCCACGCCGAGAGACCTGAGACCAGGAGAAGATCGTCTGCATCGTATAAGCTCCCCGTTATTCGCTGCCTGCAGCTTTGTTAAATGCAGTCTAAGGGCATTTCGCAACTGCACACAATGCTCATTCGCGACCTTCCAAGCACTTCCGACTTTGCTGAAACACGGGGTCAGACGCGGCGAAATCCTTCGCTGGCGGTCATGAGCTGCCGTGTATAGTCAGCAGAGAACGCACGGCTTTCCAGCGCATCGGCAGTAACCGTTTCAACAACCTTGCCCGACTTCATCACCGCCAGCCTTTCGCACATATGGCTGATGACACCGAGATCGTGGCTGACCATCACGAAGGTCAGCCCGCGATCTTTTCGCGCCTGTTCCAGCAGATTGAGGATTTCCGCCTGGATCGAAGCGTCGAGCGCAGAGGTCGGCTCATCAAGCAGCAGAACCTTCGGCTCCAGGATCAGCGCCCGGGCGATTGCCACGCGCTGCCGCTGTCCGCCGGAAAGCTGGTGCGAATACCGAAACCGGAAACCCGACCCCAACCCCACCTCGTCCAGCGCCCGCATGATCCGCTGGTCGACATTGTCGAACCCGTGGATCGCCAGCGGCTCCAGGAGCAGCCGGTCCACCGTCTGGCGCGGATGCAGCGATCCGTAGGGATCCTGAAATACCATCTGCACAGTGCGATAAAAATCCTTCGACCGGCTGCGGCCCGAATAGGACTGTCCGTTGATCGAAAGCGTCCCGGCGCTGAACGTATTCAAGCCCGCCACCGCGCGCAGCAGCGTCGATTTTCCAGAGCCGCTTTCGCCGACGATGCCGAAACTCTCGCCTTCAGCCACATCGACCGACACACGGTCGAGCGCGACAAACTCGTCGAACGTGACGACCATGTCTTTGACGGAAAGAACATTCGTCGTCATAGCGCCCACTCCTTCTTGCGGTCGAGCACCGGTAGCGGATGCCGGTCGGAGCCGATTGTCGGCAGGCAATTGAGCAGGCCTTGCGTATAGGGATGCTGAGCCTTGGAAAGATCCGCCGACGGCAGTTCCTCCACCACGCGCCCCGCATACATCACAAGCACCCGGTCGCAGAAGGACGAGACGAGCCGCAAGTCGTGCGACACGAAGATCAGCCCCATGCCGCGCTCGGCCACCAGCTTGTCGAGAATGCCGAGCACTTCGAGCTGCACGGTCACGTCAAGCGCCGAGGTCGGCTCGTCAGCGATCAGCAGTTCCGGCCCGCAGATCAGCATCATCGCGATCATAACCCGCTGCCCCATGCCACCGGAAACCTCGTGCGGATAAAGCGAAAACACCCGCTCCGGATCACGGATTTGCACCGCTTCCAGCATCGCAAGCGTGCGCGCCTTCGCCTCCGCAGTCGAGATCTTTTCATGCGTCTTCAGCGTCTCGATGATCTGCCTTCCGATGGTCGAGACGGGGTTCAGCGAATATTTCGGATCTTGCAGCACCATGCCGATCCGTTTCCCCCGGATCTCCCGCCGCTCGCGGTCGGAAATGCTCAGAAGATCACGTCCGGCAAAGTTCAGCGTCTTCGCGGTAATCTTGGCATGTTTCGGCGTCAGTCCCATGATCGCCCGGCCCGTCTGCGACTTGCCGGAACCGCTTTCGCCGACAATCCCAAGCCTTTCGCGCCCGAGCGTGAAGGACACGCCGCGCACCGCCTGCACTTCACCCGTCCGCGTTGGAAAACTCACCCGCAGGTCTTCGACCGTCAGCAAGGGTGCCTCACTCATTGGCCCGCCTCCTTCGGATCGAGCGCATCGCGCAATCCATCGCCGAGCAGGTTGAAACCGAGCGAGACAATCAGGATCGCCGCACCCGGCATTGCCGCGACCCACCACTGGTCGAGAATGAAGCGGCGGCCCGACGCGATCATCGCACCCCATTCCGGCAACGGCGGCTGCGCGCCGAGGCCGAGAAAGCCGAGGCCGGCGGCGGTGAGGATGATTCCCGCCATATCGAGCGTCACACGCACGATCAGGGAGGAAAGGCAAAGCGGCATGACGTGGCGAAGGACGATGCGGAACGGCGAAGCCCCCATCAGCTTCACGGCGGAAATAAATTCCGAATTGCGAAACGTCATCGTCTCGGCGCGGGCGATACGCGCATAAGGCGGCCATGAGGTGACGGCGATGGCAAGAACCGCATTCTCAATCCCTGGGCCGAGAGCCGCCACCAGCGCCAATGCCAGAACCAGCTTCGGAAAGGCGAGAAAGATGTCGGTAATCCGCATCAGCACTGCATCCACCCAGCCACCCGCATAACCGGAAACCGTGCCGATGATAAGACCGACGGGAGCTGCGATGATCGCCACCAGCACCACGACGAACAGCGTCAGCCGCGACCCGTGGATCAGGCGCGAAAGAATATCACGCCCCTGGTCATCGGTGCCGAGCAGGTAACCCGCAGAACCCGGCGGCAGAAGCCGCGAATTGCGCAGGTCGCCCTGCACCGGGTTATGCGGCGCCAGCACATCGGCGAAGATCGCAACGAGGATCAGGAGAAGAATGATGCCGAGGCCGGCCAGCGCCAGCCGGTTGGCGGAAAACCGCCGCCAGATCACATAGGCGCGCCCAAGCCTTGCCTGATGCCGCGATGTAGGTTGTTCGGACAGGAGCCATTCGCGGCTATAGGGCTTTTCACTTGCTTGAAGAACACTCATCGGCTTCTCGTCCTCGGATCAAGCGTCCGGTAGAGAAGGTCGGACAATATGTTGATGGCAATGAACACCGCGCCGATGACGATCGTGCCGCCGAGCACGGCATTCATGTCGGCATTCTGCAGCGAGTTGGTGATGTAGAGGCCAAGCCCCGGCCAGGAGAAGATCGTCTCCGTCAGCACCGATCCTTCCAGCAGCCCCGCATAGGAAAGCGCGATCACCGTCACCAGCGGCACGGCGGCATTGCGCAGCGCATGGAACCAGATGATCCGCGTCTCCGACAGGCCTTTCGCGCGGGCAGCCACGATATATTCCTGTTGCAACTCGTTGAGCATGAAGCTCCGCGTCATCCGGCTGATGTAGGCAAGCGAGAAATAGCCGAGCAGCCCGCCCGGCAGGATGATGTGGCGGAACAGATCCCATGCCACATCCCACTGCCCCTGCCAGATCGCGTCAAACAGGAAAAAGCCCGTCTGCGGCGTGAACGTATATTCGTAAACGATGTCGATACGCCCCGGATAGGCCACCCATCCGAGTTTGGCGTAAAACAGTACCAGCGCCAGCAGGCCAAGCCAGAAGATCGGCACCGAATAACCGATCAGCCCGATCACCCGCACGATCTGGTCGGCGATCGATCCGCGCTTGACGGCGGCGAGCACACCGAGCGGCACGCCGATCAGCGCTCCGATGATCGTGCCGATCGTCGCAAGCTCGATCGTTGCGGGAAACACCCGCGCGATATCCGCCATCACGGGATTGGTGGTCAGTACCGACGTGCCGAAATCACCCGTCAGCGCCTGTTTTATGTAGATCCAGAACTGCTGGTAGAGCGGCAGATTGAGGCCAAGCTCTTCCCGAACCCGCTCCACCACGTGCGCCGGCGCACGATCGCCGACGATCGCCAGCGCCGGATCGATCGGCACCACGCGGCCAATGAAGAAGGTGACGGCCAGAAGGCCGAGAAAAGTGGTGACGACCGTGACCACGAAACGGACCACCGCCATGCCAAAGGAGGAAGCACGGCGCCGGTTGCGCCGTGTCACTGCCGTCGTATCGGTAAGCGTCAAGGAGTTCTCCTTTGAGCAACGCGAAGGATTTGGGGCGTTGCGGCACGCGGCCTTCTCCCCGTGAAACGGGGAGAAGGTGCCGGCAGGCGGATGAGGGGCAAATGCCGCGAACTCAGCGCCCGCGACTGCCCCTCATTCCCTCGCTAGCGCTCCGGACCTTCTCCCCGCAGGCGGGGAGAAGGAGGCAAGCCGCACCGTCCGAATTTCAAACCCGCCAAGCCTGCTACTTCGAAACCGGATAGACGAAGTTCGTATCGAAGCTCGGCCCAAGCTTGAAGTCTTTCAGCTTCGACGAGTAACCGGCAACTTCCGTCTGCTGGAAGATGATCACGAACGGGCTCTGGGCAAGCGCCTTCTTCTGCAGGTCCTCGTAGACTGCCGCACGCTTGGCTGCATCCTTTTCAAGCAACGCCCCCTGGGCAGCCTCTTCGATGTTCTTAGGCACATCCCAGGCATTACGCCATGCCAGCGTCTTGTTCTTGCCCTCGTCGGAATTGTCGTAGTTGATGACGAAGGTTTCGGCATTCGAGTTCGGGTCGAAATAGTCCGAACCCCACTGGCCGATATAGATGTCGTGGGTGCGGGCGCGGAATTTCGTCAGCGTCTGCTTGCCGTCGCCCGGAATGATTTCGAGCTTGATGCCGGCCTGCGCCAGTGTCTGCTGCACGCTTTCGGCAATGCCCGTCACCGGCTGCGTGTTGCGCACATCCATGGTCACGGTAAAGCCGTCCTTCAGCCCCGCCTTGGCAAGCAGTTCCTTCGCCTTGGCGACATCCAGCTTGTAAGGGTTGTCGTTCAGCGCACCGAGCTGGCCCTTCGGCAGGAAGGTCTGGTGGATTTCGCCGATACCCTTGATCAGCGTCGCGCCGATCGCGTCATAATCGACCAGATACTTGAACGCTTCCGCCACTTCGGGCTTGGCCAGCTTCTCGTTTTTCTGGTTGAGGCTGAAATAGTAGATCGTGCCCTTCGGCGCAGACGTGATCGACAGGCCTTCCTTCTTGGAAACAGCCTCCACATCGTTCGGCTCGAGGTTACGGGCGATATCGATATCGCCGTTTTCCAGTGCCAGACGCTGGCCGGAGCTTTCCTTCATGTGGCGATAGATGACGCGCTTCAGCTTCGGCTTCTCGCCGTAGTAATTCGGGTTGGCTTCCATGATGACGGCCTCATTGGCGCGCCATGCCAGCACCTTGTACGGGCCGGAACCGGCAAAACCGGTCTTCATCCACTCATTGCCGAAATCACTGTCGTATTTGTAATCGGCCGAAGGCGTCATCGCCTTGGCATGTTCCATCACCACCTTCTTGTCGACAACGGAAGCGACGGTGGCGGTCAATACGTTAAGCACGAAGCTCGGCGCATAGGCCTTGTCGACCGTGAAGGTGAACGTGTCGGGCGCGGTCGCCTTGGCCTTCTCGGCAACATTGTCGCCGGTCAGCCCGAACTGGGTCAGAAGGAAGGCCGGAGATTTGTCGAGCTTGACGGCGCGTTCGAACGAGAAGGCAACGTCTTCGGCGGTCAGCGGGTTGCCGGAGGCAAATTTGAGGTCCGGCTTCAGCTTGAACGTATAGGTCATGCCGTCGTCGGAAACAGTCCAGCTGGCCGCCAGATCACCTATGACCTTGGACGTGTCGGCCGGATCCAGCATGACCAGCTTGCTATAGGTATTGGCGGTCACTTCGGCAGTGGAAAGCTCGAAGGCTTCGCCCGGATCAATGGTGATAATGTCGTCGATCGCAAAGCCTTCGACCAGCGTATCGGCCGGCGTCGCGGCGAATGCCTGCGGTGCTGCGACCAACAGCAGCGACAACGCTGCGCTCGTGGAAAGCATTCGGACGGAAGTGCGGAAAGAGTGGAGCATGATCAGTTCCCCTGTTGTCATTTGCTCATGTCCGGCCCGCTTCGGGCCGTTATTCGTGCCAGGCTTTGCCGAGAACCCTCAACCAGTTTTCGCGGGCCAGCTTGGCCAAATCCTCGCCAGCGTATCCCGCTGTTTTTAAAGCTGCAACCAGATTTTGATTGCCCGCAGCATCACGAATTTCGACCGGTACGGTGCAGCCGTCGAAGTCCGATCCGATCGCTACATGGTCGATCCCCATCCGCTCAACCATGTAGTCCACATGGCGTATCATCTCGGAGATCGGCGTGGCCGCAATGTCCAGCCCGTCGTCGCGCAGCATGGTGACCGCATAGTTCAGGCCCACGAGCCCGCCGCTCTCCTTGATCGCGTCCATCTGCCTGTCAGTCAGGTTACGGGCGACTGGCGTCAGAGAATGTGCATTTGAATGGCTTGCGATCAGCGGTTGGTCGGAAGTCTTCGCCACATCCCAGAAACCCTGTTCTGTAATGTGCGACAGGTCGATCAGGATGCCGAGCCGGTTGCAGGCCTTGATCAGCTCGAAGCCGAGATCGGTCAGCCCCGGCCCGGTATCCGTCGTCATCGGAAAGGCGAACGGCACGCCATGGCCAAAAATGTTGTGGCGGCTCCAGACCGGCCCGAGCGAGCGAAGACCGGCCGCATGGAAGACGTCGAGATTGGCGAGGTCAGCGTCGATCGGTTCGCAGCCTTCCATGTGCAGCACGGCGGCAAATACGCCGTCCTTCATCGCCTGCCGGATATCGGCGGTGGACCGGCAGAGTTTCCAAGCCCCTGCCCGTTCCAGCCGCAGCGCGATTGCCGCCTTTTCCAGCCCTATATCCAGCGAATGTGCGTATTCGAGCGGTGCGGCAAGCGGCGTCACATAACTCCCGTCCGGTTCGGGATCCTTGAGCACCAGATCGCCGGAGGGAATGTAGATCGCGCAAAGACCACCCGCGAGACCACCCGCTCGCGCCCGCGGCGCATCGATATGGCCTTCGGGGGTACCTTTGGAGAATTCCACAACGGGATCAGCTCCCGCCTTCATGTTCCGCCAGAGCCGCAACAACACATCGTTATGGCCGTCGAACACCAGTTCCATCAAAGTCTTCCTGAAAATTTCGCTTGGGTCTTGAGGTAGGATGTGGCGATCCTAGCCAGCAATCTCATGTCCGCAAGCCGAAAATGGAACTGCCTCGTCGTGGGCGAACAAGAGTCTTTTCGCCGCGCAGACGCGCGTCGGCTGGATTCCTGTCACAAGCACAGGAATGAGGATGGGAAGGTTTCCGCCACCCCCCTATCGAAACGATGCGACGTCAAAGGAAACAGCGCTTTTGCCAGTCGACACAGGGAGCACAGCGCTAGAGAGGGTTGCCAAGCGTACCCCACATCCCCTCATTCCTGTGCTTGTCGCAGGAATCCAGCCACGCGAAGTCCTTCGCGTGAAAGAACTTTCTATCTCAGTTGATCTCAGCCAATGGCAGTTACGCAGACCAAAGCCCCTCACCGGCCTTCTCCAATATCGGCGTGCGGAAACACGAAACCACCCGCCCCTTCCAATCCGGCCCGAAATCGTCGAGCTTCTGCTCCCAGCGATCCGATTGCAGCATCGCCGCACCGATCACCACCGGCTCGACCCCGATCGACGTCATCAGCGTCAGGCCGGAAATGATCGACGTCCCACTAGAAATCACGTCGTCAATCAGCGCCACCCGCTTGCCTTCGATCAGCGGCATCATCCGCGGGTCGACGTATAGCCGTTTCTGCTGTTCAGGTGTGGTGATCGAAGACAGAGGCACGGAAAGCTCCTCGTCATACCAGAATTTCTTCGAGGTCCCGAGCGGCACGTAGCGGGCAAAACCCAGCATCCGCGCCACCGCGGCCGCAAGCGTCAGGCCCAGGGTCGGCAGACCGACGATCACTTCCGGCCGAAGCGCCGCGATCTTCGGCGCCAGATCGGCGGCTAGCGCATCCTGCAAATCAAAGCTTGCCTGATTGATGATCAGCGATGCCAGTGCATGCTGTCCATCGGCAAGCGGCCGGATCGGCAGCCTGATCTGTTCGCCGCTGTCGAGCCTTGCTGGAAAGAAACCGGAAAACGGCCCGGCCTCGTCGAACGACCGGGGAGCGTGCAGCTCCTGCCAGAATTCATGCGGCTGCATCGCTTTTCCCAACCCTATATTATGCCAGAATTTCCAGTATCGGGCTGTCCATTAGCGTGCCGGTGGTCACGTCGGCAATGCCCCGGTCGGTCTGATGTGGCCCTGCATTGCAGGCCAGCGTCGCGCCGAAACAGGCCTTGAACACCAGATAGGGCGGCTCCCAATCGACAACCTTGTCCATTGCCGCACGGATCGAGCGGAACTGATCGGCAACCACCTCGACCGGCTCTTCCGACACGAGACCCGCCAGCGGCAGCGGAAGCAAGCTCACCACCTTGCCGCCGATTGCAACCGCCATGCCGCCGCCCGACGCGATCACCGCATTGGCGGCAGCCGCCATGTCGCGCGGATCAGAACCGAAAACGGTGAGGTTATGGCTGTCATGTGCCACGGTCGTCGCGAAAGCGCCCTTCCACTTGCCCCATCCGGTGAGGAAACCCAACCGGGTGCGGCTGTCGACACGGCCATGGCGATGAGTCACGGCGATCAACACCGATTCCTGCGGGGGTACCACGAACCCGTTTTCGACAACCGCATCCGCCTGCCCCCAGCGTGTGAACCGCGGCCGATCAATGGTCGCGACCCTCACCCGGGTACCTTCAGAGCGAAGTTTGAAATCATCTTCCTGCAAATTCTGCAGCTTTACCGAACGGCGCAGCGGATTGGGGTTCATCCGGCACACATCGCCCGTCATCTTTCCATCGCGCGAGACGATGTGGCCGCTCGCCACGACCGCACGTGTGCGAAAATCCTTGAGATCTTCGAAGAGAACGATATCTGCTCGGCGACCGGCCGCGATCAACCCGAGATCTGCGCGGCCGATCCTGACCGATCCGTTCAGCGTCGCCGCCTGCAGCGCCCATTCCGGCTTCATACCGTAGCGCACCAACCGGCGCACCACGTCATCGAGACCGCCGCCATCGACAAGATCGTCGGGGAACACGTCGTCGGTGCAGATCGTCACAGTCTGCGGCAGATGCCCGAGCGTGTTCAGCGCCTCGACGAATTCCGGCAGAAGATGGTCATGTGAACCGCGCATCTCGATCGTCAGGCCGGCGCGCAGCTTCTGCATCAGGTCTTCGGCGGAAGTCAGCTCGTGATCGGACGTGACGCCAGCCGTCATGAAAGCTGCAAGATCACCGCCAGCGAGGCCGCGGGCATGGCCGCTGACAAGCTTTTCCGAAACGAGTGCATTCTGCACGATATTGCTGATGCGTGGTTCGCGATCGATCACGCCGCGCATGTTCATCACTTCCGCAAGACCGGCAATCTTCGGCCACAGCAGCATTTCATCGATCACATCGGCATCGAAATCCGCGCCGGCAACCTCGTAGCCGGGGGCGGAAGGAACGCAGGACGGTGCCATGACGACGGCCCTTAGCGGCAAGGAGCGGACAGCTTCCACTGACCATGCCACGCCATCGACACCGCAGACATTACCGAACTCATGCGGATCCCACACCACCGTCGTCACGCCGCGCGGCACCACAGTCTCCGCATAGGTCGCCGGCGTCACCATAGAGCTTTCGATATGCATATGCGTATCGATCAGGCCGGGAGAGACGAACGCGCCAGTCGCATCGATCACCTGAGCCGCATCCGAGCGCGCACCGCGCTCGTGGACGCTGACGATCAGTGGCCCGACAATGCCGATATCGGCCGGGCGCAGCTCGCCGGTCACCACATCCACCAGTGTGCCGCCGGAAATCAAAATGTCGAAGGGCGCATCTCCGCGTGCGACCTTCACGGCATTGTCGCGAAAGCACGGTTCGGTAAATTCGCCAACGGTTGCGATAATGTCCTTCACCAGCTTGCCTCCGCCTTCAATGCATCGAGAATGGATTGCTTGGCCTTTTCAGCATCGATATCCGCCGCGAATTGCGCATTGAATTTTGCCTTGCCCGCTCGTGTCTCGACCACGGTGCGCCCGCGCGTGTGACTGCCCGTCAGCTCCATGTCGATCCGTGCATCCTGCCATGTCGCAAGATCCGGCTGCACGAAGGCCACCGCCGCAACAGCGTCGTAAAGCGACATCGCCTTACGCCCGCGGCTGGTAGCGATCGAAACGAAACCGGCCAGCAGATCGGCCAGCAGCGTTGCATTGCGGCCACCGGCAGAGCGCACCGGCTCGACATCTTCCGGCGCGCAAAGCACCTTGCGGCACAGATCGAGATCGACCATCCGGAACGGAATGCCGTGAGCGAGAACGATCGCCACCGCTTCCGGATCGGCAAAGGCGTTGAACTCGGCGGAGGCCGTGTGATTGCCGGCCGTCAGTCCGCCGCCCATCCATGTCAGGTCGGTGATCTTGACGGCGAGGTCCGGTCGCGCCAGCGCCACGGCGGCAATATTGGTGAGAGGCCCAAGCGCCAGAATGCGTCGCTCGCCTTCGCTGCGCTCCAACCATGAACAAAGCGCCTCGAACGCATCCTCTACGAACGTATCCGGACCGGCCGGCAGGGCTTCACCCGCAGTCGGCATGCCCGCGTCGCTCAGGATCGAAACCGCTGTCTCCAGCTTGCCGAGAACCGGCTTTGCCCGCCCGGCGTGAATGGGAAACGGCCAGACGAAGGCAGCGGCGGCGCCAGCCGCATTGCGGCGCACCTGATCCAGCGGCGCATTGCCCAGGACAAGCGAAATCCCGTCGATGGCAAGCCCGCCATGGGCGACAACCATGATGGCGGCCAGATCATCGAACCCCATATCGGTATCGATCCAAACACCCATTTCAAGCACACTCCAAAAATACAACCGGACGATCCATTGGGGCGTCCATATACACGAGAGATTGAGGAGAAAGGATAAGGATTTTCACCTACCATCCTTCCGAGCATGCGCGGCAGCAGCCACAACCGAATGCATCGTCGGACCCGTCGATTGCCGGATCACCAGCTTCATCGGCACACCATCACAATCCGGCCTCGCGGCGATCATGCTGCCGGCTGCGGCCTCACCGTTTCCAATCGCGTGACCAAGAGCCTCGACCGCACATTCCGCAATCGTCGCAAGGTCCTGCCGCAAGGTCGTGATCGGCGGCATAACGACAGATGACCAGACAAGATCATCGAAACCGCTGACACTGGCCTGAAGCGGAACGTCGATACCGTCACGCTGCAATTCGGTGAGCGCACGTAGCGCCAGAAGATCATAAACGGCAGCAAAGCCGGTAAACCCGTCGGCCACCCGGGCAGAGAGACCGAGCGCGCAACCCACTCCCTGCGAAGCCTCAAGATCTCCCACCCACAGGGTCTCGCAGCAAACATCCTTGCCGAGACCGGCCTTCAGGCCGCCGATCCGGTCATTCTGCACATTCGATTCCCGGCTATGGGCGATCAGCAACACCTTCCGGTGCCCGAGAGAGGCAAGATGACGCCCCATCTGCACGCCGCCCTCCCAATGGTCGGACGACACGGTGTTGCCGGGCGTCGAGGGGCTATCGATGATCGCCACGGGCGTGCCTATATCCGCGATCCGCGATCCACGACGGGGAACGACGATCATCCCGTCGACACCGCGTTCGATCAGGCGGCCGATTGCCGCCGTCTGCTGGGCAATCTCTCCGCGACTGTCGGCAATCAACACGCCGAACCCGGCAGAAGCCGCCGCCTGCTCGATTGCCTGCGCGATCTGCGGAAACAGTGGATTGGAGATATCCGGCAGCACCAGCCCGATAACGCCTGTCCGCCCTGTTCTGAGCGCCCGCGCCGCATGGCTCGGCACATAACCAAGCTCTTCCGCCGCCTGCCGGATTTTCGCTGAAAGCTCGGCGGAGACCCGCCCCTTACCGGAAAGCGCATTGGACACGGTTGCCGAGGACACACCAAGGGCGGCGGCAATTTCCGTCATCGTCGCTGGCGTCCGACCGACACTCATCGTCCTGCTGCGTTCCAAGATGATTAATCGTTTAACCAACTATACCCGCACACATGCCAAATGTCGAGCGCAACACAACCTTTCATATAGAGTAATGCACAGCCGTTGCTACCAGGCCACGATTTCCTGTCGATAGCGCGCCACTTCTTCCATCAGCCATGCCCGAAACGCGACAACCGGCGGAAAACCGGCCTTTGCCTGCGGCGCGACCACGTAATAGGCGCTGGGACTGACCACCTGATGCGGAAATGCTTCCACCAGCTGCCCGCTCGCCAGTTCCGTATCGATCAGAAAAAGCGGCATCAGCCCGACACCCAGGCCGGCAATACAAGCCTGCGTCACGCTGCCGAATTGTTCGAAGCGCATGCCCTCGCTCATGCTGCCGGCAATCCGAAGGCTCTCGAACCAATGCTTCCACCCGCCCGGCCGTGACGCCATATGCAGAAGCGGCAGCCGCAACAGATCTTGCGCCTGCACAACCGGATGAGAACTGAGAAATGCAGCCGAGCAGACCGGCGCCACCATCTCATCCATCAGGAAGGTGCATTCGGCACCCGGCCATTCGGGTTGACCGACATGGATCGCCATATCGATACCGTCCCGGTCGAAATCGAACACGCCGATACGGGTTGCGAAGTTGAGCGTAATCTCCGGATGACGGGCAACGAAGCCCGGAATTCGTGGCATCAGCCAACGCGTACCGAATGTCGGCAGGATCGCCAGGTTGAGCTGGTCGCTATGTCGTTTGGTCATGGCATGGAGCGATGCCGAGCGGATCTGCGAGAGGGCGCCTGCAATCGCTTTCGCAAATTCCGCACCCGCCGATGTCAACACGACGCCACGGCTGGTTCGGTCGAAAAGCAGCACGCCAAACTGCTCTTCCAGCCCGGAAACCTGCCGACTTATCGCCCCTTGCGTCAGCGACAGCTCGTCTGCCGCCAGCGAGAAGCTGCCCAGCCGAGCAACGGAATCGAAGGCGGCAAGCGCCGAGGTGGAAGGCAGGAGTTTTCGCGACAGCTCTTTCATGGCCTATTACTAACCCTCATGGCCGATTGAGTAAACGGGCCTTGCGACAAACGACCACAGGACGATAATCTGCACGGGAAATTGCTTGGCGATTGAGACACCCGTCCCGTCCAAAAACATCGGAGACCCCCTTGGCCTTTATCTGGAACGACCCCTTCCTCATCGAAGATCAGCTGACCGAAGAAGAGCGCATGATCCGCGACGCGGCGTCCGCATTTGCCAAGTCCGAACTCCTGCCGCGGGTCGAGGAAGCCTATCTTGAGGAAAAGACCGATGTCGGCCTCTTCAAGCTGATGGGTCAGACCGGCCTCCTCGGCGTCACGCTTCCGGAAGAATATGGCGCAGCCAATGCCTCCTACGTCGCCTATGGCCTCGTCGCCCGCGAGATCGAACGGATCGATTCTGGCTACCGCTCAATGATGAGCGTCCAGTCCTCGCTGGTCATCTACCCGATCTTCGCCTACGGCTCCGACGAGCAGAAAAAGAAATATCTGCCCGGCCTCGTCTCGGGCGAACTGATCGGCTGTTTCGGCCTGACCGAGCCGGATGCCGGCTCCGACCCCGGCGGCATGAAGACCCGCGCCGAAAAGATCGAGGGCGGCTATCGCCTGCGCGGCTCGAAAATGTGGATTTCCAACGCACCGATCGCCGATGTCTTCGTCGTCTGGGCAAAATCGGAAGCTCACAACAACGAGATCCGCGGCTTCGTTCTGGAAAAGGGCATGAAGGGCCTCTCTGCCCCCAAGATCGGCGGAAAACTGTCGCTGCGCGCCTCGATCACCGGCGAAATCGTCATGGATAGCGTCGAAGTCGGCGAAGACGCGCTTCTTCCAAACGTATCAGGCCTCAAAGGTCCGTTCGGCTGCCTCAACCGCGCCCGCTACGGCATCTCCTGGGGCGTCATGGGCGCAGCCGAAGATTGCTGGTTCCGCGCCCGCCAATACGGGCTGGATCGCAAGCAGTTCGGCAAGCCGCTCGCCGGCATGCAGCTCTACCAGAAGAAGCTTGCCGACATGCAGACCGAAATCACGCTTGGCCTTCAGGCCAGCTTACGCGTCGGCCAGCTGATGGACCAGCACCGCATGGCGCCGGAAATGATCTCCATCGTCAAGCGCAACAACTGCGGCAAGGCGCTGGATATCGCCCGCCAAGCCCGCGACATGCATGGCGGCAACGGCATCCAGGTCGAATATCACGTCATGCGCCATTCGCAGAATCTGGAAACGGTCAACACTTATGAAGGCACCCACGACGTCCACGCCCTCATCCTGGGCCGCGCTCAAACGGGCATTCAGGCGTTTTTCTGATCGACGCCAACGACGCAGGTAATGTCACACTGAAGCCCGGCCGCCATGCGAGCCGGGCTTTATGCGCTCGGCTCGATCTGGCCCGTTGGCGGCCGGTTCCGGCCATTCAGCACGGGCCGCCATTTCATCATCCGCCGGATTGCCGCCCTCTGCTCCGCATTAGAAATTGCGTGAACCGTCCAGTAGAAGGAATAGACGAGATAGGCAGGCAGCAGAACCGCTGCACCCTTCGCTGTCAGAGGCACGCGATATTGAATCCGGACTGTCTGCGCGTTCGACCACCGTTCCTTGTAGTCCATGCGCAGTATCCGCATGTCGAAATCCAGGCCATGCTCGAAACACCAGCGCACCGTATCCTCGATGATCAGCATGCCTGGTGAATAACGCGAATAATCGGGGTCAAAACTGGTGGTCAAAAGCTCGACGCGCGTGCGGTCGATCATGGTCAGGAACGCTGCTATCGGGTTGCCGTCCAGCGTAAGGCGAAAGAGCCCCACGCGCCCCAGCTCGCCGCGCTTCATCGAAGCCGCCAGAAAAAACGCACGCGCCTCGCCCTTTCCAAGCCATGGGCATGACTTGTCCATGCGACGGAGCCAGCGTCGCTTCTCCTCGATCACCCAATCAATCGTCTCGACGGAACTGGCATAATCTTCCGGAAGTTCGAACCGCAGCTCACCAAGTTTTTGAAGTCTCTTGCGCCCCTGCTTCAGGTTGGTGCGGAATTTGGAAGAATAGGACGGGAGCAGATCATCGAGGTTTTCCACGCCACGCCGTTCGATCATGTAACTATCCAACGGATTGGGAATTTGAAAGGCGCCCGTTCTTTCCAGCACCTGCCGCACGGCGCCATCCTGTTCAACAAACGGCACCTCGATGATATCAGCCATCGGACGCAGGAGCGCCATCAACTCCCTGCAGATTTCGGCCGCATTCATATCGGGCGCTATCAGCGGATCACCATATTCCTCATGCATGCCGCACCCCAGCGGCTCGAGACGGGTCGCAGGGCCTAGCCTGTTTCGCTGGAACGGCCAGACCGCAACCAGCCGACTATCAGACCAGATAGTCGCGCATATCAACCGGTCACCTGCAGAAGCGTCCCTCGTCTCCCACCCGAGCTTTGCCCACTCAAAGGTCTGCGTGTAGTGGCACGTCACGACTGATCGCGCGAGGGCGTTCCACTCATCTTCAAGTTGAACGAAAGCCTCCACGCCGTCGACTAAAACAGAGCGCAACATCCGACCTCCCCTTCGGATTCACCGTGGGCCTAAATAAAAACCCATCTTGATTTCATCGATAACAAACAAACACCAAATAAACAAAGCATATTTAGGCACATCACAAATACACTTTCGTGATTTACATTCATCAAACTGAAATAAAAGACAACTTACGAACTGAGAGCTAGATTTCCTCAAATAATTGGAGAAGAAGACGACAACCAGTCTCAAGGCATGGAAACTCACAGTTCGCGCCGCTATTCGTCATTGGCCAAGGCGATGCGCCGGGTGTATCAACGCGATGCAGCTCAAAGAAAGCGATAAACACGCACAGGAAAGACCTCGCAAAGCATGCACGCAACGGATGACGCGGGAAAAACCGTCGCTCAGAACGATACCGAGAACCAATTCGATGTCGGCGATCGCCTGCGCCTCGTGCGGCAGAGCTACGGTCTGTCGCAGCGGGCATTGGCGGTAAAGGCCGGCGTTACCCATTCGCTCGTATCGCTGATCGAAAAGAACAAGGTCAGCCCTTCCGTCGCGTCGTTGAAGAAGATTCTTGAGGCGATCAACTATCCGCTGACGGATTTCTTTGCGCTTTCCCTGCCGCCCGTCGACCAGATTTTCTTTCGCGCCGACGAACTGACACCCTTGTCGAAAGGCCCGCTGACGCTGCTTCAGGTCGGCGATGCGAAATCCCATAGCGTCCAGATCTTTCACGAATTCTACGAGCCAGGCGCCGATACCGGCGAAACCATGCTGGCCCACGAGGCGGAGGAAGGCGGGGTTGTCGTCGCCGGCGAACTGGAAGTGACTGTCGGCAGCCAGACCCGCATCCTGAAACGCGGTGATGCCTATTTGTTCAACAGCCGCCTGCCGCATCGTTACCGAAATATCGGCACGGAACGCTGCGAAGTCGTCAGCGCTGTTACGCCGCCCTATCTCTAATCGGCAGACCGCCAGTCGTTAATCCAATTAGTATGACTTTTTTGACCGCGCCGCCGGTTGATTGTCGGCAGTGATTGTCTTAACTCAGGCACCGGAACCCATCCGCCCCTTCTGCCCGCGGCACCCCGCCGCGCGACCTGACGTTTCAAAACGAAAGTGGACCCCCATGCAGACCTATCCCGACGTAAAGCTTTTCATCAACGGCGAATGGCGCGATGCCATCGGCGGCGAAACGATCGAAGTGACCGATCCGGCCACCGACGAAGTAATCGGCAAGATCGCCCATGCCCGCAAGGCGGACCTTGATCTCGCGCTTCAAGCCGCTGACAAGGGTTTCAAGATCTGGCGTGACACGGCTCCCTTCGACCGCTCGAAGATCATGCGCAAGGCAGCCGATATCCTGCGTGAGCGCGCTGATGCGATTGCCTTCCTGATGACCCGCGAACAGGGCAAGCCGCTGGCACAGTCCAAGATGGAAATCATGGGGGCCGCCGACACGATCGATTGGTTCGCCGAAGAGGCACGCCGCACCTACGGCCAGATCATCCCGGCCCGCTTCTCCGGCGTCGCCCAGATGACCATCAAGCAGCCTGTCGGCCCGGTCGCAGCCTTCACCCCGTGGAATTTCCCGATCAACCAGATCGTCCGCAAGCTTTCCGCCGCCGTTGCAACCGGCTGCTCGATCATCGTCAAGGCCCCGGAAGAAACTCCGGCATCGCCTGCCGAACTGATCCGCGCCTTTGCCGATGCCGGCATCCCCGCTGGCGTCATCGGCCTGGTCTACGGCATCCCGGCTGAAGTATCCGAATACCTGATCCCGCATCCGGTCATCCGCAAGATCTCGTTTACCGGCTCTACCCCGGTCGGCAAGCATCTCGCAGCACTTGCCGGCAAGCACATGAAGCGCGCCACGATGGAACTCGGCGGTCATGCTCCGGTCATGGTCTTCAATGACGCCGACCTCGACAAGGCGATCGAAATCAGCGCCATGTCGAAGTTCCGCAATGCCGGTCAGGTCTGCGTCTCCCCGACCCGCTTCCTGGTTCAGGATGGTATCGCCGACAAGTTCCTTGACGGTTTCGTCAAGGCTGCGGAAGCCATCAAGGTCGGCAATGGCCTGGAAGCGGATACCGTCATGGGCCCGCTTGCCAATGAGCGCCGCATCCCGGCCATGGAAGCGCTGATCCAGGACGCAGTCTCGAACGGCGGCGAACTGAAGACAGGCGGCAAGCGCATCGGCAACAAGGGCAACTTCTTCGAACCGACGGTTCTCGCCAACGTTCCGACCACGGCCAAGATCATGAACGACGAGCCCTTTGGCCCGATCGCCATCATCAACCGCTTCTCGACCTATGAGGACGCGATCACCGAGGCGAACCGCCTGCCCTTCGGCCTTGCATCCTACGCCTTCACCGGCTCGGTCAAGACTGCCCATGCACTCGGCCGCGAAGTCGAGGCCGGCATGCTGACCATCAACCACAACGGTCTCGCCCTGCCGGAAGTCCCCTTCGGCGGCATGAAGGATTCCGGCTACGGAACCGAAGGCGGCTCGGAAGCCGTCGCCGCCTATCTCGAAACCAAATACGTCACCCAGATGAACTGATCGATCCATCTGCGATCGCATCTAAAGAACCGGCCGGAGCCACCGCTCCGGCCGGTTTTCTTTTTGGGCCTTGCCTGCATCAACGGAGTGGAATACGAAAACAAATAGTGAACATACGGATATAATGATGGCCGAGCCGGAAATGGAAACCGCCCCTCTCCTGAAGGAAATCTTCAACCGTGACCGGCTGAGCCATTTCGCCCGCGAGATCTCCGCGATCCATCCGGCTTTCGATGGCGAGCGCTTTCTCCAACTTGCTTCCGAAGGATTGGACGGCCTGAGTATCATGCAACGGCTGCGGCAGGTCGCTGTATCCTTCCACGCGACGTTACCCGGCCCCTACGAAAAGAACATCGAGATCCTCTGGGACCTCGCGCCACGCATCAACCACGGCTTCGCCTCGATCACCCTGCCGGAATATGTGGCGCTTTACGGTCAGGACCACTTTGACCTGTCGATGAGAGCCCTCGCTTTTTTCACCCGCTTCGGCTCATCCGAATTCGCCATCCGGCATTTCCTCTTGAAAGACATGCCGCGCACGCTCGCGATGATGCAGAACTGGTCAATGGACGAAAACGAGCATGTCCGCCGCCTCTCCTCGGAAGGCTGCCGCCCGCGCCTGCCCTGGTCCTTCCAGCTGAAACAGCTGATCGCCGATCCCTCGCCGGTCACCCCGATCCTGGAAAATCTGAAAAGCGACCCGAGCCTTTATGCCCGCAAGTCCGTAGCAAACCACCTGAACGACATCACCAAGGATCATCCAGGCTGGGTTCTGGAAAAGCTGTCCCAGTGGGATCAGACCAATATCCACACCGCCTGGATCACGAAACAGGCATTGCGCACCCTGATCAAGAAGGGCGATACCCGTGCCCTGCACGTCTTCGGTGCAAGCCACAAGGCGGAGGTAAAAGTCGAAACCTTCTCGGTAACGCCGTCATCGCTAGCGCTTAGCGGTGCGGTCCAGATCACGGCGAAGCTCACCTCGACCGGCTCCACGAGTCAGAAATTAGTGATCGACTATGCCGTCCATTACGTGAAGAAGACCGGCGGCACATCGAAAAAGGTGTTCAAGTGGAAGGAACTGACGCTCGAGCCGCATGCCCGCGCCGAACTCACGATCACCCGCCCCATCCGCAACTTCACCACCCGCGTTCATTATCCGGGAACACATCTGGTGGAATTCATCGTCAATGGCGAAGTGCTGGGCGAGACCGCGTTTGACCTAGACACCTGAACAAAAAGAAAGAGCACCGCCGGGGCGATGCTCTGATCCTTACTTCCGCTTCTCAAACCCGCCCTTAGCCGCAGGCTTCTTCTTGAAAGGTTTGTCGCCGTCACCCTTGGCAAACGGCTTGTCGCCAAAAGCCTTCTTCTTGAACGTCTTGTCACCTAAAGGCTTGTCGCCGCTTTTCTTGGCGAAGTCGCCCTTCGGCTTTTCGCCCCAGACGTCGTCGTCCATGCGGCGTTCGGCGCTGGCCTTTTCGCCCTTGGGCTTCCAGTCCTTGCGCGGCGCATCACCGAACGGCTTGTCGCCATCCTTGAAAGGCTTCTTTTCACGGTAAGGCTTGTCACCAAAGGCCTTGTCGCCACGCGGGCCATCCTTGGCGAACGGCTTGTCCTTGCGGAAACCATCCTTCTTCGGACCATCCTTCCAAGGCTTGTCCATCCGCGGACCTTCGCGCTTTGTAAAGCCCTCGTCGTCCGTGCCACGGGAGAACTTCGAAAAGTCGGGAGCGGCATCCAGACGCGTCACGCGGATACCGCGATCCATCATCTTGTCCTTGCCGAGCTTGGCCATGAATTTGTCGGCATGCGCCTCGGCAATCTCGACGAAGGTCTCGTCGGCCTGCATCTTGATCGCGCCGATCTCGTTCTTGCTCAAGTCACCACTCTTGCAGATCGTCGGGATCAGCCAGCGCGGTTCGGCGCGCTGCTTGCGGCCGACAGACAGCGAAAACCATACGGCCGGGCCGAAGTCGCCGCGCGGGGTGAGCGGCCGCGAGGCCGGATCACCCTGCCCGCCTTCGCGCGGCTTGCGTGCTTCGAGAGACACGACGCTGACATCTTCCGGCGCGGAATTCTTGCCGCGATAAAGCGAGACGAAAGCGGTCGCGAGCTTTTCGGCGTCGAAACGCTCGATGAGCTTGGCGATCAGAGCCTGCTCGTCTTCATTGGTCGTCACTTCGGTGAAGATCGGATCAGCAAACAGACGCTCCTCGTCACGAACGGTCACTTCTTCGGCCGAAGGCGGGTTCGCCCATGTCGGCTCGACCTTGGCGCCGAACAGAAGGCGTTCTGCCTTGCGGCGCTGCGTGACCGGCACGATCAACGCGCTGACGCCCTTGCGGCCCGCGCGGCCGGTACGGCCCGAACGGTGCAGCAGCGTTTCCGAATTGGTCGGAAGATCCGCATGGATGACCAGTTCGAGACCCGGCAGATCGATGCCGCGGGCGGCAACGTCGGTCGCGATGCAGACGCGGGCGCGACCATCGCGCATCGCCTGCAGCGCATGGGTGCGCTCGTTCTGGGTCAGTTCACCCGAAAGCGCCACGACGGAAAAATTGCGGTTGGAAAGCCGCGCATGCAGATGATTGACGGCCGCACGCGTGGAGCAGAACACGATCGCATTCGGTGCTTCGTAATAGCGCAGCACGTTGACGATGGCATTTTCACGGTCGGACGGCGTAACCAGCAGGGCGCGATAATCGATATCGACATGCTGCTTCTGTTCGGCAGCCGTCGCGATGCGCACGGCATCACGCTGATAGCTTTTCGCCAGCTTGGCGATCGCAGCCGGAACGGTGGCCGAGAACATCAGCGTGCGGCGTTCGTCCGGAGCGGATTCAAGGATGAATTCCAGGTCTTCGCGGAAACCGAGATCGAGCATCTCGTCGGCTTCGTCGAGCACGGCCACCCGAACCTCGGACATGTCGAGCGCGTTGCGGCGGATATGGTCGCAGATACGGCCCGGCGTGCCGACGACGATATGCGCGCCACGCTCCAGCGCCCGGCGCTCGTTGCGGATATCCATGCCGCCGACGCAGGAGGTGATCACGGCACCGGCTTCGGCATAAAGCCAATCCAGTTCGCGCTTCACCTGCATGGCAAGCTCGCGGGTCGGCGCAATGACGAGTGCGAGCGGCGCGGCGGCGCGGCCGAAGCTGTCACGATCTTCGAGCAGGGTGGGCGCCATGGCGATGCCGAAGGCCACCGTCTTGCCGGACCCCGTCTGGGCGGAAACCAGCGCGTCGGACGTAGCAAGCGCCGGGTCCAGCATTGCCAGCTGCACGGGGGTCAGCGTTTCGTAACCACGCTTCTGCAAAGCCTTCGCGATCGCCGGAACGGCGCCGTTGATATCGGTCATCAATCTTGTCTTTCGGAATGTACCGCGCCTGCTGGCGCCTTGGCTGCAACGATCGCAGCCGAACGTTTGCGCCGTCCCTATAGGGTAAGCTGCAAAAAGTCAAAGCATGGGTGGTTTGCGCGGGAGAGGATGCAAGCCGCCGATCAGACGATACCGATCACAACCGCTATAGTCCGGTGCTCGATTTCCTCGGTCGCCCACCTTTCGCGCCATTCGCCCGGCTTGCAGCAACCTTCGCCTCAGAACGGGACTGGCCGCCGCGACTGCGCGCATCCATGAAGGACTTGCTGCCGAATATTCCGCTCATCAGACCGGCGATCGAATAGTCGAGGTCCAGCGCTTCCCAATGCAGACCGGTCTCGCCGAGCAAGACGACATCGGACAACTCCTCGACAGTAGCCCTTTCCAGCCCCTCGATCGAGCGAGCCGGGAAGATAAAGGAAGCACCATTGAGAAAGTCGACAACAATCCGTTCGGAAGAAACATCGAAACGAACGGATGATGGTGTGGGGCGTGCCTGACGCTCCGCCTGCCAGTTCAGTTTTGCCTGCGCGAGTTCTTCGTCACTAATCTCAGCCATGATAATTTCTCCACGTGTCGAGAAACAGTTGCCGGTTGGCCTCGATCACATCCACCGCCCGCCTGACATCCCTGTCGGACATTCCTCCCTGGGTGATGACACACAGATTGACGATATCGATCCGAGCTTCGCCATCGCCGAATACATGGGCATGCGCCGGCTCATGATCAGCCGTGTAGATGACAAATCGCATTCCATGCTGTTTCAGGACGGTGACCATCGCCGAGAATAACCCAACTACTTGGGAAACACAAATGGCGGCTCGCTGAAGCAGCGCTGTAACGCCTGTCAGCCCGCGGCAAACACCTTCGCCCTTCTCAGCGTCACGTACCCGGCCTCACCAGCCTTCACCACCCGTTCCGGCTCCACATCGAATTCCATCGCCTCGCCGGCACCCGTCGTCGCCAACACGCGCCGGCCATCTGCACGGTCAAGCACGCGGGTGATCTCCGCCGCAATCCCCGGCCCTTCCTCAGACCAGTCGATATCGCTCGGCCGCGCGTAAAGCTCGCCCCTGCCATCCGCCACTCCGGCAGCCTCAACGGACAGCCCGCCGACATGGGCGCGGCCATCCTTCACCTCGGCAGCAATCACATTCGCATCGCCGAGGAACTTCATCACGAATGCCGATTTCGGATCGCGGCACACCTCTTGCGGCGTGCCCTGCTGCACGATCTGCCCGTCCTTCAGGATCACCACCCGGTCAGCCAGATCGAGCGCCTCTTCCTGATCGTGGGTGACGAACAGCGTGGTGATCCCGAGTTCCGAATGGATCTCGCGCAACCAGCGGCGAAGGTCGCGCCGCACATTGGCGTCGAGCGCCCCGAACGGCTCGTCGAGCAACAACACTTTCGGATCGACAGAAAGCGCGCGAGCAAGCGCCACGCGCTGCCGCTGACCGCCGGAAATCTGTGCCGGGAACCGGTCGCCAAGCCCTTCCAGCCGCACCAGACGCAACAGGTCAGTGACACGGTTGTCGATCGCCGCCCGGTCGCGCTTCACCTTCGACACCTTCATGCCGAAAGCGATATTGTCGGCCACCGTCATATGCGGAAACAGCGCGTAATGCTGGAAGACGAAACCGACGCCGCGGTCGCGCACCGGAATGTCGGTCGCGTCCTGATCGCCGAAATGGATGGCGCCGCCATCGGCATATTCGAGCCCCGCCACCATGCGAAGGATCGTGGTCTTGCCCGAGCCGGATGGTCCGAGCAGCGCCACCAACTCGCCGCTTTCGATATCGAGCGACACGCCCTTGACGGCCTGAAAGCTCTCGAAGGTTTTGACGACGTTTTCGAGATGGATCTTCATGATGTTTTCTCTGCCGGATTTTCGGTTTTGCGGACGCGGCCAGCACCCTGGCGCTCAAGCGCCACCTTGGCGATGATGGTGAAGACCGCGATCAACGCCAGGATCGAGGCGGCGGCAAAAGCGCCGGTCGCATTGTAGTCGTGATAGAGCAGTTCGATATGCAGCGGCAGCGTGTTAGTCTGGCCGCGGATATTGCCGGACACGACCGAGACCGCACCGAACTCGCCCATCACGCGGGCATTGCACAGGATCACGCCGTAAAGCAGCGCCCACTTCACGTTCGGCAGCGTCACGGAAAAGAAGGTGCGCCAGCCGGAAGCACCAAGCGAGGTCGACGCCTCCTCCAGATCCCGTCCCTGCGCCTGCATCAGCGGGATCAGCTCGCGCGCCACGAAGGGAGCGGTGACGAACATCGAGGCGATGATGATACCAGGCACGGCAAACAGGATTTTTATGTCATGCGCATCCAGCCACGGCCCGAACAGGCCCTGCAGGCCGTAGACGAACAGATAGGCGACACCGGCGACGATGGGCGATACGGAGAACGGGATCTCGATCACCACGAGCAGGAACCGCTTGCCCCAGAAATCGAATTTGGTGATCGCCCAAGCGGCGGAAATGCCGAAGACAGTGTTGACCGGCACGGCGATCAGCGCCGCAAGCACGGTTAGCATCACCGCATGCAGCGTATCGGGATGGATGACCGTATCGCGGTAAAGCTGCCAGCCCTTCGAAAACGCCTCGACGCCGATAATGACCAGCGGCGCAATGATGACGAAGGCGACGAGCACGAAAACGATGCCGATCAGCGAGCGGCGAAACAGCGGGGCATCACCGACGCGCGGCGGCTTGCGGCGGGTGGAAACTGTGCTCATGGCCTCACCCCTTCACCGTATAACGCAACGCCCGCGCCTGTAGCCAGTTGGTGACGGCAAGCATGAAGAAGGCGGCAAGCAGAAGCACCGAGGCGATCGCAGCAGCAGCCTGGTAATCATATTCTTCCAGCCGGATGAAGATCAGCAATGCGGTAATCTCCGTCGACATCGGCTGGTTGCCGGCAATGAAGATGATCGCCCCGAATTCACCGAGGCAGCGGGCAAAGGACAGCGATACGCCGGCGAGAAGCGCCGGAGCCAGAAGCGGCAGGATGACCTTGCGAAAGATCGTCCAGTCCGATCCGCCGAGCGATTGCGCCGCCTCTTCCAGCGCCGGATCGAGATCCTCCAGCACCGGCTGCACCGTGCGCACGATGAACGGCAGCGAGGTAAAACACATGGCGATCATGATGCCGATCGGCGTATAGGCAACCTTGATGCCGAACCCTTCGAGCACCGAGCCGAACCAGCCGCTATTGGCAAACAGCGCGGTGAGCGCAATGCCGGCAACGGCGGTCGGCAGCGCAAACGGCAGATCCACCACCGCATCGACGATCCGCCTGCCGGGAAACCGGTAGCGTGTGATCACCCAGGCAAGCGCCAGACCGAAAAACAGATTGAAGGTGGTGGCGCCAAGCGCCGAAAGCACCGTAACGCGATAGCTCGCTATCGAGCGCGACGACGAAACGATCCGCCAGTAATCTTCGAACCCCAGGCTCGCGGCCTTGAACGCAAGCGCCGCCAGCGGCAGCACGACGATCAGGCCGACATAAAACAGGGTCACGCCCAGCGATAGCGGCAGGCCGGGCAGGACATTGCGTCGTCTCACGCGGTCGGTTCCTTAATTAGCAAAAGCCGGCGGAGGGGTGTCCGCCGGTTAGAATAATGACAGGCCCGCCCCTTACTCGTCGTCATCCTCGGCCTTGTGCCGAGGATCTGCTGAGCCCAAAATTTGGCGAAGGCAGATGCTCGGGACAAGCCCGAGCATGACGGAAGAATTTGTGGCAAAACCTCTTGGTGAGGAAAACTATCGGCTGCCGTAAAGCTTGTCGAGCGTGCCGCCGGAAGCAAAATGCTCGGACTGGATCTTGCTCCAGCCGCCGAACACGTCGTCGACCTTGACCAGGCGGACCTCGGGGAACTCGCTCTTGAAATCGGAAGCGACCTTTTCGTTATGGACGCGATGGCCGAATTCGGCGGCGATCTTCTGGCCTTCTTCCGTATAGAGGAAGTCGAGATAGCTCTTGGCGAGCGCTTCGGTGCCGTGCTTCTTGGCAACCTTGTCGACAACGGCGACCGGGAATTCAGCAAGCAGGCTGACCGACGGAATGACGCTTTCGACCTTGTCCTTGCCGAACTGCTTCTCGATACCGCGGGTTTCGGCTTCGAAGGTGATCAGCACATCGCCCTGGCCACGCTCGACAAAGGTCGTCGTTGCCGCACGACCACCGGTATCGAAGACCGGAACGTTGTCGAAGATCTTGGTGATATAGGCCTCGATCTTTTCCTGGTCGTCCTTGTACTCTTCCTTCGCCCATGCGGTGGCAGCGAGATAGGTGTAGCGCGCATTGCCCGATGTCTTCGGGTTCGGGAAGACGGCATGCACGTCGTCACGGGCAAGATCAGCCCAGCCCTTGATGTTCTTCGGGTTTCCTGCCCGCACCAGGAAGGCCGGGAAGGAATAGAAAGGCGAAGCATTGTTCGGGAATGCCTTGGTCCACTCGGTCGAAACAAAGCCCTGCTTGGCAAGGAAATCGATATCGGTCGACTGGTTGAAGGTCACCACGTCGGCCTCAAGACCTTCGACGATCGACCGCGCCTGCTTCGATGTGCCGGCATGCGACTGGTCGATGGTAACGCCCGGGTGGCCCTTCACGAAGGCTTCGTTGACGGCAACGAACAGTTCGCGGGCAACGTCATAGGAGGCGTTGAGAAGCTTCTGCTCCTGCGCGAAGGCCGGCTGGACGAAGAGTGCGGCAATCGCGGTGCCGAGAATAAGGAGGCGTTTCATCAGGTGTCTCCGGAATTTGGCCGAGAATGAGGGTGTGGGGAAACTATCGGCAGGCATAGGCAAGCGCGAGAAATCGCCCTCCTCTGCCCGCGCCCGTCTTAGAAATTCCGTCCATTTTTCGCCACATTCGGCAACGGTTGTGCCTGCACTCGATATTTTCCTGCCCGCGACAAGAAATCGGTTCCGGCTGGACATGCCGGTCTGGCGAAGCGATGCACAACCGTATAGGACCGGGATGCAGCCCTCCTGCCCTTTTCGACAGCCCGGCTCGTTTCCCTTGTCCGCATTCCTTGCCGAAGTCGTCACCCACATGAAGAACAAGAGCATTGGCTATTTCTACGTCCTGCTGGCCATAACCATTTTCGCCATTCAGGACGGATGCTCCAAATACCTTGCGGACAAATATCCGGTCATCGGCTTCACGATGATCCGCTTCTGGGCTTTTGCGGCCTTTGTTGTCGTCTTCGCTGCGTTCTCACCCGGCGGGTTACGCAAGGCGTTCGTCAGCCGCAGGCCTTTTCTGCAGATGCTGCGTGGGCCGTTGCTGGTGCTCGAAATCTTTATCGTCGTTTATGCCTATACCGGGGCAGGCTTGGCCATGACCCAGGCAATCCTTCAGGCGACGCCACTTATCATTACCATCCTCTCTGTGCCGCTCCTGGGGGAAAAAGTCGGCTGGCGGCGTGGCACCGCGATCGTGGTCGGCCTTTTCGGCGTGCTGATCATCCTCAATCCGGTCGGCGTCCGGTTTGATCTGCAGTTGCTTTGGCCGCTTGCCGGCGCGCTGGCCTTCGGTCTCTACGGCATCTCCACCCGCGCCGTCGGCCGCGAGGACTCAGCCGTCACCAGCGTGCTTTATACCGGCGTCTTCGGCGCGATCGTTGCGACTGCGATCGGCCCGTTCTACTGGGTTCCTATCGCGCCGGAACACTGGCCGGCCCTGTTTGCGCTCTGCGTCTGCGGCGCGACCAGCCACTTCTTCCTGATCAAGGCCTATTCGACGCTGACCGCCGTCGAAGTCCAGCCACTCACCTATCTGCAGATCGTGCTCAGCGTCGCTATCGCAACCATCTTCTTCGGCGAAACGATCACGATCAATATGATCGTCGGCGCCATTATCGTCGTTGCGGCCGGTTTGTTCACCGTCTTTCGGGAGCACAGGCTCGGGATCAAATAACATCGACAGCATATGCCGGCGGCAACCGGACATAGCAAAGTAATTCTATCTTAAGCGGCAAAAACTATTCTGGTTGCATGACCAGAACCGAGCTGTCCGTCGTCGTCCCCTGCTTTAACGAAGAGGCTGTACTGGAAGAGTTTTCCGGCAGAATGTCGCGGGCCTGTGCCGCGGTCACCCGGGACTATGAGATCGTCTTTGTCGATGACGGATCGTCCGACCGCACATGGCCGATGATAGAAACGCTTTCTCAAAATGATCCCCGCATCGTCGGCGTCCAGCTTTTCCGCAATCACGGACACCAGCTGGCAGCCACAGCCGGACTTTCCATTGCGGCAGGAAATCGAGTTCTCCTGATCGACGCCGACCTGCAGGACCCTCCCGAATTGCTGCCTTTAATGGCAAGGCTTATGGATGAAGGTTACGACGTCGTTTATGGGAAACGCATTGCCCGCGCCGGAGAGACCACATTCAAGCGACTGACAGCAACTGTCTTTTATCGTTTGCTGAATAGGCTCTCGTCGGTTGCCATTCCGGAAGATACGGGTGATTTCAGGCTGATGTCGCGCCCGGTCGTCGATATCCTCAACAATATGCCCGAAAGGCACCGCTTCATCCGCGGCATGGTCAGCTGGATCGGCGGGCGACAGGCCGCCTTTCCCTATGCACGGGATGCGCGTTTTGCCGGCGAAACCAAATATCCGCTGCGCAAGATGATCTCGCTTGCCATCGACGCCCTGACCAGCTTCTCCACCAAGCCGCTGCGCGCCGCCGTCTGGCTTGGCCTCATGTCGTCGCTGTTCGCCTTCGCCATCCTGTTCTACGCCGTGTTCCAGTGGTCGGTCGGCAATGTCGTACCGGGCTGGGCCAGCTCCGTAGTCGCAATTTCCTTCTTTTCCGGCACGCAGCTCTTCGTCATGGGCGTGTTCGGCGAATATCTCGGCCGCGTCGTTCAGGAGGTCAAGGGCCGCCCCCTGTTCACCATCGGCAAGATCTGCCGCAAGGACGCGATGGCGGAAATCCCGGGTGACATCCAGAGCCTCAAGAACGCCGTGGCCGAATATCCGCGATCGGAAAACCGCATTTCTCGCTAGGGAGCAAGCATGACGATGACACCGGAAACGGATGACATCGCGACAACGACGGCTGGCGAAAGGAAAGCCGCCCGCGTTTCCGATCGACGGATCGTGGCTCTCATCATTCTCGTCGCGCTCATTTCACTGATCCCGGTCCTTTCGGTACGCTTTCCGCCGATAACCGATTATGCCAACCACTATGTACGGCTCTGGCTTCTCGCCGGCGGCATCGAGCGCCCGATGATGTCGCAATTCTACCAGATCGACTGGAACGTTGCCTGGACCAATATTGCTATCGACCTTCTCGCCTTCTTACTCGGCAAGATCGCAACGATGGATTTCATCGCTCCCTTCGTCCTCGGGCTGGCCCTCCTCCTGCCGCCGATCGGCGTCACTTTGCTCAATCGCAAGCTCTTCGGCGGCTTTCACTGGTGGCAGCTGCTCTGCTTCGCACTGGCCTGGAATGCCGTTCTTCTTTTCGGCTTTCTGAGCTTTTCGATCAGCCTGGGGCTTGCTCTGGTCTTTGCCTATCTCGATGAATGCTTAAAGCATCGCGGTCTTGCCGTCGTCCTTGCGCTGCGAGCAATCTGCGCAGCGATCCTTCTAACTGCACATCCATTCGGCCTTCTGTTCTACACCGCGCTGCTGGCAGCACTGGCTTTTGGGCCATCGGCCGCCCCTCTGCGGCAGTCCGGGACATTTGCTGCCGCCACGGGCAGGGTGATGCTCGCAATCATCCCCGTTTTCCTGCCGCTGGTCATCTTTCTTCTGTTCGGCCCTTCATTGCCAGGTCAGGCAGATACGTCTCTGCTCGACAGCATGCACTGGGACAATCCGTCGGCCATACGCTCGCTGAAGGTTCTGCTCATCTATTTCAGAACCTATGATGCGCGCATCGATATGATCTACCTGGCGCTCTTTATCGTGCTTGTCAGGGAAACCATCCGGTACAGGACCATGACCGTGCATTGGGGTCTCGTACTGGTTGCGATCGTCACCGGCATTCTGTCGATGTTCATGCCGACGAGTGTCTTGTCGACCGGAGGCATGGACGTCCGCCTGCCATGCATGATGACCCTTGCTGCCGCAGCAGGGTTAAGGCCGCAGGTAAAGGGACGATTGTCATCCCTGGCATTGCCTTTGGTCCTTATTCTTGTCGTCTCCCGCACGGTCTACATCGAATATGTGTGGCTGCAGCGAAACGCGGATATCGCCGCGGTGGAACGGGCACTGCAACATGTCGAGCCCGGCAGTGCAGTTCTGCCGGCCCATGCCCAGACAGCCCCCGAAGATCTGATGAACATGCCGGTTGGGCGTATCGTCGGCAGCATGTTTCCGAGCTATATCCATTACCCCGCGCTGGTAAGCTTCGAGCGGGATGCCTTCATGCCATATCTGTTCACCGCGGCCGGCAAACAGCCCCTGCGCGTCAGAGAACCCTGGCAGGAGATTGCCGTGCCGGAAGGCATTCCAATCCCCACCGATATGCTCAACGAACCGGCACCGGACTATGCACCCTATATGGCTGACTGGAAAAGCCGCTTCGACTATGTGCTGGTCCTGAATGCGGATATGGCCAGCCCAAACCATCCGATGCCGGCAATCGACACCGTTCATCTGGTCGCCGACGAAGGTTTTGCAAGCCTCTACCGCATCGAGCATCCGAGCCAGTAACGACAATGACCGCCGGCCTATTCCGACAGCAGATCCTTCACCCGCCGCGCAAAAGCATCGCTGAGGAACGGCTTGGTCATCACATGCATGCCATGCTCCAGGTGGCCGTGGTTCAGCACAGCGTTTTCGGCATAACCGGTGACGAACAGCACCTTGAAGTCGGGCCGCTCCGCACGCACCGCATCCGCCAGCTGCCTCCCGTTCATGCCGCCAGGCAGACCGACATCCGTCACCAGGAGATCGATCGGCGGGCCTGAATTGATGATCTTCAGCGCCGTCGGCGCATCACCGGCCTCAAGTACGTGATAGCCAAGCTCTTCGAGTATCTCGACGGCCACCATGCGCACCAGCGGCTCGTCATCGACCACCAGGATAGTTTCGTGCTCGGCGGAGTGCGGTGTTGCGGTCACATCGACCACATCCTCCTCACCTACGTCATCCGCAAGGTGGCGCGGTAGATAGATGCAGATCATCGTCCCCTTGCCAGGTTCCGAATAAATCCGCGCCGTGCCACCGGATTGACCGGCAAAACCATGGACCATGGAAAGCCCGAGACCCGTACCCTGCCCGATCGGTTTGGTCGTGTAGAACGGATCGAAGGCGCGTTCGACGATTTCCGGCGACATGCCCGTCCCGGTATCACTGACGCAGAGCGACACATATTGCCCAGGCGGAAGACCGCGCTGGCGGCCAGCCCGCTCGTCGAACCAGCGATTGGATGTCTCGATCGTCAGCTTGCCACCGTCGGGCATCGCATCGCGTGCATTGATACACAGGTTGAGCAAAGCATTTTCGAGCTGCCCAACATCCACGAATGTGGTCCAGAGCCCACCTGCAAAAGCAGTCTCCACATGGATTGTCGGCCCGACGCTGCGGGTAATCAGGTCCTGCATGCCAGAAACAAGGCGGTTGAGAAGCACCGGCTTCGGATCGAGCGTCTGCCGGCGTGAAAAAGCAAGCAGTCGCTGCGTCAGGCCAGCGGCGCGTTTGGCAGCCCCCTGCGCACCAGTAAGATAACGATCAAGGTCACTGATCCGACCCTGCGCCAGCCGCGTCTGCATCAACTCAAGCGAGCCGGAAATACCGGCCAGCAGATTGTTGAAATCATGCGCCAGTCCGCCGGTCAGCTGGCCAACCGCCTCCATTTTCTGGGAGTGGCGCAACTGTTCTTCGGCACGCATCAGCTCGGCTGTGCGCTCGGCCACGCGCTGCTCCAGCGTCTCGTTCAGCGCCTTGAGGTCAGAAGTCGCCTTGTCGCGCTCTGCCTCGACCGAACGTCGCTGTTCTATGTCGATCAGCACGCCGGGAAAATTCAGGGCTTTCCCGTCCGGTCCCAGTTCAACTCGACCATTTGCTTCGAGCCAGTAATAGTTCCCGTCGTGTCGCCTCGTGCGATATTGATGGATATACGGACCACCGCGCTTCAAGGCATCGGCAATCGCCTCCAACAGCCCTGCCCTGTCGTCGGGATGGACCGTTTCCGTAACCTGGTCGAGCGTTAGATTGCTGTGGCCGAGTCCCGGATCCAGTCCGAAGGCGGTCGCCAGAGCGTCGTCTCCGGTGAAGCGGTCGGCCTGCACGTCCCAGAACCAGGTGCCGATGATAGCACCTGCGGCGAGTGCGAGCTGTACCCGCTGAACGTTTCGACGAGCCACCGCCTCGCTGGCACGCAATGCTTCCTCGGCCTGCTTGCGAGCGGTGATGTCGCGGAACATGACCGAGACCTGCCTTAGGCTCGCAGGCTCCACCCGTGAACTCGACACCTCTATGTGCCGGCCGATCGCCTCGAATTTCTGCTCGAAGCGAACCGTTTTGCCGGTCTTCAGGACATCGCCGTAAAGAGCAATCCACTTGTCCGCTGCATCGGGCTCGATCTCCCGCAGCCTTTTCCCGACGATATCGGCAATCCCCGTCTGCCGTTCATAACCGGTATTGGCTTCGATATGAACATAGTCGCTTAGCGGCCCATGCGGACCGTCGATGAATTCGATGATGCAGAAACCTTCGTCGATCGCCTCGAAAAGCGCGCGATATCGCGCTTCGCTCCGGAAAAGGGCATCGTCATCCGGAAAATGAAGCATTTCGTCAGAACTCAAGGACAGATCCTCTTAACGGCGATGGACGTGAATACCATAACGCCGAAACAAGGAAATCGGTTGCTAGCCAACAAATATCGCTACTACGCCTTCAATCCGCCCGCCATCAACGCAAAAGCTTCCACCGCCTTGGGCAGCACCTCCGCCGGGTTGTCGCTTGCTGCGACCCAGAGCGCGGCGTTGAGCGCCGCACCGTTTAGCAACCGCGACGCGGCCTCGATATCGACGGGCTTCATCACCCCGCTTTCGACCAGAGACCGCACCCCCTTGCGCGTCTCGGCAAGGCAGCTGTTCTGGCTCGGCCACTGCGACGGATCGCCAAGCACCGCCGGCCCGTCGAGCAGCACGATCCGCTGGATTTCCGGGTCGAGCGCCATCTCGATATAGGCCGCTCCTTCGGCGAGCAGCGCCTGCCAGATATCTCCCTCGTCGCCGCCTGCCTTCTTCGCTGCAATCTCTCGGGCACGGGCCGCCATCTCCCCGTCGAGCTGATCTACAACCGCCGCCAGCAGGCCACGCTTGTCGCCAAAATTATGATAGAGCGCCCCGCGCGTCAGCCCGGCCTCCGCCGTCAGATCGTCCATTGAGGCATGCGCATAACCCTTTTCCGCAAAGGCCTTACGCGCTGCAGCGATCAGTTTCGCGCGGTTCTCTTCCATCTTTTCCAGACGTTTTCCAGCCATGACGGACTCCGGATTTCAGATACGATGCGTATATGAAGTTGACATACGCCGCGTATGCGACCACTTTACATACGAGCCGTATATCAAATTCGACCCCGGCTTGTGAAGTCGCATTCCATCGGATGCGCGATTGTAGAAACCGCAACGAAAGGTCAGATCATGACAAAGCGCGAAACCATTTTCCCACCGAACCGCCACGCTCTTTATGAGCAGCACGGCTATTCCGCCGCAATTCGTTCCGGCGATCTCCTGTTCGTCTCGGGCCAGGTCGGCAGCCGCGAGGACGGCACGCCGGAACCGGATTTCAAGGCACAGGTAGAACTGGCCTTCGACAATCTCAAATCCGTCCTGAAGGCCGCCGGCGCTGGGCTCGACGACATCATCGACGTCACGACTTTCCACACCGACCCCGAAAACCAGTTCGGCACGATCATGGAGGTGAAGAGCCGGATCTTCCCTTCTGCCCCCTATCCCAACTGGACGGCCATCGGCACCACCTGGCTCTCGGGCTTCGATTTCGAAATCAAGGTCATCGCCCGCGTTCCGCAGTCGGCCTGACACGCCGCTTGCACACGGCGCGCCATGATAAAATGCCTGCGTTTGGCGGGGATGATATCACCCGGCGCCGAAATTATTCCCGTGGCGCCGAAAGAACTTGGCCCGAATGCCGGGTCCGTTTCATCCTCGCGCCGGGCGATAGCGCGACAATATCCCCGTCATCGGATAGGAACCGGGTTCGCGAACCGGCCTCCTTCGCAACGGGCCGCAACTCGGTTTCCGGTGATGGTCGTGAATGCGGTCAAACGGGAACTGACAAGTCCCGAAAAGACCAAATTAACCGACCGGGGCAGGCAGACCACGATCTACCTAATACCCAATACCCACTGCCTGCCCCATTCCCGCTTCAACCACGCAGGCGCGAGCCTGCGTGGGTATAGGTGTTCGCGGCCGTATCGTCTCGCTCGGCTCACGAAGACTAAAGCCGGTGATCGGCAAACAACGGCGCATGCCCGCCGACGAAATACCGATCCAGCTCCGCCTCCGTCACCTCGGAAAGCGTCGCAGGCTGCCATTGCGGATTGCGATCCTTGTCGATCACCGCAGCACGCACGCCCTCATAGAAATCGCGGTTGCGTAGAAGCTCCGAAGCGACGGTGAATTCCCGCTCCAGGCATTCCACCAAGCTTGAGCTTTTCCGCCCGGCACGCAGCAATCTCAGCGTCAGTTTGAGGCTTGTCGGCGAACGCTTGGCGATCACCCCCCGCGTGAACTCGGCGAAATCGCCTTCTTCCCTGTCCAATGCCGCAAGGATCTCTTCGATGGTATCGAAGGAAAAAACCCGGTCGATCAGCGCCCGCTGCCCTTCAAGCCTGCTCTCTCCCGGTGCAGTCGAAAACCTGCCGATCACCGCAGCCACATCCGCGTCCGACGCACCGGCACGAAGCGCGCTCAGCGCTTCTGTCATCGCACCGAGCTGTTCCGAAGGCACATGGTAATCCGCGAAACCTGCATAGATCGCGTCCGCGGCACCGACGACCTCGCCGGTCAGACCCATCCACGTCCCTGCCTCACCCGGCGCACGCGGCAAAAGCCAAGTCGCACCGACATCGGGCACGTAACCGATCCCGGTTTCCGGCATCGCAAGCTTCGTCCGTTCGGTAACGATCCGGTGCTTTCCATGCGACGCGACGCCGACGCCGCCACCCATGACGATGCCGTCCATCACTGCCACATAGGGTTTGGGATAACGCGCGATCGTGTAGTTGATCGGAAATTCCTCGCGCCAGAACCGGGTAACTTCCGGATCATGCGCCTTGCCGAGCTGATAGATGGCCCTGATATCACCGCCGGCGCAAAGCCCACGCTCGCCCTCGCCCATCAAGATAACGCAGGAAATCTCAGGGCTTCCGGCGAAGCGCTCCATCGCCGGCTTCATAGCATGCACCATGGCAAGGTTGAGGCTGTTCAGCGCCTTCGGCCTGTTGAGCCTGATGATCGCCGCCGACCCGATGCGGCCGAAAAGGATTTCGTCGGTCTGAACTGCGCTGTCGCTCATGCCTGCCTCAGGATGTCATTGACGGTTCCCGATCATAACGGGCGGCAAAGCGGTGAGGCCAGACAAAATATCGGACCGGATTGCCGCATCGGCGAGATAGACGGCGCGAGGGCGCCTGCCTGAACAGGCCGGCGCCCAAGCTCTTATTCCGCAGCCATCGGTAGATCCCGACGACCTTCGAACAGATCACCCTGATTGGCAGGCGGCTTCTCGTTTTCGCCCTCCTTCACCTTCGGCTCGCGGCCGAAGAACAGGGCGTAACCCGCAGGCAGGACCAGGATGGTCAGCACGGTGGCGACCATGATACCGCCCATCATCGCATAGGCGAGCGGTCCCCAGAACAGACCCCAGGAGATCGGGATCAGCGCCAGCACCGCCGTCATTGCGGTCAGCATGATCGGCCGGAAACGGCGCACGGCAGCGCCGATGATCGCCTCCTGACGATGCATGCCCGCCGCAATATCCTGGTCGATCTGGTCGATCAGGATGATCGAATTGCGGATGATGATGCCGAGCAACGCGATGACACCGAGGATCGCCACGAAGCCGAAGGGTGCGCCGGTGATCAACAGCGCCATTGCAGCGCCGATGATGCCGAGCGGACCGGTGGCCAGCACCAGCATCGCCTTGCCGAAATGCCTCAGCTGCATCATCAGGAGCAACATGATGACGAGCAGCATGATCGGCGCCTTGGCGGCAATCGATGCCTGACTTTCGGCAGCATCCTCCGCGCCACCCTGGATCTCGATCTTGTAACCGGCCGGAAGTGCGGATCTCAGGTCGGAGATGGAATTGTAGAAGTTGATCGATGCCTGGGTCGACTCGATACCATCAGGCAGCGTTGCCTTGACGGTGATCGTCGGCAGGCGGTCGCGCCGCCATTCGATCCCCTGCTCCATGACGGGCACGACTTCGGCGATCTGCGACACCGGCACGAAGCCACCGAAATCGGTCGGGACATAGACCGACTGCACGGCAGAGAGCAGGTCGCGGGTCGCATCCGGTTCGCGCAGGACGATCGAGACTGTTTCCTCGCCATCGCGGAAATCGGCAAGTGGAGCACCGGCGGTTGCAGCCTGCAGCATTTGCCGCACGCGCTGAGACGAGACGCCGAGCGCCCGGGCGCGGTCCTGATCTATCACCAGCTTCATGCCCGGCACCGGCTCCATCCAGTCGTCGTGGATCGAACCGAAAAGCGGGTTCTGGTGGTAACGCTCCTTCACCTGATCGGCGATACGGCGCACTTCCGCCTTGTCCGGACCGATGACGCGCATCTGCACAGGCCAGCCGGTCGGCGGGCCGAGGAACAGGCGGTCGACCTTGCTGCGCACGGTCGGGAAATCGTCGGCCAGTATCTGCCGCAACTTGACGATCATCCGTTCGCGCTCTTCCAGCCCCTTGGACATGATCAACAGCTGGGCATAGTTCGGGTTGCGAAGCTGCTGGTCGAGCGGCAGGAAGAAGCGCGGTGCGCCTTCACCGATAAAGGTGGCGATGAAGGTCTTGTCCTGATCGGGCATGATCTTGTCTTCGAGCGCCTTAGCCTGACGTTCCACTTCCTCGATCGCGGTCCCTTCCGGCAGCCACATGTCGACCAGGATTTCCGGCCGCGACGATTGCGGGAAGAAGCTCTGCGGAATGAACTGGAACGACCACAAGCTGCCGGCAAAGATGCCGAGCGTGGAGAGAAGGATAATCGCCTTGTGGCGGACGGCCCAGGTCACCGCATGCCGCACGCCGCGATACATCCGCGTATCATAGGCGTCGTGATGATGGCCTGTCCCCGCATGGGCGCGCTGCTTCAACAGCATGTAGCCGAGCCAAGGCGTGAAGTAGACTGCCACGAACCACGACACGACCAGCGCGATGCCGACCACATAGAACAGCGAGCGGACATATTCACCAGCGGTCGAATCCGCGAAGCCTACCGGAATGAAGCCCGCAGTGGTGATCAGCGTGCCGGTCAGCATTGGGAAGGCGGTGGAGGAATAGGCGAAGGTCGCAGCCTCGAGCCGCGGAAGCCCCTCTTCCAGCTTCCGCTCCATCATCTCGACCACGATCATCGCGTCGTCGACAAGCAGGCCTAGCGCAATGATCAGCGCGCCGAGCGAGATACGCTGCAGCTCGATGCCGAGATAATACATGATGGCGAGCGTTGCTGCGAGCACCAGCGGAATGGCGATCGCGATCACGATGCCCGAGCGCCAGCCGATCGAGATCAGCGATACGACGAGAACGATCGCCAGCGCCTCCATCAGCGCCTGGGTAAATTCGCCGACAGCTTCGGTCACCACTTCCGGCTGGTTGGAAATCTGGTGCACTTCGGCACCGATCGGCAGCGTTTCGGCAAACCGCTCGTACATTGCCTCGACGTTGTGGCCGACATCCGTCACCTTGAAGCCGTTCGCCATGACGATGCCCAGCTGCACGCTGTCATGTCCATTGAAGCGGAACTTGCGCTCATAGGGATCGACCAGCCCGTCCTTGACGGTGGCGATATCGCCAAGCCGGATGACCTGGTTGCCGGTCTTGATCCTCAGCTCGCGAATATCCTCCGGCGTCGTCACGCCGCCCTCGACAGAGATGCGCACCGAACGGTCGGCGGTCTGGACGCTGCCGGATGCATCGATATCGTTCTGGCCGGCGAGTGCCGTCTGGATGTCGGTGACGGTCAGGCCACGCTCGGCAAGCGCCTTCGAGGAAACGTCGATGAAGATCTTCTGCGGCTGGTCGCCGAGAATGGTCGCCTTTTCGACACCCGGCACGGTAAGCAGCATGTCACGCGCCTGGATGGCGAACTTCTTCAGCTCCGGATAACCGTAACCGTCGCCGGTAATTGCATGCAGGGTGATATAGGTGTCACCGAATTCGTCGTTGAAATAGGGGCCGCGCAGCCCGGTCGGCAGGTCCTGCTTGATGTCGCTGATCTTCTTACGCACCTGGTAGAAGGCGTCTGCCACGTCCTGCGCATTCGTATCGCCCTTGACCTGGATGGTCGAGATCGAAAAACCGGCGCGCGTATCGGACTTGATCCAGTCGAGATGCGGAGTTTCCTGCAGCTTGCGCTCGATCTTGTTGACCACCTGGTTCTGCATCTCGTCGACCGAGGCGCCCGGCCAGGCACTCTGCACCACCATGACGCGGAAGGTGAAGTCGGGATCTTCCTTCTGCCCCATGTTCATGATGCCGAGTGCACCCATGACGATGATGAGGCCGAACAGGAAGCGCGCGATGCTCGGATGGCCGATCGCCCAGCGCGACAGGTTGAAACCGCCCTTTTGCTGCGGATGTGCCTGATTGGAAGAACTCATTGGGGTTGTCCTTTTCAGCGCAGGGCGATTAAGGCTGTATCGAAGCAGTGGACTGGCTGGAGACGCTGCCGAAGCGTGACGCAACCGTCTCGGGCAGTTTGACCTTCAACCCGTCCCGCATGAACTGGGTACCGGCAGAGACCACGAGGTCACCCTTGGCAAGCCCTTCCGAGATGCGGGCGACACTGTCGCCATAACCGGCGACCTTGACGGCGCGGGAACTGACCTCGCCCTTGTCGCGCTCGACGATCCAGACAACCGGCTTGCCGTCCTTCTGGGCAAGCGCTGAGAGCGGCACGCCGAAGGTCGGCACCACATTGTCCTCGACCGCATCGATCGTTGCCGTCATGCCGATCAGCACACGGTCGTCGGCTGGAAGGCTGACGCGGACGGCAAAGGTACGGGACTGCGCATCGGCGCTGCCGGCAACTTCGCGAACCTTGCCCTCAAGCACCAGATCCCTTGCCGACCAGAAGCTGGCCTTGACCGCCTTGCCCGGCTTGAAATGCACGATATCCGTTTCCGGCACCGCAATCTGCACTTCCTTCTCGCCATCGACGGCAACGGCAACCACCGTCGTTCCGGCGCTGACAACCTGGCCGACATCAGCGCTGACAGTCGTCACGATGCCGTTCTGCGTTGCCTTCAGCTCGGTATAGGCAACCTGGTTCTGCGCTTCTTCGAGCGCCGATTCAGCCGATTGCAGCTGTGATTGCGCCTGATCGGCGGCAAGTTGCGCCTGTTCGAGCTGCGATTGCGAGGTCACGCTCTTTTCCGCCAGCGTTTCGGCGCGCTTGCGGGCAAGCCCGGTAATCTCAACCTGCTTGTGCGCCGAGGTAAGATCGGCATCTGCACGACGGACCGAAAGCTGGTAATCGACCGCATCAAGCCTTGCGAGAATGGTGCCGGGCTCAACCCGGTCACCCACATCGACAAGGCGCTCGGTGATCTTGCCGGCAACGCGAAAGCCGAGGTTCATCTCGGTGCGGGCACGTACGGAACCGGAATAGACGAGGCTGCGGCCGATCTCCGGTCCACCGATCTCGACGACCTTCACCGGTCGGACGGGATCAGGTGCCTCAACCTTTTTCTCTTCCGAGCAGGCCGTAAGGGCGCTGAGAGCGACTGCGACAAGCAGCCCTTTTGCGAAAACGCAAGAACGTCGAATTTGGATCACGGACATGGCCCCCACTCCCGGTGGCGATTGAAGAAGGTGCCCTCAAGACACCGGCTATTGATTTCGAGGTGTTTCTATTTCAGCGCCCTGATGGCGAAATCGACTAGATCGGCCGGCGTCGTGCGACGGTTCTCGATCAGGCATTCAGCGATGATCTGCGGGTGACAGAGGGTCACCGTACTATCACAAAGACATTCCGCGGCAGCGTCTGCATCTTGAGCGCGAAACTCACCGGCGACAATACCCTCGCGGATGATGCCGGCAACGATCGCGCGCATCTGCATGATGTGGTCCTCGATCACCGACCACTGCTCCTGAATGGCGACGATTACCATCTCGTGCACCTTGTTCTCATGCAGCAGGGTCTCCACCGTGATGGCGTGCTGCTGCAGGAAATGGTCGCGTATTCGCTCTGCGGCACTCACAGGCCGCGCGGCATTTTCAAGCGCGACCGCACGGCCGGAATTCAACAGCCTGTCAGCCAGCGCCCGGTGAATTTCAGACTTGGACGAGAAGAACCGATAGATGTTTGCCGGCGACATCCCCAGATCCTTGGCGATGTCGGCAACAGTCGTCTTCGAATAACCGTAGTGCTTGAACAGCCGCTCGGCCGCATCGAGAATCCGGGTGATGTTTTCCTGACGCACGGCTTCGGCCTGCATTTCGGCACTATCCATAAGCCCTCACAAATTACGACTGACGAATTTTAATTTTCGTCAGTCGTAATTCATAAAAGGAAAACTGTCAACATTGGCGCAGGCGGCAAAACCTCTGGCTGCAGGAGAAAGTCGGATTGAATAAGTGGAGGGCGGCCCCCCTCGCCGGCCGCCCTCCACCGCGCTCACCGGCCCGAATGCGGTCCGATGAGGCCGGTGATCTCCGTCACGCGGTCCGCAGGGAACCCGCCCTCTCTGGCGTGACGATAGATCGCCTCGGCGCTTTCGGCCTCGTGGACGCAATACATCTTGTCGCCCGTCACATAGCTGGTGATCCAGGTATAGGGCTCACCCAGCCCATCGACGACCGCGTTCGACTTGGCCGAAATTTCCTTCAGTGTCTGCTGGTCCATGTCTCCAAGACCAGGAATGTTTCGCTCGATAACGAACTGAGGCATAGGAATTCTCCTTGATGGAATAATGAGACGCCTGTCTGGCGCAATTACTGGACGTGACCGGCAGCGGTCGACAGCAGTGCCTGCCTTTTTGCCGGCCCGGGCGTCTCTGCCTGGGCATGAGCGTGCTCGCAGCTGACATTCGGATTGAAGTCGGCAAACGTGCCCTTGGGGTTTTTGCGCCAGGCCCAGACATGCAGCTCGTAGAAAGCCGGCAGTCCGTATCGATTGGGCGCTCCGGTCAGGCTGAACAACTGCCCCTCCAGATTGGCCGGACCTTTGGTCGTGATATATTCCACCGCCACCAATTCCATACGGCCATGCGTGTCCGGCTCGTACATCACGGCCTCTGGCCTGGAGAGATCGATAGCCTCGTCCTTGATCAGCTCGGCATTGACATAATGAATGCCCATCGCCCCGCCATCCACGCCACTCGTGCAGGGAATGGGCGAATAGCCTTCCTTCACCGCCTGTTTCACATCCTTGAACCGGGCATTTGCCTCCCGCACCTTGTCGGGCAGGCCGCCGCCCGCAACAGCCACCGCCGGCAAGGCGGCAGATACGAGAAGCATTGCCAACAACGTTTTTATTCGCGTCATGCGTGTCATCTCCAAAAAATGTGCTTGATGCCGGAACTCCCGTCCGGCCGGCGCAATTTCTAGGAAAGACGGCGCTCCGCGCATCTCCCGTGCGGGGGATGAACAATATTTTCCGAAACATTATCACAATTGCAGATTGTCAAGATTGACCGCCATGGCACGGCAGGCGCAGGATCATTGCATGGACCAGAAACTGTCTGAAATCATCGGCGCGATTTACGACTGCGTTGCCAGCGAGGCGTCGTGGCCCAATGCCATGCGCCTGATCAACGAAAGGATTGACGGCTTTCTGACGACCATTGCAGTCTTTGACACGCAGACCCGATCCGCAAGCCTTGCGCAAATCGCCTGCGATGACGAGGAAGCCATACGCACCCTCATTCGATATGCGAAGGATGTGCCCTTCTTCCATCTGCTGCACCGGATGGAACTCGACGAACCGGATACGCTGGAGCGGATGTTCGCACTTTACGGCCCGGACGGCGAAGACGTCTGGCAGCGCGGCGATCTCTATCGCAATTTCCATTCCCGCTACGGCGTTTTGAACTCGATCGACATGGCGATCCTGAAACGCCCGCAACGCGTCGGTACGATCAACATTTCGGTCAAATATCAACCGAAGGATCCGGCGATCTTCAATCTCCTTGGCCTGCTCGGCCCGCATATCAGGCGGGCGGTAACGATCCATGACATGTTGGAGATCGAGCGGGATAAGAGCGCCGTTCTTCGCCAGGTGATCAACGCGCTCGACCATGCGGTCTTCATCGTTGCCGATGACATGTCGATCGTTTTCGCCAACGAGACTGCTGAAGCAAGACTGCGCGAACAACATGTCCTGCGCGCCCATGCCGGCAAATTGACCTGCCTGAATGAGTATGCCTGCAACGCATTATCGACCGCTGTCTTGCTTGGTGCGCGCGATGAGATCAGGCTCGGCGCCGCCGGCATCGATGTTCCGCTTGGCTCGAGCGACAGGCCGGCAGTTGCGCATGTCCTGCCTCTCCAGCGCCGACGAGAGGGCGGTGGATACGAGCGCAATGCCGCCGCCGCAATTTTCGTAGCTGCCGCCGGAACCGTGACACAGACAGCACTGGAAGCCGTCGCGGCACTTTTTGCACTAACCCCGGCCGAACGTCGTGTCGTGGGCTATGTCGCCGAAGGCCTGACACGCAACCAGATTGCCGAAGCGCAGGGCATCTCCGATGGAACGGTCAAATCCCAGTTGGGCGCGGTCTACGATAAGACGGGCGCTTCAGATCAGCGCAGCCTTCAGCAACTGATACGGGAATTGACGCCGCCAGTACAAAGAAACGTTTAGTAATGAGTTGTTCAAGTTAATGGCCGTTTTTCTGGCAGGCTATCGGATAAAGTGGTATCAGCAAGATACAGCGTAAATTGAGAAAATCCGCGGGAACGAAATTTCGGTTTGTGCGTTGGATAGCGCCCAGCCGCGAGAGAGTGCGGCTTCGGGGGGAACATGCATGCAATGATGGAAAGTCACGACGTTTCACTGCTCGACCAGGAGCGCTATCGGCTGCTGGTGGATGCAATCTCGGACTATGCCATCTACATGCTCGATCCATCCGGCCATGTCGTAAGCTGGAATGCCGGCGCACAGCGTTTTAAGGGTTATGAGGCGGCCGAAATCCTCGGCCACCATTTCTCCCGCTTCTACACCAATGAGGACCGCCTCGACCGTCTGCCGGAGCAAGCCATTGAAGCCGCGGTAGCCCACGGTCATTACGAAAGCGAAGGCTGGCGCATTCGCAAGGACGGCACCCGCTTCTGGGCTCATGCCATCATCGATCCGATCTGGGACCGTAATGGCCACCTTCTGGGTTTCGCCAAGGTGACGCGTGACCTGACGGAGCGAAAGAAAGCGGAAGCGGAGCTGCGGCTCAGCGAGGAAAAATTCCAGCTGCTTGTCAACGGCGTCAGCGACTATGCACTTTACATGCTCGATCCCGATGGCTTCGTCACCAACTGGAATGCCGGCGCCGCGCGCATCAAGGGATATACCGCTGACGAAGCGATCGGCAGGCATTTTTCCCACTTCTATACCGACGAGGACCAGGGGAAGGGTGAGCCCGAGCGCAATCTCGATATCGCCCGCCGTGTCGGCAGGGTCGAGCGGGAGGGGCTGCGCCAACGCAATGACGGCACCACTTTCTGGGCCCATGTCGTCATTGATGCCATCCGTGATGAAAGCGGAAATCTGATCGGCTTTGCCAAGATCACCCGCGACGTGACGGAAAAGGTCGAGGCGCAAAAGGCGCTGACCAAGACCCGTGAAGACCTGTTCCAGGCGCAGAAGATGGAGGCGATCGGCCAGCTGACCGGCGGTATCGCCCACGATTTCAACAACCTGCTGATGGCGATCATGGGCAGTCTCGAAATCCTGCGCAAGCGCATGCCCGACGACCCGACCCTTCGCCCGCTGATAGACAATGCGCTTCAGGGTGCGGAACGCGGCGCGGCCCTGACGCAGCGCATGCTCGCCTTTTCCCGCCGGCAGGAATTGAACATGCGCCCGGTCGACGTACAGTCGCTGGTCGCCGGCATGATGGACTTTCTCGAACGCTCGCTGCGTTCATCGATGCGTATCGAAACCCGCTTCCCACCGAACCTGCCACATGTCCTCACCGACGGCGTGCAGCTCGAAACCGCCCTGCTCAATCTCGTGGTCAATGCCCGCGATGCGATGGGCGAAGGCGGAACGGTGACGATCAGCGCGGAACGTCACCAAATTGGCGAAGAGGGTGGAAAACTCCGCAGCGGTGACTATCTGCGTATATGCGTCCGCGATACCGGCGAGGGCATGGATCCCGAGACGGTCGCGCGCGCGACGACCCCCTTCTTCACCACAAAGGGTGTCGGCAAGGGAACAGGATTGGGATTGTCGATGGTTCAGGGACTGACGGAACAATCGGGCGGCATGCTCTCGATCGAAAGCGTCAGGCATGAAGGCACCGCCGTGTCGCTCTTCCTGCCGACGATTGATGAAGAGGATTGCCCCAAGGAAAAGGCGCAAGCCCCGGGCAACGGCGAAAAGCTCGGCGATCGCCCGCTTATCGTGCTTGCCGTCGACGACGATGCGCTCGTACTGATGAACACGACCCTGATGCTGGAAGATCTCGGCCACCAGGTGATCGAGGCCTATAGCGGCCCGGAGGCGCTGTCGGCATTGAGGCAGGAAGACAATCGCATCGATCTCGTCATTACCGACCATTCCATGCCGAAAATGACTGGCGCGCAACTCGCCGCCGAGATCGCCACAGAATGGCCGGGCCTGCCCGTCGTGCTTGCCACCGGTTATGCCGAACTGCCCGACGGCAGTGGCAGCCACCTGCCCCGACTGCCCAAACCTTTCTCGCAACAGCAGTTGAGCGAAATGATCGGCACGGTGACAGGCACCGGCGCCTGACAAATCAACGCTGAACCATTCACCACGCCATGCGTTGTCTCCCCGTTCCAACACGGGAGGCATCGACATGGTCTTTAAGCATCAGCAATTCTACGAGGCGCCGCCGGAAATCGAGGTTGAGTTTCCCGGCCGGGCAACGCTGGAAGCAGCCGTTTCCGACGCCCTCGCCTCATCCGGCGGCATCGATGCAAGCGATGTCATGGTAACCGCAAGCGGCACGGCCATCACGCTTTCAGGCTCCGTCCTCAGACAGGAAGAGCTTGCCCGCGCGGAGGAAATCGCTCGTAGTATCGAGGGTGTCACCGAGGTCAGGAATGACATCGCAGTGACCGGCCTCGATCAGGTTCAGCGCGGCATCTGATATTCACCGCCATACCTCTCGATCCTCAGTATTGAGGTGATCGCGAGGGACGGCAACGCTTTTTCTAAAATCGCCCGGTTTTTTGGAACAGGCATCGCCGCAAGCCTCATAACGGCTGTGTAAGACTCATGACAATTTCAGCAAAAACCTAAGAATTGTCATGACTTACCAAAACCCAAAAAACCTTGCCTCGATCAAGGAAATCAGCGCACGACTGGATGACCCAAACCTCGTCATCCTCGATTGCACCTCGACAGTCATCCCCGCAGATAGCGGTAGCGGCTTTGCAGTCGCCGACGGCCGCGGGGCATTCGAAGCGGGCCATATCCCCGGCGCACAATTCGTCGATCTTGAGCGCGACCTTTCCACGCCCTCCGACCATCTGCTTTTCACCCTCCCCTCGGCAGAACAATTCGGCAATGCCCTGAACAGGCTCGGGATTGGAGCAGAAAGCCGCGTCATCCTCTATTCCACCGGCCAGCCCGGCTGGGCGGCACGCGTCTGGCTGATGCTTCGTGCCTTCGGTTTCGAAAACGCCGCCGTGCTGAATGGTGGCTGGAAGGCATGGACCAATGCCGGCCTGCCGGTTGAAACCGGCGCCGCAAAGGCCCGGCCTGCAGCCTCGAAACCCTTCAGCTGGACCTATCGACCCGGTTTCTTCGTAGCAAGCGACGAGGTGGTCGCCCGCACGGAAGACGAGGCTCTGGTCAACGCCCTTGGCGCCGACTCCTTCCGCGGCGAGGCACCGATTGCCTATGGTCGACCGGGGCGCATTCCCGGCAGCGTCAATGTCCCGACATCTTCTCTCGTCGACCCCGACACCGGCCTCTACCTCTCTCAACAACAGATCGAAAAGATATTTGCCGATGCAGGTGTGAAACCAGATGCGCCGCTGATCGCCTATTGCGGCGCGGGCGTCGCAGCCAGCAACGTCGTTTTTGCCCGCACGCTGAGCGGCGCAGGCACGCGCTCCGTTGTCTACGACGGCTCGCTGCTGGACTGGTCCTCGGACCCTGATCGTCCACTCGTCACCGGCTGAACGACATTTCAAAAACAGGAAAGAATTTGATCATGAAACTCCCTTTCGGACGCCGCAGCGCGATCCTGTCCGTGCTTGGCCTCACCCTGCTGGCCGGCATTTCTTCCCCCACATTTGCCCAGGCTGAAGAACTTGCCCCGATCAGGATCGGCATAAATGCCGGGCTTTCGGCAGATGCCGTCAATCAGGCAGCCAAGGAAGCTGCCGAAAAAGGATTGAAGGTTGAGGTCATCGAGTTCACCGATTGGGTCGTTCCCAACGAGGCGCTGAAATCGAAGGAGATCGACGTCAACTATTTCCAGCACCAGCCGTTTCTCGACCAGAACGCCAAGAAGGCCGGTTACGATTTCGTCTCGGTGGGCGTCGGCACACTGACCAAGCTCGGCCTCTATTCAAAGAAATACAAGTCGATCGAAGAACTGCCGGAAGGCGCGAAAGTGGCGATCTCCGACGATCCGGTCAACGGCGGCCGGGCACTCGAACTGCTGCAGTCGATCGGCCTGATCAAGCTCAAGGATGGCCTGACATCGGCAGCCATTCCGGCCGATATCGTCGAGAACCCGAAGAAGCTGGACATTATCGAACTGCCGAACCAGCAGATCCCGCGTGCGCTCGATGATGTCGATCTCGGCCAGGGATATCCGTCCGGCATGGGACTGTTCGGTGTCGATCCGAATTCGGCTCTCGTCTTCGACGGCGTGCAGACCCGCTACGCCCTGCGTTTCTTCGTTCGAAAGGAAGATGAGGCCAACAAAAGCGTTCAGGAATTCGTCAGGACATACCAGAACTCGCCTGAGGTTCGCGCCATCCTCAAGAAGCATTTTGGCGATCTGACCGTCCCTGCCTGGGACTGATAAAAGCCCAACAAAAAAGGGTGCGACGAAAACCGCCGCACCCTTGATCCAATATCGAAATCCAACAGCCCTGCTTTCAGGCAGGGCTGAAAATGCCTCAGGCAGCAACTTCCGCGGCAGCCTCGGCATGCGACGCATTCAGGCGGCGGGCGACGATGTCGTGGTTGAGCCACTGGACCGGGCCGGTCGGCTCGGAGGATTCGGCAAAGATGAGCTTGCCGGTGGCTTCCACCACGAAGACGCTCAGCAGATCGCTGATCAGAGCCTTGCCGTCGCGGTGCATCTGGGAAATCTCGTTCGACGTCGAGATGGTGAGGTCAGCCTGTTCCTGGCTGTTGGCCATCGGCCATGCCGAGAAATCGTAGAACGGACGCATCACGGCGCTGCCCTGCATGTCGGTGATCTTCTGCAGAACATCCTTCATCGAGAACTCGTCCTTCAGAAGCTTCTCGCAGGCCTGCCACTGGCTTTCAGCCCATGCACCGCCATTTTCCTTCTTCAGCGCCAGAAGCAGCGGGATCAGCGGAAGCTCGATACCGGTAAAGACGTCGGAAGAATTGGTGCGGATTTCGGGGCAATTGTAGACGCTGGCCTTGATGCCTGCACCCCAGGCCTTTTCCGCGATGCCTTCGAGACGCATCTTGGCATAGCCCTGGGTGTAGTTCGTGTAGGTCTGCCAACGATAATCGCCGTCGATCAGCACTGCGGTGCCGTGGTAACCATAGGCCGTGTAACGAACCTGGTTGCCGGCAGCCTCGACGCGCGCACGGATCGCGGCGCTGGCATCGATCAGATGCTGGAAGGTGATGGCGGAAACTTCGTCAAAATTCTGCAGGATGAGCTTGCCCAGATCGCTTTCGATCAGCGCCTGCGAAGACATGTGACGAGCAGCTGTGCCCTTGTAGATGCGGTTGGCGATGACGAGGAAAACCTTCGCCTTCGGAATGCCGCCGGCCATCGTGTGGGCGAAGAAGACGTTGCGGCCTTCGCCGATCATGCCGTCGAGAACGGTCATGACTTCGGAAACAGCATTCTTGAACCGTGCGGTACCTGCGTCCCGGCACTTCTGGATATAATCCCAGTCGAGCTTTTCTGTCTGCCAGTTTTCCAGCGTCAGCTTGGTCAACAGCTCGGTCGGCGTCGGGCCGCCCTCGGGCGCATCGAGGTCAAAGCCTGCCATGACCGGGATGTTGATGATCTTGCCGCCCAGACGCGCTTCGGCTTCGCTAAGTTCTTCGGCGTTGAGCGGGCGAAGCGCGTTGTTCTCGTCGCGCCGTCCGACCGTCACACCGACGATCGTCATGCCGGCCCGCTTTGCTTCGTCGAGAAGGCCGGTTGCATATCCGCGACCGAACAATTCGCCGAAGAGAACGAAAACGTCGCCCTTACGAAAGACGGTGTTCTCTGCGAGGCGATTTACTGCGACTGGGTTCTTCATGCTGTCAGCTCTTTAGTCAAATTGGTCTTCGAGTCGTCACTCGGAAAGGGTGTCGACAGTCTCATGACCGGAATGGCACGGAATAGGAAGTCATATTAAGTGACTGTACATTTCAAAGCGTGAACAACGCCTAAGTTAGCGTGCGTGAAAAGGGCGATGGCTGCGACAAATCTCGCCGCAGCCACATTGGCTTATCTCGGCAGCGCATAGGCGATCACGTAATCGCCCGGTGTCGTCCCGACCGACCCGTGACCACCGGCAACGATGACGACGAACTGGCGACCGTCCTCCACCGCATAGGTCATCGGCGTCGCCTGCCCGCCTGCCGGCAACCGGGCTTCCCAAAGCTGCCGGCCATTGGTCAGGTTATAGGCCCGCAGGTAATCATCCACAGCAGCACCGAGGAAAGCGACGCCGCCCTTGGTGATCATCGGCCCGCCGATCCCCGGCACCCCCACCTTCAACGGCAGAGGCAGGGGCGTCATGTCCATGACGGTGCCGTTGCGATGCTTGTAGGCGATCTCTCCGGTGCGCAGGTCGGCACCGGCAACATAACCCCATGGCGGCGCCTGGCAGGGGATTTTCAGCGGTCCGAGGAACGGCCCCATGAACACGCCATAGGGTGCGCCGTCATTGCGGTTCAGCCCCTGCTCCGATCCCTTTTCGTCCTGCCCCTTCGGCGGAATGTCGGCACGCGGCACCAGTTTCGAAGTAAAAGCGAGATAGGTCGGCATGCCGAACATCACCATCCGCTCGGGATCGACCGCGACCGAACCCCAGTTGAACGTTCCGAAATTACCGGGATAGACGATCGTGCCGTTGAGCGACGGCGGAGTGTACTGTCCCTCATAGTTCATCTGCTCCAGCCGGATGCGGCACACCATCTGGTCGAACATGGTGACGCCCCACATGTCCCGGCCTTCCAGCGTGCGCGGCCGGAAATTCAGCGCCGAGATCGGCTGTGTCGGCGAAGCGTGATCCTCGGGGATCGTGCCGCCCGGCGCCGGCTGCTCGGTGACGGGAATGATCGGCTCGCCGCTGCGACGGTCGAGCACATAAATATCACCCTGCTTGGTGGGGCCGACCAGCGCCGGAACGACGGTATTGTCCGGCTTGGTTATATTGATCAGCACCGGCTGGGCCGGCACGTCCATGTCCCACAGATCGTGATGCACCGTCTGGCGCACCCACTTGTCTGCACCGGTATTAATGTCCAGCGCCACGATCGACGACGAGTATTTCTCGACGTTTTCCGAACGTCCCATGCCGAGCTGGTCCGGCACCTGGTTGCCGAGCGGGATGTAGACGAGACCGAGTTCCTCATCGACCGAGAAGACCGACCAGCTGTTCGGCGAGTTGGTCGTATAGGTCTGCCCTTCCGGCAACGGCTGGGTCTGGCCTGGATTGCCCGAATCCCAGTTCCAGATCAGCTGCCCGGAATTGACGTCGAAGGCACGGATGACACCCGACTGTTCCTCAGTCGAATAGTTGTCGTTGACCGCCCCGCCGATGATGATCTTGTTGCCGACGATCGCCGGCGGCGATGTCGAGTAATAATAACCGGCCGGATTGTACTTCATCCCCTTTTCGAGATGCAACGTGCCGCCGTCGGCAAAGGATGTGCAGACCTCCCCGTTCTTCGCATCGAGCGCGATCAGCCTTGCATCGGCCGTCGGCAGGTAGACGCGCTCGGCGCAAGGCGCTCCGGCGGCGGCCGCCTGATCCCTGTAATAGCTGACGCCGCGGCAGGTCTGGTGCTGCCGGTCCGGGTTCATCCCGGAATTGGCGTCATATTTCCAGATCTGTTTGCCGGTCGCGGCATCGAGCGCGATCGCCAGATTATGCGGCGTGCAGAGATAAAGCGCATTGCCGATTTTCAGCGGCGTCACCTGATAGGTGGTTTCGCCGACATCATCCGGCCGCTTCACGTCACCGGTCTGGTAACGCCAGACCTCCTGCAGTGAGCCGACATTGTCGACATTGATCTGGTCGAGCGGCGAATAACGCTGACCATAGGGCGTGCGGCCATATTGATGCCATTCGCCATCCGGCACGTTGCCGCCGAGCACAGGCGCTGCCGCAACCTTTTCTTCCGGCAGATCGCCGCTCTGGCCGAGTGGATCGAAGAACATCGAGACGACTGCAATGACGACAGCAGCCGATACCGCAAGAGCAAGCGGCTTGGCGCTTGCGCCATAACGTGCGCCCGTCGGGCTGATGAAGCCGAGCGGACGGCGGATCCACGGCGTGAGCAGCCACATGCCCAGCAGAATGATCACTCCGCCGCGCGGGCCGAGCTGCCACCAGTCGAACCCAACCTCCCATATCGCCCAGACGAGCGAGGCAACGACGATCACCGCATAGACATGCAGCGCCAGAAGCTTGCGGGCAATAAGCAGCGCCGCGACTATGAGAAAGCCAAGTCCGCAGAGAAGATAATAGGCGCTTCCGCCGAGTGAAAGCAGGTAGGCCCCGCCGCCTGCAAGCGCGATCCCCATCAGCGCGATGATGATTGCCGTGATCCGAATAGCCATGAGCACCCTCGTCATGTCTCGATAAAGCGGCAGAAGGCCTTCTGTCCGCCCGCGCCCTGGACCTGACCCTCCGGTGAATATCCGAACCGGCCCCGCGCAAAAGTTAAATTAGGAGGAACAGTTGGAAAGGACAGAGGTTGGAACACTCAATGCGAGAGGATTGTACCAATCATCGCGAACAGATCGGAACTGCCGCCTTGAAAACCTCATGGCACCCCTATGTCTTTTCTTGAAGTGAGGGAGTTTTCAGACAGCATGCCCTATGAACTTTATTATTGGGACGGCATTCAGGGACGAGGAGAATTTGTCCGTCTGGCCCTCGAGGAGGCCGGCGCCAAATATATCGACAAGTGCCGCAGCTCGACCGGCACGCAGGCGATGATGGAGTTCCTCAAGGGAAGCCACGGCCATGACCAGACGCCTTTCGCCCCACCCTTCCTGAAGGATGGCGAATTGGTCATCTCGCATGTCGCCAACATCCTCTTATATCTCGGCCCGAAGCTCGGGCTTGTTGCTGACGACGAAAAGAGCCGCCTGATCACGAACGGGCTGCAGCTGACGATCACGGATTTCATCGCAGAGGTCCATGATACGCACCATCCGATCAGCACCGGCGACTATTACGAGGATCAGAAGGCGGAAGCCAAGGCCCGCTCAATCGCCTTCATCAGGGATCGCATCCCGAAATTCCTCGGCTATTTCGAACGGATGCTTCCCACCAATCCGGCAGGCAAAGGCTTCATCGTCGGACATGGCCTCACCTATGTCGACCTGTCGCTGTTTCAGGTAATGGAAGGCCTGCACTACGCATTTCCAAAGGCGATGGGGGCTGCGGAGAACGACTATCCGCACCTATCTGCTCTTCGTGACGGGATCGCCGAACGCCCGAATATCGCATCCTATCTGAAATCCGAACGTCGCCTTCCCTTCAGCGAGTCCGGAATTTTCCGTCATTATCCCGAACTCGACCTGACGAGCTGATTCTATTCGATGACCGCGCAGGCAAGGCGCTTGCCGGCGTTGCCGGAAGGTTGGCCGGAATAATCGTCGGGTCCGGCATGGATCATCAGCGCCCTGCCCTTGATAGCACTGTCACCATCTTCCAGCGTAACACCCGTATTGAACACATGCGCCCTGAGCGTGCCGTCCGCCGGCACATACTGGTTCGGCATGTCGCCGGCATGCTGGCCGTTTGCGGCAAGATAGCCGTGTTCCTTATTCGTGGGATTGAAATGACCGCCTGCCGATTCATGGCCGGTGGTATGATCGCAGGTCCCTGTCTGATGCACGTGGAAGGCAACCCACTGACCGGCCGGCAATCCGCTGATTTCGGCGGCGATCATCACGCCGGCTTTCGTACCGGTAAGGTCCGCTTTGCCGATCTCCTTGCCATCTGCGCCGATAAATCTGGCCGTTGCCTTCGAAGCATCCTGGCTCATTGCCATGCTCGGCAGGGTGATGGCGGCAGCTGCGAAAGCTGCAGTCAGCAGATATTTCATGGTTTCCTCCTGGTTTTATGCGGCGGGCTGTCAGCCCGTCTCTTCCCCCAGTTCCTGCAGGATCTGGTGGCGAGCGCGATTGAGCCGGCTCTTGACGGTACCGACCGCGCAGTCGCAGATTACCGCCGTCGCTTCGTAGCTTTCTCCCAGGATCGCCACCAGCGTCAGCACTTCGCGGTAGTGTGGCGGAAGCTTCTGCAACGCACGCTGCACTTCACGCGCCCGCGCCGCCATTTCCTGTGAAGCCGCGATCGGCGTGTCGCCCGACACATTCTCCTCTATGCCCGGCGCCTCGCGCCCGAGAATTTTGGATCGTGTATAGAAGGTGTTACGCATGATCGTGAAAAGCCACGACTTGAGCCTGGTACCACGCTCGAACTTGTCGAGATTGGCGAGCGCCTTCATCAGGGTTTCCTGCACCAGATCATCCGCATCCGAGGGGTTGCGGCAGAAGGTGCGGGCAAATGCGCGAAGAGCCGGTATAAGCCTGACAATATCTTGACGAGCAGGGTCACCGTTCAACTGTGAGTCAGACACCGTTGCCTACCTCTCCTTACTCATCAGGGCTGAATTGACGGGTGGCAAACGCATGCATTCGCCTTTTGGTTCCGAAAACTCGGGACCTGTTTTGCCGTGGCGGAACAAAGCCCACCCGCCGCCCGTTTTTATCGTCGGGACCATTCAAGCACAGGAGACGAGATCATGGGCATGAACAACGGCTCACCGAACACGACATCGCGCGACGATAGTCAGAAGCGGGTCGAGAAATCCGCACGCGAGAAAGGAAATAGGCAGGATCTGGAGGAGCAGCTGAACGAAGGGCTGGAAGACACCTTCCCGGCAAGCGATCCGGTTGCCACCAGCACGACGTCCATTCCGGCCGGCACGCCAAAGCCGCCGAAACATTGAGACAGGGCATGCCCCGAACGGGCGGCTGGCACCGTAGGCCGCCCATTATTTTCGTTTGTATTCATCTGTGACATTTTCGGGATTTTGGGACGACCGGTCTTGCTGTATGGAAGTCTGATATAAACTTCACATCTGGATATCGGTTGCCGGGTCTGCGTGCGGCGCCTCTGAACCTAGGGGTCGGAATGGCGAAGGAAAATGCTCAGGTTGATGAGCGCGAGGCAAGAATGGGACGCCGCGTCAATGGCAAGGTCTCAAGCCTTTTGACGGAGATCGAGAAGGAAGACATTCCCGATCGACTGCTTGACCTCGCCCGACAGCTGCAGACTGCGCTTAACGACAAGCTCGCACGATAAGCCTTTTCGGACAGACCACCTCCCTCTTTGTCCGCAACCGTACAGACGCGGAACTAACGCCGTCTTCCCGCAGTTAGATCGCCGCAATGTCAATCGGACAATCGATAGGGAGAACCAAGATGGCGACGTCAAAGACGCTGGACGACCTTTTCTACGAAACCCTCAAGGACATTTATTACGCTGAGCGGCAGATCGTGAAGGCGCTGCCGAAAATGGCGCGTGGCGCTCAGGACCCTAAACTGAAGGCTGCTTTCCAGACCCACAGGGAAGAAACCGAGGGTCAGATCGAGCGGCTGAAACAGATTTTCGAAATCCTCGGCAAACGCGCCCAGGGCAAGACCTGCGATGCGATCGAAGGCATATTGTCGGAAGGCGAGGAAATTCTGGACGAATTCAAGGGCACGCCCGCTCTCGATGCCGGCCTTCTTGCCGCCGCCCAGGCGGTCGAACACTACGAGATCAGCCGATATGGCACACTTCGTGCGTGGGCTCTGCAGTTGGGCATGAAGGATGTTGCAAAGCTGCTCGATGAAACGCTGCAGGAAGAATCCAGCACTGACGAACTGCTGACCAATCTCGCCGAAGGCGCCGTCAACGCAGCAGCGAAGAAAGCCGCGTGACGAGACAAATGCTTGAAAAAGCAAAGCCCGGATCACTCCGGGCTTTGCTTGGTTCAACGATAAGCAACCGGTCCTATCCCGGTACCGGGGGGCTGCATCACGGCGGCAATGTCGATTGGCAGCATATTCCCGTTAAGGGCCTGGCATCTGAAGATACGGCCATCGCGTCTTCCGCGCGTTGCGAGGTGAGTTCGGGCCGCATCAAGCGCTAATTCGTAACTGTGATAGAATGACGCGGATTGAACGCCATCGATGACATAGACCCATCCGGTCGCATGAGGCATTATATCGCAGTAGTTGTGCATGACGATCATCTCCTTCCCGACAACGGAACCGAGCAACAGCGCAAAGGTTCCAGCATTTCGGGAAGAATTCAACTGATGGATTGCAATGTCTTCACGCGACATTGCAGTTTTTAACATTTCCTCGGAACTTTTTTGCAGTGCATGAGTTTTTCGATTTGGGCAATGGAGACGATGATGGCGGCTTCTCAGGAAAACTGGATCAAGCACAGAGCGTATCAATTGTGGGAGCAGGAGGGTTATCCTTCCGGCAAGGACATGGAGCATTGGGAGCGGGCAAAGCTGGAATATGCAACGCTCAAGCCCACAGCAGGGGAGACTGACGCGCCGAAGAAGGGCGCCGCGGTAAAGGCTCCGAAGGCAGCAGAAGCTAAACCGGCCAAGGCAGGCCCGGCAAAGACGACAGCCACGAAAACGACCAAGACTGCCGCCCCCAAAGCGGAAAAGAAGACGGACAAGCCTACGACGGCCGCTAAGGCCGACGCCAAAGCTAAGGTTCCGGCTGCCGCTGCTGCGGTAAAACCGGAGCAAACCAAGAAGCGTCCCAAGAAAGCGGACGCCGAATAGGCTCTAACGTCAGAGCCAATTTTAAACACCGGAATGATGCAGTAACCGGCGACCCTGTCGCCGGGCAATTCTTTTTGTATTTTTATGGGATGAGGATATGGGCTCGAAAACCGGCACGAATGCAACTCCCCGACATTCATGCAACCGGCCAAGCAACCGGTTTGTTCGCCAGAGCCTGGGACCGTTCGCCGGAACTATCCGGTCTCAAATGCGAAAACCGGCACATTTTGACAAATCGCAACGCGATCACGCGATCTTGCAGGACACGAGCCGATGAGTGCTTATGTTTCGATCGACACACATAATACCCTCTATCCCCGGCGGCGAAATCGAGTAGGCTTTGATTCTGTCGCGGCCCAGGGGGAAAGTGCCAAGATGAAGATATTGTCGGTCACGTCGGAGATCTATCCGCTGATCAAGACCGGCGGACTGGCAGACGTAACCGGTTCGCTTCCCAAGGCGCTTGCACCGCTCGGGATCGAAACCACATCGCTCATTCCCGGTTATCCAAAGGTGATGAAACAGCTTGGCCAATCGACCACGCTGATGGAATTCGAAGACCTTCTCGGCGAGAAGGCAACGCTTAGACACGGCTCGGTCGAAGGTCTCGATCTTCTGGTGCTCGATGCCCCTGCCCTCTACGACCGCCCCGGCGGCCCCTATGTCGATCAATTCGGCAAGGATCACGCGGACAACTGGAAGCGGTTTGCCGTCCTTTCACTCGCCGCAGCCGAGATCGCCGCAGGCGCATTGCCCGGCTGGGTTCCCGACCTCGTCCATACCCATGACTGGCAGTCGGCAATGACTTCGGTTTACATGCGCCAGAACGGCTGCAGCACCCCGGTTGTCATCACCATTCACAACATCGCTTTTCAGGGGCAATATTCCGCCGATCTGCTACCTTGGCTTGGACTGCCGCCGGAAGCCTATTCCATCGACCAGCTGGAATATTTCGGTGATATCAGCTTCCTGAAAGGTGGGCTGCAGACGGCCGATGTGATCACCACAGTCAGCCCGACCTATGCCCGCGAAATCCTGACACCGCGTTTCGGCATGGGCCTCAACGGCGTGCTCAACGAACGAGTGGAAGTGTTGCGCGGCATCGTCAACGGCATCGATCTTGATGTCTGGGATCCGGCTACCGACGAATTCCTGCCTCAGACCTTCGACATAGCCACCCTGCGCCGCAAGCGTGACAACAGGCAGCCGCTTCTCGACCGTTTCGGCCTCGATCCTGACGACAGGGGACCGATCTTTGCCGCGATCAGCCGTATGACGTGGCAGAAGGGCATCGACATGCTGGCCGAGACGGCGGACGAGGTGATCCACAACGGGGGCAGGGTCATTATCGTTGGTGAGGGCGACCACGACATCGAACAGGCACTGCTGGAAACGGCAGCACGTTATCCCGGTCGCATGGCAGTCCATATCGGTTATGACGAACCGACCGCGCATCTCGTCCAGGGCGGCGCGGACGCGATCGTCCAGCCCTCGCGTTTCGAACCTTGCGGCCTGACCCAGCTATACGCCCTGCGTTACGGCTGCGTACCCGTCGTCTCGCGCACCGGCGGACTTTCGGAAACCATCATCGATGCCAATGACGCGGCCATGTCCGCGCGCGTGGCAACCGGCTTCCAGTTCCATCCGGTAACGACCAACGGCCTGCGGCTGGCGCTCAGGCGTGCACTCCATGCTTACGAGCAGCCAAAGATGTGGGCGCGGCTGCAAAACCAGGGTATGAAGACGAAATTCTCCTGGGAGCGCAGCGGCCAGCAATATGCCGCCGTCTACCGCAGCCTCGTCCAGAAAGCCTCGCCGAACACAGGCCTGCGACGCCTGAAATTCTGGTGAGATCGGGCCGGGCGGAAAAGCTTACCGTTTCAGAAACCAGCTCATCCACCGCAAAAGATGCGGCAGGATACCGAAATACATGGTCGGAACGATCAAGACGGTGGCGATGAACATCTTCAACAGGAACGGGATGTCGGCGAGCCACGGGAAGAGGAAATACACATAGAATGATGCGGTGGGAAAGATCCCCATCCAGATGACGAAGGCCATGCGCCAGCGTGCCGGCGGCTTGGGCGGCAAGGCAAGACCCGTTGCCGAAAACCAGAGATCCTCGGTATTGAAGATGCGGTATTCTGGCTGATGGTCTGAAACCTGTTTCAGCCGCTCGTGCCATTCATGCGAAACATCGGACTGGCGCCATTCATCAAGATCCGCCTGTGTGGCGAAAACCTGGACGATATGGAATTCCTCGCCTTCGACCCGCGGCGGGATCAATGTCGAAAATCTGTAACCCTTCGACTTCGACGAAGCTTCCAGCATGCCACGCGCAAGCTCTTCATACTGCGTCTCGTAACCGACATTGGCGCGCCGATGGACGATACGCGTCACCTGGGACATCTGGCCTGATCCTTGTGTGAGAGGCCAGATCCGGGAGGGGTTACGCTCCATGGAGCGGAAAAGGGAAATGGCGCGGTAGGGTGTTCGACTGCTAGGAAAGCAGGAAGCCCTTGTCAACCGGACAAGGGCTCAACCCGTGCGCAAGGCTTCAAGGCCGCCTGAACAGGGCCAGGCTTCGACCTTCCAGTTCGAAATCCTTTTCCTTGGTGATCGTAAGCCCGCGTTTGGCGCTGTCGGATGTGGTCAGTTCCAGCACCCAGCCGCCCTCGCCGAATTGGGGGATACGGAAGGGGACGTTGCCTTCGAACGGATTGCACAAGAGAAGTACGTCGTGCCAGACGCCTTCTTCTTCCTGCAGGTCACCGCGGCCGATATAGACCCCGAGCGTTGTTCCCTCGTCCCATTGGTCCGGCTGCTGGAAACCGCCGCCGGCATTGAACCACTTGATATCCATGCCGTCGCGCCAGTTCTCGCGGCGCAGGAGCGGCTGCTCGGCCCTGAGCTTGATTACCTGGCGGGTGAACTCGCGCAATTCCTCGCAGGTTTCCGGCAGGTCGTCCCAATGGACCCAGGAAATCTCGCTGTCCTGCGCATAACCATTGTTGTTGCCCATCTGGCTGCGGCCGAACTCGTCGCCCGCAAGCAGCATCGGCGTGCCGTGGGAGAAGAACAGCGTGGCGAGAAAATTGCGCTTCTGCCGGTCGCGCACGGCATTGATGCCTTCGTCCTCGGTCGGCCCCTCGGCGCCGTAATTGTACGACCGGTTGTCGTTATGGCCGTCGTTATTGTCCTCGCCGTTGGCCTCGTTGTGCTTCTCGTTATAGGAGACGAGGTCGTTCAGCGTGAACCCGTCATGAGCCGTGATGAAGTTGACGCTCGCCCACGGCCGGCGGCCGCGCTGGTCGTATAGATCGCCCGAGCCGAGCAGGCGTGCGGCGAAATCTGTCGAGACATTGTCGCCCTTCCAGTATTCACGCACAGTGTCGCGATATTTGTCGTTCCATTCGGCCCAGCCGGGCGGAAAGCCGCCGACCTGATAACCGCCCGGACCGATGTCCCATGGCTCGCCAATCAGCTTCAGCTTGGAGAGAACCGGATCCTGCGTCATCGCGTCGAAAAAGCCGCCGCGCTGGTCGAACCCTTCCGGCTCGCGGCCCAGAATGGTGCCGAGATCGAAGCGGAAACCATCGACATGCATGTGCTCGGCCCAGTAGCGCAGGCTGTCCATCACCATCTGCAGCACGCGCGGATGGGAGGTGTTCACCGTGTTCCCGGTGCCGGTGTCGTTGATGTAATAACGGTGGTTATCCGGCAGGGTGCGGTAATAGGAGAAGTTGTCGATACCCTTGAACGACAGAGTCGGTCCAAGCTCGTTGCCTTCCGCCGTGTGGTTGTAGACCACGTCGAGAATGACCTCGATGCCGGCATCGTGGAAGGACCGCACCATATCGCGGAACCCCTGGATACCGCGCGGACCGTAATAACGTGACGCCGGCGCGAAAAAACCGAGCGAGTTATAGCCCCAGAAGTTCTTCAGCCCCTTGTCGAGCAGGTGCTGGTCGTCGGGGAACCAGTGGACCGGCAGAAGCTCGACCGAGGTAATGCCGAGGCTCTTGATATAATCGACGGAAGCCTTGTGGCCCATACCCTCAAACGTGCCGCGCAACTCGTTGGGCAACGCCGAATTGAGCTGGGTAAAACCTTTCACATGGGTCTCGTAGACAACGGCCTTCGGCCAGGGGATATTGGGACGATTCTGGTCCTGCCAGTCGAATGCGTAAGGGTCGATCACCTTGGCCTTCGGCGTGAATGGCGCGCTATCGCGCGTATCGAAGGTGAGGTCCTTGTCCTCGTGAAGGAGATCATAGGCGAAATGCGCCTCGTTCCACTCGATATCGCCGACAAGCTCGCGAGCATATGGGTCGATCAGAAGCTTGCTCGGGTTGAAACGATGGCCGGCCTCCGGCTCGAACGGACCGTGGACGCGAAACCCGTATAGCGCACCAGGCTTCAGCCCAGGCACATAACCGTGCCAGATTTCGTGCGTATATTCCGGCAGGTCGAGCTTGGCGATTTCGATCTTTCCGCTCGGATCATAAATGCACAGCTCTACCCGTGTCGCATGGGCCGAGAAGATTGCAAAATTGACGCCCTCACCATCGAAATTGGCGCCGAGCCGTGTCCAGTCGCCGGATTCGATCGTGAACTGATTGCTCTTCATGTCCATGCAACGCCCCTTCGCGGTAAGATCGCCATCGAGAAAATCTGCCCTACAATCGTGCAGCGCGGCATTTGGTTCCGCCTTCGTTTTGCGCGGAACGAGATCGTCGCCAGGATCGTTCTCCGCTTCGCGTCCCGTCTATCTTTCACGCTGCGACAGGAGGGTAAAAATATGACATCTCTGACACCACAGGAACTCGAAGGTCGGCTCAACGCTCATCGCGAACTGATGATCGAAATGCTGTCAGCCATGATCGGTGGCGAAGTGACAATCACGACATTCCTCAAGAAGCTGCGCGATGACGCGACCTTCAAGGATAACGAGGAAGATCCAGGCGTGATGCCGGACAGCGCTTTCGCGATCGAAAACGCCTCCGCCCGTGAAATTCGCGCCATACTGGAAGCCGCGCGGGCGCGGGCTTCCGCGAGCTAGATACCATGTCGGCATCGTGTTTCAGCACATTTTAATATTTGTGGCCGTCCTGCCATCTTTATGGCAATTTCATGGAACTAGAATGGCAACAGCACGTTCTTGGTCCAGAGTTCGATGGAGGCGACCATGGTCAGGGAATGGTTTGAAGTTGCAGGTTTCGCGCTGGTCATTGCCGCCTGCTATATGTTCGTTATTCCGGTTTGAAGTTTCCCGAGGAGGGGAATGAGGCCTCGACAAAAGAGGCCCCAAGCTCTCGTGGCCTAGTGGCCGCGGGAGCATTATGCTTGAGGCGAAAGGCCATCCAGAACAGCCTCGCGATCCATTGCCGGATGTAAAATTGTGGGAACGTTTCTCCGCCCGGGCTTGTTAGCCCTCGTGACAGGTCGCCACTTGTTATCGCGAGCGACTGATACGGGAGACTGCCATGCTGCACTTATTCAGAATGCTCAGGAACCGTTTTCTGACCCGGCGGGAACAGTCGACATTCCATGTCGCCCGCCCGCAAGATCTTCAGGTCGTGGTTCCGGAAGCCGTTGCGCTTCCGCTTCCCAAGACACCGCGTGAAGAAATCAGCGTGCCCGCATCAATCAACGGACGCGACCTGTCGACCGGCAGGCTCTAGAGACTGACGAGCCACCGCTCATCTCAAGAAGAACAATCCCAAAAGGAGCTTATCATGGCGAATATCGATTCCGCCAATATCCTCATCTTGGCCACCGATGGCTACGAACGTTCGGAACTGCGCGTGCCTTACGACGAGCTGAAAAAGCGCGGAGCCGAAGTGAAAATCGCCTCGATCAAATCCGGCGAGATCAGGAGCTGGGACGAGAAAGACTGGGGCGACAGTGTGACCGTCGATCTCGATGTCAAGGAAGCGAAGGTGGAGGATTTTGACGCGCTCGTTCTGCCCGGTGGCCAGATCAACCCGGATGTCCTGCGCAAGAACGAGGACGCCGTACAGCTGGTTCGCGATTTCATCAGCCGCGGCAAACCGGTAGCCGCCATCTGCCATGGTCCATGGCTGCTGGTCGAGGCCGATGCCCTGCGCGGACGCAAGGCAACCTCCTATGCATCTATCCGCACCGACCTGCGCAATGCCGGCGCCAACTGGAAGGATGAAGCCGTCGTGGTCGACAGCGGCATCATCACATCGCGCTCGCCAAAAGACCTCGCAGCCTTCGTCGACAAGATCGTCGAGGAAGTTGAAGAAGGCCTGCACCAGCGCCGCGCTGCCTGATTGCCCTACTTCGATCTGGTGGAGGCCCCTCATCCGGCTGCCGCCACCTTCTCCCCGCTTGCGGGGGGAAGGAACATGCCGCACCGGCGCCGGCTCTCCCTACCGCCTATATCAGGAACGTCATTTCGCCACGCGCGGGGAGAGAGCGAGGGGCAACTGGACGAGCGCAAGAGCTTAGCTGCAATCCAGCGCCACCTGGCCTTACTCTTCCTTCAAAAATGCCAGTAAACGCGCCTCGTTCATCCGCAATCCGCGCGGCGGAGACTTGGATGTTTTTCCGGCCTCCATGATCCGACGCAACGGCGCATCATCCTCAGCAAGATCGAGAATGCTCGGATGGATATAGCTTGAGCGGCAGACGGCGGGCGTGTTCTGCAGCACATCCGAAGCGGCTTTGGTCAGCGCCTTTATCTTCGGCCGCTTGCCCTCTTCCTCCAAGATCGTCCATGCCGTCATGAAAGCGGCCAAGCTGCCACCCCAGGTGCGAAAGGTCTTGGCCGAAACCGGAAAGCCGGCAGCCTTGGCGAGATAGGCGTTGAGCCTGCCGGAATCGACCGAACGGGCGGTGCCGTGCTCGTCTGGAAATGAAAACAGCTGGCGGCCGGGAAGATCAGCGATCTCTTCCAGAATGCGCTGCAGTCGTGGATGTTTGAGCGTGTGCTGCACGCGCTTGCCGCCCTTGGCCGTGAATTTCAAAAGCACACCGTCGCCGGACAGGATCATGTGACGTTTCAGAAGCGTCGTTGCCCCGTAGGTACGGTTTTCCTTGGCATAGGCTTTGTTGCCGACGCGCAGATGCGTCACATCCATCAGCGCCACGAGGGCGGCCAGCACGCAATCGGACTTGTCGAGACCGAGCGCAAGATCGCGCTTCACCTTGCGGCGAATGCGCGGCAAGGCCTCGCAGAACCGGGCCAACTGATCGAACTTCTGCTCGCTGCGAAAGCTCTGCCAGTCGGCATGATACCGATACTGCTTTCGCCCGCGGGAATCGTAACCCGTCGCCTGCAGATGCCCCTGCGGGTCCATGCAGATCCAGACATTGTCATAGGCCGGAGGAAGCCCCAGCGCCGAGATACGCAGCCGGTCGTCTTCATCTGTCAGAAGCAATCCGTCCGGCAGCTTGTAGCAAAAGCCCTTGCCGCGCTTTAGTCGGCGAATGCCCGGCTCCGTATCGCTGACATAGGTAAGCCCGATGGCTTTGAGCGAAGCGGCGTCGATTTCGATTGTTTTGAACGACAGATCCATGAGCGCTAAAACGACGCGAACCACGCTTCGTTCCTGCGCGAACCGATCAAATCACGTCGAACTACATTGCCAGACTGCGCCGCTCGTCGACGGCATCGTCGCGCTCCAGATTGGCGCGCGGCGCCACAAGTCTCCAGACAAGGCCTTCCGGGCGGAATTCGACATCCACCTGACCGCCAAAGGCAGCAACTGCGTGGCGCTGGATGATGGTCGTTCCAAACCCCTTGCGGGAGGGCTCGCTAACCAGCGGCCCGCCGCTTTCTTCCCAGACCAGCCTGATCTTCGGCTCGCCGTCATCGTCGGGAGCGACATCGTCCCACGAAATCCGTACACGCCCATGCGGCACCGACAGTGCGCCATATTTGACCGAATTGGTCGCCAACTCGTGCAGCACGAGGCCGAGATTCTGGACCGCCTCTGCCTTGAGCATGAAATCCTCGCCCGACACCAGAAGCCGGTCACCGGCCTCGAAGGTCGAAAGATGAATCTCGATGACGCGCATCAGCCGCACACCGGCCCATTGCTCCTTGGCCAGCGCCTCGATGGATTTTCCAAGCCCGTGCAGGCGTGTGCTGATCGCCTTCTGGAATTCCGGCATGGTCGTGTCCTGACGGCCGAGCTGGCGCATCATCGCCTGCACCAGCGTCAGGATATTCTTCGTGCGATGCACCAGTTCATGCAGGATGAGATGGATACGGTCTTCGGCCTCGCTGCGGTCGAAGGACGCATTCGACAGCGCGACCGCCACCTGATTGGCCTCGGTGATACGCGTCTCGACCGGCGAGACGATCTCACCCTTGCCGATCCTGTCCGCCATGTCGGCGATCTGCCGGATCGGCGTGCGAAGCTGACGGGCAATCGTATAGGCAAACAGAACCGCCAGCGTGAGAAAGATCACGCCCCCCGCGACCAGTTGCTTGAATGTGGTGATGATGCCTTCCTGCGCCGAGGCGATCGGCCCCCAGACGACGGCCTTCCATGTCCAGCCGGTGATCTGGGCATAGCCGTACATCTGCCTCTCATCACCTTCGACATCTTCGATCGTGCCCTTGAAGCCGGTCATCAACCTTAGCGTATCGGGATCGAACGGCTTGCCGGATGCTATTCTGTCGGCCCCACCAGAAGCCACGACCTGCCCCTGTCCGTCGATGACCGCAGCCGACCAGCCTGCAGGAAGTCCCTCGATGGAAATCAGCTTTTCCATGTCTTCGGCATTCTGCGTCATGATGATCGCAGAACCGGAATGCGAAAGCGCATCCGGCAGCGGCATGGCAACGTTGAACACCCACCTGTTGCTCGTCTTGCCGTAAAACACGCTGGAGACTTCGGTAATGCCCGACCTGAGCACCGATTCCAGTGCCGGCATGTTCGACATGCTGGGCAGCGGATCACCGAAGGGCGAACGGGTGTTGAGCCGCTGCTGGCCATCCTTGTCGACGACGATGACATAAAGCGAATTGGAGCGCAGGCTGCGCTGGGTGCGGTCGTGGAAGGCTCTCAGGTCACCGGCTTCAAGCTCCGGCGAGGTAATCAGAAGGCGAAGCGTCGTCGCCATGTCCTGCAATTCGCGATCGACGGAGCGCGCAATCAGCTGCGCATCCTCGGCGGTCTCGTTGGCTAGTCCTTCGCGTTCCTGCCCCTCGAGTTGCAGGACAAGAAAACCGACAAAAGCCAGCAACGGCAAGGCGACGACAATCACCAGCGCCATCAGATAGGCGCCGATCGAGGCTGTGGGAAAAAGACGCGAAAACTTAAACATTCCGCTATCTTAAGCCAATAATAAAGCTGCAGGCAGAAGCCCGCCCGCTGTCACTGATCATCAGTCGTCCCGCCCTACGCTAATACATCTTAGCCAAAACGGTTCTAACTGCTTTTGCAGATCGCGCCAACATGTGTTTGGAACAACTGAGCTGTGCGTTGCCCCACAATGTTGCGAAAACGTGTCTGCCGTATCGTTTCGGGACAATCGACAAATGTGTGGAACTTAGCCTGCCCGACGAAGATCAGCCAATCCGCTGCCCGCTTTGGGGATCGAAAACCACTGCCTTGTCGAGATTGAAGACGAAGCGGAATGTCTGGCCGGGTTCGACAACGGTTTCCGCGCGGGCGCGACCGGTAAACGTCGTGCCGTCGAGTTTTCCGGTTACGAACGTATCCGATCCGGTCGGTTCGACGATGGTGACCTCCGCATCGATCTGCGCACTGGCCAAGGCAGCGGCATCGGCAGAGCCTTCGTCGGAAATCGCCTCAGGGCGTAGACCGACGATGACCTCCTTCCCCTCGGCGAGCGGTGTCGTGACCGAAGGCGGAACCCTGACGGTCACGCCTTGGCCACCGGCGCCGAACAGCTGGATACCGCCTGAAACCGCCCTGCCCTTCAACATGTTCATCGCCGGCGATCCCATGAAATCCGCGACGAAGAGATTGGCCGGACGGTTGTAGATTTCCGCCGGCGTGCCGACCTGCTGGACGATACCTTCCTTCAGCACGACGATCTTGGTGGCGAGCGTCATAGCCTCGATCTGGTCGTGGGTGACATAAACGATCGTCGCATGCGTGTTCTGATGCAGCGCCTTTATCTCGGCACGCACTTCGACGCGCAGCTTGGCATCGAGGTTCGAAAGCGGCTCGTCGAACAGGAAGACGCGCGGCTTGCGCACCAGCGCACGGCCCATCGCCACACGCTGGCGCTGACCGCCGGAAAGCTGGCTCGGGCGACGGGTCAGGAGATGCTCGATCTGCAGGGTTTTCGCCACCTGCGCCACAGCCTTTGCACGCTCAGTTTTGTCGACGCCGCGCATTTCCAGCGCAAAGGCGATGTTCTCTTCGACAGTCATGTTCGGATAAAGCGCATAGGACTGGAAGACCATGGCGATATCGCGCTTCGATGGGTGCAGGTCTGTCACCACCTGGCCGTCGATGACAATGTCACCCGAGGACGGCGGCAGAAGACCGGCGATCGCATTCAGAAGCGTGGACTTGCCGCAACCGGACGGGCCGACCAGCACGAGGAAGCCGCCCTTTTCCAGCTCGATATCGATACCCTTGAGGATCTCGACGCTGCCGATCTTCTTGCGGATGTTCTTGATCTGAAGAAAGCTCATGAAGATTTATCCCTTGACGGCGCCGGCCATCAGGCCGCGCACGAAATAGCGTCCGGCGACGACATAGACGAACAATGTCGGCAGCGCGGCAAAGACGGCCGCGGCCATGTCGACATTGTATTCTTTCACGCCGGTGGAGGACGAAACGAGGTTGTTGAGCGCCACCGTCATCGGCGAGGCTTCGCCGGACGAGAAGGAGACGCCAAACAGAAAGTCGTTCCAGATATTGGTGAACTGGTAGATGACGGTGACAACGATGATCGGCCCCGAACTGGGCAGAAGAATGCGCCAGAAGATCTTGAAGAACCCTGCGCCATCGATCATCGCGGCCTTCACCAGTTCGTCCGGAAAGGCTTCGTAATAATTGCGGAAAAACAGCGTGGTGAAGCCGAGACCGTAGATCACATGGACCATAACGAGCCCGGTCGTCGAGTTCGACAGGCCCATCAGTCCCAGCAGCCGCGCCATCGGGATCAGCACCGCCTGGAACGGGATGAAGCAGGCAAACAGCATCATGCCGAAGACGAGCTTGTGGCCCGGAAAACGCCACTTGGTCAGCACATAGCCATTGAGCGCCCCGAGCAACGTCGAGATGATGACGGCCGGCACCACCATCTTGATCGAATTCCAGAAGTACCCCTTGATGCCGACGCAGGAAACGCCGATGCAGGCCTCTCCCCAGGCCTTCGTCCAGGCGGCGATCGACGGGTCGGTCGGCAGCGCCAGCATGTCACCGCCGCGGATCTCGTCGAGCGATTTCAGCGAGGTCGACAGCATCACGTAAAGCGGCAGCAAATAGACGACTGCGAGGATGATCAGCGCGGCATAGATGAAGTACCGGGTGAAACGCGCCGAGCCGGCGCTGACTGTTTCGGGTGCGGCGCTCATTGCTTCTTCTCCCGCAGTTCCGAATAAAGATAGGGAACGATGATCGCGGTAATGCCCATCAGCATCATCACGGCGCTGGCCGAACCGACATTCATCTGGTTGCGGTTGAACGTGTAGGAATACATGAAAGTGGACGGCAGCTCCGTCGCATTGCCCGGCCCGCCGCCGGTAAGCGCGATGACGAGGTCATAGGACTTGATCGCCATATGGGCGAGCACGATGAAGGCCGAGAGAAAAACCGGCCGCAGCAGCGGAATGATGATTCGGCGATAGATGGAGACCGTCGACGCGCCGTCGATCTGCGCTGCCTTGATGATCTCACCGTCTATGCCGCGAAGACCTGCGAGGAACATCGCCATGATGAAGCCCGATGCCTGCCAGACACCGGCGATGACGACGGTGTAGATCGCCATGTTCGGGTTCACCAGCCAGTCGAAGGTAAAGCTCTCCCAGCCGAGATTGCGCATCGTGTGTTCCAGCCCGAGACCGGGATTGAGGAACCATTTCCACGCCGTACCGGTGACGACGAAGGACAGCGCCATCGGATAAAGAAAGATAGGTCTGAGCACGCCCTCGGCGCGGATCCGTTGGTCCATCAGGATGGCGATGAACAGCCCGATCGCGGTGCAGAGCGCGATGTAGAGAATGCCGAAAATCGCGAGGTTCTGCATCGCCACATACCAATTCGGCTGCGACCACAGCCGGAAATAGGCATCGAACCCACCCCATTTATAGACCGGCAGGATGCGCGATGTGGTGAAGGAAAGCGTGATCGTCCAGAGGATGAAGCCATAGACGAAAATCAGGATGACGGCGAAGGACGGCGCCAGAACGAGTTTCGGCAGGCCGTTGCGCAAACTGTCTGCGAAGGATTTTCGCGGCCGTTCCGGGGTGATCACCGGCATCGGTTCGATTGTCGTCATGGGGGTCTCCGGCGACATGCGAGAATGAGATTAAGATGTAAGCGGTAGCAATTGAGGTTTGCCCCTCATCCGCCTGCCGGCACCTTCTCCCCGCTTGCGGGGAGAAGGACACGAGCCGCAAGCCTCCGTCCCTCTCCAGCATCAAGCGTGGCAAGTCCCCTCTCCCCGCAAGCGGGGAGAGAGCTAGGGTGAGGGGCAACTGCACGCTCTACGTGAGGGGCAAGCCCGATCAGCCGATCACTTCGCCGCAGCCACCGCTTCCGGCAGGCGCTTCAGCGCTGCATCCGTCGTCAGCTGACCGTTGAGATGCTGGGTGATGACGTCGAGCATGGCTTCCTTGATGGCGGCCGGCTGGGCGTAACCATGGGCGAGAGAACCCATCAGCGTGCCCTTGGACGAGGCTTCAGCCAGATCCTTCATGCCCTTCTTGGCGCAATCGTCGAATTCCGTATCCGGGATGTCGGTACGGGCCGGAACCGAACCCTTCACCTTGTTGAAGGCGATCTGGAAGGCCGGGTTTTCGACAGCCGATGCCATCTTCATCTGCGCGTCGGCGGCATCACCACCCACGTCGAACATCATGAACTGGTCAGCGTTGAACAGGACCGAGCCTTGCGTGCCGGGGAAGCGGATGCAGACGAAATCTTTGCCCGGCTCCTTCTTGGCGCGCAGCCATTCGCCCTTAGACCAGTCGCCCATTTCCTGCGCGCCAGCCTTGCCTTCGATGACGAGCGCCGTCGACAGGTTCCATTCGCGGCCGGAGAAGTTCGGGTCGAAATAGGTGCGAAGTTTCGACATGTCGTCGAAGACCTTCTTCATCGTGTCGCTGGAAAGTGCTTCCGGATCGGCTTCGAGCACCGCCTTCTTGTAGAAATCCGGGCCACCGCGGGAAAGAACCACGGCTTCCCAGAGTGTGCCGTCCTGCCACGGAACGCCGCCATGGGCGAGCGGGACAATGCCGTCAGCCTTGAATTTGTCGAGCAGCGCGAACAGCTCGTCGATATTGGTCGGAACCTTGCCGCCCGCCTTGTCGAGTGCGGCCTTGTTCAGCCACAGCCAATTGGTCGAGTGAATGTTGACCGGTGCGGCCACCCAGTGACCGTCATATTTGGAAAATTCCTGCAGAGCCGGCGGAATGACCTTGTCCCAGCCTTCCTTGGCGGCGAGATCGTCAAGGTTGGCGGCAACGCCCATTTCCGACCAGTCGCGCAGGTCGAAGCCGAGCAGCTGAACCGCAGTCGGCGGATCGCCTGCAGTGACGCGAGCGCGAAGTGCGGTCATGGCGGCGGAACCGGCACCACCGGCAACCGGCATATCCTTCCAGGTCACGCCTTCCTTGGCGAGGTTTTCCTTCAGAACGTTGAGTGCTGCAGCTTCACCGCCCGACGTCCACCAGTGCAGGACCTCGACTTCAGCGGCCTTGGCGGCACCGGCTGTCATCGCGATCAACGCGGCACCGGCAGCCAGTTTTGTAATGGCACGAATATTCATTGATGATCTCCTCCAAATCCGGGCTCCTCTCCGGATGAGCAATTTATAACGTTATAACCCGAGCAAGTGTCAACCCATGGATGAAGGTTTTCGAATTGCTCGCGATCAATTTTTTAAAGTATTGATCCGGCTCGACAAATATCGATTTTCAGAGGAATGTTCGTCCACTTGAAAGAAAATTCTGGAAATCGTCACGAAATTTGCAACGATATATATGCAGCTCCGGCAGCGGTTAAGCCGCCGGATGGAGGATGAGACATGCCGCTGGACGATGCAGAGGACGGACGCCAACCGAACACGGCTGGTTCTTCGACTTCAACTTCCGGCCCCCACCGAAAGCCGACGCTGAAGACGATTGCCGAATTGACCGGGCTTGCGGTGACCACCGTGTCGCGCGCGCTGGGCGACGATCCGCTGATTGCCCGCGAAACCCGCCAGCGTGTTCAGGCAGCAGCGGCTGAGGTCGGTTACCTGCCCGACCGGGCGGCCCAGCGCCTGCGTACCGGCCGCACCAATGTCATCAGCCTTGTTCTGGACCCGCATGAGGAAATCCTCGGCTACGGCACTTCGATGATCAGGGGCATGACGGCGACATTGCGCGGCACGCCCTATCACCTTGTCATCACCCCGCATTTTTCCGATACGCCGCAGATCGATCCCGTCCGCCATATCGTCCGCAACCGCATGGCCGACGGCATCCTCTTCAGCCGCACCGAACCTTCCGACGAGCGAGTGAAATTCCTGCTGGAGGCAGGCTTTCCCTTCGTCTGCCACGGCAGGACGGAGCTTGCGACGCCGCATCCTTATGTCGACTACGACAATTACCGCTTCACCTATGAGGCGGCGAAAAAGCTGATCGCCTCCGGCTGTCGGCGGCTGTTCATCATCCTGCCGCCCGAGCGCTTCACCTTTCACCACCACATGCGCCACGGCTTCATGACGGCGGTGCGGGAGGAAGGAGTAGGCTTCGAGATAGCCCAGGGCATCACGCTCGACAGCAAGGCCGATGCGGTTCGCGATCATGTTGCGGCAAGGCTGGCGAAATCCGATCCGCCGGACGGTTTCATCTGCGGCGGCGAAGTCTCCGCCATGGCGGTAATGTCGGCCACCCACGACCTCGGGCTTGAGATCGGCCGGGATGTGAGGTTGGTGGCAAAACAGACATCCGGCCTGTTCGATCAGGTCCGGCCGCGGATCGAGACGATCTACGAGGATTTGTCCGAGGCCGGAAGGCTGATGGCGGGGCTGCTATTGAAGCGGATGGCGGGAGCAACGCCGGTGAGTGAGTTGCAGGCGGTGCTGGAGGTCTGAAGTTACCCTCGGTGGGCGACAAAGCCCCCTCTGCCCTGCCGGGCATCTCCCCCACAAGGGGGGAGATCAGCTGGGCGCCAGCTCCTCGCCTCAAGCAAACTTCATTTTTGGCGCCGCTACCATTCTACGCTCAACAGGAAGCGAAGGTAGCGCCGTGTGTGATCTCCCCACCTGTGGGGGAGATGGCCGGCAGGCCAGAGGGGGGCCAGCACGCGCCGACGGCCCCCGTACCCTCATCTCAATCCTCTTCGACAAACACCTCTTCGCGCTTCTTCCTTACACTCGGCAGGAACACGACGATGAGAACGACAACGGCAATGAACAGCAGCGTGGCACTGATCGGCCGCGTGACGAACGTGCTCGGATCACCGCGCGACAAAATCATCGCCCGCCGCAGGTTTTCTTCGAGCAACGGTCCAAGCACGAAGCCGAGCAGAAGCGGTGCCGGCTCGCAGCGGAGCTTCAGGAGCAGGTAACCGAGCAGGCCGAAGAATGCGACAGCGTAGAGGTCGTAGACGTTCGAGTTGACGCTGTAGACGCCGATCGAGCAGAAAGCCATGATGATCGGGAAGAGCAGGTAATAGGGGATCGTCAGCAATTTCACCCACAGCCCGATCAGCGGCAGGTTGAGGATGACGAGCATCAGGTTGCCGATCCACATCGAGGCGATGATGCCCCAGAACAGCGCTGGCTGTTCGGCCGCCACATTCGGCCCCGGCACGATGCCCTGGATAATCATCGCTCCGACCATCAACGCCATCACCGGGTTGGCCGGAATACCGAGCGTCAGAAGCGGAATGAACGAGGTCTGGGCACCGGCATTGTTCGCCGATTCCGGGCCGGCGACACCGGCAACCGCGCCATGGCCGAACTCCTGCGGGTTTTTCGACACCTTCTTTTCCACCGTGTAGGAGGCGAAGGAGGCGAGGATTGCCCCACCACCCGGTAGAATGCCGAGCACCGAGCCGATCGCCGTTCCGCGCAGCACCGGTGCAATCATCGCCCGAAAATCCTCGCGGCTCGGCAGAAGGCCGGAAACCTTTGCCATCAGTACTTCCCGCGTCCGTTCGTTTTCGAGATTACGCAGGATTTCCGCGATACCGAAGACACCGACCGCAACCGCGACGAAATTCAACCCGTCGGCATATTCGCGGATACCAAGCGTAAATCGCGGCGCACCGGTATAGATGTCGGTGCCGACGAGGCCGAGCAGCAGGCCGAGCGCCACCATCGCCAGCGCCTTGATGACCGAACCATGCGCCAGCGCAATCGACGAGACGAGACCGACGACCATCAGCGAGAAATATTCGGCAGCGCCGAATTCCAGCGCAATCGCGGTGAGCGGCGGCGCGAAGATGGCGACGAGAAAGGTCGACACCGTGCCGGCAAAGAATGAGCCGATCGCAGCGATGGCGAGCGCCGCCCCGGCCTTGCCCTTGCGCGCCATCTGGTAACCGTCGATCGCAGTAACCGCCGACGAAGATTCGCCGGGCATGTTGATCAGGATCGCCGTGGTCGAGCCGCCATATTGCGCGCCGTAATAGATGCCGGCGAGCATGATCAGCGACGAAACGGGTTCGAGCTGGAAAGTGATCGGCAACAGCATGGCGATCGTCGCGGTGGCGCCGATGCCGGGAAGCACGCCGATCAGCGTGCCGAGCAGCACCCCGATCAGGCAGAAGAACAGGTTCTCGATCGATCCTGCAGTCTGGAAGCCGAGAAGAAGATTATTGAAAAGATCCATCAGTCAAATCCTAGAAGCGAACCCAGGGTCCGAAGCGCTGGAAGGGCAGCCCGAGGCCATAGCTGAAAACCAGCACGGAAAAGGCGGTCAGCAGCACAGCGAGAATAACGGCCGTCAGCGGCTTCATCTTGTGGGAGGCGAAAGAGGCGATCAGCGCGGCGAAGAACAGCGACGGCACGAAACCGAGGCCGCGCACCGTGATGCCGAAGAAGATCGGGGCGGCAAGAATGAAGATGATACCGCGCCAGGCAATAGGCCCGATCGGCTCTCCTTCCACGCGAAATGCCTGAAACAGGATGATGGCGCCGAACAGGATGAGCGCCAGCGCCAGGATGAACGGGAAATAACCCGGCCCCATGCGAAACGCCGTGCCGAGTTCGAGTTCGATCGACTGATAGGCGAAGAAGATGCCGGTCAGGATCAGCAGGATGCCGCAGATCAGATTGGCTTTGTCGAATGACTTGGAATTCATGGTGTCTCCGTTTGAGTGGGAGATGGTCTAGCGTTGATGGCTGGAGCAAGCTCGCCCCCTCTGCCCTGCCGGGCATCTCCCCCACAGGTGGGGAGATCAGCTGGGAAGAAGCTCACCAATCAACCTCGGCGTTTGCGTTCTGCGCTTTGTCTGGTCACTCAAGGTCCGCTGGACACGGTGATCATGAGGCACGTGATCTCCCCCTTGTGGGGAGATCACCGATAGGTCAGAGAGGGCGCGCTTACTCTAAGTCGTCGCTGAATACCGCACCCCATCCAGCGCAAGCACTCAGTCCGCGTACTGCCCGGCAGACTCGATGATCGGCTTCCAGCGGGCGATCTCGGTCTCCAGCTTGGTTTTCAGCGCAGCCGGCGTTGCATCAGCTTCCGGCGAGGGCTTGGTGCCGAGTTCGGCAAAACGCTTGACGATATTCTCGTCCTTCAGCGCGCCCTGGAGCGACTTCGACAGGCGCTCGTTGATCTCGGCGGGTGTGCCCTTCGGCGTGTAGATGCCGTGCCAGATGCCGACGGTCATGCTTTCAAGCCCGGCTTCCTTGACGGTCGGCAGGTCCTTGAAGATGTCGAGACGCTCGGGCGAAGTGACGGCGTAAGCCTTGATCGTGCCGCCCTGGATCTGCTTCGTCGTGTTAGTGGTCTGGTCGCACATGATATCGACCTGGCCGCCGAGAAGATCGGTCATCGCCGGGCCCGTGCCCTTGTAGGGAACGGTGACGAGCGGGGTCTGGATCGCGCTCATGAACAGCATGCCGCAAAGATGCGAGGCAGCCCCGATGCCGGCATTGGCGACGGTCACCTTGTCGGCATTCGCCTTGGCATATTCGACGAGACCCTTGAGGTCAGTTGCTTCCATGTCCTTGCGGGCGACGATCGTCATCGGCACGTCGGTGACGAGACCGACATATTCGAAGGCATTCAGCGTGTCATAGGCAAGCTTGCGGTAAAGCGTGGCGCTGGTCGCCATGCCGATATGGTGGAGCAGAACCGTGTAACCATCGGCCTCGGCTGCAGCGACACGGCCGGCACCGAGTGTTCCGCCGGCACCGCCGACATTTTCGACGACGATCTGCTGGCCGAGATCCTTCGACATGGATTCGGCAACGAGACGGGCAACCGTATCGGTCGGGCCACCGGCGGCAAACGGCACGACCATGGTGATCTGGCGCTCGGGATAGCCCTGAGCACTCGCCTGTGCGGAAAACATCGAGATGGCGGCAAGCGCCGTTGCGCCGAGAACGGCGTTAAACAGTTTCATGAATTTCCTCCTCCAAGGACAATATCCAGCCTGTAGCTGCAGATGCACATCTCCTCCGGCACCTGCTTGGGATCCATTAGCGGGCGGCGCGGAAACGCTGGCAATTGGCTAACGGCAAGCGAAGGCAGGATATTTCCTTAACCGCAGCGCAGCATGGGTGGATTTGGGAACAACGGACGTCCGGCGTGGGTGGAAATCCACCCAACCGCCTTGAGTAATAGTGACGCAGCGGCAAAATATCCGCCAATTCAACTCAGGAAAAGTCGGCGAACGCTCCCGACTCGTCTTCATCGCCAACTTGGGAGGACTTCAGCATCTTCTTGTCGAGACCGTATTTCTGCATCTTCTCGTAGAGCGTCTTGCGCGAAATGCCGAGCGTTTCATAGACCGGCTTCAGCGCCCCGCCATGGGCAGCAATCTCGGTGGCGATGAGATTGCGCTCGAAGGCGGCAACCTTTTCCGCCAGCCGGCCGCCGTTTTCCTTTGCAGCCCCGCCCGGCTCTCCCGAACCCGGATCGAGACCCAGCACCAGCCGGTCAGCGGCATTGCGCAGCTCGCGCACATTGCCCGGCCAGTCCCGCTGGGCGATCAGCGAAAGGATATCCGGAGGCACGATAATATCCTCGCGGCCGTAACGCGCCGCCGCCTCGCGCACGAGCTGGAGGAAGAGCAGCGGAATATCCGCCCGTCTTTGCGAAAGCGCCGGGACATGCACCGTCGCGACATTCAGCCGGTAGAGAAGATCGGCGCGGAAGCGACCGGCCGCCACTTCCGCCTCCAGATCCACCTTGCTGGTGGCGATGAAACGCACATCAAGCGGTACGGTCTCGTTGGATCCGAGCCGGGTAATAACCCGTTCCTGCAGCACCCGCAGGAATTTTGCCTGAAGGTCGAAGGGCATGGAGCTGATTTCGTCGAGCAGGATCGTCCCTCCCCGCGCATGCTCGAACTTGCCGTATCGCGGCCGAAGCGCGCCGGGAAAGGCACCGGCTTCGTGGCCGAAAAGCTCGCTTTCGATCAGTGTTTCGGGAAGAGCGGCGCAATTGATGGCGATCAGCGGTCGGTTGGCGCGCGGGCTGATATCGTGCAGGGCGCGAGCCACCACTTCCTTGCCGACACCGGTATCGCCGATGACCAGCGTATCGGCATCCGTCGCGCCGATCGCGCGGATGCGGTAGCGCAGATCGACCATCACCTGCGTGCGGCCCGGCATGCGGGCTTCCACATCGTCGCGTTTTCCCGCAACGGCTCTCAGGCGTCGGTTTTCCAGAATAAGCGCCCGCCGTTCCAGCGCACGACGGATGACGCCGGCAAGATGCTGCGGGGTGAACGGCTTTTCGAGAAAATCGTAGGCGCCTTCGCGCATCGCCTTGACGGCCAACTGCACATCGCCATGGCCGGTGACGAGAATGACCGGGATTTCCGCATCGAGTTCGCGCACCCGGTGCAGAAGCGTCATGCCGTCCAGCCCCGGCATGCGGATATCGCTGACAATCACGCCATCGAAGCCGAAACCGGAAAGCTCCAGCACGTTTTCCGCATTCGGAAACGTGTCGACGGTAAGGTCAAACAGTTCCAGCGCCTGCGCGGTGGAGCGGCGCAGTTCCTCCTCGTCATCGACAAGCAGCACCCGTTGCGCAAGCGTCATTCGGCGGCCTCCATTACGCTTGCATCGGCGACATCGAGTTCGATGGCAAACACCGCCCCGCCTTCCGGATGATCGGTGACCGAAAGGCTGCCGCCGAAATCCTTGACGATATTGTAGGAGATCGACAGGCCAAGCCCCAGCCCCTTGCCGACGCCTTTGGTGGTGAAGAACGGGTCGAAGATACGCTCGCGAATGGCGGCAGGAACACCTGGCCCGCGATCGCGCACGATGATCATCACCTTCTCGGCCGCACCGGAGGCAGACACATCGATACGCCTGTCCCCAAGCCCTTCGACGGCATCAGCCGCATTGGTAACGATATTGACCAGCACCTGCTGCAGCCGCACGGCGCCTGCCATCACCCGCGGCAGGCCCGGTTCGATCGTGATGGAAAGCTCCGCATCCGCCGCCTTGAGCCGCGCCGAAACGATCTCGATCGTATCGCGGATGACATCCTCGACGCTGACCGCGCCGAGTTTTTCATTCGGCTTGCGGGCGAAATTGCGCAGGTGACGGCTGATCGACGCCATTCTGTCGATCAGCGCCGAGATGCGCTTGAGATTGTCACTCGCGTCCTCCACCCGCCCCCGCTCGATCAGGAGACCGGTCGTCTCGGCATAGGTCTTCGCCGCGGCAAGCGGCTGGTTGAGTTCGTGGGAGAGCGCTGCCGACATCTGGCCGAGGCCGGCGAGTTTTCCGGCCTGAACCAGATCGGCCTGTGTCTTGCGCAACCGGCGCTCGGTCAGGCGGCGCTCGGCGATCTCCTTCTCGATACGGCTGTTGACGCGGGCAAGGGCTGCGGTGCGCTCGTCCACCCGCCGCTCCAGCTCGTTCTGCGCCTCGGCCTGTAGCTGCATGCGCTCAGTCATCCGCGCCCGGCGCTGGAAGACGATTGCCGAAACCAGCCCGGCAAGGCAGAGCGCCAGAAACACGGCGGCCATCATCGTCTGCGCCTGCCAGCGCACCGAGGCCGTGTCCATCAGCACATTCACCGTCCATCCGGCCTCCGGCATGGACTGCGAGACATAGAGGTATTCCCGCTCAGCATTGCCGTTCCGGATCAGCATCGTCTCATGGCCGGCAAAGCTGCCATAGGAGAGCGGCAGCTGGTGCAGCTTCACATCCGCATATCGGCGGGAAGTTTCCGTCCGGGCAATCCGATCCGGCGTCAGCGGCAGGATAGCGGCAAATCGCCATTCGTCGCTGCCGGTCATGAAGATGATGCCTTCCGGATCGGAGACGAAAATCCGATCGTCGCCGCCGGCCCAGGAGGCCTCGATCGTATCGAGATCGACCTTGAAGACGATCACCCCGAGGATTTTTCCATCCATCACGATCGGCGAACTGAAATAATAACCGCGCTTGGCCGATGTCGTGCCGACCGCGAAGAAACGCGACCTCTCGCCCCGCGCCGCTTCCTGGAAATAGGGCCGATAGCTGAAATTCTCGCCGACGAAACTGACGGGAGAATCGTAATTGCTGGCGGCAATCGTCGTGCCGTCCATGGTCATGATGTAGATGTCCGACGACTTCAGCAGCGCATTGACGGATTTCAGATAGCGGTTGGCGTCAAGCTGCAAAGCCTCGTTGCCGGGGTCTTCTATGAGAACCTCGATGATCTCGTCATCGGCAGTCAGCGCCGGCAGCGCCTCATAGCGCTTCAGATGCCCGTCAAGCGCCGAAACCGCCAGCCTCAGCGTCGTCCCCGCCTGCAGCTCCGCCTCGTCCATGGCGCTGCGCGCCACGAACCCATGCACCTTACATGTCAGCACAAGGCCGAGCACAAGACAGAGGACAGACACTGCCGCGATACGATATTTCACGTCCGAAGGGCTCCTCCTCCCTCGACCATAACGCGCATATCTTACGGAGCGCCGCAGAATTTTCCAATGGCTTCTCGTATGACGGGTGCGTTTGGATATTTTGGCGAAAGCGAAGGCTGCTATGTAGCACCGTCACAGGCAGCAATCCCGTGCAAGACGCTTGACTTGCGGTAGGATATCACGTCGTTGTGCAATCAATGAGGGCAGACCGCTTCGGGCGGAAATAGGGGTTCAGATGGTTTCCTTACTTGCGCTATTCATGGGCGGCGTCGCCGGCCTCAGGGCGATGATGGCCCCGGCCCTCGTCACCTGGGCGGCAGCGCTCGGTTGGCTTGATCTGTCCGGCTCATGGCTGTCCTTCCTCGCCTCCAAATGGGCGGTGCTGATCTTCACAATTCTCGCCGTGTTCGAACTGGTGACCGACCAGTTGCCCAACACGCCGAGCCGCAAGGTGCCGCAGCAATTCATCACCCGGCTGATAACCGGCGGCGTCGCCGGTGCAGCGATCGGCATCCCGTATGACCTTTGGCTGGCCGGCCTCGTTTCCGGTGTTCTCGGCGCCATCGCCGGCACCTATGGCGGGGCATGGGCGCGGGCGAAATTGGCCGAGATTTTCGGCAAGGATGCACCGGCCGCCTTCATCGAGGATGGCGTGGCCTTCGTCGTGGCCTTTATCATCATTTTGTCTCTCCCCGCGGCCGCAACGATATGAAGCGTTTCGACGCGATCATCATCGGTGCCGGCCAGGCAGGCCCCTCGCTTGCCGGCCGGTTCAATGATGCGGGAAAGACGGTCGCGATCATCGAGCGCAAACATGTCGGCGGCACCTGCGTCAACACCGGCTGCAAACCGACCAAGACGCTTGTCGCCAGCGCCTATGCCGCCCACCTTGCCCGCCGTGCCGCCGATTATGGTGTCGGCATCCGCGGCGACATTTCGGTCGACATGCAGGCGGTGATGCGCCGCTCTCACAAGGTCACGCTCGACAGCCGCCACGGGAACGAGAACTGGCTGGAGGGCATGCCGAACTGCAGCCTGATCCGCGGCCACGCCCGTTTCGAAAGCAGGGATGTCATTCGCGTCGGCGATGAATTGCTGACCGCGCCGCAGATTTTTCTGAATGTCGGTTCGCGCGCAACAATCCCGGATTTCGCCGGTGTGGGCGACGTCCCCTACATGACCAATACCGATATCGTGATGCTCGACCGGCTGCCGAAACATCTGGTGATTGTCGGCGGCAGTTATATCGGGCTGGAATACGCGCAGATCTATCGCCGTTTCGGTGCCGAGGTCACGGTCGTCGAAAAAGGCTCGCGACTGATCGGCCGCGAGGACGAGGATATTTCCGCAGCCGTGCGCGAGATCCTTGAGGCGGAAGGCATCCATATCCGCACCAATGCCGAATGTATCCGTTTCCGCAAGCACGGAGACGGTATAGCAGTCGGCGTGAATTGCGACGAAGGCGAACCCGAAGTGATCGGCTCGGATGTGCTTCTGGCAGTCGGTCGGCGGCCGAATACCGACGATCTTGGCCTCGACAGGGCCGGCATCGAACTCGATGCGCGCGGCTTCATCAAGGTGGACGAGCGGCTTGCCACCAATGTCGACGGCATCTGGGCGATGGGCGACTGCAATGGTAAAGGCGCTTTCACCCACACCGCCTATAACGACTTCGAGATCGTGGCCGCCAACCTGTTCGACGGCGAGGATCGCAAGGTTTCGCAACGACTGCTGGGCTACGCGCTGTTCATCGATCCGCCGCTTGGCCGGGTCGGTATGGGCGAGGAAGAGGCACGCAAGGCGGGCCATGATGTTCTGGTCGGCACACGGCCGATGACGAATGTCGGACGTGCGGTCGAAAAGGGCGAGACCAAGGGTTTCATGAAGATCGTCGCCGACGCAAAGACGAAAAAAATCCTCGGCGCGGCCCTGCTCGGCACCGGTGGTGACGAGGCGATCCACGGCGTGCTGGACCTGATGAATGTCGGTGCGACTTACGACGATCTGCGCTGGGCGGTGCCGATCCACCCGACAGTTTCCGAACTCTGGCCGACAGTCGTCCTATCTATGAAGCCCGCATAAGGGGATCGGCAAGCTTTTCCGCTTATCAACGGGATCGGATGATCCTGTCGGGATGGAAGAGATGTGCGGATTTGCAGGTTACGCGGGAGAAGGATTGGGGGCGGAACGCGCGCCTTCTCTTCTCTCTGCCATGGGACAGGCGATCGCCCATCGCGGCCCGGATGGGCACGGCATCTGGACCGGCTCCGGCATAGGCCTCTCGCATGTCCGTCTGTCGATCGTCGGGCTCTCCGATGGCCAGCAGCCTATGACGACACCCGACGGGCGCTACACGATCGCCTTCAACGGCGAGATCTTCAACTATGTCGAACTGCGCGATGAGCTGAAGGCGCGCGGCGCAACCTTCCGCACCGGCTCGGATACGGAAGTGCTGCTACAGCTCTACGCCCATGACGGCGAGGCCTGCCTGCAGAAACTCAACGGCGATTTCGCCTTCGCCATCTGGGACGCGACGGATAAAAAGCTGCTGCTGGCGCGGGACCGAATGGGCGTGCGGCCGCTGTTTTATACCGAGCACAAGGGCACGCTCTATTTCGCATCGGAAGTGAAGGCGCTTCTGACCGTTCCCTGTATCGAAGCCGAACTAGATCCGTTCGCGCTCGATCAGATTTTCACCCTCTGGGCTCCGATCGCGCCACGCACGGCTTTTCGCAATATTTTCGAGCTGGGACCCGGCCAGATGCTGGTCTGCGAAAATGGTGCAAACCGGCTCAGCTCTTATTGGGAACTCGACTTTCCCGATGCCGGAGATTGCGCTTCTGACGCCGATCATTCGGAAGAACTGCGCGCCCTTCTGATCGATGCCGTGCGGCTGAGAATGCGTGCAGATGTACAGGTCGGCTCCTACCTCTCGGGCGGTCTCGATTCCTCGCTGATTTCCGCATTGGCCGCCCCTATGGCGCCGAACGGGCTGAACACCTTTTCCGTCACCTTCGACAGCGCCGAACATGACGAAAGCAGCTTTCAGCAGCAGGTGGCCTCGGCACTCGGCACCCATCACCGCTCGATCGCGTCGTCGCCTCGAACGATCGCGGCGACATTCCCCGATATCATCCGTTTCACCGAGCGCCCGATCCTGCGCACCGCCCCTGCCCCGCTCTACACGCTGGCAGGGCTTGTCCGCGAAACCGGCATGAAGGTGGTGCTGACTGGTGAGGGCGCAGATGAAGTCTTTGCCGGCTACGACATTTTCCGGGAAGCGAAGGTCCGCCGTTTCTGCGCCCGCCAGCCCGGCTCGAAGATCAGGCCGCATCTCTTCCGCAAGCTCTATCCCTATCTTCCCGGGCTGAAACAGCAGTCGGCGGAATATCTTTCGGCCTTCTTCAACGTCTCCGGCACAAACCCATCCGACCCGCTTTTCTCGCATCGACCAAGAATGAAAAGCACGGCAGCGGCAAAGATCTTCTATTCTGGAGATCTGCGCGAAAAACTTGGCGATTACGATGCTGCCGAGGAACTCAGCGCCCGGCTTCCCGAGCGTTTCAACCGCTGGCACCCGCTGCATCAGGCGCAATATCTCGAAACCCGTCTTCTTCTGCCGGGCTACATCCTCTCCAGCCAGGGCGACCGGATGGCGATGGCGCATGGCATAGAAGGCCGTTTCCCCTTCCTCGATCACCGGCTGGTGGAGTTTGCCACGAAACTTTCGCCCGATGCGAAGCTCAAGGGCCTGCGTGAAAAACATATCCTGCGTGAAGCGGCGAAAGGTCTGTTGCCGGACAGCGTCATCGAACGTCAGAAACAGCCATACCGCGCGCCTGACAGCAGTTCCTTTACCGGCCCGGGCACCGATGAGCAGGCTTACCTCTCCGAGATGCTGTCCGAACGTGCCGTCTCTGCAACCGGACTGTTCGATCCGGTGGCGGTTTCAAGGCTTCACGGAAAATGCCGCAAGCAAACTGTCGCCGGTTTTCGCGATAATGCCGCGTTTGTCGGAATTCTTTCAACCCAGTTATGGGCCGAGAATTTTGCCGAAAAACAATTGGTTACAAAAATATCGGCACTGTCCAAAAGCTCGCTTTAAGGCCGAAAATACGCGGTTTCGCCTCTCACGCTCGCGTGATCGATAAAATTTTAGTATTGTCTTTATGAGGATCGGAAGAGCCTGCCTTTAAGCCTTCCAGCACGCCGCGCCACGATCGGGACCCGTGGGCACAAATCGCGACCAAGTCAGGGAGTTTCACCACCATGACCGTATCGATCATCATCAAGACACTGGATGACGAAAAGCGCATTGCCCGCACGATCGAGTGCGCGCTGAAAGCTCTGCCGGATGGCGAGGGCGAAATCATCGTCACCGACCTCGGTTCCCGTGACCGCACGATCGAGATCGCGTCGACCTATCCCGTGCGGCTGACCCAGATCGCCCGTCCCGCGCGTTTTCGCAGCGGTGCCGGCTCGCAGCTCGGTTATCAATATGCCCGCCACGACTTCATCTGCCTGATCGACGCCGACATGGAACTCGATCCGGCATTTCTGCCGGAAGCGATTTCCTTTCTGGAGCGCCACACGCGCACCGGCGGCGTGACCGGCCATATCGACACGACGGTGGTATCCGGCAACGGTTTCGCGTCCAATAACCGTATCGGTGCCGTGGACCAGCTGGCGGGTGGCGGTCTTTACCGTCGGCGGGCTATCGACGCCATCGACTACATGGCGGACCGCAATCTCCACGGCTACGAGGAATTGAACCTCGGCATTCGCCTGCGCAGTGCCGGCTGGAAACTGCATCGGCTGGATCGCCGTTTTGCCCGCCATCACGGCCATGATGCTCGCTCTCGTGACCTGCTTCTGCAACAGGTAAAAACCAAGGAGCCTTTCGGCATCGGAGAGCTCTTGCGGGCAGCAACCGGCAAGCCCTATTTCTATCGGCTGCTGCGCGCCCTGCCCGAGCTTGGCGTCCTGGCGCTCGCCTGGAGCTTCATGTTCGGCTCAATGCTGCTTGTCGCAACAATGCCCGGCGTCACCATGCCCGCCCTGATCATCGCCGCAGGCCTTGGCCTTGTCGTGGCCGTCACGTCCTTGCGCACCGGACGGCTGAAGACGGGTGTTTATACGGTGATCCTCCGCTTTCTTCAGGCTATCGCCCTGCCGGTCGGCTACATCACGCCGCGCCGCAACCCGCGTTCCTGGATCGAAAGCCGGCTTCTCGGCGAACCCGATGCGGAAGTGAGCCGCGATGCCGATCAAGCCACGGATGCTTATGATATCGCCATGGCAAAGAGCGCCCGCTGAGCCCTGATTTAAGCCCGATTGGGCAACCGGAACCCGTAATCCGACTTGCTGCAAGCCAGCCCGCAGAGCCGTGAACAGCAGATAAAATCCGGTCACCGAATCATTACTTCGATTTAACCTGACCCCGCTTGAAACGGCCACAGAAGGTAGTAATCTCACCCCATCGCTGGCTGATGTGTAGGGCGCCGGCGACTGAAAGACGACAGGTCGTCACTGAAGTTCTTTCGCCCCCATGATGGAGGCAAGACATGATACCCGCAGTAGCAACACATACGTTCGACCCTAACGAGCTTGCGTTCCTGAAGCGCGTGTTCGATGACGTTTGCATGGAACACGGCCTGCCCGGCAGCAGCGCTGCGGCAAGCAATGTGGCGGTTGAGATGATTCAGCTTTATCAGCGCGGCGTGAAGGACGAAAAGAGCCTTCATCGTCACTTCGATGGGCACAGCTTCTATGGTTGAACAAGGCTAACGCTTCGCCTGCAAATCCCGTTCATCGCGCATCAGGAAAACCCGGGTGATGGGGTCGAGATTGTCTTCCAGCCAGCTTGCCATCGACATCTCTTCCGCAAGGATGCGTTCGAACACGGCCTGGGCTTCGGTTTCTCCCAGCTCGTCGGCAGCCGCGATCAGCATGCGATAGGTCGCGATCTCCAGATGTTCGAACGCATAGGCCTGAGCAGTGAACTTCACCACCTCGTCATTCATCACCAGCGCGGGAATTCCGTGCACGGTCGCGGCGATGCGCCCGGCAATATCCTTGAGTGCGGACGGCGCACCGGAAAAATCGTTGAGAAGGCTCTGCAGCGCGTCCGCCTGGCTGCGCGTTTCCTCAAGATGTTCGAGCATGCGTGCCTTGAGGTCCGGGTAGTTTTCCAGTCGCCGCGTCTGCGCGGTCAAAGAGGTGATCGCCTGCTCCTCCATCGCATGGGCGCTTTTCAGCCAGGCAATGAAATTGTCCTTCGCATGGGTCATGCAGCTCCTCCCTCGTCTCATCCACAGATAATACACGGGCTCGTGATCGCCAATGGCAACCCCGAACCATAACGGGAAGTTCCCTGACATTGAACGCGAAATTGCCTCGAGATGCCCTCAAGGGATGCATCTGCGGCATATCAGCACTTGTTAAAAAGATGGGAACCATCACTTGCGCCCGGGGTTACCGATGCATTAATGGAGGCGCCGATGATCGAAGATCCAAGAGAGCCAACAGAGCAGCCGCCCATGCCGGCGCCAGGATGGGCTCCAGATCCACCGATCAACGAGCCGGAACCTGACAGGCTGCCCGATGAGGCGCCAGTCCCCAATCCGGATGAGACAAACAGACCGCCCGTGTACATGCCGCCAGGAAATGCGGTGTAACCGGCGGCATAGAAGAGAACGACATGACAGTATCGAGTAAGAGCATGCCGAGCAGCGTTGCAGCTCGGTCCCAGCAGCCAGCCGAGTTCAAACCGTGCCTTTGGAAGCTGCTGGTAGTGACCGCCGGTATCCTGGCCTCCGTATTCGTTGCCATGCAGATGGTCGACGACACCTATGTCGGTTCGTTCGATACCAAGGTCTCCACGCAACAGACCCAGAAGGCCGGCTAAGCCTTTTGAAGACCGCTTAGGAAGCTGGAGCGGGAACAAAAACCGAAATCGTGGCGTTCATCCGTCAGAAATGACGAGGTGGCGCAAGGTGGACGTGAGCAATTTTTCCAATTATGATCTGATTGATCCGGTGCTTCATCGCACGCGGGTGATAAAGCCCGGCAGAAATGTCTGGCGCTCGGCGAAAGCGGAACGCGTTGCGTTCCTGATAGACGGCGAAGACTATTTCCTCCGTCTCGACGACGTGTTGCGTCAGGCGAAAAGATCGATCTTCATCGTCGGCTGGGACTTTAATCCCGACATCCGCTTGCGCCCGCGGGATGAGGGTTCAGAAACGATCGGCACGCTGCTGCGCCGCATGGTCGAGGAGAAGCCGGAACTCGAAATCCGCATTCTCGTCTGGGGCATGGGACCGATCTATTCCGGCAAGAGTTTTCGGATGTTCGGCAAGATTGACTGGGCGGATCATCCGCGCATCGATCTGCGCTTCGACTTCCGCCACCCTTTAAGGGCAAGCCACCACCAGAAGATCGTCGCGATAGACGACAAGACCGCCTTTCTCGGCGGCATTGACCTGACGGCCCGACGCTGGGACGATAGACAGCACACAATCGTCAATCCTGATCGCATCTCGCCGGATGGCACCTCCTATGGCCCTGTCCACGACATGCAAACCATCGTCACCGGTGACATGGCAAAGCTGATCGGCGATGTCGCGCGCCGCCGATGGAGGAAGACTCATGGCGAGGAACTTGCATCCGTTGACGTACCCGGCCCCGCGCCCTGGCCGTCCGATCTCAAGCCAGCACTCACCTATTGCCCGACCGGCCTGGCGCTGACCGAGCCATGGAAGTGGAAAGGCCGCCGCGGTCATCGCGAGGCTATCCGCCTGACCCACGATGCGCTGAAGGCTGCCGAAAAGCATCTCTACATCGAGACACAATATCTCGCCTCCTTCGGCGTCGCCCGAACGCTCGCACGGCGCCTGCGTAAACAGAACGGCCCCGAGATCGTCGTGCTCGTCACCCGCGAATCCCACGGCTTTCTCGAAAAGCTGATGATGGGCCATAACCGCACACGGCTGATCCGCCGGCTGAAACGCGCCGACCGATATGACCGGCTGAGAGTCTTTTATGCGGTGACGCCGGACGAAAAGGGTGGCGAGCGGGAGATTATCGTCCATTCCAAGCTGATCATCGCCGACGACCATTTCGTCCGTGTCGGATCTTCCAACCTCAACAACCGCTCGGAAGGCCTCGATACCGAGAGCGATCTGGCGATGGAACCGCAGGATGCCGCCGGCCGCGCCGCCATTGCGGAACTGCGGATCGATCTGCTTGCCGAACACATGGCGGCCGATCCGGCGCTGGTGCGCCAGCATTTCGAAGAGACCGGCTCGCTGATCCGCACGATCGAGATGCTCAACGTCAACGGCCGACACCTGAAACCCTTCGACGTGGACGTCGAAAAGGGCGAGACCGAATCCATTCCCGGCACCAGCATCATCGATCCGAAACAGCCCTTCTGGCCGATCCCGCAGATTCAGGCCGGTTTCCGCCGCCTCGTCTCGCGCTGCTCACCCCATCGAATGTTTTGAAAAGCTGTCCGGGCGGCGTCGATAATAGGCCTCGCTGGCAAGAAATGTCGGCAGGCCTATCATCAGTGGCACGAAGAAATAGAGAACCCGGAAGGCGACGAGCGCACCGATGATCTTGGCGCCCGGCAGGATGCCGAGCATCGTCGCCTCCAGCACGCCGAGCCCGCCCGGAACATGGCTGATCAATGAAGCGACATTGGCCGTGACGTAAGCACCGGCAACCTCGAAATAGCTGATATCGCCGAACACTGCCATCAACTGGTGGATCGCTGCCGCGACACAGGCGAAATTCAGCGTGCCGATGCCGATCTGCGCGATCGCGAGACCGGGGGACGGCGGATCGAGACGCCATTTGCGGAACCGCACCGGGATCCTGAAGACGCAGACAAGAAGATAAGCAACCGGGCCGGCGAAGCAGGCAAGACCTGCCGCCACTCTCGTCTCCTGACCAATACCGAAAAGATCGGTATCCGGTCCCAGATCTAAAAGCAGAACGATCGCTGCGAGGCTCGAGAGCCCTAGACCGACGGTAATGCCGCAAAAGCCGATGACCTTGGCGATCTCCCCACCCGTCAGCCCCCAGCGAGAATAGAACCGGTAACGCACCGCACCGCTGCTGAGCGCCGCCATGCCGACATTATGACCAATCGACAGAGCACAGAAGGATGCAAGCGCCGCCTGCCTCCAGACGAGTGGTCTTTTGACATAGCGGACCGCAAGCGTGTCGAAGCCGGTGAGGCATAGATAGGATGCCGCGACGAAGATCAGTGCAGCGCCAAGCCTGTCGAGAGGGATCGCTTGCGCCGCATCCGCCACTTCATCGAACGTATAGCGACCAAGGCTGCGATAGACGAGAAAGGCGGCAATGCAGACAGCAGCAAGGACACCCAGTTGTAAAATATGCTTCCTGCCGATCATCATGCCTCCTGCCTTCTTACAGGTGGGGAACGAAAACGCGCGACAGGTGTTCCCAGCCCTATGCAATCACCACCCGCCAGATCGCCGGCTTTCCGTCGCCTGAAACTTCTGACCTATAATGTGCACAGTTGTATCGGCACCGATCGCCGGCTTGCGCCGGAGCGCGTTGCCGAAGTAATCGCCGCGGCGCAACCGGATATCATCGGCCTGCAGGAACTCGATGTCGGACGGAGACGAACCGGCGGTATCGATCAGGCCCACACGATCGCCGAAATCCTCAAGATGAAGCATCATTTCCACGCTGCCCTCGATGTCGAGGAAGAACGCTACGGCGATGCGATCCTGACTGCCCTGCCGGCGGAACTGGTCAAGGCAGGTCCTCTGCCTTCGGTGGGGGAACAGCGTGGCGCAATCTGGATCGAAGTCGAGGTCGGTGAAACGCGCCTGCAGGTCATCAATACCCATCTGGGCCTCAGACGCATCGACCGGATGCGTCAGGCGGAAATCCTGCTCGGTCCGGAATGGCTGGGCAGTGACCGTATGTCCGACCAGCCGGTCGTTATGCTCGGCGACTTCAACTCGATCCCCTCCAGCCCGCCCTATAAACGGCTCGCCGGTGCCTTAACGGATGTACGCACCCATATGGCCGGGCAATTGCGCCCGACCTTCCCATCACGCTTTCCGCTGCTAAGGCTCGACCACATATTTGCATCGAAGGAAGTTTCGGTGACAGGGGTAGAGGTCATTGCCAACCCTCTCGCAAGGCTCGCTTCGGACCATCTGCCGCTTCTGGCGACAATCGAAATCTAGTGCAGCAGCTTCTGAAGCCGTCGCGCCTGTTTCAGGAACTGCGTAACTGCCCGATCGTCCGGCGGCTCGCTGGTTGAAGAAACCCGGGCGACGCGGACGGAATGTGCACCAATCTCGCCGAGCCGCTTCAGCACCAACTGGAGAATGGATGCCTCAATCCCATGATCGACGATCACCACGTGTTTTCCGGCATGATCGTGGAAGGGGCCATCATTATCGCCGAGATACATGACGTGGCGGCGTTCGAGATCCGACAGCTGTCGTTGGCGCTCGGTATTGAGATAACCCGGAGGCACATGCGACGCGCGCGCCAGATCCTCATCGATCACGACCTGCGGCACCTCGAAATCGAGAACCGCGCCGATCGTCTTTTCGGGGTGACCCGGCGCAGGAATTCGCCCGACAAGCAGAAGGTCCAGCTCGCAACCGAGACGCTGCGCGGCATCAAAGGCAAGATCGACGCTTTCGGGAGAAAGTGCCACAAGCACGATATGCTCAAGAGAAAGCGCCGAAAGCTGGTCAGCCAGCTCGCGTCCCGCCAGGTTACGCCCGGTAAGACCGGATGGATGGGGCTCAGCCTGCATGAAATTCCTCCTCCCAGAGTTTTTCGTACTTTCAAGGACAAAGCAGTAACATCAGCCGATTGTTCCGACAGCATAACACGAAACGGGATCTAGCTGCGAGAAAGGACGACCAGATATCGTGCTGACAACGGGCCACGGTTCGAGAAAGCGCAATCGCTGGGAGGGCCGAGCAGAAGGCAATCGCCCGCTTTCAGTTCATGTTCGACACCGCCTTCGGAAAAATCGAGACACCCTTCGAGTATCCAGATCTGTTGCTGCTGAAAGGCGAAGGCTGAGGCCGGATAGGTGATGTAGGCACCTGCAGGTAGCCGGACTTCTATCAGCTCTGCCCGCGCACCGGCGGGTGAAATCGCTCTTCTGAGATAACCCGTCTCGGGATCCGTCCAGATCGATTGCCTTTCCGAAAGGCTCAACCTTTCAGTGACCTTTTCGGCCGATGCGATCAGAACCGACAGCGGCACGCCGAAAGCACCGGAAAGCCGGCCGAGCACTGTTGCAGTCGGGCTCGCTTCCCGGCGCTCGATCTTGCTGATCATTGCCTTTGATACGCCCGATCGCTGGGCGAGATCGGCAAGCGACCATTTGCGCGCCTCCCTCTCCCGCTTAAGCATGAAAGCTATCGCGTCCGCAGGATCACGCTCCATTTCAACAACGCTCCATGCATCTAAACCGTCTCAGATAGTAGACATTCAGTTCATATAGGAGACAAGCAATTTCCGCAACGAGAGGACAAGACCACCGAGTTGCTGCTATACGGAAATTACTCAGTCGTATAATAACGGCAGGATCGGCAGCAAGAAAAAGAGCGTGAGGACGATATGGCACCAGCCCGCCGCTCCTATACCCGCGCCAGCGAGGCTGAGCGCCGCGAAGACCTGATCCTGGCGACGCTCGATTGCATAGCGGAAGTCGGCATTCAGGGTGCCACGGTGCGCCAGATCGCCAACCGCGCCGGTGTGACGGCTGGCCTCATCCGGCATTACTTCACCGGCAAGGACCAGATGCTGGAGGCGGCATACCGCGCCGTGATGAACGGCATGACACAGACCGCGATTGAGGCCGCCCGCGAGGACGAGGCGCCAGGGGCACGGCTTCGCCGTTTCATCATCGCCAACCTGACGCCGCCTGTAACCGACAGCCGAACACTATCGCTCTGGGCCGCCTTCATCAGCCACATCCAGATAGACCCGAGTTTTGCCGCCATTCACCGAGATAACTATCTCGCGTTTTTGCGGGAAGTCGAAACACTTCTGTCGGCATTCTTCGATGAGCGAGGCACCGCGCTTTCGCCAAAACAATGCCGCAGCTTTGCGATCTCGCTAAACGCGCTGATCGATGGATTGTGGCTGGAAGGCACGCTTGCAGCCGATCTGTTTGACGAACACGAACTCGCCGATGCGGCGCTTGCCTCCGTCGAGGCGCTGTTGAGATTGACCCCGGGCGAACTGGCCTCGGAAAAGTAAGGAAGCCACGCATGCGTTATGCCTCGATCACTGACCGCCTTGCCCATCTCGGCTCCGGCCGCTGGGCCCTGCATCTCACCGCCCGGCGGATGAAGGCGGAAGGTGAGGAGATCATCGAACTGACGATCGGAGAGCCGGATGTGGCGCCCGACACCGCACTGCTGGATGAGGCCGCGCGTGCCATGTATGCCGGGCGAACGCGTTATTCCAACGGCCGCGGCGAACCGGCAGTGCTGACAGCACTGGTCGAAAAATATTCGAAGCGCCGCAAGGGCGTAACTGAAAAGAATTTCCTCTGCTTCCCCGGCACCCAGACAGCACTTTACGGCGTGATGACCGGCCTTGTGGAATCAGGCGACGGCGTGCTGGTCGGCGATCCGCTTTATGCGACCTATGAAGGCGTGATCGCCTCGACCGGCGCCCACATGATCCCGGTGCCGCTGCGGCCCGAGAAGAAATTCCACCTTCAGGCCGAGGATCTCGAACGCGCCATCACCCCGGAAGCCCGCGTGCTGCTCCTGAACACGCCGCATAACCCGACCGGCGCCGTGCTGACCAAAGCCGAGATCGCCGCGATCGGTGAAGTCTGCCGCAGCCGAGATCTCTGGATCATCTCTGACGAAGTGTATGAACAGCTGATCTTCGACGGCACCGAATTCGCCTCGCCCTTCGACTTGCCGGAACTGGCAGAGCGGACGATTGCCGTCTCCTCCATCTCGAAATCCCATGCCACACCCGGCTTCCGCTCCGGCTGGGCGGCCGGTCCGGAGGAATTCTGCGAACGGCTTCTGCCGGTCTCCGAGACCATGCTCTTCGGCGTGCAGCCCTTCATCTCCGATATGACGGCGCTGGCGCTTTCCAGGCATTTCGACACCGCCGACGTGATGCGCCAGAATTACGCCCGCCGCGCCGCAATCGTCGAAAAGGCCTTTGCCGGCAGCAATCTCGTAAAACCAATGCCTCCCGAAGGCGGCATGTTCATCCTGCTCGACGTGACGGCAACGGGCCTCAACGGCGAGGAATTCGCCTGGGAACTGCTACGCGAGGAAAAGGTCGCGGTTATGCCGGGCACTTCCTTCGGCGATCAGGCCGCAGGTTTTCTGCGCATCTCGTTGACCGTGCCGGAAGACGTGCTGGAAACCGCGATGAAGCGGATCGGCGAACTGGCCGGACGCATCGTTGCGCATAAGGAAGCGCCGCTGCATATCCGCTGATCGAAACCTGATGGCGGCGGGCGCCTCACAGTTTGCCCGCCAGCCATAAGATGCAGATGATCGCTCCGCCGATTGCCATGAATGAAGACAGGATTGTCATCAGGATCAGGGGGACGAGATAGAGCGCCGGTACATGCGGCGAGACTTCCAGCTGGAAACTCTCCCGTATCGTCTCCGGATTGACGCAGGTGATCTCTAAATCACCGGGCGTGGGGCATTCGAATGCTCCCAGCGGAAACGATTTGCGACCGCTCATATCCGTGCGCTCGGTTCGAAACAGCGAACGGCCATAGGAGCGATAGTCAAGCTCGACACCTGACGGCTGCTGCGTGATAGAAAAGCGGGCCGAAAAATAGGAAACCCCGGTGATGAACGTCATTGCCGGAATGACGACGCTGACCACGTACCGCCCGGCGATCGGCAGGTTCATGCGGTACCGCGTGCTTCCTGCCGGGAAGCGATATTTCACCTTCGGCGAAATGATCTTCCACAGTCTCGCAATGCAGCGGACGAGCAGATAAATCCCCGCCACCGCAAAAAGTGGCGAAGCAGCACCAATGAAAACCGGATTCGTCATGCGGCAAGGTTAGCGCAGTGAGGCGCACATTTCCAACAGAAGCGCCGATCTAACGCCTGTTCCGGCCATCACGTCAAACCGTGTCAGCCCGCATCACCGGCATCGGCGACACGCTCGTCGCGCTCGACAGCATCGGCCCCGACGCCGCATGCCTTGCGGGCCTTGTTGAGTTCGATACTCTCTGCGCTCGGTCTTGTCTTGAACATGGCCTCGCCGGTGCCGCAACTGCGGGCGACATTGGGCTGGCTGCTGCCGAAGCGGGTGGCTTCTTCCGATGTGCTTCCACGGGTCATCATGTCCTCCTCCAGGCTAATGCGATAACACCGCAGGCCGGCAGAGGGTTCCATTGTCGGCCGCACGGCATGCGCCAATACTCCCGCGGATGCCACGCGGGAGTTTTTGCAGACTGTCCGGCGGCTGCGGCTTGTCTTACTTCCACAAGCCATGGCGTTTCGCGAAAGTCTCGAACAGCGCCAGATGCGGAAGATCCTTGCCATTTTCGATCAGCCCATGCCCGCCGACTTCGAAGAGATGCAGTTCGGTCGGCGTCTTTTGGGCGCGCAGGGCGTTAAACAGGATCAGGCTGTTTTCCGGCGCAACGGCCGGGTCGTCACCCGCATGGGCAAGGAAGGTTGGTGGCATGTCGGCGGGAAGGTTGAATTCCAGCGAGATCTTGCGCTTCTCCTCATCCGTACCGCCCTTGGGGAACATGTTCTTGACCGAGGTCTCATGCGCATAGGGCGCCATCATGGTCATCACGGGGAAGAACATGCCGGTGACGAGCGGCTTGGTCGGGAGCTTGTCGGCCTCATCGACCGGCGCATAGGTTTCGCGGCCGAAGCTTTCCGTCAGCCAGCCGGCCAGATGCCCGCCTGCAGAGAAACCGGCAACGCCGACGCGGGCGGGATCGATGCCGAATTCCTTGGCGCGGTGGCGGATCAACCGGATTGCGCGCTGGGCATCCTGCAGCGGCGCTTCCGGGCCCGCAGCCCAACCGTCATGCGGCAGGCGGTAGGTCATGATGAAGACCGTCGAGCCCAGGCTGGCAAAGATCTTGTCGATACTGCTGCCGGAACGGGTCACCGCGACACGCGTATAGCTGCCGCCGGGAATCATCAGGATTGCCGAGCCATCCGGCTTGGCTGGCCGCTGTACCATCAGGATCGGATTGGTGACATGCATGGCGGCCGTATCGTTCGGATCACCATCCTTCGGATTGCGCAGGATCCACTCCTCCTTCGCCGCCACTCCCGCGCTGCCCGGAACCTTGCCCTCCGGCCAGATCGGAAAACTTTCGAGCTGCGGCAGAAGCGGAAGCTTCATCCCCTGCGGTATCTCACCCGGCTTTCCCGCAACAGCAACCGGCGTTGTGCCGGAATTCTGTGCAAGTGCGGCGACCGGCAAAAGCGCAGAGGCTGCGACGGCGGTGAGAAGCTGACGGCGATCCAATAAGGCTGGCATGATGATGATTACTCCCTTTCACATGACTCCTGATGTGCAGCCTAGGGAGTAGCCGGATTGTGACAAGCGGCCGACATGCCGCAGGGCCGCAGTAAAGCCCATGCCGCGACACTGTGTCGGAGGCCAAAGTGATTGCTGTCAAATATCGGGAAAGGTCTTAAGGGGCGAGCTTTCCGCCCTGCTCCGGCCTGTCGCTCTCCTCCTCCGGCGGCTCCCAGCCAAAAACGCTGCGGCCGCCCCATTCATGCGAATGGCGAAACTCGCCGGCGATGATTTCCTTGAAATCCGGACCGGTGACGTAGCGTTCGAGGCTCCGCGCCTGGTCGTCTAGGCGACGCAAAGCCTGCAGCTCTTCTTCGCGGCCGAGCCTTGCCTTGCCGACGGCGGATTTCATAACCCTGATCGTCTCGTCATAGACTTTAAGCGGCACCGGAAACGGATGCCGGTCCTTGCCGCCATGGGCGAGTGAGAAACGCGCAGGATCGGAAAAACGGCAGGGCGCGCCATGCACGACTTCCGCCACCATGGCGAGCGCCGAAACGGTGCGGGCGCCGACACCGGGCGTCATCAGCAGATCCTCGAAATCCTTCGGCCCACGATCGGCAGCGGCGGCGAGCGTACCGTGAAGGCGTCGCATGTTGACATCCTCTTCGCGGACATCGTGATGCTCCGGCATGATCAGATGCGGCAACATCGGCTGCGCTGAGGGTTTCCTCATCCGCGAGGGATCGAGCGAAATGACTTCGCGGACTATTCTGTCCGGCCCGAGCGAGGCAAGCAGATCGAGCTGGCCGCTGCGCGAGGCAAGCGCCCGGTGATCCGCCAGATTGACGATCTCGCCCTGCCCTCTGCCTTCGATGGCCGCATGGGGTGAATCGAGAAAGCTCTTCAACCCCTCCGAATGCCAGTGATAGCGCCGCGCCTGTCGCCGCGCATCGTTCATGCCCTGCTGCACAACCACCCATTTGCCGTCATCGGTGACGATGAAACCGTGCAGATAAAGATCGAACCCGTCCTGCACGGCGGCACTGTCCACCTTGGCGACGAGCTTGCTGGTCTGGGCGAGGGCTCCGCCGTCGATGCCGACGCGATTGCCGATGGCGATCAGCTCCTCCGGCGTCTGGCGCGAGTTCTTGCCGCGCCCGCCGCAGACATGGATGCCGAGTTCGCCGGATAAAGGCGTGAGCCCGCGCTTCAACGCACCGATGACGCTGGTGGTGATCCCTGACGAGTGCCAGTCCATACCCATCACGGCGCCGAAGGACTGGAACCAGAAGGGATGCGCCATCCGCGCCAGGAGTTCGTCACGGCCGTAGTGGATGACGATTGCTTCGGTGATGATAGCACCGAGCCGGGTCATGCGTTCGCCGAGCCACCGGGGAACCCGGCCGCTGTGAAGCGGAAGATCGGCACTGCCTGAACGTTGAGCCATGCCCCGTTATAGGCGCGCCGTGCCGATTACGACAGCGAAAAGTTCTTCAAACGTTCCGTCAGTCGACTGATCGTTTCGACGTCCGCATTGGCAAAAGCAAAGCGCAGATAATTCTGCTGGCCCTCGCCGAAATAGACTCCGGGAATGCAGGTGACGCCGGCACGTTTGGCCAGTTTTTCGGCAACCTCCGCAGAACCGACACCCGCGAAGGGATGACGGACGAAGGCAAAATAGGCACCGATCGCATCGAGCTTCCAATCCGGAAGCTGCTGCATGACAGCCTTCAATGCCTCGGCGCGGCGGCCGATTTCCTGCCGGTTTTCCTCACGCCATCCGGCGAGCAGCGGCAATGCTGCGGCAACGGCGCCCTGGGCAGCACGCGGCGCGCAGATCTGCAGGTTGTCCATGATCTTGGCGACCTGCCCGATCACCGCTTCGCTCGCCGTGATCGCACCGAGGCGGTGGCCGGGAATGCAGAATGATTTCGAGAAACTGTAGAGGCTGATCAGCGTCTCTTCCCAGCCTGCGAGATTGAACAGGCCGTGCGGCTTCTGGCCCGCCTCGGGAAGGAAATCGCGATAGGTTTCGTCGAGGATCAGCCAGATGCCTTTCTGCCGGCAGAGCTTGAAGATCGTCTCGAGCAGCGCCGGCGGATAGATCGCACCGGTCGGATTGTTGGGCGAAACGAGCGCGAGCGCCCTTACCTCGGGTGTAATCGCAGCCTCGATCGCAGAAACCTCCGGCAGAAACCCGTCTTCGGCCTTGCAGGCGACGAAGGCAGTCTTGATGCCCATCATCGCCAAGGTGGTTTCGTGGTTGAAATAGAAGGGTTCGGTCATCAGCACCGTATTGCCGGGACCTGCCACCGTCATCGCGGCGCAGACAAAGGCCTGGTTACAGCCGGAAGTGACATGCGTATTGGCAGCCGCGAGCGGAGCCCCATAGACATCGGCGACATGCGCACCATAGGCGTCACGCAGCGATTGGTCGCCTTCGATCGGACCATAACCGGTATAGGTGATGGACGAAGCCGTCTCGCCGAGCAGCCGCAGCATCTCGGGATGCGCCGGATAACCGGGCACGGCCTGCGAAAGATCGATCAGCGGCCCTTTCGCGCCATCATAGGCGCGGCCCCATGCGGCAACCGAAGGAACGGGCGGAAGCGAAAGCTTGTCGACGAGCGGATTGAAGCGGGAATTTGAGGCGAGCATGATGTTCCGGAGAAGATTTTAAAAGACAGGCAATTGAATTGCTCCTTTTCTTCATCAGATTATCCGATGACGCAAGCGGAACCGCATTGAACATCGCCTCCGGCACCCACGAGAGAACCGCAAATGGCCGACGACACCCCGGCACAGCAAGATTCCAAGCTGACCATCACCAAGCGCAAATGGGCCGATGAAGGAAAATTCCTCACCGGCCACCATGCCCGGCCGGAAACCGACAGGCTGCCGCCCGGCCAGCATCTGGTGAAAAACTGGCCGGTGCTTGATCTCGGTCAGCAGCCAAGCATTTCCACGGCTCAATGGAAACTTGAGGTCCACGGCTTCGTCAACAATCCTGTGACGCTCGACTGGGCCGCATTCCGGGCCCTGCCGCAGTCGGACATGCTCTCCGATATCCACTGCGTGACCACATGGTCGCGCTACGACAACAACTGGAAGGGTGTCTCCACCCGCGATTTCCTCGATCTCGTCGATCCGAGGGAGGAGGCTCATTCGGTGATGCTGACGAGCTACGACGGCTACACGACGAACCTTCTGCTTTCGGACTTTTCCTCGCCCGATGCGATCATCGTCACCGACTGGGAAGGCGCGCCGCTGACGGAAGAACACGGCGGCCCCGTGCGCCTCGTCGTGCCGCATCTCTATTTCTGGAAAAGCGCCAAATGGCTGAAAAGGATAGATTTCAACGGCATGGATCATGCCGGCTTCTGGGAGAAAAACGGCTATCACATGCGCGGTGATCCGTGGGCGGAAGAGCGGTATTCGGAGGATTGAAAGCCGGTCGCGTTATGGCATCAGAGGATGCAGTCGCGACGTCTCAGCAGATTGCAATTTTCACGAGAGCCATTACAGATCAACACCATAGATAGTTCAGTCTATTTCCAGAAAGCTATTTATGCGCCTGATTGTGGTTTTCCTCCTGAGCCTGTTTGTCGCGGGCTGCAGTCCCCTGTCCAAACGTATAGGAACCGTACTGGTCAGAACCGACGCGAATGGCAAAATGGCATCCGTATCCATGCGGGATTCAACGGGCAATCCCAAAGCCGATGCACGGTACATGCAGTATGCGCGAACGACATTTCCTTCTCGGATGCCGAATGCCAAACCCAATACGGGATACACCTATCCAGTCCACGGAGATCCCAGCGTCACTTCGGGAAATGTCATTGCCTGGCGCCAGCTAGGGAGATGAGAACCGCGGAAATCTATGCTGCCATCTACGGACTGGTTTTTCCGCCTTAAGTCGCGTGAACAAGCCCTTATTTCCTGCTCGCTCGACATATCGCATTTCACGCATGACATTCACCCTGCTTCCGGTTTAAAACGAAGAGGACTTCCAATTCGGAGGCTCCTCCATTCAAACCAGTGACTTGATGCCAAGCGTCAGGTGACGATCGCGCAGGAGCATGACTTTGGCCTCGGCCACGCCGGAAAATGCAGATCAGACACCGCCGAAACTGCGTGCGGATGCACGCCGCAATCGCGACAAGCTGATTGAAATCGCCGCTCAGGCCTTTGCCGACAATGGTGTAGAGACCTCGCTGGAACATATCGCCCGCAAGGCCGGTGTCGGCATCGGCACGCTTTACAGGCATTTTCCGACACGCGAACATTTGGTCGAGGTCGTTTATCGGCGAGAGCTGCAGAATCTGGCGGATGCGGCTGACGAACTGTCGCGCACCGAATCCGCAGACATCGCGCTCGAACAATGGATGCGCCGCTTCGTCAATTACATGGCGACCAAGCGCGGCATGGCGAGCAGCCTGAAGATCATCGCCAGCTCCAACTCCACCATGTTCGCCGAAGGTTTCGGGCGGATCCGCTCATCCTTCGACAAGCTTTTGACGGCCGCGCAGGAACAGAACCTCATTCGCAAGGATATAGGGCAGTCGGACCTGATGCACGCCATGTCCAGCATCTATTCCATCCCCGACACGCCCGAATGGCGCGACAGCGCCAATCGCCTAATCGGCCTCCTGATGGACGGATTGCGCGTTCAGCGCTGAACCATAATCGAGATACAAAAACGGCCCGGAAAACCGGGCCGCTTCTCTTTGATGGAGATCGTCGCGCCGTTATTCGGCGGCGACTTCCTTGTAGTCCCGGTAATAGGACAGGTAGTTGCTGCGCAGACGCTCCGGCGCACCCGGATCCGCATATTTGTGCAGTTCGGAAAGATCCGTCTTGTTGAGGATGACGCCGATCGTCTTCGCCGCGATCTGCGGTTCCGACTGCAGCACGCTCTGCACCGCCTTCGCCGGCGTCGCGCCCCATTCGGTGACGAACACGAAGGCATCCGCGTAAGGCTCGAACGCCTTGGCATCGATAACCGGGATAAGCGGCGCAAGGTCGACGACAATAACGTCAAACGTGTCCTTGATGCTTTCCAGGAACTGGCTCATGCCGCTGGAAGCCAGAAGCTCGCTCGTATGGGTAACCTGACGGCCACGCGTCGTCATCGGCAGGATGGTGAGGCGCGAACGGCGGTCGACACGGGCAACGCTGGTCCACGACGTCTTGTTGAGGATCACGTCGACAAGGCCGACTTCCGGTTCGCTTGCCAGCATCTTCGAAAGACCCGGATTGCGAAGGTCGGCGTCAATGACCAGTGTACGAGCGCCGCTCGATGCGATCAGGCCGGCAAAGTTTGCGGCGACCGTCGACTTACCCTCGCCCGGCAGGCAGGAAACGACACCGATGACGGCGCATTTCTTGCCCTGAAGCACGATATCGCAGGCAAGCTTGGTGTTGCGCAGCGTTTCGGCGAACTGCGAACGCGGAGCCTCGACCGCAACACGCATCATGCGGCGGAAGGAGATCGGATCGCCAACCGGTTGGTTGGCGGCTTCGCCCTGTTCCGGCACAGCGCTCGGCTTCGGCGCGTCTTCACGTGCGGCACCGGCAATGCGCGGCAGGTAGCCGAGGAAGCGCATGCCGAGCTTCTGCTGCACGTCTTCGCCGGTGCGGAAGAAGCGTTCACGCAGTTCCAGAACGGCGGCGGCGGCACAGCCGATCAAAAGACCGAGAATGACCGACAACGCTATGGTCAGCGTCTTGCGCGGGCTGGACGGCGAGACAGGCACACCGGCATCGGAAATCACGCGCGCCTTGGCGATCGGCAGGGACTGCTGTTGCGAGGCCTGTTCGAAACGCTGCAGGTAGGACTCGTAAAGCGTTCTGAGGGCCGAGGCCTTCTGTTCCAGCTCCTGCAGCTGAACCATGTTCACATTGGCATCGGAATTGTTGCCTGCGACGCGCTGGATATTTTCCCGCATCGATTCCACGCGCGACTGGGACACGTCCAGCTCGTTCTTGAAGCTGCCCGTCAGCTGCTGCAATTCGCGGAACATCTGGTTGGTCACGTCCTGCTTCTCGGCCTTCATCGCAATCGCCTGCGGATGATCGGCGCCGAACTGCTGGATGATCGCCTGTTCGCGATCGTTGATGCCGATATAGCGCTTGCGCAGATCCTGCATCACGGTGTTGTCGGTGTCGCGGTTGGAGACGACCGCATTGTGCACGGCCGCTTCCGGCCCCTTTTCGATGATTGCCTTGTACTGATTGTAGCGGGCGGCGGCGGTTGCCGCATCAGCCTGAGCCACGATCAACTGGCTGTTCAAATCGGAGAGCTGCTGCGCTGACAGAAGTTCGCCGCGCGGGGAAATCAGCCCTTTGTCGCGCTTGAACTGTTCGACGGCAAGCGACGCCTGCTGCGAACGGGTATTCAGATCGTTCAGACGTTCCTGCAGCCAGATGCTGGCGCGTTCGGTAGCGTCGAAATTGGCGTTGAGCTGTTCCGTCAGATAGGATTCGGCATAGGTCCTGGTGATCTGCGCCGAGAGAAGCTTGTCCGGCGAGCGCACGGAAACAGCGATGACCGAGCTGCGACCGACGCGTTCGACGGTCAGCCACTGCTGGATGATCGCGGCGGCCTTTTCACGGCGACCTGCTGCGATCTGCTCTTCGGTCAAGGCCGGAGCATCGGCGGAAAAGATCGATGTGACACCGCGCAGCATGCCCTTCACAAGATCGACAGGCGACTTTGGGGGGGCGACGATCAAGGCATTCTGGTCGAGCTTCGCCTTGTCAACGACGCTGAGTGCCAGTTCCTTCGACTTCAGGATTTCCACAGCACTGGACATGCGGTTGTCGAGCATCTGCGCGGACTGATTGTCCGACGCGTTTTCTTCCGCGTAACGGGACAGATTGTCGTCCATGAGAATATTCGTCATCGACGTATACATCGGCTGGGCAAAAACCAGATAAAGCCCGGCCAGAACGACCATTGCAGCAACGCAGGCACCGATCACACCCAACCGGCGCATGGCCGCAGACCACAGCTTGTCGAGGTCGATGAACGTGTCGTGGTCTTTCGGTTCCGGGGGAAATATAGTCATCGGTCGAAAGTTTGCCTGATCCATTGTGTCATCCGCTCTGGGGAAAATAGTGCAGGAAAGGCGAATGTCTCGCCTTTCCCATAATCATTATGCGTCAAGCCGCGCGTACCTTGGTCGCATGCGCATCCAGCAGTTCCTGGATCGTTACTGCCAGATCGCCGCTCATGTCGGCACGCATCATCGCGAAGGCGACGTTTGCCTCGATGAAGCCGCGCTTGGATCCGCAGTCGAATGTACGTCCCTGGTAAGGATGCGCATGGAACGGCTGAACCTTCAACAGTTTCTGCATGCTGTCGGTCAGCTGGATCTCGTTGCCGGCGCCGCGCTCCTGGCTTTCGAGAAGCTCGAAGATCTGCGGCTGCAGAATATAACGACCATTAAGGTAATAGTTCGACGGCGCATCGGCCGGCTTCGGCTTTTCCACCATGCCGGTGACCTGGAAACCATGGCGAACGTCCTGACCGATGGCCACCACGCCATAGCTCGACGTCTCTTCCGGCGCGCACTGCTCGACCGCAAACACGTTACCGCCGACTTCCTCGTAAAGGTCCATCAGGCCGGACATGCAGCCACGAGCACCATAGGAAACCATGTCGGGCAGAAGCAGCGCGAACGGTTCGTCGCCGACCAACTCACGGGCGCACCAGACCGCGTGGCCGAGACCGAGCGGCACCTGCTGGCGCGTATAGCTGACGGTACCGGCGAGCGGCAGCATCTTTTCCAACTGCGCGACCTGCACGGTCTTGCCTGAGCGGGTGAGGCTGGCGATCAGTTCGGGATTGCTGTCGAAATAGTCTTCAATGGCAGTCTTGTTGCGGCTGGTGACGAAAATGATGTTTTCGATGCCCGCCTGCATGGCTTCATCAACGGCATATTGCACGACCGGACGGTCGACGATCGTCAGCATTTCCTTCGGCATGGCCTTCGTCGCGGGCAGGAAGCGGGTTCCGTTGCCTGCGACAGGGATAACTGCCTTACGAACTGGTCTTTTCAAGTTCATTCCTAGTCCTTTCCAGGGGGCATACACGCCCGATTGATCGGATTTCAGTTGACACCGGCCGCCTTGGCGAACCGGCGCATGCGAACAGCGATAGGCATACGGAAGTGTTTTAACGCTCCCGGGGCTTTCAACGCGGTTTTGAGGAACCCACCGAGCGACTTGGCCTTGACCTCGTCGACGAGGGTGAGAAACGAGCGGGCTTCGATGATGCTGTGCGTACGGCGACGCTGCGCCGCCATCTCGGCCGGGCCGAGGGAGAAGCGCGCCATGAACCGGCGGTCGCCTTCCAGCATGTCATCAAGGTGCTGATGCTTGAGCACGCGGGAGATGGACCCCTGCATGAGATAATAGACATAACCCGGATTAGGATCCGTGGCGCAACGCCCACCGCCTGCCAGAACAGAGGCGAACAGGATGTAATCCTCGCCGATCCTCAAGCCTTCGTCGAAACCGAGATCATGCGCCAGCAGATAGGCGCGATCGAAGATCGGTTTCATATAGCCGTAGTTGAAGGTCGTCTTGAAGATCAGGTTGGAATCGATGAACTCCGCAAGCGTGATCTCCGGCTTCTCTCTCAAATGCCGCTTGTCGAACATCGTCTTGGCCTGACCGCCTTCGATCGGGACGACATCGACATTATCGACCACCATCTGTGAATCGAGCGCCGCCGCCCGCTGCAGCATCGAAAGCGAGCGTTCCGGATAAACAGCATCGTCTGAATCGAGCGTCGCGACGAAGCGGCCGGTCGCAGCGGCGATACCGGTGTTACGCGCCCTGCCCGGCCCACCATTTTGCGGCTGGCGGATCAGTCGCACGCGCGGATCGGTATAGCTTTCGGCAAGCGCCACCGTCCCGTCGGTCGAACAGTCGTCGACGACGATCACCTCGACGGTGACGCCGACCTGCGCCAGCGCGCTGTCGATCGCCCGTGCAAGCGTCTCTTCCGCATTATAGGCAGCAATGATGAAGCTGATATCGGGTATCCCGCTATCCATGTTCACGCAGCCTCCGGGGTGCCGTATTGGCGGATTTCACGAACGCCGAGCATGCCCATCACGGCGCCGACATGCAGCGCGCCACGTAGCGCATAACGGTTGCGCCTCACTGGCATAAGCGTGAAGGCGGCGGCGACCGCACCACAATAACCGGCCTTTGTGGCAGCGATGAGAGCCTTGGGAAAACGCTTCACACCACCGCTCTTCGCCGCAACGATCCGGCCATGGGTCTGGCCGGAACGGAAACGACGCTTGGCAAGCCACAGGAAGCTGGCGCGACTTGTCGGCACCGGTTCCAGCACCAAGGCATCCTCGGCGAACTCGATCCGTCCGCCGCTTTCCGTCAGCTGCGAGAAGAAATGCGTGTCCTCGCCACCGCTCTGGCCGAGCGCCAGCGCGAAACGGCGGCCGGCAACGAGCGGCGAACGCATGTCGAGCAGCGTGTTGCAGGTGTAACCGGTGATGATCCGGCCCTCGACCCAGACCGGCATGGTCGAGTGGAAATCGCCATTGCGCATCCAGGCGGCACTGTCGTCGCCATAAAGCGCACGCACCGGGCCGAGCACGGCTTCCGCGCCGGTCTGGCGTGCCTTTTCATAAAGGGCTGCCAGCCATCCCGGCGTCGCCGTCTCGTCGTCGTCGATGAAGGCGAGAAGATCCGCATCGGCCGAGGTGAGGCAGGCATTGCGGGCAATCGAGATATTCGACTTCGGGCAATGGACATAGGCGATCGGGAACGGAGAGTGCTGACGCAGGCTCTCCACCAGATCGCTCGCACTCGGCACCGCATCATTGTCGGCCACGATCAGGCGCAGCGAAACGCCTGCCGGAACGGTCAGCTTGAACAGCGATTCCAGCGTGTCCCTCAGCGCCGGACGCCGATAGGTGCAGATGCCGATGTCGATTTTTGTCACGGTGAGATCAGCCGTCATGCGACCTTCTTTCGTCGAATACGAAGCAATTCCATCCAGAATCCGGCCGACCAGGCGAGATGCATGATCATTGCGGGAATGGTGGCCAGGAGTGCGATCGAGTTTCGCTGGCCGATCGCCATGTAGGCACCGTAAGCTATGCAGGCGATCATCCAGACGGCGACCGGAACGGCAGCCCACCAGTAAAGCAAGGCGAGAACCGCACCGGCAACCACGGGCGCGACCGCAAGCGGGATCGCCTGGCGGATTTTCGGGATGGAGCGATGCTTCAAGAGGTTCTTGGCCCGGCCCCGGCCATAACCGAGATACTGGCGGAAGAGTGCAGAAGCGCTGGAACGCGGGTAATAGGTCATGAAGGTCTCGCCCGTCATCCAGATGCGGAAACCGGCATTCCTGAGCCGGAAGTCCAGCTCGGCATCCTCGTTATGGCTGAAACTCTCGTCATAACCGCCGACCTGACGGTAAGCAGCAATCCGCATCAGCGCGTGGTGACCATGATCGACCCACTCGCCGCCGCCGCCGGCACGGTGCTTGGAGCCGCCATTGCCGAGTTTTGAATTCTGCGCGATTGCGGCGGCCTGCTGGAAGGCGCCGAAACCGACCGTTTCCATGCCGACCACGACTGAATCCGCCTGGTGTACGACCGCTTCGTCGATCAGCGCCTGGCAATAATTGTCAGGATAGTCGCCATGGGCATCGATGCGGATGAGGTAATCGCGACCGTCACCGTAGGTCTGGATAGCAAGGTTCATCGCAGCGCTCTGGATGCGCTTGGGATTGTCGAGAAGCACGAGATCGGGAATTTCGCCGATCATGCGACGCACGATATCCGTCGTGCCGTCACGGCTGCCGCCATCGGCAACGACGATCAGCATGTCGGTTTCGCCGCGCTGGAGGGCAAACTTGCGCAACAGCGCCTCGATCGTCTTTGCCTCGTTGAGGCATGGGATGACGAGGAGAACACGCGGATTGGACGGGATTTCAAAATGCTGGTTCGACATGTCGGAACCGGGAACGCTACTCACTACCATATTCCACCTCACGACTGCATGGTTGACGCAGCCTGCATTTCAGCAGGAGAGCGTAAATCGGGTTTTAACGATGCCAGTTTTGCAACCAGCGCACGGCAATCGGCCGGGCCGGTAATCCATTGGCCACGCTCGACGGCGGCGATGCGGGCAAATTGCTCGGCGTAGATTTCGGGTGTCATCTGAGAGAAGATCGCTTCCAATGCATCAGGGGTTGCCGCATCGATCGTCACACCGATCTCGCGGCGGGCGAGAAAGCGGCCGGTCTCGGTCGACTTGAGGGCGATCGGCACCGCGCCATAAAGCCCGCCTTCGTAAAGACGGTTCGGCAGCAGCCATTCGGAATTCAGACCTTCCTCGAAGAAATCGATCGCCCAGTTGAACTGCACCTCGTCATAGATGCGGGCAAGATCCTCCGGGTTCCGGTAGGCACCGTGGAACGTGACAAACGGCGCATCGGCAACGAGGCGGTCGAAGTCATTAAATTCGCTATAGGCGGGCCGGCCGCGCAGCACGATCTCGACCTTGCCGTCCATGCGGCGGGCGAAATCGGTGAGGATCGAAAGCGACTTGGCGCAACGGATTGCCCCGAACCAGCCGATCCGCCACGGCTCACCTGTCTTGGGTGGCCGTGGTGTGGGCTGAAGCGGCAAGCTATCCGGATCAAGTGCAAAAACCTTATTCTCCAGCAGCAGAACCGGCAGCGAGAGCCCCGATTTCGGCTTGAAGAAATTCTCGACAAAGGCCGGGGAACTGGTGATCAGCAGCTTCGCGCGACGGCCGAAATGGCGCTGGAATGCGCGCACGAGACGCCCCTTCCAGCCTTCATCGAGCAGCAGGCGATGGATATCGAGGCATTCGTAGACGACCGGCAGATCGCGACCAAAAGACCGCGCCGCCTGCCCCGCCAGCGCCAGCGTTTCGAGATTGCGAGCGATGATGACATCCGGCCGCGCGATCCCTGCAAGCCTGCCCTTCAGCCCGGCGCTCGCCTTTATGATCGCACCGATGCGTTGTGCGAACTTTCCGTCCGAGGTCTCGCCCAGCACGACGGTGCGGACACCCGGCTCGCCCTCGAGCAGGTTGCGCCCTCTGGTAAAGCCCGCAACCGTCACGGCCGCGCCCCCGGCTTTCAGGGTCAGCACGCGCCGCCTGATGGCCGCATCGGCCAGATCATGGGCGAGATAGAGAACGTTTATGCTCAAACGGGCATGCTCCTGTGCTGAAATATTCAACGCAATATGACAAGCGACGAAATGGATACGGTTCAGTCGAGATTGCAGGCGACGGATTCGGGAAACTGGCACGCATCCCCAGGAGCCGTGAAGGAAACCCGGTCGATCACCATGGAAGATTGCCCCTGATAGGAGAAGCGGCCCATCCAGTCCTTCAGCGTGTCGGTACCCCACAGGCTGAGCATGATCTTCTGGTCATTGGTCGGAATTTTCGAAGGATCGGTCACTTCATGAACGAGCTTGCCGTTGAGGAAGTAACGCAGCCGGTCCTTTTCCCAGACGAAAGCGTAGTCGTTGAACCCCTGGTCGGCACCGCCATCAACCGGAATGAGCTTCTCGTTGCCGCCCTTGCCGTTGATATACTGGTTGACCTGAACCTGGTTGGTGTTCTTGCCGAGCACCTCGAAGTCGATCTCGTCCCAGGGCTTCTTGTCGGTCGGGCCGATATAGGTGAAGAAGGCCGAGTTGAGGCCCGAGCCCGTCGCCGCCTTCATACGCACTTCATAGGTGCCGTAAAGGTAACGCGACTTGGTCTGCACTTCGCCGCAGAGAAACTTGCGGTCCTTCGACTGGCCTTCGGAAAAATTCAGCGTCAGCGTGCCGCCCGCGGTATCGATCTGCTTTCGCGACCATGTGCAGTTCTGGTGCGAGCCGTTGGCCCAGCCATCCGCGACATACCAAAAGGACCGGTCGAAACTGTCGAAGTTTTCGACGAAGGACTTGTTGTTCAAGGTGCCCTGCGCCGAAGCCGGCATGGCGACGGACAGGATCGAGAGGCCCAGAGTGGAAATGGCGGCCGCGATTTTGCGTGCGATGGTCGTCATGGTTTCACCTGCGCTGCTGTGACAGTTTCGGTTCCATCGGGTGGGAGGACCCGACGGGACGGTTCGAAGTCGCTTTCGCGAGTTTTTCCTTGCGCCCGCGGCTACCGGTCAGAAGCTGGTAAACCGGCGGGACTATCCGCATGATGACGGCGTTGCTGATCACCAGGATGACAAGCGAGACGACAACCGAGCCGAAATAGAAGATCGGATAGGCTTCCGGCGAACCGACGCGGTTCCAGACCATCCACAGAAGCACCAGCACCGGATAGTGGGCGCAGAAGATCCAGAAGCTCAGGCTGCCGGTTGCAGCCAGCCTCTTGCCGATCCGGGTCTCGATCGCAAGCGCCGAGATCATCCAGACGCCGAAGGCGCCGACGATCGAAAGAATATTGCGGGCGAGATCGACACCCCAGGGATAAGCAGGCTGGCTGAGAAAGATCGCCAGCGACAATGCGAAGGCCGCAAGAAGCGTGGCGATAGAGCCCGGCCATGCGAAACGGTCCAGCGCCTTGAGATCTGCAGCACGCAAGCCCAGAAACATGCCGAGAGCGAAGCTGAACAGGATCGAGCGCTTGATGACGATGGCGAAGCTGAGGTCCGGAATGACGGCGAGAACGAACAGGATCGCAAGCGTCGGGATCGCCGCGCGTCGCAGCAGGAACAAAAGGACCGGCGACAGCAGGATGCAGACGAACAGATCGCGCAGGAAATAGAGCGGCACATTGGCCGGCAGGTCTTCGAGCGCAAAGGCATAGGTCAGCACGTCACGGAACGAAGCCGTGATGTCAGGGAAATAACCGACGCCGATACCGACCCGCTGCAGGCCGAGGATCGCCAGGAACAGGCCGAGGTTCCAGATCAGGAACGGCACGAGCACCGTCATCGCCTTGGAACGGACTACCTTGCCATAGTCGAAGGATGCCGCGCCTTTGCGCAGCAGAAGATAACCCGAAATCATGCTGAGGCACGGCACGCCGATACGGAACAGGCTATCGCCAAGAAACACACTCAGCCAGTTGAACCAGCCGGTCTCGGCAATCACCACGTCAGCAGCCGGATCATGCGGCACATGCACGAAGACAATGCCGCAGATCAGCAGGATACGCATCAAATTGATACGCGAGGATATGTTCTGATCAACAGTCAAACCAGTCACCCCTTTTGGGCAGCGCCTCCCGTCACCGCCATTTCAATCAGAGCAGACTTCAGCCCGCGTGAGTGAGAAGCATCACGGTAAGTTTCGGGTAAAATGTGGCAGCGCAGCAAATTTGGCAGGTGCGAAATCTAGCAGTGGCAGGGGCTTCGGCACCCGAGGCTTGTCTTTTGTCACGCTGAAAGCACTGGCAGATATGGGGTTTACAACCCTGGCTAATATAAAAATGCTGCGCCGCAACATGATATAAAATGGAAAAAACAATCACATTTTCTCGCGTGATCGTGCGCCGCGCGTGAGGCACCGACGCAAACCGTGGCAAATTGAGGCGAAAAAGTGGCGATGATGAGGCGCAGCTATTGATATGCCTGATTCGTTTTCGTCACGCTCCCCGTCGACCTTCGGCTGTTCTTAAGCTTGGTGAGGGGAATGATTGCGATACGAAAAACGGCCGGGGCATCTGCCTCCGGCCGTTTTTCTAGGAAAATTTAGAGCTTCATTTACCCTCGCGGGCGAAGCCCGGCGTCAGACGGTGGTCGCGCGGCTGAGGGCCGTGCGCTTGTCGAGAACGTCCAGCGCCTCGTCGATATTCGCCACCAGTGCCGCCCGGTCGCCATTGGCGGTCTGCCAGGCGTCGATGAAGGTGCTGGTCTTGCCGTAGCTGTTGTCGAGCACGCAGTGATCGGCATCGAGAAGCAGGCTCATGATATGCCCGTGCATGCGGTCGGTGATGACCTGCCGTGCGGAGCTCAACAGCCGAACGCCGCGGTCGAAACGCTGCTGCGCCCGCTCGCGATAGGCCAGTTCGGTCATCTTCGCCCGCCCGCCGACATCGCCGCGCAACAGGCCCTTGATGATGGCAGCACGTTTCGTGCGCTTCTGGAAATCGGCTTCCTCCTGTTCCGGCCAGTCCGCCAGGATCACCTTCGGGCGCGCCATGGCGCGTGACGTGTCATGCGCAGCACCGACTTCCTGATCCGCCCGCAGGTTGAGGAGCAGGTCGTGGCTTGGCGCGAGGCGCTTTACCGGACCGATCCAGAAGGCCATGTCCGGGCAAAGCCGGACTTCGCACTGGAACCACTTCTTGGCGAACTCGAAGCTTTTCTTGTCGCGCACGAGCAGCTTGTAATTGCCGTGCTTCTCGATCGCGCGTGCCGTGCTGCCGACGTTTTCCTGGTTCTTGAAATGGATCGTCTGCGGCATCTGGATGACCGGACGGCCCTGGTATTTGCCCAGGATATGTTCGCGGAACTCCCGGAAACCCGGCCAGATATCGCCGAAATTGCCACCGCCATGCAGCAGGATCTGGCCATCGCCGATGGCGGAAAGCATCCGCTCGTCGCTGTGGGTGGGGATTTCGCTGACGAAGCTCGGCTTCGATTTGACCCGGTCGAAATACGCGAGTTCTCCGAGCCAGATGGCGCTATCACCGATATTGTAGTGGTTCGGGAAGTCCAGAAGCGCGTAACGCCCGGACAGATCGACCAGATCGGCGAGGTTCTCGTGGATCACGCCCTGAAGCCTCTTGATGGTGGCAGCACTCGTTTCCTGCATGGGATCTCCTTGACGGTACAGTCGTAATTCCGGGTTGGTTCTACTTTTGCGCCAGCAGGCGGAAGCGTGCGGGCAGCATAGACATGATCATGGCGAGATAGGGCCGGATCATCTTAAAGGCGAAAATCAGCATGAATGCGGCATAGACGGCGCCGCCCAGCACGATACAGATACCCGTGCCGAGCCATGCGGGCGTTACCGCCGCAAGGATGAACGGCTTGGCGAACCAGACGCAGACGGCCATGACCAGCGAACCGATAAACGGCATGCCGATCGCCTTCAGCGTTCCGATGGAATCGATATGGGCAAAGCGCTTCAGCACATATTGCTGGTAGGGCATGGTCAGCCAGGCGCGCAGCGCATATCCCGCGGCGACCGCGATGATACCGTAAGGCACCAGCAGCCAGGTCAGCACGACCGTCATGGCAAGCTGCAGCGCTGCGACTGACAAGATGCTCTGCGCCTTGTTGACGGCCGCAAGCGCCGAGGAGGCAAAGACGTTCATCACGAAGGGAACGGCCATCATGACGAGCACGGTCGCGACATCGCCGGCATTGCCCCACTTGTCGCCGAACAGGAAGAGGATCAGCTGGTCCGACAGCGCGCCGAAGCCGAGCAGCAGCGGGAAAGTCCCGAGCGCCGCCAGCCCGACGATGCGGTTATAGGCGTTGCGGAAGGCGACCGGATCGGCCTGCAGCTTCGACAAGGTCACCAGCGCCACGCTGCCGATCGGCGACAGCACGGCCTGCGAGATCAGTTCGATCAGCCGCCAGGCGATCCTGTAGCGACCGACTTCCGTCGGCCCGAACCAGCGCGAGATGAAGATGTCCTGCACCCGGGCAAGCATCATCCAGAGAATCTGGCTCACCACCAGGCTGACGCTGAACAGGAAGATCGAGCGGAAGATCGTGAAGTTGAACCGCAGCTTCGGGATCCAGCGATAGGACAGCCATCCGAGGATGACGAGGACGATGCCGTTGACCGCCGTCTGCGCCACCAGCGACCAGACGCCCCAGCCGAGAAACGCGGCCGCAACCGCCGTCAGACCGGAAAGAAGGCTCGCGGCAATGCTCTGGGCGGCAAGGCTCTTGTGGCCGAAATCGCGCGCCAGCCGGGCATTGTGGATGACGGCAAGCGACGACAGAGGCAGGAAAAGCGCCAGCCATTTGAGGATTTCCGCGACATTCGGATCGCGAACGAATTCGCCATAGGCAGGCGCGGCGAAGAAAATGACGACACCGACCGAGACGCTGAAGGCGACCGAGGCCCAGAAGGCGGTATCGGCCAGCTCTTCGTCCAGTTCGAGCTGACGGGTCACGGCATCGCCAAGCCCGGCATAGGCAAGCACCCGGCCGATTTCGACGAACAGGCTGGCAAGCGCAAACGTGCCGAAATCCGCAGGCCCGAGAATACGGGCCAGGATAACGAAGATGATGAAGGTCGCGACCGTGCTCCACCCGACGCGCACGATCGACCACAGGATCGATGTCGCGGTTTTCTTTTTCAGGTCGCCACTATCGACGGCTTGAGCATCCATGAACATTCCAATCGATTAGAAGGCGGCGCAAACCGCCCCATATGCGTCTTGGCCCGCATGGCGTGGACCGTTTCCGAAAATGTCCGGATGTTTTAAGAGGTCTGGCCCGCCCGGCCGCTGCGCCAATAGGCCCAGAGTCCGGCAAAATTCTGCTTCACCGTGTTCCGATAGGTCAGCCCCAGCGCGCTATCGAGGTTCTTGCCGCCGAAATATTCCTTCAACGCCTGGCGCACGTCCCAGCGGAACATGCCGCGCATGTTGGAATCCCGCACGAACATGTATTTGGCGTAAAGCGCGCCATTGCCATAGGAATAACCGTCGAACAGCCGCTGAACCTGGTCCATGCTGCGTCGGCCGTGGAAATGCTTGACCACGAGGCTTGGAACATATTCCACGCTGAAACCTTCACGGAAAGCCCGGTGAATGTAATCCGTATCCTCGCCTGAGCGGAACGTGGCGCCAGCGCCGAAGCGCACGTCGAAAACACCGACCTTGTCCGCCAGCACCTTTGGGAAAGCCATGTTGCATCCGTGGATGAAGCCGCCCGGATGATTGTAGATGTTGAGGACCGCGTGTTCCGTGTCCGTCTTGATCGTGATCGGCAGATCGCGCTCGTCGCCCAGGTCGATGCGGCCGCCACGCATGACGGGGGCGTTATCATTGGCGAACAGAGCGGCGATGGTGGTGAAATAATCCGGCGAGACTTCGCAGTCGTCATCGGTAAAGGCAAGGATGCGGCCCTGAGCGTTCTCGATCCCGGTGTTGCGGGCATGCGACAAGCCCGGACGGCTTTCGAAGATTAGCGTCGTTTTGATCGGAGCGGTCTCGCTCCACCTGGCGACGACCTCGGAAGTTGCATCGGTCGAACCATTGTCGACGAAGATGAACTCGAGCTTGAGGTCTCGCGCTTGCAGCGCGGCATGGGAGATGGCCTGCAGGCAGCTATCGAGCCCGAAGGCGCGATTACGCGAAGAAATGATGAGGCTAATATCGACAACCTCGAACGTCATCCTGTTCCCTTCAACCGTTAAGCGAATGAAGCGACTTGCCGCCACTTCGTCACCAAGAAACTTTTTGCACTGCAACAAACCACGAAAGCAATCAGGAGTGCAATTGGGGTATTTTCATGATTGCTGCTCACAGATAGGGCAGCTTTCGTGCCGGAACATTGCCAGCGCCAGATATTTTGCATACCCGCCTTTCTTGTCGGAAAAATGATAATCGGTCGCTTCAATCCCCTGTTTTCAGGTAAAAACAGCCGATTTTGCTCATCTGAGCCTGCTGCGCCGTCACGCGAAAACAGCACGAAATTCACCCTTTCGCCGTATTCACCCTTCTAAAATTGGTGCAGTGCCCAAGATTAGGATCGCGTCTCTGCGCTTGCGCAACCACGACACCAACATGGCGTTTGCGACATCTGTCGCATCGACGGAAGCGCGAATCGCCAGGCCGAGAATCGCGTCGGACTGCAAGAATTGGGTCCGCGCCCTCATCATTTGGAAAGGTCCGCTGATCGTAAAACTGTGTCTGTTCAGGCCTGCTTGACCGTTCGTGGGCCACCCGCTGTAGCCGCCCAGGCTGCCAGCTTCGACAGATAGACCTGCGTCCGCAAGGGCGCAGATGCTTTCACCGCCATCCCTGTGTTCCGCAACGGGCAATAGCCCCTCCCCGGCCTTGCGATACGCGCCCTCTCCTCTCTCCAAGAAAGATGGACAGCCACCCAAGCTCACGTTCCAGAACTGCTAAGGAATTCAAAACATGGCTAGTTTTACTGTTGTCATTCCGTTCTACCAACGGAAAAAAGGAATTTTGTCCCGCGCGCTGAAATCGATATTCGCGCAAAGTTTCAAGGATTTCGACATCGTCATCGTCGATGACCAGTCGCCCCTCTCCGCTGAAACGGAATTGCGCGACAGCCCCGCCGAATGGAAGCCGAAGATCCGCGTCATCCGCCAGGAAAACGGCGGACCGGGTGCAGCCCGCAATACCGGCCTGGACAATGTTCCGCCAGAAACACGCTTAGTCGCTCTGCTTGATTCCGACGACATATGGCGCACCGACCACCTGAAGAACGCCCATGACTTCATGACCCGCTTCGAGGCCGAATGCTATTTCGCCTCGATGCAGGAAAGCGAGGAATTCTATTACCATTTCGGCATGGCCAAGCTGGCGGAGACGGAGGAAGGCAAGACGCTGGTTGAGGATCCGCTCGTGCTGGAGATCCCCGAACTTGCCAGCGTCATGCTCAAGGACTGGGCCTTCCTGCACCTGAGCTGCATGGTGATCGCGCGGCCGCTGTTTGAAACGATAAGGTTTGATCCGGCGCTGCGGCTTGCCGCCGAGGACGTGCTGTTCTTTGCCGATTGCATCCTGAATGCGAGGCGAACCGTCTTGTGCGACACGCCCGGCGCTGCCCGTGGCATGGGCGTCAACATCTTCCACGGCATAGACAACCAGTCGCCGGAATTTCTGCAGCAGCAGTTCAACACGCTGGTGGCGCTCGATACGCTCGAAACGCGTTTCGAGGACAGGCCGGAGGATGTCGCGTCGATCACCTCCTATAAAAACATCGCAAGACGACAGGCGCTCTGGAGTCAGGCTGGACGGCTGAAGCGCCGTCAGTCGCCCGATTTCGGAATGCTGGCACGCTGGGTCATGCACGACCCGGCCATTCTTGGCGCAGCCGTCAAGCTTGGCGCAGGCAAGCTCGATCGCGGGCGCGGATAATCCGGCCTGCGACAACGGACACTGTTTGGCGACGAAAACGACAGGGCGGATGACAACTCATCCGCCTTATGCCCTTTTGGTATCAGCCCTGCCCTGCTACCGGCACGCCGGCCAGCAGATAGCGCGGGGTCGTCGGCAATGACGCCGCCGACGTGTTGTTGCGCCGAAGCGCATCGTACTTATCGAAGAAAATGCCGGTGACCACAGGCACAAGGGCATCCGGACGCGACAGGATATGCCTGATCGCACCGCCCTTGCCCGATTGCCGTTTCACATCGAGAAACTCGCGCAATTCATACCGCGCCTTGATGTGGTCGCGGTGATGGGTAATCACCGAACGCGCATCAGCAGACAGTTGCATGGCGGCAAGCACTGCGTTGTCGGCCTCATAAAGCCGCCTCAGGTCCTCGGTGCGATGACGGCTGCTGAGAGAATCGCCGCGCACCACGGCACCGTAACCGCAATGTTCGATCACCTTGTAACGGGCGCCGAGCGCAAGCGCCCGCACATAGAAATCGTAATCCTCGCCGAGCCGCAGCCCCTTGTCGTAGGTTAAGCCATTCGCAACGATGAAGGATCGGCGCATGACCGGCTTCAGGAAACCGGTCTCGCCGCGCGGTTTGCCACGCTGCGAAATATTGCCCTCGACGAACTGGACGAGCGAAAGCTCGCGCGCCCGCGACTGAAACTGCGCTGGTGCAGAAAGGGCAGCCGGATCGGCGACGAAGGCGATGTTGTCGGCGATAAAATCCCATCCGCTTTCTGCAAGCATCGGCGCGAACCGGCCTGGAAAGAAAAAATCGTCCGCGTCAAGAATTGCGATCAGCGGCGCGCTCGACTGCGCAATCGCCGCATTTCTGGCCGCCGAAGGTCCTTGGTTCTTCTCGAAGGAAATGATCTTCAGGCGACCACTTCCATCATTCGCCGCAAGTGCCGCCTGATCCGTTCCGTCGCTGGAGCCATCATCGACGACGACGACTTCAGATACGGCAGCCTCGCGAAGCGCAGAAGCCACTGCCAGACCGATCGTATCGGATGCGTTCTTGGCTGCGATGATTACACAGATCGTTTCGTCAACGGCTTGCGCCATAAGCTTCTCCATCGTCCGTTTCACCGCTCATTGGTGCAGACTTATGAACTTAGGAAAATGGCAGCGATGTGAAAGGGCTAATTTTAGGGGCCAGAAATGCCCGTCAAAGGCTCAATGATCCTGAATGTGAACCCGAGCTGGCGCTTCGGCTGTCAGGCTGTCGCGGACGCCTGCCTCTGCTCTCGACTTTGCCTTGAGGCCATCACTCGACCGGTCGGCATCCATCTGCGCCTTCTCCCGACGCACCATGTAAACGATTCCGATGAAATAACCGATCTGAAGTATTAGCGCGCAGAAAATAGTCTCGATGAGCGCCGTCCAGAAGGAACCTGACATGACGTAAGCGGCAATAGCAAACACGGCGAGTGTGCCCAACATGCTCACGAATACACGCGGTGCGTACATCATCATTCCTCCCGAGGGACTTTTCTTATGAATTTTTAAATTTCATCAGTCCTCTCACATGCCCTTTACATTACTGTGCAGTGAGAGAGTTTTCAAGATTTTCGCCGGCTCATAAATTTTGACCAGTGAATCTTTCGTAAGGTTCCGTCATCGCCCGCTAGGTGCCTTTCAAACGGGTCAACACCCTGTTACCACATATCTCCACCACACTTTCGCCACAATTAAGCCTGATTTGGCGCCTCTTGGAACAAATAGACGCCGCCGGGTGCCGAGCGCCCGCGATATCCGTTCACTTATTGTTACAAAGGTCACAAGGCGCCATCATGCGCCTTTTTGCGCCGCACCATTGTATTGCAGTGCAGCAGGCCTAGGCCTTTGGTCCTAAGGGCAAGCTACTTAGGGCCTGAACCTCAAGAAGCGGTGAATGATCAGACCGCGTAAAATCACTGGTAATACATCCGGATCAAGTTTCGATTACGATTAATAGTCGACATCGATTCAATTTTACAGGCTTGCGGTAGTATTTGTGTAAGCCTTTATATTTACGATCACGACCTGCAGCTGTGACAATCTCTCGCCTTTTGGCCTCCCACCGGCCCTTCCCGTCACATCGCAGAAATTTTTGTCTGGCATCAAATTACGAACACAGACTTATTATCACATACCAGCTCAATGAAGCGCCGCTTAAGGCACCGACTATCGCCAAACCTAAATGGAGCCCCCTCTATGAAGTCAGCGACACGTTCGGCAGATACGCCGCTATCAGACCTGGACCATGCCGCCATGACACTCCCGATCGGCGGCCTGGCCAAAAGAACGTTTGACGTAACCGCAGCAGGCATGGCTCTGATCGTTTTCAGCCCGCTGTTTTTGATGATCATGGCTTTGGTAAAGCTGACCGACAAAGGCCCCGCCTTTTACGGACACAGCCGCATCGGCCACAGGGGCCGTGTGTTCAAATGCTTGAAGTTCCGCACCATGGCGGTGAATGGCGATGAACTGCTTCGGAAGCATCTTCGGGAAAACCCCGAGGCTGCGGAAGAATGGCGCCAGACCCGCAAACTGAAGGACGACCCGCGCATCACGGCCGTTGGTCGTGTCCTGCGTAAGCTCAGCCTTGACGAACTGCCGCAGCTCCTCAACATCGTCCGCGGTGAGATGAGTGTCGTCGGTCCGCGCCCGGTCGTTGACGACGAGCTGAAGGTCTATGACAGCTCTGCCGTCTATTACCTGCAGACCCGCCCCGGCCTGACCGGCCTATGGCAGATCAGCGGACGCAATGACGTGTCTTACGAGACCCGCATCGCATTCGATACGCAGTATGTGCAGAACTGGTCGCTGATAAAGGACGTCTCGATCATCTTGAAGACGATCCCTGCCGTCTGCATGGCCCGCGGTAGCTACTGACGGGCATCATAGCCGCACCGCGCGTTATCCGCCGGTGCGGAAATCACCACGAAATACGAAATGCAATAAACCAAGGAGATCTGATGGGTATCCGAATGGTCTTTCCGCGACGCATCCCGACGCTGGCAATAGCGGCGGGAACATTTGTTTTGTCGCTGACCACATCAGCAGGCGCGCAGACTTCTGCCCAGCCTCAGTCCCAGACACCCCAGTCCCAAGCCCAACCTCAGGCAGCAGCTGCGGCCCAGCCTGCGACAAAGACCAGCAAACCGGCGCAAGCGACGGCAACGGTCAGCGCAAAGAGCCAGGAGGGTGCCTATCGCCTTGGCGTAATGGACAAGCTTCGCATTCGCGTTGCGGAATGGCAGCCGGCAGACGGCAGCGTCCGCACCTGGGATGCCGTCAGCGGCGACTATGCGGTCGGCCCGTCCGGAGCACTATCGCTGCCCTTCATCGGTGATCTCGATGCCGCCGGCAAGACGACGGCAGAGGTCGGCAAGGCGATCGGCGAGAGGTTGCAGAGCGAATTCGCCCTGCGCAATCTCCCCTCGGCTTCCGTGGAAATCGCGGAATTCCGGCCGCTCTTCTTGGCGGGCGATGTCGATAAGCCGGGCGAATATCCCTATTCCCCCAATCTGACCGTTCTGAAAGCCGTCAGCCTCGCCGGTGGCCTCAAGCGTTCCGACGCCGGCCAGCGCTTTGCCCGCGATTTCATCCGGGCGCGCGGCGATGCCCAGGTCAGTGATTCGGAACGCGGGCGCCTGATCGCTCGCAGAGCGCGCCTCATGGCCGAAATCGCCAATGCCAAGGAACTGGCCATGCCGCCGGAACTGAAGGATGTGCCGAACGCCAAGGAACTGATGGCGAGCGAGGCCTCGCTTATGAAGTCGCGTCGCGAACGTTACGAGCTTCAATTGAAGGCGTTGGCCGACCTCAAAACCCTGCTTGATACCGAAGTCCAGTCTCTGGCGCAGAAATCGGGAACACAGCAGCGGCAGCTCGCGCTCTATAACGACGACCGCGATCGCATGGCCAAGCTCAGCGAACAGGGTCTTGCCACATCCAGCCGCCGTCTCTCGGCGGAAGAACGTGCAGCGGATCTCGAATCCAACATGCTCGATACGGATACGGCTTCGCTGCGCGCCAAACAGGATATCAACAAGGCGAACCAGGACGAGATCAACCTTCGCAACGACTGGGATGCCCAGCGCGCCCAGGAACTGCAGGACACCGAGGCGCAGCTGGAAAAGCTCGGCCTTGAACTCTCGACCAGCCGCGAGCTGATGCAGGAAGCCCTGGCGCAGTCGGCCGAAGCCCTGAAGTTCGACCCGTCCAACAAGGACGCGACGATCAAATACGTCATCGTCCGGGATAATGGCGACGGTCCGAAACAGATCACCGTCGATGAAAACGCCATGCTGCGCCCCGGTGACGTGATCAAGGTATCATCAGACCTTCTGATGCAGTGATAGGTGGCGAATGAAAATCGCTCGGTCGATGTTGGTCGACCCTGACAGGAATCAGGTCTATGGGATAGCGGCAGTGGCGCTATCCTTCTTCGTCTTCGCCTATTCCAGCCTTTTCGGGCAGGTGTCGATCCTGGTCTATTACGGGCTCTGGTTTCCACTGATCCTGGTTGATTACAAACGGGTGCTGGGCAACTATTTCAGATATTTCTGGATAATCGCCTTCCCGCTTCTCTGTTTCCTGTCGGCCTTCTGGTCGCCGGCGCCATCGGTGTCGTTGAGGACGGCAATCCAGCTGCTTACCCATCTGATCTGCGCCCTGATCGCAATGCGCACGATCAGCGTGCTGACGCTGACACGCGGTTCGATCGTCGGCACGGTCGTGGTCATGCTCTATTCGATCGTCTTCGGTCACTACAGCTATGATGCGATGGATGGCAGCTACAGCTTCGTCGGATCCTTCGCTTCCAAGAACCAGCTCGGGCTTTACGCCTCGCTCGGCATTGTTTTCTCAGTTCTCTACGCCATCGTCTTCCGGCGCCGGGATATATGGCTGGCTGGCGCCGGTGCCGCGGCACTTCTCTGCGCCTACTGCCTGATGGCGTCCCAATCGGCAACGTCCGTTATCACCACGGCGGGGCTGATTGCCGCCTGTATCGCCTATCTGCCATTCGGTCTCTTGGCGCCAGGAAGCCGAAAGCTGCTATTCGTCGGCATTCTCGTGATCGGCCTGGCGATCGTCGTGGCCGGCCTGCAAATGGGCGCAGTCGATGCGATCCTCGGCCTGTTCGGCAAGGATTCGACGCTGACGGGCAGAACCTATCTCTGGCAACAGGGTATCGAGGCAGCACATCTCAACCCGGTCCTCGGCATGGGTTATCAGGGTTTCTGGGTCCAGGGTTTTGCCAAGCCGGAACAGCTTTGGGACGAGTTTTTCATCGCCACCCGTACAGGCTTCCACTTCCACAACACCTATATCGAGGTGGCCGTGGAGAACGGCTTGGTCGGTCTTGCGCTGCTTGTCTTCATGTTGCTGCGAAACGTTTTCGGCCATCTGAGCGCCATGCTGAACCGGCACAATGATCCGTCATCCATCGTCCTGTTCGCCGTCAGCCTGTTGCTGCTGATGCGATCCTTCGTCGAGATCGACGTGATCTTCCCCTATCAGATCGGTTCTTTCCTGATGTTCTATGCCGCTGGAAAACTGACCCTCCGGCGGCCCGTGCCCCAGCTTCCGCAGCAGCGATACAGGCACCACCCGATCGCGGCCTGACCCACCAAAAAGCAAACCGCCCGGAGCAGAAGCCCCGGGCCGTTTTCATTTCAAGTCTTGGGAGACTTAGGCTGCCCTTGCGGCATCGAGCGGAATCTCGACATCGATCTCGAGGATCGAGACATTCTCGTCGCGATCGACCTTCACCGTGACACGGTCAGTGTCGAGCTGGACGTGCTTGGCGATGACGGCAAGGATTTCCTCGCGCAGGATCGCGGTCAGGTCGGAGCCGGTGGATGCCCGCTCGTGAGCCAGAAGAACCTGCAGGCGTTCCCGCGCAGCAGGCGCCGAGCGCCGAGGCGAACGGGTGAAAAGACGCAGTATGCTCATGCGGCCTTCCTTCCGAAGAGTTTTCCGAAGATGCCGCGCTTTTCGCCCGGCACCGTCACAGGTACGATTTCGCCGGCCAGACGGCGGGCAGCTTCAAAATAGGCCTGTGCCGGCGCACTGCGTGCATCCGACAGCGTGACCGGAGCACCGAGGTTCGATGCCTTCAGAACATCCGTGCTTTCCGGGATGATGCCGAGAAGCGGGATGGAGAGGATTTCCAGAACGTCGTCGACCTTCAGCATGTCGCCGCGTTCTGCACGGACGGAATCGTAGCGGGTCAGAAGCAGATGCTTTTCCATCCGCTCGCCGTTCTCGGCCTTCAGCGTCTTGGAATCGAGCATGCCGATGATGCGATCCGAATCGCGAACCGAGGAGACTTCCGGGTTGGTGACGACGACGGCAACGTCGGCATGGCGCATGGCAAGCGTCGCGCCCTTTTCGATGCCGGCCGGGCTGTCGCAGATGACCCAGTCGAAATACTTCTTCAATTCGCCGATGACGCGCTCGACGCCCTCTTCCGTCAGCGCGTCCTTGTCGCGCGTCTGGGAAGCGGGCAGCAGGAACAGCGTGTCGAGCCGCTTGTCGCGGATCAGCGCCTGCGGCAGCTTTGCGTCGCCGTTGATGACGTTGACGAGGTCGTAGACCACGCGGCGCTCTGCACCCATCACGAGGTCGAGGTTGCGAAGCCCAACATCGAAATCGACGACGGCGACCTTTTCATTGCGCTGTGCCAGCGCTGCTCCGAGTGCGGCCGTCGATGTTGTCTTGCCAACCCCGCCCTTGCCGGACGTCACGACTATGACTTTCCCCATCTTGATCTCCTGTATTGAACCTTGTTCCGGTTCAGAAAAGTACGTCTGCCATGATCGTTTCGCCCTCAAGCGAAAGCTGCACGGCGTGCCCGCGAAGGCTTGAATCCATGTCTTCCGCCATCTTGTAGATACCGTCGATGGCGATCAGTTCCGCCTCTAGGCGGCGGCAGAAAATGCGTGCATTGCTATTGCCGATCGACCCTGCCATCGCCCGGCCGCGCAGCGTGCCGTAGATGTGGATCGAACCGCCGGCGATAACCTCGGCACCCGATGCAACGGAGCCGACGATCGTGATGTCGCCTTCCGGAAAGATGATCGACTGACCGGAACGGACCGGCTCGTCGATTGTAAGCGACTGCGGGATCGCCCGAACCTGCGGCGCTTCGTGGCGCTGCGGCGCCGGTGAGACAACCGCGGCGACATCCGCCTCGGCCTCGGCCTCGGCCTCGGCCTCGGTTTCCGGCTCCTGTGCCGTTACCTCGACGTCGGAGGCAGGCTTGCCGCCCTTCATCGCAGGTGGCATTTCGGGCGTGAGCTGCGACGGGCGCGCGCCCTCGATGCCCATGATCCGGACCTTGCGCGCGGCAAGGTCGTCGATCAGTTGTTTCAGTTCGGCCTTCTTGATCGAAAGCTCCGAGACGTCGAGGACGACGGGCCTGTCGAGAAAGAAACCGGCAGATCGGGCAGCCAGATCGTCGAGGCGTTCAAGCCATTGATCCAGCGGAAGATCCGGTGAAAGAACGACCGCCAGGAACGAACGGCCCTTGATGCGAATGGAGCGAGCGTCTGTTAGCACTTTGGTCATCTACGTTAATAAATCGTTGCCCGATGTCTACCGCTGACGTGGTTAACAAATGGTTAACGCGACCCGCCCAAATCTTAAGAAGCGGTAACCAACTCGGGTGAAACAGGGTCGCGATAGGTGATACGGAAGACCCTGAACCTGCAGCCTTGATCGAGGCTTATGCGAGTTTTCTTTTGCAAGCGACGAGCCGGGCACGCCTTGTTTCCGCATAGAAAAAAGTGGCGCGAGGAGAAACGGAAAGAGGCGAGCCATGGGCCCGCCTCCGGTAAATCATCGTTCTTGAGCTTAAACGGCCAAGCCGGCGAGAATCAGTCTTCCTTGATATGGCTGTGATGCTTGGTGTCGCGCATCTTCACATAGACCATAAGCGAGATGGCGATCATGATCGTCACATACCAGAAAAACCACTCTTCATGGCCGATCTGCTTGAACTTCAGCGCCACGAATTCAGCCGTGCCGCCGAAGATCGTGTTGGCGAGCGCGTAAGGCAGAGCGACGCCGAGCGCACGGATATGCGCCGGGAAAAGCTCGGCCTTCACCACAGCGTTGATCGACGTGTAGCCGGTCACAATCAGCAGGCCGACCAGCGATAGCAGGAACGCATTGAACGCGTTCGTCGTGGCCGCAAGCGAGGTGAAGATCAGGTAGGTGAACAGCGTGCCGAGGACGCCGAAGCCAACCATCAGCGGTTTGCGCCCGATCTTGTCGGAAAGCGCTCCGGCAATCGGCTGGCACAGCATGAAGACGAACAAGGCCGCCGTGGTGATCTCCGTCGCCGTCTCCTTGCTGAAGCCCGACGTGTTGACCAGGAACTTCTGCAGGTAGGTCGTATAGGCGTAGAAGGCGAGCGTACCGCCCGACGTCAGCGCGATGACGAGGAAGGCTTCTTTCGGGTAATGCCTAAAGAGCGCCCAGCCGCCGGAAGCCTTTTTCGCATCCTTGTCGGCATTCTTGAACGACTGCGTCTCGACGAGGCCGCGGCGAATGTAAAAGACCACGATCGCCAGCAATCCGCCGATGAAGAACGGAATACGCCAACCCCAGGACTGCAGCTGTTCCGCAGTGAGCAAAGCCTGCAGCACGAGCAGCACCGCAAGGGCTACAAGCTGACCGGAAATCAGCGTCACATACTGGAAGCTGGAGAAGAAACCACGACGGTTGCGACCGGCCATTTCGCTGAGATAGGTGGCGCTGGCGCCATATTCGCCGCCGACACTGATACCCTGGAGCAAACGCGCAAACACGAGGATCGCTGGCGCAGCAAGGCCGATAGACTCGTAACCTGGTGCAATCGCGATCAGGAAGGAACCGAGACACATCAGCGTGACGGAAAGCGTCAGGCCGGCCTTGCGTCCCTTGCGGTCGGCATAGATGCCCATGAACCAGGCGCCGATCGGCCGCATCAGGAAGCCCACGGCAAAGACGGCCGCAGCACTCAGCAGTTCCGCCGTCTGGTCGCCCGAGGGAAAGAAGATGGGAGCAAAATAGAGGGTGAAGGCGGAATAGACATACCAGTCGTACCATTCGACCAGATTGCCGGCAGAGCCGCCAATGATAGATTTCAGCCTGACCTTTTCGTCGATAGGCGACGAGGCCACGTCTTTTGCCAAGGTGTTATCCAAGAGCGCAGATCCATTTCTGAACAGCGCGGCGACGTAAGGGTGCCAGGGGGTGCCACGCATCGCAATCGCGGGCCGCGCCGGGGTTGGGGTGTCCTGAAAGGACTTGGGGTGTCCGACCGTGTTACGCCCGAAAGCCCGTCGAGGCCAGCCCTAATCGACCCGTCAATAAGACATATTATCGCAGTGCAGCATTTTTCGCGAGCGAATGGCAGCAACGCCGCCATTCCCGATCTCACCTGCCTGTTTGCCGTCAGGACTTGGGGTTGATGTTTTCGAAATGAAGCAAAAGGCCGCTATGATCCTTTTCTCCGCCACCTTCGAAAACGAAGTCGGAAAATTCACCGGTCACCGTTTGCGTCAACGGCAGCTGCAGCGAAAGTTCCTTGGCGAGCGCCATGACCGTATTCAGGTCCTTCAGCTGGTTGTTCGACGAACCACCGGGATCGAAATTCCGTTCCACCATGCGCGCGCCGTGCAGCTCCAGAATACGGCTCTCCGCAAAGCCGCCGCGGATCGCATTGCGGAAGGCTTCACGCGATGCGCCGCCGGCCTGAACAAGGATCATCGCCTCAGCGACGGCACCGATGGTGACCGCCACGATCTGCTGGTTGGCGAGCTTGCACACCTGCCCTGCCCCGCTCGACCCCACATGCGTGACGCGACCGAGAACGGCGAAGACATCTGCCAGATCCGCAACCACATCGACATCACCACCGGCCATGATCGCCAGCGTTCCCGCATCGGCGCCGACGACACCACCGGAAACCGGGGCATCGAGATGCCTGATGCCGATGGCAGCAAGTCTGGCGGAATGATCGCGGGCAATCGACGGCGCAATCGAACTGGTGTCGATCAGCACGGCATCCTTCTTCATCGCAGCAGCAACCCCGCTATCGAACAGGACCGTACCGACGACATCGCCATTGGTCATCATGGTGAAGACGATATCGGCATCGCGAACCGCGTCCGTGGCCGAAGCGGCGACCACTGCCCCCTCGGCTTCAAGCGGCTTCGCCTTTGCAGCGTCACGGTTCCATACCGTCAGAGGATAACCGGCGCGGGCAAGCCGGCGCGCCATGGGCAGCCCCATCAGGCCAAGCCCGAGAAAGGCTATCTTCTTCTTTTGCGTCTCGCCGGTCACAGCTTGCCTCCCAGCTCATCCTCGATGTGGACCTGGATGATCTCGTCGAAATTCTTCTCAGACGTGAAGCCGAGTTCGGTGGCACGCTTGGCCTCAAAACCTGGTGCCCAGCCGGCGACCATATTCATGATCATTTCGTCCGGCTGACGACGGATCAGTTTCACTGCGTCTTCGCCCGCCGCCCGCCGCAGGGCCTCTATCTGCTCACCGACCGTCGCGCTGACACCCGGCATGGAAAGGCTGCGGCGCCAGCCGAGTTTCGAAAGGTCGAGACCGGCGCCATGAATGAGGAACCCAACGGCCGAGCGCGGCGAGGTGTGCCAATGACGCACGTCCTCGGAGACAGGCAGGATTGCTTCCTGTCCGACAAGCGGCTCGCGCAGGATGCCGGAGAAGAAGCCGGAGGCAGCCTTGTTCGGCTTTCCCGGGCGGATGCAGACCGTCGGCAGACGGATGCCGATACCATCGAAGAAACCGCGCCGGCTGTAATCGGCCAGCAGCAGCTCGCTCATCGCCTTCTGCGTGCCGTAACTGGTGAGCGGCGTCAGATGGAAATCATCGGGGATCGGATAGGGCAAGGGCGCACCGACGACCGCGATCGACGAGGTGAAGACGACGCGCGGGAAATAACCATCCTTCTGGTTTTCAAGCCGGATGGCATCGAACAGATAGCGGGTACCGTCGAGATTGATGCGATAACCCTTGTCGAAATCGAGTTCCGCTTCGCCCGAAACGATTGCCGCCAGATGGAAAATCACGTCCGGCCGCGTTGCGATCAACTTTTCCGCTTCACCGGGCAGGCTGAAATCAGACGCCAGCGTCGTCACCTTGCCGGCATAACCGGCAGGCGCCTCCGGCTCGATGACGTCGACAAGCGTCAACGCATCAACGGGCTTGCCGTGCAGCACCCCTTCCGAAACGAGACGCTGGGTGAGCTTGCGACCGACCATGCCGGCAGCACCGATAACAAGAATATGCATGTTTCCTCCCATACACCCGTGGATGCCCCACGAATTTCCTCTTGTAAGGTTGTCTGATAACCCTGTATGCTCCGTTTGGAAATAGAAGAGTTCGTCATCAGGCAAAAAAGCAGCCGGTGAAAACTGACGTGAGGCTTTGGACTGCCGGAGACATTTCCGGGCACTCCTGGGGAGGAGAGACTACATGACGGACCTTTCAGGCTCGATCGCCGAGCAGCGTCTTTCGCTATGCGCAATTCTTGGCGAAGATCTTGTCCTCACCAACTCGGCTGACATGCTGCAATATTGCCGCGACTGGCACGGCGACGTGACCAGCGCTGCTGTTGCCGTCATCCGCCCCCGCTCGACTGAGGATGTGCAGGCGGCCGTCAAGGCATGTCGCGATCTCGGCCTGAAGATCGTGCCGCAGGGCGGCAACACAGGCCTCGTTCTCGGCGGCATTCCGGATGAACCGGAACGTCAGGTCGTGCTTTCGCTGGAACGCATGAACAGGATCCGTAACATCGACAGCGACGATTTTTCCGCCGTGGTCGAGGCCGGATGCGTGCTGGCCGAACTGAAGGATGCGATTGCCGAAAAGGGCATGTTCTTTCCGCTCGCGCTCGGCGCGCAGGGCAGCTGCCGCATCGGCGGCAACGTCTCCACCAATGCCGGCGGCATCAACGTTTTGCGCTACGGCATGACCCGCGAACTGGTTCTCGGCCTCGAAGTCGTGCTTCCCGATGGCAGCGTCTTCGACGGCCTGTCGACGCTGCGCAAGGACAATCGTGGGCTGGACCTGAAACAGCTCTTCATTGGCGCAGAAGGCACACTCGGCATCATCACCGCCGTATCGGTGAAGTTGACGCCCTACCCCGACAATGTCGCGACCGCCCTTCTGGCGCTGAATTCGCTGGACGATGCGATCACCCTCTACCGCCGCGCAAGACGTGATTGCTGCGATCTGATGTCGGCCTTCGAATTCATGCCTCCGCTCGCATTCACACTAGCGCGCGAAGCCATGCCGGACCTGCCGATCCCGCTTTCAGGTGATTACCCTGCCTACGTGCTGATGGAGATTTCCGGCTCCGGCCTCGTTGATATCGATGACCTGATGCACCGTTTCCTGGAGGGCGTGATGGGGGACGAACTGGTGGTCGACGGCACGATCGCCACATCGCAGGCGCAGGCTCGCAATCTCTGGCTCATCCGTGAAGGCATGAACGAGGGACAGGCCAAGCGCGGAGCCCATATGCGCACCGACATCTCGGTATCGCTGTCGCAGCTTGCCGCTTTCGTCGTCGATGCCGAAGCGGCGGTTGCGCAAGCACTGCCCGACTGCATCAGTGTGTCCTACGGCCATGTGGGCGACGGCAACGTACACCTCAACGTGCTTCCGCCGGACGGCTCGACCATCGAGGAACGCCACGAGAAGATCTACAAGGCCAAGAAGGTCGTCAATGTCGTGGTCGACAAATATAACGGAAGCATCAGCGCCGAACACGGCATCGGCCGCCTGAAGCGGGACGATTTCGAGGAGCGCCTGTCGGATACCAAGCGCAGCCTGCTGGTTGCGATCAAGAAGGCGATTGACCCCGAGCTTCTGCTCAACCCCCATTGCCAAATCGATCTCGGCGCGGATATTCGCTAGCCATCACAAGGAGCACTATCCGCCATGGCCGATTTCACCCAGATCAGACGAAGTGAGCATCTGCCGACGCGCATTGCCGCCGAGATCGGCCGGGAAATTGCCGATGGCAGCATCGCTCCGGGCCAGAAACTGCCGACCGAACATATTCTGGCACAAACCTTCGGCGTCAGCCGTTCGGTCGTCCGCGAGGCGATCGCCCACCTGCGCAATGAAGGCCTTGTCGAAACCCGGCAGGGCGTCGGCGCCTTCGCCACGGAACTGGCGCAGCGCCAGTCGCTGCGCATCGAGGCAGGCCCACCGGAAGACAAGGAAGCTTTCCGCGACCTGTTCCAGGTGCGCTTCGCATTGGAGACGGAAGCTGCTGGCCTGGCAGCCCTCCACCATTCACGCGAGGATCTTGCCAGGCTCGACGAGATTTTAGCGCAGATGACCGGCGCGGAAAAATGGGGTGAACACGGCGTCGTCGCCGATCTCGCCTTCCATCGTGCCGTCGCTGCCGCCACTCACAATGAATATTTCCAGCAATTCGTCGGCTTCATCACCGAGCGAACCCATGTCGCGATCAACGCGGCTCGCGCCGCAGCGATTTTGGAGGAAATCGTCGAAGTGACCATCGCCGAACATGTCGCCATTCGTGATGCGATTGCAACCGGCGAGCCGGCTGCCGCAAAGACCGCAATGAAGCGGCACCTGAATGGCGCTGCCCGGCGCCTGAACCTTGAGCTGGAAATGAGCTGACGGCAGGTCAGGGTTGGTTTTCCACCCCCACGTCCTCCTGCCGTTATAGACAAAACGCAAAAGTCATATTAAAACGTCTCTAACGTTGTCGGACATCTGACAACGTCGGGAAAGGTGGAGGCCTTTTCCTGAACATGGGAGGATTTTCTTGGCATATCTGCATGCCCTGTCGTCGGATATCGTCTTGCCGGTGGATGCGCGACATGCGCTTCTGGTTGGACGTGTATGGTCGAGCGCAGCAGCCGGCCCTAGCCCGGTACTTTTCTCGAACGGACATCTTCTAGACCTCTCTTCACTGGCGCCGACCCTGTCCGCGCTGCTGGAGATTGAGGATCTTGTTGCGAGGCTGTCCGCAACCTCATCATTCACCGATCTTGGAAGCCTCGATGACTTCCTGAACGGCAAGGCAGGAACGCTTCTTGCGCCGGCCGACCTTCAGGCGATCAAGGCCGCCGGCGTCACCTTCGCAGACAGCATGCTGGAGCGGGTGATAGAGGAACAGGCCAAAGGCGATCCTCTGCGCGCCCAAGAAATTCGCGGCCGCCTGGCCCCGGTTCTCGGCGATAACCTCAAGGGCCTCGTTGCGGGATCGGAAAAGGCTGCCGAAGTAAAGAAACTGCTGCAGGATATGGGCCTCTGGTCGCAATATCTCGAAGTCGGCATCGGCCCGGACGCGGAAATCTTCACCAAGGCCCAGCCCATGTCATCCGTCGGCTGTGGCGCCGATGTCGGCATCCATCCGAAATCCGACTGGAACAATCCTGAGCCGGAAGTCGTGCTCGCCATCACTTCCAAGGGTGAGATCATCGGCGCAACGCTCGGCAACGACGTCAACCTGCGTGATTTCGAAGGCCGCTCGGCGCTGCTCCTGAGCAAGGCGAAGGATAACAACGCCTCCTGCTCGATCGGCCCGTTCATCCGCCTGTTCGACGGCAAATTCACCATCGACGACGTCAAGTCGGCTGAGATCAGCCTGTCCGTGAAGGGCGAAGACGGTTTCGAGATGACCGGTGTCAGCCCGCTGAAGGCGATCAGCCGTACGCCGGAAAATCTGACCTCACAGCTTTTGAACCGCAACCATCAATATCCTGATGGCGCGCTGTTCTTCCTCGGCACCATGTTCGCCCCGGTCAAGGATCGCCGCGGCAAGGGCCTCGGCTTCACCCACGAGATCGGCGACATCGTCGAGATCTCGAGCCCCAAACTCGGGCGGCTGGTCAACCGGGTGGAACACAGCGACACCTGCCCCGAATGGACATTCGGGATAACCGCGCTGATGAAAAATCTGGCCAAGCGCGGTCTTTTGTAAGGGCATCAGGGAGGAGCAAATGCAAAAGATTATCGACCTATTCTACAAGTTCCTTGAGATCCTGCTGATCCTGCTTCTGGCGGGCATGGCCCTGATGGTGTTCGGCAATGTCGTGCTGCGCTACGGCTTCAATTCGGGCCTCAACGTCTCCGACGAACTGTCGCGTTACTTCTTCGTCTGGCTTACCTTTATCGGCGCCGTCGTCGCATTTCGCGAACACGCCCATCTGGGCGTTGAATCCCTGGTGGCGATGCTTGGCCGCAAGGGCCGCATCGCCTGCATGATCCTCAGCAACCTCGTGATCATCGGCTGTTCCGCCATATTCTTCTGGGGCACCTGGGTCCAGTTGCCGATCAACACCAGCATGGCGGCTCCCGTCACCGGCCTTTCGATGGGCTGGGTCTATGGTGTCGGCTTCTTTACCGGCGCTGGCTGTATCCTGATTTCACTGGACCGCCTTTTCCGCCTCCTGACCGGCCGCGTCACCGAGGAAGAGATCGCCGCCTTTACCGGCGAAAACCTGACGATCGAGCAGATGGCGGAGCGCACCTGATATGACACTATTCGTATTTGTCGGCTCCCTGCTTGGAGCCATGGCGATCGGTGTACCCGTCGCCTTCTCGCTGATGTTCTGCGGCGTCGTGCTCATGTGGCACATGGACATGTTCAACAGCCAGATCATCGCCCAGAACATGATCGCGGGTGCGGACACCTTCACCCTGCTCGCCATTCCCTTCTTCATTCTCGCCGGCGAGCTGATGAACTCCGGCGGCCTGTCGAAGCGCATCATCGATTTCGCCATCGCCTGCGTCGGCCATATCCGCGGCGGCCTCGGCATCGTGGCGATCGTCGCAGCCCTTATCATGGCCTCGATCTCCGGCTCGGCAGCGGCCGATACCGCGGCGCTTGCCGCGATCCTCATCCCGATGATGGCGAAGGCCGGCTACAACATTCCGCGCTCGGGCGGCCTGATCGCCGCCGGCGGCATCATCGCCCCGGTCATCCCGCCATCCATGGCCTTCATCGTCTTCGGCGTCGCCGCAAACGTCTCGATCACCCAGCTCTTCATGGCCGGTATTTTCCCCGGCATCCTGATGGGCCTGTCGCTGGTCATCACCTGGCTCATCGTTGCCCGCAAGGACAACGTGCAGGCGCTGCCCAAGACCACCTACAAGGAACGCCTCAACGCGACGGGGCGCGCACTCTGGGCGCTCGGCATGCCGGTGATCATTCTCGGCGGCATCAAGGCCGGCGTGGTGACCCCGACGGAAGCCGCAGTCGTGGCTGCGGCCTATGCGATGTTTGTCGGCATGGTGATCTACCGCGAACTGAAACCGAGCGACCTGCCCCGCGTCATCCTGCAGGCAGCCAAGACCACCGCGGTCATCATGTTCTTGGTTTGCGCCGCACTCGTATCGGCATGGCTGATTACCGCTGCCAATATTCCGGCCGAAATCGCCGGCTATATCGAGCCGCTGATCGACCGGCCGATGCTGCTGATGTTCGTCATCATGATCCTCGTGCTCGTCGTCGGCACCGCCCTCGACCTGACGCCGACCATCCTGATCCTGACCCCTGTCCTGATGCCGATCATCAAGCAGGCGGGCATCGATCCGGTCTATTTCGGCGTGCTATTCATCATCAACAACTCGATCGGCCTGATTACGCCGCCAGTCGGGATTGTTCTCAACGTTGTCAGCGGTGTCGGGAGGATACCGCTTGGCAAGGTGACGGCCGGGGTTTGGCCGTTCCTGCTGGCACAGACGATCGTGCTCTTCCTGCTCGTGCTGTTTCCCGATCTCGTGATGGTACCTGCACGATGGTTGCATTGACGGCCTGACAAACAACCTTTTCTATTCAAAGTTCAACTGGGAGGACTAACCATGAAGAAACTTCTTTTCGCAACGACCGCACTCGCCATGGCGATTTCGGGTTCGGCTCCGGCTTTCGCCGAATTCAATAGCCGCAACATCCGCGTCTCGAACGGCATCAATGCCGATCACCCGGTCGGCAACGGCATCAAGGCGATGCAGGAATGCCTTGACCAGAAGTCGGGCGGCAAGCTGAAGCTCACCGCGTTTTGGGGCGGCGCGCTTGGCGGTGACCTTCAGGCAACTCAGGCGCTGCGTTCAGGCGTCCAGGAAGCCGTCGTCACCTCGTCCTCGCCGCTCGTCGGCATCATCCCGGCGCTCGGCGTGTTCGACCTGCCGTTCCTGTTTGCGAGCCCTGCAGAAGCCTACAAGGTTCTCGACGGCAAGTTCGGCGACTCGATGAACCAGAAGCTCGACGCAGCTGGCCTCGTCAACCTCGCCTACTGGGAAAACGGTTTCCGCAACCTGTCTAACTCGCAGCATCCGGTAACCAAGTGGGAAGACTTCTCGGGCCTCAAGGTCCGCGTCATGCAGAACAACATCTTCCTCGACACGTTCCAGAACCTCGGCGCCAACGCCACTCCGATGGCCTTCGGTGAAGTCTATTCGGCGCTGGAAACCAAGGCGATCGACGCGCAGGAAAACCCCTATGTGACGATCGACACATCGAAGTTCTTCGAAGTGCAGAAATACATCACCGAGACGAACCACGCCTACACGCCGTTCCTCTTCCTCTTCTCCAAGGCGATTTTCAACACCTACACGCCGGAAGAACAGGCAGCGCTGCGCGAATGTGCGGTCGTCGGCCGTGATGTCGAGCGTCAGGTCATTGCCGACCTGAACAAGAAGTCGCTGGAAAAGATCAAGGCCGCAGGTCTCGAAGTGAACCAGCTTTCGCCGGAAGAGCAGACCCGCATCCGCGAAAAGTCCATGATCGTTTATGAAAAGCACAAGGCTCAGATTGGCGCCGACGTTGTCGACGGCATTCTCGCCGAGCTGAAAACCATCCGCGGCAACTGATCCGGATACACTCCCCGGAAAAGATGTCGTGAGTGAAGCCCGCACCCCGCCGGTGCGGGCTTCTTTTTATTCGGGCACAGCCGGAAGCACGCTATCCCGCTTCTTCAGCATCTGTTCGCGGATGAAGATGAACAGGCCGGAAGCGACGATGAGGGCTGCACCGACAAGCATGGTCAACCGCGGCACGTCGCCGAAGAACAGGAAGCCGAAGATCACCGCCCAGAGAAGAAGCGTATATTGAAGTGGCGCGACCGTTGCCGCATCCGAGATTTTCAGCGCCCGATTGACTAGCATATGCGCCGCCATCGCTACGATGCCGAGCAGGCCTAAAAGGCCGAGATCGAAGCCGGACTGGATCGGCGACCAGTCGAAGGGGGCAAACGCCAGCCCCGCGAGCCCCGCCCCCATCACCTGAAAGAAGACCAGCGTTGTGTCCGGCGTTCCGCGCAGAAAGCGTCCGGAAATCATCATGAAAGCGAAGGCGGCACTGCCGATGATCGAGATTACCGCAGGCGCGGTGAACATCGCAGCAGACGGTTCCAGCGTGATGATGACCCCGACAAAACCGATGGCGATCGCCGTCCAGCGCCGCCATCCGACATGATCGCCCAGAAGAAGCGGCGAAAGCGCCGCGACATAGATCGGCGCCGCCAGCCAATAGGTCATCACATCGGCAAGCGGCAGATACATGACGGCGTAATAGAAGCAGAACACTTCCGCCGTCGAGCAGACCACACGGGCAAGCTGCATCCACGGCCGCTCGGCCTTTTTCAGCGCCGGCAATCCCGCCACCCAGACCATCGGCACAAGGATGACGAGTGCGGCAAGACTTCGAAGAAGTACGACCTGCCCGAGCCCGTAGCTGGCAACCAGCCATTTGCCCATTGTGTCATTCAGCGCGAACATCAGCATGCCGAGCAGCATGATCGCAGGACCGGCCACCGATGCGCCGCGCAAGGCTGCCGTCGAGGAGATTTGCATGGCTGGTCTCCTCAGATGGACGAAGCGTCGGAGAACTGGCGGCTAACGGTGAAGGCCTTGTCGAGTTCCGGGTTGAGCTCCATACCAAGACCCGGACCGGGCGGCACAGTGATCATGCCGTTATTCACCTCAGGCAACGCCGTCACCAGATCGCGATACCAAGTATTGTAGAAGACGCGCACGCTTTCCTGCACCAGTGCATTCGGCGCGTTGAGCGACAGATGCGTCGAGGCGCAGAGCACGACTGGGCCGGTGCAATCATGCGGGGCGACCGGCAGATGCCAGGCTTCCGCCATCGAGGCGATCTTGCGCGATTCCGAAAGCCCGCCACACCAGGAAATATCGAGCATGACGATGCCGGCAGCCCCGGTTTCCAGATAATCGCGAAAGCCCCAGCGCGTGGCGAGCGTCTCGGACGCCGAGATCGGCGCGGGCGAGACTTCAGCATAGCGTTTCAGGCTGGACAGGCTGTCCATCTTGATCGGGTCTTCGTGCCAGAACGTGTTGTAGGGCTTCAAAGCCTTGGCGATCTGCATCGCCGGCAACAGCTGCCACATCGAATGGAACTCGACCATGATATCGATTTTGTCGCCAACGGCCTTGCGGATCTTCTCGAAGGGTTCGAGCGCCGCCTTCAGATCGGCAGACGAGATATACTGACCCTTGGTCTTTTCCGCCGCTTGGTCGAATGGCCAGATCTTCATCGCCGTGATGCCTTCGGAAAGCAGCGATTCCGCCAGTTCGTCGGCGCGGTGCAGGAAGCCGTTCAGGTCGTCATAGTCCTTGCCGGTCGAAAGCCCGTAATTGGCCGTCGTCTGCCCCGTCGCCTTCTTGATATATTCGGTGCCCGCGCAGGTATTGTAGGTGCGGATTTCCTTGCGCGAAAAACCGCCGAGCAGCTGCGCGATCGGCTGGCCGGTCACTTTGCCGAAAATGTCCCACAGCGCGATGTCGAAGGCGGAATTGCCGCGCACTTCGGCACCCGACGAACGGAAGCCGACATAACCGACCAGTTCCTGCGCCAGAAGATCGATCGCCAGCGGATCGCGGCCGATGACACGCGGGGCGACATATTCGTGGATATAGCTCTCCACCGTTTCGGCCCCGAAAAAGGTCTCCCCCAATCCGGTAATGCCCTCATCGGTGTGAACCAGAACCCAGAGCAGGTTGCTCCGCTCGGCGACACGCACCGTCTCCAGCTTGGTGATCTTCATGTTTCCTCCCAGAATTTCCCAAGAGCCTGTAATCTTAAGGGAATTGCGCCGGGATCGAAAGCCGTTTGTGGCCTCTAAAGTACGCTACGCTAATAAAATTACCGCGTATTTCACGCCTCCGCTGCTCCGCTTTCAAACTCCACTACCGCTTTCGTAAAATTACCGCGCAAATCCTTTGACATGAGGCGAGAAGGGCTCTTTCATGGGCAACAACAAACGTCGCCATGCTCCGAGGAAAGGGCTGGACGACACATAAAGCAAGAAAGAGGAACATCATGAACGTCGCTTCCCGTCCGAACGACATCCAGGCCGTCATCGAGGCCGATCGCGCCCATGTCTGGCATCATCTCTCGCAGCACAAGCAATATGAGAGCGTCGATCCGAAAATCTATGTCGAGGGCAAGGGTACGCGCGTGTGGGATGCGACCGGCAAGGAATATCTCGATGCCGTGGCCGGTGCGGTGTGGACCGTCAATGTCGGTTACGGCCGCACGACGATTGCAGACGCGGTGCGCGACCAGCTGGTAAAACTCAACTATTTCGCCGGAGCCGCCGGCAACGTCCCGGCAGCGCTGTTTGCCGAAAAACTGATCGAAAAGATGCCGGGCATGACCCGCGTCTATTATTCGAATTCCGGTTCGGAAGCGAACGAGAAGGTGTTCAAGATGGTGCGCCAGATCGCGCATCGCAAACACAATGGCGGCAAGTACAAGATCCTCTACCGCGACCGCGATTATCACGGCACGACGCTCGGCACGCTGGCCGCCGCCGGCCAGAAGGAGCGCCGCGAGCAATACGGCCCGATGCCGGAAGGTTTTGTCGAGGTGCCACACTGCCTCGAATATCGCAGCCAGTGGGGTGACGTGGACGATTACGGCATCCGCGCCGCCAACGCGATCGAAGAAGTCATCCTGCGCGAAGGCCCGGAAACCGTTGGTCTTCTGTGCCTAGAACCGGTCACTGCCGGCGGCGGCGTCATCACCCCGCCGAAGGGCTATTGGGAACGCGTGCAGGAAATCTGCCGCAAATACGATGTCCTGCTGCATATCGACGAAGTCGTCTGCGGCATGGGCCGAACCGGCAAATGGTTCGGTTACCAGCACTACGGTATCGAGCCCGATTTCGTCACCATGGCGAAGGGCGTCGCCTCCGGTTATGCGGCAATCTCCTGCACGGTAACGACCGAAAAGGTCTTCGAACTGTTCAAGGACGATCCGACCGACCCCATGTCCTATTTCCGCGACATTTCCACCTTCGGCGGCTGCACGTCCGGACCTGCGGCAGCGCTCGAAAACATGCGGATCATCGAGGACGAAGGCCTGCTCGAAAACACTCTGAAAATGGGCGAGCGGCTGATGAACAACCTGCGCGAATTGCAGAGCCGCCATCAGGTAATCGGCGATGTCCGTGGCCTCGGCCTGTTCTGCGGCGCGGAGCTGGTGATGGATCGCGCGACCAAGGAACCGGCACCGGAAAAGATGGTCCAGGCCGTCACCGCCGACTGCCTGGCGCAGGGCGTCATAATCGGCGCCACCAACCGCTCAGTCCCCGGCCTCAACAACACGCTCTGCATGAGCCCGCCGCTGATCATTAATGCCAGCGAAATCGACCAGATCACCGGTGCCATCGACAAGGCCCTGACCAAGGTATTCGGCTGAATGCCACGAAAAGCGGGCCGGAGTTTCGAGACGCGGCCCGCATCATTTCGCACGAGATGAGCGGCAAAGCCGCCGGGGAACTCAATGACCAATCCCGACTTCCGCCCAATCTCGGGCGTTGATCTGCCGCGCTTTGCCGGTATCGCAACCTTCATGCGCCTGCCGCATATTGCATTGGACGACGAACGTTTGAGCAAGGTCGATATCGGCCTGATCGGGGTGCCATGGGATGGCGGCACGACCAACCGCCCCGGACCCCGCCATGCACCGCGCCAGTTGCGCGATCTCTCCAGCATGGTCCGGCACGAGAATGGTGCAACGCGGATCAGGCCTTATGATCTCGCAAACTGCGCCGATCTGGGCGATGTCGGGCCGAACCCGGCCGATGTCGAGGATTCGATGAAGCGCATCACCGCCTTCTACGATCGGGTGAAAGCAGCCGGCATCATGCCGTTGACCGCCGGCGGCGATCATCTTTCGTCATTACCTATCCTGCGCTCGCTTGGTCGCGACAGGCCGCTCGGCATGATCCATTTCGACAGCCACACCGATCTCTTCCACTCCTATTTCGGCGGCTTCAAATATACCCACGGCACGCCCTTCCGCCGGGCCGTCGAGGAAGAATTGCTCGATCCCAAGCGCGTCTGCATGATCGGCATCCGCGGCCCGGCCTATGATTTCGAGGACCGTGACTTCGCCGATGCGGTCGGCATTCGCGTCATCCCGATCGAGGAATTTCATGCCCGCGGTGTCGAGGACGTCATGGTTGAGGCCAGGGAAATTGCCGGTTCGGGCGAGACCTATGTCAGCTATGACATCGATTTCATCGATCCAGCCTTTGCGCCCGGAACCGGCACACCGGAGATCGGCGGCCCGAACAGTTTTCAGGCACTTCAGGTCGTGCGGGCCTTGCGCGGTCTCAATATCGTCGGCGCCGACATGGTGGAGGTCTCGCCGCCATTCGACACGAGCGGCGCAACGGCCTTCCTCGGCATAACCGTGATGTTCGAATTGCTCTGCGTCATGGCCGAAATCATTGGCAAGCGTCGCGGCACCAACTAGCGCCGATCACACCGCATTCGCCATTGCGGCATCGTTGAGAAGCCCGCTGATAGCGGAGATCAACTGTGCCGGCACGAAGGGTTTCTGGATCAGCACGCTGTTTGGTACGCCATGCGACGTCCATTCAGCCGCGCTATCAGCCGTCACATAGACGACGGGAATGTTCGACTGACACTGCCGCGCATGGCGGCCGACCTGCCAGCCGTTCGCACCTTTGCCAAGGCGGATATCGGTGATAACGCCGGAAAACTGGGCAGCATCCGCATCGAGCGCGGCAATTGCCTCTTCTGCGGAAGCGAAGGACGCAACCTCGAAGCCGTTTTCGATCAACAACTCCTCGGCATCGAGCCGCAGAAGATGGTCGTCTTCGACCAGAAGCAATTGAATTGATGCGTCATCCGCCATGGTCCGTCCTATCGGATGCGGCGGTAAGACAAGAAGCCCGCATCCCAGTTTCAGGCTCCGACTTCACCGTCGTCACCATCCCGTCCGGCCGCCTAACGCGATCAAGGGCAAGTAGTTCCCCATTCTGATACAATCTTCGAAAATGCTAAGCCACCGTGATATCCTTGCATCATCGGTCGCTTCAGATCGAGACGCTGCAGGCCTGAGGGGGCCGCCTGCAGCGCCTCAACACGGCACGCGTGCAGTCGCCTATTGCAGCGCGACGGCACGGTCCGGACGGGAGAAATAACGACGCCAGGCGCTGGGCGTGGTGCCGGTGACGCGCCGGAATACGCGGGATAGATGAGACTGGTCGGCCAGTCCGCAATCGAGGGCGATCTCGCAGAGCGGCGCATTGGTGGTCAACATACGCTGCTTGGCATACTCCACCCGGCAAGACACGACATAGCTGTGCGGAGGAACGCCGAAGGTTGCCTTGAATGCCGCGGAAAAATAACTTGTGCTGAGACGAACCTGCTGCGCCAGTTCATCGAGCGGAATGCCATGTCCGATACGCGCTTCGATATATAGCTTCACCTTCTTGACCTGCCAGGGAGCAAGGCCACCGGTCGTGCCCTGCTTTTCAGGCCTGACAGATGCAACCGACTCCACAAGCCGCAATTGAGCAGGCTGGCGTTCGGTGATTTTGGCGTCGATGGAAAAGGGATTTTCTGGATATAGGCCTGTGAGATCGGCATAGATGGTGCTCATATCGAGCGGGTTGATCTGACGGGCGACAACAGCTGCGGTGGCGGACATCTGCGCTCTCCTGTGGGTCTGTTGAATTTTCACCAGTCCATATTGAGATGACCGCCGCCAATCGGATATTCTACAGTCAGTCAGTTTTCGCACACATGGGTTTTAGTCTCATATACTCGGGTATGATTGCCCTTGGCGGAAGCTGCCGCGTAGGGTCGGTTAGAGCTTGAATCACGGCAATTTCAATGAATTGAGGATATGACGGAAAGCCCAATCATTCTGGTTGTCGATGACGAGCCGCTGATCCGGCAGGCACTCGACACTCTGCTTCGCTCCGTCGGTTACCGCGTGCGGACATTTGCGACCGCGCTCGACCTCTATGAGGATGATTGCCTTCCCGAGGCCAGCTGCCTGATCCTCGATATCCGGCTTCCCTTCACCAGCGGACTGGATTTCCAGCAGAAACTCACCGATCGCGGCATCGTCGTTCCGATCATATTCGTTACCGCCCATGGCGATATCCCGATGACGGTGCGCGCCATGAAGGCTGGAGCCGCAGACTTTCTTTCCAAGCCGTTCCGGGATCAGGACATTCTCGATTCCGTCGCCTCGGCCGTGTTGAAGCATCAGGAATTCCTGGGCTCCAGCAAAACCGAGGCTGACCTGAAATCCCGCTATACCCAGCTTTCTCCGCGCGAACAGCAGATCATGGCCATGGCAACGGCCGGTCTGATGAATAAGCAGATCGCCGGCGAACTGGGCCTAAGCGAGATCACCGTGAAAATCCATCGCGGCAAGGTAAGTCGCAAGATGAGCGCGAAAACCTTCGCTGATCTTGTGAAGATGGCAGAGTTGCTCGGCCTGTCGCACCGTTAAGCATTTGGCGCAAAAGTGCGAAGCGATTTTGCGTCAAAGAAATGCGATGAAGCAAACATCAAAGCGTTTGGAACATACCCGAAAGATCGCGGCACGCTTTGGAATGAGCCGAATAAACCCCCGTATAATTTAAACCTTTGGCTCAGAGGCGCATATTACAGGGAAAGAGAAAGACCGGGTTTCCCGGAGATTGGTTCATACCCGTTGAAAGCGCCTGTCATCATTGCCATCATCGACGACGAAGAGAACATCCGTCGCGGGATGAGCGGCCTTTTGCGATCACTCGGTTACGAAGCGCGCAGCTTTGAATCCGCAGAAGCGTTCCTCGCCACCACCGCAGCAGCCGACTGTTCGTGCATCGTCTCCGATGTGCATATGGATGGCATGAGCGGCATCGACCTCTTCCAGACGCTTTCAGCGCGCGGAAGCGAGGTTCCGTTCATTTTCGTCACCGCCTTTGCCGAAGAGGTCGGGCGGCTTAGTCTGGGCAAGGACACTTGCGTCCTCCCAAAACCTTTCAAGGTCGATATTCTCATCGACTGCATCGAAAAGGCAACGCAGCCGGCAACCTGAACACTCAAGGAAGCAGCGCATGTGCACGCATCATAACTTCATCAGAAAAGTGACCCCGAAGACCCGCGGTTGCGAGGAATGTCTGGAGCTTGGCATGACCTGGGTTCATCTTAGGGTATGCCGCGAATGCGGTCATGTGGGCTGCTGTGACCAATCGGAAGGCAAGCATGCGACAGCCCATTTCAGGCACACGCGCCACCCGATCATCGAAGGCTACGATCCGCCGGAAGGCTGGGGATGGTGCTATATCGACGAAGAGATCGTCGACTTGCCCGACCAGACACCGCAAGTCGGCCCGATCCCTCATTACGTGTAAAAGTTCAAGAGAAATGGAAACGGTTCAATGAGCCGCTGCGAGGTACTGATGGATCGCGGCGACGACAACCGATCCCTCACCCACGGCTGATGCTACCCGCTTGACGGACCCGGCCCGCACGTCGCCTACGGCAAAGATGCCCGGCTTGCTGGCGGCATAGGGATGCCGTGTCATATCGTCGGAGGAAAGGCCGGTACAGACGAAGCCTTGCCGGTCGAGTTCCAGGCATCCGTCGAGCCAGTCGGTATTGGGGTCCGCCCCGATCATCACGAACAGGTTGGAGGCATTGCAGCGTGACGTCTCCCCGCTCGTGCGATCGATCCAGGTCACGGTTTCCAGCCCGTGTTCTCCGCCAAGCTCGGTAATCTCGCATCCTTCGCAAAGGGTGATATGCGGCGAGCTCTTGATACGCTGGACAAGATAGTCGGACATGGTCGCGGAAATCTTGCTGCGCACCAGCATATGCACGTGACGCGCGGTCCGGGAAAGAAACACCGCTGCCTGCCCTGCCGAATTGCCGCCACCGACAATGACGACTTCCTGACCCGAACAGATCTGGCCTTCCATCGCGGTTGCCGCATACTGGATGCCGCGACCTTCAAACCTTGCATAATCGGGAATATCGAGCTTGCGATAACGCGCGCCGGTCGCAACCACGACAGTCTTCGTGCTGACCGAACGGCCATCGCTCAGGCCCACCGCATAAGGCGAGTTTGAGCAATCGAGGGATGCGGCACTTCGTGACACGCAAAGCCGTGCGCCAAATTTCTGTGCCTGGATATGGGCGCGCCCCGCAAGCGCCAGCCCGGAAATACCGGTCGGGAACCCGAGATAATTCTCGATCTTCGACGACGTGCCGGCCTGGCCGCCCGGCGCCATGGTTTCGATGACGAGTGTCTTCAGCCCTTCCGAGGCGGCATAGACCGCCGATGCAAGCCCGGCCGGTCCCGCGCCAAGCACCACGACGTCATAAAGCGCATCGTCTTCCGGCGGTTCGAAAAGCCCCAGTTCGTCGGCCAGTATCTCATTCGTCGGCTGCTTGAGAACGCCGTGATCCGGCGTAATCAGGGCCGGAAGATCATCCGTACCGATCCCGAACCTCTGCATCACGGCAGGTGCGTCCGTATCGTTCACGCCCATGATCGTGACGGGATAGAGATTGCGGATGAGAAACCGCTGGATACCCAACAGGTCGCCGCTTTCCCTATGGCCGATGAGAATGCCGCCACCGGTCGCGTGGCGCACGAAGCCGGCGCGGCGAAGGATGTAAGAGCGGATGATCGTCTCGCCGATATCCGGCTCTCCGGTAATCAGCGCACGGAACTTCTCGTGGCAGACCCGAATGACCCGCGAACCGGCAAGGCAGAGGCCGGACAGCAGAATGCTGCGATGGGTGAACATGTTCTGCTCACCGCTGAATTGGCCCCGTTTATAACTGTAGAGATGATGCCGTCCCTGGATGGGATCGTCGGCGAACATCTGCAGCTCGCCGTCCAGAACCAGAAGAAAATCGATCGAATGATCGCCTCGACGGAACACAAAGGTGTCCTCCTCGATCTGCTCCTCCGTCCCGTATGGGCGGATGCGTTCGATCATCTCGTCTGTCAGTGCGGGAAAGGTCTGGGCCGGGCGTATCCACGGATCGGTGGGATCGACAGGAAGATCAGGCATGCAAAGCTCCCGTCACGACATCACCGATAATCGCGGATTTTATCAACGAAAAGCCGGCATCCGCAATACGGATGCCGGCGAAGGGCATATTACTTGTTGGTATCGCGCAGGATCTCGAACAGGAACCAGGCACGCTTTTCAGACTCGTCGATCCAGTTTTCGAGCAGGCTGGCTGTGCCGACATCGTTATGCTCGTCGCAGACATCATGCAGTTCGCGCATGCTGGCGATGAGGGAAGCATTGTCTTCACGCAATTCCGCCAGCATTTCATGCGGATGGACGAAGTCGGCGTCGTTATCCTCGATGCGCTGCTTGCGGGAAATGTCCCCGATCGAGCGCAGCGTGTTGCCGCCGATCTTCCGGACGCGCTCGGCCAGCGGGTCGGTCATCGCCAGCAGCTCGTCGCCGTGATCGTCCAGCATCAGATGGAAATCGCGGAAATGCACACCGGACATATGCCAGTGGAAATTCTTGGTCTTGAGATAAAGCGCAAAGACATCGGCGAGCAGCGCATTGGCGCCGCCGGAAATGTCCTTGGTTGCCTCGGCGCCAAGACCTGTCGGGGTCTTGAGATCTGCCGAGCGGCGAGATTTGGCGGTCTGTTCCATGATCATATCCTTCATTGAGATTTGAATTACGCGGTTCTGAACGACGCCGGCGGATCGCTTGCGGGAAACGTCTCGCGCAACGCCTCGTCGACATCCTCATCGGTCTCGACATGGGCCGCGGGCGCTCTCGCAACGACGAGATCGAGCGGTTCGGGCAGGCTTTCGAGACCGTCACGTAGAACGTCTTCCGCGTCTTGACGCTTGTTCGTCATGTCATGCCTCCAATTTTGCTGCGAACACCCACGCCGCCACTCTGACAAATGAGGTTACGATGTTTGTGTTCCACGGGTGAGACAATATCGCCCTGCCCTGCGTGCGACTTGGACAAATCCATCTGCGCGAGCAGTGCAGCCTGCATTTCGACAGCAACCCAAACGAGCCGGTTGCGTAATTTTGGACAATTCAGGATTATTTCAGAGAAGCATATCACGCAATTCTCCGATAGTCTGTCGCAAGAATGGGGCAACAGCGATCCGGCATGAATTGTCGATCAAGGGGACTGGTCTTGCAGGGCGACATGACGAATTGGATGCGGCGATCCGGGAACCGGCCGGGTATAGCAGCCAGCAACAGATATCGCGTAGCTTTCGGTATTGCTTCCGGGCTCGCCATCTTCGCCATAGACACGTTCACGACGCTGGCAAGCGCGGTTGCCGTGCTCTACGTGCTTGTTATCGTGCTGGCGGGTGACCTTGGCAGCAAAAAAGCCATTCGCAGGACTTCCGCAATCTGCGCAATTCTCACCCTCATCAGCTTCGCAACTTCACATGCGCATAATCTGGAATCCCAGGCGACATTGCGGCTTCTCTTCAGCCTCGCCGCGAACATCGTGACGACGCTTCTCCTTCTGCGCCGCGTTGGAGACGAGGCAGCCCTTAAGGAAAGCGAGCACCGCTACCGGACGATTTTCGAGACGCTGGCCGTTGCAATCTGGGAGAACGATTTCCGCTTCGTGAAGGCCGAACTCGACAAGCTGCGCCAACGTGGCATCGTCGATATACGACCGTATCTTGCAGACAATCACGATTTTGTCGTCAGAATGCGCAGGGCCGTTCGGATCACCGACGTCAACCAGACCGCGCTGAAGCTGATGGGCGTTCCGTCCAAGGATGAGTTCTTCCGCACGCTCGACGATTTTCTTCCTGACAACGATGGCGGTTTCGCCCATTTCCTCGCTGGCATTTTCGAAGGCCAGACCGAGTTTCAGTCGGAAACCACCGTGCGCAGCCGGGATGGCAGACTGATCCCGATCCTTGTTGCATTGAGCTTTCCGAAAGATGGCTCCGGCCTCGACCGCATACAGGCCAGCATCATCGACATGACCGAGCGGCACCAGTTCCAGGAAGCGCTGGAAACGTCGCGGCAGGAACTGGAACAGGCGTCTCGCGCCGCGATGATCGGCGAAATCTCGGCCTCGATTGCCCATGAAGTCAACCAGCCGCTTTCGGCGATCATGACTTTCGTGCAGGCCGGCACACGCTGGCTGAATCGGCAACCACCGGATATCGATGAGGCGAAGCTCGCCCTGCAGGATGCCGTTGCAGCGACTGAACATGCAGCGCAGGTCGTCAAGCGCGTGCGGATGCTGCTCGGCAAGTCGAAATCAGAAAATGCGGAAGTCACGGTCGATGCCGCAATCGCCGATGCGGTGCAGCTGAAGCAGAAGGAACTTGTAGCCGACGGCGTGCAGGTAAACCTGTCGCTGATGGCCCAAGGGGGGACGGTTCGTGGGGATCGGGTTTTGCTGCAGCAGGTTTTCCTCAACATCATATCCAACGCCATGCATGCGATGGAGACGGCGGACACGCGCGCACTCACGATCCAGAGCAGTCTCACCGACGAAGGTATCGCAATCCGCTTTACCGACAGTGGTGCTGGGCTGGGTTCGATGGCGCCGGAAACCCTATTCAAGCCGTTCAACACGACCAAGCCGAATGGCATGGGCCTCGGTCTTGCCATGTGCCGCTCGATCATGATGGCGCATAGCGGCACGATCTCGATCCGCGACCGGATGGACGGACAAGGCGCGGTCGTCGAGGTCAGGCTGCCGCTCGCGGTGGATGAGGAAGAAGCGGTGACGCTGACCGCCTGACAAAAATGCTAGACGTTCGAAGGCGGCAGCTTTGCCACGGCCGCTTTCAACGCCACGCCGCTGACGCGGGTCTTCATCATATCCTTGACCAGCGCGGCAATGACCTCGGCAGCCTCACGGATCGGCAGACCACCATCGCGGATATTGGAGACGCAGTTGCGGCCGGAATCCGGGTTCCCCGACTTCGGACCATAAGTAATGTAGGCTCCGAGACTGTCTGCGGCGGAAAGGCCCGGACGTTCCCCGACAAGCACGATCGTCAGTTTTACGCCAAGCGCTTCACCTGCGGGATCACCGAGCGCCACCCTTGCCTGATTGGCCATCACGATCGGCGCGGCCGAAAGGTTGAGCGTGGTGAGTTTCGGAGAGAGCGCCTCGATCAGCGGCACGGCATTGAGATCGACCGCACTGGACGACAAACCGTCCGCGACGACAATCGCCACGTCGTAGCCCTTGCCCGTCCCCGCCTGTTTCAGTCGCTCAGTCGATTCCGGCGCGAGCAACCGGCCAAGATCCGGTCGCCGAACATAGATGCTGCGATCAGGAGCCATGCTGTCGACCCCGATCACAGACAAGCCGATGCGGTTCAGCCGGTCGGTGAGCGAGGCTCGGTCGACACTCGTCCACACCGCTTCGCGTGCTCGCGCATGATCGAGCAGAAAGGAAAGCTGCGCCTGCGTCGGAAGACCCGCACCATGGCGGCCGAGCGAAACGCGCGCATCGGTCATCTCCCTGAGATCCAGTGTCTTTTCGGCAGCGGATGGTTCGATCACCTTTGCCATGTCAGGCTCCGATCAATGCGCTGCTGCGGACATAGTTGGAAAGTGCTGCCGGCTCGCCGATCAATGCACCATCACGATCCGTCAGCCCGATCTCGGAAAGCCACTGTTCGAACTCAGGTGCAGGCGGCCGCTTCAGCGTCTCGCGGCAATAGACGGCGTCGTGATGCGACAGCGACTGATAGTTCAGCATGATGTCGTCGGCACCCGGAACAGTGATGACGAAATTGACATTGGCCGCGCAGAGAAGCGTCAGCAGCGTATCCATGTCTTCCTGATCGGCATCGGCATGGTTGGTGTAGCAGACGTCGACGCCCATCGGCAGACCCAGGAGCTTGCCGCAGAAATGATCCTCGATGCCGGCGCGGATGATCTGCTTGCCGTTGAACAGGTATTCCGGCCCGATGAAGCCGACGACGGTGTTGACGAGCAGCGGATCGAATTCGCGCGCGACCGCATAGGCGCGCACCTCCATCGTCTGCTGGTCGACGCCGAAATGCGCGTCCGCCGAGAGGGCGGCGCCCTGCCCCGTCTCGAAATACATCACGTTGGCGCCCGGCATGCCGCGGTTCAGCGACCGTCCAGCCTCATGCGCTTCCTTCAGCAGCGCCAGATCGACGCCGAAGCCGCGATTGGCCTTTTCCGATCCGGCCACCGACTGGAAAACAAGATCGACCGGCGCGCCGCGTTCGATCGCATGGATCGCAGTCGTCACATGACCGAGACAGCAAGTCTGGGTCGGGATCGCCAGCTTCTCGCGTAACTCGTCGAGCAACGAGACGATACGGATATAGTCCTCGGTACTGTCGGTCGCCGGATTGACGCCGATCACGGCATCGCCCGATCCCATCAGCAGCCCGTCGATGGCGGATGCGATGATGCCGCGGCTGTCGTCGGTCGGATGGTTGGGCTGGTTGCGGGTGGAAAGCCGCCCCGCAAGCCCGATCGTGTTGCGGAAACGGGTGACGACGCGGCGCTTGGCGGAAACGGCAATCATGTCCTGCAGCCGCATGATCTTCGATACGGCTGCCACCATTTCGGGCGTCAGTCCCCAGGTGACGGCTTCGAGCCGATCATGCGTCGTCTCGGGCTTGAGCAGCCATTCGCGGAATTCTCCGACGGTAAGAGAGGAGACTGCAGAAAAGGCCGCCGGATCGTGCCGCTCCGCGATCAACCGGGAAACCTCGTCATCATCCGCTGAAATCAGTTCCTCGCCGAGAAACGCCTTCAACGGCAGATCGGCAAGTGCCATCTGCGCCGCCAGCCGCTCGACCGGACCTTCCGCGGCAATGCCCGCCAGCTGGTCACCGGAACGTTCCGGCGTCGCCTTCGCCAGCAGCGTTTTCAGGTCATCGAAGCGAAAGACAGTCTGCTCGATCGTCGTCTTGTAGGCCATGAAAAATCAACCCATTGAAAAAGCGCGCGCAGTCGGCCTCCCTGGAGAATACCGCTTCCTCCAAAGCACTATCTTCCAACCCGATTAAGCACGACAAACACTTCGCTTTTCAAGGTCAAACTTGATCCATCGCAACGGAGACGTGCTTGACCTGCGAGCGCGGTCCAATATCTACGCCGCATGGAATCTCACGGCGCCCCGAACACATCCCGTTTCGATATCAATTCGCTGCGGGAAACCATCCGCCGCATAGCCAGGGGCCGCGATGCCTGGGCCTTGCGCTGGCAGGCTCTGCTTGCCTTCATCGACATCTGCATACTCGCCTTCTTTCTGCTCGGCCCATACCTGCGTGACGGGCCGTCATATCTGATCATCGACTATATGATCGCCGTCTGGGTCGGTTTCGAGCTGGCAGCCCGTTCGCTTGCCGCCCCATCCTTTGGCCGCTTCCTGAAGATGCCGATGACCTGGGTCGACCTTTTCATCCTCGCGACCTTGCTGTTTCCCGACACGCTCTTCAACTTCGCCTTCCTGCGCGTCATGCGGATCTGGGCGATCGGCAGAAGCCCGCTTCTGAAAGAGGTCATGCGGCGCTTCGGCTGCCTGCATCTGGAAGACGTCACACGCGCCTGCCTGAATTTCATCGTCTTTCTCTTCGTGGTGACGGGCTTCGTCTACACGAGCTTCTTCTATGACCGCCCCGGCGGAGAAGGTTTCGTCGATGCGCTTTATTTCACCGTCGCAACCATCACCACTACCGGCTTCGGCGACATCACGCTTCCCGGCACGCTCGGCAAGCTGACCTCCGTCTTCACCATGATCATCGGCATCTCGCTGTTTGTGCGGCTGGCGCAGGCGATTATCCGGCCGCCCAAGGTGCGCTTCCCCTGCCCCGAATGCGGGCTGCAGCGGCACGATACCGATGCCGTGCATTGCAAGGCCTGTGGTCACCTTCTGAACATTCCCGATGAAGGTGATTGATCGGCATGAAGCGCTTTGATCCGATGGCGTGATGATCATCCTTCCGTGTCGTATATCGACTGGGCCGGGCCGCGAACTGTCGCTAATCTCCCCCGCAGAGTCAGGAGACGGCAATGGCAGAATTTCCATCAAAGGCAAAAGTGGTCATCATCGGTCTGGGCGGCATCGTCGGCGCTTCGATCGCCCACCATCTGGTGGAACGCGGATGGGACGACATTGTCGGCATCGACAAGTCCGGCATCCCGACCGATATCGGCTCGACCGCCCACGCCTCGGATTTCTGCTACACGACCAGCCATGATTATCTCTCGGTCTGGACCACCCAGTACTCCATCGATTTCTACGAGAAGATGGGCCATTACGCCCGCATCGGCGGGCTGGAAGTCGCCCGAACCGGCGATGACCTGTGGATGGAAGAGATCAAGCGCAAGCTGACGTCCGCAAAGGCTTTCGGCACCCGCGCCCATTACGTCTCACCCGCCGAGATCAAGGAAAAATTCCCGCTGATCGAGGAGGATCAGGTTCAGGGCGGCATGTTCGATCCCGATGCAGGCCTCGTCATTCCCCGAAGCCAAACCGTGGCCGGCAAGCTGGTCGATGCCGCCGAAAAGGCCGGCAAGCTGAAAGTCTTCGGCAATACGCCGGCGACATCGCTGATCGTCGAGAACGGCCGCATCAAGGGCGTCGTTACCCATCGCGGCACGATCATGGCCGATCACGTCATCGTCTGCGCCGGCATCTGGGGCCGCCTGATCGCCGAAATGGTGGGCGAGGACCTGCCGGTGATGCCGGTCGATCATCCACTGACCTTCTTCGGCCCGTTCAACGAATTCGCCGGTACTGGCAAGGAGATCGGCTATCCGCTGCTGCGCGACCAGGGCAATTCCGCCTATATGCGCGACACCGGCGATCCGAACACGACCGAGGGCGGCCAGATCGAATGGGGTTATTACGAGACCGACAATCCGCGCCTCTGCCACCCGCGCGACATTCTCGAAAAGCATGAGGCCCGCCTGTCGCCCTCGCAGCGCGACCTCGACATGGAGCAGATCCTGACACCGCTCGAGCGTGCGATGGAACTGACCCCGATCCTCGGCGAACTCGGTTACAACGAAGGCCATTCCTTCAACGGCCTGTTGCAGGTCTCCGCCGCCGGCGGCCCGTCCTGCGGCGAAAGCCAGAAGGTGCGCGGCCTCTGGTATTGCGTCGCTATCTGGGTCAAGGACGGCCCGGCCTATGGCAAGCTGATCGCCGACTGGATGACCGACGGCCGAACAGAGGTCGACCACAACTCGATCGACTATTCGCGCTTCTACCCGCACCAGTTGACCGAAGACTTTATCGAGGGCCGCACCCGCGAGGCCGCACAAAAAATCTATTTCCCGGCAGTTCATCCGCGCGAACCCTATGCGACCGGCCGCGGCGCCAAGAAGTCACCCTTTTACGAGCGCGAGAAGGAGCTTGGCGGTTACTTCATGGAGCTTGGCGGCTGGGAACGTGCGCATGGCTACGCCGCCAATGACCATCTTCTGGAAAAATACGCCAATCAGGTTCCGGTACGCGAAAACGAATGGGACAAACGCCATTTCTGGCGCGTGTCGAATGCCGAACATCTAGCGATGAGCGAGGATTGCGGCATCGTCAACCTTTCGCATTTTCATATGGTCGATATCGAAGGCCCGGACCATGTCGAGCTGCTGGAATGGCTCTGCGCCGCAAAGATCGGCGGCGATGCCAATATCGGCAAGGGCATCTACACTCACTTCCTCGACGAAGAAGGCATGGTGCGCGCCGACTTCACCGTGTTCCGCTTGAGCGACCGTTGCCGTCTTGTGAACGGCGCCGATGCAGGCCCGCGCGATTTTCATTACATGAAACGCGCGGCTGAAGATCGCGGCCTCGACGTCACCATTACCGATGTTTCGGAAAAATTCATCACCATCGGCATCTGGGGACCGAACGCCCGCGAAACGCTGAAGAAGGTCGTCGCCGATCCGTCGGGCCTCGACATCGAAAACTTCGCCTTCGCCGCAATCAAGCCGATCGAGATCGCCGGCAAGCCCGTTACCGCCTTCCGCATTTCCTATGTCGGCGAACAGGGCTGGGAACTGCATATGAAATACGAGGACGGCCTTGCCGTCTGGGATGCGCTGCGGGCAACCGGCGTCATGGCCTTCGGCGTCGAGACCTATGCCAATTCCCGCCGCATGGAAAAGTCACTGCGGCTGCAGAACGGCGATCTTCTGACCCAGTACAACCTGATCGAGGCCGATCTTGCCCGTCCCAAGGTCAAGGAAGCGGATTTCCGCGGCAAGGCGAAACATCTGGAATACAAGGCTAGGCACCACCAGCCAGCGATGCTGTGCACACTGGTGATGACCGACAATACCGATGCGAGCGGCGTCAAGCGCTACCCGGTCGGCTCCATGCCGGTGATCGACCCGGATACCGGCAAGACGCTGGTGGATGAACTCGGCCGCATCTCCTACACGACCTCCGTCGCCTATGGCCCGACGATCGGCAAGAACATCGCGCTTGCCTATCTGCCGTGGGATTACTGTGAGGTCGGCCGCAAGCTCACGGTCAACTATTTCAACGAGGATTTCCCGGTGGAAGTGGCGGCGGTGGGTTACAAGCCGCTCTATGACCCGGAGAATTTGAAGCCGCGGACGTAACCTGAAACTCCCTCATTCCTGTCCTTGTTACAGGAATCCAGCCGACGCGCGTCGGCGCGGCGAAACGAGTCTTCTCAGCCCAAGGACTTGGGCTGGCTGGATCTCTGTGACAATCCTCGGGTTCAACCCGAGGAACAGAGATGAGGGAAGAGAGCGTTGCCCGCTCATCAAAAAACCTCAAGCGCTCTGCCGCCGCCCTATCTCGGCATCACCCGCCAGCTCCCCGGCAATCTCCTCCGCCACCCGCTTCGCCTGGTTGCGAATATCCGGCACGGCGGTGATTTCCCAGAACTGCCCCGCTGTCAACGCACCGACGGCATAAAGCCTCTGTCGCACGGTTCCATCCGGGCAACAGATACGCGAGCGGGCATCGACGCTCACACCAAGCCCCAGCCGGTCCATGCCGATCACGGATGTCTCGCACATCTGCTGCAACAGCGGTGAATGAGCGATGCCGGCGCGTTCCATGCCGGTACAATTGACGATCCAGTCGACGGCAATCTCCTGCATCTCGGATGTCCCGCGTTTGCGGAAGCGGATGCCGATCCGGCCATCGGTCTCCCTGATCTCGCGAATGAAACCGGCATGGACCGTCACCGTGCCATTATCGATCAACGGGCTGAAACGCGACCAGACCGGCGGGGCAAGCCGGTGCCGGTGAATATTCCACCAGGCAAGCGCATGCCGCATGAAACGGGATCTCTGCGCGTCATTAAGTTCCTGCCAGAGCTGCTGCGTGCGATGCCTCAACCCGTCCATCAGCCCGCGCCAGTCAGCCCCTTCGCGCACCTGCGCCCGAAAGCCGGCGAGAATGTCGCTGATCTCGCGGCCTGTCGCAGGCAGGCGAGGTTCGACCGGCTCCGGCTTGATCGTGCTGTGGGGGTGCGGAACGAGGCCCCGACGCGAAATCACATGGATTTTGCCACGATGTCCGTGCGAGCGTAGCGACAGGACTTGATCGACCATCGTCAGGCCGGAACCCAGAATGCAGATATCGTCATCTGGTTTGACGGACGAGAGCCAGCCGAGCCGCCAGGGGTTCTGAACGATACGGCGCTGCATCTTTTCCGGAACAAGATCAGACGCGATCGGCATTTCTGCATTACCGACACCAAGGCAGAGCGCAACATTTCGTGCTCGCAGCACCGCGTCATTGTCGAGATGGAATTCGACATCCGTATCACCGGGCATCATGCAGGCTGTCGCCTTGGCCTTGATGAAATCGACGGCAACGCGGTCATCCCGGCGGCGCAACAGCGAGGCCAGCCTGTCCCTGAGATAAAGCCCGTAATCTCCACGCGCGGCAAAATAATCACCGACCGGTTTGCGTCCTTTTTCCTTCAGCCAATCGAGGAAATCGTTCGGCTCATCCGGAAACGCACTCATCCGTGCCGCCGGTACATTGAGCCGGTGGAGATAGAATTCGCTGCGATAGGCAGTGCCGCGGCCGAACCCCGGATCATCGCCGATAATGGCAATCGACCGCTCCGGCCCAAGCTGGCGCAGAAGATTGATAGTCAGCGCAATGGCTGAAAAACCGGAACCGACAACAGCGACGTCATAGATCAAGGGCCAACTCCTGCTCTATTTCGGAAAGCCGGTCGCCGTCCCCACGGCGTCCGATATCACTACCAACCTAGTCGGGATTGAACGTCTGTAAAGCCCTCGTTTATGTCAGCCACAGCTGATGCTAAAGTGCGGCGTGATCTTTCAGATTCGCTTGCCGCGCTTTAGCTCCTTGTTTTGCCGCATGTCTCTTGCGTAAAAGCCTGCACACTTTTGCACGACATGCTTTAGGCAGCATAAACGAAAAAAGCCGCGACATGTTTCCATGCCGCGGCTCCAATTTCGATGCAGTTCGGACCGATCAATCCGGCAAAGCGTAGGCGATCACGTAGTCGCCACGGTCGGGCGACTGGCGCGCGCCGCCGGCCGAGATGACGATATACTGCTTGCCCGTCTTCGGCGACTTGTAGGTCATCGGCGTGCCCTGGCTGCCAACCGGCATGCGGGCCTTCCAGATTTCCTTGCCGGTCGCACTGTCGAAGGCGCGCAGATAATAATCCTGCGTGGCTGCGAAGAAGACGAGGCCGCCCTGTGTGGCAAGCGAGCCGCCGATGGTCGGCATGCCGATCGGGATGGGGACGCCCATCTTGATACCGAACGGACCGGTATCTTCGACGGTACCGAGCGGAACCTGCCACTTGATCTTCTGGCTATCCATGTCGATCGCCGTCAGCGTGCCGAAAGGAGGTTCCTGGCAGGGAATGCCCAGCGCCGACAGGAAGCGGTTCTTGTCGACGGCGTAAGGTGTACCCTTCATCGGCACGACACCCATGACGGTGTTGGTGGCTTCCGAACCGCTTGAAACGGCGGTGGTCGGTGCGGCTTCCTTCATCTGGATCCACAGGCCGAGACGCATGTCGTTGACGAAGATGGTGTTCGTCACCGGGTCGGTGGAGAAACCGCCCCAGTTCATGCCGCCGAGCGAACCCGGGAAGTTGAGCGCCAGATCCGTGCCCGGAACCGTGTAGACGCCATCATAACGCATGCCCTTGAAGGCGATACGGCACAACAGCTGGTCGAACGGAGTTGCACCCCACATGTCGCTTTCGGTCAGCGTCTGCGCGCCGATCTGCGGCATGCCGACCGACAGTTTCTGCGTCGGTGCATAGGGTTCGTTGGGGATTTTGCCCGGCTTGACCGGCACGTCCGCGACTTCCGTCAGCGGCTGGCCGGTGGCGCGGTCGAGAACCCAGATCTGGCCGGCCTTGGTGCCGAAGGTCAGCGCCGGAACCGTCGAGCCGTCCTTCTTCTTGAAATCGAAGAAAGAGGGCTGCATCGGCACGTCGAAGTCCCAGAGGTCGTTGTGAACCGTCTGGTAGACCCACTTTTCGCGGCCCGTCGTGGCGTCGAGCGCCAGCATGGAAGCGCCGTACTTGTGGTCGAGATCGGTGCGGGTAGCACCATAGAGATCGACCGACGGGCTGCCGACCGGCAGGAACACGGTGTTGGAAGCCTCGTCATAGGACATGGCTGCCCAGACGTTCGGCGTCGAGCGCGTATAAGTCTGGCCCTCCGGCGGCAGCTTGGTGATTTCCGGATTGCCAGGGTCGAAGGCCCAGCGCAACTCGCCGGTGATCACGTCGAAACCGCGCATGACACCGCCAGGCATATCCACCTGCACGTTGTCGGCGATACGGCCGCCGACGACGACGGTGGTGCCGGCAAGCGTCGGAGCGGAGGTGAGCACGTACTGCGGATCAGGCGCATTGCCCATGCCGACCTTCAGATCGACGCGACCATTGGTGCCGAAATCCGGGCAAAATGCGCCGGTATCGGCATCAAGCGCGATCAGCTCGGCATTGATCGTGTTCATCAGCAGGCGGCGCTGGCACAGCGCGCCTTCGGCAACCGTCACCGGGGCCACCGGCGTCGAGCCATCGACGGTCGGCTGAGCGAGCGGACGAGCGGCGTCGAAATAGGCGAGACCGCGGCAACGCATCCAGACGGAAGATTTCGAGTTGATCTCGTTCTTCCAGATCTCCTTGCCGGTATCGGCATCGACCGCGATGACGTTATTATGCGGGGTGCACAGGAATACGCGGTCGCCGACCTGCAGAGGCGTCTGCTGGTCTTCGGCACCGCCGCCGCCGGGGCTGATCGGGGTGTCGCCGGTATGGTAGGTCCAGGCAACCGTGAGGTCCTTGACGTTGTCGCGGGTAATCTGGTCGAGCGCGGCGAAACGCGAGCCGCCGGCCGAATTGCCATAAGCTTCCCAGTTTTTCTGCTCCTTGGCCGGATCGACCGGAGTGAGCGGTGCAGGCGTGCCGGAAAAGGCGACGGTCGGATGCGGCACCATCATGCCGGCAAAACCGGCGACGGAAGCAACAGCAAGAATAGCGGCAACCAGGAAGGACGGCAGATAGGCCGGCGTCCTGCCGGCGGCCTTGCGCAGCAGCGGGAAGCTCAGCGCGATCACCGTTGCACCGACGCCGAAGGCGAGCAGGCGCGAGATCAGCGGCCAGAAATCGAGACCCGCATCCCAAATCGCCCAGACGACGGTGGCGATGTTAACGAGGCCGAACAGCAGCGCACCTGCGGGCTTGCGAAGAATGACAAGCGCACCGGCGATAACGATCGCAATGCCGGCAAGCAGGAAGTACCAGCTGCCGCCGAGCATGGCGAGCTTGCCGCCGGCAACGGCGAAAAACAGGCCCGCGAGGGCGAGAACGGCACCGAGCACGAAAAGCCAGGTCTTGGCTATCGCGGACAGGGCGCCCTTTGAGGTTTCCATTTGTGTCTCTAGCTCCAGTTGTGGATTCGACAGTGTCGACAGTCAAAGGCCACAGCGGTGCCGTCAGGAGCGGGGAACAGGATCAAATGCAGTACCGTGCTTCTGTCGAAGAAACGCAAACGGCAGGCCGAACGATATGCAATCGGCTGGTCGGAGGCGTCCCTTTCGAGGACTTCGAGGTCGCTTGCCACGCCCTCCCCGCGCGCCAGCGGCAGGCATGCATGCCCGCATCTGCGGTATAACGCCGCCTGCGGCAAAATGGCAAGAAAATGTATGTACTATTCCGTACATAATCTGTTCGACGATTTTGAACGGTCCTCAAGCTATTGATAAACCTGAATTTCGAGCACGATTAAGGATGAGCGTCACGATCGAAAGCCGGTAGATATCCGGCCATCCCGGTATCATCTAAGGATGTTCCACGACGTAAAAGCTGCGCAGTGTCCGCGCTTCCCGCTTCACGATGCGCAACGGCCCGCCCATTTCGACAAGCGCATTCAGCTCTCTCAGCGCCAGAGCATGGGCAACCCCGAGAAGCCGGGCAAAAGAACGACTGTCAACGGCAATACCTTGTTCGGCAGCAACGATGAGCGCCGCTTGCAGCGATGTCAGCCGCAGATCCTTCGCCTGATGCTCCGCGACAAGGGCGAGAAACCGCTCGGATTGATCGCGATCCTCGTTCACGCCGCCTCGCGCTTGCGGAACGACACCATGATCGACTTGGAGGTCGGCGTGTCGCTTTCCTCGCCCGCACTGCCCAAGGGCACGAGTACATTCAGCTCCGGATAATAACCGGCAATGCTGCCGCGCGGGATGTCATAGGGCACGAAGCGGAAATCCTGCGCCACGCGGGAGATCCCGTCATCGTAATCGGTCACGACATCCATCCGGTCACCGGCTTCAGCGCCGATATCCTTCAGGTCTTCGGGATGGATGAAGATCACCTGGCGCTCGCCATAGACACCGCGATAACGGTCATCGAGACCGTAGACGGTGGTATTGTACTGGTCATGCGATCGGAAGGTCTGCAAGGCGAAACGTCCGACGCCATTGCGGGCACGCTGGTGCACCGTCTCCTGCGGCAGCGTGACGGCGGAAAAGCACGCCTTGCCCGCCGGCGTGGTCCATTCGCGATGGGACGCGGTATTGCGCAGATGGAAGCCGCGCGGCTTGCGGACACGGGCGTTGAAATTCTCGAAGCCCGGAATGGTCGCTTCGATATGATCGCGGATGAGGTCGTAATCGTCCGCGAGCGCTGCCCAGCGCACGACATCCGTGCCGACCGTGGCTTCGGCAATGCCGGCAATGATGCCGACTTCGGACAGAAGATGAGGCGAGGCGGGACGATTGATACCGGCCGAGCCATGCACCATGCTCATCGAATCCTCGACGGTGACGAGCTGGGAATTGCCGAGCGAATTCAGGTCCATCTCGGTGCGCCCGAGGCAGGGCAGGATATAGGAAACCTCGCCGGGCATCAGATGCGAATGGTTCGGCTTGGTGGCGATGTTGACCGTGAGTTTCATCCGCCGCATCGCCGTCTCGACCAGCGTGCTATCGGGCGTTGCGCGGGCAAAATTGCCGCCAAGTCCGATAAAGGCCTGCGCAGAGCCATCCAGCATCGCGCCGATCGCGGCCAGTACATTGTGCCCGTCGGCACGCGGAACGTTGAAAGCGAAGTGCTTTTCCAGCGCATCGAGGAAAGCGGCAGGCGGCTTTTCGTTGATGCCGACCGTGCGGTCTCCCTGCACATTGGAATGGCCACGCACCGGGCATAGCCCCGCACCTTGCCTGCCGACATTGCCACGCAGGAACATGAAATTGGAAATCTCACGGATCGTCGCCACCGAATGGGCATGCTGGGTCACGCCCATCGCCCAGGTACAGATCACCTTGCCGGCCTTCATGTAGACGGCCGCGGCACGCTCGATCTCGGCGCGGGAAAGCCCCGACTGATCCTCGATCTCGGCCCAGCCGGTAGCATCGATCGCGGCGCGGTATTCAGCAAACCCGGCGCAATGTTCGGCGATGAAGGCATGGTCGAGGACCGAAGGCTCACCTGCGGCAATCGCTTCATCTTCTGCTGCAAACACGGCCTTGGCCATGCCGCGCACCGCCGCCATGTCGCCGCCGAGGCGCGGCTGGTAATATTGGCTGGCAATTTCGGTAGAGCCTCCGCGCAGCATCTCGATCTTGTCCTGCGGATCGGAAAAACGCTCCAGCCCCTTTTCGCGCACCGGATTGAACACGACAACATCGGCGCCACGCATGGCGGCACGGCGCAGGTCGCCCAGCATGCGCGGATGATTGGTGCCGGGGTTCTGGCCGATGACGAAAATCGCATCCGCCTTTTCGAAATCCTCAAGCAGAACCGTCCCCTTGCCGACGCCGATCGCCTGTTTCAGCGCGACACCGCTTGCTTCGTGGCACATGTTGGAGCAATCGGGAAAATTGTTGGTGCCGTAGACCCGCACGAACAGCTGATAGAGATAGGCCGTCTCATTGCTGGCACGACCGGACGTGTAGAATTCCGCCCGGTCGGGGCTATCGAGGCCCTTGAGAATGCCGCCGATCTCGGCAAAGGCGTCCTCCCAGGCGACAGGAAGATACCGGTCGCTCGCCGCGTCATACCGCATGGGATGGGTCAGCCGACCGTTGAGCTCCAGCTCGTAATCGCTCAACTTGCGCAGTTCAGAGACAGTATTGGCTGCGAAGAATGCAGGCGTCGCGCACTTTTCCGTCGCCTCCCAGGAAATGGCCTTCACCCCGTTTTCGCAGAATTCGAATGACGATCCATGTTCGGGATCACCCCAGGCGCAACCCGGACAATCGAAGCCATCCGGCTGGTTTGCCTTCAACATGGTGCGGGCGCCAGCGAGCGGCGATCCGCTTTCAAGCAGCCGCTTGCCGCAGCTCTTCAACGCACCCCAACCGCCGGCGGCCGAGGACTTCTTGCCAATAAACGATCCAGTCATGACAGATGCTATTGACGATCGTCAAAAGCGTTTCAAGCTGACTGTTCGTATGGCTCGATAGACAAAACCTATCAACTTTGGTTGTTACCGCACCCGTGGAATGGTACAGGCCTCTCCACCACCGAAAATGCGCGAGCGGCTGAGAAACCGCTTTTCCCTGCCGTTATCGAGCGAGAACATTCCCCCCCTGCCCGGCACGACATCGATGATCAGCTGCGTGTGCTTCCACGCCTCGAACTGGCTGCCGCTGATATAGACCGGCACGCCGCCGATCTCGCCCAGCTTCACGTCATGGTCACCGATAATGAAATCATCAGCCGGGTAACACATCGGCGATGACCCGTCGCAGCAGCCGCCGGACTGGTGGAAAAGGATTTCCGGATAGTCCTGCCTTATCTCGGCGATGAGATCGAGTGCCGCATCGGTGGCGGTGACGCGCGGCTCCCCGTTGACATGAGTATTCATGATCTCTCCTCCCAAAGAGCTTTTGATGCTCAGGTGATGAGCTGAACGAAGTCTATCACGATCGCCATGAAAACACCCGAGACAGTCATCGCCAGGCCGCAGAGAAACACTTTGCTTGCCTTGTCATATACCCGCCGCTGCAGTGAATCGTGCCGCAGAAAGATCACGAGAGAGCTCCCCTGCGTGATGATCCCGGCGGAGAGCAGAAGCATCGTCGGCAGGTCGATAAGGGTCCATGGGATCGGGTTTTGAGCCCATTGGCTGAGAAATGTCAGAGAGAACGAGAGAATGATCCCCACAACGGTCAGCGTGCCATTGCGGAAAAGCATTTCGACCAGCGGTTCATTTTCATTCGACATCGCGGAATATCTCGGCTGCCGGATTATGACTGCCTATCGAATAGTCCTTTCGCGAGAATTTCAAGGCCGGTTGATAGGCACGAAAGCCGGGCAGAAGAGTTCTTCCCCTGCCCGGCTTCGGCTTGGATCAGAAGAAACCGAGCTTCTTCGGGCTGTAGCTCACCAGCATGTTCTTGGTCTGCTGGTAGTGGTCGAGCATCATCTTGTGCGTCTCGCGACCGATGCCGGACTGCTTGTAGCCGCCGAAGGCCGCATGCGCCGGATAGGCGTGATAGCAATTGGTCCACACTCTGCCTGCCTGGATCTCGCGGCCGAAGCGATAGGCGCGGTTGCCGTCACGCGTCCATACCCCGGCACCAAGACCGTAAAGCGTGTCGTTGGCGATCGAGAGCGCCTCGTCCTCATCCTTGAACGTGGTGACCGAAACCACCGGGCCGAAGATTTCCTCCTGGAACACACGCATCTTGTTGTGGCCCTTGAAGATCGTCGGCTTGATGTAATAGCCGTTCGCCAACTCTCCGCCGAGATCGTTACGATCGCCGCCGGTCAACACTTCAGCACCTTCCTGCTTGCCGATATCGAGATAGGAGAGGATCTTCTCCATCTGCTCGCTGGATGCCTGCGCACCTATCATCGTGACGCTGTCGAGCGGGTTACCCTGCACGATCGCTTCCACCCTCTTGACGGCTCGTTCCATGAACCGATCGTAAATGCTCTCATGCACCAGCGCGCGGCTCGGGCATGTGCAGACCTCGCCCTGGTTGAGCGCGAACATTGCGAACCCTTCCAGCGCCTTGTCGAGGAAGTCGTCGTCTTCGTTCGCCACATCGGCGAAGAAGATGTTCGGCGACTTGCCGCCGAGTTCCAGCGTCACCGGAATGAGGTTCTGGCTGGCATATTGCATGATAAGCCGGCCTGTCGTCGTCTCGCCGGTAAAGGCGATCTTGGCGATGCGCGGGCTCGATGCCAGCGGCTTGCCAGCTTCGAGACCGAAACCGTTGACGATGTTCAGGACGCCGGGCGGCAAAAGATCGCCGATGATTTCCGCCCAGACAAGCAGCGAGGCGGGCGTCTGTTCGGCCGGCTTGATGACAACACAATTGCCGGCGGCAAGCGCGGGTGCCAGCTTCCAGGCAGCCATCAGGATCGGGAAGTTCCACGGAATAATCTGGCCAACGACGCCAAGCGGCTCATGAAAATGATAGGCGACAGTGTCGTTGTCGATCTGGCCGATCGATCCTTCCTGGGCTCGGATACAGGACGCGAAATAGCGGAAATGGTCGATGGCGAGCGGAATGTCGGCTGCCATGGTTTCGCGGATAGGCTTGCCATTGTCCCAGGTTTCGGCCTGGGCCAGCACTTCCAGCTTGTCCTCCATCCGCTGGGCGATCTTCATCAGGATGTTGGAGCGCTCGGCCGGTGCGGTGCGGCCCCACTTGTCCTTTGCGGCATGCGCGGCATCAAGTGCGGCGTTGATGTCCTTCTCGTCCGAACGCGGAATTTCACACAACTTGCCGCCGGTGACCGGCGTGATGTTGTCGAAATACTTGCCGCCGATCGGCTCCCTCCACTCGCCGCCGATGTAATTGCCGTATTTCAGTTTGAACGGCGATTCGACGATTTTCTGGTGCAGCATGTCATCCTCCCATGATGAGCTGGCTTCCCGGTTCGGGACCGGGCTGGAAGGAAATCTGCGTCGTCCCAGTCTTGACGAAAAGCAGGGCGCGACCATATGGCGGCGCACACTGTCGCACCCTTGCTACAGTGGAACGCCGCAAACCATGCGGCACCGCAACAGAATTCGATTTACGTCAATGAAGACCGAAACGGTTCATCTTGCGGTGAAGCGTTGCCCGGCTCATGCCGAGCGCAATCGCTGCCTGCGAGACATTGCCGTTAGCGCGCGACAGGGCGCGCATCAGTGCCGCCCGCTCTGCTTCGACCAGATCCTGACGATCACCCGCCCGGTTCTCATCGAGAGCATCCGCAGCCGGAATGCCGGCGGCGATACGGCTGTCGTCCAGCGCAAGAGCCAGGCGCGCCGCACGCGTCGCGCCGATGACCAGATCGTTGCGATCGACCGCAAGAAGTGCCGCCGCCGCATGTGCGGCCTGCGGCACCATCAGGAAACGGGCGCCTGGAAAGGCGGATCGGAACAGGTTGAGCTCAATCCTGAGCGCCGCATCGCGCACCGTCTGGGAAAGAATCGAGAGCATCATTTCATTGACGTCGTCCCGACACGTGGAAATATCGAGCGCCGCCGCCACTTCGCCGCGATGATCGCGGATAGGGGCGGTAGTGCAGCTCAATCCCGTATTGGACGAAAAGAAATGCTGGTCGCGAAAGATCGAAACCGCTCGTTCGTCCGCCAGTGCCGTACCGATACCGTTGGTTCCGATACTCGCCTCGGTCCAGATGGCCGCCGTCCAAAGGCCAAGATCGTGAAAGGCCCGGTCATCCCCCGCCGTGCCGCGCCGTTCCAGCGCAACACCGTTTCGGTCGGTCAGCAGCAGGCAGCAACCCGACCTGCCGACGGTCGAAAAGAGCTTGTCCATTTCCTCGCGCGCCTCGACGATCAGGCGCTCCGAGGCCTGCCGCGTCTGGCGAAATTCGCTATCCGTCAGGCGTTCGGGTGCGCGTTCCTGCTCGGGCGCAAGATGGTGCATAACCATGCAGCGCCGCCACGAAGCAACAACAGGTGAGCTTGCGGCAGCGGACTGGGCCGAGGCGTAGACCTCGTCCGCATGCAGGGAAACGGGATGCATGGGCTCCTCCCGGGCCAATTCTTGCATCAAGTTTCGCTAAAAAGCCGGTGCTTTGCAATCGTCAAGCAGGCGGCCCCACGAACTATTTATCGAAATACCATACGCGGCCTCGATGCGGCCGATCACGCAGCCTCTCGCGTCGACGGCTCGCATCTGGCAAAAGGCGCGAAGGCATGCCGTACGCGCAGGATCGTTTCCGGTTCGGCAGCCACCAGTGGCAAGCGGACATCAGCCGGTGACTGGTGCAGGAAGAACTGCGCCTCCTTGAGCGCGGCAACGTCATCCCCACCAACAGCCGCCGCAGCAACGGACATGGCCTGCAGCAGAGGATCGCAGCCGCTGCTACGCTCCGCCATCGCCACCATGGTCTGCACCGGAGATGGGATGATATTGGCCAACGCCGACAAGGCGCCGTGCCCACCCAGATCCAGGAATTCCATCAGCTTTCTGTCATCTCTCGAAAGATGCATGAACCGATCTCTGAGCGATGCCGGCAAGGCCGCGAAATGTTCGAGACGCCCTGCGCCATGACATATGCCGGCGATAGGATCGATTTCGGCAAGCGCATCCACTAGCGCCGGGCCATAGTCCTTTGCAGTGCGCCGCGGATCATCATCCACAACAACCGGGATATCGACGGCAGCAGTGATTTCGCGAAAGTGATTGATCACTCCCTTGAGCGTCGGTTTCGAATAATACGGCACCGTCACCAGCAAGGCGTCGGCACCGAGTTCTTCGGCGCGGCGGCATCGCTCCACGGTCTTTACAGTGCAGTTTGTGCCGGTCGCAGCTATCACGCTCAGATGTGGTCGGCCCCGCGAAACAGCGGTTTTCAGCAGGCTCTGGTATTCATCCGAGCCAAGCACCGGACCCTCGCCGACAACGTCGCAAACCACAATTCCATCCACTCCGGCGATGACCTGCCGATCGATCGCCGCCTCGAACTCCAAAAGATCGATCCGGCCTTCGTTGAAGGGGCTCAAAAGGGGTGTGTAAGTTTGACGCCTTGCGCGAAGGAAGGGTGTCATGGTTTGGCTCCTGTTTTACAGAAACCAACATTGCTCTCACCGCATAGGATTTCGATATGTGGGGCGAGACTATGACATCAAAGTCTTATATGCATCCATTTGCCTTGACCGCGGCGATGCACCATATTCCGCGCCAGACATATACATCGAACGACACCTTGGCCCTGCGCCTGGAGACTTTATGACCGCATCGCATGCCGCCGCTTCCGATACCACTTCGGAAACCCGCAAATTTCTTGTGCTGCTGCTAGGGTCGATCGGGGTCGTATATGGCGACATCGGCACCAGCCCTCTCTATGCGTTCCGCGAGGCGTTGCGTCCGTTTGCGGCCAACGGCATCCGCGACGAGCACGTGATCGGCCTGATCTCGCTGATGGTCTGGACACTGACCATCATCGTAACCTTCAAATACGTTCTGTTTCTTCTGCGTGCAGACAATGACGGCGAAGGCGGCACGCTTTCGCTTCTGGCACTTCTGATGAAGAAGACCGGAAGCTACATGCCGGTGCTTTTCTTTGCAGGCCTGATCGGTTCGGCGCTGTTCATCGGCGACGCGATGATTACCCCGGCGCTATCGGTCATGTCGGCGCTCGAAGGCATGAAGCTTATCACGCCTGCTTTCTCCGGTTACGTTCTGCCGCTCTCCGCTGCCATCATGATCTGTCTGTTCATGGTCCAGTCCAAGGGCACCGCGGCCGTCATGAAATTCTTCGGGCCGATCACCGTCGTGTGGTTCCTTGCCATGGCTTGGGGCGGCCTCATCCATATCGGCGACGACTTGACGATCCTGCAGGCCCTCAACCCGATCAACGCTCTCTGGTTCATCACCCATGCTGGCTGGGCCGGGCTGATCGTGCTCGGCGCCGTCTTCCTGACCGTCACCGGTGCCGAAGCGCTTTATGCGGACCTGGGGCATTTCGGCAGGAAGCCGATCAGTGTCGCCTGGTTCATCCTCGTCTTCCCGGCGCTTGCCCTCAACTATCTCGGCCAGGGCGCGCTCGTGCTTGCCGATCCGACAAAGATTTCCAACCCGTTCTATCTGCTTTATCCCGATTGGGCGCTGTTGCCGATGGTGATCCTTGCTACCATGGCGACAATCATCGCCAGCCAAGCCGTCATCACCGGGGCCTTTTCGCTGGCCCGCCAGGCAGTCCACCTGGGCTTCCTGCCGCGTCTTGCGATCAAGTTCACCTCCGAGACCAATACCGGGCAGATCTATGTACCGGCCGTCAACATGGTCCTGTTCATCGGCGTCATCGTACTCATCTTCTCCTTCGGGGATTCGGAATCGCTTGCCACCGCCTACGGTATCTCGGTCACCGGCGCGATGGTGGTCACGACGCTGATGTCCTTCCAGTTCCTGCGCGCCGTATGGGGTTACAAGGCCATAACGGCTGCGATCATTCTGGGACCGCTTTTCGTCATTGAGACGATCTTCCTCGCCGCCAACCTTCTCAAGGTCCATGACGGCGGCTGGGTGCCGGTCATGCTCGCGCTGGTCATCATGCTGACCATGTGGACATGGACGAAGGGATCGAAATACCTGAAGGAAAAGACGGCCAAGAACGACATTCCGCTGGAAACCTTCATCACCTCGATCGAAAGCTCCATCGAACGGGAAACCGCCAGCGCACCCGTGACCGTACCCGGAACCGCGGTCTTCCTGACCAGCGTGCCGGATCGCACCCCCGCCGTTCTGTTGCACAATCTGAAGCACAACCACGTCCTGCACGAACAGAACGTCATCCTGACCATCTGGACCCAGGACAAGCCCTATGTGCCTCAGCAGGAACGTGTCGAGATGACGAGACTGTCGAAGCGCTTCATCCGCCTCGACATCACCTTCGGCTACATGGATGAACCCAACGTCGCCAAGGCTCTGACCGTTTGCAAGAAAAAGGGCTTCAAGTTCGAAATCATGCAGACCTCTTTCTATCTCGGTCGCCGCAACCTGATCGAAACGCCCAATACCGGCCTGCCGCGCTGGCAGGAAAAGCTCTACATCATCCTCGCCGATTTCGGCATCGATCCTTCAGCCTATTTCAAGCTGCCGCCGAACCGCGTGGTGGAACTGGGTGAGCAGGTCGCGATTTAAAGCAATTCCAGCAAAAGTGGACACCAGTGTTGCGGCCGGAATTGCGTTTAAACAAAGAGATAGAGCGCCATGACTGTCGTCGCCTCCTATGTATACACGAACGGAAAGCGCGGGCGCCCTCTCCCGATAGACGAACCGTGCCCGGCGCTGACTGGTGACGAATTCGCCTGGATCGGCCTGCACGAGCCGACAGCCGACGAGCTGAAAACGCTTGCAAAGACCTATAGCCTGCATGAACTTGCTGTTGAAGATGCGCTCAACGCACATCAGATCCCCAAGGTCGAGGCCTATGGCGACCAGCTTTTTGTCGTGGCCAAGACCGCCCATCTCGACGGCGACAAGATCAAATACGGCGAGACGGCAATCTTCGTCGGGCAGCGCCATATCATCACCGTCCGGCACGGCTCGATGCGCAGCCACAGCGAAGTGCGCTCCCAGCTCGAAGCCTCGCCGAAACTGCTGTCGCAAGGCCCCGACTATGTGCTGCACGGCATTATCGATTTCATTGTTGATGGTTATCTGCCAACGGTTCAGACGATCGAGGATCGCGTTCTGGAGATGGAGCAGAAGATGCTCGCCAATTTCCTCGAACGTGAGCAAATCCGCCGCCTGTTCCGGCTGAGACGGCAACTGATCCTGTTCGGGCGCATTCTCGGACCGATGACGGAAGTGGCGGGCAAACTCGTCAATCTGGACCTGCCCTGCCTCGACAAGCACGCCAAGCCCTATTTCCGCGACGTTCTGGACCACTGCCGACGGGTGGAAAGCATGGTCGGCGGCCTTCGGGAAGTCATCACCTCGGTCTTCGAGGCCTCGAACCTTCTGGAACAGCAGCGCCAGGGCGTCATCACCAGGCAGCTTGCCTCCTGGGCTGCTATCCTGGCCGTGCCGACAGCTGTCGCCGGCATTTACGGCATGAATTTCGAGAACATGCCGGAGTTGAAGACCGAATACGGTTATTACGTCGTGCTTGCCGCAATCGTCCTCGTCTGCGGCGTGCTCTATCATCGCTTCAAGAAGGTCGGCTGGCTTTAGCTCCGGATCAATCCGGCGCGGCCAGGCGATAGCCGACGCCGGTCTCCGTCAGGATGTATCGCGGTTGGTCGGGCGTCGCCTCGATCTTCTGCCTGAGCTGGCGCACATAGACGCGCAGATACTGAACGTCGGTCAGCCCATCCCAGACATGCTCCAGCAGGAACCGGTGGGTCAGCACCTTGCCGGCATGCTGGACGAGAATGCGCAGGATGTCGTATTCCTTCGGCGATAGCTTCACGTCGCGGCCTGCCACCTTGACGATCCGCTTGACCAGATCGACCGACAGCTCACCGGTCTGGAAAACCGGCTTTTCGCCCTGCGCTTGCAGCCGGTGGCGTAGGGCCACGCGGATGCGCGCACCGAGTTCGCTCATCCCGAAAGGTTTCGTCACATAGTCGTCGGCGCCAAGTTCCAGCGCCTTGACGATGCCCGCCTCGTCAGTGCGGCTCGACAGGATGACGATCGGCAGCGTCATTCCCTCGCCGCGCCATTTAGCGAGCAGATCGTGGCCGGACATATCGGGAAGGCCGAGATCTAGAATGATAAGATCCGGCTTGTCGCTGACCGCCAGCTCCATGGCCACCTTCGCATTCATCGCCTCGCTGACGGCATAGGCCTGCGCGCTCAAGCCCACGCGCAACAGCTTGCGGATCGGCGGCTCGTCATCGACGATCAGGATACGTACGGCGTTTTCAGTCATTTTCGTCTCCCAAGATCGGCACGTCCATGGGAACCGGCATCCTGATGGTAAAGATCGCCCCAGAACGGTCGGACCGGTTATGCGCCCGGATCGTGCCGCCCATCGCTTCGACGAAACCGCGGCAGATGGCAAGCCCGAGCCCGGTACCCGCCCTTACCTGATCGCTTTTGCGCACCCGGTAGAAACTGTCGAAGATCCGCTCCAGGTCTTCTGGCGGCATGCCAGGCCCCTCGTCCATGACGGAGAGAAGGACGGCATTGCCATCCCTCTGCCCCCTTATGTCGATGACCGTGCCCTCCGGCGCATATTTGGCGGCGTTATCGATCAGATTGAACAGGACCTGCTCGAACAGCACTGGATCGACCTTCAGCATCGGCAGATCTGCCGGGATGCCAACCTCCACCGTGTGGCCCGATGCGATCTTCGCCGCCCGGCCAAGCGCCGTGCCCACCATGTCACCGGCGAAATGCAGGGCGTAGTTCGGCCGCATTGCGCCGGAACCGAGCCGCGTCATGTCGAGCAGGTTGACGATGAAGCGATTGAGCCGCTCGGACTCGTCGATGACGGTCGACAGAAGCTCCGCCCGCGTTTCTTCCTGCAATTGCGGTCCCAAATCCTTAAGCATGTCGGCCGAGCCCATGATCGCAGCAAGCGGTGTCTTCAGGTCATGGCTGATCGAGGTGAGAAGCGCAGTGCGCAGCCGGTCTGTTTCTGCCGCAAGCCTTGCCTTGTCGACATCCGACACCAGTTGCACCCGCTCGATTGCGAGAGCCGCCTGATCCGCCAGCGCATCGAACAGCCGCTGCTGTTCGGGCGTCAGAAGAGGCCCCTGACGATCGTTGTCGAGACCGATGACGCCGACCGCCTCACGACCGGTGCGAAGCGGCAGGTAGAGCCGTTTGGCGCCGGGCAGTGTGTCGGCTGCGCGGCCGGCGGGGCGATTGTGCTCCCAGGCCCATCTGGCGGCCGCGATATCGGCATCGACCAGCGTATCGTCCGGCGGATAGCCCGCTTTCACCGCGATCGTTCCACTCTCCGGCAAGAGGATGACAACCCTCACCTTCAACATTGAGGCGATCTGGAAGGCGGTAACCCACAGCACATCGTCCAGCGTGCCGGTGCTCGCAAGCTTCTTGGAGAAGAGATAGAGATCTTCCGTCGTACGCGCCCTTGCCCTGGCGGCAACCGCCTGCCGCTGAACCGCCGCCGTCAGGTTGGAGGCGACGAGCGCCACGCCGAGATAGAAGAGCAGCGCGATCACGCTTTCCGGATCGCGGATCGTGAATGTGTAGCGCGGTTCGAGAAAGAAGAAGTTGAAGGCGACGGCCCCGAGCAACGAAGCAAACAGCCCCGGCCCCAGCCCGCCCCGCACCGCCGAAGCAAGAACCGCCATCAGGAAGACCAGCGCAAGGTTGCGCACATCGAATGTCTGGTCGAGCGCAACGCCTGCAGCGATTGCCAGCGCAACGAAGACCGTGCTTTGCAGATAGTGTTTTACCCGGAAAGGTCTTGGCGCCTGCGCAACCTTCACACCGCGGTCTGCCTCACCATCCTTTTGATCACCGGAAATCACGTGGACGCTGATATGACCGGCATGCCGGATCAGGTCATGGGTGACGGAGGTTTGCCAGAACTGCCGCCAGCGCGGTTTTGCGGGCCTGCCGACAACGATATGGGTGAAATTGTTGGCATTGGCATAGGCAATGATTTCGCGTGACGGCGAAAGCCCCGGCAACGTGACAGCCTCGGCGCCAAGCTGCTGCGCCAGCCGCATGTTTGCCGCCAGCCGGTCCTTGTCCTCCTCCGAAAGCGCAGCATCCTGCGGCGTGTCGAGGTGCAATACTGCCCAGGGCGCCCTGAGCCTGTCGGCCTGCCTTCGGGCATAACGCACCAGGCTTGCACCATTGCGGCCGTGATCGAGGCAGACGAGCAGCCTGTCTCCCGCCGCCCACGGGCCGGAAATCGCATTCGCCTGCATGTGGTTGAGAAGTTGTTCGTCGACACGCTGGGCAGTACGCCGCAAAGCCAGTTCACGCAGCGCCGTCAGGTTACCCGGCGAAAAATAGTTCTCGATCGCCCGGCGCGCCGTCTTCGGCATATAGACCTTGCCGTCGTTGAGACGTTTGATCAGGTCGTCGGGGGTGATGTCGATGATCTCGACATCATCGGCCCGGTCGATGATCAGATCCGGCACCGTCTCGCGCACCCTGATGCGGGTGATCTGCGCCACGACATCATTGAGGCTCTCGACATGTTGGATATTGAGAGTCGAATAGACGTCGATGCCCTGCGCCAGCAGTTCCTGCACATCCATGTAACGTTTCGGATGGCGGCTGCCGCTGGCATTCGTATGCGCTAGTTCATCCACCAGAACGAGAGCCGGACGGCGGGCGAGGATGGCATCGAGATCCATCTCCTCGAGGCTCTGGCCGCGATAATCGATTTGTCGGCGGGCGATGATCTCGAACCCGTCGGTGAGGGCTTCGGTTTCCTTCCGTCCATGCGTCTCCACCACGCCGATGACGACATCGACACCATCGGCTTGCCGCGCCCTGCCGGACATCAGCATTTCATAGGTCTTGCCGACGCCGGGCGCGGCGCCGAGAAAGATCTTCAGCCGCCCACGCCCTTCCCGCTCCGCCCGCTGCAGGAGAGCATCCGGTGATGGTCTGTTTTCTGCGTCTCGGCCGTTCTCACGGGGGGCGTCGGGCATGAAATGCGGTCTCTCAGGATGGTGCTGCCCCTCACCCGGCCTCCGCTCCGCTCGGCCACCCTCTCCCCGCAAGCGGGGCGAGGAGGAACGGAGAGCTTGCGGCTTGGTCCTTCGCCCCGCTTGCGGGGAGAAGGTGCCGGCAGGCGGATGAGGGGCAAACGCCTGCATTCGTTACGTCTTAGAGCCATCCAGCGCCATGTTCAACGCCAGCACGTTGACCACCGGCTCGCCGAGGAAGCCCAGCTCTCGGACTTCGACATGCGCTTCGACCAGCGCCTTTACGCTCGCCTCGTCCATCTGGCGCGCCTTGGCCACACGCGCCACCTGGAAATAGGCGGCCTCCGGCGAGATATGCGGATCAAGGCCACTGCCAGAGGCGGTTACGAGATCAATGGGCACCTCGGCATTCGGGTTGGAAGCCTTGGCAGCCTCATAATCCGCCCTCACCCGGTCGATCAGTTTCTGGCTGGTCGGGCCGAGATTGGAGCCGGAGGACGAGGCAGCATTATAGCCGTCGCCTGCAGCCGAGGGGCGGCCGTGGAAATACTGATCGCCGGCAAAGCCTTGGCCGATCAGCGCCGAGCCGATCACCTGGCCGTCTCTCTCGATCAGGCTGCCATTCGCCTGCGCCGGAAAGATAGCCTGCGCCAAGCCCGTCATGGCGAAGGGATAGGCAAGGCCGGTAATGGCGGTGGTGGCCACGATCATGACGATGGCCGGGCGAAGTTGTTTCAACATGGTCGTATCTCCTTAAGCGAGGCCGAGCGTGGTGATCACCACGTCGATCGCCTTGATGCCGATGAACGGGACGACGATACCGCCGAGGCCGTAGATCAAAAGATTGCGGGACAGAAGCGCACCGGCGCCGACGGCGCGATAGGTGACGCCCTTCAAGGACAGCGGGATCAGAGCGATGATGATCAGCGCATTGAAGATGATCGCCGACAGGATGGCACTCTGTGGAGTGGCAAGGCCCATGACGTTCAACACGCCGAGCTGCGGATAAAACGCCAGGAACATCGCCGGGATGATGGCGAAATACTTGGCGATGTCGTTGGCGATCGAAAACGTCGTCAAGGCGCCGCGGGTCATCAGCAACTGCTTGCCGATTTCGACGATCTCGATCAGCTTCGTCGGGTCGCTGTCGAGGTCCACCATATTGCCGGCCTCGCGGGCTGCAACCGTGCCGGTATTCATGGCGACACCGACATCGGCCTGCGCCAGCGCCGGGGCATCGTTCGTGCCGTCGCCGCACATGGCGACCAGCTTGCCCTTGGCCTGCTCCTCACGAATGAGCGACAGCTTGTTCTCCGGCGTCGCCTGGGCGAGAAAATCATCGACGCCCGCTTCGGCAGCGATCGCCGCCGCCGTCATCGGGTTGTCGCCGGTAATCATCACCGTGCGGATGCCCATCTTGCGGAGTTCGGCAAAACGCTCACGAATGCCACCCTTGACGATATCCTTCAGGTGGATGACGCCGAGCAGCTTGCCGTCACGGGCAACGCCGAGCGGCGTGCCACCGGCCTTGGCGATCTCTTCCGCGATCGCCTGCAGCTCGCGCACGGTCTCCGACTGCGGGCTCGCAGCAATCGCCGTATTGCCGGCCACCGGCAACGTGCCACCATTGACATAGGCGAGCACCGCATCGACCGCGCCCTTGCGGATCTGGCTGCCGTCGAGATCGACGCCGCTCATCCGCGTCTGGGCGGTAAACGGAACGAACGTGGCCTTCAGGCCAGCCATATCGCGGCCGCGGATCGCGTATTTCTCCTTGGCAAGCACGACGATCGAACGGCCTTCAGGCGTCTCGTCGGCAAGCGAGGCAAGCTGCGCCGCATCGGCAAGTTCCTGTTCGGAAACGCCGCGCACCGGACGGAACTGGGTTGCCTGGCGGTTACCCAGCGTGATCGTGCCGGTCTTGTCGAGAAGCAGCGTATCGACGTCTCCGGCAGCTTCGACCGCACGACCGGACATGGCGAGCACGTTGAAGCGCACCAGACGGTCCATGCCGGCAATGCCGATGGCGGAAAGCAGCGCGCCTATGGTGGTCGGGATCAGCGTCACGAACAGCGCGACCAGCACGATGACCGGGATCGAGCCCCCCGCATAGGCCGCAAAGCTCGGGATCGTCGCGGTAGCCAGGACGAAGATCAGCGTCATGCCGGCAAGCAGGATATTGAGCGCGATCTCGTTCGGCGTCTTCTGCCGTTCGGCGCCTTCCACGAGCGAGATCATCCGGTCGATAAAGGTCGAACCGGCAGCAGCCGTGATCCGCACCCGGATGACGTCCGAGAGAACTTGCGTGCCGCCGGTGACGGCCGAACGGTCGCCGCCCGATTCACGGATGACCGGGGCGCTTTCGCCGGTAATCGCCGCCTCGTTGACGGAAGCAACGCCTTCGATCACCTCGCCATCTGAGGGGATGATATCGCCGGCCTCAACCAGCACGATATCGCCCACCTTGAGCGAGGTACCAGCGACTATTTTATAATCGCTGCCGTTGGCGCTGGTGACAAGCTTGGCCTGGGTTTCGGTCCGCGCCTTGCGCAGACTGTCCGCCTGCGCCTTGCCGCGACCTTCGGCGACCGCTTCGGCGAAGTTGGCAAACAGCACGGTGAACCAGAGCCAGAGGTTGAGCTGGAAGGAAAAACCGAGATTGTCGCCGCCGACGATAAGATCGCGCAGGAAGAGAACGGTCGTCAGGACCGACACCGTGGCCACGACGAACATGACCGGGTTCTTGGCGAGCGTGCGCGGATTGAGCTTGGTGAAAGCTGCGCCGATCGCGGGAATGAGAATGCGGCTATCGAGGATAGACGCGGATTTTGCCTGGCTCATGAAGAGGCTCCAGCTTTGATGAGGCGACCGATGGCCCTGATTAATCAGGGCCACACAGTCAGCCGTGTAGGATTTCGATGACGCAGACGATGGCGAGAATGCCCGCCATCATCGCGAGAATGGCATTGGAACCGCACCATCTCTGGCGCTCCCGGGAATTGCCCTGGACGTTCCCCTTGCCCCGCATCGACGAGGCAAGGTCTGATTGTCTGCGAAGGGCGTGACGAATGCTCATGTCGGATCTCCTTAGAACGTCTGTCCGGCGATCATCGCCAGATGCTCGACGATCGGGCCAAGTGCGAGTGCCGGGAAGAAAGTCAGGCCGCCGACGATCAGGATCGTGCCGACGAGAAGACCGACGAACAGGCCGCCATCGGTGGGAAATGTGCCGGCAGAGGCCGGAACCGTCTTCTTGCCGATCAGCGAGCCGGCAATCGCAAGTGCCGGGATGATGACCAGGAAACGCCCCATCAGCATCGCGATGCCGAGCGTCACGTTGTACCAGGGCGTGTTGCCGGTCAGCCCGCCGAAGGCCGAGCCGTTATTGGCCGCAGCCGACGTGTAGGCATAGAGGATTTCCGAGAACCCGTGCGGTCCACCGGTGCCTATCGAGGCGACGGCGGAGGGAAGCACGGTGGCGATCGCGGCAAAGACGAGCATGGCGAGCGGCAGGCACAGAACGGCAAGCAGCGCCATCTTCATCTCCTTCGCCTCGATCTTCTTGCCGAGATATTCCGGCGTGCGGCCGACCATCAGGCCGGCGACGAAGACGGCGACGATGATGAACATCATGATGCCGTAGAAACCGGCCCCCACACCGCCGACGACGACTTCGCCCAGCTGCATGTTGATGATCGGGATCAGCCCGCCAAGTGCGGTGAAAGAGCCATGCATGGCATTGACCGCACCGCAGGACGCAGCCGTGGTGATGACCGCGAACAGCGACGAAAGCACGACGCCGAAGCGGACTTCTTTGCCTTCCATGTTACCGCCCGACAGGCCCATTGCATGCATGATCGGGTTACCGGAAGCTTCAGCCCAATAGACGAAAACGACGCCAGCGAGGAACAGCACACCCATCGCGCCGAGGATCGCCCAGCCCTGACGCTGGTTGCCGACCATGCGGCCGAAGACATTGGTCAGCGCCGCGCCGATCGCAAAGATCGCCACCATCTGGATCAGGTTGGAGATCGCATCTGGATTTTCGAACGGATGCGCGGAATTGGCGTTGAAGAAACCGCCGCCATTGGTGCCGAGCATCTTGATGGCAAGCTGTGAGGCGACCGGGCCGAGCGCGATCGTCTGTTTCGCACCTTCCAGCGTCGTGGCTTCCACGTAAGCGCCAAAGGTCTGCGGCACGCCGAGAAAGACGAAGACCAGCGTCAGCAGAATGCAGAGCGGTAAAAGCAGGTAAAGCGTGGCGCGGGTCATATCGACCCAGAAATTGCCGACCGATTTGCCCGACGCGCGCGAGAACCCGCGGATCAGGGCAATCGCGATCGCGATGCCGGTCGCGGCCGACAGGAAATTCTGGACAGTCAGCCCCGCCATCTGGGTCAGATACGACATGGTGGCTTCGCCGCCATAGTTCTGCCAGTTGGTATTGGTGACGAAGCTGACGGCGGTGTCGAAGGAGAGTTCCGGCCCGACCGCGGCCATGCCGGCCGGGTTGAGCGGCAGCATATCCTGCAGGCGGAACAGGCCATAGAGAACCAGCACGCCGAGAAGATTGAACATCAGCATGGCGAAGGCGTAAGTCGTCCAGTGCTGCTCCTCACGCTCGCTGGTGCCGGCTAAGGCGTAAAGTCCCCGTTCAAGCGGAACGAGGACGGGGGAAAGAGGCGTACGCTCGCCGGAAAACACCCGCGTTATATAGGCGCCGAGCGGTTTGACGAGGAGAAGGACGATCCCGCAGAAGACGAGGATCTGAAGCCATCCGTTGAGGGTCATGGAGATAAACTTTCAGTTCCCGAAGGCTTGATCAGAAGCGTTCGGGGCGGATGAGAGCGTAGGTGAGATAGAGGGTGAGAAAGACGGTAACGGCACCGCCGAGCACATAGTCGAGTATCATCGCTCCCTCCTTCTAGAGCCTGTCGCAGGCGCGGGTGTAGGCGAAGCACAGGGCGAAGAAGACGATCGCCGTGCCGATTAAGATGAGGTCCAGCATGATCCGGGTTCCTTTGAACTGATCGAGACCAGACAAGCCGAATGGCGCCGTCCGGCAAGACGGCACCTCATGAGTGTCTGGCAGGGAGAGGATCTTTTGATCTCTCAGGGCCCGAATATGGCGCCGGAGCGCATAGGGGTTCGAGACGGACGGGAGAGCAAAGATATAGGAATTTTATAGGAATTTTCGAATGCGTCCGACGACTTGCCCCTCACCCTAACCCTCTCCCCGTAAACGGAGAGAGGGGACGTGCCCCATTGGCACGCTTGAGGAAAGCAGAGACGGCACGGCGGCGGTCCGGAGGACGGGACGGGGCAAGCGACCCGTCTCCGGTTGGTGCCGGTAGGCGGATGAGGGGCATCTGCGCGAAATGGCGCCTGCTCAGAACAGCGCCATCTCGAGCGCAAAGGCGACCCCGACAACAGCCAGCATCACCGCCATCATGCCAAGGATTGCATCCGAGCCACGCAATTGTCCGGAACAGATCAGGCGCTGCATATGGCCACGGGGGTAAACACATCCCCGCAGATACCGGAGCGGAAGAAACATGCCCTTACGCCCGGCCCGCAACACGGCTTGCCGCAGACAGCCGGCGCGGCTCGAAAGCCTCGCCCAGTGTCAGCGTCACATGCTCCGGCAGGCACCAGACGGCACCCGGGGTGTGGTCGCTTTCGAACATGGCGAAATGCACCGCCGAGGCGCGATCGGTGAAAAGCCCGCCGACCTTGCCCTGCGCGTCATTGACGATCCAGCGGCCACTCCTGTCACGACCGACAGTGAAACGGATGCCTGTCGCGGGAGGCTCCCGGTCGTTCATCGCAAACTTGCCCATATCATTCTCCTCAACCGACCATCACCGCGAGCGCCGCAATGGCGCAGAAACCGACGCTCAGGACGCCGATAAGGCGCAGGGCCATCGCAAGGCTCATGCCGGCAGCAGTGTCACCGGTGACAGGACGGGCCTGTGCCAGGCGGCGCTGTGCCTCGGCCTCGGTAAGGTGGAGAAGATTAATAACGCCCAGACGACCATACATGGGTCACTCCTTGTCGATCGAAGTTCCGCGCCAAAGGCTTACGGAACGGACATCGAATGCGATGCCTGATCGAAAGGTAGCGACTGCCTCATAGGCATTCGATTGGTGTGGAGACACCAAGAAATAGGGAAGTCATAAAGCCACCGCGACCGGATGGAACCGGCGCGGCGGGCAAATCGGAAGGCTCAGGCGTAGCGCGAGACTGCCAGATCGGTCGCGTCGATTTCCGGCTTCTTCCCGCTGACGATGGAGCTGATGACCTTGGCCGAGCCGCAGCTCATCGTCCAACCGAGCGTGCCATGCCCGGTATTGAGGAACAGGCCCTTCACCTTGGTCGCCCCGATCACCGGCGTGCCGTCCGGCGTCATCGGGCGCAGGCCGGACCAGAAATCGGCCTTGGAAACATCACCACCCGGGAAAAGATCGGCGACGGAATGTTCGAGCGTCGCGCGCCGTTTCTGGCCAAGATCGTTGGTATAACCCGAAATCTCCGCCATGCCGCCGACGCGGATACGGTCGCCAAGCCGGGTGATGGCGATCTTGTAGGTCTCGTCCATCACGGTGGATTCCGGCGCGCGCGAGGCATCAACGATTGGAATGGTCAGCGAATAACCCTTGACCGGATAGACCGGCAGCTTGATGCCGAACTGCTTGACCAGCATCGGCGAATAGCTGCCGAGCGCCACGACGACGGCATCACCACGCAGCGTCTCGCGATCGGTCACGACGCCCTTGATGGCGCCGCCCTCGACATCGAGCGCCTTGATATTGGTGCCGTAAAGGAATTTCACGCCCATTGCGGCGGCCTTCAGCGCCAGCGCATTGGTGAACTTGAAACAATCGCCCGTCTCGTCCTTCGGCGTCAGAAGGCCGCCGACGATCTTCTGTCGCACATGTTTCAGCGCCGGCTCGACGCGGATGCAGCCTTCCGGATCGAGCACTTCGTAGGGAACACCGTCCGCTGCCAGCGCCTTGACGTCCTTGGCCGATGCGTCGAGCTGCTGCTGGGTACGGAAGAGCTGAAGGGTGCCCTGCATGCGTTCGTCATAAGCGATGCCGGTTTCATCACGGACTTCGGCAAGCGAGATGCGCGCATAATCGGCGATCCGAAGCATGCGGCTCTTGTTGATTGCATACCGCTCGGACGTGCAGTTCATCAGCATCTGCGTCATCCAGGAGAGCATTGCCGCATCCATCTTCGGGCGCAGGATCAGCGGCGCATGCTGCATGAACAGCCATTTCATAGCCTTCAGCGGAATACCCGGTGCTGCCCACGGAGAGCAGTAACCGAAGGAAACCTCACCGGCATTGGCAAAGCTGGTTTCCAGCGCCGGACCTTCCTGCCGGTCGATGACCGTTACCTCATGACCGGCCTTTGCCAGCTGATAGGCGGATGTCACGCCGACAACGCCGGCTCCGAGAACGATGACTTTCATGGAATTCCCCGTTTTTTATCTGGTAAATGGCTAAAGATATTGGCGCTCGTAGCGCTGGCCGAGGCTGGTCAGCACCTCATAGGAAATCGTTCCGGCCGCTTGCGCAAGATCGTCCAGCGTCTGGTGCGGCCCGATCATCTCGACAAGACTGCCGAGCGTCAGCGCTTCTTCCGGCAGCGCGCTGATATCGACCGTCATGCTGTCCATCGAAACGCGGCCGACAATCGGCAGGCGGTGGTCGCCGAAATAGACCGCGCCCCGATCACTGAGGCTGCGCGGCAAACCGTCGGCGTAACCGGCTGCAATCGTCGCAAGCCGCATTTCGCGTGGTGCCACGAACGTAGCCCCGTAACCGACCTTTGTTCCGGCCGGTACGGTTCGCGTCTGAATCACCGCAATCTTCAGGCCGACGACGGGTTCCATAGGATTGGCCGCGGCCCCCATCGGATTGCCGCCATAAAGCGCAATGCCGGGACGCGCCATGTAGCCGTGATAGCTTTGCCCGAGAAAGATGCCGTTGGAGTTGGCAAAGCAGACTGGCAGGTCGGGAAATTCCTTGGCGATCCGCTGCATCTCCGCCAGCTGCTGATCGTTCTGCTCGCTCTCCACCTCATCGGCGGAAGCGAGATGGCTCATGATGAAGCGGATATCGACCAGCTCGTGATCGGCAAGTTCCGATTTCAGTTGTACCTGCTCGGCCGGCGAAAACCCCAGCCGCGACATGCCGGTGTCGAATTGCAGGGCGGCGGGCAGACGCTTGCCCAGCCCATGCGCGGCAGCCGACCAGCGCCGCAGCTGTTCGAGCGAGTTCAGCACCGGAACAACACCTGCTGCAGCACAGGCCAGCTCATTGCCCGGCTGCAGGCCATTGAGGACGTAAAGAACGGCGTTATCGGAAAGCACAGGCCTCACGGCTGCGACTTCCATAAAATGGGCAACGAAAAAGTCGCGGCAACCGGCCTTGTAAAGCGCTTCCGCAACCGGAGGGGCGCCGAGGCCGTAGGCGTCGGCCTTGACGACGGCAGCCGCTTTCGCCGGCGCAAGCACCTCGGCAAGTTTCAGATAATTGCGGCAGATCGCACCAAGATCGATCGTCAGATAACCGCAGGCCGCAGCAGCAATTCCCTGCGCCGCCGGCATGGTCATTCGCTCGTTCATTCACGCCCCTCTTTTTTAAGATGAGCATAATGAAATGATCGTTGAATTTCCTGCCGATCGATGGCAGGAAATTTCTCAAATGCAAATCTCTTGAAATTATCTTCGATATTTTGGAATAATATTCATGGCGACCATGGACCAGATCGACCGCAACCTTCTGCGCCTGCTGCGGCTCAATGCCCGCATGAGCAATGCGGCCCTAGCCGCGGAAGTGGGCCTGTCTCCCTCAGCTTGTCTTCGTCGCATCAGGCTGCTTGAGGAGGCCGGCGTCATTCGCGGATATACGGCGCTTGTCGATAACGACCAGAACGGCATCGCCGTCATCATCAACATCACGCTGGAAAGGCAGACGGAAGAGTATCTCAACCGCTTCGAGGCGGCCGTTCGCAAATATCCGGAAATACGGGAGTGTTTTCTGATGACCGGAGGCTCCGATTATCTTTTGCGCGTCGAAGTTGCCAATGCCGGAGAATTCGAGCGCATCCACAAGGAGATCCTGTCGGCACTTCCGGGCGTGCTGCGCATCCATTCAAGCTTTTCGATCCGCAACGTGCTGATGACGCGCAGCCGGAAAAGCCGGTAACCCCTACCCGAACGCGAAAACGCCGCCCGTGCAGGACACGGACGGCGTTTCGATTATCAACCTGATGGCGCTAGAAACGCCGGTTCGATCAGGGCTGCTTGCCGATATAGGCCAGGATACCACCGTCGACGTAAAGAACGTGACCGTTGACGAAGTCGGATGCCGAGGAAGCAAGGAACACGGCCGGTCCCTTCAGGTCCTGCGTCGTGCCCCAACGGTTTGCCGGCGTCTTGGCGAGGATGAAGGAGTTGAACGGATGACCCGGTTCGCGCAGCGGCGCGGTCTGCGGGGTTTCGATATAGCCCGGGCCGATACCGTTGCACTGAATGTTCTGCGAACCGTATTCAGAAGCGATGTTGCGCGTCAGCATCTTCAGGCCGCCCTTGGCAGCTGCGTAAGCCGAAACGGTCTCGCGGCCGAGTTCGCTCATCATCGAGCAGATGTTGATGATCTTGCCGCCACCGCGCTTGATCATACCCGGAATGACAGCCTTGGCGAGAATGAACGGAGCGGTCAGGTCGATGTCGATGACCTGACGGAAGTCCTTGACGTCCATTTCATGCATCGGAACGCGCTTGATGATGCCGGCATTGTTGACGAGAATATCGACTGAACCGAGGTCCTTTTCGATGTCGGCGATCATCTTCTGCACGCCCGGCTCATCGGTCACGTCGCAGATGTAGCCCTTGGCGTCGATGCCGGCAGCCTTGTAGGCTTCGAGGCCCTTGGCGAGGAAATCTTCGTTGATGTCGTTGAAGGCGATCGTGGCGCCGGCTTCAGCAAGCGCGCTGGCCAGTGCGAAACCGATACCGTAGGAAGCACCGGTAACCAGCGCGACCTTGCCCTTGAGCGAAAAGCTATCTGCGTAACTCAATATCTTAAATCCTTGCCTATATTGAAAGAAACCGGAGCGGCATATGATTGCCGCTCCGACGTAGACCGACTTAGCGCAGGTCGCTGATGGCGATGTGGTCCATGTCGTCGAAGGTCAGGTTTTCGCCGCACATTGCCCAGATGAACGTGTAGTTGGCAGTGCCGCAACCGGCGTGGATCGACCACGACGGCGAGATGACGGCCTGGTCGTTCTGCACGAGGATATGGCGGGTCTGATCGCCTTCACCCATCATGTGGAAGACGGCCTGATTTTCAGCAATGTTGAAGTAGTAGTAGATTTCCGAACGGCGCTCGTGGGTATGAGCTGGCATCGTGTTCCAGACATTGCCCGGATCGAGTTCGGTCAGGCCCATCGAAAGCTGGCAGGTTTCCAGAACGTCCGGATGGATGAACTGGTTGATGACGCGCTTGTTGGCCGTCGAATTGTCGCCAACCGGCTTCTTCTGGGCGTCGGCAATCGACAGGAAAGTCGTTTTGCAGACCTTATGGGCCGGAGCGGAGATCATGTAGAACTTGGCCGGGTTGGCCTTGTCCTTGCTCTTGAAGACAACCGACTTGTGGCCCTTGGTGACGTAGAGGCAATCCTTGAAGGCGAGATTGTAGACTTCGCCATCGACCTCGACAGAACCTTCGCCGCCAAGGTTGAAGATGCCGAGTTCGCGGCGTTCCAGCACGTAATTCGTGCCGAAATTCTTCATGCAATCGATGCCCTTGTCGAGCGGAACGGCTTCATTGACCGGCTTGCAGCCGAACACGACCATGCGATCGACGTGGCTGTAAGTGGCGACGATCTCGTCATCGGCGAAAACCTTTTCGATCAGGAATTCAGCGCGCGTTTCCTCGGTCGTATAGCGCTTGAAGTCCTTCTGGTTGGCCGAATAGCGGATGTCCATGATATTACTCCTCTAAGTATGATGGGATATGTACGGTGCAGGTCTATCAGGCCAGAAGCTTGATGACGACCTTGCGCACCTTACCGGGCGCCTCGGCGGCACAGCCGGGACGATGAATGTCGGTGGGATAGAACACGGCATATGCGCCGGCTCCGAGAAGAAGATCGGTTTCGTCGGTGACCTTGGAGTAGAACTTGACGTCCTTGCTCTCGAAGAGGTCTTCTTCGACCGTGTAATCGGCAGCAAGTGGTGCATAACCGATGATTTCGCGACCACTGAATACGAACTGGATGTCGATGTAGCGGGCGTGGGATTCTGGACGCTTCTCGGCCTTGGGGGCGGTGTCGTAGTCCTGGATCAGGGCGAAGATGGTATCGCCTTCGATATCGACACGTCCGGCAGGCAATGCAGCGATATCCGTTTCGGCCAGGAATTTGAGGCCTTTCTGGATGTTTGCCGGAAGAGTTGCGGCGTCGCGGTCGAGCGTGGCGAGATTGCTGAGATACATGACGTTATTCCTTAAATGAACTGGAAGGGGCCAGTGGCAAAGCACTGGCCCCGCTCAGAGCTTAATGGGCAACCTTTAGCTCGTCACCAGCCTCCGGCGCATCAGCCGCGACCGTTTCGACAACACCGCCGCGCTTCTTCATGTACTTGGCGTACATTCCGGTCAGGATCGGAACCAGGATAGCGGTAGTCAGGCATGCTGCGGCAACCAGCGAAGTGGCGGCGGCGGCGGCAGGCTTAAACTGCGGAGCCATTTCGGCGATGATCATCGGGTTGGCGACAGCAGCGCCGGCGGCCGACGAAGCTGCAAGACCGGCAGTACCATTACCGCCACCGATGAACTTGTCGGCAAGCATCAGCGGGATACCAGTGACGACGATGACGATGACGCCGAGCAGGATACCGCCAAGACCGGTCTGAGCGATGACGTGCAGGTCGATGCCGTTACCCAGAGCAAAACCGAAGAACGGGATCAGGGTGGTGACGCCGCCCTTGAAGAAGGCGCGCAGATCCTTATCGAGGTTGCCGAGGATGAAGCCGATCAGGAAGGGCAGGACTGCGCCGACGAACAGATGCGGTTCGAAGGTTGCAACACCTGCTGCACCGAGGATCAGCATCGAGACCAGCGGGCCCGATTCGATCGACATCAGGACGAAGGCGCCCGATTCTTCCTTGGTGCCGTATTGCTGCATGATCGCGGCGTAGAGACCACCGTTGGTCATATCCATTGCGGCGCAGATGGCCAGAGCCGAGAAGCCCATGAACAGGCCCGACTGCACGCCTTCGAGCGGCAGGAACTGAGCGGCGATGTAGGTGGCGCCCCAGGCAACGAGCGTCTTGACGACGACGAGGTTACCCGACTTGCGCAGAACCGTACCGGTTGCGCGAAGGTCGATAGAGGTACCCATGCAGAAGAACCAGACGGCCAGGATCGGCACGGTGCCGGCGATCAAACCATTGGTAAACGAACCGAAATAGCTACCGGCCCAGGGGAAGAAGGTCTTGCAAAGTGCGCCCAGGATGAGCGGCACGAGCATTAGTCCGCCGGGGACTTTATCAATTGCCTTTTTAATATTCATTTTTGTATTCCTCCTTAATAATGAGTTCGCTATTCCGCCGCGGTGATTAAATTGCCGCGGCTGGCGATCTCAGTTTTGAAGACGTCGGGTGTGGCGTCTTTCGGTATGATTGCACCATGGTGCTGTACGACCGCGCCTGCGACGACGTGGGCACGACGTGCTGCCTCCGCGGGTTCAATACCAAGGTTGCGGCCTAGAATATAGGTTGCTGAAAAACTGTCGCCGGCAGCAGTAGTGTCGACAACTTTCTCGACTTTGGTGGCTGGTACGGTTTCGACCTTACCGCCATGGATGAGCGTTGCAACGCCCGGCCCGTCCTTGATCACTACTTCCAGCTGCGGCATTTTTGCAAAATATTCAATGCCTGCTTCCATGGTCTGGGCAAGACCAAACACTTCGAGCTCCTCGATGGTGACGAGAACGCGGGTCGAAAATGCGATGACGCGTTCATAGGCCGCACGTGCATTTTCGATACCGCCCCAAAGCAGCGGACGATAGTTGCCATCGAAATCGACGGCGATGCCGGCACGTGCAAGTTCTTCCAGCCTCACGAGCAGACGCTCGCGGCTTTCCGGCTTCAACACGGCCAGACTGATGCCGGAGATGTAGACGCTCGTAAATCCTTCGAGTGCGGCAAGAAGTTCGTCGGAACCTGCCCCCTGGAAAGTTTCACGGGCGGCAGCCTCGCCGCGCCAGTAGAAGAAGCGACGCTCACCGGTTGGGTCCGTCTTGATAAAATAAAGACCGGGCCGCTGGCCTTTTCTGCGCAACACAAGATGATCGTCGACACCCTGGGAATTCCAGAACGCCGCCATGTCTTCGCTGAAAGGATCATCACCGATGGCGGTTATGTATGAGACGAATGATCCCAGACCCGCACCCAACCGTGCCATGTAGGCAGCAGTGTTGAAAGTATCACCTCCGAAAGCTTGCGTAATCGAGCCGTCCGGCTTGCGTTGCAATTCGACCATGCATTCGCCGATCGAAGCTACGCGTATTTCCAGTGGCATTTTGCCTCCCTTCCGCCCCCAAGGCGTGACGCTGTCCTGTAAAACTGGGGCGTGGATTAAGATTTCGTCCAGCGCTGGGCCGGACCATATTCACACTCATCAATTCCTACGTTGATCGGGATCAAACTTTGATGTCCACTACATTGGTAAGTTGCAGATGGAAGCCGCGGTCCTCTCAGGCTCTGTCTTAATGGGACCGCGGTTGGGAGGGCGCTTCACCAAATGCCGAAAGGCAAAGAAAGAGGAAGAAGACTAATGGGCATCCTTTCCCAAACAATCGTCCCCGCCGACGCTTGGGCCGGTTTTAAGGGCGACAAGTGGCGCGACGCCGTTGACGTCCGCGACTTCATCCAGAACAACTACAAGCCCTACGAGGCAGACGGCGCATTTCTTGCCGGCCCAACGCCACGCACCTTGAAGGTCTGGGAAACACTCGGAGTGCTCCTCGCTGAGGAACGCAAGAAGGGTGTTCTGGACGTATCTGCCGACCGTGCCTCGACGATCACCGCACATGATGCGGGTTATATCGCCAAGGACATCGAGTTGATCGTCGGCCTGCAGACCGACGCGCCGCTGAAGCGCGCCATCATGCCGAACGGCGGCCTGCGCATGGTCGAAAACGGCCTCGAGGCCTTCGGTTTCAAGCTCGATCCGTCGGTCCACGAAGTCTGGACGAAATATCGCAAGAGCCATAACCAGGGCATCTTCGACGTCTACAGCCCGGAAATCCTCGCCGCCCGCAAGTCCGGCGTCATCACCGGCCTGCCGGACGCCTACGGCCGCGGCCGCATCATCGGCGACTATCGCCGCGTTGCCCTTTACGGCACTGACGCACTGCGCGCCTTCCGCCTGAAGGACTTCCGCGCAATCGAGAACGAAGTCTTCAACGACGACGTCATGCGTCTGCGTGAAGAAATGTCGGAACAGTACCGCGCTCTCGACGAAACGAAGGAAATGGCCGCCAAGTATGGCTACGACATTTCCAAGCCGGCCACCAATGCCCGCGAAGCCATCCAGTGGACCTACTTCGCATACCTCGCAGCCGTGAAGGAACAGAACGGTGCGGCAATGTCGCTCGGCCGTGTCTCGACCTTCCTCGACATCTACATCCAGCGCGATATCGACGCAGGCGTCCTGACCGAAGAACAGGCTCAGGAACTGATCGACGACATGATCATCAAGCTCCGGATCGTCCGCTTCCTGCGTACGCCAGAGTATGACCAGCTGTTCTCGGGCGATCCGACCTGGGTTACGGAATCGATCGGTGGCGTTGGCGAAGATGGCCGTCCGCTGGTCACCAAGTCGAGCTTCCGCTTTCTGCACACGCTCTACAACCTCGGCCCGGCTCCTGAACCGAACCTGACCGTGCTGTGGAGCACCAAGCTGCCGGAAGGCTTCAAGAACTTCTGCGCCAAGGTGTCTGCCGATACCAGTGCCATCCAGTACGAAAACGACGACCTGATGCGTCCGAAATGGGGCGACGACTACGGCATTGCATGCTGCGTCTCGGCCATGCGCATCGGCAAGCAGATGCAGTTCTTCGGTGCCCGCTCCAACCTCGCAAAGGCCCTGCTCTATGCGATCAACGGCGGCGTCGACGAAAAGAGCGGTGCAGTCGTTGCCAAGGGCTTCGAGCCGATCACGGCTGACGTGCTCGACTATGACGAAGTCATGGCAAAGTTCGACAAGATGATGGACTGGCTGGCCAAGACCTACGTCAAGGCACTCAACACCGTTCACTACATGCACGACAAATACGCTTACGAGCGTATCGAAATGGCGCTGCACGACCGCGACATTCTGCGCACCATGGCTTGCGGCATCGCCGGCCTTTCGGTCGCAGCGGACTCGCTGTCGGCAATCAAGCATGCCAAGGTCAAGGTCATCCGCAACGAGGCAGGTCTGGCCGTCGATTACAAGATCGAAGGCACCTACCCTGCTTACGGCAACAACGACGACAGCGTTGACTCCATCGCAGTCTGGTTGACCGAAACCTTCATGAAGAAGATTGCGGCACAGCCCTACTTCTATCGTAACTCGATGCCGACCCAGTCGGTGCTGACGATCACCTCCAACGTGGTCTACGGCAAGAAGACGGGCAACACGCCGGACGGACGTCGCGCAGGCGAGCCCTTCGCACCGGGTGCAAACCCGATGAACGGTCGTGATACCAAGGGCTTCGTCGCTGCCGGCGCATCGGTTGCCAAGATACCCTACGACGCCGCCCTCGACGGAATTTCCTGGACGGCTTCGGCAACACCGGACTCGCTCGGTCGCACCAGCGAAGAACGTGCAAAGAACCTGGCAAATTGCCTTGATGCCTACACGGCAGCAGGTGGCTTCCATGTCAACGTCAACGTCTTCAATCGTGACACGCTCGTCCATGCAATGGAACATCCGGAACTGTATCCGCAGTTAACGGTTCGCGTGTCGGGATATGCGGTCAATTTCGTCAAGCTGACCCGTGAACAGCAGCTCGACGTCATCTCGCGCACGTTCCATTCAAAGATGTAACGTTTAGGCGTTAGGCTGGGCGCATATGGAACCCATATGCGCCCACGCTGTTAACCCGAAATCTATCTACAGATACGAGTTGCCCCATGGACATTCAACGAGCGATCACCCGCCCGCCGAAGGCGCATGCCCCCGCAGGCACCCACTCTTCGACGGACTTCGGCTACCTGCATTCCGTGGAAAGTGGTGCGGCCGTTGATGGACCGGGAATGCGTTTCGTATTCTTCATGGCCGGCTGCCTGTTCCGCTGTGTTTATTGCCACAATCCCGATACCTGGAAGCTGCATAACGGTCGCAAGATCACTCTCGATGACGCCCTGGCCGAAGTAAAGCCTTACGCGGGCTTCCTGCGGATGGCAGGTGGCGTGACCATATCGGGCGGCGAACCGCTGATGCAGGCGCCGTTCGTCGGCGAGATGTTCAAGCACTTCAAGAGCGAACTCGGCCTTCATACAGCACTCGATACACAAGGCTATCTTCATGCCTCGGTAGACGACGAGTGGTTTGATAATGTCGACCTCGTCCTTCTCGATATCAAGCACAGTGACCCCGAGGTCTATCAGCGCCTCACTGCACAACCGCTGCAGCCGACGCTCGACTTCGCCCACCGCCTGCAGCGGCTGCAGAAGAAGATGTGGCTGCGATATGTGCTGGTTCCCGGCTGGACCGACGGACATGACGACATAGCAAGGCTCGCCGATTTCGTTGCGAACCTCGGCTCGATTGTAGAGCGCGTCGAAGTTCTACCCTTCCACCAGATGGGTACGCAGAAATGGGCGCAGCTGGGAATGGATTATCCGCTCGCAGGAGCTCCGACGCCAACGCCGGAATCCACAGCTGAAGCAAGATCAATATTCGCGGAACGCGGGCTGACGGTCTTTTAGGACACGCAAGCATCGGGAAAGCGTTCCCAATTACATAAATGACAAGGAATACCAATATGATCGATATTCGCTCGCTCGTTCTCGTTGTGAACTGCGGCAGTTCTTCCGTTAAATTCGGCGTCTTCTCAGGTACCAACCGCGAGCCGCTTCTTTCGGCTCTGGCAGAAAACCTCGGACAGCCGGAAAGCCGGCTTGTTGTCAAGGAAAAGGGCGAGAAGACCGAAATGTCGCTCGACAGCGGCAGCCACGACGTTGCCCTGCAGAAACTCCTCGGCATTCTTGAGCAGAAGGGCTGGCTGAGCTCGATTGTGGCAGTCGGTCACCGCACGGTCCATGGCGGCGAGCGCTTCTCCGCATCCACGCTCATTACCGACGAAATCCTGCGCGAAATGGATGCGCTTTCCAATCTCGCTCCATTGCACAACCCGGCAAACATCCTCGGCATCAGGACCGCCATGGCAGCGCTGCCCAACGTCCCGCATGCAGCAGTCTTCGACACCGCCTTCCACACCACTATGCCACAGGCTGCCTTCACCTATGCCGTCCCGCAGGATTGCTACCGTAACCTCGGCGTTCGCCGTTACGGTTTCCATGGAACCAGCCACCGCTTTGTTGCAGCGGAAGCAATCGAGCTTCTCGGCCTCGACCCCAACGATCACGGCCTGGTTATCGCCCATCTCGGCAATGGCGCTTCGGCAACCGCTGTTCTGAACGGCAAGAGCGTCGACACGTCGATGGGTTTCACTCCGCTTGAAGGCCTTGTCATGGGCACCCGCTCCGGCGACATCGATCCGGGCGCACTCTTCCACATCGCCCGCGAGGACGGCCTGACGATCGACGAACTCGACACGCTGCTCAACCGCAAGAGCGGTCTGCTCGGCCTCTCCGGCCTGTCCAACGATTGCCGCACGCTGGAGAATGCAGAGAAGGAAGGCCATGAGGGCGCCAAGCTGGCTCTCGACGTCTTCGTCCATCGCCTGGCCCGTTACATCGGTGGCCTCGCAACCTCGCTCAACCGTCTGGATGCCGTCATTTTCACCGGTGGCATCGGCGAAAACTCGGCAACCATGCGCCAGCGGACGATCGAACGCCTGTCAGTTTTCGGTCTCAAGCTTGATGCGGACGCCAATGGCCAGATGTTCGGCGGACGTTGCGGCGTCATCACCGCGAAGGACAGCAAGGCAACCGCTGCCGTCATCGCCACCAATGAGGAATGGATGATTTCCCACGATACGCTGGAGGCCGTCGCAGCGTCCACCGCTGCGTAACAGTTTTTGCAGATCGCATTATTTCAACCAATTCATAATCACCGCGAACATACAGAAGGATAATTCTCAATGTGCGCACGTATAATTTTCCTTGCTGCGGCAGCACAGGACGTCGGCCTGACCTCGCTCTCGCTTGGCTTGGTGCGGGCACTGCAGCGAGACGGCATGAAGGTCGCCTTCGTCAAGCCGATCGCTCAGCCACGGTCTGAAAGCCGCGTCCAGAAGAAGGGCATCGATACGTCGAGCCACTTCGCCCGCACCCTGTGCATGACCAACTCTCCGGAACCGATCCCGTTCGAGAAGGCGGAAGAGCAGATCCGCAAGGGTGACCTCGCGGCTCTGCTTGAAGACGTAGCAACGATGACGGAAGCCCTGCGCGCCGATCATGACGTGGTTGTCGTCGAAGGCCTGATTCCGCTCGCCAGCGCACAGATCGCGCTTCGCCTCAACGTCGAAATCGTCCGCAGCCTTGGCGCTGACGTCATTCCGGTCCTGAGCGGCGTCGATTACGAGCCGAAGTTCATCGCCGAAACGGTCGCCTTGATTCATCGCCAGTATGCGCGTGAGGGAAATTCGCCGCTTCTTGGCCTGATGATCAACAAGATGAAGGTAGCTGCGGATCGCGAAAAACTGAAGGACGCTCTCGCTCCCTTCGGTCTCGCCTCGTCGACCATCCTCGGCGCGATCCCCTACGAGCCGAATCTGAACACGCCACGCCTGTCCGACCTCGTCTCGTCGCTTGATCTGAGCGTCGTGCAGGGTTCCAAGCTCGATGCCGTCCGGGTGCGCGAGATCGTCGTCGGCGCCCGTTCTGTCGAGAAGATGATCGACCGGTTGCGCCCCGAAACCCTGGTCGTCATGCCCGGTGACCGCAGCGATATCGCGCTTGCCTCGGCACTGGCTCACAGCCGTGGCGTACCGCTTGCCGGCCTGTTGCTCACCTGCGGCGCACCGCTTGCAACCCCGGTCGCAGACCTGATGGCCTCGGTCGGCTCAAACATCCTGCCGATCCTCTCCACCCCCGACGACACCTATGCAACGGCCTCGCGTCTGGCGCATCTGAGCTACCATGTCAGCCAGGATGACAGCCAGCACATGGAAAAGGTCATCGATTTCGTCGCCGAACATATCGACACGACATCGCTGCGTGACCGGATCGGCACCTCGACCGAAGCCCGGCTTTCGCCGCCGCGCTTCCGCAACCACCTGATCGAAGGCGCACGTCGCGCCAACAAGCGCATCGTTCTGCCCGAGGGTGAGGAACCCCGCACGCTGCAGGCTGCCGTCATCTGCCACCAGAAGGGCATTGCCCGCTGCGTCCTGCTCGGTCGCCCCGATGCCATCCAGATGATCGCCAGGGCCAAGGACATCGAACTACCCGCCGATCTCGAAATCCTCGACCCGGCCGCCGTGCGCGCCAACTATGTCGATGCCATGGTCGAACTGCGCAAGTCCAAGGGCATGACACCTCCCCAGGCAATGGCCCAGCTGGAAGACACCGTCGTTCTCGGCACGATGATGCTCGCCGTCGGTGAAGTCGACGGCCTGGTCTCCGGTGCGGTCCATACAACAGCAAGCACCGTGCGTCCCGCCCTGCAGCTGATCAAGACGGAACCGGGCCAGAGCATCGTCTCGTCGGTCTTCTTCATGCTGATGCCCGATCAGGTTCTGGTCTATGGCGATTGCGCCATCAACCCGAACCCGACGGCCGACCAGCTGGCCGAAATCGCCGTCCAGTCCTCCGATACGGCCAAGGCCTTCGGCATCGATCCGCGGGTTGCGATGATCTCCTATTCGACCGGCACGTCCGGCACGGGCGGTGATGTCGACAAGGTGCGCGAGGCAACCGAACTTGCAAAACAGCGCAAGCCGGACCTCCTGATCGACGGCCCGATCCAGTATGATGCGGCAAGCGTCGAAAGCGTCGGCCGTTCCAAGGCGCCCGACAGCCCGGTCGCCGGCCGCGCCAATGTCTTTGTCTTCCCGGATTTGAACACCGGCAACACCACCTACAAGGCCGTGCAGCGCTCGGCGGACGTCGTCTCCGTCGGCCCGATGCTGCAGGGCCTGCGCAAGCCCGTCAACGACCTGTCGCGCGGCGCGCTGGTTGACGACATCGTCTTCACAATCGCGCTCACTGCCATCCAGGCGGACCAGCAATCGGCGGGTGAAGCTGCTTCCGAGCCGGCACGGAAGGATGCGGTGAACGCATGAACATCGCACAACAGGACCCGGAGAGTCGGGACAAGATGACTTCGGCCTTCTTCAGAGGGCCGGAGGCTGGAGGCTCGCTGACACCCGACGCAATTGCCGTCGCGGCAGAAGAAATGGGCGTCAAGAAAGCCAGCTATGATACGCTGACCCTCCTGGGTCTTGCGGTTCTCGCCGGCGCCTTCATCGGGCTCGGGGCCATGTTTGCCACGACGACGGTCGCCGGGGCGGACGGAATGCTGTCCTACGGTCTCACCCGGCTTCTGGCCGGGCTTAGCTTCTCGCTCGGGCTGATCCTCGTCCTGATCGGTGGCGCGCAGCTGTTCACCGGCGACATGTTGATGGTCATGGCTTGGGCAAGCCGACGCATTGCAACCACGCGCATGGTCCACATCTGGGTCTTCGTCTGGTTCGGCAATCTGATAGGCGCCCTCGTCATCGCCGGCCTCGTCTTCTTGTCTGGCCAGTACACGTTCGGCGGCAACGCAATCGGTGTCGCTGCACTGCATTACGCAGAAGCCAAGTCTGCCCTTCCGGTCGTCGAAGCCTTCTCGCTCGGTATTCTCTGCAACATACTGGTCTGCTTGGCCGTATGGCTTTCACTGGCCGGACGCACGGTTGCCGACAGGATCCTTGCGATCGTCTTCCCGGTTACGGCCTTCGTTGCAGCAGGGTTCGAACACTGCGTCGCCAACATGTATTATCTCGGCCTCGGCCTGATGATCCGTTACGGTGCACCGGAAAGCTTCTGGACCGCCATAGGCCATGCGCCCGCCGAAATCCCGCTGAGTGGCGTCCTCACCAATCTAGCGGTCGTAACGGCTGGTAACTGGGTCGGCGGCGCTCTGCTCGTTGGTGGCGTCTATTGGTTCATCTACCGTCGTCCGGGTAAGCCCCACCACTGATCACCGATACCCGTGGCGCTGTTACACCCGCTCCAGCGCCACGGAGATTCCCTGCCCGACACCGACGCACATGGTTGCAAGCGCATAGCGCCCCCGGCGTCTGGCAAGCTCAAGCGCCGCAGTTCCCGAAATCCTTGCTCCCGACATGCCAAGCGGATGGCCGAGCGCAATCGCCCCGCCATTCGGATTGATATGGTCGGCATCTTCCGCGAGCCCAAGCTCGCGCAGAACCGCAATGCCCTGTGAGGCAAAAGCCTCGTTCAACTCGATCACGTCGAAATCCTCCGGTGAAAGCTTCAGCATCACGCAGAGCTTCTGCGTTGCCGGAACCGGCCCTATGCCCATGACACGCGGCGCGACGCCCGAGGCGGCCCCGCCCATGATGCGGGCAATCGGGGTCAGGCCATGTTTCTTCGCCGCAGCTTCCGAAGCAATGATCAACGCCGCCGCGCCGTCATTGACCCCCGAGGCATTACCCGCCGTCACCGTGCCACCATCCTGTTTGAACGGAGTTGCCAGTTTGGCCAGCGCCTCAATTGTCGTCGCCCGTGGATGTTCATCCTTCGAGACGACCACTACATCACCCTTGCGCTGCGGAATGACGACCGGCGTGATCTCCGCGGCAAGGTGACCATTTTCCTGAGCGGCTGCAGTTTTCGACTGACTGCGAAGCGCAAACGCATCCTGGTCCTTGCGGGAAACGCCATAGTCTTCCGCAACATGCTCGGCCGTCTCCGGCATAGAATCGATGCCGTATTGCCTTTTCATCAACGGGTTGACGAACCGCCAGCCGATCGTTGTGTCGTGGATTTCGGCATTGCGGGAAAAGGCGCTCTCGGCCTTGGGCAGAACGAACGGCGCGCGGCTCATGCTCTCGACGCCGCCTGCTATCATCAATTCTGCCTCTCCCGCCTTGATCGCACGGGCAGCGGCGATGACCGCATCCATGCCCGAACCGCAAAGCCGGTTCATCGTCGTGCCTGGGACGACAGCCGGCAGGCCTGCGAGCAGCGAAGCCATGCGGGCGACATTGCGATTGTCCTCACCTGCCTGATTGGCGCAGCCATAGATCACGTCATCGACCGCATTCCAGTCCACTGCAGCATTGCGCTCGATCAACGCCCTGATCGGGATGGCCGCGAGATCATCGGTTCTCACCGACGCAAGCGTGCCACCGAAACGGCCGATCGGAGTGCGGATATAATCGCAGATGAAGGCGTCAGGCATAGCGCAGCTCCCATGATGCAGAAGTCGCAGCCAACACCAACAATCGAAAAATTACAAGCTTCAAATAAATTGCCTGCGCATCCCGAATATCTGTTTCGCCACCCAACGCCCCAAGGGCTCTCAGTTGCCGCCATATTTAACCTTCAGCGCACCTTGAGATCCTGGCGGCTCGCGCAATCCATGAGGACTCGGGACCCAACAGCGCACGGGTTCTAGCCACCCGCTGATAATGAATTAATTATATTTCCGGCCTAAGTATCGGGACGGTAATCCTTTAGCCCTTTCAGCAGGGCTTCCGTACACACGGCGTGTCGGCTGCTCATGCAGCATGGGGCATTGTCGATCGCGACAATACAAGGGACAAAAATGACTGGTGCAACTGATCTGCGAGGCATTTTTTCGCGACCCGTCTTCTGGCTTTTCGCGGCTTTTGTCCCACTGATACTGCTCCTCATCTTGCCAATCGCTGCACCTATCGGTCCGATGTACTGGGATACCTATCTTTATCTCGATGCCGCACAACGGATCTGGATGGGACAGATCCCGAGCGTCGACTTCTCGACCCCGGTCGGCCCGCTCCCCTACTATCTCTTCGCCGGTGGATTGAAGCTGTTTGCGAATGCGCAGCCGCTGCTTCTGGCTCAATGGTGCATATTGCCGGTAGCGGCGCCGCTTCTCGCACTGGTACTTGCCAGGCTTTCCAGCCGTAACGTGGCTCAAGCTTTCGCGCTGCTTGTTCCCTTCCTCGTCTTTGCCACCTTCCCGTCGAATGTGGCCGCCTATCATCCGCTTCCGACGCTGGACGGTTTCGGCATCTACAACCGCCACGGCGTGATCTTTCTCTATGTGCTGACCAGCGGCCTCGTTTTCCTGAAAGACGGTCGCCGCATGGCGGTCTTGATCGCCGCAGCCATGCTGGCCTTGTTTCTGACCAAGGTGACGGGTTTTCTGGTTGGTGGGCTTTTCTGCCTCCTGGCGCTTTTGGCCGGCCGCATCTCGCTGCGTTACTGCATTCTGACCGTCCTGCTCTTTCTGATCCCGCTTGGCATCGCCGAACTCATGAGCGGTTTCGTATCTGCCTATATACGCGATATCATCGAGCTTGCCGGGATGAATGAGGATTGCCTGCTCCCCCGGTTCCTGACCGTCGCATCGCTGAAGCTTGACGTACTTCTTCCCGCGGGGCTTCTGGCGCTGCTGTTGATATGGCTGGACTGGACCCGCGCCGACAAAACGATCCGCTTCTTCGATCATAATTTCTGGTGGCTTTCGGTCGTCATCGCAGGCGGCTCAATCTATGAGACGCAGAATACCGGCAGCCAGGAATTCATCTTCATATGGCCGGTTCTGCTGATGATCTTCGAACGCATCAGGCTGCTTGAGCAGGGACCGAAAATGGCTTTCCTTGCGCTGGCCGCGTTCTGTGTCATCCCCACGTTCACCAAGGTGGCGCACAAGACGCTGCGCGCCGTGGTCGTTGCGCCGACCTATGAACGGCTGCACCTGCCGGACGTGAAAAACATGGCGCAGGTCTCCCAACGGCGGGAGATCATCGATCGGGCCGAATATCTGGAACCTCACTACGAGAATTTTGCCTCGGCCTACGCGGATCTTTCCGCCCACGGGCAGTTGCCGAGCTGGCAATATTATTCCGAACTCGACTTCCAGCTCTACTGGATCATTTCGGCCAACAGCCTGGTTAACTCCCTCAAGGCCTTCGAGGCGAAGAACAATATCCGGCTGGAAAGCCTGATGAACCTAGACTTCACCAACCCCTTCCCCTGGCTTCTGGATCGCGATGCAACCAGAAACATCCAGATCGGCGCAGATCCCCACCGCACCGTTCCGCCACTGACGGATAAGGCCATCCAGTCGATCCGGCAAACGGCAGCGGTCTTGCGCCCGAAATGCCCGCTGACGACCGGACGCCGTATGCTTTTCGACCATTACGCAGAAGCCCTGAAAGACCGGCAGGTCGTCGAAATTCATCCCTGCTGGGATCTCCTGCTCCACCCCGATATCCTGGCTGGAAAACAATAAAGGCCGGGCGCAAGCCCGGCCTTCCGTTTTCCCTGTATGAACGGCCTTACTTCACTTGGGCGGCGACGAAATCCTTGACGATGCGCACGATGCCGCGCGACATGACTTCGTCGAATGCCGTGATGAAATCATCCACATGGCGCTTCTCGCAGATGAGCGGCGGTTCCAGGCGGATGACGTTGCGATTGTATTCCGTGAACGCGACGAGCACGCCGTGATCGCGCAAGAGATGGCTTCCGATAAAGCCCGGCAGCGAGCCCTTCAGCTTGTCGTCCAGCATGGCGACGACCGGGCGCAGCACCAGCGGCATGGTTTTCGACAGGTCGTGGAATTCGATTCCGATCATCATGCCCTGACCGCGCACGTCTTTCAGCAGCGACGGGTAGCGGACCTGCAATTCCTTCAGGCGGGAAAGAAGGTAGTCGCCCGTATTCGCCGAATTGTCGATCAGGTGCTCGTCGTAAAGCACGTTCATCGCCTCGATGGAGGTGACGCAGGCTTCACCGATACCGCCGAAAGTTGCCATGGCATGGATCATCGCCGTCTTCGGCGTGCCGTAGGCCTTCATGTAGACATCGCGCTTGGCAATCATCGCACCCATGGCGGACTTGCCGCCACCGAGTGATTTGGCGAGCGCAGTCACGTCCGGCACGACGCCATGGTGCTCGAACGCATAGAACTTTCCTGTGCGGCCGAAACCACACTGCACTTCATCGGCAACCCACAGCACGCCATACTTGTCGCAAAGCTCGCGCAGACGCTGCCAGAAGGCGGTATCGGCCTGGATGATACCGCCGCCGCCCTGCACCGTTTCGAGCACAATCACGCCGATTTCCGGGTCCGTGCGGAAGGCCATCTCGATCGCGTCGATATCGCCGAACGGCACCTTCACCGTATTGTCGACCAGCTTGAATTCGCCGCGATAAAGCGAGCCGTCGGTGATCGACAAAACGCCCTTGGTCTTTCCGTGGAAGGAATTTTCCGCATAGACTATCTTCGGACGCTTCGGGCCGGCGGCGCGCTCTGCCACCTTGATCGCCGCCTCCATCGCTTCGGAACCGGAGGAGCCGAGGAACACCATGTCCAGCTCGCCCGGCGAGCAGGCGGCAAGATTATGCGCCAGCGCGGTTGCATATTGCGACATGAAGGCAATGGCGATTTCCTGGCGGTTCTCGTCCTGGAATTTCCGCCGCGCATCGAGGATGCGGGGATGGTTGTGACCCAGCGCCAGTGAGCCGAAACCACCGAAGAAATCGAGAATCTTGCGACCGTTCTGGTCGTAATAATACATGCCCTCGGCGCGCTCGATCTTCACCTTGTGAAAGCCGAGAAGCTTCATGAAATGAAGCTGGCCGGGGTTGAGATGGCGGGTGAAGAGATCGGTCATCTTCGCCACGTCGAGCGCCTTGGCCTCCTCGACCGACAGAAGCGCAGGCTTGGCGACCGGTTCGCGAGCAGGATTGGCAGAAATGTCGATCATCACTTCGTCATCGTGGTTGTTGAGGCTGATTGCATTGGCCATCGTAATTTCCTCTCAAGCTGCCTTGGCGTGGGCGACATTGTCCTGCGAACCGCCGGCAAGTCCCCTGCGATATTCGGAATAGGCGGCGATCAGCATGTCCTCGTCGCGATATTGCGGCACCCAGCCGAGCTCGCGCTCGCCCTTGGATACGTCGAGAACGCACATCTCGTCGGCGATCAGATACTGTTCCGGATCCATGATCGGCATGTTGATCAGGTCGAACAGATCAAGTGTCCGCTTCACCGCCCAGGCGGGCGTGGGCAAAAGGATCGACTTCGAACCGGCATGCTTGACGAGATCGCCCAGCAGTTTCCTGACCGGCGGCGGATTGAGCGAGCCGAGATTGTAGACCTCGTTCGGCACACCGGCATTAAATGCAGCATGAGCGGCCGACGCGCAGTCGAACACCGAAATGAACTGGTACGGGTTCTTGCCCGAGCCGATCATCGGCACCGGCAGATTGTTGTCGATCAGCTTGAACAGCTTGGACAGGATACCGAGGCGACCGGGACCGATGATCAGGCGCGGGCGGAACAGCGAGATGTTCATGCCGCGCTTGCGCCATTCGACTGCCAGTTCTTCGGTCTTCAGCTTGGAAAGCCCGTATTCACCGAGTGGCGCGACCGGGTGCTCTTCCGTCTGCGGCCAGACAAAGGTGTGGCCGTAGACCATGTCGGTGGTGAAATGGACGAGCGATTTCGCACCCGCCTGGTCCATCGCCTTGATGATGTTCTCGGTGCCATAATAGTTGACCGGGAAGAAGAAATCATGCCGCTTGGCGCGCACCTGCAGGGGCGACAGCATTTTTGCCGAAAGATTGTAGACCATGTCGTCGGCCTTGATGCCGACCCGGGCGATCGAGGCCGGATCGGTCACGTCGACGTTTTCGAAGCGGATCTCTCCATAATGCGGCAGATCACTCTTGGCGATATCCGCGACGATGACCTCGTGGCCTACGGCCTGCAGCCTCGGCGCGAGATGACGCCCTACGAAACCGTCACCGCCGAAAATGATATGTCTCATGGTTTAAATCCCCGTAGTTCTGTCGGTTCTAAATTGGGTTGGTCAGGAATTGGCGCGTTCGATGGATGCCGTCTGGTCCGATACTTCCCTGTGCCCGCTCTGCGCGATCAGCACCGTGCCGACGCAGATGAAGGCGATGCCGGCGATCTTCATCGCGCCAAGTTCTTCCTTGAACAGCAGCCATGCCAGAACCGCGACAGCGACATAGGCGAGGCTGAGGAAGGGATAGGCAAATGACAGATCGACCTTGGAGAGCACGTAGAGATGCGACGCCATCGAGATGACGAAGGTGGCAAGACCAAAAAAGACCCACGGATTGAAGACGATCTGGAAGATCCGCTGGATCATCGTGTCCGCCGAAAAGCTGATCGGGCCCAGCGACAGCATGCCCTGCTTCAAAAGCAGTTGCGCAGCCGCATTGGTCAGCACAGTGAAGAGGATGAACGGGATATATTTCATGGGCGTCCTCGTGGGTGATCCGTGGCAAGCGCCGTGCGGCGCCAGAAATCCGAGCAGAAGCTTTCGTCCCGAAGCTTTTCCAGTTGCAGCCATTCTGGAAAACCGGCCTTGAACACCTCGGCGCTCATGCGGCTGTCCTTGTAGGGATTGACCCGCCCGCCGGCCTCAAGCGTCATCCGGTCGAGAAGTGTCAGCAACTCAAGTGTCCGCGCGCCATGATTGGGAAAATCCATCGTCAGCGTGTAGCCGGGGCGCGGAAACGACATGAAGCCCGGTGAGGGCACATCGCCGAAACGCTTCAAGACGGTGAGGAAGGACGAAAATCCGGCCTTGCGGCTTGCCTCAAGCATCGCCGGAATGACCGTGCGCCCGGCCTCAAACGGAATCACGCTCTGGTGCTGGTAGAGACCACTCGGCCCATAAAGCCGGTTCCAGTCTCCAACACCGTCGAGCGGATAGAAGAACTTGCCGTAACCGGCCAGATGCGGGGCAGACTTGAGCCTGTTGACGGTAAAATAAGCCGTGTTGAACAGTCCGAGGCTTACTCTGTTGAGTGCCGAGAAAGGCAGCTCGAACGGAACGCTGACCTTCGCCTTCACACCTTCGGTGCGAAAATTGCCATTGTCGGCATGGTTGCCGGTAATCAGCACGCCACGGCCGGCCGATGTGCCGGATGCCAGCTGATCCAGCCAGGCGACGGAATATTCGTTTTCCTCGTCGGCATCTGCCGCGAGATCGAAATAGCCGTCGAGGCTGGAAAAGGCGGTGATCTTTTCGTTGATGTCGAGCGAGCCGACCTTCATCAGCTTCAGCCGTGCAGACAGGATAAGACCCGTTAGACCAAGCCCGCCGATCGTTGCCGAAAACAGGTCAGTATTTTCTGCGGCGCTGCATTGATAGGTATGACCGTCGGAACGCAGCAGTCGAAAACTTTCCACATGGCAACCGAACGTACCGCGACGGTGATGGTTCTTGCCGTGAACGTCATTGGCGATCGAACCGCCGAGCGTGACGAAACGGGTGCCCGGCGTCACCGGCAGGAAAAATCCGTGAGGAGCGATATGGGCAATGAGCTCTTCCAGCGAAATGCCCGCTTCCGCTTCGACCACGCCTGCCTCGGCATCAAGATTGAGTACCGACTTCTGTTGCCGCATCGGCACAAGCGAGCCGGCGTCGTTATGGCAGCTGTCGCCGTAGGACTTGCCGTTTCCAAACGCCAAAAGGTTGGACCTTCCGGCTGCGCCGCCGCGCAAGAGGCCAACCGCCTGTTCAAAGGCAATTGCCTGCCGGGAATGGCGATTGATACGGCCGAAACTGTCGAGGCTTGCCTGCATCACAACACACTTGCCGCGATGAAGAGTACGGCACCGGCCGCAATGATCAATTGGCTGCGCCAATCGGTTGCGATGAAGACGACCGGATCGTCGTCCAGCTCCTTGCGGTGGGCAAGGATCCAGATGCGGATGTTGATATAGAGCACCATCGGCACCAACGGCCAGATAACCCAGGGTTCGCTATAGAGCGCTCGGATGTCCGGGGACTGGATATAGAGGGCGAGAACCAGCGCAGCAGCGAATGCCGACGCCACGCCGCTCTGTGCAACGATGTGAATGTCTTCCGGACGATAACCGCGACCGGCGATACGGTCTCCCACATCGACCGTCGTGTAGCGTAGCTCGACATAGCGTTTGACCAGAGCCAGCGACAGGAAGAAGAACAGGCCGAAAGCGATCAGCCAGAAGGAAAGCGGCAGGTCGGTCGCCGCCTTGCCACCGAGTATCCGCAGGGCGTAGAGCCCTGCAAGGCAAAGCACGTCGATCAGCAACATCCGCTTCAAGGCCAGCGAATAGGCGGTCGTCACCACCAGATAGAGAACGATGACTGCCGCGAACTGCAATGGCAGCAGCGAGCAGATGGCAGCCGTCGCGACCAGCAGCAGCGCGGAAACCGTAAGGCCATAGGGAATGGAGATCGCACCGCTTGCGAAAGGCCGGTTGCGCTTCGTCGGATGCTGCCTATCAAGCGGAAGGTCGAGGATGTCGTTGATGATGTAGATGGCGGAGGCCGAAAAGGAAAATGCCACCATGGCCAGCGTTGTCGCAATGAAGGTCTGCGGCTCGACGACGGTGTGCGCAAGAACCGGAGAGGCAAAAACGAGAAAGTTCTTCAGCCACTGATGCACTCGCAGCATCTTGATATAGGTCTTGATACCGACGTACTTGGCATCGAAACGCATCGAGGCATGGGCTCTCTGATACCGGTCCGCGGCAGCATCGGGAGCAACGACGATTGCATTTCTCGCGCTCTGGAATACCGTGATATCTGCACGATCGTTTCCGGCATAATCGAAACCTTGCGATCCATAGAGTTTCGACAGCAACGCAGCTTTGTTATGCGCAGCAAGGTTGGTCGTTTCGTCCGTGTAATAGACAGCACTGAACAGGCCGAGATGAGCCGCAACGGCTTTGGCAAAAGGCTCCGCAGCTGCGGTGACCAGGATAAGTTCGCGCCCTCGCACCCGCTCTGCGCGCAAATAGGAAACGAAATCTTCGCGGTAGGGCAAATGGCTGGCATCAAGCGTCACGCGACGCGCGATTTCGGTCTTGAGACGTGCCTTGCCCGAAAGCAGCCAGATCGGCAGGAGAAACAGGTATAGGGGGTTTGCTCTTAAAAGCTGGAAAACGCTTTCCCACAACAAATCTGTCGAAATCAGCGTTCCGTCCAGATCAACCGCCAAAGGTATGTCAACGATGTTCTGTAGACGCACATTCATTGTCACAATGGTCCCTTTGCCGATAGTAGGAACGTCACCGCAACAGGGATGAAATAGCTTGGCGCCTCGTTGAGGCAGGCAGCTTTCCGTTGGCACATGACATCCGCCACAACCAAACATTGCGCTGCAGCTGACCGGAAAATATGCCGCAACCAAGAATCAGCAGTTAATAACATGCAGCCTTGCTTCGCTTTGGAGCGCGTTTTCTCAGTCAATTCCGATTAGGGTTTAGAATTCACTGGAAGGCGTTGCTAATGAAGCGTTACCTCGTTCCCGACAATTGTTCGGAAAAACGCGGTTACATTATCGGCCTTGCGTAACTTTGGCTCGTTTTACAACAACCGGGCCATTCACGGACAGAATTGTCGTAGGTTGAAGCATGGTTTACGATTCCCGCGATCCAGCTTGAACGCGGCATGTTGGTGAGCGTCGTAGCCACGAAATGCTCTAAGCGCGACTGACAAAGCGCCCGATCACGTCCATCAATGGCTTGGCCTTGTAATCGCGGTCCAGCGGAAGGGGACGGTTCGGGCTTCCGTCCTCGCGGGTAAACCACATAGGCACCCAGGTATAGCGATCGGTAATACCCCAGGTCAGGATCGCTGTTGGCCGGTTTACATCAAAAATTGCCTGGAGAAGATCGCTGGCTCGGCCGGCGATAACCTCGTCGCGCTGTTTTTCATCAGCAGGCAGGAGATTGTCGATAACATCGAGTTCCGTGACCAGCACATCGACATCCATCGCCTTCAGTTCGGCCACGAAGGCGGAAACGCCTTCCTTGTCGATCTCGTATTGCCCTTTCAGATGCCCCTGAAAACCGACGGCGTGGATCGGCGCGTCGCGATCACGAAGATCGCGAACAACGCGCAAAAGCGCATTCCGCCGGTTCTTGAACTGCTCACCGACACATTCGATATCGTACTCGTTGATCACGAGCTGAACCTTCGGATCGGCTTCCTGAGCCCGGCGAAACGCGGTTTCGATATATCCCTTACCCATGTTTTCCAGCCATAGATTGGGCCGCAGATAATCGGAACCACGCGGGTCCTCGGCGATCGCCTCATTGATGACGTCCCAGCTGGGAATCCGCCCCTTATATTGTCCGACAACGGTTCGAACATGTTTGCTCAGCGCTTTTTCGGCAGCCTTTCCGCCGCGAATGGAGGACGTCCATTCGGGCATCGCTGCATACCAGATCAGCGTGTGGCCACGCATCTTCATGCCGTTCTGGTCGGCAAAGGCGAGGAGCTTGTCACCTTCATAAAAATCGAACCGATCCTCTGAAGGCCTCACCGCCTCCCATTTCAGCCCGCCTTCAGGCACCACAAGCTGGCAATGATCCACGAGCGCGGTTCGGTACGCGAAGTCGTCCACGAGAGCATCGCCACGCACCGCCGAACCGTAGGCTATCCTGGGCGGTGGCGAAGCATGGGCGACAGGCGCCTGAAGTGCCGTATGTGCCGCAACAGCAAGACTTGCCTGAACGAAATCCCGTCTGCGCATGGACTTTCTCGCCTTGATCGGAGGGTAAGCCGCCATAGCGCGGCCACCGGCACGTCATGGGAAGCTAGCTGCCAGGCGTTATGATAATATTACCTTGCCCGACGAAGGTTCTTCACGGCCGGTTAACGTATATCGGTCTCCTGTTGAGATGAACCATGATGTCTCGCAGCACGACAGGACCCGTCATTTTGCGGCAAGCAGGAGCAATTTCACAAGGGAGAGCGTTGCCGGCCATGAATGCCGGCCGCGCGACATGGAGCGCTGGCTCCGTGATCCTGCTTTTGCTCCTTTGCTATTTCTGGATCGGCCTCACGCCATTTGCCCATTCGGATGGCAAGGGCGGCCTGCCTTCCACCGGCAACCTCCTGAACCAGATGGTGATCATAGTCCTGTTCACCATGGCGATTGCAAACCTGTGGCGCAATCCGGGCCGGAGCGCGCTCTTCAGCCCGCATGCGCTGCTGGTCTTGATACTTCTCTGGTTCTGCTTCGTCTCGCTATTGTCCTTCGATCCCGCAACGGCGTTTCGAAGGATCGTTTACGCGTTGCTCGTCTGCGGCTGCGCGAATGCAGCTTTACTGCTGCCGCGTGACAGCCGTGACTTTGCAAGAGTGCTTGCCACCGGCACGGTGGTGATCCTGCTGCTCAATTATTTCGCCGTGATAGCGATGCCCACCGTCGGCATCCACGGATCGAACGAAGTTGAAGCGGCCCTGGCCGGAGATTGGCGCGGAATTTTCGGCCACAAGAACGCAGCAGCGGCCGGCATGGTCTATCTGGTTCTGTTTGGTCTTTACCTGCGCAAAGCCTCATATCCGCGGCTAGGATCGATTATTGCGATCCTGGCCGTTATTTTTCTTCTTTTCGCCGGAGGAAAGACATCGACTGCGATGCTTCCTGCAGTTCTTTTGCTGAGCTGGTTATTCGAGCATTGCAGACCGCTGCGTGCTTTGCTCACGATCGGCCTCGTCATCGCGATGAACGTCATCCTCATCGGGCTTTCAAGCTCGCCCGCGACAAGTTCCATACTGGCAAGCGTCGGAATCGACGCGACCTTCACGGGTAGAAGCTCGATCTGGGCTTTCGCTCTTGCCCGCATCTCCGACGCCCCGATCATGGGTTATGGCTTCCAGTTGCTGTGGGGAAGCGAATTCCTGCGCGACATCACAACCGAATCCTGGGCCTTTCTCGCTGCCCATTCCCATAACTCATTCCTTGAAACACTTCTGAATGGCGGCTTTCCGGCTCTCATCCTGATGATCCTCTGGCTTCTCATCCTGCCGCTCAGGGATGCGGGGGAGGCCTTTGCCACGCAGAACGATGTGGGCCTGACGCGCCTTTTCCTGCGCATCTGGATCTTTTCGATCCTTCTGGCAGGCCTCGAAAATCTCTTCTTCGTCAACAACGGCCCTTTGTGGTTCACGATGCTCATCGCCGTGTTCGGACTGAGATTGCAGGCCGGCGCAAGCCTCCAGTCCCGGCAGTGATGTGGGCCGCACCCGTTAGCGCCACGTGATATTAACTGAAAGCCCAACATACATTTGTATTCGCTGATTTCCTTTCGTATTGAACCATCTGGTGATCAGCCTACGGACGCCCTCACAAGCGCGACAACGCCCCGGAGACAAAAGCGTGCAGGACGAAAGCAAAGCTTCGGTAGAAGCCGTCATTTGCATTCCGACCTTTCGCCGGCCGGACGGCGTGGCACGCACGCTTCAATCGCTGCTGGCGCAAAAGGGCGACCTGAGTTTCGCAATCGTCGTTATCGAAAATGACGCCGAAAAACCTTTAGGCGCCGCGGCTGCGCGCGAAACGCTCGACAGTTCCGACATCCCGTCTGCCGTCGTGATTGAATCCCGCCAGGGCAATTGCCATGCGATCAACCGCGCATTCGCAGAAGCACGCGAGCGCTTCCCCGCCGCCGATTACTTCCTGATGATCGATGATGACGAGATCGCAAGTCCCGACTGGCTGGCACATATGGTGTCGACGGCTCGCACGACCGGCGCCAGGATCGTTGGTGGCCCGGTCATCCGGCAATTCGACATACCGGTACCGCAATCCGTCAGCCAGCATCCCCTTTACGGCTTCATCGACGGGCCGAGCCGACAGGTACCGGCCATCCATGGCACAGGCAATTGCCTTATCCACCGCGAGGTTTTCGCACGGATGGAGCCGAACCTGTTCGACGTCGCATTCAACTTCCTCGGCGGCGGCGACATGGAATTCTTCGCCCGCTGCCGCGCCGCTGACTTCACTTTCTGGTGGTGTGAGGAAGCGGTCATTCACGAGACCGTCGCAGCCGAACGGACGACCCCCAAATGGCTGATGCGCCGTTCCATCCGCACCGGAAGCATCAACTACGTTATTGACGGCAAGCAGATGGCGAAACCTGCCGTTACCGCCAGGCTTCAGGCCAAGAATTTCATTTCGCTTGGCCTCAGCATTTTCAAGGCGATGGGGCTTCTGATCCGGACAAGGCGCCTTCTTCCTGCCAGCCATCCGGTGCTGATGTCGATCGGACGGATCACAGCAAGCTTCGGCTTCCTCCCGGTACCCTACAAGGCCAGTGAAATAAAGGCCGTCGAACGGCACCCGAACCTGAAGGCCGGCAATCACATCGCTGAAAACTGATCTCCAGTTCAGGTCATGCCGTGCGTTGTTTTACCGGCTCGGCCTCGGTCTCGGAGGACCGCTCTGGATGTTCAATGGCGTTCTGCGCCGTTAAAAGCGCCCGCCAGGCCAGAATAGCGATCACGATTTCCAGCATGTAGGTAGTCGCTATCACACCACTTACACTGGCGTAATACGCCGCCAGCGCCACAAGTCCGGCACCTACAATGTTAGAGACATTGAGAATTCGCGCCCGCACATTCTGCAGGCTTGATGCGCCGAGCGCTTCAAATGCGGTAGCGCTGATTGCGATCGGGATCACCGCCCAGCACAGGGCGTGCGTCATCCAGGTTAGCGAAACATATTCGTGGCCGAACAGAACCGGCAGCCACGGCGTGATGATCCAAACGAAGAGACCGGAGCAGATCCCGATTCCGGTCGTCAGAACCAGCATCTGCTTGGCGCGCCCCAGAACTGCGCCGATGCCGCTCAGGGCTGCAGCCGCATAGCTGGGATAGACGATCCGGTTCAGAGCTTCGACCGCCATATAGGATGCTTCGGTCAATCGACGCGCGATCGAATAGCTGCCGACGATTTCAGACCCGGCCACCGCGCTCAAGACGAGAATGTCGGCATTGCTGCGTCCGGCCTTGAAGAAGAACTGGCTGGCGAACATGATGCCGATCGGCACCTCTTCGCGAACGATCCTGAACTTCAGCCGGCCCAATCGGCGTATGGCTATCAGCGCAATGACCGCGACAACCGCATGCGCGCCAAAATTCCAGACCGCCCATTCCGCCACCGTCGTGATATTGAACACGAGGCAGCTGACGACAGCGGCGGCCATGCGCAGCACGGCAAACAGAAATTCGATCCTGTTGGCGACCGAAAAGCGCGAATGCGCGATGTAGCTGTTGGTTGCGAGCCAGATAATCTTCAACAGGATGATATTGGTGAAGAGTATCAGCGCCGTGGCGACAAGCGTCGTCAGCAGGTGATCCGAGACGGGAAACATCAGCGGGATCGCGATCATCCCGGCGATCACCAGCACCGCGCCCGAAACAAGATTGAGAATATGCACATGCCCGAGCATGTCGGGATAGAAGCCCGGTTCCTGCGCGACACGCCGCACCAGCGATTCTTGCGATCCCAGCCCGCAAACCTGAATGCCGAGATTGGTCAGCGCGGTGATCGTCGCATTGAGCGCGAACTGTTCATGACCGAGATGGCGGGCCAGCAGCGCGAAGGTCAAAAGCATGGTGACGCTCGACGCAAGCAGTGCCCCGCTCGATCCGACATAGGATCCGAGATGACGGGCGAACTGCCGGAATTCGTGCCTGGACCTCAATCCCACTCGTTATCTCCAACCGGCGGCCCTGATTTCGCCAGGGCCTGCATGCCGGTGCGGCTGTCTATCCACGGATAATCGCACCGGCCAGCACTATGCATGAACGGGATTAACGGAGCCTTAGGTCGAACCTTGGCAGTCTGGGCTCATCTGCCTCCGGAGCCATGATCATCGAATGACCGCCACTGTCAGTCTCGTGACACCAAGCTATTTTCGGGATTTCGAGTCATGCCGTCTCCTGTGTGATTCAATCGATGCTTTCGTTACCGGCTACGATCGGCACTATCTGCTTGTCGCCGATAGCGACCTCGAACTCTTCTCCCAACTCGGCAACGAAAAGCGGCTGGTGCTTCCCGATTCCGTTCTTCTGCCGGGCACGCTGCATGCGCTTCCGGGTTTTCTGAAATGGAAAGGGCGCCAATATTACTGGGCGCCCGGTATCGGACTGCCGGTCTATGGCTGGCACGTGCAGCAATTGCGCAAACTCGCGATGGCGCTTCTGCAATCCTGCGAACGGGTCATGTGTATCGACTCCGACAACTGCTTCGTGCGTCCCTTCGACGTGGGGAGATTTGCCGGCGATCTGCTTTCGCCCCTTTATGCCGATCTGGGCGGGGTGAACGAAACGCGCCCAAGCCACGTCCTCTGGCAGAAGAATGCCTACCGACTGATGGACACACAGGAACCTCCCCTGCCGGGTGACGACTATATCGGCCAGATGATCGTCTGGGATCGGGAAAGTCTGAACACGATCGTCGACAGGATAGAAGCCGTGACCGGCCTCCCCTGGTGGAAGGCGCTCTGCAAGGCCAGGGACTTTTCCGAATACATCCTCTATGGCGTCGGCGTTGCCGGCAATCCGTCACTGATGGGGCGTCATCGGATCGTCGAACAGAGCCTCTGCGCCACCTATTGGAGCGGGCCGGCGCTGGACGAAGCAGGCATCGGAAAACTGATCGACGCAATGGCCAAGGATCAATACGCCATCGCCATCCAGTCCCACACACGAACCGAGCCATCCCTGATCCGTCGTGTCGCCCTGACGCGTAATCTGTGGAGTTAGCCGGAGATTTCCATCGGTCGTGTCTTTGACTGACCGGCGCTCTCGACGCCCTCAAGTTTGCCGATGATTGCATACCAAAGCGATGCGATCTCGGCATCGATATTCAGCGGAGGCGGCACGCGTCCGATTACATCACGAATGGCATTTGCCATCGCACCGGCATCTGCATCATGCTGGCAGAGGACGATGTTTCCGTTTCCGATCAGGGATTGAAAAAGGGTATGGTGCTCAAGCCCCGCCGGATCGGCGGGCGCGTTGGTAACGACGATACGACCGCCCAATGCTGCCGCCAAAACGCTGCCGCGCCGCGCGGTCAAGCCTTCCGTAAACCTGTAGCAGAAGATGTCGACTTCGCGGCACGCCGCAAAAACCTCTTCATCGGTCGAAAGATAGCCCGTCACCATTACCCGGTCACCGAGATCCAGCGCCTCGACACGGGCGCGGAAATCCTCCTCGACATTGTCCATGCCCTTGATGAAGGAGCCGACAAAGGCAACCCCAACATCCTGCCCCTCGTCCACAAGCGCCCGAGCGATTGCGAGAAGTTCCGCGCAGTTCTTTTTGGGATAGATCGAACCGAACTGGCCGATGATCGTCCGTCCGCCGGCACGCAGCGCACGAATGGCAAGTGCCGCCGGACCGGCTTTCTCATGCCCGCTCGGCAAAAGATTGGGGGGGATCGGGATAACGGCGATCGCTTTTTTACCGACGGGATAACGGCTCCCCAGCCATTCCCGCCGGACCTCCGGAGCCGAAAAGAGAATGGCGTCGGCGAGCAGGATAACCGGCCAGAGGATCAGCCGCCGTTTCCAGTCGAGGCTCGCCCACTCGTGCAAAATGACGATCACCCGCTTGCGCTTCAGTTTTGCCAGTGCTGCCGTGGCGAATGGCTCCACCAGCCGCTTTTTCCAGGCAACGATCGGAAAGTTGAAAACGATTGCATCAGCTTCCGCCAGACGCTCCGACAAACGGCGAAAACTCCCGTCCATAACATCGCTGGAAGCGCGTGAACCAAGCTGGATGGCCAGGTTTCGGGTAAATGCCTCCACCCCGCACACGGTCGTTGCATCGGATCTAAGCACGAGATAGCGCGTCAATGTCGGCGATCCATCCAAATCGGGAAATTGCTCCAACCAGAACCGATAAATCTTAAACTTTTACGCCTAGTGTGAGGAACTATGTACCAATAACCGGTCCGTAGCGCGTTCTTCTGAGGCATGGTTTACCGCTTATTAGCGTAGATAGAGTTTCATTGGCCGCGAAAGGCAGGTCCGGCCCCATGTATGCCATGTTAAGACCACCCAAGTTTCTTCGGCGCGACGCAGATTCGAACAAGGCTCGCGATGACGAGGCTTACCATGTGCCTGCGCCTGGCCAGCGTTCCTTGCTTTCCTATCTTGGACCGAACGAAGAACTGCAGGCCGTCTCATCGCCGGCAAAGCTCGCGCCACAGCCGATGTCGCCATCGATAACATGGCCGGAAATCAGCACCGGAATGGCTATCAGCTGGCTTTGGGCCGGAAAATGGCTCGTTCTCCTGTGCATCATCCTCGGCGCTCTGGCGGGATATGGCTTTGGCAATTTCTCCGAAGCCAAATTCACCGTCGGCTCGCAGATCTTCATCGATCCGACCAATCTCAGGGTCATGAACGATGATATCTACGCTTCCAACAACCAGCTCGACATGCAGATCTATGATGTCGAAAGCAAGCTGCGGATACTGACTTCGGCAAACGTGCTCAACAGCGTCATCGATGCGCTTCATCTCGATCAGGATCCGGAATTCGGCGATACGAAATCCCCTGATGCGCAATCCGGCCGCCTGGACGCGCTGCGTTCGCTTGAAAAGCATGTCCTGGCAAAGCGCGAAGAAAACTCTTTCGTCGTCAATCTCGATGTCTGGAGCCAATCTGCACCCAAGGCGCTGGAAATCGCAAATTCGATCATTACCAACTTCCAGGACGAGTTGGTCAAAGCGCAGGCAGACGGCGCAGGCAGGGCCGCGACTGAGCTAACCGGCCGTCTCGATGCCCTGAAGAGTGAGGTCTCCAAAGCGGATGAAGCAGTTCAGCAGTTCAAGCGCGAACACAATATCCTTTCAAGCTCCGGCGAGCTCGTAAGCAGCATCGTCGCCAACCAGACCAACACCCAGCTCGTTGACGCCCAGGCCCGGGTCATTCGCGCTCGCAGCCGCTATCAGGAGCTTTCAACAGGAAGTCCGGACAATCGCTTGGACAGCGCATCAATCGAATCGCAGACGATGACCGCGCTGCGGACACAATATGCCGCGGCCAAGCGGGAACTCGACGCGCAATCTGCAGTCTTTGGTGCGAGGCATCCGAGAATCTCGGCAATGCGGCCACAGTTGGATGCCATCCAGGCGCAGATTACCGCCGAGCAGAACCGCATCCTAACGGCAGCTAGGTCGGAACTGGCTCAGGCTGAAGCCGCCCTGATGGCACAGCAAAATCAGGCGAATACGATGAAGTCGGTTGTCTTCGGTGACAATGACGCTCTCGTTCAGCTTCGTCAGCTCGAGCGCGAGGCGGAATCCAAGTCAACGATTTATCAGGCCTTCATGGCGCGTGCCAAGGAGATTGCCGAACGCCAGCAGATCAATACCACGAATGTCAGGGTGATCTCGCCTCCGACCATACCAAAAACCCGCAGCTATCCGCCCCGCACGCTTTATCTGACTGCGGGCGGCATGTTTGGCGGGTTTGTGCTGGGTTGCATGGCTGCCATGATCCTCGGCCTGGCGATGCTGATATTCAGGCAATCCGGGGAAGAGCGCCGGGCCTGAGCCGGTTCGTCGGCTAGGCGCTCGACGGGGTCGATGAGAGCGACCCAATCAGCAGCCGATACACCGCACACCTGAAGCAGAAATGAAAAAGGCGCCCAGAGGACGCCGTCTCAAATCGCGTAGACCATGTCAAACAGTCAGCGAATGCTATCGCGAATAACGCAGCAACGCATAAACCGCGACGGGATTTGTCAGCATGTATCGAAGCGTCAGACGCCTCGGCTCGTTATACATCCGATAGGCCCATTCCAGTCCCCGGCGTTGCATCCACATCGGCGCGCGCGGATTTTTGCCCGAGAGAAAATCGAATAACCCGCCAGATGTCTTGATCACACCGACGCCACGCAGCTTTTCCAGATTACGGCTGACGAATTTCTGTTCGAATGGAAAACCAAGGCCGATCCAGAGGATATCTGGGCGCTTGGCGCGGATATCCGCAACGACGTCTTCCTCTTCTTCCGGGCTAAAATAGCCATTGCGGCGCCCGACGAAGCGAAGGCGCGGATAGAGCTTCCGCATCGCGGCGACAGCCTTGGAATTGACCTCTTCACTTGCGCCTAGAAAATAAAAGCTAACGCTCTCATCCTGCGCCCGTTCGGCCACCGCATGTACAAGGTCGGTCGTCGCTACCCGTTCAGGCAGCGGTGTCTCGCAGAGAAGTTTCGAGCAATGAACCATCGGCATGCCGTCAGCATGGATCTGGTCTGCCTCCAGCATAAGCTGCATGAATTCGCGGTCACGAACGCACATGGCCAGAACCTGGCCGTTTGCTGAGGTCGAATAGAAGGGAAGATTATTCTGGCCTCGCGCGCGAAGCGCTTGTTCTATGAAGCCGGTCGCAGCCTGCTCCATAGTCGAACGCACGATAGGCAGCCCGCCCAGCATCACCTGGGGCCAGTCAGCCATCCTAGAGACATTTATGTCGTGCGCTTCAAGGGCCATAGAGAGCAAAGCAAAACATCCGCTGCGTTGTAAAGACGTCCTGTCTTCCACCCCATAGAACACAACACCGGCGTGCCATTCAAATACAAATGAAGGAAATGGTTACGATATATTTCCAGACATCCATTTAATACTTAAGTGAATTTTATTAAAATTGTATCATTCATAATAAGGACGGATTAAACCAGCTCCTGCGATCCTAATTGCGTTCATCCGCCTGATCACAACTCGCGGGACAGGCTACCCTGAGGGGATACGATCTCAGGTTACGACCACGACGCTCAACCCTGGTTTGCAGTACCTCACGAATCACTTATATATCTAGCGAATCTAAGTGCTTGGGAGAGTTTCTCCAGCCAATGGTGTCGCGTAGGCCGGTTCAGCTTTCGATTGTCGGTCTATGGAGACTAGATGCGTTCAGGTCGCACCATCAAACTTGGCCTCGTGATAACTGCGGCCGTCATCCAGACGGCCTGCAGCCAGACACCTGACAAGACTGCCGCCCAGAGACAGCAGGCCGCAAAAACGCAGATGCTTGCAGGATCAACGCTTCCCCCCTCGCCCGAAGTGACTGGATCGATAGCCAAGCCGGTACCGGTCACCGATATCGAGACTGCCGTGCGCCGGGTTGTCAGCTGGCATCCCTCGATCCAGGAGGCGGCCGGACGTATCAGGCAACAAAACGAGCTGATCGCGGACGCAAGATCGGGATATCTGCCGTCCATAGGAGGAGGGATCGACCTCGCCGCACAGAAAGGCGACAGCGGAGACTGGTCGCCGAGGTTTAATGCCACCGCCAGCCAGATGATCTACGACTTCGGAAAAGTGTCAGGTCGAGTCGAAGCGGAATCCGCCATATCCGGCGTCCGCCGGGCAGAATTTCTGGCCACTGTCGACGATATGATCCGGGAAACCGTACTTGCTTCCGTGGAGGTCATGCGCAACGCCAGGCTGGCCGCGATCGCCAGAGAACAGGTCCAGGACGTTTCTGCCATCGCTGAATTGGTAACCGCCAGAACCGATCGTGGCGCCAGCACGCGATCGGACAAGCTTCAGGCACAGGCCCGCATCCAGGCTGCACAGTCCACGGCGCTTGAGATCAACGCAGAAAAGCAGCGCTGGGAAGGCTCCCTGAACTCGCTTCTCGGCCAGATAAACGATGTGCGCCTGCGCCCGTCTTTCCCCTCCACCCTCAACAAGGCCTGCGCCGGTCCCGAACCAGCCTGGGAAACCGTTCCGACCGTCATCGCCGCCAAATCCCGCAAGCGCGAAGCTGATGCGCGCGTCAAGCTTGCACGCGCCGACATGCTTCCGACGATAGCATTGGAAGGTACGACCCGGATGAAGACTTGGGGTGGCGGCGACACTGATTACATGGTTGGCGTGACTATCAAGAGCGATCTCTATAACGGCAGTTCTTTCAGAGCCCGCCAGAACGCCGCCCGCTACGGTGCACAGGCAACAGAAGCAGCCATTGCGGTTGGAAAATACGACGCCCAGAGATCATGGATCCAATCGGCCTCTCAGGTAGGCAGCCTCAGCACATTGTTGAAGTCGCTCGGATCGCGGCAGACGATGATGCGTGAAACGCGAGATCTGTACCAGAAACAGTTTCTCGATCTCGGAACTCGAACACTGCTCGATGTGCTGAACGCAGACCAGGAGCTGCATTCCGCCCGTTTCGACGAGATCAACACCCGGTTCGATCTCTACAAGCTGAACGTCGAATGTGCCTATGCGGCTGGCAGGCTTCGCGACGCTTTTGGACTATCCTCGCCCTCCCCGGAACAAATCTCGGCAGACGCTCAGAAAGTACCGCTGCGCGCACCTCGAACCTGACTTGAATCTCACATTTTTCACAACTGCGTGACAAATGCATACCGAGATGATGCGCCCCCAAGCGCTGTCCGTCGCGTCACGGCACAGCCTCGCTTCATTTCAGGTCGCCCGTTTACCCTTCCTTAAGCCACAAAGACAAACATAAGCGACATCTAATTGAAGATTGCATGAATTACAGCAACTTCATTCTGGTGTGCTGCTAACGACATCCAACGAGCCGCGTCTGCCTGAACGGTGACGAGGAGCGGGAGAACTCGCCTACAAGGCGAGGGGCGGCGCACTGGAAAGGGCATGATGCCCGGCACCTCACAGGGAGAGTCAGATGGTCGCTGTAATACTGGATAAGGCAAGTGGGCAAACAACCACTGTAAACGAGAACAATATCGTCCTTTCCAAGCCAAGCACAGTCAAACTCTCCTTATCTCCCGATCAGATCACGGCCACCACACGCTCCGGCAACGATCTTATCATCGACGTCCGGAATGGGGCCGATATCCGTATCGAGAATTTCTATACTGGCGACGGCGCCGAACGTAGCGAACTCGTGCTCGAAGATCCCGCCGGCAATGTCTGGCAGGGCGAATATACCGACGAACTCGCCAATTTCGAGTTTGTCGAAGGTGCCCCGATCGACCAGCTGGCGGGTGCAGCGGCCGGTGCTGGCGGCGGCGGGGCTTCGGTGCTTGGCCTTGCAGCAGCACTCGGGCTCGGAGCCGCAGCAATTGGCGTCGGCGCCAGCTCTGGCGGCGGGAACTCCGATGATAGCGATTCCGACGCAGATTCGGATGCGGATGCCGACGCGGATGCAGATGCAGATGCTGACGCCGATGCCGATGCCGATGCGGATGCCGACTCGGACTCCGATTCAGATACCGAGGCACCAGAACCTCCGACCAATCTTTCCGTCAACGATGCCGGCACGACCCTGACCGGTCGCGGGGAACCGGGGGCGGAAGTCACCGTGACGAATGCGGCCGGTGTTGTGGTCGGCACCGGCATCGTCGGCGCAAACGGCTCGTTCAGCATCACTCTTGATCCCGCCCAGATCGATGGCGGCGAGTTGAGCGTCGTGCTGGAAGATGCGAGCGGAAACGTCTCCGATCCCGGAACCGCATTGTCCCCGGATTTGATTGCACCCGACGCGCCGACCAACCTTGCGATAGGCGACGGTGGCACAGTTTTGACAGGCAGGGGAGAGCCGGGAGCGACCGTAACGGTCCGAGATGACAATGGCGTAACCGTTGGCACCGGAACCGTGGGAGCGAACGGCACTTTCACGATAGACCTCGATCCGACACAGGACAATGGAGGAGAGCTTGAGGTTGTTCTCAAGGATGCAGCCGGCAATGCCTCGGAACCCGGCACGGTCGATGTAGACGATATCCAGGCACCGCCGCCGCCGACCAATCTCGGTGTAAATGACGACGGCACGGTGCTCTCCGGGCGCGGCGAACCGGGCGCGACGGTGACCGTGACCAACGCGGCCGGTGAAGACGTCGGCACCGGCACGGTCGCCGCCGACGGCACATTTGCAATCGACCTAGACCCGGCCCAGTTCGACGGTGGCGAGCTGGAGGTCGTGTTGACCGATGGCGCAGGCAATGCGTCCACCCCGGGCACGGTGCTTGCGCCGGATCCCGACGCACCCCCTGCCCCGACGGATCTGGATGTAAACGCCTCGGGAACAGTGCTTACCGGTGACGGACAGGCGGGGGCTCAGATCAGGGTTACCAATGCCGCCGGCCAGGTCGTCGGCACTGCGATCGTTGCAAATGACGGAACCTTCTCAGTCACGCTTGCGCCGGCCCAGATCGATGGCGGCGAGCTGCGTGTGATCCAGAGCGATGCCAACGGTACGTCGCAGCCCAGCCTAACGTCGGCTCCCGACCTGATCGACCCGGCTGCCCCCACCAATCTGGATGTAAACGACGCAGGCACTACGCTCACCGGCCGCGGCGAACCCGGAACGACGGTCACCGTCACCAATGCAGCAGGCGACGAGATCGGCACTGGGACGGTGCGCCCGAATGGCACGTTCACCGTCACGCTTGCCCCGGCACAGACAGATGGTGGCACGCTCGAAGTCACACTGACGGATACGGCCGGCAACACATCCCTGCCGGGAACGACCGACGCACCGGATTTGGCCGGCCCTTCCGCCCCGAGCAATTTGAGTATCAACGATGACGGCACGGTGCTGACGGGACGCGGAGAGCCGGGTGCGAAGATAACTGTGACGGATGCGGATGGTGTCGTGGTCGGCACTGTAACTGTCGGCGCGACCGGCAATTTCAGTATTCCGCTGAACCCGGCCCAGACAGACGGTCGCGACCTGCAGGTCGTTGCCGAAGACACTTCAGGAAATGACTCAGCGCCAGCTATCATAGCCTCCCCGGATCTTGTCGCACCCGACGCACCGACATCTCTCGACGTCAATGACGCCGGAACAATCCTCACCGGCCGCGGCGAGCCGGGAGCGACAGTGACAGTTCGCGATGCAAGCGGCGTGATCGTTGGAACCGGCACAGTTGCCGGCAACGGCAGCTTTACGATCAATCTTGATCCCACCCAGAATAATGGTGGCGAACTGAAGGTCGTGCAGCAGGATGCCGCAGGCAACGTCTCGGATCCAGCAACGGTAACGCTGGAGGATGACCAATCCCCGGCATCACCCGCCAATCTGGCAGTGAGCGACAGCGGAATGGTTCTGACAGGCCGAGGCGAGCCCGGAACCAAGGTCACGGTCACCAATGCGGCTGGCGATGTGATTGGCGAAGATACCGTCGACCCAGACGGCACGTTCAGTGTCGATCTCGATCCGGCCCAGCTGGACGGCGGCGAGCTGGATGTCGTTTTGACGGATGCGGCAGGAAACGCTTCCGCGCCCGGCACCGTGCTGGCACCGGATCCCGATGCACCACCAGCACCGACCGACGTGGACATCAATGGTACCGGCACGATACTCACCGGCGAGGGGCAACCCGGTGCAACGGTGAGGGTTACCAACGCCGCCGGCACGACGATCGGCACCGGAACCGTTCAGGGGGATGGCAGCTTCTCCATTACCCTCACCCCCGCACAGATCGATGGCAGCGAAGTGAGAGTGACGCAGACGGATGCCAACGGCACCTCGCAGCCGGCGCTGACGCTTTCCCCCGATCTGATCGATCCCGCGGCCGCGACCAACCTTGCTGTCAACGACGCCGGAACCACGCTGACCGGCCGCGGCGAACCTGGCACGACCGTCACCGTAACCAACGTGGCCGGGCAGCAAGTAGGCACCGGAACGGTGAACGGCAACGGCACATTCACCATCACGCTCGCCCCGGCACAGACCGATGGCGGCGATCTGACCGTCATTCTCGAAGATCGCGGTGAAAACCTGTCACCACCAGCAACGGTGACCACTCCCGACCTCGTTGCTCCGGAGGCACCGACCGGTGTGACAGTCAGCGGCGATGGCAGCCAGCTTTCCGGTCAGGGTGAAGCGGGAGCGACAGTAACCGTGAGAGATGCCAATGGAGTTATCATCGGCACAGGTGCGGCGGGCAGCGATGGCAGCTTCACCATCGACCTAACCCCCACCCAGGACAATGGCGGTCTGGTAACGGTTGTGCAGCAGGATGCTGCCGGCAATACGTCGCCGATAGTGACGGCAACCTCGCCGGATACAACCGGACCGGATCCCGCCTCGGACCTCGACGTCAATGCCGCCGGTACAGTCATAACCGGCCGCGGAGAACCGGGCGCTACCGTTACCATCACCAACCAGGCCGGAGATCCGGTTGGAACAGGCACGGTCGGGCCGAATGGCACATTCAGTATCGGGCTGACCCCGCCGCAAACGGATGGCGGCAATCTTGAGGTCATACTGACGGATGCTCAGGGCAACACGTCCGACCCGAGCCTTGCACCATCACCCGATCTCGTTGGCCCCGATGCGCCGACCGGCATTACTGTCGGCAATGGCGGCACGACACTGACGGGCCAGGGCGAAGCCGGCGCCACCGTCACAGTTACCAATGAAGCCGGAGATGTGGTCGGTACGGGCATAGTCGGGCCAACAGGCGCGATAAGCATCCCACTCAATCCTGCACAATCGGATGGCGGGGACCTGACTGTGGTCCTGACCGACGGCGACGGAAATGCATCGGATCCCCTCACCGTGACCGCACCGGACATCACCGAACCAGACCAGCCCGGAAATCTCGCCGTGAATGGCGCAGGTACGGTCCTGACCGGTTCAGGTGAAATCGGCACGACGGTAACGGTAACCAACGCAGCCGGCGATACGGTCGGCACCGGCACGATCGGTCCTGATGGAACGTTCACGATCGGTCTCAGTCCCGCCCAGATCGATGGCGGAGACCTGACCGTGGTCCTGACTGACGGAAGCGGTAACATCTCCGATCCGGGTACCGTCCCGACCACCGATGCGACGCCGCCTGCGGCACCGAGCGGCCTCAACGTCGAGGCAGGCGGCACGATCCTGAACGGCACCGGCGAACCCGGTGCCACCGTTGTCGTCACCAATGCCGCCGGCCAGCAGGTCGGCTCAGCAGAGGTCGGCACGGACGGTTCCTTCAGCGTGCCTCTCAGCCCGGCGCAGATCGACGGCGGCAATCTGCAGGTCGTCCTGACCGATGATGAAGGCAATTCATCGGCCCCGGGCATCATCACCTCCGTCGATGAAACGCCACCCGCCTTGCCGACCAATCTCAGCGTCAGTGCGGACGGAACGCAGATCACCGGCCGCGGCGAGGTCGGATCGACAGTGACGGTAACTAACGGAACGGATGAATGGACAGGCACGGTCGGCGCCAACGGCACCTTCACCATTCCGCTTTCACCGGCGCAGAATGACGGTTCCGGACTTGAGGTCACGCTGACGGATGGTTTCAACAACGAGACCGATCCCGTCCCTGTCGCCACACCGGACCTGACGCCCCCCGGCGCCCCGACCGGACTGGAGGCAAGCCCCGACAGAACCGAGCTTTTCGGCGAGGGTGAGCCCGGCGCCATAGTCAGGGTGACCGATGCGGAAGGCATTGTCGTCGGGAGCGGCGTTGTGGGGAGCGGTGGTACGTTCCTGATCGACCTCGACCCACCCCAGACCGACGCGGGCGAATTGAACGTCACCTTGACCGACGATGCCGGAAACACATCGCCCACGACGACCCTGCCGATCACCGACATTCAGCCTCCCGCGCCCCCGACCGAACTGGTTGTCAGCGACGACGGACTGACACTGACGGGTGTTGGCGAGCCGAACACCGAAGTGACCGTCCGGAATGCCGGCGGCACAATCATCGGCACCGGCACAGTCGATACGGACGGAACATTCAGCGTTCCGCTTGCACCTGCTCAGATCAATGGTGAAGCCCTGCAAGTGGTTCTTGAAGATACCGCCGGCAATATATCGGATTCCGCAGCCGTACAGGCCCCCGATCCCGATGCACCACCCGCGCCGACCGGACTGGTCGTCGATGCTCTTGGAGAGACCCTTACCGGTTCCGGCCTAACTGGTACGACCGTCACCGTCCGTAACGCTGCCGGCGAAATCGTCGGCACGGGTACTGTCGTCAGCGGTACATTCAGTGTCGATCTCGACCCACCCCAGACGGACGGCGGCAATCTGCAGGTCACCTTGACCGGCACCGGAGGCATCTCTCAACCGGGAACCGTCCCCACGCCTGATCTCGATGCGCCGGAGACCCCGACCAATCTCAACGTCAATGCCACCGGCACGATCGTCAGCGGCAAGGGCGAGCCGGGTGCAGCGGTAACCATCAGAGATGCGGATGATAACATTGTCGGGACCGGCACTGTCGGCACCAACGGCAATTTCTCCATCACCCTGACCTCACCGCAGACCGACGGTGGATCACTCGGCGTCGTCCTGAGCGACACTGCCGGCAATGAGTCCGGTCCGGGCACGGCCACAACGCCGGACCTCACACCGCCCGACGCACCGACCAATCTGGTCGTCACTCCAAACGGTGCCCAACTCACGGGTAACGGTGAAGTGGGCGCAGCCGTCACGGTGACGACGGCAGAAGGCGTTGTCGTCGGCACCGGTACCGTTGGCGCAGGCGGCACGTTCACGATCACGCTCAACCCACCCCAGGCGGACGGTGCCGAACTGGATGTCGTTCTGAGGGATGCCGCCGGCAATGTTTCGGACCCCGGAACCGCTTCCACGACGGACACGACAGCGCCGGATGCTCCAGCCAACCTTGTTCTCGACGATGATGGCATCGTACTGACGGGTGAAGGCGAACCCGGCGCGGACATCTCGGTCACCAATGCCGCCGGTACTGTCGTCGGCACGGGAACAGTCGATCCGGACGGCACTTTCAGCATTACGCTCAACCCGGCTCAGGCCGATGGTGGTGACCTGAACGTCACCCTGACCGACGATGCCGGCAACGAGTCCGATCCGGGCACCGTCGCTTCGCCGGACCTGACCGGACCCGAACCACCGACCAGCCTCGTCGTCAACAGTTCGGGCACGCTGATCGGCGGCGGCGGTGAACCGGGCTCCACGGTCACCGTCACCAATGCCACAGGCCAGGTCGTCGGCACCGGCACGGTCGCACCGGACGGCACGTTCAGCATCGGCCTTTCACCCTCACAGGTGAATGGCGGCGAACTCGATGTCGTATTGACGGATAGCGCCGGAAACCCGTCCGACGTGGCCTCGGTCAATTCTCCGGACCTGCTTGCGCCGCCTGCTCCGACCAATGTCGATGTCAACGGCACCGGCACCATTCTGACCGGCAATGGCGAAGCCGGGGCAGCGGTTCGGGTTACCAATGCCGATGGTATCGTCGTCGGGACCGGAACCGTGCTCCCGGGCGGTACATTCAGCATAACGCTTAACCCGACACAGGCCGATGGCCGAGACCTGACTGTGGTTCTGACCGACACGGCCGGAAACGTGTCACCGTCGGTCGTCACCGACACACCAGACCTGCTCCCCCCTGACCCGCCGGAAGATCTGGCTGTCAGCCCGGCCGGCAACGAGTTGACCGGCACCGGCGAACCGGGCGCCACCATCACGGTTACCGGCACCGGCGGTGCGGTTATCGGCACAGGAACGGTCGCCGCCAACGGCACGTTCAGCGTCGGCCTCTCGCCCGCGCAGGTAAACGGCCAGGAACTCGAGGTCGTGCAACGGGATGCTGCAGGCAATATCTCCGATTCGGCCACGACCACAGCCCCCGGCGTGGATTTCGCCCTGACCAACGCGGCCGACACCGCCATTCTCGACCAGACGATCACCCGCCAGAACGAATCGACGCCATCCACGGCCAGTTCCACTGTCACGGCGCTGCTTTCGCTTACCCTCACCAGCCTGCTGAACGTCAACCTGGGTTCGGCCACTAACCCCGTCGTCAACTTCAATCTCTCGGGCAGCACAAATTCGGTGGATCTCGATCTGCGGATCGGCGGGCTCGTTAATGTCGGCGTGCTCAGCAACTATTCGGTGATCATCGAGCGCTGGAACGGTACCGCATGGGTGCGGGGAGCCTATGGCACCGACGATGTCAATAATGGCATTCTGCAGCTGAACCTGCTTGGCGCGCCCACCGGCGAGATCACTCTGACCGACCTCGATGCCGGTCAGTATCGCGCCACGCTCGTCCCCAATCCCGGCATCACGCTCGGCATTGGAACGCTCCGCGAAATCTCCGTTACCGCAACCGATCAGGTCGAGAATGTCCAGATCACCGTGGGAGAAAGGGCGGACGGTAACTTCATCGACGCCGCGGCCACCGGCAATACGGATGATCTTCGCATCGGTGAGGTCGAGTTCAACGGCGTAACCCATGCTCTGGTCAACGGTACGGTGACGGTGGAAGGGGCGTTCGGCACCCTCGTGTTCAGCGCCGACGGCAGTTATATCTACACCCCTCACACCAATGCCACGGCCGGCGGAACCGATAACTTCACCGTTGTCGTCGTCGATCCGGTGACCGGAAACGAACTGTCTTCCGATCTCACCATAGATGTCGAGGTTCAGGATAGCAGCGCCATCACCATGGCATCGGCATCGGATGACATGACGGGCTTCGCCCTTGCCGACGATGGCAGCGGCGGTGATGTGGCTGACAGCCCCGACACCAACGCCAGAATGGCGGCGGACGGCGACACCTCATCCGATAGCTCCGATGCGCAGGATACCGATCCGTCCACCGCCGATGAGCCGCAGCCGGTCGAAGCATCCCTGAATACGGATGATGGCCTGAGCCTGCTTGTTCAGGGCGGCGAGGAAATCGATCTGAGTGCGCTCGACAGCCTGACCGGCGACACCTCGGTCTCCGTCGATACAGGCGACGGTTGGGGCGTCGACGTGTCGGCCAATGTCGATCTATCGAATACAGTCGATGCTGTTCTGGATCTGGTGGAGACCCCACCACTCGATCCGTTCGAACCGCTCAACCAGGACGATGATCTTGCGACACCAAGGCTGCCGGTGGTCTAGCGCGGAGGAGATGAGCTGATGGATGCCAGACAGGCTCCTTCCGAAAGGATGCAGGCAACGACAGGGGAAAGGGCAGCTGCCCTTCCCCCACCTAACCCCGAAACGAATGATCAGAAAAAGACCGAGGCAAATGCAGCCTCGCTGAGCCATGCAAAGGATTGGATCGAGATCATGGGGCTGCTGGCGCAGCACTATGGCATCGCCCATTCCAAATTTGCCACGAACTACATCTCAATCATGCAGGAGGCAGCGCCTCCCGTTCATCGGATAGGCAAGCTGGCACGGCGTTTCGGTCTCGATGCAAAGCCGGTCGAGCCGCTGGCCAAAGGCATTACGGCTCGCCGCCTGCCAATGCTGATCGAACTCAGCTACGGCGATATCGGGCTGATAACCGAGATCAACCGGGACGAGGTGAAGATCACCTTTGCCGGCGATAACGGTCACTGGACCTGGATCCCGCTTTCCGAGATCGATGGCCACATCACCCATCTTCTGATCGCCCGCGATGCACGGAACCGGCCCGACGAGCGCATTGATGCCTATATCGCGCCCGACACGCATGGCTGGTTCCGCAAGCTCGCGCTCAGCGATCTTCGCCCCTACAGCTACGTTCTCCTCGCATCCTTCGTTGCCAACGCTCTCTCCATCGCCGGCGTCATCTTCTCGATGCAGGTCTATGACCGGGTCGTGCCCGCCAATTCCATGAGCACACTCGTCGTCCTGTTCATCGGCGTCGGCGTGGCGGTCGTCTTCGACTTCATCATGCGCAAGGTCAGGACGGCCATTATAGACATCGTCGGCAAGCGCGCGGATATCCGCATCTCCGATGTCGTTTTCGGCCATGCGCTGCGGGTGAAAAACCAGAACCGGCCCAAGGCGACCGGCACCTTCATCGCCCAGTTACGGGAACTCGAACAGGTCCGCGAAATGCTGACCTCGACGACGGTCTCCGCCATCGCTGACCTGCCCTTCTTTCTCCTCTTCCTCGGTCTGTTCGCCTATATCGGCGGCTGGCTTGCCGTCATTCCGGCGGCAGCGCTGCTCATCATGGTTGCCCCCGGCCTTCTGGCGCAGGGCAAGCTGAAGCGGAATGCCAGCCTCGCGATGCGGGAATCGTCGCTGCGCAATGCCATGCTGGTCGAATCCATTCAGGGCATCGAGGATATCAAGGCGCTACAGGCCGAAAGCGTGTTCCAGCAGAAATGGAACACCTTCAATTCCGCAAGCGCCGATGCGCAGGTCAAACTGCGTTCCATCACCAGCACGCTGACGAGCTGGGGCCATGGTGTCCAGACCAGCGTCTTTGCCGTAATTGTCTTCTGCGGCGCGCCGATGGTCATGGCGGGCGACCTGAGCACCGGATCGCTTGTCGCCTGCTCCATTCTCGGTTCGCGCATGATGGCGCCGATGGCGCAGCTGACCCAGGTTCTGGGGCGCCTGCAGCATGCCAAGATCGGCCTGTCGAGCCTGAATACGATCATGAAAATGCCGGTCGACCATCCGCCGGCGGAATCAAGGCTTTCGGTCGGTTCGCTGCTAGGCGAATATCGCTTCCGCGGCGCCGTCTATTATTACGACGAACCGGCTGGCCGGCCGGCGCTGTTACTTGCGGATTTCTCGACCGAGGCCGGTGACACGATCGCCCTTCTCGGCAAGAACGGCGCGGGAAAATCCACCCTGCTGCAGGCGCTTTCCGGCCAGCTGCAACCCCATACAGGCGAGGCGCTGATCGATACCTTGGCGATCGACCAGATCGACCCGTCCGACCTGCGCCGGGAAGTCGGCCTGATCACCCAGAATTCCCGCCTGTTCCATGGCTCGATCCGCGAAAACGTGCTGATGGGCGCCCAGAACGCCTCACAACAGGCGATGCTGGAGGCGCTGCAGATGACCGGCGCAGATGAGTTCATCCGCATGCTTCCGAAGGGCATCGATCACCTGATCGACGAAGGTGGGCGCGGTCTTTCCGGCGGCCAGCAGCAGGCCCTGCTTCTGTCGCGGCTGCTGATCCGCAACCCGTCTGTCGTGCTGCTCGACGAACCGACGGCATCCATGGATGAGGCTACCGAAAAGCTGTTTATCCAGCGTTTCTCCGCCTGGGCGAAAAACAAGACGGTGATTATCGCCACCCACCGGATGCGTGTGCTGGATCTGGTCGAGCGCGTTGTCGCGCTAGACGGTGGCCGCATCGTGCTCAATGCCGATAAGGAAGAAGCCCTGCGGGTCCTCAAAGGCGAAAAGCCGGCCCAGCAACTGCGCAGCGTCAAGGGAGCGAACTAGCCATGGCCATGTCATTCCCCCGCCTCGTCGAAGAGAGCTGGCAATATGGCGGCGAGGACGAGGTACGGCTGTCCGGAGCAAAGACCGTCATCAAGGTCATGGCCCTCCTTATCGTCGTCGGCATGGTATGGGCCTATTTCGCCATCCTCGACGAGGTCTCGACCGGTGACGGCAAGGTCGTGCCGATCAGCAAGGAACAGGTCATCCAGTCGCTGGAAGGCGGCATCGTCTCGAAACTGATGGTTCAGGAAAACCAGGTCGTCGAACGCGGACAACTGATTGCCCAGTTCGATCCGACGATCACCGAATCCGGCGTCGGAGAATCCGCTGCCACATACCGGGCTGCATTGGCGAGTTCGGCCAGGCTGACGGCGGAAGTCAACCAGACCCCCCTCACCTTTCCGGATGAACTGACCGGCTATCCCGAGCTGGTCACCTCGGAGACCAGGCTCTATGAAGCCCGCCAGCATAACCTGAAAGAGACGCTGCAATGGATCGATGAATCACTCGCCCTCTCCCGTCAGGAGCTTGCGGTCAATGAAGACCTGTCGAAGATGGGGGCGGCCAGCAGTGTCGAGATCATCCGCCTGAAGCGCGAACGGGCGGAACTGGAACTCAAGAAGGTCGAGACCAGCACCCAATATGTCGTAGAAGCCCGCGAACAGCTGGCCAAGGCCAATGCCGAGGTAAGCTCGCTCATTTCCATCATCAAGGGCCGTTCGGACAGCCTCGCCCGCCTTACTCTTCGCTCACCGGTGCGCGGCATCGTCAAGAATATCGAGGTTTCCACCATCGGCGGTGTCGTGCCGCCGAATGGCAAGCTGATGGATATCATCCCGCTCGGCGACCAGCTGATGATCGAGGCCCGTATCCTGCCGCGCGACATTGCCTTCATCCATCCCGACCAACGCGCCACGGTGAAGATCACCGCCTATGACTACGCCATCTATGGCGGACTCGACGGCAAGGTCGTCACCATCTCGCCCGACACGATCCAGGATGAGGTAGACCCCGAGATCTATTATTACCGCGTCTTCGTGAAGACGGAAAAAGACGCGCTGGAAAATCATGCCGGCAAGATATTTCCGATCTCGCCCGGCATGGTCGCCACCGTCGATATCCATACCGGCCAGAAGAGCGTGATGGATTACCTGCTTAAACCCTTCAACAAGGCCAAAGAGGCGATGCGCGAACGCTAGGAAAACGGCGCTGGTGCAAGGAGGACTGCATGACGACGCCACCGGATATGACCCTGCTGCAGGACCATGTACGATCCGCATGCCATCCCTTGCCCGCGCCCTATCCGGCCTATGTGCTGTTCTTTTCCTGTTCCGACGGTGAGGAAAGGGCGAGCATCAGCATTGCACGCGGTTCGTCTTTTGATCAGGCCTGGCAGACGGGCATGGAGGCCGTTCTAACCATTCAACGCCGCCAATCCGGCCGGCATCGGTGGTTGCGGGTCGATTGGCCAACCGCCCTGCAAGCCTCGACTTGGGCCGAACTCCGCGATGTGCTGAACGACACGAAACGCAATTACTTCCGCCTCGGCATTTCACTGGACGACCGGTTCGAGATCGCCTTTCAGGAACAGGAACTGAACGCCAACGCGATGCTCTATGGCGGCAACCGCAATGTCTCAGCCGACCTGAACGAAAAGAACTTTCTTCTTTATTTCAGCTCCCGTTTCCCTGATCACCTACCGCCGGACTTTGCAGATGATCGAGTGATCTATCCCTTCGCCAGCACAGGCGCGTTTTTCGACGGAACGACGGTCTACCCGCTTCATCCCTCTGGCCTCAATGCCGGACACAGGATCATCGACAAGCTGGACGTCGGGCAGGTCACGTCACTGATCTATGACGCCTCCGAATTCCTCGCCCGCCAGGTCAGCCCCGACGGCCGTTTCGTTTACGGTTATCACCCCTGTTTCGACAGGGAGATCGGCGCCTACAACACGCTTCGCCATGCCAGCACGACTTATGCAGTGATCGAGGCGTACGAACTGACCTGCACACCGCTCCTGCGCGAGGCGATCAGCCGGTCGATTTCCTGCATGACGCGCGATCTCATCGTCCATGCGCTTTTGCCCAACGGCCGGATCGCCGCCTTCCTCGTCGAAGCCGACAACGAGATCAAGCTCGGCGGCAATGCCGTCGCGATCCTGGCGCTTGCCAAATATGCCAGCGTCTTTAACGACGACCGTCATGACGAACTGATGGAGAGGCTTGCCTCCGGCATCTGCTTCATGCAGGACGAAAAAACCGGCGCTTTCCGCCACGTCCTGACTTTTCCCAGCCTCGAAACCCGGCAGGAATTCCGCACTATCTATTACGAAGGAGAGGCTGTCTTCGCCCTGATGCGGCTCTACGACCAGCTTCGCGACGACCGCTGGCTAAGGGCTGTCGAACTCGCCTTCGGGCATTTCATCTGCAACAATCACGCGCGCCATCACGACCATTGGCTTGCCTATTGCGCCAATGAACTGACACGGCATCGCCCCGAGGAGGAATATTACCGCTTCGCCATAGACAACATTGCCGATCATCTCGATTTCGTCGCCAACAGGATCACGACATTCCCGACATTGCTCGAACTGATGATGGCGACGCGGCAGGTTTTGACACGGTTGAAAATCGACGGGCGTTTTACTGATCTCCTGAACCGCATAGATCCCGGCCGCTTCGAACGCGCGCTCGAAAAACGGGCGCATTACATGCTCAACGGGCATTTCTGGCCCGAGATGGCGATGTTCATGCGCAATCCGAGAAAGGTGCTCGGCTCCTTCTTCATCCGCCACCACGCATTCCGGGTGCGGATCGACGATGTCGAGCATTATCTGTCCGGATATGTCGCCTATCTCCGCTACCTGCATGAGCAGGAATCGAGAGAAGACGCATCCCAAAACGTCTCCGGCAGAAGCGAGCGTTAGCGCTAACCCTTTTCGCGCACCGCAGCAGATTTCCTGAGACACTCCGCATCAGGCGTGATTATCTGAGCCCCTGCACTACGTGACCGGGCCGCTCCGCCTTGGCTTTTTCAAAACAGAATTTCGCTAGAACGAAAACATTGGGGAATGCAGATGACGATGGTGATGAGCTGGGCCGAATGGTTCGGCAAAGACGGGCTTGGCCTTGCGGAACTGGTGAAAAACGGAGAGGTCACCGCATCCGAACTCGCAGCACAGGCGGCAGCAGCGATCAAGGCGGTCAATCCGCAGATCTGCGGCGTCGTCGAGATCTTCGAGGATGCTGTTTCCGACGCCACGGTCAACGGCGCAAATCCCGAAGGTGCATTTGCAGGCCTGCCCTTCCTCCTGAAAGATCTAGGCCCGACGCTTGCGGGCCAGCTGCAGGAGCAAGGCTCGCTCTACATGAAGGGCAATCGCCCGACCTCCGACACCTTCCTCACCACAAAAATGAAGACCGCAGGCCTCAATATCATCGGCCGCACCACGACCCCGGAATTCGGCTGCTGCAGCTCGGCGGAAAACCCGGCGCTTTATGTGACCCGCAATCCCTGGAACACAGATTTTACCAGTTGTGGCTCGTCCGCTGGTTCCGCCGTCATGGTCGGCGCCGGTGTTGTGCCGCTTGCCCATGCGACAGACGGCGGGGGCTCGATCCGCATTCCGGCAGGCGTCAACGGCGGCATCGGGCTGAAATCCTCCCGCGGCACCTTTTCCATCGCTCCTGCGGCTTCAGACTTCACCTCTGTCGTCTCGACACAGGGCTGCATCACCCGGACAGTGCGCGACACAGCCGCCTTCGTCGACAATTGCCGCGGTGGCGCACCGGGCGAATTCATGCCCTACTGGTCGCCCGACGAGCCTTTCCTAAACTTGATCAAGCGCGATCCGAAACCACTGCGCATCGCGGTCTCCCACGAATGGGGACCATATAAATCGACGCCGCATATCGTCTCCGAGCTGGAGCGTGTGGCCCATTTCCTCGACAGCCTCGGCCATCATGTCGAATGGATCAAACCCTCGATAGACTTCGAGAAAGCCTATACGGCACAGACGGCTTGCTACATCACCAACTTTGCCCAGACTGTGAACAATCTCCTGCGCATGCGAGGCCTAGAACGACCACCCGGCGATCTCATCGAACCGATGAACATCCGCATCTGGGAACAGGGCAAGGATGCGACCTATACCGAACGCGCAGACATGCAACTCGCCTTCAACGAAACCGCCCGCGCCTTCGGTGAATTCTACGAGAAATGGGACATCGTGCTGACGCCGATCACCGCCCGGGAAACACCGCCGATCGGCACGACCGAATATCTGACAATGACCGACAATCCCTCTGCCCTCGACTGGTTTTTCAATCTCTGGGGCTTCTTCGCCTATACCCCGTTCAGCAATCTTTGCGGCACGCCAGGCCTCAGCCTGCCACTTGCCCGACATGCCAATGGCCTACCGCTCGGCATGCAGATCCAGTCCGGCCTTGGTCGTGATGGCCTATTGCTGCAGCTGGCAGCCCAGATCGAACGGGCAATCGACGGCAAGTGGAATCTCGGCGACCTTCCCAAAATACACGTAACCGCCATAGCCTGACCGAACAGCTCAACGCTGGCGCGAGATCTTCTGAAAGAGAAGCTCGGCAAACTATCCCACGGCAAGAATGTGCCAGCGACCTATCGTCGCTGGCGACACTCCGATTGTCCTGCAAAACCGCGCAGCCTTGCCAGCAAACGGCAGGCGAAGCGAGGAATCCGACAGAAAAGGCCTGTTTACGGCAGTAAAGGCCTTGTGTTCACCGTACCCGCACGTACCATCGCCAACCTTTCCGCTCGAAAATCCCTGTCGTAACACTGTCCGACAAGGAATGCCGGTAACCGACCGGCTTGAGCATGATGAAAACGAACTGGGGACGAAACGATTGAAGATTGGGGTTCTTAAAGAGCGCGGGGACCGCGAGGCGCGTGTCGCGATGACGCCGGAAAGCGCGCTTGCCTTGCAGAAGCTTGGCTATGACTGCGTAATCGAAACCGGTGCCGGCAAGGCTGCGGGCTTTTCCGATGACGCCTATCGCGCCGCCGGCGTGACGGTTGTCGATACGCCGGATGCGCTGATCGAAGCCTCCGACGTGATCGCCAAGGTGCGTCCGCCGGAAATCTCGGAAGTCGACAAGCTTGGCCCGGAAAAGACGCTGATCTCGTTCTTCTACCCGGCTCAGAACAAGGAACTGCTCGAGCAAGCCAAGGTGAAGGGCGCGAACGTCATCGCCATGGACATGGTGCCGCGCATTTCGCGCGCCCAGAAGATGGACGCCCTGTCGTCGATGGCCAACATCGCCGGTTACCGCGCCGTCATCGAGGCCGGCAACAATTTCGGCCGCTTCTTCACCGGTCAGGTCACGGCTGCAGGCAAGGTGCCGCCGGCCAAGGTTCTGGTCATCGGCGCAGGTGTTGCAGGTCTCGCCGCCATCGGTACCGCAACTTCGCTCGGCGCCATCACCTACGCTTTCGACGTGCGCCCGGAAGTGGCTGAGCAGATCGAATCCATGGGCGCCGAATTCGTCTTCCTCGACTTCAAGGAAAGCCAGCAGGACGGCGCGGCGACTGGCGGTTATGCCGCTCCTTCGTCTCCCGAGTTCCGCGAAAAGCAGCTGGAAAAGTTCCGCGAACTGGCACCTCAGATCGATATCGTCATCACCACCGCGCTGATCCCCGGACGTGATGCGCCAAAACTCTGGACTGCCGACATGGTAGCCCTGATGAAGCCGGGTTCGGTGATCATCGATCTTGCGGCCGAACGCGGCGGCAACTGCGACCTCACCGTCGCCGACGAACGCGTAGTTTCGGAGAACGGCGTCATCGTCATCGGCTACACGGATTTTCCGAGCCGCATGGCCGCCCAGTCTTCGACGCTCTATTCCACCAATATCCGCCACATGATGACGGACCTGACGCCGGCCAAGGACGGCGTTGTCGTCCACAACATGGAAGACGACGTCATCCGCGGCGCGACCGTCACCAAGGACGGCGAGATCACCTTCCCGCCGCCGCCACCAAAAATTCAGGCGATTGCCGCCCAGAAGCCGAAGGAGAAAGCCAAGGAGCTGACGCCGGAGGAAAAGCGGGCGAATGAAGTTGCAGCCTTCAAGGCGCAGACCAAGAACCAGGCGATCCTGCTCGGCGTCGCGACTGTGCTGCTGCTAGTCGTCGGTGCCTATGCACCGGCAAGTTTCATGAGCCATTTCGTTGTTTTCGTGCTCTCCTGCTTCATCGGCTTCCAGGTCATCTGGAACGTCTCGCATTCGCTGCACACGCCGCTGATGGCCGTCACCAATGCCATTTCCGGCATCGTCATCCTCGGCGCGCTCCTGCAAATCGGCTCGGGCAACTGGCTGGTCGTCGTGCTCGGCGCTTTGTCGGTTCTGGTCGCGACGATCAACATCGTTGGCGGTTTTCTCGTGACACGGCGCATGCTCGCCATGTTCCAGAAGTCTTGAGTGCGTAGGGGGTAATCATCATGACGATCGGTATCGTTTCGGCCGCCTACATCTCTTCGGCTGTTCTCTTCATCCTGTCGCTCGGCGGCCTTTCCGGCCAGGAAAGCGCCAAGCGCGCCGTCTGGTACGGCATCATCGGCATGGCGCTCGCCGTCATCGCCACATTCTTCGGTCCGGGTGTCGCCACCAGCTTCGGCATCGGCCTCATCATCCTGATCATGGTCGCTGCTGGCTCTATCGCCGGCTACTACGTGGCAAGCCGCGTGCAGATGACGGAAATGCCGCAGCTCGTCGCAGCGCTGCACTCCTTTGTCGGCCTTGCCGCCGTCTTCATCGGCTATAATGCCCATATCGAGGCATGGCGGGTCGGCGGCCTGGATGAGGCTGCCCGCGCAACGCTCGAAGGCTTTTCCGCCATTATCGCCCACAAGGATCCGGTCGAACTGGCCATCATGAAGGTCGAGGTCTTCCTCGGCGTCTTCATCGGTGCGGTCACCTTCACCGGTTCGGTAGTCGCCTTCGGCAAGCTGGCCGGCAAGGTCGACGGCAAGGCGAAGAAACTGCCCGGCGGCCATTTCCTCAATGCCGGTGCGGCAGCGCTCTCACTCCTCTTGCTGCTTGCCTATTGCAACGGCGCGGGCGCCTGGACGCTGATCCTGATGACGCTTCTCGCCTTCTTCATCGGTTACCACCTGATCATGGGCATCGGCGGCGCCGATATGCCGGTCGTGGTCTCGATGCTGAACAGCTATTCCGGCTGGGCGGCTGCCGCCATCGGCTTCACGCTCGGCAACGATCTTCTGATCGTCACCGGTGCATTGGTCGGCTCTTCGGGTGCGATCCTCTCCTACATCATGTGCAAGGCGATGAACCGCTCCTTCGTTTCGGTCATCCTCGGCGGCTTCGGCGGCACGACGGGACCTGCGATGGAAATCGAGGGCGAACAGATCGACATCGATGCCGAAGGTGTCGCCAATGCCTTGAACGATGCCGACAGTGTCATCATCGTTCCCGGCTACGGCATGGCCGTGGCGCAAGCGCAGCAGGCCGTGTCTGAACTCACCCGCAAGCTGCGCGCCTCCGGCAAGGAAGTGCGTTTCGCCATCCATCCGGTCGCTGGCCGTCTGCCGGGCCACATGAACGTGCTGCTCGCCGAAGCCAAGGTGCCTTACGACATCGTCATGGAAATGGACGAGATCAACGACGATTTTCCGAGCACCGATGTCGTCATCGTCATCGGCTCCAACGACATCGTCAACCCGGCAGCCCAGGAAGACCCGAACTCGCCGATCGCCGGCATGCCGGTGCTCGAAGTCTGGAAGGCCAAGCAGGTCTTCGTCTCCAAGCGTGGCCAGGGCACCGGTTATTCCGGCATTGAGAACCCGCTCTTCTACAAGGAGAACACACGGATGTTCTACGGCGACGCGAAGAAATCCGTCTCCGAACTCCTGCCGATGATCAAGTAACACACGCAAAATGGGTTCGGGGTTGCGCAAGCGATCCCGGACCGAAACACCGAGAACCGGGAAGAAGCGCCAGCCCGGTATTGCGACAGGTCAATGCACGGCCCGTCAGCGGGTGACCTTGATGGCGGATCAGATCAAAACGATCCGCTTGCCGTGATGGACACATGCGCTTACGCTTGACCCCGACCGATGATACTGCCTCGACCGAAACCGACGGTTCGGCTTCGCTTGAACGTGTAAAACGTCAATGTGAAGCGCGTGGCAGCTGTTGCGCGCCGCCTTCTATTGCGGCAGTCGCGATTTATGGCATGGATCGTCTCGGTGCGGTGATCGAACGCCTCATCCGCTGGCGAAGATAGAACGAAGGACATTTCATGTTCGGCTGGACGAACCTTGTCATCGGCCTTTTGCAGCAGACCTGCGTCTATCTCGTCATCGCCTACCTGTTCAGCAAGACCCCCCTGTTTCTGCCGCTGATGCAGGTCACCGTCCGGCCGTCCCGAAAGATTGCCTGCTACGTCATCTTCTCGATGTTCTGCATCATGGGCACCTATTTCGGCCTGCATATCGACGAGGCTATTGCCAATACGCGCGCGATCGGCGCTGTGCTCGGCGGTATTTTAGGTGGCCCGCTGGTCGGTCTTGCAGTCGGCCTCACCGGCGGCATGCACCGCTATTCGCTCGGCGGTTTCACAGCACTTGCCTGCGCGATTGCGACGACGGCCGAAGGCCTGATTGGCGGGCTGGTTCACAGCTATCTCATGCGCCGCAAAAGGACCGATCTCCTCTTCTGGCCTCCCCTGATCGCCGGCGTCACGCTTGTTGCCGAAATCGTCCAGATGTCGATCATCCTGATCGTCGCCAGACCCTTTGTCGATTCAGCCCATGTGGTCGAGACGATCGTTTTGCCGATGACGGTGGCAAATACCATCGGTGCCGCGATGTTCATGAACATCCTTGGCGACCGGCGCAAACTTTTCGAAACTCACTCGACGGTCTTCTCCGGCAAGGCGCTGAAGATCGCGGAACGCGCCGAAGGCGTTTTGCGCAACGGCTTCAATGCCGAAAACAGCACCAAGGTCGCCCGCATCCTTTACGAGGAAGCCAATGTCGGCGCCGTCGCCATCACCGACCGCGAAAAGATCCTCGCCTTCATCGGCATCGGCGCCGATCACCATCTGCCCGGCCGCGCCATCACCTCCGCCCAGACCATGGAGGCGATTGCCGAAAACAAGGTCATGTATGCCGATGGTGACGAGGTCAGCTATCAATGCTCGATCCACCCGAATTGCCCGCTCGGATCGTCACTCGTCATCCCGCTGAAGGGTGAAGACAACGCCGTTATCGGCACGATCAAGCTCTATGAGCCGAAGACCAAACTGTTTTCGACCTTCAACCGTTCGCTCGGCGAAGGCGTCGCGCGCCTGCTCTCGGCCCAGATTCTCGCCGGACGCTACGAGCGCCAGAAGCAGATGCTGGTCGAATCCGAGATCAAGCTCCTGCACGCGCAGGTCAATCCGCATTTTCTCTTCAACACGCTCAACACGCTGTCGGCCATCATCCGGATCGATCCGGGCGAAGCGCGGGGTCTCGTGCAGAATCTTTCAACCTTCTTCCGCAAGAACCTGAAGCGGACGAACGACATCGTCACGCTGTCCGACGAGATCGAACATGTGAACGCCTATCTGCAAATCGAAAAGGCACGTTTCCGCGAACATCTGCAGATCGAGATCGATGTTCCGGACGACCTGGCAGAGGTCCGTCTCCCGGCTTTTTCGCTCCAGCCTTTGGTGGAAAATGCCATCAAGCATGGCACGTCACAACTGATCGGAGAGGGCCGGATCACGATCTCGGCAAAGCCGGATGGCGATGATCTGCTGATATCGGTGACCGACAATGCCGGCCTGTTCGTCCGCAAACCGTCCGTCGATGGCGGGCTTGGCATGAATATCGTCGACCGCCGCACCAAGGGGCATTTCGGCGATGCCTATGGCATCGATGTAAAATGGGAAACGGAAGCTTTTACCACCGTGAACCTGCGCGTGCCGATGAGTGAGCCCGTACACGACCATAGCCACCATCATGATGGCCGGCATGACCATCATCACGATCATTCACATGATGACGTTATACCCGCACGCACACCTCTTCGCGGCCGCCTGAAGGTCGCCCGCCTGTGGTCGGCGACAAAGTAAACGGCCTTCAGGAAACGGTCTGCCGCGCCGCAGCCTTCAAAAGGCCAAAACCTCTCCACCGCTTAAGGTTCATTCTCCGCCGCTCGCGCCGCGATGACGCCGCTGGCCGAAACACCCACTCCCGCTTCTTACACGCGCGTGTAAGCGTGACGTCATTCTTACGGAGGACGTACCATGAGCAATGCTTTATCGATTGTCATCGGGTCGGCCTGCATCCTTGCCATCTGCTACCGCTTCTACGGTATCTTCTTTGTCCGCAAGGTGCTTGGCATCAACGACGCCGAAACCACTCCATCGCACTCGCTGGCGGATGGACGCAATTACGTACCCACCAAGAAGTGGGTGAATGCCGGCCAGCACTTTGCGGCCATCGCCGCCGCCGGCCCGCTTGTCGGTCCGGTTCTTGCCGCCCAATACGGTTACCTGCCCGGCCTGATCTGGCTTCTCGTCGGCTGCGTCATCGGCGGCGCAGTGCATGACACGGTCGTGCTTTTCGCCTCGATGAAGCACAAGGGCTCGTCGCTGTCGGAAGTCGCGAAGGCCGAACTCGGCCCGGTCGCCGGCTGGTGCACCGGTCTTGCGATGCTGTTCATCATCACCATCACCATGGCAGGCCTTTCGATGGTCGTGGTCCATGCGCTGGAACGCAACCCCTGGGGCACGTTTGCCGTCTTCATGACCATCCCGATCGCCATGATCGTCGGCCTTTATGAGAAGATGGGAGGCAACGGCAAGATCGCAACCTATGTCGGCCTTGCCGCCATTCTCGCCTCGGTCTTCGCCGGCCCCTATGTCCAGGAATCGGCACTCGGCCAGTGGTTCACCTTCCACTACGATACGCTCGGCATCATGCTGCCGATCTATGCCTTCCTCGCCAGCGCCCTGCCGGTCTGGCTGCTCCTGACCCCACGCGGTTATCTCTCGAGCTTCCTCAAGATCGGCGTGTTTGCCGCCCTCGTCGTCGGCGTCGTCATCATCAACCCTGAAATCAAGATGCCGGCCCTGACCGAATTCATCCATGGCGGTGGCCCGGTTCTGGCCGGCCCGGTCTGGCCGTTCATCTCGATCACCATTGCCTGCGGTGCAATCTCGGGTTTCCACGCCTTCATCGGTTCGGGTACCACGCCCAAGCTGGTCGACAAGTGGAGCGACATTCGCCCGGTCGCCTTCGGCATGATGCTGGTCGAATGCCTCGTTGCCGTGCTCGCCCTGATCGCCGCAACCGCCCTGCCGATGGCCGATTACTTCGCCATCAACGCTTCGCCTGAAGTCTTCGCCAAGCTCGGCATGACCGTTCAGGACCTGCCCCGCCTCGAACAGTCGATCGGCATGGACCTCGCCGGCCGTACCGGTGGCGCCGTGACGCTCGCCGTCGGCATGACCGAGATCTTCACCAGCATTCCCTGGTTCAAGACACTGGCTGCCTACTTCTTCCAGTTCGTCATCATGTTCGAAGCCGTCTTCATCCTGACCGCGATCGACTCGGGAACTCGCGTCGCCCGCTATCTGATCCAGGACATCCTCGGTGACCTCTGGGCTCCGATGAAACAGATCAACTGGCTGCCCGGCTCGATCTTCGCCAGCGTCGTCGCCTGCCTTCTCTGGGGTTATCTCCTGAATTCGGGCGATATCAACTCGGTCTGGGCCCTGTTCGGCGTGTCGAACCAGATGATGGCCTCGCTCGGCCTCACCATCGGCGCAACCATCATCCTGCGGCTCTCGGCCAAGCGGATCTATGTGCTGACTTGCCTCATCCCGCTCGCCTACCTGTTCGTGACAGTGAACTATGCAGGCTATTGGATGATCGCCAATGTCTATCTCAACGAAGCAGCCAAGGGCTACAACCCCATCAACGCCGTCCTTTCGATGATAATGATGGCGCTGGGTGTCATCATCCTCGTCACCGCGATCTTCAAGTGGAAGGACATGCTTCGCACCAACAGAGCGGGTGGAACCGAGAAATATCTCGGTACACCGGCCGAATAAACGGCTCTCCAAAATTCCTCCCGAGCCGGAACCGGGCGCATGTGAGACCCACATGCGCCCGGTTCGAATTTTTTGGGAGATGCATAATATAAAGTGTCGGGGATCGTCGGCGTCAGAGGATGCCGAGCTGTTCCTTCAGCGGCCCGAGAAACCGCCGGCTGACAGGAATGGAGCGCCCACCAAGGGTCAGGATATTGGCAACGCCGTTTTCGCCAAGCGCGATATCCTTGATATGCTCCGGATTGACCATGTACTGGCGATGACAGCGGATAAGCCGCGTCCGCTCCTCCAGCGTCCGAAGGGTCAATTCGGTGAAATGCTCATGCCCGTCATTGCCGAGCACATAGATACCGCCGGGCTTTGAGAAAATCGCCTCGACCTCTTCGAGCTTCATCAGCCGTATCCGGTTAAGGCCGGTGCACGGGATATGGCGCAGCGGCGGCGCAACATCGAGCAGCTTTTCCCGCTGGTCCGAAGTCGTCTTGCGAAGACGCGCCAGCGTCTTCTGCAGCCGCTCCTCCTGGATCGGCTTCAACAGGTAATCGAAGGCATTCTCCTCGAAGGCCCGCACCGCATATTCCTCATAGGCGGTGAGAAACACGACACGCGGCATCCTTTCGGGATCGATCATCCTGAGCATTTCCAGCCCGGTGACCTGCGGCATGTGAATGTCGAGAAACATGATCTCCGGCGACAGCCGGTTGATCGCCGCAATCCCTTCGATCGCATTGGCGCATTCGCCGACGATTTCGATATCGCTCTCTTGCGCGATGAGCGATTTCAGCTCGTCGCGTGCCAAAGTTTCGTCGTCTACGATCAGAACTTTCATGCGCTCCAGTCATCCCGCGGGAAAGAACATGCTCTTAACCGACATCGCCAATGTACGAAATGTCGCAGCACCGTCCTAGTCGGCCGCAAGCATGTCAACCTTGCGGCAGATCAACGGCCGCCACCGCTCGAAAACAGCGTCGTCTTGCATGGCAGCCGAAAACAAAACGATGGCCCGGCGCCATCAAGACACCGAACCATCGACTTAATCAGCCACGATAACTGGCTGAGCCTGTGGAAACCACCGCCAGCCAGCCGCCCAAAATCCTTACATCACGGCACCGATCTGCCACGGCACGAATTCCGCGCCGCCATACCCCAGCTCTTCGCTCTTCGTCTGCTCGCCGGATGCGACCCGGATGATCAGTTCGAAAAGCTCTTTGCCCTTTTCCTCGATCGTCACCCCCTGCGTAACGATATCGCCGCAGTTGAGGTCCATGTCGTCCTTCATCCGCTCATACATCTCGGAATTGGTCGAGATCTTGATGCAGGGCGTCGGCTTGTAGCCGGAAACCGAACCACGGCCGGTGGTAAAGACGATCAGGTTGGCACCCGACGCGACCTGTCCGGTCACCGAGCACGGATCGAAGCCGGGGCTGTCCATGAAGACGAACCCCTTGCGGTCGATCTTCTCGCCGAACTTGTAGACACCGAGCAACGGCGCCGTGCCGCCCTTGGCGACTGCACCGAGCGATTTTTCAAGGATCGTGGTCAACCCGCCCTTCTTGTTGCCCGGCGACGGATTGTTGTCCATTTCGCCGCCATTGCGGGCGCAATAGTCTTCCCACCACTTCAGCCGCTCGATCAGCTTGTTGCCGATCTCCGCCGTTTCGGCGCGACGGGTCAGAAGGTGCTCTGCACCATAGACTTCGGACGTCTCGGAAAGAATGGTCGTGCCGCCATGCCGGACAAGAAGGTCGGACGCATAACCGAGTGCCGGATTGGCGGTGATGCCGGAATACCCGTCCGAGCCGCCGCATTGCATGCCGATGGTGATTTCCGAGACCGGGGCCGGCGTGCGCGTCGTGCGGTTGGCAAACTCGGCAACGCCGCGCAACTCTTCCAGACCTCTTTCGATCGTCTTCCTCGTGCCGCCTTCCTGCTGGATCGTCATGTAGCGCAGCATGCCATCCTGGCGGATGCGCCGGCCGCCGACCAGATCCGGGATCTGCATAACCTCGCAACCGAGACCGACCAGAAGGATGCCGCCGAAATTGGGGTTCTGCGCATAACCGGAAAGCGTACGGAACAGCGTGGCATAGCCTTCACCGTCGGTCGACATACCGCAGCCGGTGCCATGCGAGATCGGCACGATACCATCGACATTCGGAAATGCGTCAAGAAAACCCGATTTCTCGGCCGCTTCGGTGATGAAACGGGCGACCGAACCGGAACAGTTCACCGTCGTCAGAATGCCGATATAGTTGCGGGTACCAACCTTGCCGTCCGCCCGCTTGTAACCCATGAACGTCCGCGCTTCGGTGGCAGCCGGCAAAGGCGTGTTGGCGCTGGCGAACGCGTAATCCTGCGCATGCTCGCCCATGCCCAGGTTGTGGACATGAATATGATCGCCGGCGGCGATGTCGACCTTAGCCTGGCCGATGATCTGTCCATAGCGCAATACATTGCCGCCGGCGGGAATTGCAGCGGTCGCAATCTTGTGTCCGCGCGCAATGGCCTGGCCGGTCGCGACACCGCTTGTCGTCAGGATGTCGCCAGCTTTGAGATCGCGCAATGCGATCTCGATATTGTCGGCGGGATGAAGGCAAATGCTGTTCTTGATCATAGCTATCTTTCTCCTGATCCGGCTTCCATGCCGGGTGCATTGCCGGCCGGTCTCCAGGCCATGCATCGAAGTCTTTGAATTATCGCCTGCCTCAGCCCTCAGGCTGAGATTGCATCAGGCGTCCTGTGCTGCCGAATTGCCTCTGCCACCGCGCTTGCGGGACGGCAGGCGAGGCCGGGGATCGTCCAGCCCGAGGCCGTCGAGATGCCCGAAAACGGTTCGAAGGTGAGAACGCATGTGGGCCACCGTAACATCGACATCACCGGCAATCATCGCGTCTGCGATCATCTGGTGTTCGATCAGGGTGACGGCCATCCGGTCGCTGTCCTGCGTCGTCAGATATCGCACGCGATCAAGCTGTGTCTTGGCCCGCAAGATCGCATTCCACGCACCCGCATAGCCACTGAGTTCGGCGATGAGGGAATGGAAGACGTTGTCGAGCCTGTAGAACGCGTCACCGTTTCCGACCACTGCAGCCTGCTCTCGCAAGTTGGCACGAATGCGTTCGCGCCCATCGTCATCCATGCGTTTGATCGCATCCTCGACAAGTGCGCATTCCAGCTTCTCGCGAATATACTGCCCAACAGTGACGGCTTCGAGCGAAATCGGCGCAACGAAAGTCCCGAAATGCGGATAGATAACGACCAGCTCTTCTTCGGCAAGCTTGATAAGTGCCTCACGCACAGGCGTCCGGCTCACTTCCAGCTGCTGGCAAAGGTCTGCCTCGGACAAGGGGGCGTCCGGAGCAAGACGGCCGCATACGATATCTTCCCGGATCTTGTCGAACACCTGGCTCGTCAAACGGGAACGGCTGCGATCCACCATTCAGTCACTCATCTTCTTTGTTGCAGTCAGGGCGAGTTATCCTCTTTTGCGAGATTTCCGACGTATCGGCAACATTGATGCCGTTGCAGGCTGCGAAACTGTAATCTGTCTGTTATGCCACGCGCCCCTCCCTGAAAGCCTGCACGGTCTGCATGACGCCCCGAAGCTCCGCCAATCCCTTGAGACGGCCGACAAAAGAGTAACCGGGATTTGATTTCTGGCCGATATCGTCACCCAGAAGATGTCCGTGATCAGGGCGCATCGGAATCTGCGGCACCGGATGACCAATCGAAGCACGACGGTCTTCTTCCGCCATCAGAGCCGCCGTCACTGCAACGAGATCCGTATCGCCACCGAGATGATCCGCCTCGTAGAATGATCCATCCGGCTCGCGGGTCGTATTGCGCAAATGAGCAAAATGGATGCGCGGCGCGAATTTCTTCGTCATGGCCACCAGATCATTCTTCGGGTTGGACCCGAAAGAGCCGGTGCACAAAGTCAGGCCGCAAGCATCCTGGGGAACGCCTCTGAATAACGCGCGCACATCATCCGCAGTGGACAGAACACGCGGAAGACCGAAAATCGGGAAAGCCGGATCGTCGGGATGGATGCACAGCCGTGCGCCTTCCTCTTCCGCCACCGGCGTGATCTCACGCAGGAATTCGATCAGATTGGCGCGAAGATCCTCGACCCCGATCTGCTGATAGAGTTCGAGCATCTCCTTAAACGTCGAGCGCGTATAGGCAAAGTCGCGCGCCGGAAGCCAGTCGATAAGGTTACGTTCCAGTTCCGAAATCTTCGCCTCGTCCATGGCCTCGAACCGAGCCTTGGCGGCAGCGAATTGTTCAGCCGAATAGGATGCCTCGGCCCCGGTTCGGCCAAGAACGAAGAGATCATAGGCGGCAAAATCGACGCTGTCGTAACGAAGCGCATAACCGCCATTCGGCAGCCGGTACATCAGATTGGTACGGCTCCAGTCGGTGATCACCATGAAATTGTAGCAGATCACCTTCACGCCGGAACGGGCGACATTGCGGATCGATTGCTTGTAGTTGTCGATCTTCTCCCGGTAATTGCCGCTGCGGGTCTTGATCTCTTCACCGACCCCGATGCTTTCCACTACCGACCACGTCAGGCCCGCGGCCTCGACTTCGGCCTTGCGCTTGGCGATTTCGTCAGACGGCCAGACGCCACCCTGGTTCATGTGATGAAGAGCAGTGACGATGCCGGTTGCACCCGCCTGGCGAATCTTTTCCAGGCTCACCGGATCATCCGGGCCGAACCAACGCCATGTCTGTTCCATTTGGTATTCTCCTACCCTAATTATGTATCGCCCTAAGCTGCACGCTTCAGGCTTCAGCTTCGCCCAGGAAAGCTCTCAGGGTTTTGCGGACCCCACGGCTCATCAGGCTCGATAAATGTTTGGTGACTTCGGCTCGGAAATGCGCATTGGCGGGCAGCACGTCTCCGAAGATTTCGCGAATGTCGAAAAGGGTATTGGCCAGCTTGACGGCATCAGCGCCGGCATCCTTGGCAATGCTTGTCAACCGCGCCGCATGCGGATCGGTGACGACATAATCCAGTCCGAGCTCATTCCTGCCCGACAGAAACCTCATCCACGCCGCAACGGTCAGCGGAATGACCTTCGGATCTCGACCGGAAGAATAAAGTTCGACGGCTGCTTCCAGCAGTCGCGGCGGAAGCTTTTGCGATCCATCCCAGGAAATCTGCAGGGTCAGATGGCGTACGCCCGTATTACGGAACCGCGCTTCAAGGTCATGGGTGTAAGCCACGACATCGGTCCCCGGAACCGGCGGCAGGGTGCGGATCAGATCCTCGTCCCACAATCGGCGGATCACCTTGGGCAGATCCTTGTCCATCATGGCGTCAGCGATCGCTTCGATACCGGCGATCACCGAGAGATAGGCAAGCGTCGAATGAGACCCGTTGAGGCAGCGCAGCTTCATCAACTCATAGGGAAGAACATCCTCGGCCATGATTGCACCGGCTCTTTCCCAATCCGGTCTTCCAAGCGGAAAATGATCCTCCACAACCCACTGGCGGAAGGGCTCGGTAACAACCGGCCAAGCATCCACGATCCCAAGACCATTCGCGACCTTCTGCCGATCGGCGTCCTGCGTAGCGGGCGTGATCCGGTCAACCATCGTGCAAGGAAAGGCAACGTTCTGCGAGATGAACTGCCCCAGCTCTTCATCGCGGAGCGAGGCAAAGCGGGTTACCGCGTTGCGAACTTTGATTCCATTCTGCGCCAGATTATCACAAACCAGAACCGTAAAAGGCGCCTGCCCTGCCGCACGCCGCAGGCGAAGCGCTTCAGTCAGGAAGCCGGGAACACTTTGCGGGTCGGTAGGATTAGCGAGATCCGCAACGATTGCCGGATGTGTTTCATCAAGGCCGCCGGTCGCACCGTCCAGGCAATATCCCTTTTCCGTGACCGTCAGCGTCACGATACGAATCTCCGGCCTGCAGAGCAGCTCGAAAACTTCGGACTTCTGCTCCGCCGTCACCATGACATCAAGGACGGACCCGATGATGCGCAGCACATCCGTGTCATTGTCACGGCTTAGCAGCGTGTAAAGTCCATCCTGTGGTTTCAGGGCGTCCCGCATGGCGGGCGACATGAGGCACACTCCGACAATACCCCAGTCCGTCGCCCCGGCCTGCAGAACGTCATCCGTGTAGACCATGGCATGGGCACGGCAGAAAGCTCCAAGACCGATATGCACGATGCCGGGGGAGACCGCCTCGCGGTCATAGGTCGGACGCTCGACTGCATCCGGAAGGCCGGCCAGCGCGGCATTGCCCAGACGTTTCGGGACAACATCATTCCTCAAATCGCTAGTCATGAAAAATCCTCGAATATCTCAGGAGGAGATACGGGGCGTCAAACGTAACTCACTGTCTTTCGGCAGTCCTTGCAGACACAATAAAGCCTCGGGTTTTCCGCTTCAAAATTGCACTTTTTGCGTGTATTTTATCTAGCAGACAAATCGGCCGACTACACGGCACGACGCCCCTGCAAGCTTCGACCTTCACTCAAAATGAACCAATGGATAACGAGCCATCGTGACCTGACACCGTACCGAACGAAGCACGGCAGTAACCACTATCTTCTCGCTGATCATGTCGATGGTCAGCCGATGCATATGCCGGTGGACCAGGCCTCAAAACCAGCAGCTTCTATATTTTCTGACCTCGAAATCCATGCACTGCCGTAGTCACACCAGCCGCGTTTTCCTCATCCTCGATCCTCACTACCATATACGTATACTACCATATGGGTGAACTTGAATAGCAAAATTCATAACGAGCGTGCGACATTTTGAAAGGCACCCAGAAATTGACATTTGTCACGGACAGAGCGATTTAATTATAATTATCAATGAGATGTATAAAATTGCCGTTCGCTGCAGCCTGATTTTTCATGGGACCGAGGCGAAAGCCACCTCAACACCTATCCAATTCGCCAAATGATGTTTCCGCGAACCAGCCGTGAAAAAATCCCCTCAACTCGAATTTCCGAACGCAGGAAAACCAATCTCCGGCCCCAGGAAAAAGCTGCGACACCTTCGACTGGACACGACAAGTACCTGCGACAATTTCGCACACCCAATCTGGCATGAAACCGATTTTCGCGATTTTTTGGACACTGCCGATAGGGATTTTATGACCATGATTCAATGCGGATTTCCCGCAAAAAAGACGTTCGCAAGAATTGACGAAAATCAAGAAATGCGACCTCTACATTGCTGCAACGAGATCATTGACATCCCAATTCACAGCAATCTAGCGTTGATGTTGTCGAAAGGAGGTCGGCTCCCCAATGAAATCACTTATACATTCTGACGTTTTATTTCCGGCCGAAAACAGTATTCGCTCTATTGCTCAAGCACTTTACAAAACTGTCTCGGATCTTCCGATCATAAGCCCTCATGGCCATACCGATCCCAAATGGTATGCACTGGATGAACCATTTCCGGATCCGGCTCAGCTTCTGATCGTTCCGGATCATTACATTTTCCGGATGCTCTTCAGCCAGGGTATCCGCCTCGAGGATCTTGGCGTACGCCGCCTCGACGGCGCGACCGTGGAAACCGATGGTCGCCGGATCTGGCGGCTTTTCGCTGAAAACTATTATCTTTTCCGCGGTACGCCGACGCGTCAGTGGATGGACTTCGTCCTTTCCAACCTGTTTGGCATCGATGAACCGCTCACGGCAAAGACTGCGGACAAGAGCTACGACCAGATCGCCGAGAAACTCGCCCTGCCGGAATATCGGCCTCGTGCACTCTTCAAGCGGTTCAACATCGAAGTCATCGCAACCACCGAAGGCGCTCTCGACGACCTCCGCTGGCACAAGGCGATCCGCGACAGCGGCTGGGACGGGCGTGTGGTTACCGCCTATCGGCCTGATGCCGTGGTCGACCCGGACTTCGAGGGCTTCTCCGCCAATCTCGACCAGCTGGGCGACATCACGGGCGAGGACACTGGTTCGTGGACGGGCTATCTCGCCGCTCACCGGAAACGCCGTGCCTATTTCAAGTCTTTCGGCGCTACGTCGTCGGACCATGGTCACGCTACAGCCGATACCGCCAACCTGTCGGACCAGGAAGCTGCAGCGCTGTTCAACCGGATCCGCGCGGGCAAGTCCGATGCGGATGATCACAAGCTGTTCCGCGGCCAGATGCTGACGGAAATGGCCAAGATGAGCCTCGACGACGGGCTTGTGCTGCAGATCCACCCGGGTTCCAGGCGCAACCATTCGCCGACCGTGTTCGCCAATCATGGCCGCGACATGGGCTTCGATATTCCGGGCCGCACCGACTATGTCAGCGCCCTGAAGCCGTTGCTCGATGCCGTCGGCGCGGAGCGCGACCTGACCGTCGTGCTCTTCACGCTCGACGAAACGTCCTATGCCCGCGAACTGGCTCCGCTCGCAGGCGCCTATCCGGCACTGAGGCTTGGCCCCGCATGGTGGTTCCACGACAGTCCGGAAGGCATGCGGCGCTTCCGCGAGATGACCACTGAAACCGCCGGTTTCTACAACACCGTCGGCTTCAATGACGATACGCGCGCCTTCCCGTCCATACCGGCGCGCCACGACGTTGCTCGACGGGTGGATTGCGCTTTCCTGGCGCGACTCGTCAGCGAACACAGGCTCAGGGAAGAAGAAGCTTTCGAGCTCGCCACGGAGCTTGCCTATACGCTTGCGAAAAAGGCGTATCGGCTCTGACCGACGCTTAAAGGCGTCGGCTTGAGGAGACTATCAAAACTGGCTTCCGGAAAGCCGGGAATGGAGCAACAGCATCCATTTCCGGCACCGGATCCGGCTGGCCAGATTTCTGATTAAATCATTTATTAATGGAGGAAATACGAATGAAACCAACTTTCAAGGCGATCCGCACGATGCTCCTGGCTGCCGGGGCAGTAGGTGTCCTTCTTGCGTCTCCGGCTATGTCTCGCGACTTCAGGTCGGCCGACATTCACCCGAATGACTATCCGACAGTTCAGGGCGCCATGTATATGGGCAAGATCCTGTCCGAGCGCACCAACGGTCGCCTCGGCGTCAAGGTTTTCCCGAACGGCGCACTGGGTGACGAACGCGGCACCATCGAACAGCTGCGCATCGGCGGCCTCGACATGCTGCGCATCAGCGCCGCCGTGGTCAACAACATGGTGCCGGAAACCATCGTCATCTCGATGCCTTTCATCTTCCGCTCGACGGCCCATGAACGCGCCGTGCTTGATGGCCCGATCGGTGAACAAGTCCTGAAGGCACTTGAGAAGCAGGGCATGGTCGGCCTTGCCTTCTACGACAGCGGCGCACGCTCGATGTACACCAAAAAGCCGATCAAAACGCTTGCCGACCTTCACAACATGAAGATCCGCGTCCAGCAGTCCGACATGTTCGTCGCAATGGTTCAGGCTCTCGGTGCCAACGCAACGCCGATGCCGATGGGCGAAGTCTATACCGGCCTGAAGACCGGCATCATCGATGCCGCCGAGAACAACTACCCGTCCTATGAATCGTCCCACCATTACGAAGCAGCCAAGTATTACACCCGTACCGAACATGCCATGGTGCCGGAACTGCTGCTCTTCTCCAAGCCGATTTGGGACAAGCTGCCGCCGGAAGACCAGGCTCTGATCCGTCAGGCGGCCAAGGACTCGGTGGTTGAACAGCGCCGTCTCTGGGATGCACGCGAAGCCACTTCGAAGGAAATTGTCGAAAAGGCCGGCAGCATTATCGAGGACGTCAATGATAAGCAGGAATTCGTCGATGCGATGAAGCCTGTCTACGACCAGTTCGCCAAGACGCCTGAACTTCAGGACCTCGTCAAGCGGATCCAGGCAACCAAGTAAACCATGAAGGAAGCAGCTTCAGACCGGAGCTGCTTCCTCCTCCAAAGCCTGCACGCCGGATAAGAGGCGCCGGGCACTACAAACCTCAAGACACCGCGCATCGTACACTCCGAAGACCGAGCCAGGTATTCGGGCGGGTGCGCCCGGGGGATAATATGAACACTCACAGCAAATCTGAAGCCGCTCATCCACCTGCGATGACTGGCTGGCTGACGAGCATCAACGCACCGCTTGCCAAGATCGGCATGATCCTGGCCATTTCCGGTCTGCTGACGCTTGTGGCCGTCGTTTTTTACCAGGTCTTCGGCCGTTACGTGCTGAACGACTCGCCCAGCTGGACGGAAAACCTCGCAATCGTGCTCATTCTCTATGTCACCATGATCGGGGCCGCCGTTGGCGTTCGCGATGCCGGTCACATTGCTCTCGATTCGCTGACCGTTCTCCTGCCGCAATATATGCAGCGTTATGTAGAGCTGGTCATCTACATCGCCATCTGCCTGTTCGGTGCCGCCATGGCCTATAATGGCTGGATCCTCGGCTGGTCGGTCGCTCCCTACCTGATGCCCAATCTCCATGTGACGGAAGCCGTGCGCTACATTCCGCTCGCGGTCTCGGGCGTCCTGATCATCATGTTTTCAATCGAACATATCCTGGCCATTTTCCGTAAGGCGGAGGTCGTACCGTCATGGCACTAACCATTCTTTGTATCACTTTTGTCGGCTTCCTCATTGCGGGGATCCCGGTTGCTTTTGCGATCGGCCTGTCGGCGCTTTGCACCATTCTTTACGAAGGTCTTCCGATCGCCGTCGGCTTCCAGCAGATGATGGCGGGCATGAACGTATTTTCGTTTCTCGCCATTCCTTTCTTCATTTTCTCCGGTGAATTGATGCTGCATGGCGGCGTTGCCGACAAGATCGTCAATGCAGCCAAGGCCATGGTCGGCCATGTTCGCGGCGGCCTCGGCATGTCGAACGTCGTTGCCTGCACCCTCTTCGGCGGTGTCGCCGGCTCCCCCGTTGCCGACGTGTCGGCCATGGGCGCCGTCATGATCCCGATGATGAAGAAGGAAGGTTATGACGCCGACTACGCGGTCAACGTCACGACGCACGCCGCTCTGGTTGGCGCACTGATGCCGACCAGCCATAACATGATCATCTATGCACTGGCCGCCAGCGGCAAGGCATCGATCGGCGCCCTGATCGCAGCCGGCATCATGCCTGCACTGCTTCTGATGGTCTGTAACCTCGGTGCAGCCTATTACGTCGCAAGAAAACGCGGTTACCCGGCAGGCACTTTCCCCGGCTGGCACATCGTCATGCGCTCGCTTGCAGCAGCGGCACCCGGCATGTTGATCGTGGTGATCATCCTCGGCGGTATCATCTCGGGCATCTTTACCGCAACGGAATCCGCTTCCATCGCCGTGATCTACACGATGCTTCTGACCTTCTTCATCTATAGGACGATGACCTGGGAAGCATTCCTTGCGGCAGCAGCCAAAACGGTCAAGACGACCGGTATCGTTCTGCTGCTGATCGGCGTGTCGACAATGTTCCAGTATCTCATGGGTCTTTACGGCGTTGCCGATATGACCGGTGAGCTGATGAGCAACATTTCGACCAACCCGATCGTCATCTTCCTGATGATCAACATCATCCTGTTCCTGCTCGGCACGTTCATGGACATGGCCTCGACCATCCTGATCTGCACGCCGATCTTCCTGCCGATTGCCATGCAGTATGGCATGGACCCGGTGCAGTTCGGCATGGTGATGCTGCTCAACTGCGCACTTGGTCTCAACACGCCGCCGGTCGGCACCACGCAGTTCATCGGCTGCGCCATCGGTGAAATTTCGGTCGGCGAGGTGATGAAGTCCATTCTGCCCTTCTACAGCGCACTCTTCCTCGCCATGGCATTGGTCACCTATGTGCCGATGTTCTCCATGTGGCTGCCACGCCTGCTGATGCACTAAAAGCAACAGCCCGCAGTTCGAAAATCCAGCGCCCGGCTTCCACCGGGCGCTTTTTCGTTCAATCTGGTCCCGACCGGAACGCTCGTGAAGGCTCAGACATCACCGCCAAACAAAAGCCGGCCGCGACGATGCGACCGGCTTTTATTGGCTTCAACCGCAACCGCGGCCGAGAAACATTACTTCAGAAATTCGGCACGATGCGGGTTGAAAACATCGATCAAACGACCGGCCTCCAGCGCCTTGACGCCATGGACCAAATCCGGCGGCACGATGAAGCTGCCGCCCTTGTTCAGCACTTCCGTCCGACCATCGATCGTGACTTCGAAACTGCCCTCTGCGACATAGCTTGCCTGGATATGCGGATGAGAATGTTTCGAGCCGATCGCCCCCTTCTCGAACACAACCTCCACCATCATCATCTCCGGCAGATAGGTCATGATACGGCGCCTAACGCCGGGCTCCGGGTTTACCCAATCGGCTTTGTCCGCCGAAACAAAAAAATCGCTCGCTACCATTATTGTCCTCACCTGAAAATGCACTTTTGCCTTGCGATAATACATGTCGCAGAGCCTACAACAACCGCTGCCCCGACTAGAAATGACGAAACACAAGCCATTGTTTTAATATGGCTATATCCGTTGCCATCGATCGCTCTCGCGCGTCTTTCAAGCCATCTTCCGCAGACCTCTCTCATTTCTATCGCACAGAAAGATCGGCCGATTTCCAACTCGCGTCCGACCGCTGGCATGTGGTTTGCTTGATTATTTCCCGAGTGTCGCAAACGCGGCTTGCCCGCGACAATTTGACATGAAATGCTGTCTGGAGTTGCAATGACGAGCAACGAAATGTGAGGCGTGCTTGAGAAAACAGCAGGAACTTGCAATCGAAGTCAGAGGCGTGGGCCGTGTTTATGGTGACGGCGCCGGTCAGGTCACCGCCCTCAGCAACATTTTCCTGAATATAAGGCAAAACGAGTTTTTCACCCTTCTGGGACCATCGGGCTGCGGCAAGACAACGCTTCTGCGGCTGATCGCCGGTTTCGACTTTCCGACAGACGGCGAAATCCTGCTTTATGGTGAGGATATAGCCCCGCTGCCGCCCTTCAAGCGCCCAGTCAACACGGTTTTCCAGAACTACGCCCTCTTTCCGCATATGACGGTTGCACAGAATATCGGGTTCGGGCTGGAAATGCTGGGCAAGCCAAAGCACGAGATCGCCGCTCGCGTCGAAGAAATGCTGGCGCTGGTTCACATGGAAGCGATGCGCAACCGCAAGGTCATGCAAATCTCCGGTGGCCAGCAGCAGCGCGTGGCGCTTGCCCGCGCGCTTGCCCCCAAACCGAAGGTCCTGCTTCTCGACGAGCCATTGTCGGCACTCGACTACAAGCTGCGCAAGGAAATGCAGGTCGAGCTGAAGCGGGTACAGGCAGAAACCGGCATCACCTTCATCTTCGTCACTCACGATCAGGAAGAAGCGCTCGCCATGTCCGACCGGATTGCCGTCATGTCCCATGGCGAAGTCCGGCAGGTCGGGGCGCCCTGGGAAATCTATGATCGCCCGGCAGAACGCTTCGTCGCCGACTTCATCGGAGAGACCAACTTCCTCGCCGCCGACGTGATTTCCATCGATGGCCCCAGGACCAGAGTTCGCCTGTTCAATGGCAGCCTGCTGGACGCCACCTACCCCGTGGACCTCATGCCGGAAGGTAAGGTGACGATCGTCATTCGGCCCGAACATGCGCAGCTCGACACACCGTCCAGCACGGCAATGCTCAATGGCCAAATCGAAGATCTCACCTATCTCGGCACCGACACCCATATCCGCGTCAGGCTGCCCGACACATCGCTCTTCACCATAAGACAGCAGAACAATCGGGTCGGGCCGATCGGCTTTTCCGCCGGCGACCCCGTGTCCCTGAATATAAGCGAAGGCGCAGCACAGATCCTGAAGGATTGAGACGATGACCGAGCGGGCGAGACAGGCCGCTTCGGCGGCGCAGAAGAAGGAGATTACCAATCGCTGGCTGCTCAGCGCTCCGGCCCTTGTCTTGATTGCCGTCGCCTCCGTCGGCCCTCTCCTGATCGTGCTGCTTTATTCGGTGCTGGCGCCCGGCTCCTATGGCGACGTGAAATGGGAGCTTTCAGGCCAGGGCTGGTTCAATGTCTTTCTTTCGCGTGACATATTCGATGACACGATCTCATTGGCGGACGCCCATGTGATGATCCTCTGGCGCAGCGCCAAGCTCGCCGTCATCACCACGCTGCTTTGCCTGATCGTCGGCTTTCCGACGGCCTATTTCATCGCCAGCCGCGCACCGCATAACCGATCGATCTGGCTCTTCCTGATCACCATCCCCTTCTGGACCAACATGCTGATCCGCGGCTTTGCTATCCAGGAGATGATCCGCAACGAAGGTCTGACCAATACGATCCTGATGAAGTTCGGCATCATCTCGGCCCCGATCCAGATGCTCTATACCGATTTCGCCATTCTGCTCGGCATGGTCTACGTACACCTGCCGCTGATGGTGCTGCCGCTTTATGCCAGCCTCGAAAAGCTCGACTTCCGCCTCGTCGAGGCGGGTTACGATCTCTATGCGACGCGGCTGAAAGTCCTGTGGCGGATTATCATCCCGCTGGTCAAACCCGGCATCATCGCCGGCTCCATTCTCGTCTTCATTCCGGCTCTGTCATCCTACGTCATTCCGCGCATTCTCGGCGGCGGCAAGAACCTGATGGTCGGCAATCTGATCGAGCTGCAGTTCGGCCAGGGCCGCAACTGGCCGCTTGGAGCAGCACTCTCCATCACCCTCGTCATCATCGTCCTCTTCGCCATGCTGTATTACGTGAAGAATGCCGGAAAGACCGGAGGCGGCCATGCGTAAACGCTTCGACATCCGCGTCCAGCCCGGCTTTGCGATGATCGCGATGTTCTGCTTTTTCCTGCTTTACGTGCCGATCTTCACGCTGGTCGTCTATGCCTTCAACTCCGGCATCTCGATCGCCCGCTGGGAAGGTTTTTCGTTCCGCTGGTTCGTCGCCGCCTGGAACAACAACCTCGTCATCGAGGCGGCTATCCGCTCGGTCCAGATAGCAGCCATCGCCGCCATCATCGCCACGGCCGTCGCCACGCTTGCCGCCATCGCCACCACGCGAACGGCCGGTTATCGCGGCCTCACCTTCAAATATTCCTTCATCAACATGCCGCTGATGGTGCCGGAAATCGTCACCGCCGTAGCCCTGCTCATCCTCTTCTCGCGCATAAAGGTCTGGACCGGTTATTCCGGCCTCGGCTACCTCATCCTGGCGCATACCGCCTTCTGCATCCCGTTTGCCTATCTGCCGATAAGAGCACGGCTGGAGAACATGGATCTGGCGCTGGAACGGGCGGCGGCCGATCTCTACGCCACGCCCTTCAAGGTGTTCCGCTACATCACCTTGCCGTTTCTCTGGCCCGGCATCCTTGCCGGCCTCATGCTCTCCTTCGTCATCTCCCTGGATGACATCGTCATCACCGAATTCGTCAAGTCAGCCGGCCAGGAGACGCTGCCGACCTACATGCTCGGCCAGCTGCGCCGCGCCATCACACCCGAAATGAACGCCATCTCGACAGTGTTTCTGCTGCTGTCGCTGGCGATAGTGACGATCTTCTTCTTCCTCAGCAGATCCAACGAAAAATCCGATTAAACAGGAGTGGGAACAATGAAGAATGTCTTGAAACTTGCCGCCGGTCTGGCAGCGCTCTTTGCCTCGACCACGCTTGCCCATGCAGAGGGCGAACTCAACCTCTTCAACTGGGGCAATTACACCAATCCCGAACTGATCAAGAAGTTCGAGGAAGCCTACAAGGTCAAGGTTACGCTGACCGACTACGATAGCAACGACACCGCGCTCGCCAAAATCCGTCAGGGCGGCCACGGCTTCGATATCGTCGTGCCGTCCGCCAGCGCCATGCCGGTCTTCATCAAGGAAGGGCTGCTCATGGAATCGCGCCCTGACCAGATGGAGAACTTCAAGAACATGGACCCGCAATGGGTAGATGTCGCCTATGATCCGGGCCGCCATTATTCGGTTCCGTGGCAGTGGGGCACGACGGGCGTGACCGTCGACAAGTCCATCTATTCCGGCGATCCGAACACGTCCGCGATCTTCCTCGACCCGCCGCCGGAACTGGTCGGCAAAGTCAATGTAGTACCGGAAATGTCGGACGTCATGCACATGGTCGTCACCTATGCCGGCGGCGAGCCCTGCACGGGCGATCTGACGATCCTGAAGAAAGCTCGCGACATCCTCGTCGCCGCCAAACCGAAATGGATCTCGATGGATTACGGCACGGTGGAAAAATACACCAAGGGCGATCTTGCAGCCAGCGTCGACTGGAACGGCGCCGCCTTCCGGGGAAGGCTTGCCAACAAGAACATCGTCTACGGTTATCCGAAAGAGGGGTATCCGGTCTGGATGGACAATGCCGCCATCCTTGCCGATGCAAAGAATGTTGAGAACGCAAAACTCTTCATCAACTTCATTATGGTGCCTGAAAACGCGGCCCTGATCTCCGCCTTTGCCCGCTATTCGAATGGCATCAAGGGCTCCGAGGCCTTCATGCCTGAGGACATGAAGACGGCGCCGGAAGTGAACATTCCGGAAGCCTCCAAGGCCGCAGGCAAGTTCAATCTCGCTTGCGCGCCGGAAGTGCAGGAACTCTACACCAAGATCTGGACCGAGTTGCAGAAGTAAGCCGAACAAGGGAGGCCGGCAGCGTAGGCAGTTCCTGCGCTGTCGCGACCGCAAGGATATGGACAGCATCAAAAACATGACCACCGTTGACCGGGCGTCGGTGACGCTTGCCAATTGGCGCGAGACACCCTTCAGCCGCTGGAGTTTCCAGAATGTCCGCGACCTGGTGCCGACCTCGGAAATTTCCTGCGGCACCGAGCAGCCGGAAGAGGCCCTCCCCTCACCGCAATTCCTCGCCCGCGAAATCGAAACCGGACTGGATGGCATCTCGACCATCGAAGGCTTTCTGAAATACGCCCATACCGACGCCTTCCTGCTGATGAAGCGCGGCAAGATCGTCGGCGAATATTACGCGCCGCATGCAGATGTGAACGCCAAACATCTCGTCTTCTCGATCAGCAAGTCGCTCACCGCCATCCTTTCCGGCATTCTCGAACAACAGGGACTGATCGATCCGGAAAAAACGGTCTCAATCTATCTGCCGGAAGCCAGGGGCAGCGCCTATGAGGACTGCCGTTATCGGGATGTGCTGGACATGCGCGTCAGTCTCGATTTCGAGGAAACCTATCTCGACAGGAACGGCCCCTTCGCGCGCTATCGCCGCGCCATGTTGTGGAACCCGGTCGAACCGAACTTCGAGGTCGAGACACTCGCCTCCTTCCTGATGACGTTGAAAAAGGCCGCCCGCCCGCATGGCGGCGGACATGCCTATCTCTCGCCCAATGCCGATCTTCTTGGCGTCGTCATCGAGCGCGTTACCGGCCGCCGCTATGGTGAACTGCTGTCGGAGCTTTTGTGGAAACCGATGGGTGCTAGAAACCATGCCTATGTCACGGTCGATAGTATCGGCACAGCCCGCACCGCCGGCGGCGTCTGCCTGACGGCACGCGATTTGGCCCGCGTCGGCGAACTGATCCGCATTGGTGGCGCAACGGACGGACGGCAAGTTCTCCCGAAAAGTTGGATCGCGGACATGCTGACCAACGGCGATCCCGAGGCATGGAAGGCATCCAACAGCACCACCATGCCGAACGGCCGTTACCGCAGCCAGTGGTACCAGACCGGCGAGCCGGACGGCGCCTATTGCGCCATCGGCATCCACGGCCAGTGGCTTTACGTCGATCCCGAAAACGAGGCCGTAATCGTCAAACTCTCGTCCCAGCCAAACCCGCTCGACGACGAGCTAAAACAGGACAATCTCGCCTTCTTCCGAACCCTTAGTCGCCTGGCACTGTGAGGACGCAAGATGCAGACTTTCGCCGACATCATCATCGTCAACGCCCGTGTGCTGACAATGGACGATACTGCACCGAAAGCCGAAGCCCTTGCGATCTCCGGCAACAGGATCGTGGCGGTCGGCTCTACAGCCGAGATAGAGCCCCTCAAAGGACCGGCGACGCGGGTGATCGATGCGGCGCAAGGCACGGTCCTGCCGGGCTTCAATGAAGCCCATATGCATATCTTCATGGGCTCGGTCGGCCTGCGTCAGCTGTCGCTCTACAAGGTCAAAGGCTTTGACGAGTTGAAGGCCAAGGTCGAGGACTATGCGGCGAGGAACCTCGACCTGAAGCTGCTTCTCGCCCGTTCCGCCGACTACACGATCCTGTCGGAAACCGAACGCACCACCCGCCATGATCTCGACCGGGTTATATCCGACCGGCCTTTCGCGATGATTTCTCCGGACCACCACACCGCCTGGGCCAATACCAGGGCGCTCGAACTCGCCGGCCTTCTGCACGGCAGGCAAGTCGGCGTCGGCAACAAGGTTGTCATGGGTGAGGATGGCCTTGCCTCCGGCGAGTTGCGCGAGGCCGATGCCATGCAGCCGGTCTTCGACCTGAGCGAAACCGGCGGTCGCGAGGGCCTGGGCATTGGCACCGGTGGCGAACCGGACAGCCTGACGCCGCAGGAGCGCGCGATCGACCTCGATATCATCAGGAATGGCCTCGCCTATTGCGCCTCGCTGGGCATAACCTCGATTCAGAACATGGACGGCAATTTCTATCAGCTGGAAATTCTGGACGAGATAGAGAAGACCTCCGGCCTGCCGGTGCGGGTGCGCATGCCCTATCACATGAAGAATTTCATGCCGATCTCGGACCTTAAAGAAAAGGCCGCCGCATGGCACGACCGTTTCGACACCGACCGGCTGCGCTGCGATTTTGTCAAAATGTTCATCGATGGCGTGACCGAAGGCGAAAGTGCCGTTTTCCTCGACGACTACGCCCATCGCCCCGGCTGGAAGGGCGATCCACTGTTCAGCCAGCAACATCTCAACGACATCGTCACCGAAGCAGACCGGCTGAAACTTCCGGTCGCCGTCCATGCGATCGGCGACGGCGCGGTGCGCATGGTGCTCGACGCCTACGAGGCCGCATCGGAGGCGAACGGCAAGCGCGATGCGCGCAACCGTATCGAACATATCGAGGTCATCCACGAAGATGACATTCCGCGTTTCAAAGAGCTTGGCGTCATAGCCTCGATGCAGCCGACCCATCCACCCGGCAATGCCGGCCTGCCACTAGAACCCTATCTCTCCTTCATCGGCCGCGATCGCTGGCCGCTCGCCTTTGCCTGGAGAACGCTCGCCGATGCCGGAGCAGAGATTGTCTTCGCCACCGACTGGCCGGTCTCGCCACTCGACCCGATGGGTTGCATCCACGATGCCATGACGAGAAAACGCTGGGCCGACGACCTGCAGGACCAGCGGCTGACACTCACAGAAACACTCGCCGCGTATACCAGCACCGGCGCGCACGTGGAGTTCATGGAAGACCGGAAAGGCAGGCTGAAACCCGGTTACCTCGCCGATGTCGTCATTCTCTCTGGTGATGTCGAAGCAACGGCGGTGGAAGATCTCGATGCTATCCGGCCGGTGTTCACCATCTGCGACGGCAAAGTCACCTACGAGAAGGCCCCCACGTGAGCCAAACACGCCGCAAAAATGCGCTGCAAAGTTGGTTGAACACGGCCTCTTTGTTTGTATCTTCGTGCGGCCGCAAATCAGTGCCTTACCGGCGACGCAAGGAGAATGACATGACCAAAGCCGCCGACATCCATCTCTCCTATGCCGATCTCGTGGCGCTGTTGCAGAAGATCTTCGTGAAGAATGGCGTGTCCGAAAACAACGCGAAGATTCTGGCGGAAAACTGCGCGTCCTGCGAACGCGACGGCTCGATCAGCCACGGCATTTTCCGCATGGCCGGTTATGTTTCGTCGCTAAACAGCGGCTGGGTCGATGGCAAGGCGGTGCCGGAAGTCGAGGATGTCGGACCGGCCTTCGTCCGTGTCGATGCCAAGGGGGGCTTCACCCAGCCTGCCATGCTTGCCGCCCGCCCGCTGCTGATCGAAAAAGTCAGGCAGAACGGCGTTGCCGTTCTCGCTATCCGCCGCTCGCATCATTTCAGCGCGCTCTGGCCGGATGTCGAACCCTTTGCCGACGAGGGATTTGTGGCCTTGAGCGTCGTCAACAGCATGGCCTGCGTCGTGCCGCATGGCGGCAAGACGGCGGTGTTCGGCACCAACCCGGTCGCCTTCGCATCACCGCGTGCAGGGGCTGCCCCCTTCGTCTTCGACCAGGCCTCGAGCGCGATTGCCCATGGCGATGTGCAGATCGCCGCCCGCGCTGGCCATGAGCTGAAACCGGGCATGGGGGTCGATCGCGATGGCCAGCCGACCAATGATCCGAAAGCCATCCTCGATGGCGGCGCGCTTCTGCCCTTCGGCGGCCACAAGGGCAATTCCATCGCCCTGATGGTCGAGATCCTCAGTGCCGCGCTGACCGGCGGTTATTTCTCCGGCGAGTTCGACTGGAGCGGTCACAAGGGAGCGCAGACGCCGTTCACCGGCCAGTTCTTCATCGTCATCGATCCCGCCCGCGGCGGCAACGACGTCTTTGCAGAACGTGTCGCCGGCATCTGCGATCTCGTGCTGGAAGCCGGCCAGGAACGCCTGCCCGGCGACCGCCGGCACGTGACCCGCGCCAAGGCGGAGACGGACGGCATCCCCCTGTCCGCCGAGAATTATAAGAAGCTGAAGGCCCTGGCCGACACCTGAAGATTCGCCGCCTGCGACGTCTTCCGACCGCTCTCGATCAGAGCCTTAGTGTATTCCTCGCGTGGCGCGAGGAAAATCTGCTCGGTATCACCCTGTTCAACGATCTCGCCACGTTTCATCACGATTGTGTGGTCGCAGATCTGCCGGATGACGGCGAGATTGTGCGAGATGAACACATAGGTGAGGTTCAGCTCGGACCGCAGTTCCTGCAGAAAATCGAGCACCTGCGCCTGAACCGAGATATCGAGCGCCGATGTCGGCTCGTCGAGGATCAGCAGGCGCGGGTTGAGCGCAATCGCCCGGGCAATGCAGACACGTTGCTTCTGCCCGCCGGAAAGTTCATGCGGATAACGATACTTGAACATTTTCGGCAGTTGCACGATGTCGAGCAGCGCTTCCGCCCGTGCCTCGATATCCCGCCGGCTCATGTTCGTCTGGATGCGCAGCGGCTCACCGATTGCATCGCCGATCGTGTGACGACCATTGAGCGCCGAATGCGGGTTCTGGAAGACGAACTGCATGTGCCGGCGCATCTGCCGCAAGGGCTCGCCCGACAGGCCGGAAATATTCTGCCCGTCGAAGATGATGTCACCGGATGTCGGTTCGATCAGGCGCATTAGCATGCGTGCAAGCGTCGACTTGCCCGATCCACTTTCGCCGACCACGCCGAAAATTTCGCCGGTCTTCACTGCAAGGCTGATCGAGTTGACCGCCGTGAAATCTGTGCCGGACTGGCTGCGATAGACCTTCTTCAGATCGATGGCTTCGAGAAGATTGCCGCGCTTGGCCGGCTTTGCTTCCGAGACTTCGGCCGCAACCCTTTCCGGCGCGACATCGATATCCGGCACGGCGGCAAGCAGGCGCTGCGTATATTCATGCTGCGGACGGTTGAGGATGTCCTGCGTCAGCCCCTGCTCGACGATCTCGCCCTTGTACATGACGGCACAGCGCTTCGCGACGGTTGCGATCGCGCCGATATCGTGGCTGATCATGATGACGGTCAGGTTGAGCTTTTCGACCAGCGAGTTGATCAGATCCAGCACCTGCGCCTGAACCGTGACGTCGAGCGCCGTCGTCGGTTCGTCGGCGATCAGGATATCCGGCTTTCCGGCCAGCGCCATGGCGATCAGCACGCGCTGGCGCATGCCGCCCGAAAGCTGGTGCGGATATTGCGAAAAAAGCATGGACGGGTTCGGCAGACCGACTTGATCCAGCAGTTCCTCGGTTCGGGCACGGCGTGCCGCCTTGGAAGAGACGCCCTGCCCTGCCGCCTTCTCATGCGCCGCGATGACATTGGAAATCTGCCGCCCGATCGTAAACAGCGGATTCAGATAGGTCATCGGGTCCTGGAAGATCATCGAAATGCGGATGCCGCGAATCTTCGTCCAGTCCTTCTCCGGCAGGTTGGTTATGTCCTGCCCGTCAAATGAGATCGAGCCTTCGACGACTTTCGAATTGCGCGGGCCGATGCCGAGCACCGAGCGCACCAGAACGGTTTTGCCCGAACCGCTCTCGCCGACAATGCCGAGTGTGTCGCCGCGGTTGACGGTAAGGTTGATGCCTTTCAGCACATGCACAGGGCCGTCGAACGTGCCGATATCGAGCCGATAGTCCTTTATGTCGAGCAGAGCTGTCATCGGTCGCGGCTCCTTGGATCGAGAATGTCACGCAGGCCATCGCCCAGAAGATTGAAGCCGAGCACGGTGAGGAAGATCGCGGCACCCGGGAAGAGCGAATACCACCACCAGTCGGGCATATAGGTGCGGGCAACCGAGATCATCGAACCCCATTCCGGCGAAGGCGGCTGGGCGCCGAGACCGATGAAGCCGAGGCTGGCGGCAGACAGGATCGCCATGCCCATGTCCATGCTCATCTTGACGATGATCGGCGACATGCAGTTCGGCAGGATATGATGCCAGAGGATCCACGGCGTTTTCGCGCCGATCGAACGGGCGGATTCGATGAACAGCTCTTCCTTGATCGACAGCGTTTTTGCCTCAACCAGTCGCACGTAACCGGGCCACCAGACGATGGCGAGCGCCAGCACGCAATTGGTGATGCCGGGGCCAAGCGCCGCAACGATCGCGAGTGCCAGAGCCAGGCCGGGAACGGCAAGGAACAGTTCGGTGAAGCGCATGATGACAGCACGAACCCAGCCACCACGATAACCGGCGATGATGCCGAGCGTGATGCCGACGATCGCCGCGATGCCGGTGATGACCACACCGATCCACAGCGACGTGCGTGCACCAATGATGACGCGTGAGAAAATGTCCGCGCCCATTTCATCCGTGCCAAACCAGTAGGTGCTGCTCGGCGGCTGCAATTTGGCCGACATGTTGATCGCACCGCTTGCCGCTTCCGGATAAGGCACGATCAGCGGGCCGATGGCGGCAAGGATCAGGAACAGCACGACGAGCGAGAGGCCGAGCATCGACGAAAAGCTCTTGCGGAACATATGCGCATAGAGCCGCCACTGGCGGATCTGGCTTGCATGGCGTTCCCGGAAGGTCAGCGGACGTGTGTCTTCAGACGAGGTATCGATAGGTGTCATGGGATGAGCCGTCATCACGCTTTCCTGAGACGCGGGTCGATCCAGGCATAGGCCAGATCAACGAGGGTGTTGGCGACGATAAAGAAGAAACCGATCATCAGCGTCACGCCGACAACGGGCTTGAAGTCGGAGGACAGTGCCGACGAGACCGCATAAAGTCCGATGCCCGGCCAGTCGAAGACCGTTTCGACGAGAACGGTCGAACCGAGCATCCAGCCGAAACGCAGGCCAATCATCGCAAGCGTCGGCAACATGGCATTCTTCAGCGCGTAAAGCGCGACGATGCGGAAGGACGAGATGCCATGCGCGCGGGCGGCCACGATATAATCCGACTGCAGCACTTCGATCATCTCGGCACGGTTGACGCGCAGGATCGAGGCGAGACAGGGGAAGGAAAGCACGATCGCCGGCAGGATGATATGCTGTAGCGAAACCCAGAAGGTCGAGAAATTACCGGCAATCAGGCTGTCGACCAGAAGCAGGCCGGTGACGAATTCCGGCGGACGGGTAACGAGCGGCAGGCGCCCCGAAACCGGCAGCCATTCCAGATCGACGGCAAACATCAGTTGCAGCAGGATACCGAACCAGAAGGCCGGGATCGCAACGCCGGAAATCGAAAAGATGCGCGTCACCTGGTCGAGCGGCCCGTCCTTGTAAACGGCCGATAGCATGCCGAGCGGGACGCCGATGACGATGCCGAGGAACATCGCGACAAAGACGAGTTCCAGCGTCGCGGGCGCATAACGCATGACTTCTTCCAGCACCGGGCGTGTGGTGACGATCGAAGTGCCGAGATCACCGCGGACGAGTTCGCCCATATAGACGATGAACTGTTCCGGCAGCGACTTGTCGAGACCATATTCCGTGCGGATCGTCGCGACCATGTCCTCGGTCGCATTGGGACCGGCCACGAGACGGGCCGGATCGCCGGGCGCGACATTGGTGATGAGAAATGTCAGCGCCGCAATGCCGATCATCGTGCCGACCAGCGTCAGCAATTTGCGGAAGGCGAATGTCAGCATCGTCTTCTCCGTTTGTTATGATTGGCGCATGGCCCGCGGTAGGGAAAGCGGACCATGCGCACCATTCTGGCTTACTTGAGGGGACTTCAGCCAGTGTTTATTCGGCCTTCACCCAGAGCGGGTAGATGTCGACTTCGCCGGTGAACCGGACCGGGCTGAACTGGAAGCCCTGCAGGTAGTCACGGCGTGCCCAGCGGCGGTTCTGCAGCATGCCGAACACTTCCGGCTGGTCTGCAACGATCTGGGTCTGGATGTCGGCATAGAGCTTGGCGCGTTCATCCCAGTTCGACGAGGAACGGGCCTTGTCGATCATCTCGGTGACCTTCGGATTGTCGTAGAACATCATCGCGAAATACTGGCCCCAGCTGTTCTTGTGATACTGGTAGGCGACAGCGTCCGGATCGGTCGAAACCGGGGTCGTGTAGACCGAGGTCATCGACGGCGACGTCTCGACCTTGGAGCCGTTGGCGACCATGTTCGGCCACTGTTCCGGCTTGATCTCGACATTGATGTTGAGCGGCTTCAGGCTGTCGAGCAGCACGAGGCCGATGCGGCGGGCTTCTTCGAGGCCGGCAACGTGAACGTAAGGCAGGGTGATGCCGCCGTTCGGATAACCGGACTTCGCCAGATATTCCTTGGCCTTGGCAAGATCCTGGCGCGGAATGCCGGGCACGTCGATATGGCCCTTCATCGCATCCGGGATCGGGCTCGTTTCGAGAGACGCAGCACCGTTATAGACCTGGATCAGCGCATCATAGTCCATCGCATAGGCGATTGCCTTGCGCAGGTTGATGTCGGCGGTCGGCCCCTGCTGCGTGTTGAACTTGATGCCGAAGGTCGTCATGCCCTTGTGGTCTTCGATGGCGATGCCCTTGGCGCGCGCGATCTGGACATAGTCGTCCGGCGTCAGGCCTTCGACGATATCGGCTTCGCCGCGCTGAAGAGCTGCCTTCTGGGCGGCAGGCTCGCGGATGATCTTGTAGATCACGCCGGCCGGACGGTTAGCGTCGCCCTGCGGCCAGCCCTTCCAGTAGTCGGCAACGGCTTCGGCTTCATAAAGAACGTTCGGTTCCCAGCGGCCGAGCTTGAACGGACCCGAACCGGCTTCGTTGTCGGTCAGCCACTTCTGACCGTAATCGCCGTCAACTTCATTGGCCTTAACCTGGGCCGGGTTGACGATGTACCACCAGGGCAGGAAGGAGAGGAAAGGCGTGTAGGGAGCCTTCAGCTCGAACTTGACGGTGTAATCGTCAACGACGCTGATACCTTCCGGCGCCAGAAAGTCCTTGAGCATCCAGGCGACGCCCTTGTTGAGCTTCAGGCCGCGCTCGAAGGAATAACGGATGGCTTCGGCATTAACCGGGTCGCCATTGTGGAACTTGGCATTCTTGACCAAGTGGAAAGTCCAGGTCTTGCCGTCTTCGCTGGTTTCCCACTTTTCGGCGAGCCAGGGCTTGATGACGGCCGGATCGCCTTCATACTTGACGAGGCCATCATAGACGGCCTGCTGCATCATGCGGGTCGACCAGTCGTAACGGATATGCGGATCGAGAACCGGGATAGCCTGACGGCCGCCGAACACGATGACATTGCCCTTGTCGGTGCGCTCGAAAGCACCGGCAGGAGTGGCAAGAACCGACGAGGCGAGAAGCCCCGCGATTGCGATATTCCTGATGATTTTGCCGAACATGTAGTTCCCTCTCTTATTAAACGGCTTCCCGATCAGACTGTATGCAAGTTCTAAAGCATTTGACGAACCACACCCGCCACCAGCCGGCGCGACAGAAGCACCGGCGCATCGATGGATTTGCGCACTTCCTCATGCATCTCGGCCGAGTAGCCCATGCAATGCATGACGATGAGATCGCAGCCTTGAAGCAGCTTCGCCCGCTCACCCATCTCGTCACCGGCATAAGGCGACGCGGAAACGAGGCTCGGATTGCCCGGCAGCACATGGCGCTCTTCGAAATCCTGGATCTGCCGTTCGAGCGGCACAATAACGCCGAGCTTGCGGGCAGAAGCGGCAAGCGCCTCGACGGTGGAATCGACGATCCGCTGGGCCTCGACCACGAGCGTATTCTTCAACGGCTCAATCTTCGTGCCGGTGCAAAGAAGGACGATCAGATCGAAACCTTCACCATCGATCTTCTGAAGCAAAACGTTCAGCTTCTCTTCCGTCAGAGCCTTCGAGGAAACGATCTCCTCGCCGCTCGCCAGACGGGTCGCAAACGAATGTTCGCCATCCCTGGCGCGCATAGCATCGAGTTCCGCCGGGCTCATGCCGTCCAGCACACCGAACTCCTGATGCGTGATGCGGCCTTCCGGCAGTCCGACTGTGATCTCGGCCATCATCTCAGGTACGAGGTCGACGCGGGGCGTCTGACCGATAGTCACGAAGGCAATCTTGGATGTGGAAGGCATGCTCTCGTTCATTCCCTGCTTTATCTTGTTGGCAGGGAGCCTAGCGCTCGAATATGCGACTTCACTATAGGGTAATGCCCCTAGTGGGTAACAATTCGGAAAGATCTTTTGCGATCATTTTTTAGGCAAATCGCATTTTTCACGCAACTTTCTTACGCAAATTCGATTATTTTTGTTATGGATGGCCCGCAGCGACGACCATGCGGATAAGCGCGTTCGATGACGTCACTTCCATTTTCGCCATCACGTTCGAGCGGTGGATCTCGACCGTCTTCGGGCTGATCCCGAGCTGGCGCGCGATCGCCTTGTTCGACAGACCTTCAGCCACCAGCGAAAGCACTTGTCGCTCGCGCGGCGTCAGACGCTGCAATTTCTCCGAAAATTCCGCCGGCACGCCGGGCAAGGTCACCGGATGCGTACCGTGCAAAAGCAGGCGAATGGCGCTGACGACGATGCGTCGCGCCAGCACCACCGGCTTGCCGCTTGCCTTGGCAACCGTCTGCCTGTCGGCCTCGGTAAAACTCACAGAATTCAGCACGATGATCTCGGCATCCGCGAGATCGAGCAGTGCCCCCGCCAGCAACCGCTTGTCGCCATCCGCGGCATAACTTGCGGTAATCTTGTAGGGCGAAAGCGCCGGGATATCGAGTTCGTCGATCTGTTGTTCCAGCGGCTGAATCAGACCCACCGCAGACCCATGCGCCGCAAGCGAAATCACCGTCGATTCCATCGCGCGCTGGGCATTCACGGTCGGACATGTGCTCTCGAAATCCCGGAACAAGCCGGTCGACAGGATCACCACCAGATCGAATTCGTGCGGCTGAAAGGCGGCTGCGATCTTCGCCATCCGCTCGGCGATCCGCGGCTTGGAGACGACGATATCGCTGCCATCCGCCAACCGGGTGACGATGCTCGTCTCACCCGGTCGAACCTTGAGGTCGTTGATCTCGGCCTGCGAAAGACCATCCAGAGCGCCAATTTCGAGCGCCTCGATCGGCAGATCGAGGTTCTCCAGCATATCGTCGATAATGTCTGCGCGCGGCGTCTGCCCGACGCTCAAGAACATTACGCGATGGGGCGGTTCCGCTGCTTCCGCGATGGTCGAAGACGGAGTGTGAGGATGCTTCGTCACGGGCAGTGAATCGGTCCTTCTGATCGTATCGCTATAGCCGTTCTAGACATGCACAAATTAAAGGCAAGCCCATTCTAGGGGCAGTCCCCTATAGGCATTCTTCGTCGCACATGGCTAGGTTCTAGCACAATATTCGGAGGCAAACATGATCCGTGATTTCGAAGCAAGCGAGATCGACCCGCTTGCCGTTGGTGCCTGGATTCTCGGGACCGGCGGTGGTGGCAGCCCGTATCTGGCGCAGCTCAACCTGAAAAAGCTCTACAAGGACGGCAAGCGCGTCAAGCTTATCGATCCGAACGCGCTGGACGATGGCGATGCCGTCGCAGTCGTATCGAAAATGGGCGCCCCCTTGGTGGGCCAGGAACGTCTGGTCGACCCGGCCCATCTTGCCCGCGCCATGCAGCTGATGGAAGAATATACCGGCCGCAAGTTCCGCGCCGTGATGAGCGTCGAGATCGGCGGCGGCAACGCGCTGTCGCCCTTCCTCGCCGCCGCAATGCTGGATATCCCGGTGGTTGACGCCGACGCGATGGGCCGTGCCTATCCGGAAGCGCAGATGACCAGCTTCGCCATCGGCGACCTGCCAATGTACCCACTGACGCTCGTCGATTGCCGCGATAACGAAGCGATCGTCGCCAAGGCAGCATCCTGGAAATGGATGGAGCGCATCTCGCGCAAGATCTGCACCGAAGTCGGTTCAACCTCGGCCACCTGCAAAGCCCCGCGCACCGGTAAGGAAGTCAAGGAATGGGGCGTGCTCCATACCGTGACCAAGGCCGTCAGCCTCGGCCGTGCGGTTCTCGAAGCCCGCGCCGCCCATACAGACCCGATCGCGGCAGTTCTCGCTCACGAAGGCGGCAAGGTCCTCTTCAAGGGCAAGGTTGCCGATGTGGATCGCACCACGACCGGTGGCTTCCTGCGCGGTGCAGCCATGATCGACGGCCTTGATGACGATCGCGGCGCACGTGTCGAACTCGCCTTCCAGAACGAATGGGCAGTCGCCTTCCGCGATGGCCAGCCGATCGCCATGACCCCCGACCTGATCTGCCTGCTCGACACCGTGTCGGGCGAAGCAATCGGCACGGAAACCGTGCGTTACGGCCAGCGTGTGACGGTCGTAGCCCTGCCGGCACCGGCGGTTCTGACCAGCCCCAAGGGCCTCGAACATGTCGGCCCTCGCGCCTTCGGGTATGATCTTGATTTCAAATCGGTGTTTGCAGCATGAAGCGGATCGGAATTGACGTCGGCGGCACCAATACGGATGCCGTGCTCATCGATGGCGAGAAAGTCGTCTCCGCCATCAAGTTTCCCACCACCGCGGATGTGATGCAGGGCGTCGTCAACGCCATCGGCCACGTCGTCTCTTCGCAGGCGCCAGGCGCTTCGCCGATCGACGCCGTGATGATCGGCACGACGCATTTCACCAATGCCGTCGTCGAGCGTGCCCGCCTGGAGCGCATCGCCGCAATCCGCATCGCCATGCCGGCCGGCGCATCCCTGCCGCCGATGATCGACTGGCCGGATGACCTGCGCGAAAGCGTCGATCCGCTGTCCTTCATGGTCCATGGCGGCCATGAATATGACGGTCGCCCACTGGTGCCGCTCGCCCGCGACGAAATCCGCGACGCAGCGATGAAGATTCGCGACGCCGGCATCTCTTCTGTCGGCATCACCGCGCTCTTCTCGCCGCTGACGGCCGAATGCGAGCTGGAAGCTGCCGAGATCGTGCGTTCGGTCATCCCGGATGCCCGTATCACGCTGTCCCACACGCTCGGCCGTATCGGTCTTCTGGAGCGCGAAAACGTCACGCTGCTGAATGCCGCCCTTCAGGGCCTCGGCCGCAAGACGATCGACGCCTTCAAGGATGCACTCGTCAAGGCCGGCGTCAACGCGCCCTTCTACCTCACCCAGAACGACGGCACCGTGGTTCTGGCGGATGTTGCAGCGGCAAACCCGGTCTACAGCTTTGCCTCCGGCCCGACCAACTCCATGCGCGGCGCGGCCTTCCTCACCGGCCTGAAGGAAGCCATGGTCATCGATGTCGGCGGCACCACGTCGGATGTCGGCTGCCTCGTCGGCGGTTTCCCGCGCGAAGCCAACAACGTCGTCGAAGTCGGCGGTGTCCGCACCCTGTTCCGCATGCCCGACCTTCTGCCGATGGCACTCGGCGGCGGCACGATCATCGATCCGGAAACCCGCAAGATCGGCCCGCGCTCGGTCGGGTATCGCATCACCGAAAAGGCGCTCGTCTTCGGCGGTGACACACTGACCACGACCGACGTTGCCGTAGCTGCCGGTCTCGTCGAAATCGGCGACCGTGACCGCGTCAAGCATCTCGACAAGGCAATGGTTGCCGACCTCCTGAAGCGCATCGAAGCCATGGTTGAAGACGGCGTCGACCGGATGAAGACCTCAGCCGAAGGCGTGAGCCTGATCGCAGTCGGCGGCGGTGCCTTCCTCATCCCGGAAAAGCTGAAGGGCGCCAGCGAAGTGCTGCGCGTCGAACATGCCGGCGTTGCCAACGCATTGGGTGCAGCCATGGCGCAGGTCTCCGGCGAAGTCGACCAGGTGTTCTCCGACATGTCGCGCGACAAGGCGATTGCCGAAGCCGAGCGTATCGCCCACGAGCGCGCCATCGAATCCGGTGCCGATCCGAAATCGATCGTCACGCTGGATACGGAAGACATCCCGATCGCCTATCTGCCGGGTGATGCCCGCCGCGTGCGCGTCCGCGTCGTCGGCGATATCGCCTTCATGAAGGATCAGCAGAAACAGGCTTCGTAAACGCAGTTTGTCGCGCTACGGTAACACAAAATCATTGTCCCCGGTCCGAAAGCGGATCGGGGACTTTTCCATATTGAACAGGCGAGGATGCGTCATGAAGGCCATGTATTACGAAGCGTTCGAACAGATGCCCGAGATCAGGACACTTCCCGATCCCGAGCCGACATTCGGCGGTGTCGTGATCAAGGTCGGCGCGACCGGCCTTTGCCGCAGCGACTGGCACGGCTGGAAAGGTCACGACCCGGATATCAGGCTGCCCCATGTTCCCGGCCACGAACTGGCCGGGAAGGTAGTGGCGACCGGCAAGGGCGTGATGCGCTTCAAGGTCGGCGATCGCGTAACCGTACCCTTCGTTTCCGGCTGCGGCCATTGCTCTGAGTGCCATTCCGGCAACCAGCAAGTCTGCCCCGACCAGTTCCAGCCCGGCTTCACCCATTGGGGCTCGTTTGCCGAATATGTCGCGATCGATTACGCCGATACCAACCTCGTGCATCTGCCGGAAGAGATCGACGACGCGACGGCCGCAAGCCTCGGCTGCCGCTTCGCCACCTCCTTCCGCGCCGTTGCCGATCAGGCCCGCACCGGCCCCGGCGATTGGGTCGCCGTCCACGGCTGCGGCGGTGTCGGCCTCTCGGCGATCATGATCGCGACGGCCCTTGGCGCAAATGTCATCGGCATCGACCTGACCGAAGATAAGCTCGCATTTGCGCGGCAATGTGGAGCAGTTGCCACGATCAATGCCGGTTCGGTGCCGGATGTCGTGGAAGCCGTGCGCGAAATTACCAAAGGCGGCGCGCATGTCTCGATCGACGCGCTTGGCCACCCGACAACCTGCTTCAACTCGATCAAGAACCTGCGCCGCCGCGGTCGCCACGTTCAGGTCGGCCTGATGCTCGGTGCGCATTCGACGCCGCAGATCCCGATGGCGCAGGTCATCGGCCACGAGCTGGAAATCTACGGCAGCCACGGCATACAGGCCTGGCGCTACGATGCGATGCTTTCCATGCTCACCGCCGGCAAGATGAAGCCGCAGCAATTGATCTCGAAACGAGTAAGCCTTGCCGAGGGTGTTTCCGAACTGGTCAATCTCGACAAGGCCGAGACCCCCGGCATCGCCGTCATCACCAGCTTCTGAGCCGGCCCGAATATATGGGAGGCCGAAACATCAGCTTCCCACAAAGGCATCCTGATTGTCCTGCACCAGCGCGGTCAGATAATCGGCAACGGCCCGCACGCGCGGAACCCGGCTCATGTCGCGATGGCGCACGATGTAGTAGTGCCGGGTAAGCTGCACCTCGCGCGGCAGCACGATCTGCAGTTCGCTCTGACGGCTGGCGATGAAATGCGGCAGGATGCAAAGCCCCAGCCCGTTCAGCGTCGCCGTTAATTGCGCGAAAATGCTGGAACTCTGGAATTTCGGCTTGATGCCGGGATGCACGTCACCGAGATAATCCAGCCCAGGCGCAAAGATCATGTCTTCGATATAACCGATAAATGGATGGTCGAGCAGGTCTTCCCGGCGCTTCAGCGGGGCCGCACCCGCCAGATAGCGCTTCGCCCCATAGATGTTGAGCTTGTAGTCGGTGATCTTCTCAATGAGATAAGGCCCGGCCTTGGGTGGATCGAGCGCCACCGCGATATCCGCCTCCTTGCGCGACAGCGACATGATCTGCTGGATCGTCACCAGTTCCAATGACAGGCTCGGATGCCGCTCGGTAAAATCTCCGAGATGATGGGCGAGAAAGAAGTTCGAAAAACCTTCTGGCGCGCTCAGCCGCACCACACCCTGATGCGCTGCATTGCCCGACGTGATCTCCGCCTGCAGCCGATCAGCCTCCCCCTCCATCCGCTCCGCCGTTTCGACGAACCGCTGGCCGACCGCTGTCAGCACATACCCGCGCGGATTACGTTCGAAAAGCTTGACCTTGAGGGCAAATTCCAGCCGGTCGATGCGGCGCGAGACGGTAGCATGACTGGTGCGCAGGTGGCGCGCCGCAGTCGACAATTGCCCCGTTCGGGCAACCGCTAGAAAATACTGCAGGTCATCCCAGGTGAAGATGGGATTGCCGCTCATAACCCCTCCCCGGTCCGAGCCGATCTGTTCAAAAATGCACAGATGCTGTTTGCAATTAATAGTGGCGGGCTTCTTGCGTCAACGGCCGTTTTCCTCAACCATGTGCTTATGGAAGTGCTGCTTTGAGGAGGGCGGCCTGCCAATTTTGAACAGATTAGCGCTCTGCAATCTCTGGGAGGAGACCTTATGCGTAAGACGTTCCTGACGTCGCTGGCAGTGCTGCTGGCGAGTGGCACTGCATTTGCTCAATCGCCATCGGACGGCAAGGTAAAGATCGGCATCCTGAACGACCAGTCCGGCGTCTATGCCGATTTCGGCGGAAAATCGTCCGTCGAGGCCGCGAAAATGGCGATCGAGGACTACGGCGGCAAAGTGCTCGGCGTCCCGATCGAACTCGTCAATGCCGACCACCAGAACAAGCCGGACGTCGCCTCCAACATCGCCCGCCAGTGGTATGATACCGAGCAGGTCGATGCGATCATGGACCTGACAACATCGTCGGTCGGTCTCGCCGTCCAGGCGCTGTCGAAAGACAAGAAGAAAATCACCATCAATACCGGTGCCGCCACGGTCGACCTGACCGGCAAGGCCTGCACCCCCTACGGCTTCCACTGGGCCTATGACACCCATGCGCTCGCGGTCGGCACCGGCGGCGCCATGGTCAAGCAGGGCGGCGATACGTGGTTCTTCCTGACCGCCGACTACGCCTTCGGTTATTCGCTGGAGCAGCAGACCAGCGATTACGTCAAGGCCAATGGTGGACAGGTGCTCGGCTCGGTGCGCCATCCGCTCTCCAGCCAAGATTTCTCGTCCTTCCTGCTGCAGGCCCAGTCTTCCGGTGCCAAGGTCATCGGCCTTGCCAATGCCGGCCTCGATACGGCGAACACCATCAAGCAGGCCGCCGAATTCGGCATCACGCAAGGCGGCCAGAACCTTGCGGCGCTGCTCTTCACGCTGGCCGAAGTGCATGGCCTCGGACTCGAAGCCGCACAGGGCCTGACACTCACCGAGGGCTATTACTGGAACCTCGACGACCAAAGCCGCGAATTCGGCAAGAAATTCTTCGCCAAGACCAACAGGATGCCGAACATGGTTCACGCCGGCACCTATTCGGCCGTCACCCACTACCTGAAGGCGGTGGAAAAGGCTGGCACCGACGATGCCGATGCGGTGGCCAAGGCCATGCGCGACATGCCGGTGGACGACTTCTTCGGCCGCGGAGGCACGGTGGCTGCCAATGGCCGCATGATCCACGATATGTATCTCCTGCAGGTCAAGAAGCCGGCCGACAGCAAGGAGCCATGGGATTATTACAATGTGCTTGCCACCATTCCCGGCAAGGATGCCTATCTCGATCCTGCCAAGGCCGGCTGCGAGCTGGTGAAATAATGGCAGCGCCTCTTCAGGACCTGCACGAGGAGCCGCGGGTGGTCTTGTCCGCCCGCGGTCTCTCGAAGAGTTTCGGCGCCTTCGCAGCGGTAAGGGATGTCGATCTCGACATCCACCACGCCCGCGTTCACGCACTGATCGGTCCCAACGGCGCCGGCAAGACGACGGTATTCAACCTTCTCACTAAATTCCTGCAGCCGACCGCGGGTTCGATCACCCTTCTCGGCACCGACATCACCAAAACCCCGCCGGACAAGGTGGCCCGCATGGGCCTGGTCCGTTCCTTCCAGATCTCCGCCGTATTCCCGCATCTGACCGTTCTAGACAATGTCCGCGTCGCCTTGCAGCGCCCGAACGGCTTGTCGACCCAGTTCTGGCTGCCCACTTCCTCGCTCGACCGGCTGAACGCGCGCGCCGACGAGCTGATCGAAAATGTCGGGCTGAAACGCGAGCGCGACGCGATGGCCGCCGACCTCTCTTACGGCCGCAAGCGTGTCCTTGAAATCGCCACCACGCTGGCGCTCGATCCGAAAGTGTTGCTGCTCGACGAGCCGATGGCCGGAATGGGCCAGGAAGATATCGGCACCGTCTCCGGCATCATCCGCGAAGTGGCGAAAACCCGCGCTGTGCTGATGGTTGAACACAATCTCTCGGTCGTCGCCGACATCTGTCACCACGTCACGGTTCTGCAGCGCGGCGAAATCCTTGCGGAAGGCGACTATGCGGCGGTCTCGCAGGATGAGCGGGTGCGGCTCGCCTATATGGGCACGGAGGACGCATAATGGCAAAACCGCTTTTCGAAGTCTCCAATCTCAACGCCTGGTATGGCGAAAGCCACATCCTGCACGGCGTAAACATGACCGTCGGCGAAGGCGAGACGATCACCATTTTAGGCCGCAACGGCGTCGGCAAGACGACGACGCTGCGCACCATCATGGGCATCATCCGCGAGCGCAAGGGCGAGATCCGCTTTGCCGGTAAGGATATGCTGGGTGTTCCCCTGCACCGGACCGCCCATGCCGGCCTCGGTTTCGTGCCGGAAGAACGCGGCATCTTCTCGACGCTCACCGTCGACGAAAACCTGATGCTGCCGCCTGTCGTCGCCGAAGGCGGGATGCCACTAGACGAGATCTACGCGCTTTTCCCCAATCTCCATGAACGACGCGCGAGCCCCGGCACGAAACTGTCGGGCGGCGAACAGCAGATGCTCGCCATCGCCCGCATCCTGCGCACCGGCGTCAAGCTGCTGATCCTCGACGAACCGACGGAGGGCCTCGCTCCCGTCATCGTCCAGCGCATCGGCGAGGTTTTGAAGACGCTGAAGCAACGCGGCATGACGGTGCTGATGGTCGAACAGAATTTCCGCTTCGCCAGCAAAGTGGCGGACCGTTTCTACCTGATGGACCACGGCAAGATGGTGGCGGATTTCCCGGTCGGCGAACTCCCTGAGCGGATGGATACGCTGCACAAGGTTCTGGGGGTGTGAGAATGGCGACTGAAACTGCTTTCGGATCGGCAAAGTCCCCCTCTGGCCTGCCGGCCATCTCCCCCACAAGGGGGGAGAATACCCGCGGCAACCGCAAGCCTCAAATAGGCCTCGAGGATGCGGGCGGGTTAAGCCCTCCCCCTTGTGGGGAGGGTTGGGAGGGGTCTTTCTTCATATGCAACGAGCAGTTCAGAGGAAGTGTTCTGCCCATCAGCATAGAAAGAGGGCTCACCCCATGACCATGATCTTCGGCATCCCCCTCCAAGCCTTCATGGGCCAGCTCCTCATTGGCCTGATCAACGGCTCATTCTACGCGCTCCTGAGCCTCGGCCTCGCCGTCATTTTCGGCCTGCTGCGCGTCATCAACTTCGCCCACGGCGCGCAATATATGCTCGGCGCCTTTGTCGCGATGCTGATGCTGCAGTATTTCGGCATCAACTACTGGTTCGCGCTTCTTCTGGCGCCGATCGTCGTCGGCCTCTTCGGTGCGGTCATAGAGCGCCTGCTGCTGTCGCGGCTCTACAAGCTCGATCATCTCTATGGCCTGCTCTTCACCTTCGGCTTGGCACTGACGATCGAAGGCACGTTCCGTTATCTCTACGGTTCCTCCGGCCAGCCCTACGCACCGCCGCCGGCACTCACCGGCGCCACCAATCTCGGCTTCATGTTCCTGCCGAACTATCGCGGCTGGGTGGTCGTCGTATCGCTTATCGCCTGTATCGGCACATGGCTGCTGATCGAGAAGACCAAGCTCGGCGCTTACCTACGTGCCGCCACCGAAAACCCGACGCTGGTGCAGGCGTTCGGCGTCAACGTGCCGATGCTCTTGACGCTGACTTATGCGCTCGGAGCAGGCCTTGCCGCCTTTGCCGGCGTACTGGCCGCCCCGGTCTACCAGGTCTCGCCGCTGATGGGATCGAACATCATCATCGTCGTTTTTGCCGTGGTGGTGGTCGGCGGCATGGGCTCGATCATGGGCGCTATCGTCACCGGCTACATGCTCGGCATCGCCGAGGGCCTGACCAAGGTCTTTTATCCGGAAGCTTCGAATATCGTCATCTTCGTAATCATGGCGATCGTGCTTCTCATCCGCCCTGCCGGCCTTTTCGGCCGGGATGCTTGAAGCGAGGCAAAGTCATGAGCCATGTCGCCCATTCGACCACAACGACCACCGCCCGCACCGAGCGTTCGGCAAGCGCCTCGAAAGCCTATGCGGCCTTTCTCGGCATCGGCCTCGTCCTGTTGATCGTGGCCCCACTGTTCTTCTACCCGATCTTCCTGATGAAGCTCCTATGCTTCGCGCTTTTCGCCTGCGCCTTCAATCTCCTGCTCGGCTATACCGGCCTCTTGTCCTTCGGCCATGCGACCTTCTTCGGCGGCGCGGCCTATTTCACCGCCCATGTGGTGAAGGAATGGGGCGTCACACCGGAAATCGGCATCCTCATCGGCGTTGTGGGGGCAGCAATGCTCGGCCTGGTCATGGGCTTCTTCGCCATCCGCCGGCAGGGAATCTATTTCGCCATGATCACGCTGGCACTGTCGCAGATGTTCTTCTTTTTCTGCCTGCAGGCATCCTTCACCCATGGAGAAGACGGCATCCAGTCCGTGCCGCGCGGCCATCTCTTCGGATTTATCGATCTCAACAACACGACCAGCATGTATTACTTCGTGCTTGCCGTATTCCTGATCGGCATGATCGTCATCTGGCGCTTCATCAACTCGCCCTTCGGCATGATCCTCAAATCGATCCGCGAGAACGAACAGCGCGCCATTTCGCTCGGTTATTCTGTGGCCCGCTACAAGCTCGGCGCCTTCGTCATGTCGGCAGCACTCGCGGGGCTTGCCGGCGGCACCAAGGCGCTTGTCTTCCAGTTTGCAACCCTCACCGATGTCGGCTGGCAGATGTCCGGCGAAGTCATCCTCATGACGCTGCTGGGCGGCATCGGCACGCTGATCGGCCCGATCTTCGGCGCAGGGTTGGTCGTGGCATTGCAGAACTATCTCGCCACCTCGCAATTCCCGGTCACCATCATCACCGGCGTCGTCTTCATGGTCTGCGTCCTGGTCTTCCGCCGCGGCATCATAGGGGAGTTCTATGCCTCAAGGCTGGGTCGGAAGCTTGGCTTCGAGCACAGGCGGTGAGTGAGCCTCGAAATGACGGACGTTTCGTATTCCCTCATTCCTGTGCTTGTCACAGGAATCCAGCCACGGCGCGTCCGCGACGTGAAAGGGCTCACATGACGAAGGGCAATAGTCTCACGCGCCCAAGGACTTGGGCGCACTGGTTTCCTGTGACAAGCACAGGAATGAGGGAGAATTGGGCGCTGCGGAGTGGCCCCAAGTCGGAACAGTAGAGCAATGGACACCTACGATTACATCATCATCGGTGCAGGCAGCGCCGGCTGCGTGCTCGCCAACCGCTTATCAGCCGATCCGAGAAACCGCGTCCTGCTGCTGGAAGCCGGTGGCAATGACAATTACCACTGGGTCCATATCCCGGTCGGTTATCTCTACTGCATCAACAACCCGCGCACCGACTGGTGTTTCACCACGGAGAAGGAAGATGGCCTGAACGGCCGTTCTCTCAGCTACCCGCGCGGCAAACTGCTCGGCGGATGCTCGTCGATCAACGGCATGATCTATATGCGCGGCCAGGCGCGCGACTATGATCTCTGGCGGCAGATGGGCTGCACAGGCTGGGGCTGGGATGATGTTCTGCCGCTCTTCAAGAAGAGCCAGGATTTCTACAAGGGCGCCGATCAGATGCACGGCGCAGGCGGCGAATGGCGGGTGGAAAAGGCACGTGTCCGCTGGGCCGTGCTCGACGCCTTCCAGAAAGCGGCCGAAGAAGCTGGCATCCCCGCCATCGACGATTTCAACCGCGGCGATAACGAAGGCTCCAGCTATTTCGACGTCAACCAGCGCTCAGGCATCCGCTGGAACACATCGAAAGCCTTTTTGCGCCCGGCGATGAAACGCCCGAACCTCAACGTCCTGACCAAGGCGCATGTGCGAAAACTGATCGTCGAGACCGGCGAAGTGAAGGGCGTTGAATTCCAGCATGACGGCATCACAAAGACCGCACATGCCCGTCGCGAGACCATCCTCTCCGCCGGTGCGATCGGCACGCCGCATGTGCTGGAGCTCTCCGGCATTGGCCGCGGCGACATACTCTCCGAGGCCGGCATCGAGACGGTGAAAGAGGTCAAAGGCGTCGGAGAAAACCTGCAGGACCACCTTCAGCTTCGCCTCGTCTACAAGGTCACCGGTGTCCCGACGCTGAACGAAAAGGCATCCCGGCTGCTCGGAAAGGCGGCAATCGGGCTGGAATATGCGCTTAAACGCTCCGGCCCGATGTCAATGGCCCCGAGCCAGCTCGGCATCTTCACCAAGTCCGGGCCGGACAAGGAAACCGCCGATCTCGAATATCACGTCCAGCCGGTCTCGCTCGACCGGTTCGGAGAACCCGTCCACGCCTTCCCGGCGATGACGGCAAGCGTCTGTAATCTCAGGCCCGAAAGCCGCGGCTCGGTCCATCTGAAAGGCCCGGATTTCGCTGCCGCGCCTGCGATCCGGCCGAACTATCTCTCGACCGCCGCCGACCGCGACGTGGCCGTTCGCTCTATCCGCTTGACCCGTGAAATCGTCAAAAAGCCTGCCTTTGCGCGCTACAATCCTAAGGAATACAAGCCCGGCCCGAGCTACGACACGGACGCCGATCTGGAACGCGCTGCCGGCGAGATCGGCACGACGATCTTCCACCCGGTCGGCACGGCCCGCATGGGCGCTGATCCCGACAGCGTCGTCGATCCGCGGCTAAAGCTTCGGGCACTCGGAAAACTGCGCATCGCCGATGCATCGATCATGCCGACGATAACATCCGGCAACACCAATTCGCCGACGATCATGATTGCCGAAAAGGCGGCAGAAATGATCCTCGCGGACAATCGCTGACGACAATCGGCGCAAGACGAAAGGGAGAGAAGACATGACCCGGATCGCATTCATCGGCCTCGGAAACATGGGCGGCCCCATGGCCGCAAATCTGGTGAAATCAGGACATGCGGTCTCTGGCTTCGATCTCTTCGAAGCCTCGGTGAAAGCCGCCACTGAGGCGGGCGTCGATCCGGCCGCATCGCTCACTGAGGCGGTACGGGACGCCGAATGCGTCATCACCATGCTGCCCAAGGGCCAGCATGTCGTCTCCGTCTGGACCAATCTTGCAACGCTGGTTGTGGAAGGCACGCTTCTTATCGACTGCTCGACGGTGGATGTGGATAGCGCCCGTCAGGCCCATCGCCTTGCCGGCGCCATGAACTGCCCCTCGCTGGACGCTCCGGTCTCCGGTGGCACGACGGGTGCTGCGGCCGGCACGCTCACCTTCATGGTCGGAGGTTCGAATGAGGCCTTTGCCGCGGGCAGACCGATCCTCGAAGCCATGGGCAAAAAGATCGTCCATTGCGGCGGCAATGGTGCGGGTCAGGCGGCAAAGATCTGCAACAACATGATCCTCGGCATTTCGATGATCGGCGTCGCAGAAGCCTTCGTTCTGGCCGAAAAGCTCGGCCTGTCGCATCAGGCCTTGTTCGACGTGGCCTCGACCTCGTCCGGCCAATGCTGGTCGCTGACGACCTATTGCCCCGTCCCCGGCCCGGTGCCGACCTCACCGGCAAACAACGATTACAAACCGGGATTTGCTGCAGCCCTGATGCTGAAGGACCTGCTTTTGTCGCAGGAGGCAGCAAGTCACAGCGGCGCCAGAACGCCGCTTGGTGCCCATGCGGCTGAAGTCTATGCGGCATTCGAACGTGCGGGCCACGGCGCAGAGGACTTCTCGGCCATCATCCGCATGTTGCGTCAGACGCAGGACACATGACGTCGAACCAAAAAGAGAGGGCGACCGCATCGCCCTCCCCCAAAATTTCGATCGACAGCAAATCGCCTTAGCCGAGATCGACGCCGCAGAAGTTGACCTCAATCCCGAGTTCGGCCGCCAGTGCCGCCTTGGCGAGCGCTGCGCGATCCGCCTCGGCCGCCGAGTTCGCGTAGGCCACCTGGATGTGGTTTGCCTTGTGACGGGCCATCATCTGGTCGCGAGAAACACCCGTCAGCACCGCATGCATCATCGGCCATTGTTCGTTGGTGGATTTCCACCGGCGCTCGGTTTCTTCCTTCGGCAAGGATACGGCCTGACCGCGGCCGATATCCATCTTCAGCCGGTTATCCTCGACGAAGATGCGCGACCAGACGATTTCGCCGGGTTTTGCAATGCCACGCAAGGTCCCTCCGCCTGCGGGGAAGAACATCGGCGGCTGGCGCATACTGTCCGAGCCGGCCCAGCCGCCCTCGTGATGGGCAGGCGGGGCCGCGCCGGAAATCTCGAACACCCAGACGAAACCATCGACCGTACCGGTCGGATCGACGCCGCCCCAGCGCAGGTCATGCAGGGTGTTTTCCACCGGCTGGCCGAGCGCCCGATGCAGCCGGTTGGTCATCAGCCCGTCGAGACCGGCGCATTCATCCACCTCGTTGAAATGTACGATCGCCTTGCCCTGCCGGATAACCTTGCCGTCCCGGTCCTTGACATCCGGTCGCCCGTCATCATTGAGGATACCCTCGACAAGATCGGATGCCGGCAGCAGATCCTTGAGGCCCTGCTGATACTGGATGCCGATCGCCTCGCAGCCGAAATCCTCGGCGATGCGAACGGCCGCGATATACATGCGGCACTGGTCGATCACCTGATCCTCGGTCAGGTCCTGCGTCGGATCGGTTCCCAGATGGAACGTCATGCCCTTGGCGAGCAGGTCCTGATAGACCGCACGGCCTTCCTCCACCGGCACCTGATTGGTGGCGAAATAAAGCGCCGACTGCGACAGGCGCTCCTTGAAGATACCGAGCGGCATCAGCAGTTCATCCGGCACGATGGCATTGTACATGCCCATGCAGCCCTCGTCGAAAATCCCGAGGATGACCTTGTTGGTGCGGAAATCCTGCGCAATTTCCTTCGCGAGGTTCTTGAGATCCCGTGGCACATTGCCGGCCTTGAACGGCGTCACATGGCTCGTGTCGTGGTCGACCGTGCCTTCCGACAGCCACTGGGCAAGACCGCTGCGGAAGAAGTCGTCGTCGAATGTCTCGCTCCACAGCGAGGAATAGGCAACGCCCGCCTTGGTCAGCGAGCCGTTGAGATTGAGCAAGCCGACCAGACCCGGCCACTGGCCGGACCAGTTGGCGACGGTCAGGATCGGTCCCTTGTGGCTGGTGAGACCGGCAAGCACATGATGCGAATATTGCCAGACGGACTCTGCGACGATCACCGGCACATTGGGATCGATCTTTGCAAACGCATCCATGCCTTCGCGTTGCGAGGCGAGAAAACCGTGGCCTTCTTCCGGCTTGTAGGCGTGAGCGCGCTTCACCGTGTAGCCGAGGCTGGCGAGCACGTCTCCGAGTTTCTTTTCCATCGCATCCTGGGTCGCCCAGCATTGCTGGTTGGCGGACAGGCGAAGGTCGCCGCTGGCGAAAAGTGCAATTTCCTTGGTCATGTTCCTCATCCCTCAAATCAATGATCAGTGCCGGCCATCAGCGCGGCATAGGCAACAAAGTCCTCCTGCATGCGGCGGAAGACGCGGTATTTGCGGTCGTGATAGGTGGCGATCTCGCCCCCGCGCGGAGAAATGCGGCTGCCGGGGCCGCTCATGGCACGCATGGCGGCAGGCAGGTCGGCATAATGGCCGCTCGCCACAGCACCCAGCATGGCGCTGCCGACCAGAACCGGCTCGCGCTGGTCCGGCACCACGATCGCACAGCCCGTCGCATCCGCATGCTCGCGCAAAAACAGCCTGTTCTGAGCCAGACCGCCGCTGACGACCAGCGTATCGACGGTGACGCCATTGGCCCGCATTTCCGCGATGATATGTCGGGTGCCGTAAGCCAAGGCTTGCAGCGTCGCGAGATAATCAAGCGCCAGATCGTCAAGCCCGCGGTCGAGCGACAGGCCGGTAATCCCGCCCTTGCGCAGCGGATCGGCAAGTGGCGAACGGTTGCCGTGAAAATCCGGCTGCACATGCCGAGATTTGGTCAGCGTGGCCGTCTCGCCATCATCGGCCATCACCTCGAGCCGACGATCGAACAGGGCAAACACGGAAATGCCTTCCGCCTTCGCTATCTCACGCGCTTGTTGGATGGCGGCATGGCCTTCGATCACCCGGTCGATCAGCGCACCGGCCGCCGATTGTCCCGCCTCGTTTGCCCAGAGACCCGGCAGCAGGACGGAGAAATAAGGTCCCCAGACGCCCGGCACGAAGGCCGGTTTTTCGCTAACTGTGATATGGCAGGACGATGTGCCGGCGATCAGCGCCAGCCGTTCATCGAGCGCGCCGTCGCCAAGATCCACCCCCATCGTGCCGAGCGCACCGGAATAGGCATCGATCAGGCTCGCGGCAACGGCCGTTCCAGGCGCAAGTCCGAGGTCTGCGGCCGCGGCATCGGAAAGCGAACCGACCCTGTCTCCGGGTGCCGCAAACCGGTTACCGATGGCGCGAAAATTATCCGCGCCAAGTTCGGCAATCCCGGCGCTTTCGAAATAGGCCTTGTCCCAGCCCTCGCCCTTCGTACCGTTCTGGCCAAGATAGGTCCATTTGCACACGGTGCTGCAAAGCGAACGGATATCTTCACCCGTTGCCTTGTGGACCAGCCAGTCGGGCAGATCGAAAAACGCATGCGCGCGGGCGAAACTCTGCGGCATCTCGCGTTTCAGCCAGCGCAGTTTCGGCGTCTCCATCTCCGGCGAGATGACGCCGCCGACATAATCGAGAACCGGGCTTTTCAGTGCGTTGATCTGGTCCGCATCGCCAATGGCGCGGTGGTCCATCCAGACGATGATGTTCCAGTCGTCATCACCACCGGGGCTGACGGTCACCGGCCCGCCCATCTCATCGACCACGACCAACGAGCAGGTGGCGTCGAACCCGATACCCGCGATGTCGGAAGCCACAAACCCGGCATCCGACATCGCCGCCTTCACGCAAGCTGAGATCGCCGCCCAGATGTCGCGCGAGGATTGATTGACGAAATCCGGCTTCGGCTTTTCGGTGGCGATCGCCTGCGAATGCGCCGCAAGCAGCGTGCCGCGCTGGTCGAAAATCCCGGCGCGGGCGCTTCCTGTGCCGACGTCAATTCCGATGAAATGGGTCATGTCAGTTTATCCGCTGCAATATGGAGCCGGACGACAACTGGCTTTGAACTTGGGAAAAGTCCCCCTCTGGCCTGCCGGCCATCTCCCCCACAAGAGGGGAGAATACCCGCGGCAAGGTCCAAGCCCAATTCGCCTCGACGGCTCGGCTAGGTTAAGCCCTCCCCCTTGTGGGGGTCCGTTAGGACGGGCAGAGACAAGCGGCTCTGCCCCGGGCAGTTTGTGAGGGGTCTTGCCCCTGAAGGTTCAAAGTCGCTGGCCGCTCGCTTTGTCGAACAGATGCGCCTTGCTCGGATCGACAGCCAATCCGATCTCGTCGCCGAAATGGATGCTCAGGCGCTCACGGAACAGGCAGGAAATCTGCTCGCCATGGCTGACAACGCGGGCAAAAATTTCCGAACCCGTCCCTTCAACGATCTCGACACGTCCCTGCACACCGCCGGCATTGTCCGCACGGATATGTTCCGGGCGAATGCCGTAAACCAACGACTTGCCGCCGAGCTTTGCCGGATCAGCGCCGGCAGGCAGCGGCAGGACAAGGCCTTTTTCGCTGCGGAACACGCCTTCCTCGATCTTTCCATCGATGAAGTTCATCGCAGGAGAACCGATGAACCCGGCGACGAACAGGTTGGCGGGGCGATCGTAGAGATCGAGCGGCGCACCGACCTGCTCGATATTGCCTTCCTGCAGCACGACGATCTTGTCGGCCATGGTCATGGCTTCGATCTGGTCGTGGGTGACATAGATGATCGTCGTGCCTATCCGCTGATGCAGCGCCTTGATCTCGGCACGCATCTGCACGCGGAGTTTGGCATCGAGGTTGGAAAGCGGCTCGTCGAACAGAAACACCTGCGGATCGCGGACCAGCGCACGGCCCATCGCGACACGCTGGCGCTGGCCGCCGGAAAGCTGGCGCGGATACCGGTCAAGCAGCTTGTCGAGCCCGAGAATGCCGGCGGCATTCTCCACCTTCTTGCGCGTCTCTTTGACATCAGCCTTCTTGAGCTTCAGCGCGAAGGCCATGTTTTCCGCCACGGTCATATGCGGATAAAGTGCGTAGTTCTGAAACACCATGGCGATGTCGCGGTCGCGCGCCGGAAGATGAGAAACCTCCCGCGGCCCGATACGGATCGCGCCGCCGGTAACGTCCTCGAGACCCGCCACCATGCGCAGCAGCGTGGACTTGCCGCAGCCGGACGGACCGACCAGCACGACGAACTCGCCGTCGGCAATATCGACGCTCAGGTCGCGAATGATTTCGACGGCTCCGTAGCGTTTCTGAATGTTCTGGATATTGACTGTTGCCATTTGAAAATCCTCCCGATTTTCGGGTCGTTATCTGTTGCTCTCAGCCGCCCTTGACCGCACCTGCGGTCAGGCCCGCGACGATCTGCTTCTGGGCAAACATGGTCAGCACCAGAACCGGCAGGGTGACGATCAGGGCGGCAGCGGCCAGCGGCCCCCAGCTGACCTGCTCGAAGGAGAGCATGTTGTAGACGGCCACCGGCAGGGTTCGTGTTTCGCGGCTGGCGAGCACGATGCCGAAGACAAAGTTGTTCCAGGAGAAGATCACCGCCAGAATGAAGGCGACGACGATGCCGGGCTTGGCGATCGGCAGCGCCACCAGGCGAAAGACCTGCCAGGATGTCGCGCCATCGATGCTTGCAGCCTCCTCGAGCTCCTTCGGTGTCGTCTCGAAATACCCGATCATGATCCACACGACGATCGGCACGGTGACGACCAGATGGATGATGATCTGCGGCCACAGGGTTCCGAGCAGGTTCATCCATTGGAACAGCAGGAAGAGCGGGATCAGGAATGACAGGCCGGGCGTCATGCGCGCGATCATGATCACCATCGCCGCCTTTTCGGCCTTCAGCCGCGCTATTCCGTATCCGGCGGGAACGCCGATCACGAGGGCGAGAATGGTGGCGGCGCCGGTCACGAGGATCGAGTTCCAGAAATAGAGGAGGAAATTGTTCTCCTCGAACACTTTCGCATAGTTGGACCAGGCGATGTTTTCCGGGATCAGGATCGGCGGATAGGCGCCGTTGTCGATCTCGTATTTGAGCGACAGCGAGATCATCCAGACGAAGAACAGGATGACCGGCGAAATCATCACCAGGGCGACGAAGAACAGGCCGAGACGGTTCCAGGCTCGATGGGTGAGTTTGGGTATCATCAGCGATCCTCCATGTCCGACCAGTTGGTGCGTGCGCGAACCATCATCAGGACGAAGGACAGCGCGATGATGACGAAGAAGAAGACAACCGCCATGGCCGAGCCGTAACCGATGTCGTAATAGGAGAAGGCGGTGTTGTAGAGATAGATGTTGATCGTCTCCGATGCCGTACCCGGCCCGCCCTGCGTCATCGCATAGATGATGTCGAAGCTTTTGACCGCATCGATACTACGGATAATGACACCGATCATCAGGAAGGGCGCGATCATCGGCAGCGTCAGGTAGCGGAACTTCTGCCAGGCATTCGCGCCGTCGATTTCCGCGCTCTCATAGGGTTCGCGCGGAACCGCAGCCAGACCGCCGAGAACGATCAGCATGATCAGCGGCGTCCATTGCCAGGTCTCGACCAGAACCAGCGCCGGAATGACGGTCGACTGGTTGTAGATCCATTCCTGCGCGCCGATGCCGACCAGCGACAGAAGATAGTTGAGCACGCCGAGCTGCGGGTGGAACATCATCGTCCAGACGAGCGCGATCGCCACCGGCGTCGCCATCATCGGCATGACGAAGACCCCGCGCAGAAAGCCGCGCAACGGGAATTCACCGTCGAAGATCAGGGCTGCCAGCGTTCCGAGTATCAGCGGTGCGATAACCGACAGCGCCGTATAGACCAGCGTATGCCACATGGATTCCCAGAACCGCATGTCGCCGGCAAGCCGGATATAGTTGTCGAGACCGGCAAACGTCTGTTCCTGTCCGAGCGTCCACGAATTGACGCTCATCCAGAGGGTAAACACCCAAGGAAAGACGATGACCGCGCCGATAACCACCAGGGCGGGCACCACGAAAGGCCAGTAGTTGGGAGCAAGCCTTTGCGGCTTGCCCCCCTTTACGGCCAGATCCCTGGCCGCGGTGGGTTCTATGGTCACGGAAGCCATTATCCCTCGCTTCGGGCAAGCACCGGCTCGAACTGAGCGGTTGCCGATTCCAGTTCCTTCGCGGGATCGGCACCGCCGATCATGTTGGTGAGGCCCACCCCATAGATGTCACGGAATTCCGTGACCGGGATGATGACCGGGAGTGCGAGCTGCGAGATCTTGCCGGAGGCAACGACCGCATCCACCCATGCCGGCGGCATCTTGACGCCTTCACGCACCTTGGCGTCCTCGAGGATCGACTGACGGAACGGCACGCCGGCACCGGCCTGCAGCAGACGGGCACCCATGTCATGGGAAATGACCCACTGGCAGAACAGATAGGCGGCTTCCTTGTTCTTGCTGGCGGCGGTGACACCGATCCCGTCACCGGTCGTCGCTGCAGCCTGCGCCTTCGGGCCTGCCGGCATGACGCCGTAGCCGACCTTGCCGACGACACGCGACTTCTGCGGATCTTCGATCGGGGGTGCGAAACCGACGCCGTCGAACCACATGCCGATCTTGCCCTGCAGGAAGGCAGACTGAGCTTCCGCCCAGTTGAAGCCCGATACACCGACCGGCGCCGACTTCGACATCAGCCGCTGATAGAGCTTGGCCGCCTCGACAGCACCTTCCGATGTCGTATTGAGCTTGCCGCTGGCATCAAGCGGGGTCGCGCCGTAACCAAGCATGAACGAGGTCCATACCGGCGTATTGGCATTCTTCAGCCCGCGAGCAACGAAACCGTAGGTGCCGGCCGACTTGTCGGTCAGCGCTTCGGCAGCGGTCACCATTTCATCGAAAGTCGTCGGATATTTCAGACCCTTCTTTTCGAAGAGTTCGTTGTTCCAGTAGACGATCCAGTAATCCACCGAGAAGGGCAGCGTGCGCAGCTTGCCATCGGGATCCTTGGCGAATTTCAGCGCAGCCTCGGCGAAATCGCCTTCGACCAGCGACGGATCGGTGAGCGACGGATCCTTGAAGTAGCCGGAAAGATCGGCCAGCCAGCCACCCTTTTCGAACTGCCGCTTCTGCACGTGATAGCTCAGGTGCACGACGTCGAAGCTCGGGCGACCGGAAGACAGTTCGATCGTCGTCTTCTGGCGCTGCTGCTGTTCCGGCGTTGCCTCGGCATTGACCTTGATACCGGTCAGAGCCTCGAACTCGCTGATATATTTCAGGATGGTTTCGCCGCGCGGGCTCTTGACCAGGTTCACTTCCAGCGTAGTGCCGGCAAAGCGCTTCCAGTCGACGGCGGCGGATGCCGGCCGCGATCCGATCAGACCGGCGGCACCAAGCGCTGCCGATCCCGCCAGAAAACTCCGGCGTGTCGGTGTAAAGAACGAAGATGTCATAGATTCCTCCTCCAGGTTTCGCCGGGGTCTCCTCACCCCGGCTTCGCGTGTACTTAAAGTCTCAAGGCACGATCCCTTGCATGGCCGATATGCTTGACGAGCGCCTCGACGGCGCCGTCGGCAGAACGACACTTGATTGCTTCGAGCACGGCCATGTGTTCGCCCATGACAGGCGCGACACGGCCGTTGATACGGAAACGTTCCTGATTGATCAGGCGCATCTTGATCGAGTTGACCCGATAGACGTTCCAAATGATGGCATTGTCGAGTGCTGCGACGAAGGCATCATGCATGCCCCAGTCGACAGCCTGCGCATGAGCATCGAGTTCGGGCGTTTCATTGCCCGAAGCGATGGCATCCGAGATTTCCCGGTGCTGCCGGATCAGCTTTTCTACCACTTCGTCGGAAGCCGTCTGAACGAACAGCGCAACCGCTTCCTTCTCAAGGAAGAGACGCAGCTGAAAGGCCTCGCGGATCAGGTTCAGGTCGATATGGGCGATCTGCAGACCGCGCTGCGGCACGGTCTTTATCAACCCCTCGGCCTCCAGCCGCGGAATAAGTTCGCGGATGGCGCCGAGTGTGAGACCGGTCAGCTCGACCAGATGACGTTGGGAAACGAACTGCCCCGGGCGCACGTCGCGCGCCAGAAGGTGCCGGGTGAAGCTCTCATAAGCCTTTTCCCTGAGCGTCGGTTCTTCCGTCTGCTGGTCTTGGCGCTGGTCCATCATCGTCCTGTTCTTAGGCTTAGCCTGTTATGGCCTCAGGCCGCTTTTGTCCGGAACAGGCCGTCGAAGACAAGGCCGAGCTGCTTCTGTCCGTCTTTCGATATAGAAAGCAGCGGAGCGCGAACCGCAAGCCAGTTTTCGTCACCAAGCTGACGTGCCACCATGGCTTTCACAGCTGGCGTGACCGGGTATTTCAGAAGCTCGGCGACGAAACCCACCACGCGGACATCGTCACGACCTTCATTGGCCATCGCACCGATCTCGTGCGGAGCAAAATTTGCCATGCCGGAGATCGCCCCCTGCCCGCCCATACGCACACCTTCGGCCAGATGACGCTCGTCACCGATCAAGATGATCAGGTCCGAATGTGCCTTCAGAAGCTCCTGCGTATAAGGCCAGTCGCCAGACGAGTCCTTTACTCCAGTCACGATGCCCGGAAAGGCCTGTTTCAGCCGGCCGACAAGCGAAACACTGAGCGGCACCATGGTGACGGACGGAATATTGTAGACGATGATATCGCGCGCCAGCTTGCCGAGATCCTTGAAGACCTTCGAATACCAGCCGAAAAGCCCATCATCGCTGACATTCTTGAAATAGGATGGCGGTGCGAGCAGGATGTTGCGCACGCCCTTGGAAAGCGCCTGCGACGATTGAAGCGCTGCGTCTTCCGCAGCATCCACCAGAACGCCGACAACGATCTGCTCGGGCGCGATGCCCGCCTCGATAAAGGCCGCAAGAACACGCTCGCGTTCCTGTGTACCAATCGACGAGCCCTCGCCGGTCGTGCCGAACAGCGTGCAGCTCGCGCAGCCGGCATCAAGGCTGCGCCTGGCCTGCGCGATCATCATGTCGATGAGTATCTCGCCGTCCTCACCAAACGGCGTAGTCAAAGCGACGGAAAGTCCGAAGCGTGTCATTAGTCATCCTCCACTGATTTTTTAACGCTAACGCACTAACATGTCAGTCGTCAATGGAAAATTTTCAACACGGCGAAACCGGGTTTCGCGGGTGAGATTACTTGAAGGAAACGCACGGGAGGATCGATTGCCGTCCGCCAATCGGGGGAAACGCGCCGGAAAGGGCTGAAAGGAGAATGGCGTACCGGCAGAAGACCGCACACCATCCTTCCAGCGGCTTAGAAGCCTTCCAGCACGACCTTGCCCCTGGTCTTTCCGCTTTCGATCGCCGCATGCGCCTTCTTCAGATTGGCGGCATTGATCGGCGATAGCGTCTCGGTCACCGTCGTGCGGATCTTGCCCTCGTCGACCAGTCGCGACACCTCGTTGAGCAGCTTGCCCTGTTCGTCAATGTCAGCAGTCTCGAAGATCGAGCGGGTAAACATCAGCTCCCAGTGAATGGACACGGCCTTGCGCTTGAAGCCGAGCACATCGAGGCTTTCGGGATCGTCGATCAACCCGAACCGGCCCTGCGGCGCGATCAGATCGATGATCTCCTTCAGGTGGCGATGGGTCTCGGTCGTCGAGAATACGAAGGCGGGCGCGCCGATCCCAAGCGCTTCGACCTGCTCTGCGATCGGCTTCGAATGGTCGATCACATGATGAGCGCCGAGCGCCTTCACCCATTCCTGTGTTTCCGGCCGCGAAGCTGTGGCAATCACGGTCACATCGGTCAGCGCCCGCGCAAGCTGGATGGCGATCGAGCCGACGCCGCCTGCGCCTCCGATGATAACGATCGCATTAGCCGCACCCGGCACCGGCTTGCCGATATCCAGCCGGTCGAACAGCATTTCCCAGGCGGTGATCGCCGTCAGCGGCAGCGCCGCAGCCTCCGCATTGGAAAGGGTCTTCGGCTTCTGGCCGACGATACGCTCATCGACCAGATGAAACTGGCTGTTGGCGCCGGGACGGATCAGTGAACCGGCATAAAACACCTCGTCGCCGATCTTGAAATTCTTCGCATCGGCTCCGGCCTCGACCACTTTGCCGACGGCATCCCAGCCGAGAATTTTCCACTGACCGGCTTGCGGATTGACGCCTTTGCGAACCTTCGTGTCGACGGGATTGACGGAAATAGCTTCGACCTCGACGAGAATATCCCGCCCCTTCGGCACCGGCAAAGGAAGCTCTATGTCCTTTAACGCCTCGTCGCGCTCGATTGCGCCGGCTTCTCTGTAACCGATGGCTTTCATGATCTGCTCCTTTTGATGACGCATGCAGTGTCGATTGATGTGTCATCAAAATGGGCTATATTCACATAGGTGCAATACGCACAAAAACAGCACGTAGTATCAAAAAGGATACTGTCATGGCCAAGGCCCGTCACTCCCGTTTCGATTGCTCTCCCGGCTGCTCGGTGGAAGCGGCAATTGGTCTCATCGATGGCAAGTGGAAGTCCGTCGTGCTGTACCATCTTTTGTCGGGAACACTGCGCTTCAACGAAATCCGCAGGCATATCGTCAACGTCACGCCGCGCATGCTGACCAACCAGCTGCGCGAACTGGAAGACGATGGCCTGATTGAGCGCAAAGTCTATGCCCAGGTGCCCCCGAAGGTGGAATACAGCCTCTCCGAACTCGGCCGCAGCATGGAACCGATCCTGCTTGCGCTGAAACTCTGGGGCGATGCCAATATCGGCCTCTATGGCAAGCCGCGCGGCATGGATCCGCGCGAGCCCACGACGGACGATATCGCCGCATAACCCGTGACGCGCATCAGCCAGGATCGATGCTCATCAATCTGATCTGTTCGGCCTCGTCGAAACGGAGCAAGCCGCCATTCCGGTTGCGCTTCACCCGTTCGACATGCGCACGCGGGCTGACCCCGAAGACACGCTTGAACATGCGTGAGAAATAATAGGGATCACCGTAACCGACGTCCGCCGCCGCATTGGCAACCGGCATCCCCGCCTCCAGCAGATGCATGGCGCGCTCCATGCGCTTCTGCTCCTGGTATTTGCGCGGCGTGTGGCCTACCCGCTTCTTGAACTCGCGCAGAAAATAGTCAGCATTGAAGGGCGAGGCATCGACTGCCTGTTCCGCGATATCCGGATCGAGAGGATTGGCCGAGATCATCGCCGCAGCCTTCATTACCGCCAGATCAAGGGCGTCGGTTCCTTCGGTCTGATATGTCGCACTGTCGTTCCAGCCGATGAACGCGTCCTCGATATAGGCGATCAGCAGATACATGAAGAGATGATGCTGGCTGAGCGTCAGGGAAGAAGGCGGCGCCGTCTGGCGATATTGTCGCACCAGCGGCTCCAGTAGCGGCCACTTCTTAAGCCGGACATGAGGTCGCAGTTGCATCTGCGCAATCAGGTCATGCTTGCCGTAGATGTCCAAGGAGAAATGCTGGGCAATTCCCCTATAGATTGTCGTTCCGCGGTTCCAGCCGCGAAAGCGCTGCCCACGCCGGATAAGCATTGCGTCACCAGGCTCCATCACCCGGCGTTCCCCCTCGATGACATAGTGGCCGCAGCCTTCCAGGCAGATGACGAAATCTTCGACGGGGTTTGTCTTGTCAATGCGCCACGTCTTGGAATGCTCCATCTTGATCGTCGCTCGAGTGAGTTTCAACGACAGCGCAGAGGGCGCGATACTGGAGAGAATGCCACCTTCGATTTCGTCCATCTTTTTTTCCGTGTTTGTTCATTCATTCTCGACTGAAAATGAAATTATGTCACGCTAAATACTGGAGGGGGAACAGAATTGATGAATGTTCAGTCTTTCAGCTAAGCCACTGACGCATAACAGCCTTGCACCTATTGGCTGGAGGAGGAATTTGATTTGCACAAAAATGTATTTCTCATAACCGGGTGTGATTTGCCCGTTGGAGGCGCCTCATGAGGTCTCAGCGCTTCCTGGGATATGCCTATCTGACCCCATATTTGATTGGCCTCGTCATATTCACGGCCATCCCTTTTTTGACTTCGCTTTATCTGAGCTTCACCAGCTACGACCTGATGAGCAGCCCGCAATGGACCGGGCTGTCGAACTATGAGCGCCTGTTCACCCGCGACCGGACTTTCGACAAGTCGCTGACTGTCACGCTTATTTACGTATTTTCCACCGTGCCGCTGAAGCTTGCTTTCGCGCTCTTCATCGCCGCCATACTCAACTACAAGCTTAAATTCATTAATTTCTTCCGGACGGCTTTTTATGTCCCGTCCATCCTCGGCGGATCGATCGCCATCGCCGTTCTGTGGCGTTACCTCTTCTCGGCCGAAGGCCTCGTCAACATGGCGATCGGCGCTGTCGGCTTTGCTCCGGTAGACTGGTTCGGCGATCCGACAAATGCACTTTTCACCATCACGCTTCTGCGCTGCTGGCAGTTCGGTTCGGCCATGGTGATCTTCCTTGCCGCCCTGCAGTCGATCGACAAGTCGCTTTATGAAGCGGCCTCGATCGATGGCGCCGGCAAGGTCACGACCTTCTTCTTCGTAACACTGCCGCTGCTGACACCGGTCATTTTCTTCAATCTCGTCATGCAGATGGTCCAGGCATTCCAGGAGTTCAACGGCCCTTACATCATCACGCAAGGCGGCCCGCTGAAATCCACCTATCTCCTGCCCCTCTACATCTACGAGGAGGCCTTCAAGAAGTTCAACATGGGCTACGCCTCGGCGATCGCCTGGGTGCTCTTCGCCATCATCATGATCCTCACCATCGTGGCCTTCTGGTCCTCGAAGAAGTGGGTCTACTACGCCGGCGACAAGAGGAGCTGAGCCATGGCCGATATCACTATGCCCAAAACTGCGGCCCGCAACTCGGATGAAGCCGCCGCAGCAAAACGCGCCCGCATGGATCTCATCTCCGCGGTCGTCCGTTACTCCCTGCTCTTCGGTGTCGGCTTCCTGATGCTCTACCCGCTGATCTGGCTGGTCGGTGCAAGCTTCAAGACCAATTCGGAGATCTTTGCCGGCGCCGGTTTCCTGCCGGAAAGCCCGACAGTCGAAGGTTATGTCCAAGGCTGGCAGACCTCGACGCCCTATACATTCGGCCGGTTCTTCTGGAATTCGTTCCTGATTATCCTGCCAAAGGTCATCGGCACGGCCATCTCCTGCACGATGGTGGCCTACGCCTTTGCCCGCTTCGAGTTCCCGCTGAAGAAGATCCTGTTCGGATCGGTCATCGCCGTCCTGCTTCTGCCGAACGTCGTCACCCGCATTCCGCAATACATCCTCTTCAGGGATCTCGGCTGGCTGGATAGCTTCCTGCCGCTCTGGGTACCGTCCGCACTCGCCGGTGATGCCTTCTTCGTCTTCATGCTGGTGCAGTTCCTGCGCTCGCTGCCGACGGACATGGAGGAAGCCGCCCGTGTCGATGGCGCAAACAGCCTGCAGACGCTGATCTTCATCGTCGTTCCCATGCTCGGGCCCGCGCTGGTCTCGGTCTGCCTGTTCCAGTTCATGTGGACGATGAACGACTTCCTCGGACCGCTGATCTACATCTCGTCCGTCGACAAATATCCGGTGAGCCTCGCGCTCAAACTCTCAATCGATACAACCGAAGCCTTCGAATGGAACCGCATCCTGGCGATGTCGGTGCTCACCATCACCCCGGCGCTTGTCGTGTTCTTCGCAGCGCAACGGTACTTCATCGAAGGAATCTCTGCGGGAGGCAGAAAGGGCTGACATGGCACAGGTACAACTGAAAAACCTCGAGAAAGTCTACAACAAGACCAACAAGGTCGTTCACGGCATCGATCTTGATATCAAGGACGGCGAGTTCATGGTCCTGGTCGGCCCGTCGGGCTGCGCCAAGTCGACGACACTGCGCATGGTCGCCGGCCTCGAAGAAATTACGGCTGGTGACGTCATCATCGGCGGAGAGCGCGTCAACGATCTCTCGCCAAGCAAGCGGCAGATCGCCATGGTGTTCCAGAACTATGCGCTCTATCCGCATATGAAGGTGCGCGGCAATCTCTCCTTCGGCCTGCGCATCGCCGGTCGTCCGAAGGCGGAAATCGCCGCCGCAGTCGATAAGGTCGCGGAAATCCTTGAAATCGAACCGTTGCTCGATCGCCTGCCGAAACAGCTTTCGGGCGGCCAGGCCCAGCGCGTCGCGCTCGGCCGTGCACTCATCAAGAACCCCGGCGTCTTCCTCTTCGACGAACCGCTGTCGAACCTCGACGCCAAGCTGCGCGCCTCGATGCGCGTCCGCATTACCGACCTGCACCGCCAGTTGAAGGCGGAAGGCAGCTCGCCGACCGTCATCTACGTCACCCACGACCAGACGGAGGCAATGACCATGGGCGACCGCATCTGCGTCATGCAGGCCGGTCACATCATGCAGGTCGCCACCCCGAAGGAACTCTACAACGCTCCGGCCAATCTTTTCGTCGCAGGCTTCATCGGTACGCCGGAAATGAACCTCGTCGAAGGTGCTATGGAAGGCGGAGAGTTCATCATGGGCAGCCAGCGCCTGGCGCTCGGCAGCGATCTCGCAGGCCGGCTTTCCAGTCAGCCCGGCAACGCCGTTCTCGGCATCCGCCCGCAGCAGTTCTCACTGGTCTCGGAAGGACCGGCGCTGCAGGCAAAACTCGTGAATGCCGAGTTCATGGGCCACGAAGTCTACATGCATGCGGATTGCGAAGGCCGCAGGCTGGTGAGCGTGGTTGGTGCTGCAGAATTCGAGGCAAGGGGACAATCCGACGTGATCCGCCTGCGCCCCGACCCGAAGACATTGCACGTTTTCGACAAGTCAGATGGCCGCAACGTTTCGCTGCATGGAGGCAGCATTGCGGCATAACAATTTAAAGCCAATTTGAGGAGGCAACCATGAAAAGCATACTGAAATCATCCGTCTTTCTTGCAGGAGCAGCTCTTGCGGTCATCGCAATGGCACCTTCGGCAAGCGCCGCGGAACTGCGCATGTCGTGGTGGGGTGGTGAAAGCCGCCACGTCGCAACGCAGAAGGCCATTGCCGCTTGCGGCGCAAAATATGGCCACACAGTGAAGGGCGAGTTCACCGGTTTCGACGGTTATCTGGAAAAGCTGACGACCCAGATGGCAGGCAAGACGGAAGCCGATATCATCCAGGTCAATTGGCCGTGGCTGCCGCTGTTCTCCAAGGACGGCAAAGGCTTTGCCGACCTGCGCACCCTGAAGGGTCTCGACCTTTCGAACTGGAGCGACGGCGATCTGGAATCGGGCTCCACGAACGGAGTGCTGCAGGGCCTGTCGGTCTCCACCAGCGGCCGCGTCTTCTTCTTCAACACGACGACGCTTGAAAAAGCCGGCGTAGCCGTTCCGACCACTTGGGATGAGTTCTTTGCTATGACCAAGACGGTCAAGGAAAAGCTCGGTCCGGATTACTACACCTTCAACGCAGTCAAGGAGACGGCGCATCTTCTGATGACGCTGGCCGTAACCCAGGCCACCGGCAAGGGCATGGTTGATCCGAAGACCAACCGTGTAGCCTGGACACCTGAAGAACTGGCAGCCGGCATCGACTTCCTCGGCAAGCTAGTGGAAACCGGTGCGATCCGCTCGCAGAAGCAGGAAGCAGCCGACGGTAACGTCAACCTCTTCGAAAAGCCGGCTTGGTCGGAAGGCAAGATTGCAGGTTCCTACGAATGGGATTCGACCTATTCGAAATATGCCGATCCGCTGAAAGACGGCCAGGTCCTGAAGCCGGTACCGATGCTGAAGATGACCAATGGCAAGAGCGAAGGCGTCTTCCGCAAGCCGTCGATGGTCTTCTCAATCTCGAAGAACTCGAAGAACCCGGAAGCAGCAGCACAGATCACCAATTGCTTGCTGAATGAACCGGAAGGCATCGACATTCTCGGCACGTCGCGTGGCATTCCGGCCTCCAAGGCCGCCATGGCACGACTGACCAATGCCGGCGAACCGGAAGTCCGCGCCGCCAACGCAATCGTCATGGCCTCCGAAGGCCCGACGATTTCACCCTTCGACGAAAACCCGGTCATCCGCGGCATCATCATCGATACGCTCGAAGAATATGCCTACGAGCAGATCAACTCGACGGAAGCCGCCGAGCAGATCATCGAAGGCGTGAACGACGCCCTGAAGAAGTTCGACTAAGCGCGGACGGAACTCTCCACCCGGCCTGATCGCGGGCCGGGTGGTGCATAAATCAAGAGAGAAACGATGAACAAAGCCATTTCAGTTGCGATCTCAGCACGGATCGCGGCCATAAGGCTGGCTGTGCCTGGCGCACGTCATGCCCTGCCGCAACCGTTAGCCTGGCGCTTGTTGCGCAATGGGGAAAGCAACCCCGTACAGCAGGGAACGGCAACCACCGTGGTGACCCTCCTTGATGCCCTTTATCCCGCCACGGATTATCGTTTCGAGGCGGAAGGTTTCGAGCCTCTTTCATTTCGGACCCGCGATTGCGCCGGCCTCGTGCGGGCAGCCGATTACGGACTTGTTCAGAATACCGATCTGTCCGACCTTGCCGCAGCGCGCAAAAATGCCGACGCTCTTGCCAAGGCTTTGGCGGACACCCCCTTGGGTGGCACACTCTATATTGCACCCGGCACATGGACAGCCTTCCCCCTGAAGCTGCGGAGCGACCTGACACTGCATCTCGCAGAAGGTGCGGTGCTTCGCGCACCGAGCGTCCGAGAAGGTTGGCCGATCCTGCCGGCGCGCGCTGATGACGGCCGTATGCTGGGCAGCTGGGAAGGACTACCCGATGCCTGCTTTGCAGCTCCCGTTCATGCCATCGGCGCGGAACGTTTGACGATCGAAGGCAAAGGCACTCTCGACGGCTCCGGCAATGCCGGCGACTGGTGGACATGGCCGAAGGAAACCCGTGATGGCGCACGCCGTCCGCGCGGCCTTCACCTGGTCGATTGCAAAGAGACCCTTCTCCTCGGCTTCACCATTCGCAATGCTCCCTCATGGACCGTCCACCCGCAGGGCTGCGACGGACTGGCGGCGGTGGCACTCCACATCCAGGCGCCCCATGACAGCCCCAATACCGACGGCTTCGACCCCGAAGGCTGCCGCAATGTAACGGTCGAGGGTGTGCGCTTTTCCGTCGGCGACGATTGCATCGCCATCAAGGCCGGCAAGCGCGGCAACAAGGGCGAAGCGGACCACCTGAGCGAAACCCGCGGCGTCGAAATCCGCCATTGCCTGATGGAACGCGGCCATGGCGGCGTCGTCATTGGTTCGGAAATGTCCGGCGGCGTTCATGATGTGACCGTCGAGGATTGCGATATGGTCGGCACCGACCGCGGTCTGCGGATAAAGACCCGCCGCGGTCGTGGCGGCGGCATCAGCAACATCACCATGCGCCGTGTAAAGATGGATGGCGTCTTGGTTACGCTTTCGGCCAACGTCCACTATTTCTGCGATGCAGACGGCCATGACGACTGGGTCCAGTCTCGGACACCTGCACCGGTCGTCGAGGGAACGCCCTATGTCGACGGCATTTTCGTCGAGGACGTCGATGTCTATGGCTTGGCGCTTGCCGCAGGCGTCTTCCTTGGCCTGCCGGAAATGCCGGTCCGCAACATCCGCATCCGCGGCCTGCGTATTCACTCCACCGACCCGGCCGCAATAGCGGCACCTCCCATCATGGCCGATGGCGTGCGGGCCATGCGTCACGAACAGATCCTCTGCGAACATGCGCAGATCGACATCGATGATGCGAGCCTGCTCTCCACCGACCCGATCTCCCTCCCAAACCTACTGGCACCCCGATGAAACCCACCGACTATTTCGACCAATTCTGCACTCGCTACCAGGCCTACAAGAACGGCAACTGGTGCTATGAGGACGGCTGCATCTATCGCGGACTGGAACTGCTCTATCAGGCAACTGGCGAGCAGCGCTGGCTCGACCATATCCTGCGTCTGATTGATCCCCAGGTCAGCCCGGACGGAAGCCTTGCCGGCTACACTCAGGAAGAGTTCAACATCGACAACGTCCTGCCGGGACGTGCGTTGATCTTCCTCGACCGGCAAACCGGCGATCCCCGCTACATGGCGGCAGCACGCCGCCTGATCGCACAGCTCGATGCGCATCCGCGCATCCCGGCCGGCAACTACTGGCACAAGAAGCGCTATCCTTCTCAGGTCTGGCTGGACGGGCTCTATATGGGCCTGCCCTTCCAGGTCGAATATGCGCTCCGGTCCGGTGAAACGCCAAGGATCGCCGATGCCCTGCAGCAACTGGCAACGGCACTCGCGCTGACCCAGGTCGGCAACGGACTTTATGTCCACGGCTATGACGACAGCCGCGCGGAAAAATGGGCAGATCAACTCACCGGCAAATCTCCGGCCGTCTGGTCGCGCGCCATCGGATGGCTGATCATGGCGCTGGTCGATATCCTTGCAGTTCTTCCCGCAGATCAGGCAACAGCAACGCTGAGAAAACAGACACGCGCGGTTCTTCTGGCACTTGCCGAAAGGCAACAGCAATCCGGCCTCTGGCCGCAGGTGCTGGATGCCCCGGATCTTGCCGGCAATTACGACGAAACCTCTGCATCGGCCATGTTCGCCTATGCCCTGCTGCGGGCCGAGCGACTGGATCTGACATCCCCGGAAGAAGCGTCGAAAATCCGCGCCTCCGGCCAGAAGGCGGCAGAAGCGCTTATCGACACACGGCTTGTCGAAGAAAACGGCGAAACCCGCCTTGTAGGCATCTGCCAGGTGGCAGGCCTTGGCCCCTTCAATGGCCGTTATCGTGACGGCTCGCCGGCCTATTATCTGGTCGAGGAAGTCGTGGCCGATGACGCCAAGGGGGTCGGCCCCTTCATGATGGCCTATGCGGAAGCCACGCTTGCGATCAGGGCAAAGGCTGCCTGACCATTAATCGGAACAACCTGGCGGCATGCTCTCATGCCGCCAAATCACTTAAGTCTCAAGCAGCCCAGCTGCGCTCCAGAACCGAAATCCAGTTCTCGTGGCCGATCTTCTTCAGTTCGGCATCGTTGAAGCCATGCTTGCGCAGAGCCTCGACCAACAGGGGCAGCCCGGCCGCATCCTTCATTTCCGCCGGAATGGTCGTGCCGTCGAAATCAGAGCCGAGCGCCACATGCTCGATGCCGATCCGCTCCGCGATATAGGCAACATGGCGCACCAGAAGATCAATACTGGTATTCGGGTCCTTCACCCCGTCGTCACGCAGGAACAGCACACCGAAATTGATGCCGGCAAGCCCCCCCGTATCGCGAATAGCATCGAGCTGGCGGTCGGTGAGATTGCGGCTGTGGTTGCAAAGCGCATGCACGTTGGAATGCGAGGCAACCAGCGGCGCCTTGGAAAGCTTGGCGATCTCCCAGAAACCTGCCTCGTTCATGTGCGACAGGTCGACCATGATCTTCAGCTCGTTGCAGGCACGGATCAGGTCACGGCCGGCATCCGTCAGGCCCGGACCGATATCCGGCGAAGACGGGTAGCGGAACGGCACGCCATAGGCGAAGACATTCGGCCGGCTCCAGACCGGGCCGAGCGTGCGCAGGCCCGCCTGATGCAGCACGTGAAGTGCGTCCAGATCGGCGGCGACCGCTTCCGCTCCCTCGATATGAAAGACCGCGGCAAAACTGCCGGTTTCGATCGATCGGCGGATATCGTCGGCCGTGCGGCATACGGTCACTGCGCCCTGCGAGCGGGCTTCGATATCGAAAAGAAGCCGCGCCATCGCCAGCGTCTCATTCAGCGCATCGGGCTGCAAAGGTGTTGGATAATCCCCGTTCGCGTCCTTCGTCATGCTTGGCGAGGGCACGTAAATAGCGCATAGACCGCCGGCCAGGCCGCCGGCCCTGGCGCGAGGCAGGTCGATATGTCCTGTTTCTTCGCCTTCAATAAAACGCTTTACCGGATCGTTGCCGCCACCACGTCGCAAGCGGAGAAGCACGTCATTGTGGCCATCGAAAATCGGGAGAGGATTGTTCAACATTTTCAAAATCGTCCTGCCGGAACCTATCAGTTGTGGCTATCCGTAAGTAGGTGGGGCCGCGGTCGCAAATGCAAACCGCGCATAACCTATTCGAAAAATGGAATTGGTCGGCCCGTAAACGCACTGTTAAGATGCGCGACAAATTGCGGCAAAATCTTGCTGACCCTTCAAATACTGGGGGTTCAGTTGTTCAATGGGGAATATAGCAATGGTATCCAGACGTAACTTCCTGATCGGCGGCGCAGCCCTGCCCTTCCTGTCCTACATCAACCTGGCCGACACAGTTTTCGCGGCCACGCCGAAGGACATCCTGGTTGTTGCCCAGCAGCTCGACAACATGACCAGCCTTGACCCGCATGAGGGTTTTGAGGCCGTCGGTGGCGAGATGATCAGCAACATGTACGAAAAGCTGGTTCGCGCCAACAGCGACAACCCCAATGAAGTCCTCCCGGTCATCGCCGCTTCCTGGGAAGCCGATGCCGACAACAAGGTCTTCACCTTCAAGCTCGGCAACTCCACCTTCGCCTCGGGCGCAGCCGTTACCGCGGACGACGTTGCGTTCTCGCTGCAGCGCGCCATCAAGATGAACAAGAGCCCGGCCTTCATAATCAACCAGTTCGGCTTCACGGCAGAAAATGTCGAAGCCATGATTGTTGCGAAGGACGAAAAGACCGTCACGCTGACGACCGAAAAGCCGACCGCAATCTCCTTCCTACTGTTCTGCCTCTCGGCAAACATCGGCGCCATCGTTGAAAAGAAGACGGTTCTCGAAAACGAAGTGAATGGCGACCTCGGCAATGCCTGGCTGCAGAAGAACAGCGCCGGCTCCGGTTCGTTCAAGCTTCAGTCCTGGAAGGCTTCCGAAAGCATCGCGCTGACGCTCAACGAGCACGGCCCGTACAAGGGTAACCTCAAGCGCGTCATCATCCGCCACGTCGTCGATCCGTCCTCGCAGATGCTGATGCTGCAGAAGGGTGATGTCGATATCGCACGCGACCTGACCTCCGAGCAGCTGAAGGTTCTGCAGTCCGACGAGAACGTCGTTCTGGTGCGCAAACAGATCGCATCCCTGATGCTGATCTCGATGAACCAGACCAATGCGAACCTCGCAAAGCCGCAGGTTTGGGAAGCCGTCAAGTGGGCGCTCGACTACGAAGGCATCCAGAAGAACATCATCCCGCTGACGCACGCCGTTCACCAGAGCATGGAACCGGCAGGCTTCCCGGGCACGGTCATGGATACGCCGTTCCAGAAGGATGTCGCCAAGGCCAAGGCGCTGATGGCGGAAGCCGGTCTCGCAGACGGTTTCGACATCACCCTCGACCACTACTCGGCACAGCCGGCTCCGGATATCGCCCAGGCGATCCAGTCGAACCTCGGCGAAATCGGCATCCGCGTAAAACTGCAGTCGGCTGAAAACCGCCAGGTTCTCACCAAGATGCGCGCCCGCCAGCACGAAATGGCGCTGTCCGCATGGGGCACCGACTATTTCGACCCGAACTCCAATGCCGAAGTGTTCTGCATCAACAAGGACAATTCGGACGACGCCAAGAAGAAGCCTTTCGCATGGCGCTCCAGCTTCAAGAACGACGAACTGACCGCCAAGGCTGAAGCAGCCCGCGACGAGAAGGACCCGGCAAAGCGTCTGGAACTCTACGAAACCCTGCAGCGCGAATTCATGCACAACAGCCCGTTCGCGATCATGTTCCAGAACACCAAGACCGCAGCTTGCCGCAAGGGCGTTACCGGTTTCCAGATCGGCGTTCTGTCTGAAGGCAACTCCTACCTCGGGACCAACAAGGCGTGAACAGACGTTTTAAAAGCCTTGCAGCAACACTGAGCAGCGTCCTCCTAACGCTGTTCGGTTTGACTGTCCTGACTTTCCTCATCGGCCGGGTCATGCCGGTCGATCCGGTCATTGCCGCCGTTGGCGACAATGCGCCCGAGGATGTCATTCTTCGCGTACGCGCCGAAATGGGCCTTGATCAGCCCATTCCGGTGCAGTTCCTGCATTATCTCTACCAGCTGGCCCACGGCGATTTCGGCATGTCGGTTCTGACCAAGAACCCGGTCGCAACCGATATCGTCCGCTTCTTCCCGGCCACTTTCGAGCTTGCCACCGCAGCCCTGCTTCTCGCAGCGCTGATCGGCATTCCGCTCGGCGTCTGGGCAGCTGTGCGCCAGGGCACGTTCACCGACCAGGCGATCCGCGTCGTCTGCCTCGCCGGCCATTCTGTGCCGGTCTTCATGCTGTCGCTGATCTCGCTTCTGATCTTCTATTCCTGGCTCGACCTCGCCCCGGGTCCCGGCCGCCAGGACATCATTTTTGACGGCATGATCGATACGGTCACCGGCATCCTGACGATCGACACCCTGATCGCCGGCGATTTCGATGCGTTCAAGGATGCGCTTGCGCATATGGCCCAGCCGGTCATCATCCTCGCCTATTTCTCGATGGCCTATATCGCCCGCATGACGCGCGCCTTCATGATCGACGCGTTGAAGGGCGAATATGTCATCACCGCCCGCGCCAAGGGCCTGTCACTGACGAAAGTCATCTGGGGCCATGCCTTCCCGACGGTTGCAGTCCAGCTCGTCACCGTCATGGCGCTGACCTATGCCGGCCTTCTCGAGGGCGCCGTCGTCACCGAGACCGTGTTCTCCTGGCCGGGCATCGGACAGTATCTGACCGTCTCGCTGATGAATGCGGACATGAACCCGGTCGTCGGCACCACGCTGCTGATCGGCCTCATCTATGTCGGCCTCAACCTGATTGCGGACATTCTCTACCGCGTCCTCGATCCACGGGTACAATAATGAACGCCACCTTCCGAAACTGGGCGCTGGACGAAAATCCGTCCTCGCGCCGCCAGGCCGCCTGGGGCAACTGGTACCGTATCTGGCTGAACCTGCGCGGCAACGCGCTCGGCATGATCGGCCTGACCATCATCGCCATTTTCATCGGCATCGCCATCTTCGCGCCGCTGCTTGCCACCCACGATCCGGCAATGCAGGATCTCGGCAACCGCCTCGCGGCTCCGAGCGCGCTGCACTGGTTCGGCACCGATGAACTCGGCCGCGACATCTATTCGCGCCTTCTCTACGGCGGCCGCGTCACGCTGGGCATGGTCATCGCCGTTGTCGTTCTGGTCGCCCCGATTGGCCTCGCCATCGGGTGCATCGCCGGTTATTTCGGCGGCATCGTCGATACGATCCTGATGCGCATCACCGACATCTTCCTCGCCTTCCCGCGTCTCGTTCTGGCCCTCGCCTTCGTAGCCGCCTTGAAGCCGGGTGTCGAAAGCGCCATTCTCGCCATCGCACTGACCGCCTGGCCGCCCTATGCCCGCATGGCCCGTGCCGAAACGCTGACGGTTCGCGGCAGCGATTTCATCGCAGCCTATCGCCTGACCGGTGGCTCCTCCTGGCGCATCATCTTCCGTCACATTATGCCGCTCTGCGTGCCGACGCTCATCGTTCGCGTCACGCTCGACATGTCGTCGATCATCATCACCGCCGCCTCGCTCGGCTTCCTCGGCATGGGCGCCCAGCCGCCGTCGCCGGAATGGGGTGCGATGATCGCGACAGCCAAGCGCTTCATCTTCGAACAGTGGTGGGTTGCCGCCATTCCCGGCATCGCAATCTTCTTCGTCTCGCTCGCGTTCAATTTCTTGGGCGATGCGCTGCGCGACGTACTGGATCCGAAGGGGAACTGACGGATGCTGGTCGATATTCAAAACCTCAAGATCGGCTTCAAGTCGCGCACCGGCTTCCATCAGGCAGTCAAGGGCGTGTCGCTGAAGCTTGGCACCGAAAAGCTGGGCATTGTCGGCGAAAGCGGCTCGGGCAAGAGCCTGACCGCCCGCGCACTGATGAAGCTTCTGCCCACGCAGACCGTCATCGCGGCGGACAAGCTGGAATTCGACGGCATCGACATCCGCTCGGCGTCGGAAAAGCAGATGCGCACGATCCGCGGCAAGCGGGCCGGCTTCATCCTGCAGGATCCGAAATATTCGCTGAACCCGGTAAAGACCGTCGGCAGCCAGGTCGCCGAAGCATGGCGCACCCACAAGGGCGGCAGCAAGCGCGCAGCGCTGGAAGCCGCGATCAACCTTCTGGAAATGGTGAAGATCCGCGATCCGAAGAAGGTCGCCGCCTCCTACCCGCACGAAGTCTCCGGCGGCATGGGCCAGCGCGTCATGATCGCCATGATGCTCGCCCCCGATCCAGAACTGCTGATCGCCGACGAGCCGACGTCTGCGCTCGATGCCACGGTGCAGGCCGAAATCCTGCGCCTGATCGAGGAACTGGTGTCGGAACGCGGCATGGGCCTTCTGCTCATCAGCCACGACCTGCCGCTCGTCTCGCATTTCTGCGACCGCGTCGCCGTCATGTATGCCGGTCATGTGATGGAAGAACTGAAGGCGTCGGACCTGCTCGCCGCGCAGCATCCCTATACGCGCGGCCTCTTGAACTGCATGCCCTCGCTGATGCACCCGAAGGAGCGCCTGCCCGTCCTTACCCGTGATCCGGAGTGGCTGAAATGACGATCGAGATCGACAATCTGCGTATCAGCTTCGTTGGCCGCGAAGTCGTCAAGGGCGTGTCCTTCAACGTCGCCAAGGGCGCAAGCTTCGGTATCGTCGGTGAAAGCGGCTCAGGCAAATCCACGGTGCTGCGCGCCATGGCCGGCCTCAACAACGACTGGTCCGGCCGTATCGCCTTTTCCGGCGAAAACGCCCCGCTCTATCGTCCGCCTGCCTTTTTCCGCAAGGTGCAGATGGTGTTTCAGGACCCTTATGGTTCGCTGCACCCGCGCCAGACGATCGACCGCATCCTGTCGGAACTGCCGCTCGTGCATGGGATGGACAATATCGATGACCGCATCGCCAAGGTGCTGTCGGCCGTTGCCCTGCCGCAGACCGCGCGCTTCCGTTATCCGCACCAGCTTTCGGGCGGCCAGCGCCAGCGCGTCGCAATCGCTCGCGCCCTGATCGCAGAACCGGAAGTTTTGCTGCTCGATGAGCCGACTTCGGCGCTCGACGTCTCGGTTCAGGCAGAAATCCTCAACCTTCTGGCTGATCTTCGCGCAGAGCGGAACCTCACCTATGTGATGGTCAGCCACAATCTCAGCGTCATCGCGCATCTTTGTACTGAGGTCGGTGTGATGATCGATGGCCACATGGTTGAACAGGTAACTGCCGAGGACCTGAGACTCGGTAATGTCAATCACGCTCATACCCGCGAATTGCGCAGTCTGAGCGTGGAGCTCGAAGAACCGGCCTGACCTACGCATCGACCCGAGAACCGGTACGGTTTTCGGAAAGTACGATGCGTCACGAAAGTGCTACAGCGCCATTGCGGCGCTGTGGAGGGTTCTGGCGGACCCGGTCCGGTTCTAGAGCAGTAAGTGGAGAAGCGAGATGTCGATCACGGCCAACTGGGATAAAGCGCAACAAGCTGTCAGAAAATTCACTGACGGATGGGGTGCTGATCAGCCCGGTGGTGCAGTGATCGGCTTCGACGCCAACGGCATCCGTTTTGCCGAGGTTGGCGGTGTCGAAAGCCTCTCCACCATGGCGCCGTTCGGCGCCGATACGGTCGTGCGTTACGCCTCCGTCACCAAACATGCTTTCTGTGCGATGGTGCTTTCCCACCCGGAAGCAATCTCCCTCGACGACAAGCTCGGCCAGCATCTGCCCGAGCTTCAGGAGCCGATCGCAAGTGTCACGGTCGCCCGCGCACTGGACATGAGCGGCGGCCTGCCCGACACGCGCGAATGCCTCTCCCTTCTCGGCCTCTCGGTCTGTACCGAAACCAAGGCCGGCCCGCTGATGGAGTTTCTCGCCCGCCAGACGCGCCTGAACTACGAAGCCGGAACCGAAGTTTCCTATTCCAATACCGGTTATCGCCTCGTCGAGACGGCCCTTGAACGCAAGGGCCTGTTCTTCCGAGATTTCATCCGTGATGCGGGCACAAAGGCCGGCGCCACGCTCGATGCCCCCGATGTCTGGAACGATCCCGTGTCCGGTCTCGTACCGGGCTACTGGCACGATGGCGAAAAATGGCAGCTCTCCGCCGCCGGCCTGCATATCTCCGCCTCCGGCAGTATGACCGGCAGCGCCACAAGCCTCGCCAACTGGCTGCGACTCCTGCTGTCCGGAAACGCGCCCTTCGCTGGCACGCTTGCCCGCCTTGCCGCCCCCCGCACCCTGAAAGATGGGGCCGAAAGCGGCTACGGCCTCGGCATCTGCCGCACTGTGCTGGATGGTCACGAATTCACCGGCCATGGTGGCTCGCATCCCGGCTACAAGACCTATTTCCTTCTCGATCAGGCAAACCAGACCGGTTTCGTCATCGTCTCCAACCGCGAGGACACCAATGGCAGCAAGATCGCGCAGGCAGCCATGGCCGCGCTGTTCGGCCTTGCCCTGCCCGTCCCCTCCTCTGCCTTAAAGGATGGTCTTTACGTCACCGAAACCGGTCCTTTCTGGATCGAGGTCAAGGGCTCCAGCGTCAACTGGCTAGACGCCGATACCGCAGCTTATGAGGACGAAGACGGTTATACCTCGTCCTTCTCCGCCACGTCTCCCATGCGCCTGAAGATGGATGGCACAGCGATCGTCGGCCAGATTGGCTACCCCGCCCGCCGCCTCCACCCGGCTGTCGATACAGGCGTCCCGGCATCGCTTTCCGGCCGCTGGTTTTCCGATGAAGGCGCGACGTTCGAGATCGACGGCGAAACCCTCGTCATGGGTGTCGGCCCGGTCCGTCACCGCATGCCGATGACCGCGCTCGGCAACGGCCGCTTCCTCTTCACCCTGAAGGATGGCCCCTGGACGAAGCGTGTCTGCCTGCATCTCCTATCCGAAAGCCGCCTCGAACTGGTTCTGTCACGCGCGAGAATGATCGAATATAACCGCGCCTGACGGCAGCGTACTGACACAGTCGCATTCCAAAAGCATGATCTGCTGATTGCATTTTGCCGTCATTCGGACCAATGGAAGACCGCAGCCGGTTTTGCATTGGAGTTCGCCGTGGAAGTCAAATGGCTTGAAGATTTTCTGGCGCTGGCGCAGACGCTGAACTTTTCCAAGGCTGCAGACGAGCGCAACGTCACCCAATCCGCATTCAGCCGCCGCATAAAGCAGCTCGAAGCCTGGGTCGGAACCAGCCTCATCGACCGCGCCACCTATCCTTCACGCCTGACCGAAGCCGGCAAGCGTTTCGTGCCGATCGCCGAGCAGACGCTGCAAAATCTCTATCAGGCCCGCCGCAATCTGCAGCATGAGGAAGGCAATGACGCCCGCACCGTGACGCTGACGGCGCTCCACACGCTGTCCTTCACCTTCTTTCCGGATTGGCTGACGGATCTTAGCGCCAAGCTCGGACCGATCGTTTCCCACATGCGGCCGGATTCCGGCAGCATGGAAGAAAATTTGAATTCCCTGATCGACGGTGATTCCGATTTTCTGCTGACCTACCAGAACCTGCATGTGCCGATGTTGCTCGATCCGCAATTCGAACATCATACGCTCGGGGCAGAAACGATCATCCCCGTCAGCGCCCCGAATAAGCAAGGCGCGCCGCTTCATCAGGTCGAGGCGGGCTTCGCACATGTAAGCTATCAGAAAACGTCGTTCTTCGGTCAGTTGATGGCCGGTGCCCTGGCAACACGCCTGCCGACGGACAATCGCGTCCATGTCGGCAGCCATTCCATCGGCCTGAAAAGCATGGCCCTGGCGGGCTGGGGCGTGGCATGGATGCCGGAAAGCCTCGCCAATGCGGAACTGGCGGACGGAAGACTTGTCCGCGCAGCAGAAAATGACTGGGATATCGAGGTCGAAATCCGCCTCTATCGCTCGAAGGAAAACCGGCGGCCCATCGTCAAACGCATATGGGAGACATTGGCCGCCGGCTGATGTTCCTGGCAATTCCAATCTCCGGAATCGCCCTGAAACAACGAAATGCTTAGACCGCCGTGCGGCGGGCATTATCCATGTAGAGCTTGCGCAGGCGCGTAAACATCGGGCCGGGCTTGCCGTCACCGACAGGCTTGCCGTCGATCGATGTGATCGGCACGATGAAGTTGGAAGCGCTGGTGAGGCAGGCTTCGCGCGCCGCCATGGCTTCCTCGACGGTGAACAGACGCTCCTCGACGGCCAGCCCCTGCTCGCGGGCAAGTTCGAGCACGGCCAGACGCGTGCAGCCCGGCAGGATGGCGTTGCCATTGCCACGCGTGACGATCTTGTCGTCATTGGTGATGATATAGGCGGTCGACGACGCACCTTCGGTAACGAAACCATCCTGAACCATCCAGGCCTCGTCGCAGCCTTCGGCCTTGGCGAGACGCTTGGCGAGAACCTGCGGCAAAAGACATACGGTCTTGATATCGCGGCGTTCCCAGCGCTGATCCGGCACGACCTTGACCTTCAGGCCCTTTTCGACGGCAGCGACATGTTCCAGCGTCTTTGCCTGAGTAAAAAGCAGCAGCGTCGGCTCGAGATTTTCCGAATAGAGGAAATTCCGGTCTTCCGCGCCGCGCGTGTACTGCAGGTAGATCACGCCTTCGTTCAGCTTGTTCTCTTCAACCAGACGCTTTTCGATGGCAACGATCTCGTCGGTCGAGATCGGCAGATGACCGCCGATTTCGCGCACGCTGCGCTCCAGACGCGTCATGTGCAGCGGGCTGTCGATCAGCTTGCCATCCAGCACGGCCGTGACTTCATAAATACCGTCACCGAAAAGAAAACCGCGATCGAAGATAGACACATGGGCTTCGTTCTCAGGCAGGAAGGCACCGTTCAGGTAGACGATGCGGGGGGCGTTGGCGGACATGGAAACTCCGTTGGGCTGTATGGAAAAAGATCAGCGACGCTTGAGAGCATCGAGAGAAATGGCATGAATGGTCGAAGGTTTGTTCGTCCCGGCATTGTAGCCATGGGTCGTTGTCGCCATCGTCATCGAATTGAGGATCGCCTCCTCGGCAGCCTCAATCACCGCTTCGAAGAGCGGCGAGACGATATCATTGGAAAGAACCGGGTAGTTCGCGACCGCCTTGCGGCGCTCCGGCGTGCGGCGTACCTCTTCGGCAGTGGAGAATGCCAGCGCATAATCGCCCGAGCCGTTACTGAGTGCAGCGCCCGTGCGCGCCAGCCCGCCAAAGCAACGCTCGGCAAGCCGTTTCAGATTGCGCGAGCAGAGCGGCGCATCAGTCGCCACGATCATCACGATCGAGCCGTCCTTGTCATGCGCGCCTTCTGCCTCATAAGGCTTGCCGGCGACCGTAAGCTTGCCGCCGTAATTGGACTGAACCAGCACGCCGACCGTATAGGCTGCTCCACCGGCCTTCGCGACACGTGAACTGGTACCGATCCCGCCCTTGAGACCGAAGGCAACCGTACCGGTACCGGCGCCGATTGCCCCCTCTTCGACCGGGCCTGTCTTCGCGGCAGCAAGCGCCGCCGCCATCTCGTCCACGGTCGGACGGGCAGCACGAATATCGTTCAGCCTTGAATCGTTGGTCTCGCCGACAACGGCATTCAGCGACACGACGCGCTCATTACCGGCCTGTGCCAGCGTATGCCGGTTGATCGCCTCGATGGCACGGCCGACACCGAGCGTATTGGTCAAGAGGATCGGCGTTTCGATCTCGCCAAGCTCGGCGATCTGCGTCGAACCCGCGAATTTGCCGAAACCGTTGAATACGGCGAGTGCTGCCGGCACCTTGTCCTGAAACAGATTGCCGGAATGCGGAAGGATGGCGGTCACACCCGTGCGCGTCCGTTCACCTTCGACGCAGGTCACATGGCCGATGGCAACGCCCGCGACATCGGTGATCGCGTTGAGCGCGCCGGGCTCGTAATGGCCGATGGAAATACCGAGATCACGCAGGCGCGCACGAGGTTCACTGACCATTGAATGGGTTCCGGTCTTCAGACTGGCCGAAGATTACTTCAGCAAGATCCCAACCGGCACAACAAAAACGGAATAGTTTCAGACCGGCTTTGCAAGAGGATGACCGACAGCAACCACTCCCCATATTGACAGGTGAGCACAGGCGAATGCCGAAACACCTGATACTCAAGACACCTGCCGTTTCGGACACCATCGTGACTTCCGGCCAGACAAGATCACCTGCGAGCCAAGTCCCAGCAGACGGGATCGTCGCATGGTTTAGGCCGCAAATTCCGGGTGCTCGAAGGCCTGTACGCTGGCCGCATAGTCTTCGTCGACCTTGCGAACCCGGACCAGACATGTCTGAGCGCTACATCCCTGCGACAGCGACGACGAAGGCACATCCAGCGTCAGGGCATTGGGATTGCCATGGCGCTCCAGACTGCGGTCAAAATCCATGTCGAACCACGCACCCGTCGAGAGCCTGACCACACCCGACATGATCGCGTCGGAAATCACCACGGCCGAAATCAGACGTCCTCGCTCGTTATGGATTTCGACGAGATCTCCCTCGCTGAGATCGCAATGCTTTGCATCCGTGGGGCTGATGAGAACCGGCTCGCGCCCCTTCACCTTCCCCGCCTTGCTGTGAGGGCTTGCGTCCAGCTGGCTGTGCAGACGTCGCACAGGCTGGTCGGAAATCAGATGGAACTGATCCTCGCTCTCCCGGTTGCCCAGCCATTCCGGCGGCTCGAACCATGTCGGATGACCGGGGCAATCATCAAGGCCGAAGCTGTCGACCATCTCGGAAAAGATCTCGATCTTGCCGGAAGGGGTCGGAACCGGGCTCTCTTCGGGACTTTCACGAAAATCCTGCAGCATCACCACCGGAAGTGCCTGGGGCTGAAGGTCGAAAAGACCATCCTGCCAGAACTGGTCGAAACTCGGCATCTCGACACCCTTTTCGCGAGCATTGGCGGAGGTCACGCCATAAAGCCGCCGCAGCCAGCCTTCCTCATCGAGATTTTCGGAAAAATTCACGCCCATGCGCAGCGCAAGTCCGCAAAAGATATCGAAGTCGTTGCGCGCCTGCGCATACGGTTCCGAAACCTTGTGCATCGCCACGATCAGATCCTCGCCGCCGGATGACGCAATATCGTTGCGCTCCAGAGGGGTCGTGACCGGCAGTACGATATCCGCAAGCTTGGCGGTCGGCGTCCAGTATGGCTCGTTGACGATGATCGTCTCCGGCTTCTGCCAGGCTTTCAGCAAGCGGTTGAGATCCTGGTGATGATGGAACGGGTTGCCGCCCGCCCAGTAGACGAGCCGGATATCCGTATAGCGATGCTCCTTGCCGTTATAGGTGAAGGCCTCGCCCGGATTGAGCAGCATGTCGGTGATCCGTGCCACCGGAATGAACGCCTTGACCGGATTTTCCCCTTGCGGAAACGCGCCTGACTTGAAGCGGACATTGTCGTGTCCGACGGAATTGAGCGCACCATACCCGACCCCGAAGCCACCACCCGGCAAGCCGATCTGTCCCAGCATCGCCGCCAGTGTCACCAGCATCCAGAAGGGCTGTTCGCCATGAACGGCACGCTGCAGCGACCATGAGATATTCAGCATCGTTCGGCTGGACGCCATCTCGCGGGCAAGCGAAGCAATCCGGTCGGCATCGATGCCGCAGATGGCGGCGGCCCATTCCGGCGTCTTGGCGATCCCGTCCGCCTCACCCGTCAGATAGGCTGCAAAACGGTCATATCCGACACAATGGCTATTAAGGAAATCCAGCTGCGCCAGTTCTTCGATGTGAAGCACATAGGCCAGCCCTAGCATCATCGCGACATCGGTATTCGGCCGGGCGGCAATCCACTCGCTGTCGACCGGCATATTGTCCGAGACCGGGCCGATATTGATGAAGCGCGTGCCGTTCTTTTCCATCTCCAGCATACCGGCCACCACGCGGTGCCGCCCTGCCCCGCCGGCCGACATCTGCGCATTCTTGACCGGCACTCCGCCGAAGGTGACGAAAAGCTCGGTATGCTTGGCCATCACATCGAAGGATGTATGTCGATCCAGCAGGAATTCGGTGGAGCCTATCGCATGCGGCAGGATCACCCGTCCGGCGGCGAGACTGTAATTGTCGACCGACGACACATAGCCGCCAATCAGGTTGAGAAAGCGATGAACCTGGCTCTGCGCATGGTGGAAACGCCCCGCACTTGCCCATCCATAAGAACCGCCGAAGATGGATTCATTGCCGTGCTCGCGCCGCACCCGGTCGAGTTCGGCCGCCAGAAGATCAAGCGCCGTATCCCAGTCGACCTCGACGAACGGCTCGCGCCCGCGCAAATGCGGATTGGCACCCGGTCCCTTTTCGAGCCAGCTCTTGCGGATCGAAGGCCTGCGGATCCTCACATCCGTCAGGTCTTTTGCAGCCATGTGCAACCCGATCGGAGACGGATCGGGATCTTGCGCAAAACCTTCAAGCCTCAGCCCAGTCTCACCGGCTTTCACTTCATAGACGCCCCAATGGGCCGCAGTGAATGTCTTACCCATTGGTGAAGTCCGCCTTCTCTCCTACTTCGCCGGAACCGGCTGTGTCTGCCGCCGCTGCAAAGCCTCGATAACGATCCGCGCGCCATCCTCGATCGCATGTTCGATCGCCTCGCGAGCCGCAACCGGTTGTCGCTCATGCAGGGCAACCAGCAGGTCGTCGTAATTGTGGTGTTCTCCTGTTCCCGACTGGACTTCCGGATAAAGGTAGTTGAACCCGGGACCGGCCCTTAGCCACAACAATTCGATCACCCCGAGAAGCGTCGGCATCCGGGCCGCAGCATACAGCACGAAACGGAATTTCTTGTTCAGTGTCAGGGCCAGATGCTGGTCCTTTTCGGCCTTTGCCGCGAGATAACGTGTGAGCAGCGCCTTCATCGTGGCGATCTCGTCGGGCGTGATCTGCGACGCTGCATTGAATGCCGCAAGGCCTTCGACCGATTTGCGGATCTCGGAAATCTCCGAATATTGCTCCACCGTCATCGTCGGCACCCTGAAGGATTGCGCCGGTTCTGCCGTCAGAACCCCGGAGGCGGCAAAACGCACCAGCGCCTCGCGCACAGGCGTGATGCTCATTCCGAGCGAATCCGCCAGCTCCTTCGTGACGAGCCGGGTTCCCGGCTCAAGCCGCCCTTCTATCAGGGCGGCACGGATTTCGTCTTCCACATGGGTAACCAGGCTCCTTCGGGGAGCCGCATTGAACAAAGCTGTACTCACTTAGACCTCACCCTTGGAAAAATTGCCCGTTTTTTGGCACTCAATCGAAAATGCCCATATCTTGCCCACAAAGAATATATCATATATCTTAGCAGATAATAATAGCCCCCTGACGAATACATTGTCAGGATATCAGATACCAACACCAGAGGAAGTGAAGGCCCCCATGAAAAGACTTGCTGCCATTGCGCTCGCTGCATCCATGCTGCTGCCAATCTCCACGGCCATCGCTTCGGCGACCGATATCGTCGTAGGTCGCGGCGCGTCGACCACCGCGATGGATCCCGGCTTCCTCAAGGAGAGCGCCACGATCGTCGACAACATCTTCGACACTCTTGTCATGCGCGACAAGGAGATGAAGCTGGTCCCGGGCCTTGCCACCTCGTGGAAGGCGATCGACGACACGACCTGGGAATTCAAGCTGCGCGACGGCGTGAAATTCCACAACGGTGAGGCGATGGATGCCGAAGCGGTCAAGTTCACCATCGACCGCGTCATCGATCCCGCCGCCAAGTCCCCGACCGTTTCCTACATCCGCACGGTCGAAAGCGTCGAAGTCGTCGATCCGCTGACCGTCCGCATCAAGACCAAGGGCGCCGATCCACTTCTGCCCACCCGCATGAGCCGTTACCCCGCCTATATCGTGCCGCCGAAATACGTGAAGGAAGTCGGCAACGACGTCTTCGCCCGAAAGCCGGTCGGCACCGGCCCTTACAAATTCGTCGAATTCGTTCCAGACCAGCACGTCATTCTCGAAGCAAACAAGGATTACTGGCGCGGCGCGCCGTCGATCGACAAGGTGACCTGGCGCGCAATCCCGGATGGCACGGCGCGTATCACCGCACTGCTGACCGGCGAAGTCGACCTGATCGAAAACGTCCCCGTCGATATCGCCCCGATGGTCAAGGACAGCCCGGATACCGATCTTGTCCAGGTCAAGAACGGTGGTCTCACCATCTATCTCGGCCTCGTGATGAGCGAAAAGCCGCTGGATAACATCAAGGTCCGCCAGGCACTCAACATGGCGATCGATCGCCAGTCGATCGTCACCAACATCCTGCAGGGCATGGCATCGCCACGCGGCACGCAGGTCGGCGCCGCTGATTTCGGCTACAAGGATTTGCCGGTCACGCCCTACGATCCGGCAAAAGCAAAGGCTCTTTTGGCCGAAGCCGGCCTGCCGAACGGCTTCTCGATCAAGATGCAGTCCACCCACCGCTACATGAAGGACAGTGAAGTCGCCCAGGCGATTGCCCAGCAGTTCGGCGATATCGGCGTCAAGATCGATCAGGAAGTGCTCGACTGGTCCGTCTATACCCAGCAGGTTCCGCGCAAGGGCCCGATCTTCATGCTCGGCTGGGGCTCCACCCAGACGCTCGATGCGGATGCCGCCGTCTACGCCATCTTCAAGACCGGCGAGCCCTATTCGACAGCCTCCATTCCGGAACTCGACAAGCTGCTCGACGAAAGCCGCTCGATCGTCGACCCGGCAAAGCGCGAAGCTGTTCTTGCTCAGATCCAGGATCTCGCCGCCGAGCAGGTGCCGGTCATCCCGCTCTATCAGGAAGATGCCCTTTACGGTAAGGCTAAGTCGGTCACCTTCGAAGGACGCCCGGACGCCCGTATCCCGATCTTCGACATCAAGAAGCAGTAATCGCGCATGACACGGTTCTGGAATGTCAGGGACAACGCAGATGCGATATTTGCAACGTTCCTTCTGATCGCGGTTCTGGCGCTTTGCGTCCTCGTGCCTCTCCTCTGGCCGATCGACCCGGTGCGCGGAACCCTGACCGCGACATTCAAGCCACCGCTCTCCGTCATTGGCGGAGAGCTTCATCCCCTGGGAACAGACCAGCTCGGGCGGGATCTCCTCGCCCGTCTTGGGCTTGGAACGGCGATCTCGCTGTCGATCGTGCTTGCCGCCTCGGTCATCTCGGTCGTACTCGGCACGACGCTCGGCATGATCGCCGGTTATTACCGCGGCTGGTTCGACATCATCATCATGCGCGCCGTCGATGTGCAGCTCGCCATCCCGTTCATCCTGCTGATCCTGCTCATCGTTGCCGTCATCGGCCCGAGCATGGGCAATCTCGTCGTCGTGCTCGGCGTTACCGGCTGGGCGGTGTTTGCCCGCGTCGCCCGCGCCAAGACGCTCGAAATCCGCGAGCTGGAATATATCGACGCCTCGCGCTCCATCGGCCTGTCCAACATGGTCATCATCTTCCGCCATGTCCTGCCCAACATTGTCGGGCCGATCACGGTGCTGATGACGCTCGACCTGCCGCGCCTCATCATCCTCGAAGCCTCGGTCGGTTTCCTGGGCCTTGGCGTGCAGCCGCCGACCCCGACGCTTGGCAACCTGATCGGCGAAGGCCGCTCCTTCATCCTGCTTGCCAACTGGCTGGTGCTCTATCCGGGCCTCGTTATCGGCGCGCTGGTGATCGGCTGCAATCTGATCGGTGACTGGCTCGTCCGACGTGCCGACAGCAGGAATGCGTAAAATATGAAGACCTTGAGCTTTATCACCGGCCGCGCGCTTCAGGGCCTTGTCGTCATGTTTGGCGTCTCGGCCATCGTGTTTTTCGCGCTCTTCCTGACCGGCGACCCGGCAGCCCTGATGATGCCGCCCGAAGCCTCGCGCGAGGAGATCGAGGCATTTCGTCAGGCCATGGGTTTCAACGATCCGATCTGGGTTCAGTATGGCCGCTTTCTCGCAAGTGCCGTAACCGGCGAACTAGGCATGTCCCTGCGCTTCCAGCGCCCGGCGCTCGATCTCCTGATCGAACGCCTGCCGGCAACCGCACTTCTGGCCATTACCGCACTCGTCTGGAGTTCTCTCCTCGGTTTCCTGCTCGGCACGATCGCGGCGGTGCGCAAAAACAGCGCCATCGATTTCGCCATCCGCGTCATCTCGCTGCTCGGTCAGGCCATCCCGGTCTTCTGGCTGGCGCTGCTGTTGATCATCTTCTTTTCGCTTAAAATGCGCTGGCTGCCATCGAGCGGCATCGGTTCGGTCTGGCATCTGATCATGCCGTCCATCGCGCTCGGCGCCTATTATCTCAGCGCCATCACACGACTGGTCAGAGCAAGCCTCATTGAGGTACTCGGCGAAAACTATATCCGCACCGCCCGCGCCAAGGGCATCTCGTCCTGGCGCATCATCGTCCATCACGCGCTGCGCAACGCGCTGATCCCGGTCATCACCGTGCAGGGCATGTATTTCGCCTCGCTTCTCGGCGGCGCGCTGGTGACGGAAATCATCTTCGCATGGCCGGGCATCGGGCGGCTGGCTGTCGAGGCGATCCAGAACCGCGACTTCCCGGTCGTTCAGGCCGTCGTTCTCTTCGCCGCGGCCGTCTTCGTCATCGTCAACTTCCTCGTTGATCTCGCCTATGTCTGGCTCAACCCGAGGATCAGGCTGTGACTTCGGACGCCACTTTCGACGCGGCTCTCGACCTCACCCGAGAGTGGTGCGAAATCCCGTCGGTCAAGGGCGATGAACGGCAGATCGCGCGACAGGCGGATGCGGTTGTCAGCTGGCTAAAGAGCGAACTCGGCGCAAGCATCGTCTCGGCTGAATCTTCGAACGGCCGTCCGCCGGTTATCCACGCCCGCATCGATGTCGGCGCGCAAAGGACCGTCATCCTCTACAACATGTATGACGTCATGCCCGCCTCACCTGAAGGCTGGTCGGTCGATCCGTTCAAGGGCGGTATCGTCGATCTCGAAGGGATTGGCAAAAGCTTCGTTGCCCGCGGCGCGGAAAACAACAAGGGGCCGCTCGTCGGCATGCTTTTCGCCGTCAAGGCGCTGGCGGATGCCGGAAAACTGCGCGTCAATGTCGAGATCCTCGTCGATGGCGAAGAGGAAAGCGGCAGCGGCGCGATGCGCGACTATCTCGCTGCGCCGGATTGCCCGGTACGCAAAAGCGCGTCCGCGATTTTCCCCTCTTTCTGCGAATATGGCGGCGGCGCACCGCGCGTCTATCTCGGCTTTTCCGGCATCGCCAAGGGCGAGGTGCGGGTCGAAGGCGGCGCATGGGGCGGCCCGAAAACAGCCATCCATTCCAGCAACGCCCCGTGGATCGCCAATCCCGCAAGCCGGCTGATCGAAGCCCTGTCCCTGATCGGCAAGCCGCCAACCGGCGAACTGGCAAGGGTCGCGATCGACGCGGAAGCGGCAGGAATAATATCGCTTCTGGCAAAAACCTTCGATCCGGCAGCCGAACTGCGCTTCCGCAACACCGAAACCTTCTCGCTGCAAGGCGATGCGCAGGCGCTGCTCGAACACGTCCTCTCGACCGCATCCTTCAACATATCCAGCCTCGAAACCATGCCGCTTGGATCCGATGGCGTCATCCCGCATGGCGCGCGTGCCGCTTTCGAACTGCGCACACCGCCCTCGCTCGACCCGGCCGATTTCCTCGGCCAGTACCGGATGGCGCTCGAAAAGGCGCCGGGCGCGATCCTCAACGTTGCCGACAGCTATCCCGGCTTCCGTTTTGCCGCCAATGCACCCGGCGTCTCGGCCCTTCTGAAAAGCTACGAGACCAACGCCAACGCCCCGCCGCAGATCTGGCCCTGGGCAATCGGCGCCGCACCCGCCTATGCATTTGCTCGCCACGCAAACTCCTTCCTGCTCGCCGGCGCCGGTCGCGGCGGCAACGCGCATGGCATCGATGAGTTCATGACGCTCAAAGGTTTCCGGCGCTTCATTCAGTCGATAACACTCTGGCTCGAACACATCGTAGACGAACCGGAGGCCGCGTGAGCACCATCCGCCATCTCTCCCGCAAGGATGCAATCGAGGCCGGCGCGCTCGATTGGGTGGCGGCCGTGGAGGATATCCACGCCACGATCCGGCTCTTGCGCAGCGGCGAAGCAGGCATGGTCGCCGAAAGCGTCATGCCGCTGGGTAGCGATCCCCGCAACAAGGCCTATGGCCTGCCGGCTTTCGTCGGCGGCGCTTATGATGCCGCCGGTCTGAAATGGACCGTCCACCGCGCAGAGCCGATCGGCGACCTGCCGAGCATCAGCAGCACGACAATCATCAACCGCCTATCGGACGGCGCACCGGTCGGCAGCGTCGAAAGCGCACTCCTGACCCGCATGCGCACCGCAGCCGTCTCCGCAGCAGCAATCAAGTCTCTGAAGCCGGCCGGCATAAGAACAGTTGCGCTGCTTGGTGCCGGCGCGCATGCGCAGACCCATCTGGACATGTTGCTCGCCCTGTTTCCCGGTCTCGAAGCGATCCACCTCTGGAACCGGACACGATCAAACCTCAATCCCCTGATCGAACAGGCCGGGCGTAGCTCCACCCGCATCCTCCCTCATGCCGATTGGCATGACGCGCTGGCCGATGCGGATGTCGTCATCTGCTGCACGTCTTCACCGCAGCCGTTTCTGGGCAGATCCGCCGTTCGGCCCGGCCGGCTGATCATGCAGATCGGCTTTCACGAAGTCATGTTCGAGACGATCGCGGCAACCGATCTCGTCACCGTCGATCTCTGGGGCGATTTCGCCGAGAAGAGCGCCAAAAGCCTGTTCCAGATGTACCGCGCCGGTGAATTTTCGCCCGAGCAAGTGGCGGCGGATCTCCCGGCCCTGCTGCTCGACGGATGGCGGCCGGAGACAAGCGCATCGCTCTATTTCTCCAGCTTCGGTCTCAACGTCTTCGATATCGCCTTTGCCGCCCGTGTGCTGGCCCGAGCCAACGACCTGAACATCGGCACTCTTCTGCCGTCCATCTGATACGCATTCCCGAAAGGATCCGGCCATGATCATCACCGCCGCCGAACTCATCAAGTTGCTGCCAGAAGGCAAATTCGTCCCCGTCGACGTGCGTCCCGAAACGGCATGGCGCGAAGCCACCATTCCCGGCGCGGTGAGCCTCAATGTCTATGACTATTTCATTCCCGAAAGTGACGAGGCGGGCATAACCGGCATGGCCGCCGGCGCTCGCGAAGCCTTCGACCGGCTGGGCCTCGGCGGCGATCGTATTCCCGTCTTTTTCGAGGAACAGACCGGCATGATTTCGCCACGCGGCCTCTGGTTCTATGAACTCGTGGGCCTCAAGGGCGGCCTTATCCTCGATGGCGGCATCCAGGCCTGGAAGGCAGAAGGCGGCGATACGGCGTCAGGAATAGGCTTGCCGGATGTCATCGCGCAATCCGAGACAAAAGGCCTAAGCTTCCATCGCGAACTCGTCGCCTCGACGGATGACGTGCTGAACCACGCGGATCATGACGCCGATATTTTCGACGTCCGCCGAAAGACGGAATTCGAAGGCACATTCCACCATGCCTGCTGCGCTCGCCCGGGTCGCATCCCCCATTCGCATTTCGCCTTTTACGAGGATGTGCTGAAAGACGGCAAATACCGCCCGGCCGAAGAAATCCGCCGGATCGCCGAAGAAGCAGGCCTGTCGCCGGATCGCGAGATCATCACCTATTGTCACCGCGGCGCCCGCGCAGCGACCGCGCTTTATGGCCTGAAACTCGCAGGTTTCGACAAGTTGAAAATCTATGTCGGCTCATGGCATGAATGGGCTGGCAACGCCGCCTTGCCGATCGAAATCGGCCCGGCCGAAGAAGTCTGACCCTCAGGCCGGGCTGACAACGCGGCCCGGCAAACGGCACCGGATCTCAGTAACAATCTTCGACGGTGTAATGGACCGGGATTTCGGCAATGCTTGCCGTCTTCGGCAGTTCGAGAACCATATGCACGATCTTGGCGATATCCTCCGGCTGGGTCAGCTCGGAACTGTCGCGGCTCGCCAGCGCATTGCCCATGTCGGTCGCGACAAAGCTCGGGCAGATGATCGTCGAACGGACACCGTTCTCCTTGCCGCATTGGCGCAGGCCATGCCCGAGCGCCACGGCCGCGAATTTCGACATCGCATAAAGCCCGGAGCCCGCGGATTTTACCCGCTTTCCAGAAAGCGATGCCAGCGTCACGATCCGCCCGTTCGGTGCCTTTTCGAGATGTGGCCAAGCCAATTGGCTCAGCCGCATCGGCGACTTGACGTTGACATTGAAGATCAGGTCGAAATCATCGTCACCAGCCTCAAGCACGGTCTTCGGCGTCATGATCCCGGCATTGTGGACCAGGCCATCGAGACGACCGAAACGGGCGATCGTCTCTTTCATCCATGAGCGTTCGCTCTCGGGATCGAGCGCATCGAAACGGCAGACAAGCGCGTTCGCATTGTCCTTGAATGCGGAAGCCTCCGGGCTTCTCACCCCGAGGCTCACCGCCCAACCCTCGGAAAGCAGCTTTTCCGCAATCGAAGCACCGATGCCGCGCGATGCGCCGCTGATCATTGCCACACGGTTCGACACTGTCATTCTTTCATTCCCTGCCAGTTCACGTCACGCTGCGGCAGCGGCATTGCCCCACTCGTCGCCCCAGGATTGCACGAAGTGTCCCGGTGAAACCTCCACATAATCCCGCTTCGGCGGAACATAGGAGAGCGACCGGACCGGGCTCTTGATTTCCTCATTGCTCAAACCACGGCGAATGCCACGACGGGCCGGGTCCGGAATGGGAACGGCAGCCAGAAGCCGCTTTGTATAGGGATGTTGCGGATTCTCGAAGATCGCCTGCCGCGGGCCGATCTCGACAATCTCGCCGAGATACATCACGGCAACCCGATGGCTCATCCGCTCCACCACCGCCATGTCGTGGGAAATGAACAGATAGGAAAGCCCCATGTTTTCCTGCAGGTCGAGCATCAGGTTGATCACCTGAGCCTTGATCGATACGTCGAGCGCCGACACCGCCTCGTCCGCGACGATGATCTGCGGCGCCATGGCAAGCGCTCGGGCAATGCACAGGCGCTGCCGCTGGCCGCCGGAAAACTCGTGCGGAAAACGGCTGGCCATATCCGGCTGCAAGCCGACCTTCACCATCAGGTCCGCCACCCGGTCGCGGGCGTCGCTCTTGCCGGATGCGATCTTGTGCGCCAGCAGCGGTTCGGCCACCGCATCGCCGACCTGGATGCGCGGATTGAGGCTGGCGAACGGGTCCTGGAAAATCATCTGGATATGCCGGCGCATGGCGCGCATGTCCTCACCCGTCAGGCCGAGTATCTCCTTGCCGTCAAACTTCACCGAACCGGACGTCGCATCCTGCAAACGGATGATCGTGCGGCCGGTCGTCGATTTGCCACAACCGGACTCGCCGACAAGCGCCAGAGTTTCTCCGGCTTTGAGATCGAAGGAGACGCTCTCAACGGCGTGGACACGCCCCGATGTGGACCCCAGAAACCCGCTGCCGATATCGAAACGCGTCACCAGATCACTGACCTGCAGAAGCGGCACCGGTTCGGCAGACACGGTGTCCTTGACCTGTGGCATCGCAACCGGCACGCCCGTCTCGACATCCACCAGCGGAAAACGGGCCGGACCTGCCTCGCCCTGCATCGAGCCGAGCTTGGGCACTGCGGAGAGAAGTGCCTTGGTATATCCCCGCTGCGGCTCGGCAAAAATCTGCTCGGTCTGGCCGCGCTCGATCGCCTCGCCCTTGTACATGACGAGCGTCCGGTTGGCGATTTCGGCAACCACGCCCATGTCATGGGTGATGAAGAGAACGGCCATGCCCTCTTCTTCCTGCAACAGCTTGATCAGTTCGAGGATCTGCGCCTGGATCGTCACGTCGAGCGCCGTCGTCGGCTCGTCGGCGATCAGCAGTTTCGGGCGGCAGGCAAGCGCCATGGCGATCATGATGCGCTGGCGCATGCCGCCGGACATCTGGTGCGGATATTCTTCGAGGCGCTTGGCGGCGGAAGGAATGCGCACCTTCTCCAGCAAGCCGCGCGTCTCTTTCATCGCGTCCGTCAGGGATAGGCCGCGATGCGCAACCAGCACTTCGGAAATCTGGTCGCCGATCGTCAGCGACGGATTGAGGCTCGTCATCGGCTCCTGAAAGATCATCGCGATCCGGTCGCCGCGAACATCGCGCATCCTGCGCTCCGGCAGCGTCGTCAGTTCCTGCCCCTCGAGCTTCACCGATCCTTCGATCCGGCAAGTCTCGGGTGCATAGAGCCGCATGATCGACATGGCCGTCACGCTCTTGCCGGAACCGGATTCGCCAACCAGCGCCAGCGTCTCGCCCGCATGGATATCGAAGGACACGTCGCGCACGACGGGAAGCCAGACACCTTTGCGACGGAAAGAGGTTTTCAGGCCCGACACGGTCATCACAGGTGCGCTCATGGACGGGTCCTTTTTCTCTCAAATTCGGGTCCGGGGCAATAATTTGCCTCTTTATATTGCATGCCACAAATGAAAGCATCTTGCCAGCATCGATATAGGATATATTATATATCCATTGATCATTGCCGGTCGCATCCGACCTGCCGCATCCCGTGATTCAAGAGGAAATCTGCATGAAACTCGAAGCGATCCCCAGGCTCTCCCTTGGCTATCTGCCGACGCCGATCGAGAAGATGGAGCGCCTGAGCGCCGAGCTTGGAATTACGCTTTCGGTCAAGCGGGACGACTTCACCGGTTTCGGCGGTGGCGGTAACAAGGTGCGCAAGCTCGAATACCTGATGGCCGATGCCGTCGCCCAGGGCGTCAAGGTGCTCATCACCACCGGTGGCCACCAGTCCAACCACGCCCGCATGACGGCTGCTGCCGCTCGCAAATACGGCATGAAGCCCATTCTCGTCCTGCGCGGCAATCGCCCGGATCTTTACCAGGGTAATCTCCTGCTCGACCATCTCTTCGGCGCCGAGATCGATTTCCTCGATCCCGATGCCTATTTCACCGAGATCAACCCGCGCATGGCCCACCATGCAGCAGAAGCTGAGGCACGGGACGAAAAGGCCTATATCATCCCGCTCGGCGGTGCCAGCGCACTCGGCGCCATGGGTTATGTCAACGCGGTCAAGGAACTCTCCGAACAATATGCCGCCGCCGGAACACCCGCTCCGCGCTATCTCGTTGCCCCGGTCGGTTCGGGCGGCACGCTTGCCGGCCTGCATATCGGCTGCTCGCTCTATTGGCCCGAGACCGAAGTTGTCGGCATCGCCGTCACCGGCAGCGCGGTTCCGTTCAGCGAACGTATCGCCGTGATGGCCAATGCCGGCGCAGAACTGCTCGACCTCGAAAAGCGCTGGACCGCCGACGATATCCGTATCGAGAACGACTATATCGGCCCCGGTTATTCCATTCCGTCGGATGCAGGTAATGCGGCCATCAAGCTTGCCGGCAATCGCGAAGGCATGCTTCTCGATCCCGTCTACACCGGCAAGGCTTTCGCCGGCATCATCGGTTGCGTCGAGAAGGGCAGCATCGAGAAGGGCAGCTCCGTCCTCTTCATCCATTGCGGCGGCTCCCCTGCTCTCTTCCCTTATGCCGGCCTGCTGACCAGCGATCTCGCTGGCTGAACCAAAGCCAGCAGACCGGACCTAATGCCGGACACCCCTCCCCAACTAAACCTCCCATATTGCCCGAACGCGTATGGGGGGTCTTTTTTGCCCTGACGGGAGAAACAAAGCGCCTGCTGATCAGGCGGCAATCGCCAGCTTCGGACGAAGTCTCGAAATGTTGAATGGCGCAGGGTCGACCAGCGTATCGCCGCCCATGACGATATCAGCCATCAAATGGCCGGCACCCGGCCCGATGCCGAACCCGTGGCCGGAAAAACCGGAGGCGATGAAGAAGCCCGGCGTCGACGGCACATCGCTGATGACAGGAACGGCATCCGGCGTCACATCCATCATGCCCGCCCATTCGTTGACGACGCGCGCCTTGGCAAAGGCCGGATAGGCGCGCGCGAGATTGGCAAGCGCCTTGCGGTTGAAGGATTTTGTCGGCAGCGGATCGAGCGTGCGGATCGTCTCGAAGGCCGTCTTTTCGTCCAGCTGCCAGCGTCTCGGCATCACCAGTTCATCGATGAAAGATTTGCCGACGCGCAGCTTTAGCTCCCGCCAGGTCTGAACGAAGGACGGCATATATTCGAAGAACAGGCGAAAACTGTCCGGCACGATATTGGCGATATTGGCATTGCGTAGCGCCACCGAATAATCGCCATCCAGACGCTTTCTATAGGCGAAATCACCGGCGCCGACCGGCATGTCGGAAATACCCTCGATACCGGTGACGCGGGCAACAGTGCCCATCACCTTCAGCTGCGGAAAGTCGATGCCCATATTACCGGCAAACAGCCGCGACCAGACACCACCCGCCAGCACGACAGACGAGCAGGTAATCCGACCACGCTCGGTAACGACGGCGGAGATTTTACCCGCCGAGCGCTCGACACCACGCGCGGCACATTGCGTTAGGATGTGAGCGCCGGCGCGTCTTGCCGCATTCGCCATGGCAACCGTCGCCAGTGCCGGTTCGGCACGCCCGTCGCTCGGCGTGTGAAGACCGCCGATAAGACCGCCCGACGACCCCGGCAGCAGCGCCTCGGTCTGCGGGCCGGTCAGCATTTCGGAGTTCAGCCCGTACGCCTTGCCCTTTTCATACCAGCCGCCCCAGATCTCCATGTCGCGCTTGTTGTAGCAGAGATAGGTGATGCCGGTGCGTCGCCAGCCGGTTTCCTCGCCGGTGCGTTCGTTCATCTGCGACCACAAACGCAGGCTTGCCATGGTCAGCGGAATTTCCGCCGGATCGCGACCCATCTGGCGTGTCCAGCCCCAGTTGCGCGCCGATTGCTCGCCGCCAATCACGCCCTTTTCGACCACCGCGACGGAGACGCCGCGCTCCGCCAGCGTCAGCGCCGTGTTGATGCCGATAATGCCGCCGCCGATGACGACGACATCGGCATGCGCCGGCAGTTTGGCATCGCCTTGAAAAGGAGAAACGGGAATGGAAAGTGACATGGCCTTTGCCTCAATGGTCTATTTGAAAATTCAAGCCGCCCATTCCGGGCCGGCGTCCTGCACCAGATGGCCCGGCGATACTTCGCGATAGGTCCGCGCAGGTGGCACGTAGTCTCCGGGCCGCACCGGGCTACGGATCTCGCTGTCGGCAATCTTGTGGCGGTCACGCCGTCGCGACGGATCGGGCACCGGCACGGCCTCGATGAGACGGCGCGTATAGGGATGAACCGGATTGGAGAAGATCGCCGCCCGCGGCCCGATCTCGACGATTTCGCCGAGATACATCACTGCCACCCGGTGGCTGATCCGCTCGACCACGGCCATGTCGTGGCTGATGAAGATGAAGCCGAGCTGCATCTCCTGCTGCAGTTCCAGAAGCAGGTTGACCACCTGCGCCTTCACCGAAACGTCGAGCGCCGACACCGCCTCGTCGGCGATGATCACGCTCGGTTTCAGCGCCAGCGTTCGGGCAACACAGATACGCTGCCGCTGGCCACCGGAAAATTCGTGCGGATACCGTTTCGCAATCTCCGGCGACAGGCCGACGCGGGTTAGCAGCGAGGCTGCAATCTCGTCCTGCTCCTTCTCCGTTGCCAATTTGTGGATGCGCAGCGGCTCGGTGATCGCCCGGCCAACCGTCAGGCGCGGATTGAGGCTGGCGAACGGATCCTGGAAAATCATCTGCACCGAACGGCTGAGCGATTGCCGCATGTCGCTGCGCATCGGCTTGCCACAGATCTCCACCTTGCCCGCTGTCGGATGCAGCAGGCCGGTGATCAGCTTGCCCGTCGTGGACTTGCCGCTGCCCGATTCCCCGACGATCGCCAGCGTTTCCCCGCGCGCAAGCGTCAGGCTGACATTCTCGACCGCATGCACACGCGCGGTCACCTTGCCGAAAATCGTTTGCTGCACCGGAAAACGAACCGACAGGTCCTTCACATCGAGCAGAACTTCCGATGTATCGATGGTGGATTGCAACACCGAAGCCTCGGCAGCAAGGCCGGTATTGATATCGTAGATGGCAAAAGGCTGCGGATCGCTTGAGCCGTTCATCGATCCCAGCTGCGGCACGGCGGAAAGCAGGGCCTTGGTGTAGGGATGCCGGGCATTGGCGAAGATCTCGGTCGTCGTGCCCTCTTCCACCACGTCACCGCGATACATCACCACCATGCGGTCGGCGACTTCGGCCACCACGCCCATGTCGTGGGTGATAAAGAGAACGGCCATGCCCTCTTCTTCCTGCAACTCCTTGATCAGGTTCAGCACCTGCGCCTGGATCGTCACGTCGAGTGCGGTCGTCGGCTCGTCGGCAATCAGCAGTGCCGGCTTGCAGGCAAGCGCGATGGCGATCATCACGCGCTGGCGCATGCCGCCGGAAAACTGGTGCGGATATTCACCGTAACGCCGTGCCGCAGACGGGATATGCACCTTTTCCATCAGCCGGATCGCCTCGATCTTGGCCTCTCCCTTCGAGATACCGCGATGGGCGATGATGGATTCCGCAATCTGCTCACCAATGCACATTGTCGGGTTGAGCGAGGTCATCGGCTCCTGAAAGATCATCGCGATCTCGTTACCGCGCAGCGCCTTCAGGTCTTTCGGCGAAAGGGAGAGAAGCTCCTTGTCTCCCAGCCGGATCGAACCTTCGATCCGAGTCGACTGCTGCGGCAACAGGCCGAGCACGGACAGTGCAGTGACGCTCTTGCCCGAACCGGATTCACCGACGATCGCGACGGTCTCGCCCGGTGCGATATCGAAGCCGAGATTGCGCACGACCGAGGTCCATCCGTCCTTGTTGCGAAAGGATATGTTCAGACCGGAAATCGACAGGCCGGGCTTTGTTGTGGTTTCGGCTATCGACATCACTGCCCCCTGATCTTGCTGGATTTCGGATCGAGCCTGTCACGCAGGTCGTCGCAGAAGGCATTGAGTATGAGGATCATCGCCGTCAGCGCTGCACAGGGCCAGACCAACAGCATCGGCGCCTGCGCCAGCGTCGCGCGGCCCGTCCCGATCATCAGCCCGAGCGATGGCGCCGGCGGCAGCACGCCGAGCCCGAGGAAGGACAGGCCGGATTCCAGCACCACGGTGACTGCGACAGTGAACGAAAACTGCACGATCAGCGGACCGGCGATATTCGGCAGGATGGTGGAAAACATAACCCGCGCATTGCTCGCGCCCATGCTGCGCACGGCCTCGACATAATCCTGCGAGCGAACGGAAAGCACGCTGGCATGCGCGACGCGCGTAAAACTTGGCACGAAGACGATCGCCAGAACCGGAATGAGCGTCACCGGTCCCGGCCCGTAAAGCGTCACGGCCAGCATCGCGAGCAGCAGCGGCGGAAAGCAGAGCACGATATCGATGAACCGCATCGCCAGCATTTCGGTCAGCCCGCGTGAATAACCGGCCAGAACGCCAAGCGCCGTGCCGATGACACCCGCCAGAATGGCTGCGGCAAAGGCCACGATCAGCGAGTTTCGCAGCGCGAAAATGAGACGCACGAGAATGTCGCGGCCAAATTCATCCTGACCGAACAGATGCTGGGCCGACGGACCGGCAAAACGGGCCGCAGTATCCATCAGCAACGGGTCCTGCAGCGGCAGAACGGGAGCGAGAAGACTGATGACGAGCAACAGGGCCAGAAGATAGGCCGGGATCTGGCGTGGTGTGAATTTCAAGGACGTTCCGGTCATTTGCGCACCCGCGGATCAGTCAGGCCGTAGAGAACATCGACCAGGAAGTTGAGGCCGATGAAAAGCGCCGAAATCACCAGAATGACGCCGGTCACGGTCGGATAGTCACGGGCATTGACGCCGCTGACCAGCATTCCCGAGAGCCCCGGCCAGTTGAACACATATTCGACAAGCACCGTGCCGCCGAGAAGCGAGCCGATCTGCAGCGCGAAAATGGTGATGACGGGGATCAGCGCATTGCGAAGGATGTGGTGGAGCACGATACGGCGGTCGCCCAACCCCTTGGCGCGCGCGGTGCGCACATAATCGAGCGGAAGCACTTCCAGCGTCGAGGCGCGGGTGATCCGGAAAACAATCGCGGCAAGGCCGATGCCGATGGAAAATGCCGGCATCAGCAACAGCATCATGTGCTTGCCCGGTGCCTGCGAAAACGCCACGAAACCGCCCGCAGAGGTCAGTTTCAGCATCTGCGAGAAAACAAGAATAAGAAGCGTGCCCAGCACGAAGACCGGAATCCCCTGGGCAAAACCCGCGACATAGGATGCAACGCGATCGAACGACCTGCCTGTGTGAAGTGCAGCATAGATGCCGGCCGGAATTCCGATCACCAGACTGATCAACGCCGCAAGCCCGATCAGTTCCAGCGTACGCGGCAGCCGTCGCGCGATCTCTGCAGAAACCGAACTATCATCGACCATCGAACGCCCTAGATCGAAGGAAGCAAGGCCCTTCAGCTTCTCCATATACTGCTCGACGATCGGGCGGTTCAGCCCGAGATCCTCGCGGATCATCTGCACGGTTGCCGGATCGGCCGAAGCGCCATCCTGCGACAGAAGCAGTTCGACGGGGTCACCGGGAACGAAGTGGATGGACATGAAGACCAGCGTCACGATCACCCATAACATGATCAGACTGGCAATCCCGCGTCTCAGAAACCAGAACATATAGCCCCTATTCTCTTTTCGTCACGGCAAAGGCCGCCGCAGTCATGCGACACGGCTGCCGATGCCATTTCCGCCTCCACCTGCGTCAAACGCAAGTGGAGGCGCTGGGGGAGATGGTGTCAGGCAAGCGCCAGCTTGTCGAACAGCGTTGCCGAGAAGGGCGACATCTGGTCCGGCAGCAGTTCGAGATTGCCGACAGTCTTGTTGCGGGCAAAACCCGTCGCGCGATAGGCAAGGCCGCAGAAGCTGGTATTATCGCAGACGAGCTTGTCGACTTCGGCGTAAAGCGCGATGCGCTTGGCTTCGTCGCCCTCCTGGCGGCCACGCTGCAGCAGATCGGTCAGGCCCGGAACCTCGAAATTACGGCTGCGAAGGAAGGTCTGGGTCAGCGACGGATCGATAACGGTTGCCGCCGCATCCGGATCGAGCGTATCGATACCGATGCCCTGGACCGCAAAGTCGCCGATACCGCGATTGCCCATGGTTACGCGGGTTGCCCAGTCCGGCATGGTCAGGTTCACCTTGATGCCGATTTCGGCCAGATGCGACTGGACCAGCACGGCAATGCCGGAATGCATCGTATATTGCGAGGTTGCAAGCAGCGAGATCTCAAGACCGTTCTCGTGACCCGCTTCCTTCAGCAGGGCCTTTGCCTTTGCCGGATCATAAGACCAGTAATTGGCCAGTTCCTTGTTGTAGTAAGGCGAGACAGACGGGCGTGGAACGCCGGCAAGCGGAGCGCCGCGGCCATAAAACACGGTGTTGACGATTTCCTCGCGGCGAATGCCAAAGGCAACCGCCTGGCGCAGCTTCGAATCCTTGAACACGCCCGAACCGTTGAAGCTCAGATACATGAACGCACCGGAGGCCATGGCGTCGAGCTTGAGATTGGCGTCCTTGTCGATCGTGTCCATCGCACTCCACGGCACGTAGTCGATCAGGTCGACATCGCCGGCGGTGAGTGCCGCAACGCGCAGGTTCTCATCCGCATAAGGGGTGATCTGCACATCCTTGAAGGAGGGCAGGCCTTCCTTGAAATAATGCTCTGAGGCAGTCAGCGAAATGCCGACGCCCTTTTCGGCGGAAACGATGGTGAAGGGTCCGGCACCGATACCCTGCTCTTGGGCGTCGGTGGAACCGGCCGCAATGATGGCGAGGAAGGGATAAGCCATGACCGAGGGAATGGTCACGTCCGGTGCCTTGGTGACGAGCTTGAAATTGCGGTCGTCGACAATCTCAATAGAGGCGATCTGGGTCACCGGATCGCGCATATAGGCACCCGAGCCTTCGGCGGCGATCTTTTCCAGCGTCCACTTCACGTCGGCCGAGGTCACCTTCTGGCCGTTGGAGAATTTCACGTCCTTGAGCACGAAGGCCCAGGTCAGATCGTTTTCGCGCGTCCAGCTTTCCGCCAGTTCGCCGACCAACTGCCCCTTCGCGTCATAGGTGACGAGGTTGCGGTTGATCAGGGCCGAAACGAGCTGACCCGCATAACCGACATTGATCCATGGACGAAAATGCGACGGATAGGTGGACAGGCCGACCCGCAGGGTCTTGGCTGCCGGAGCAGCAAAAAGCTGACCGGGAAGTGCTGCGGCGGCGCTGGAGATTGCGAGATATTTCAGGAGATCTCGGCGATTAACAATCATAGCAGTTCCCTCTTTTATGATCTGTCTGTTTCTGGCTTCAAGGCACGGCGCGCATGTCTTCATGCTTTCGCGGATGCCTTGCTATCAAGCATCGACCTGTCTTGCCGCGCTCCCTTAATCATCCATTCCACCCGATGACGAAGCGGCGGCTTAAAGGAAATCCGAAAGGCTTGCGGCCGATGGTTTCCGTTGGTTCAAGCTAAGGACCAGAAATGAAAATCGTCAAGCTCAATTCCAATAAAAGGGCCAAATAATTATCATTAGTCCGATTATAGGAATAAATACGTCTCCTTATGACTGCCAATCATCAAAAATCACCACGTTATTCCGATAGTCGGTCCATAAAATAATATATGATCCATTTATTGGAATTTAGTTGACGATTTTCATTTCTGGTTCTTACATGAAGGCACCTCGGGGCAAACGGCCTCAAAACAAGAAGGGGAACTTCATGGTCTGGCGCATTGGCGTGGATTCCGGCGGTACGTTTACCGATGTATGTCTGTTTGAAGAGAACACCGGCGAAGTGAAGATCTGGAAAGTATCGTCCACCCCGGACGATCCATCCCGCGGTATCACTCAAGGGGTGGAAGAAGGCATCCGCGAAGTCGGCACCACCGCCGCCGAGGTTGCCTTCCTCGGTCACGGCACGACGGTCGCCACCAACGCGCTCATTCAGGGCCGCGGCGTCGAGACGGGCCTGATTACCACCGACGGTTTCCGTGACCTTCTCGAAATCGGCCGCCAGAAGCGCCCTGACCTCTATGACATCCAGGCCGACAAGCCCGATACGCTGGTCAGCCGCGACCTGCGCATCGGCGTCAAGGAACGCGTCCTGTCGAACGGCGAAACCGAGACCTCGCTCGACGAGGAAGAGTTCCGCGCCGCCGTCCGAGAACTGAAAAAGGCCGGCGTCAAGTCGGTCGCCGTCTGCTTCCTCTACAGCTTTTTGAATTCCGAACACGAGGCGATCGCCGGCCGCATTCTCGAAGAAGAGTTCCCTGAAGCCTTCTCCGCGCTGTCGCACAAAATCGCCCCGGAATTCCGCGAGTTCGAGCGCCTGTCGACCACGGTCGTCAATGCCTATCTCGGCCCGGTGATGAAGGGTTACGTCAATGCGCTCAGCGGCAAGCTGAAGGACCTCGGCATTTCCGTCGCCCCGCAGCTGACCCAGTCGAATGGCGGCGTCATCGGTTTTGATGCGGCAGCGGATCTGCCGGTCCGCACCGTACTGTCCGGCCCGAGCACCGGTGTCGTCGCCGCACAGGCGATCGGCCGCATGACCGGCATCGAGAACCTCATCACCTTCGATATGGGCGGCACTTCGAGCGACGTCGCGCTTCTGACCGGCGGCAAATGCCAAGTCGTCAACGAATCCGTCGTGCACGGTTATCCGATCAAGGCGCCGATGCTCGACATTCACACGGTCGGCGCCGGCGGCGGTTCGATCGCCTATGTCGATAATGGCGGTTTCCTCAAGGTCGGCCCGCGCAGCGCCGGCGCCAATCCCGGCCCCTCCTGCTACGGTCTCGGCAACCCGGAACCGACGGTAACGGACGCCAACGTGCTTCTGCAGACGCAGAACCCGAAATACCTGCTCAACGGCCGCATGAAGATCGACCAGGAACTTTCGCGCGCCGCAATCCAGACTCTGGCCGACAAGCTCGGCATGGGCGTTCTCGAAACGGCAAACGGCATTCTCGATATCGTCGCCGCCAACATGGCAAAAGCCATCCGCGTCATCAGCGTGCAGCGCGGCCACGATCCGCGCGAATACACCATGGTCGCTTTCGGCGGTGCCGGCCCGGTTCACGCCGCGCGTCTGGCAAAAGAACTCGGCATGAAGCGCATCCTCATCCCGCGCACCCCCGGCGTGCTTTGCGCGCTCGGCCTGCTGATGACCGACCTGCGTACCGATTTCTCCTCCACCCAGCTGACCCGCCTCGACGAGGCAAGCGCTGATGGCATCGGTGAAATCTACGCCGCCCTCGAAGCCAAGGCCTATGCCTGGTTCGACAGTGAAGGCATTGCCCCGTCTGCACAGCAGATTTCCCGCACGGTCGACGTCCGTTATGCCGGCCAGAACTACGAGATCTCCGTCCCGGTCCCGGCAGGAAAGGTCACGGCTGCGACCTTTGAAGCGATCGAGGAAGCTTTCCTCAACGCCCATCGCCAGCTTTACGGCTTCATCGCCGAAGGCGAGCCGGTGCAGATGGTGACCTTCCGCGTCGCCGCCAGCGGCCTTGTCGAAAAGGCACAGTTCCAACCGGCGGAAATCGAAGGCCCGGACTCGTCTGCGGCGATCACCGGTTCGCGCGAAGTCTGGATGATGGAAGCTGGCGGCTTCGTCACCGCGACGCTTTACGACCGTGCCAAGCTGAAGGCCGGCAACGTCGTCCATGGCCCCGCGATCATCGACCAGATGGATACCACCACCGTCGTGCCGATGGATACGACCGCAACCGTCGATGCCTATCTCAATCTCATGCTTGAGGCGAAGTGATGCTGAACGTCAATCAGGAACAAACCACGGCCATCAATCCGATTACCGTTGAAGTGATTGCCAGCGCTTTTGCTTCGACCGTCGAGGAAATGGGCGAAGCGCTCGTCCGCGCCAGCTATTCCACCAATATCAAGGAACGCCGCGACTGCTCGACGGCGCTCTTCGATGCCAATGGCGCGATGCTCTGCCAGGCCGAGCATATCCCGATGCATCTCGGCAGCTTCATCGGCTTCATCCCTTATCTGATGAAGACGCCGGGTCTGGAAAACATCAAGCCCGGCGACATCTTCATCGGCAACGATGCCTATGAGGGTGGCGGCACCCACCTGCCCGATATCGTCATGGCCTCGCCGATCTTCGTTGAAAACCGGCTCGTGGCATGGGCCATCAACACCGCCCACCATTCCGACTTCGCCGATCGCGGCCATGCGCATATCTATCAGGAAGGCCTGCGTATTCCGCCGGTCCGCCTCTACAGGGAAGGCGTGCTGCAGGAGGATATCCAGCGCCTCTTCCTGCTCAACTGCCAGGTACCGCATGAGCGCGTTTCCGACCTTCGCGCCCAGATGGCGGCAAACCGCCTCGGCATTACCCGTCTCAACGAACTCTGCGAGAAATACGGTCTCGACACGGTTCTGGCCGCAGGCGCCGAACTGATGAACTATGCGGAGCGCAAGATGCGCCTCGGCATCGCCTCCATCCCCGACGGCACCTATTCCTTCAAGGACCGTTTCGACAGCGAATCGCTTGTCGGCGAACTGGAATTCGGTGTCACGATCGAAGTCAGGGGCGATGAGGTTCACCTCGATTTCGTCAGCCCGCCACAGGTCCGCGCCGGCCTCAACGTCGTCTATACGGCACTTCTGGCAACCGTCTATTACGCGGTAAAGTCGATAGTCGATCCGACCATCCTGCCGAATGCAGGCCTTGCTCGCCCGATCCATGTGACGGCGGAAGAAGGCAGCCTACTGCGTTGCGGACACCCGGCAGCCGTGGATGGCCGCATCACCGCCTGCCAGCGTGTCGTCGATCTAGTCCACGGCGCCTTCGCCCAGGTCATCCCGCACCGGGTCACCGCCGCCTCCAACGGCTCTGTCGGCGTCGCGAGCTTCAACGGCACAAGGCCCGACAAGAGCCTCTGGGTCTATCTCGAAACCATCGGTGGCGGTTCCGGCGCACGCTGGAACAAGGATGGACTGGATGGCGTGCATGTGCACATGACCAACACCTCCAACCTGCCCGTCGAAGCGCTCGAGAACGAATACCCGATCACGCTTCTGCGTTATGAACTGGTGGATGGTTCCGGTGGTGCCGGCACGTTCCGCGGCGGCATGGGCCTTCGCCGTGTCTACCGGGCGCAGGACGATTGCCGCGTGCAGGTCATGGGCTCGCGCCTGATCTCCGCACCGTGGGGCATCGATGGCGGGCTCGAAGGCGCCCGCGGTTACTTCTCGCTCAACGGCAACCGCGACGTCTTCGTCGACGGTTCGGTCGACCTCAAGGCCGGCGATCTCCTGGAAATCGTAACCCCCGGCGCAGGCGGTTACGGAGCCCCGACCGGCCGCCAGAAGAACGAGGTCGAGCGCGACGTGCGTGAAGGACGGTTGACGGCCGGCGAAGCCGCATCGCTTTACAGCTAACCTAACCCTGGTTGCATTCCGCCCGGAATTGACAAGCCGGGTGGAAACGTTTCACAGCTTGAACCCGTATCGGCCTGCACTGTCGAAGAACTGCAGGCCGATACACTGCCTTTGGAGGACAGGAAATTGAGCGCGGAAAAGAAATCGTCGAGCAACGTCATGCGCGCGGCCGAGATCCTCATGGCGCTCGCCGATGCCAACCCGCCGGGCCTGACGCTTTCCGACCTCGCGACGCAACTGGACGACGCCAAATCCGCCGTCCACCGGGCGCTTGTCGCGCTGGGGCAATTCGGCCTTGTCGAGCAATCCGGCCGACGCGGCGCCTATCGACTAGGCCCCGGCATCTATGCACTGGCCAACAAGTCGCACAGCATCAACGACATGGTGAATTTCTATCGCCCGGCACTGATCAGCATAAGCGCCGAAACCGGGTTATCGAGTTATCTTATGGTGCGCTCAGGGCTGGATTCCGTCTGTCTGGATTTCGCACTGGGCACCCTTCCCATGCAGGCCCTGTTCGAAGGCGTCGGTGGGCGTCTGCCGCTCGGCGTCGGGCTCGGTGGCGTTTGCGTCCTGGCGCAGATGGAAGAAGCTGCCCGCGACAGGATCATCGAGATCAATACCGAGCGCTACGGCCAATGGGGCGTCGACGCTGATACCGTCATGCAGGAAATCACCATGCTGAAGACGGAAGGTTACGTCTTCGGCACGAGAAAACACGGCGGCGGCGAGATCAAAACGATCGCCTTCCCTGCCGAAAAGGCAAACACCTTCAACAGCCAGGCCGCGATCTCGCTTCTTTTGCCGAATGACACAGGTATTGCCGATCTTAAAGCGCTGATGAGAAGCCTGCAAAGACATCTGGACTAACCGGCCCGCGGGAAAACCAGCTGCCGATAAGCCTCCGGCGGACACATTACGCCGTCGAGCCTTCAACCACGAGCGAATTGACCGGGGCACTCCGAGAGTTGCTTTATCTGCGTGATTTTTCCGCCGGTAAGCCACCCAGCGTCTGGCAGCTCCATGCGAGTTTTACAACGGTACATAGATTACTCTGATAATGGGTATTCTGGTGTCAGGAAGCGATTTTATAGACGTTTCAAGCGCCGTTGCGCGCACCAGAACATCAGGGAATTGCGTCCGTCCTCTGCCCGGATCAAGGGAAGCGGCTACCTTGACGGTCTCAGATAAAAGCCGATCCGTATTGGTGGCATAGCTACCACACCACACCACACGCCAGCGATGATCAGGCAAAATAATCAACCATAAATTGATCTTATGCATGTTTACGCGTCAATATTTCTGGCACTCAGTTGGACGCTGATCGAGGCGTGTCGTGTGTCACGATCTGCATCCAAGCGGCTCGACGACCGGATACGCGCGCCTGCGAAATGGCAGTAGATCGACCATAGGCGAAAGAAGTGCCGATGCTGTTTGGAAAATTGCACGCCGACATATTCACGGTGTTTTCCGGCTCCAACAGGCATATCTATGAGAACGTCATCGCCAAAATTTACGAGCGTTTTTATCAGGCCGACCTGTATTTCCCCAGTCAGAACGATTTGCTCACGCTGATCTACGATCAATTGGCGGAACAGCCTCTCCTGTGGAGAGATGACGAAAGACCTATCGTGCTGGATCAGCTTGCGACGGGAAGAGGCCGCCGGATCCGGCGCCGCCGCAACGAGAAAGCCGACCCGATCGCCAGCAGCGACGCCATGATGCGAGCTCGGCATATCTATTACCGCCTTATAGCAACCGGCTGGCTTGAGCCGATCCACTATGGTTTGAAGATCACCGTCGACATGCCACCCGGTGCAATGCGCCTTGCGGAATTCCTGAGTGGCTTGACTGCCGGCGTTTCGGAACAGCTCGGCGGCCTGGTGGTGCAGGTAAAAACCAACCTCGACCATCTGCAACTGAACGCCCGTGAAAATGCGCTGGGTCTGCACAAGGCCGCACGCGATGCCGCCTCTTTCGGACGATACATGCGCAGCGTCCTGTCGGCCCTGCGCGAAATCGACAAACAGGTCGTTGCCAGCGAAAACATCAGCGACCGCCTCAAGCACTATTTCGAAGATTTCGTCGAGCGGGTTCTGCTGCAGGACTATGCCGCAATAACGACAACCTCTCATCCATACCGCTATCGTTACAGAATTATCGAGGCACTCAACACGCTTGAGGATAACATCGCGGATATCGGAGCGATCGCGGATGCCTATCTGGAAGCGCGTCTTTCAACCGAGATTGCCAGTGCCCGCGAACTGGTTCACGACGACCTGCAGCGTATCCGCAACGTCTTCGACCAGATAGAAGATGCTTTCGAAGCCATTCAGCAGCATCGGGCAAGACTTGAGACCCGATTGCGCAATACCGTGCGATATGCCGGACGCCGTAGCGGCGGCTTTCTTCTTCGCAGCAGCTCGGTCCTGCTCAGGCTCGACAAACTGATTGCCGCAGGCAGGGCAGAGGCCACGATACCGGGCATGATTGAGCCTCGCCTGCCGCCTCTCTCGCCTTTTCTTCTCGCCCGCCCGCGTAATACGCGCCAGCCGATTGTCAGCGACGTACTGGCGCTTCCGCCGGTCGATCCAGTCTGGGAACTGAGAAAACATCTCGAACGTATTTATATGCAAAGGCTGGCCGTCAGACCCGAACAGGTCATGCATTTCCTCGAAAGTCGCGTATCCGCGATTGGTGAAACCCGGGCCAGCCGCTTCCGGATCGACACGATCGACGATTTCCTGGCTTTCGAGGCACTACGTTTGATCGCCCATTCGAATGCGCCGGAAAAGCCGAGCGACAATCCATTGGCCAATCTCCTTGCTACCCGGTTCATTCTCACACCGGTGGCCGATGCAATCGTCGACAATGACTGGCTGCAATGCGCGGACTTCAGCGTTGCCCGCACCCGCTCCAACACATACCGGGAAAACTGAGATGCTCATCGAATTCCGTAATCTGGGTGAACGCGACCCGAAACGTCTGGAGCGCGTCACCCATGTGATCAATCACTTGCTGCGCCATCAGTTCTTTCATCTCGACGACCGCGGCGCGCCCGGCATGATGGAGACGCTCCTGCGGCCGGACATTGAAAAACTCGTGGCAAGCTATTTCGAAGTCGCGGGTTATCGCCTCGTGGTGCGCGACATACAAGGCTGGGCCGGCATTCTTCCCGATACGGAAATCATCACCGGCCCGCGGATGCGAATTGACGAGACGCTGGTTCTTCTCCTCATGCGCCGGCTTTGGGGCGAAGGCGATCTCGGAAAATACGGAAACATGCTGACAACGCTCAACGAGGCTTACGACGCCTATCAGGACATGGTGGGCGGCAGCCGCAGGCCTGCGCTGGGAATAACCGAATTCAGAAATCTCGTACAATCCCTCGAAAGACGGGCGATCGTCAGGCTCGGCGAATTTGATGACGAAGCGCATGACATGCCCCTCATTATCCGGGCTCTCGTCGACACGGTGAGTGGCACGCAGCACCTGACTGGCGTCGAACAACTCCTGTCTGGTCCGGATTTTCAGGACAATGACGAAGAACTTTCCGAGGAAGACAAGGATGCCGCCGAATGATGCAGCTCAGCCGTATCTCGCTGGTGCAATGGCACCTCTTCCACAAAGAAGACCTCGATATTTCCGGCAATAGTGCAATCCTCGGCCAAAACACGTCGGGAAAATCGACGCTGATCGACCTTATTCAGGCCGTCATGGCTGGGGGCTCCACTCGCTACTATCGTTTCAACCGCTCTGCTGGCGAAACCGGCAGCAGCCGATCGGAACGGACCTTGCGCGGTTACTGCCTGGGACAGCTGAATGAACACCACGTCCTTCGCGAGCAATCCGTCACCCATATAGCGCTCGTCTTCGATGATCCCGATGGCCTGCGCAAACCCGTAAGCATAGGGCTTTGCATCGAGGCATCGGCCACCGAGGATGCCCAGGTCGTCGGCCGTTATGTCGCCCAGGGAGTCCGTGTTCACACCGATATGCTGATCGAGGATTTGCCCGACGGGCAACAACGATCGGCATCTTGGCCACTTGTCCGCTCAAGGCTTGAACAGGCCTGCGCGGAACAGGGAACCACGCTTCTCAGACCGGACGTCGCGCGCAATTTCATCCGCGAATATATGCGCCTTCTTTTTACCGGCCGCAGGCACGGCGATCCGGAACGTTTCATCCGCGCTTTCATAACCGCCCTGTCTTTCGAGGAGATGCGGTCGGTTGAGGATTTCGTGCGACGTTTCCTACTGGAAAAGGATGACATCGACATCGGTGAATTGCGGGAATCGATCCAGCGATACCGCGATATCCAGAAGGACATCCACGAACTGGAGCGACGCCTTGAAGCGTTGCGCATCATGCAGAAGCTGGTTGGTGAATATGTGGTCCTGCTCGAACAGGAAGATATTGCCCGTGGTGTCGAAAGGCTGGCGGGACTCATCGAATCCGGTGCGGCATTTGTTGCAAAACTTCGCACACTCCGCCGGATGACTGTCGAGCTTGAACACGTGAGGTCGGAAATCACCCGCCTTGATGACGAACACAAACTGCTTGTCGAAGACGAGGAAATCCTTCAGGCGCAAATCGCCGCACAGGACGTGACCTCGCAGAAATCCTTGCTGACCGCAGGACTCAGGTTGAAGGAACAGGCCCGCTCTGCCACGGCGACCCGGCTGCAACAACGGTTTGTGGATACGATACGCGCGGTATCCCTTCTCGATTATCGCGAAAAGCTGGCGCCCCTGAAACTCGGGCGGTTATTCGAGACACTCGACACCATTCGCCTGAAAACCGGAGATCACAGCCCACCCGCATGGCCCCGTAACCCGACAGAAATGGAGCATCTGATCGAAGCCGCCAGAGCGCAGGCGGGTTCGAGCCAGACCAAGTTGCTGGAGCGGCGCGACGAGGCAATCACCTGGCGCAAGAACCTCGAGACAGAGCTGAAAGGGTTACAGGACCGATTACAGGACGCACGCTCGGGCCAGGTGCCGCTGGAGGCGGCGACGGCGAGACTTATCAGCGCCTTGCAAAGAGAGGGCATGCGTCCACGCGCCCTGTGCCAAGTCACCGAAATCATCGACGAAAACTGGCGTTATGCCGCGGAGGCACTGCTTGCCCGCGACCGCGAAGCCATCATCGTCGATCCGGAACATGCCGCGCGCGCTGTCGAAATCCTGCGGGCCGACAGAAACGGTTTCCGCGGCTGCCGCGTCATCAACACGCGACGTCTTGCAACAAGGACACTGGAAGCACAACCCGGCTCGCTTGCAGGCGTCATGAAGAGCGACGATCCGCTTGCAGCCGCCTTCATCGATTTCCGTATTGGAAAAGTGCGCCTTGCCCATACCCAATCCGAGCTCATGGACGGCGGCCGTGCCATCATGAAGGACGGCACCTATAACAATGATATGGTCGTGGAAGTCCTGCATGCTCAGGGCGGCCTGAAGATCGGCCGTGCTGCAGCGCCGCTGATGCAGGAGGATCTTGCAAGGCAGGTCCAGGAGCAGCGCGGGCTGATCGACAATCATGTTCAGAACGAGAAGTTCTATGACGACCTGGCAAGGCGGCTGGAGGCCTTGATGCAACCGGTCGAGGCTGCCGACCAATTGGAAAGCCTCGCTTCTGAAATCAACCAGCTTGATGAAAAACGTGCAGATCTGCAGCAACAGATCGATCGGGTCGTGTCGAGCATAGATCCGGCCCTCAGGGCTGCTCTTGAACAGATAAAGCAGAGATTGCAAAACGTCCGGGACGACAGAAGTGAATGCCTGGTAAAACGCGGCCAGCTCACGGCCGGTCTGACAGAAATACGCCTTACGCTCGGTGGTGTTGGAAACCAGCTTGGATCACGGGCCCATTTTTCAATGCGCCGCGACCTCTTTCGCCAGAGAATTCGAAATCGCGCCCAACTCGCCGCACTTCGGGAAACATATCTTGCCCAGCGCCCCAAAACCCTTGCCAACGTCATAACGGATATGAGGAAACGCGCGGAAGACACAAAGGACGAAGCTCGCGCCTGCGAAGGAGAGCTGCGCGATGCTCTTACACATTATCGGCTGAACTTCGATAACACCGCGCCGTTGATCGGACCTGCGACCATCTCGACCGAGATCAGGGCCTGGATCGAAACCAATACCGCAATGCTGGAGGCAAACGAGCTGATCCGCTACAGGCAGCAGGCGGATGAAGCAGCAAGCCAGATCAGCCGCCTTCTGCGAACAGCTTTCGTGCAGGAACTCAACAACCGCTTCAACAAGCTGGCCGGCGAACTAGACACGCTTGCCCGGGCGCTGAAATCCCGCCCCTTCAACCACGAGATCTATACGCTGAATGCCCGTCCGAAGCCTGAACTATCGGGCCTGTATCAGCTGGCACAGGCAAGCCAGGATGACGAGAGCGTCTTCGAATCCCTGTTCAGCCATGAAGCGCCGCGCGACCAGCAACATGCACAGGCCCTGGCGGAGGTCGAAAGGCTGTTGAACGACGAGACTCTGGATTTCACCATCTACCAGGATTACCGGAACTATTATTCGTTCGACCTGACGACACGCAACATCGAGACGGGCCTGCAAACCAGCTACGAACGACGCAAGGGCACAGCAAGCGGCGCAGAGCGCCAGGTGCCCTATTACGTCATCATTGGTGCGGCACTGGCAAGTATCTACCATAGCGCAGGTCGACACACCGAACGGGCGGATTTCGGGCTTGGACTTGCCGTTTTTGATGAAGCATTCAGCAAGATGGACGGTCCAAACCAGCGCACCCTGCTCGGCTTCTACAGCGATATCGGCCTGCAGGTCGTGATTGCGGCGCCGTCGGAAAAACGTGCCGTCGTTTACGAAAACATGGACAGTATCGCCGACGTCTTTCGTCACGGCAATGCGGCAACCACCGAGTTCATCCGGATCAAAACCTATGCGCAGGACCTTATGCGTGCCGGCAATCCACAATACATGACCGACGCCCAGCTGGCTGACCGAATAAAGGCCGGCGGCTCGGAACTTCCTGCCGGCCTGGATACGGGCACATGAAACACATAAGCTTTGGGGATGCCGGCAAGCTTCTCGCAAATCTGCTCGACCGATATGAGGCAAAGCCGGGTGTGGCAGCTCTCTTCGGTTATGCAAACGAAGCAGCCTTTTCGAGCGTGGAGGCGCGTGATCGTTTTATCGAGACACTCCGCAAGGCCGAGAAGCTGGGGGCGGTGAAACTGGAGAAGGCAAGAGCTTCCGCTGACACGGCCCTGCGGATCAGGCTTGTCGATGTAGACATCCTCTATCGTCATCTTGGCCGGGTGCCTTCCCACCATCAGGTCCATACCCTGCTGACCGATTTCTACGAGCTTCCGAACCTCCCCGAAACGGCGCGGGAGGTGCTCGACGAAATCGGCGCGGCCTGGTCACGTAATGTCCGGAAATTCGGGATCATGCCGAATGATACGGCGAGCCTGAAGGATGTGTTGCTGCTTGCTCGCGGTTTACAGGAACGGGCAAGCGACCCGGCCGCTGTCGCAATCGATTTCCGCAGCTTTTGCCGCTCCGTCAATACCGGCAGCAAGGCGCTCGACCATCTGGCCTCAAGCGTTGTCGCCATCCATTCCCGCCTCTATCCCGGCCAGCGAACACCCGAAAGCCTCGACACGGACGAGGCTCTGGCCACATTCGGCGTTTCGCGAATGCCGCAGCCACTTCAGCTCAGCGGACCGATCGCAATCGATGGAGTAATACTGCCGACACTTTCCTACTACGGCTTCCCTCCAGATCAGGCGGCGACGATAGGGCTTTCCCATGCTGTGGACTATGTCCTGACGATCGAAAACTACACATCCTTCATTCGCCATGCCCGTGAATGCAACGGCAGCCAGAAAGGCCTTGTCCTCTACACCGCAGGCTTCCCGGCCCGGAGCCATCTCCGGCAGATCACCCGCCTCTGTCGCGAAGCCGGTACCGCCTGCTACCACTGGGGCGATCTCGATGCAGGCGGGGTGCGGATCTTCAGGCATATCGAAAAAGCATTGCAGGCGCAGGGTGTGCAATTGCAGCCGCATCTGATGGACGCTGCTATTCTTACACAATATGGTGTCGCTGCGGTGGGCAGGTCCCCCCTCCCTCCGCAAGGTGCCTCCGGCAGTGCAATTGAACATCTATGGTGCGCGCTGAGGGAAACCGGGCTGGTTCTCGAGCAGGAAAGCCTATCACCTCGTTTGCCGGGCTAAGGGGGCGTTTGACACATTGCCGCTAACTTCGCGGTCTATTTCGGCAACAGGATATTCTCATCAACATAGAAAGCCTTGATGCAGAACCCTAAGCCGAAGCGGAGGCTGACTGGAAGATGCTACAAGTTTGTTTTTGTTGCTGTGGCAGGGCGTTGAGGTTTTTTGTCCCCGATCCTCGGTGACTGTCGTGTTATTCTTGTCGTCAGCGGAGTACAGTGACCGTTTACCAAAACAAAAAAGCCGCCTTCAGGGCGGCATTTTTGTTTGGTTGCGGGGGCAGGATTTGAACCTGCGGCCTTCAGGTTATGAGCCTGACGAGCTACCGGGCTGCTCCACCCCGCGCCAAGCGCAAACCTTT